>JAXLQL010000016.1:0-186363 GCA_046331625.1 Bryobacteraceae bacterium
CGCTCTGGCGTCCCGCGTTGCCGTTTCCGTTGATGCCTACCACTTGGCCGTCATAGCCCGGATAGTTGGTGACGCCGTTGCCCGCTTGCGCAAACCCCGGCAGGATCTTGATGAACTCCGCCGCGCTCCGGCCCACCACCGCGATGTTCTGCAGCGTCGCCGTCGTCAGCACCGAAGCCTTTTCGCCCGTATCGATCGGCGCCAGCGCTTCCACTTCTCCCACCACCGCCACTGTCTGGTTCGTCGCGCCCAGTTGGAGCGTCCCATCGACGTTGCGCCGCTCCGCGCTCGAGAACACGATCCCGCGTTGTTCCAGAGTCTGGAATCCAGACATCTCCACCGTGAGTGCGTACGAGCCCGGCGGCACCGAAGGAAACGAATAGTATCCTTCGCCGTTGGTGACGGTCTTTCGAAGATCGCCCGAAGACTCGTTCTTCAACGTGACATTGGCGCCTCCCACAACCGATCCCGTTGGGTCACGAACAGTGCCCGTGAGTGTGGAAGTAATGGATTGGCCAAACAAGGCCGAACAAGCTGCGGCGATCAAAAAAAGGAACCGCAAAGCGGCGACACGAATCATGGTGCTTTAACCCCTGAGCTAGACTTGGACCGGGATTGATTGTAGGAGACCGCGCTGCCGGTGTCAAATTCGAGCCATAATGAACGCGAGAGTTGCAGTATGCGTACCGCTCTCGTTTTGGCGGCCATCGCGGCCTTTGCCGCGGATTCCGGCGTAAGCGTGATTCATTTCGGGCGCGGCTTCGGATCCGATTCGCTGCCTGCGTTCGACAAAGGCTACCTCTTCTTCCTGAGCCAACGGCACGGACGCGTTTCTGTATATAAACCCGGCGGCAGCCGCGCCTTTGACGCCGTGGTGCTCGATCCTCGAGGAGCCGCCGCCAGTCTCAGCAGCGCCGCTGCCGATGGCCGGGGAGGCGTGGCCGTCAGCGCCGGCTTCGTCACCGATCGCGGCTACGCGGGCATGATCGTGTTTCTCGACGCGAGCGGGAAGCAGGAACGGATCGTACTCACCGGCAACTACATGCCATCGCATATTTGTTTTGACGCGGCCGGCGCCCTCTGGACCTTCGGCTGGCAGCGCGACGCCGAGGACAACGTGCGCCCGGACCGTCGCGATTACCCGATGGTCCGCCGCTTCGCCCGCGATGGCAAACAGACCGGAGCCTTCTTGCCACGCTCGCTGTTCCCCGCCGATGCCGATCCCTTCGAGCCGAGTTTCGGGCTGTGGCGTGTGCGAGCAGGCACGGATCGAGTCGGTGGTATCGCCTACTTGGGCCGCGCCGATCACGAGCCGGAATGGGTCGAACTCGATTCGAAAGGCCGCCTGATTGGACGCTGGAAGCTCGGCTCGAAACTGTTCGACGGCGGCCACGCCTATGCCTCGAACGGCCGCCTGTTCGCCCGAACCTATCAGAACCCCGGCCAGATCGTGCTCGAGTTCGACAAATCCGCCGATCGTTGGGTCCCCGCGCGGCTGGCCACGCGCGTCAACGAAGAGTTGGGCGTGCTCCTCGGAGCCGACGGGGACCGGCTCGTCTTCGCCGACCCCGGCGGCTTCCGCCTCATCTCCGTGGCCGTGCGGTAAATCCTGTCACCCAAACGGATTCTCATCCGCGCTCGGACCATACACCGAAGGTAGCGCCACATCCAATAGCCGCAAATACACCGTCAACTGACCGCGATGATGATACTGGTGATTGCACATGATCGCCCGGTACATGCCGATCCGCGGCAGTGAAAAGATCGGACTGCCCTGCTTCGTCATCGACCACGCGGCCATCGCGCGCGCATCATCCACGCTCGTGAGAAGTTGCTTGGCCTGCGCCAACCCTTTGTCGAAAGCATCGAGAATCTCCGCTTTCGTCTTCGCTTCCGGCTGCTGAAAGGCCATCATTTCGAACGTGTCCTGCGATGCGATGTTCGCAATCGCGCCGTTGCACGTCGCGATGTGCAGGGCGAGTTGCCCCAAGCTCATCGATTTCGGATGCGGCTTCCATGTGAGCTTGTCCTCGGGTACCCGCTCCAATACGCGCCGCGTCGCCGCAGCTTCCTGATCGAGTTCGGCGATGATGCCGTCAATGATTGCCATGTTTCGAGTCCTTTCTCTTCGTTCGTCTATGCGAGTGCGGCCGGCAGCTTCGCCAGGCACCCGATCCAGCCCTGTTCGTGCCGCCGCCGCGACTCTTCGTCCGGAAGCCGCTCGTGCGTCAGCGTGACTTCCGTCTCTTCGCCTGACGCTCGGAATTCCACCGTCACCAGCATCTCCACCGCCGGGTTCGACACCCATGCCCACGAGAAGACCAGCCGCCGCGGCGGATCCACTTCCTTATATGTGCCCGTTACTTCATGCAGATTGCCGTTCGGCGCACGCATCTGCACGCGATAGCGCCCCCCTGGCCCCAGTTCCGCTTCCGCTTCGGGCACCGTGTAATCCCCCGGCGCAAACCAAATCCGCATCGCGGCCGGATCCGTCCATGCCCGGAACACGCGCTCGGGCGAAGCCGCGAACGTCCGCTTGATCTGGAGCGAACAGCCGCTTTCAGTCGTGGTCATGGGTCATGACTCCTTGGTGCTTTCGAGGTACGCCGCCAGCCGGTCAAACGCGCTGTCCCAGAACCGGCGGTAGTGTTCGATCCACTCGGCCGCTTCCTGCATCGGCTTTGTCACCAGCCGGCACTTGCGCACGCGACCCTCGCGCTCCACGCGAGTGAGGCCCGCGCGCTCGAGCACACGGACATGTTTGGACGCCGCCGGCAGCGACATGCGAAACGGCTTCGCCAATTCGCCGATCGTGGTTTCGCCTTGCGCCAGACGAGCCAACATCGCCCGCCGAGTCGGATCGGCCAGTGCGTGGAACGTCGCGTCCAGCCGCCCCTCGCCGTGTGTGCAATGGTTAACCACTTGGTTTACTATAGACCCAGCGCCGTTGCCTGTCAAGACCCCAGTGCTGAGATTCCAGGGCTGCGAACTGGTCGCACGATTCAGCCCTCAGAAGCCTGCTCGCGTTGGGCCGGAAAGTAGTTAACAAATGAGTCCTCGCCGCTCGGGGGAAGCCCTGAGGATCCGTGCTACGCCGATTCCGCGCCTACTGCGAATTGTTGTTCCGCCGATCAACAGAGGTCTGTCCAAATGATCATGAAGAAGTCAATACTCGCAGGATTCTCGCTGGCAATCATCATGTCAGCAACCACACCCGACCCGGACGAGGTCCAACTTCGTACCAAACTCGCTGGCGGCTCCATCGGAGGCGTTGTCCCATCAGGCGAAGTGGAATTTCGTTCCCGCCCCAGCCGTGGCGGCGAGCGCAGCTTCCACGTCGAGATCGAAAACGTCAACGTGCCCGCTGGCACATCGCTCGACGTTCTGATCAACGGCCAACCGGTGGGCAAGCTCACGATCTCGGTTGCCCCGGTTCGTGGCGGCGAACTCGAACTCAGCTCGCGTGACGGCGATGACACGCCCACGCTCAAGCCCGGTGATGTGGTCAGTGTGCGTTCCAGCTCGAACCAGGTGCTCTCCGGCGCCGCGCAGACCCGAGCTCTTGACGATGTCCGGAAGAACCCCCCGGCCCAGACCAACAGCACTTCATCCTCGCCAGCGTCCACCACTCCAGTGGGCGAGACACGCGCTCGCACCAATCTGAGCGGCGGCACTGTGAACGGATCCACTCCGAGCGGTCACGTGGACTTCCGCCAGCGTTCCAGCGGCGACAGCTCGCTCACCGTGGAAGTGGAAGACTTGAACCTCACGCCTGGATCGCAGGTGGAAGTGGAAGTGGACGGCCAAACGGTCGGCCGCATCACGGTGAACGGCGCGGGCCGCGGTGGCGAGCTCGAGCTTGATTCGCGCCATGGCAACTTCGTTCCTACGGTGAAGTCGGGCTCGATGGTGGTACTGCGCTCGCCGGGCCGGACGGCGCTGCTCTCCGGAGTGGTTCAGACCAACGGCGCGACGCTGACTGGCACGTCATCGAACTCGAGTGCCTCCACCACGACGGATACGCGGCTGCGGACCTCGCTCGCTGGCGGCTCCATCTCAGGCGTAACGCCCACCGGACATATCGACTTCCGTGATCGCGGCGGCAATGACGCCCGGCTCAATGTGGAAGTGGAAGACGTGAACGTCCCGGCCGGATCGGTGCTCGATGTGGAAGTGAATGGCCGCGTTGTGGGCCGCATCACAGTGAACTCGTCTCGCAGCGGCGAGCTCGAACTGAACTCGCGCGACGGCGCGGTGCTGGCGCAGATCCGCGCAGGAGCAACCGTAGTGGTTCGCTCGCCGGACCGTGGCGCGATCCTCAGCGGAGTGGCGCAGACGCGATCGATCGACGAACCGGTGCCTAGCAGCAGCCAGCAGGGCGGCTCGGCCGGGTCGAATGGGTCGAACTCCGGCGGCAGCAATTCGGGTGGGTCGGACAACGGTGGCGATGACAAGGGACGCAATGGCGGCTCGGGTAACAGCGGGTCTGGCTCGGGTAACAGCGGGTCTGGCTCGGGCAACAGCGGGTCTGGCTCGGGCAACAGCGGATCTGGCTCGGGCAACAGCGGATCTGGCTCTGGCAACAGCGGATCCGGTTCCGGCAATTCCGGCTCTGGCTCCAGCGGTGGTGGATCGAGTTCCGGTGGATCCAATTCGGGCTCGGGGTCCGGCAGCGGCAGCCGATCTTCCGGTTCTGGCAGCGGTGGTTCCGGCTCTGGTAGCGGCTCCGGCGGCAGCGGGAACTCGGGCGGCGGAAATTCCGGCGGTGGAAAAGACGACGGCTCTGGTCACAAGTGAAGCACACACCAACTTTCCGTCTTGGGGCAGGCTCCGGCCTGCCCCGATCTTTCTTGCCTGACAGTGGTGATCCTACCGGTCCGCGACCCGTGTCCGCACGAGCAGATCATGCAAGCGCCTCGCGGCTCGACGGCGCCTCCAGTAGCTGTGACCCACGCGCAGCATCCTCCAAGTCCCGCACCAGACGCGCGTACTCGCCCCGGTGAAACCCCGTCTCGGGAGACTCGAGTGCACTTCTCCACCCCCGGTTTTCCGCTGGACCAAGTTCCTCGAAATACGGCAGCCGGAACTCCTCATTGAGCGTCACGAGATTGGCCTCGATCAACCCGGTCCGCAAAGCCGGTGCGGCGTCGCTCGCGCTGCGGAGGGTTCTTACAGTTGCGGCAGCACCGGCGTGAGCCTTCTGCGCAAATTGTCATGCGCCCGAAACAGAAGCGACTTGATCGTCGGCACCGAGCAATCCATCACCTGAGCGATCTGCTCATAGTCCATGTCTTCGTAGCGCCGCAGCAGCAGCGCCACGCGTTGCCGCTCGGGTAGCTCGCCAACGGCGTCGAGTACCGCGGCTCGAAGCCTCGCCTGAGCATCGCCTCGAAGCACGGCGTCATCGGCGCGTTCGGATAGATCGGGTATCTGCAGCGGAGCGCGTCGGTCGCCGGGCGCATCCAGCCGCATCTGGTCGAGTTCACGGCGATGGTCGCGCAGCCAGTTCAGGGCGAGGTTCGATCCGATGTGATAGAGCCACGTGGAAAAGCGGGCTGTTGGCTTGTAGGTGTTCCGGTGCAGGTAGACGCGCAGGAACGCTTCCTGGGCGATCTCTTCGGCGATGGCCGTGTTGCCGACCATGCGCCGCAGGAACAAAATCAGCGGTTCGCGGTGACGAGCCAACAAGGGGCCCAGGCAGTCCTCTTCGCCCGACTGCACCCGGACCATCAGTTCCCAGTCATGAGCCCATGCCGACATAATCCACTTATGACACGTCGGACGTGTTAAGAGTGAAAAGGATTACGAAGTTTTGTAAAGTCGGGCCAGACGTCAAGAAGAGTTAACATCAGTTGGCTCGTAAACGATAGATTCTACAGCCCTGAGTCGCCCCCACCTCTTCGTAGAGGCTGAACCATTCGTCGATCTCTCCGAACGCCCCGGGGGCCAGATTCAGGTTGTAAAGGCCCAGTCCATCGATGAAGAACGTGGGCCGGTAGCGGAGCAGCACTGCCCGGTTGCGGCGCGAGAGCTCGAAGGCGGTGGGCGTGGAGTCGCGCAGGTGGCGGTCGGCGACAACCCCGGTGAGTGGCTGAGAGTCGAGCCACGGAGTGCCGAGCGGCATGCGCGTGATCATGAGGATCTCGGGGCGATAGCCCCAGACCAGGATCGTGTCGCCGGGTAGGGCCCGTGAGAGGATGGTGGCTGCGGCTTGGATCGCGTCGCGGCTCATGGCCGTGTCGGACCATTCGATGAACGGGTTGATGGCGACCTGAAAGTAGCGGGGTCCGAACCGGATCAGCGGGATGAGCAGGAGTGCGGAGAGCGCGTACCGTGGGATCCGGGGCAGCAGCGTGTAGCCGCGCGCTCCGGCTGCCACGAACACGGGGAGCAGCAGGAAGAAGTACCGTGGCGTGTAGCGCGACCCGAGGGCGACGCCGCACATCGCCACCACGCACCAGGCGATCAGGCGCCAGCGGCGCAGCGTTTCTTCGCGCCACAGACAGGCAATCGCGGAGAGGGCAAGGGTGACGTGGAATCCGAGCCAACTCGAGACGGAGCGGATGCCGAGGAGCGGGTCGTGCGAGGGGGGGGATCCGGCATATCGGAGTCCCCAGTCCCAGACTTGGGCGAGGTAACCGGGTAGTGCGCCGAGCGACCAGAGCAGCGATGCGGCGGCGGCGAGCACGGGCATGAAGCCGGTGAGGAGCGCGAGGGGTGATCCCCAGAGTAAACACGCGGCCAGCACGAACAGCCCTTTCACGTTGACCAGGAACGCGACAGCCGCGAGCGCGCCCGCGGCGATGGGCCGCGATTGCGACGCCATCCACACGGCGGCGAGATGGGGCGCGAGCATGAGCAGATCCGGTGCAAGTGCCATTACGGCGGCAGGCCACCAGAAGGTGAGATAGAAGGCAGTGAAGATTGCAGCCAGGCGCGCGGCTTGTTCATCCCAGAGTGAGCGCACCAGGCGATACGCGAGCCAACAGCAGAGGAGCACATAGACGGCGCCGGCGAGGCGCAGCGGGATTCCTTCGTATCCGCCGAAGAGCAGGTAGAAGAGCGGCGAGAGCGGGGGTTTGTCGAAGACGAAGTCGCGGTAGGGGACCTTACCCCAGAGCATCTGGATGGCTGCCGCGGCCGGATAGGCTTCTTCCACCCAGAGCACGCCATAGTGCGCCAGGCGGGCGAGGAGGACGAAGGCGATCAGGAGCCAGACCCAGAGACGGCGCATGGAGCGAAGCTACTTATCCACTGTCAATTCGAACTCGCCGCGCGGGGTTTCGAGCGAGCCCGCCCATTCGCCTGGAAACTTGTTACCGTTCCAGTAGACGAACCGGACCTTGTACTTACCCGGAGGGATCGGATTGCCGAAGATGAGTTCGCCCTCATAGACGTGGCTGACGGTTTCGCCGGGAGCGAGTTGGATGCGGCCTACCTTGCCGTCGTCGATGCCGGGCATGGGCGGTCCGCCGGTGGGTACCAGGTTGCCATGCGCATCCTCGAACTTGAGCATCAGGGCCGGAGCAGTGAAATACTGTGCGTTGAAGCGCAGAGGCGTCGAGCCTGCGTTTCCCATCGTCACGGTAACTCGCAGTTGTTCGAGTTTGGCGGCTCTCGGAGTTACCGAGATCTCCGCGCTCAGACTGTTGACCACGGTTCTCATTTTGTCCTTCCTCTCCGGGCTCTTGGCCGCCGTGCGGGGTTTCTTGATCTCCTTGCGTTGCGCCTGGCAAGCGCTCGCGAGAAGTCCTGCGAGCGTCCGCAGCGCGTAACGGCGGCTGGTCATCTCAGCTTCCCACGGCGCGCGTCACGCAGTTGGTGCCGCCGCCCATAGCCGTTTGCGCTTGTGACTTGACGGAGTCATAATTCCGGGGTAACGGATTGTTGGCCGGGTTGTTCATGATGCCGCCCGAAGGGTCGCGTACGGCCTGCTTGGTTCCGCCCTCGGTGTAGTCGTGCCCGTTGGTGGTGAAGTACTCTTCCGGATTGCCCAGCATGTGGCCGAATTCGTGCGTAATATCCACGGTGTCGTCCACGCCCCATCCGGTCATCGACGTGGTTCCACCCAAGCCCGCACGGCCACCCTCGGTCGCGCCGGGTGTCTGGGCGGTGATCGTGTAGTGCTCACCCGAGTCGACATACTCGACCGAAATGGTAATGGGCATACCTCGCGGGCAATTCCCGCCCGTGCAACACAAATAGGCCTTGTTGTTCCACTTGGTCTCGATCGCATTCTTCCAAGTCTGCTTCTGGGCGTCGGTAATGGTGCCGGTGACCTTGAGCTTCATGGTCACAGTGACGGTGCAAGCCTGGCGATCAGCCGTGACGGTATATTTGGAATCCCACGTGTAAGTCCCGTTCCACGCCGGCGGATCGCCGTTGGAGATCGTTTCGGTGACGCGCTCGCTTACATCGCGGGAAACGGGGCCGGGGCAGCCTTGCGCCGCGGGTGTAGCGGGAGCCGCGCCCCCGGCTGGAGCCGCTCCAGCACCTGCGCCAGCGGCCGCGTCCGCCGGAGCCGCGGGAGGCGTTGCGGGGGGGGCGTTTGCGCCGCTACAACCGGGTGGAGATGGCTTCGATTTCGACAAACTACGTCTCCTTCCAGTGTTGGATCGCGTGGTCGATGTAAACCTTCGCCTTGCTGTAGAGTTTGCCGGCGCGCTCGTCCGGTTGGGCGATGCGCTCATCGTTCAGCGTTTCTTTCACCCATGGATAGAGAGGGTCGCGCGTGATGGCGTGTCCAAGAGCAAAGTCGAACGCGGTGATCACCCAATAGCCCGGCAAGGTCTGGATCTGCCGCGCGGCGCATTCGGCGATGGCGCGCTCGACTACCGCGGCGGTGATGGCGGGTCCGAGATGGTCCACCTTTTGCGGATAGAGCTTTCGCATCAGCATCGGAGCCGCGGTACGAAAATCGGTCTTGGTTTCGCGCACCAGCGCGCCGCCTTGATCGCGCAAAGCCTGGAGCGCGGCCTGGGCGTATTCGTTATCGGGACCCGCCACGGCATCGAGATAGCCAATCGATGCGGCGTGCAAGCGGTCCGCCTTCTCCATTTGGTTGCCTGGCGATTTCGGTGAGAGAATCTCCGCGGCCCAGGGATACTGCAGGTCCGTGTCGAACTCGCTGCCGAGCAGGAACATGAGATCCAGGAAAAGCTCGAGCGGAGCCTGCGCATCGAATCCGTATGCGGCGCCACGGGCGATCGCGGTCTTCACCACCGCGAGCGTTCCCTGCTCTCCCAGCACCTCGGTGTGTTTTGGAGCGAACTCCCTTGCGTGGCCGGCGAGGAGCCCTTCGAATTGATCCAGGATCCGAGGATGGAACGCCTCGACCTGTGCGCTTCGCACCACGGGCATGAGCGAGACTCGATCATAGCAGACGGTCCGCCGTACTCGGGAGTAGCATTTCTATATGACTCGCCGTTGCCTTCTGCGCCTCGCCGCGGCCGCTCCCGCGGTTGCTTGCTTCGAACGATTGCGTGGCGAAACGCGCCCGCCTTTGAAGATCCGCAAGATCGATCCCTACGTGCTCGCCGTTGGCGGCCGCAAGGACATCGTCTGCTGCCGCGTGGAAACCGACGACGGCTCGTATGGCTGGGGCGAAGGGACCACGCCGCCCAATGTCGACCCCGTGGTGGCGCAGATCAAGAGCTTCCGCAAGCTGCTGGTTGGCGCGAATGCGTGGGACATCGAGAAGCTGTGGCGCCAGATGTACATCCTCGAAGAGAACACGCTCGGCGGCACGCTCTATGCCGCCATCAGCGCCATCGACATCGCGCTGTGGGACATCATGGGCAAGAAGCTCGGCGTGCCCGTGTATCAACTGCTGGGCGGCAAGATCCACGACAAGTTGCGCATCTATGCGAGCTATCGCTGGGGCAACATTCCGCGGACGCGCGAGGCCTACTTCAAGCGCACCAAGGAAATCATGGCGCGCGGCGCGACGGCGGGCAAGTACGATCCGTTCGGCGAGTATCCGGGACCCGATCGCCAACTGCCGGCGACGACGCTCAACGAAGTGCGCGAGATGATCGCCGGCATTCGCGAGGCTGGTCCGTCATTCGACATCTGCGTGGAAGCGCATGGCAAGTTCAACATGGCTTCGGCGGGGCGGATCGTCAAGATGCTCGAGCCGTTCGATCCATTCTTTCTCGAGGAGCCCGTTCCGCCGGAAGACGTGGATGCCATGGCATTGCTGCAAGCCTCGACCAACATCCCGATCGCGACGGGCGAGGGACTGCAGTCGCACTTCAATTTCCGCGAGACGCTGGCCAAGCGCGCGGGGCGGATCTTGCAACCGGACGTGGCGCGCACCGGCGGCATCACGGCGATGAAGAAGATCGCGGCGATGGCGGATGCGCACTACGTGACCATTGCACCGCACAATCCGAATGGTCCGATTTGCACGGCGGCATCGCTCCATGTGGCGGTGTCGATTCCCAACTTCGTGATCATGGAGGAGGGGATGCAGAACACGAGCGAGTATCCGAAGTTTTTCAAGGATGGCTGGGAAGGGCGCTGGGATTACTGGTCCGTGGGTGACTCGCCGGGGTTGGGGATTGATGTGCCGGCGGAGTATTTGAAGGTCGCCTGATCGGGCTTGGCTGTCGTTCTCTCGAGTCCGAAACGCGGCCGAGTGCCGGCGTACACGGTGGTTCCCGAAAAGAGAGGTCGATTCGCGGGCATGGTCTGGCAACACGGCGGCGGACAATTTCGGAACTGGTTTCTTCCGGACGCGATCGCTCTGGCGAAGGCGGGAGCCGTATCGATCCTCATGGATGCGCCTTCCAATCGGCCCGCGGAGATGCGAGCCGCCCACCGAAAGAGGAGATCGAGGCGGCGAGAGCAGAGTTGGCCCAAGTGGTGGTGGATGCCCGGCGCGGCTACGATGTTCTCGCGGCGCGCAATGACGTCGACCCCTCCCGAATCGCCTATGCCGGGCTGAGCTTCGGAGCCATGATGGGCGGATCTCTCGCCGGGACGGACTCGCGGTTCCGAGCCTTCATCTTGATCGCCGGTCTCGAACGGCATTACACGAGGAGCCAGCATCCGGCGATCGTTCGCATGCGCAATAGTATCAAGCCGGATGACTTCCAGCGGGTGCTCGCCGCGATGGAGCCGATTGACGCGAAGAATTTCATCGGCAAAGCCGAGGCGCCTTTGCTGTTTCAAGCGGCGCGGTTTGACCCGGGCGTCTCCGAAGCCGACACTCTCGACTACTTCGCCTTGGCTCCAGAGCCGAAGGAACTGAAGTGGTACGATTCGGGGCAAGATCTGAACGATCCTCGAGCGTTCGCTGACCGGCGGAACTGGCTCGCGAGCCATCTTCTTCTGAAAGGAAGATGACGGCCCCGCCGGGCCGCCCCCGCTGAATGCGGCATCGGCTTGACTCCCCTGAATCCACGCGCGACACTAATCCCCATCAAGGGTCTATCGCCGCGCTGCGATTCCTCTTTCGCTGAAAGGAGTCCGCATGAGCCGTACACTGGCTGCTTTCCTTTTCACCTCGCTCGCCTTGGCACAGAATGCTTCTTTGGTCGGGACCGTCAAAGACACTCAGGATGCCATTATTCCCAATGCGCGTGTGACGCTCACCAACACCGGTACACAGATCACGCAGACCTCCGAGTCCGGTGCCGAAGGTAACTTCGAATTCCCGTTCCTGCGCCCCGGCTCCTACTCGCTCAAAGTGGAGCGCACGGGATTCAAGACTTTTGTTCGAAACCAAATCGACCTCGCAGTGGATCAACGCGGCCGCGTGGACGCCGTGCTCGAGGTGGGCGAGACCAGCACGCTGCTCACCGTGGAGGCGCAACCAGCGGGCGTGCAGACCGAGTCTTCCTCGCTCGGCGAGGTGATCGAGACCAAGAAGATCGTCGAAATCCCGCTCAACGGGCGTTTCTTCCTCGATCTGGCGCTGCTCACGCCGGGCACCGTGGTTCCTTCCACCAATAACAGGACGTTCCTCGCCGTGCCTTCGGGAATCGGTTCCTCGGGCATCAATGCCTCGGGCGCGCGTGAGGACTCCACGAACTACATGTTCGACGGCATCAACCTCAGTGACATGGTGCAGAACCAGATCACGTTCCAGCCGAACATCGACATGATTCAGGAATTCAAGGTCCAGACGAATGCGTTTTCAGCAGAGTATGGACGCAACGCCGGAATCATCATCAATGCGGTTTCGAAGTCGGGCTCGAATGCGTTCCATGGCGCGGCCTACGAGTTCGTGCGCAACGAAGCGTTCGATGCCAAGAACTATTTCGACCGCGGCGATACGAAGATCCCCGCGTTCAAGCGCAACATTTTCGGATATGCGCTCGGCGGTCCGGTGGTGCGCAACAAGACGTTCTTCTTCCACAGCTACGAAGGGCGGCGTGGGCGCGAGTCGGTGTCGTTGCGGACTCCCGTGGCAAGCGACGCGCAGCGCGCGGCAGTGACGAATCCGGTGATCCGCAAGCTGCTGGATCTGATGCCGGCGGCGAACTCGCCCGGCAACTTCTTCGTGGGCGCGGTGCCGAAGAAGCGCACGTTGAATCAGTTCACCGGCCGCCTGGACCACTCGTTCAACGAACGTAACATATTGTCTGGCACGTTCATCTCGAATCGCGACGAGCGCACCGAACCGAACCTGCAAGGCGGCAACTTGCCTGGCGCGGGCGACGCGCGTCCCGCCGAGCGCTACTTCCTGGCGCTCAACTATACGCGCGTGCTTTCGGCGCGTGTGACGAATCAGTTCGTGGCCGGCATCAATCGCGTTCGCATCGACTTCATCGGCGATGCGGCGCAGAATCCCACAGCGTTCGGAATGAACACGGGCTCGGCGATCTTCCCGCGCATCGCGATCGCGGGGGGCGCGGCGTTTGGCGGCATTCCCGGATTCCCGCAAGGGCGCGGCGACACGACGTTCCAATACACCGACACGCTGAGCTGGATCCGGGACCGGCATTCGCTCAAGTTCGGTGTCGAATTTCGGCGGTTCCGCAACAACAATTTCAACGGCGGCACGGGCGGCACGATTTCGTTCGCTACGCTTGCCGACTTCGTGAATGGCGTGGCGAACCAGACCACGCAGCAAACCGTGCCCGCGAATCCGGCGCTGCGCGTGAACGGCCTGAATTTCTTCGTGCAAGACGATTTCAAAGTCTCGCCGCGCCTGACGCTCAATTACGGGCTCCGTTGGGAATACAATGGCGTGCCTTCGGAGAAGTACAATCGCCTGGCCGTTTACGATTTCGGCAAGAAGCAGTTGATCCCGGTGGGCACGGGCGGCGTGGACAAGATCTACGACCGGATCCTGACGAACTTCGGTCCGCGATTCGGCTTCGTGTTCGATCCGATCGGGAAGGGCAAGACCGTGATTCGTGGCGGCACGGGTATCTACTACGATCAGCCGGTGACGAACTTGGCCAGCGCGCTCGGGAGCAATCCGCCGTTCTCGGGTTCGGTGACATTCTCGAGTACGCCGCAGCGGCCGATCAACTTCGATCTCGCGTCGCCGTTCAACTTGCCGGGCGGTGGCCCCACGATTTTCAACGCCAACGCCGTGGCGCCGAACTTCGCGAGCGGTCGTGTGCTGCAGTACAACATCAATGTGCAACATGAGGCCGTGGGGACGGTGTTTCAGGTGGGCTACGTGGGGTCGCAGGGGCGGCATCTGCGGTTATTGCGCGACTTCAATCAGGGCATCAACAGCGTGCGCCCTGTTTCCACCTATGGTGTGATCAACATCAACGAGTCGAGTTCGCGTTCGAGCTACAACGCACTGTGGATCAGCGCGAATCGCCGGTTCTCGAAAGGCATCACGTTCACTACGTCATACACGTTCTCGAAGTCGATCGACTTGAACTCGGTGGGCAGCTCGAATCCGCAAGTGCAGGACGCGTACAACCTCCGGGCCGAGCACGCGCTGTCCGATTTCGATGCGCGGCATCGCTACGTAGCGAGTCTCGTGTACCAACTCCCGTGGAGCGTGAAATCGGCTGGACTCGGCCGGCTGGTGAACGGCTGGAGCGTCGCGCCGATCGTGAACCTGCAGTCGGGAAGCCCGTTCAGCCCGATCATGAGCACGCTGAACTCGGGGAGCCTGCAGGCGTTCGATCGTCCGGACTTGGTTGCGGGTCAGCCGCTTTATGTTTCAAACAGGAATCCCAGCCAGTGGATCAACAAAGCGGCGTTCGTATCGAATCAACGCGGCCAGTTCGGCAACGCAGGGCGCAATATCCTCACCGCGCCAGGATTCCAGGATGTGGACTTCGCGGTTTCGAAGAACACAGCGATCAAGGAAGGCTACTCGCTACAGTTCCGGGCGGAGGTGTTCAATCTGTTCAACCACCCGAATTTCGGGCAACCGGTGAACGTAGTGAACAATGCGGCGTTCGGGCAGATCACGGGCACGCGGACTGTTCGCGGGGACCTGGGCTCGTCGCGGCAGATTCAGTTGGGCATGAAGTTCATTTTCTGATCAGGCGGGAAACACACCTCTCCTTTGTCTTGCACGTGGTTGGCAAGATGAAGACGGGGACACCACATTGAAGCAGCAAGCGGCCATGACGGACTCACCCGTCTAGCTCCTGCCGCTAGCCGGGATTCTCCTTGACGACGAAATCGACACGGGGACGCTCGATCGCCTGGAATGTTGAGGACTCCAGCGGAGACGCGGAACGTCTGCGAGCGTGCCCTACACCGAGGGCGAAAGTCTCCGCAGTGAGCCAGGATCGGAGTGATAGCAGTACATCGGCAGGGGCGCAGCGAGCGAATCAGGATGATGCCGTCCCAGGCGCTGCAAGCCTAGGCATCGAAGGATGGCCGAACTTTGATCACCTACTCACAGCGGCGCTCGCTGCAACGAAGGCCGCTTCGCGGCTGGACCCGGCCCCAGCAACTCTCTGGCTCGTGCCTTGGCCGCCGCGAACATCCCATGCGCACTCTCGGATTTCGGACCCGCCACTCGCGCAATCGCCGCCACCCGCTCGCTGAGCGGCTGCAACGAAGCGGGCCGCATGCGCCCGAGATACGCGGCCCACGCCGACGGTGGATATCCCACCCGCGCCATCCACTCTGCCGCAAGGCGGTCCGCTTCCTCCTCGTATCGACGTTGATGCTCGCGGGAACCAGCCGGAATCAGCACCTGACCCTCGTCGTCGGGATTGGCCCACCCGCCCACGAAGATCAGCGGAATCGGGGAGATGCCTTCCCTTTGCCCCTGCCATGCCGAACGGGTACCATGCCGAGCCGCGATGTGCGCCAGTCCATGTGCCAACGCGCCCGCCAACTCGGCTTCGCTCTCCGCCGCCGCGATCATCCCAAGCGACACGAACAGGTATCCACCTGGAAACGCCACCGGCTCCGACCTCGGTTTCGCGCTCCCGAGAATCTCCACCGTTAGTGGAAACGGGCTCCGTGCCACGGCATCGAGTCGCGTCACCATGGTGCGCAGGTAACCAGCGAGCAAGTCGTCATCCA
Organism: Bryobacteraceae bacterium; assembly: GCA_046331625.1. GTDB lineage: Bacteria > Acidobacteriota > Terriglobia > Bryobacterales > Bryobacteraceae > JAXLQL01. Next base: position 15,469 of record JAXLQL010000016.1, read on the forward strand.
CTATGCGGTTCTGGCGCCGCAAATCAACGGCCATCGCGTGACCCAGGGCTTGCTCCTTCTCTTGCGCCAAGAGAGCGCCGCAACACGCAACAGCCAGAAAGTACCGCCTCACATTACACCTTCCCCAGCGCCTGCTCGAAATCGGCGAGGAGATCGCGCCAATCCTCGATTCCCACGCTGATCCGGACCAAGCCATCGGTGATCCCGGCCGCGGCTTGTTCTTCCGGCGAGAGCGGCGAATGCGTCGTGGTCTTCGGATGGCATGCGAGCGACTCCACTCCCCCCAAAGACACCGCCAGTCGCGTGATCTTCAGGTGCCGCAGAAAGTCGAACGCCGCCGACTGCCCGCCTTTCAACTCGATCGAGAGCAGCCCGCCCGGAAAGTCGCATTGCTCGTCGCGAATGCGGATCTGCTCGGGATCGTCGAACAGAGTCGGATAGTACACCTTCGCGATCTTCGGATGCTTGGCCAAGTGCTCGGCGATGCGCTGCGCATTCTTGCTGCCGCGGTTCATGCGGAGTGTCACTGTGGGCAAGCGCCCGTCGAGCATCCAGCATTCGTCCGGCGGCAGGATGTTGCCGAAGATCACGCGCCGCGCTTTCATCTTGGCGATCAGCGCCGGATCGGAGGCGAGTGCCGCGCCCGCAAGCAAATCCGAAAATCCCGAGAGGTACTTGGTTGCCGAGTAGAGCACCAGGTCCGCACCGAGGGGCAGTGGATGCTGGAACGTGGGGCCGAGGAACGTGTTGTCCACCATCACGAGCGGCGCCGGGGTGCGTGCGCGCGCTGCTTCCACGGCTGCCCGGATGCCGGTCATCCGCATGGTGGGATTGGCGGGCGTTTCGATCAAAACAATTGCCAGGTCTGGTGTTTCGGCGATGGCGCGGCTCAATGTCGCGGTTTCGCCGGCAAGAACGGAAATTCCGCCGATGCCGATCGGTTCCAAAAAATCATGAATGAGGTGTTGTGTTCCGCCGTAGAGCGGAGTGGTGTAGACGAGTTTCTGACCCGGCTTGGCGAACGTGGTGAGCGCGGTCATGATCGCGGCCATCCCGGAATTGAAGACCGCCGCCGCATGCGCGCCCACCTCGAGCGGAACCAACTGGTCTTCGAGAATCTGCGCGTTCGGATGATTGATTCGCGCGTAGATGAGCGCGATCTCTTCGTCAGCCGCCGCTTGCGATTTGCCGAGCGCCACGCGGAAGGCTCGCACCGCCGCTTCCGGACTCGGGAACACGTAGGTGGAGCTGCGAAACACCGCCGGCCGCGCCGACCCGAGCGAGAGCCTCGGATCGAATCCTCTCGTGAGAACCTCGGTGGAGGAATGCAGGCGCGTTTCCGGCGTTTTGGAATCGGCCATGGATCAAGTGTAGCCCGATGCGGTATCTTAATCAGTCATGTTCGAACTCGAACCCGTGGCCTACGTGCGCGGCTCCCGCACAGAGGTTCTCGACGATCATTGGGGTGGCGTCGAGTCGCGGATCGAGCTCGATGAAGCGTTCGGTCCCGAGTGCCTCGACGGCATTGAAAAGTTCTCGCACGTCGAGGTCGTGTACCTCTTCCATCGGGCCGATCCGGAAAGGGTCGAGCGTGGCTCGCGGCATCCTCGCGGGAACGAGGCGTGGCCGTGCGTGGGAATCTTCGCGCAGCGCGCCAAAGACCGGCCGAATCAACTGGGGGTCACGATCGCGACGTTGGTGAGCCGCGAGCCGCGTGCGCTGGTGGTCCGAGGGCTGGATGCCATCGAGGGCACTCCGGTCCTCGATATCAAGCCTGTCATGCTCGAGTTCCTTCCGCGTGGACCGGTGCGGCAGCCCGCGTGGTCGCGGGAATTGATGAAGAGCTACTGGTAGGATTCGGGAACACCGCTGATCCCGCGCCGATATGCCAGGGTCCCGCGCGTCACAACCAGCAAAAGCAACGCCGCTGCCCAGCCGCACAAACCCAGTATCAACTCCGGAGAGAGACCTTCGCGGACGTTCGCATTGGCCAACAGGCCACCGAGCCATCGAGACACCGTATTGAAGAAGCCGTGAATCGCGATCGCTGTCAGCACGCTGCGGCCCGACAGATTGAACAAGAACGTCATCGAGAAAGAGAATCCCGTTACGATCAAAACATAAGTCGGGAACTTCGTGCTGCTCCAAGCCTTGGTCAGAAACAGGGGCAGGTGCCATGTCGCCCAAAGCAGCCCGAGCAGAAAGGAGCCCTGTGCAGGCCCGAATCGATCCTGCAACCGTGGCAATGCGAAGCCCCTCCATCCGGGCTCTTCACCCAACGGTCCGCCAATCAGAGTCGAGACGCCAAAGACCGAAGGTGAAAGCAAAACGCTCCATCCGAGCGCTCCCCATTTTCCGGTTGTCAAGACGGCTGCAGGGGCCACGGCAAAGACAGTCATGATCCAGAGAGCTCCGAACGCAGCCGCCGCGAGCGCCTTGATCGAGAAGCGATCCAGAGTGGGCCAACGGCGTTCAGTGAAGCGCAACGTGAGCAAGGCAGCTATCGACGGAGCGAAGCTTCCCGTCACGATCATCGTAGGCAGCGAGAGATCGATTGGGATCCAGCCCAGGCCGGCTCGAGACAAACCAAGGGCGCCGAAGAAGGCCCACGCAATGGCGTAGGCCAGAACGAAAAATAGGGTCAGTTGCCGGCGGACAAGTCGAACTGGTTCGAGCTGTTTCACTGGAAGGGGCGGCCCTCAGCAGACCGAGCCCCTACCAAGCCATCCGTAATCCCAGCCGCACTTGACGCTGATCCGGCAGAGCGCTCGTGACACGCATGAAGTTGCCGGCGCTGATGTTCGCGTTCGGTGCATTGAAGTGCGGCGTGTTCGAGGCATTGGCGGCCTCTCCGCGGAACTCGAGCGTCACTCGCTCGGTCAGCGTGAATTTGCGGAACAGACCAAGGTCGAGATTCACCACGCCGGGTCCGCGCAGGAGGTTCCGTCCCGTCGTTCCGAAGCGAACGCCAGTGGGCGCGGCGAAAGCCGTGGGATCGAAGAACAGAGCACCAGTGCCGATGCCGCCGATCTTTTCCACTACTGGTTTCACCTGATCCGCCGTCTGCGAATTGCCCGGGGCGTTCAAAGCACCTGCGGCCGCGCTCACGGTGAACGGCCGGCCGAGGAACGACGCGAACACGCCGTTCACCTGCCATCCGCCGAGCACCCATTTCGACACGCCCGCAGTCGCGTACTTCTTGCCCTTGCCCATCGGAAGCTCGTACACGAAGCCCATCTGCAGCATCTGCGGAATGTTGTATCCGGCCTGCGCGCGATTGCGGCCGAACACGGGTGCCCAGTTCCAGTTGATGGTGCCGGTCCAGCCGTCGTCGTCGGTCTGGTTGATGGCCTTCGAATATGTGTATGCGCCCTTCAGCATCAAGCCATCGGCCGCGCGGCGATTCACAGCGACTTGCAGGGCGTGATAGTTCGCGTTGAGGTATCCATCCCAAGCCCACGTGTCCACGGTACGCCCGAACCGCTGCGCCAGCGGACGCCCAGCCGTGCCCGCGCCCGGAGCCGCCGCGTTGATTTCGAGATCGCCGAAGCTGTGCACGGTACGCGTGCCCACGTATCCGCCCGAGACCACCGTATTGCCCGGCAACTGCCGCTCGAGCGTGAAGTTCCATGACTGCACGTATCCGCGCGTCAGCTCGTTATCCGGAATGAAGCGCATCTGCGCGGTGCGTGGCAACTCCACGCGACCCGAACTCGTGTCGGGCAGGATGATTGCGGGAATGCCTTGCTCCACTGTCCGCACCGGCTGGAAGCTGTTGGCCGAGTTGAAGCTGCTCGCGAAGATGAGCGGGAAGAAGCCGCGCAGCGGCCGCGCCATCGGCATCGGATTGTAGGTCAACCCATAGCCCGCGCGGACCACGCTCTTGGAGCCGAGCCGGTAGGCGAAGCCCACGCGAGGCGAGAACATCTTGTGTCCAGTGTGGATGCCCACGTCCTTCGGAATCCCGTTCACACCGCCCAGGGTCACGATATTGGTGTTCGGATCATATCCTTCGATGCCGCCCCGGCCCGACCGCGTCTGCAGCGGATACAGCTCATAGCGCAAGCCCATCGACAACGTCAGCTTCGGCGTCACCTGCCAGCGGTCGCGCACATACCAGCCGAGCTGGTTGTTGTACGCGGTCATGATTTCGAACTGCGCCGAGCGCCGCATGATCTCGGGCAGGCCGAGCAGATACGCGGCGTAGGAGTTGTACTGCGTGAGCGACCCTCCGGGAATCGAAGTGATGCCTTGCGTGAACAAGAGCGCTCCCTGCGGGCCGCCGTTGCCGCCGCCGTCTGGCGAGTAGTGATTCAGCACGTGGCGCACCGCCTCGAATCCGAACCGGAGATCGTGCCGCGCGAGCGACTTCGAGAAATTGTGGCTCGTCGAGAATGAAGTGTCGTGCATGAAGAACGGCCGTGTGTCGGTATCGCTCAAGTGGTTCGTGTAACCGGCGATGCTCAACACTGGCGCACCGCTTTCGCGGACATCGCGGCCGTTGGTTCCAGGGATGCCGTAGACCTTGCTGCCGAGATCGGTGCCGTAGCCGAGGCCCGTGACCGCTTGGCCTTGCCGCGTCCACCCGAAGGTTCCGTCATAAAGGAAGGTGGGCGAGAACACGTACGTGGTGCCGATGGTGGCCACCTGCGTACGCAACTGGCCGTCGCCGATGCTCGAACCCGACGGGCAGAGCGGAGCTCCGCCGCCGGCGCCGAACGCAGGGTCGCAACCGACGAGCGCGTTCATGATCGAATACTTGCCCCAAATGGTGTGCTTGGCGTTGCGATTCCAGTTCACTTTCGAATCGAAGTGATTCTTGTCCATGCGTTGAGAGCCGTTGGCAAGGTAGTTGGAGTTGACGCCTCCTAACGTGGGCAGCGGGATCAGATCCTGAATCTTCCGTATGGTCGCGCTTTGCCGCGCCAATGGAATGAGGTTGCCCGCGAAGGGCGTGCGGCCCGCGCCGCTGGCTTGTCCGGTAGCCGGATCGTACAGCGCAGCGGTGTAGCGCGAAAAATCGCCTGACCTCTGATCTGCGGTCGGCACCGTGAGCAGCGACGTCGCACCCAATCGCTCGTGCGTCGCTTCCCATCCGAAGAAGTAGAAGAACTTGTTCTTCACCACCGGACCGCCTATGGTCACACCGCCAATATTGTTGATGTTCTTCGGCTTGTCGGCCGTGTTGAAGAAGTTCTTCGCCTGCAGCAGCGCGTTGTCATGCAGCCACCACGCCGACCCGTGCAGCGTATTCGTGCCACTCTTGGTGATCACCGTGATCGCCGCTCCGCCAGCCATGCCTTGTTCGGCGTCGAAATTGTTGGTGGAGATGTTCACCGTCTCGATCGTTTCCGCCGGCGGTACGTAAGCCGCGTGGCTCGGCAGCCAGAGAAAAACGCTCACGGCGCCGTCGATCTTGGTGGAGTTGTTGTTGCGATTGACGCCGTTGACGTTGGTCTCGAGCGCGCGGCCCGGCGCGGCTTGGATCGAGTTCTGCAACCGGCCCGGAGTCGCGCCGGGCACGAGATTGATCAAGCTCTGATAGTTCCGGTAGCGCGGCAGCGGCAGGTTGATCACTTCCTTCGATCCGATCTCGGTATGGAGATCCGTCTTGTCGGTCTGCAGCGTCACCTGGCCCGCTTCCACCGAGATCGACTCGCTCACTTGGCCCACTTCGAGCACCGAGTCTTCGCGGCGCACGACGTTCACGGTGATCGGCAGTCCGCGTTTGGTGACGGCCTTGAAGCCGGTCTTGTTGAAGATCAAGTCATAGGTGCCGGGCAAAAGGTTCGAGAACGTGTAGCTGCCCACGTCGTTCGACTGCGCAACCACCTCTTGCGCGGTTCCGGTGTTGCGCGCCGTGACCGTGGCGCCTGGCACCACTGCGCCTCCGGAATCGGTCACTGTACCTGTCAGCGATCCATAAAGGACCTGCGCTGAAGCCGGCGTCAACGACGCGGCCAACGCTACTACGGCTACGGCCAAACGACTCATTGGATCCACCTCTTTTGGCTGATGAACTTCGGGATCGGAACTCGGGCCCCTGTGTGGGACAGGATACATCAAACGTGCGCCGAAGGGAAATCGAGCCACGGCTGTGCTATTGCTGATGTGAGCCTTTTCATGCATCTGCTGCTTGCGCAGATTCTGCTCGCCCAGAACGCTGGCGCACAACTCGCCCAACAACTCGACGCCAAGGATCAGCCCAAGATCTCGTGCTCGATCACCGCTGTCCCGCCGCGCCTCGGCTTCTCGATGATGCACTGGGCGGGCTTTGCGCTGATGATCCCGATCAAGCAGTTCTCCGGCGCAGGGGCCGACCTCGGCATCGCCGCCGAAGTCACACCTGACGGAGGCAAGCCCGTCTATCTCGGCGAGCGCATCCAGGTCCCGCCCGAAACCGGCGAGCAGCGCTATCCGAAAGACGCGCAGGTGCAGTACATGGGCGGTTATTTCCTGGGTCCCGGACGTTATCGGGTCCGCACCATCGCCTTTTCCTCGGGCGGCAGGTGCCGCAAGGATTGGAGCGTGCACATCCGCGCGGGCAGCGAGCCTCTCACGCTCGAGCCCAATCAGATCACGCCCGTGGGCGGCCAGCGATGGAAGGGTCTCGCCACAACCGAGCCACGCCGCCGCGTCACCATCATCATCGAAGCGGCGCCATTGTTTCCTCGCCGCAACATGGTGCGCGTCTCTTCCTACGATCGGGGCGTGTTGCTCACTGCCCTGACAACCATCCTCGACAAGACCGGCTTCACCGACGCCACCGTGGTCGCGGCCGATTCACGCAATCGCAAGATCGTGTTTTCCGCCGCCGACTTCAATCCGCGTGAGCTTCGCCGTCTCGGCCGCGCGGTCGGCGACATCAACCTCGGCGTGGTTTCGATGAAGACGCTGCAAAGCGGGGGTCCGGAGAAGTTCTTCGAATCCGTGCTTGCCTCGGTGGATGATGCGGTGCGCCGATCGGATGCGGTGGTGTTTCTCGGTCCGGCTTGGAGTTGGCCGGGGAAGCTGACGCCGCGCATGCGCGAGATCGCTTCGGCGTATCCGGCGTCACACTATGTCGCACTGTCGCGATTCGTGGCGGTGGAGGACAATCTGCCCGCGCGGTTCGTGAAGGCCGGGAACGGCTCCTCGCGGCAGGTATTCACGGCTGCCGATCTGGCGAAAGCGATCGAGCGGATTTCGCAGGCGAAGCCGCGGGATCAGGCTCAGCGATAGAGGTCGCCGGCGAGCTTTGCTGCGGCTTCGGGAACGAGGTGGTCCCACGGCTCGCCGGCTGCGATGCGTCGGCGCACTTCCGTTGCGGAGACGGCGTCCCACTCTTCGCCGATCGCGAGCGTCCGCACACGCTCGGCCGCATCGGCAGGCGGCTTGTAGATTCCCTGGCGCTGCGCCACCAGCAACCCGAATTCCTCAAGCACAGCCGAACCCACGCGGGCCTCGCCATAGTCCCAGCCCATGATGCGTTCCGCCGCATCGCGACCGCACAAAAACCACGGATCGCACCCGGCGCCCCACGCCTCTTTGCACTCGCGCGCGATCTCGACGAACAGACCGCCGCGGCTCACGGCCACCGAGAATCGCTCATGCTCCCGCGCGGCCGCCCTCACGAGGTGCAGCCGGCCTTCGAGGTCCACCCATTCGTATTCCTTGTGCGGGAACTGCTCGGGCATCACGAAGACGACTTCGTCCACGTGTTCGAGCGCGGCTTGCGCGAGAGCTACATGAGCGCGCGTGATCGGATGGAAGCTGCCGGGAAGAACCCCGAGGCGCGCCGATCGCACGCGAGCTCTGTGCACGAAACGCATCTTCATGACGAGAATAACGCGCCGGGAGATTCACCTACCCCGATCGTCGTGTGGCGGGCCGCTCAGGCGCCGGGATCGCAACTTCGGCGGCGCGCAAGAGCATTCTCACGCGCCGCGCCGAATCGTGCGCAAGGTCCCTGGACGAAACGCGAGTCGTAGACTGAAAGGTTGATCCCTCGCAAGATCACGATCATCGGTGGCGGACTCGCCGGCTCGGAAGCGGCATGGCAGATTTCCCGCGCGGGCCTCTCCGCAGTGCTCTATGAGATGCGTCCGCTGCGGTCCACCGAAGCGCACAAGACCGCGCACTTCGCCGAGCTCGTCTGCTCCAACTCGCTGAAGAGCGAATCTCCGAACACCGCTCCGTGGCTGCTCAAGCAGGAACTGCGCCGGCTCGATTCGCTGCTGCTGCGGGTCGCCGATGAGGCTCGCGTTCCCGCGGGACACGCGCTCACAGTCGATCGCGACCTGTTCTCGCTCGCTGTCACGCGCCGAGTGGAAGCGATGCCTGGGATCGAAGTGCGGCGCGAGGAAGTCACGCGCATTCCTGAAGACGGCATCGTTATCATTGCCAGCGGTCCGTTGACCTCGGATGCGTTGGCAGCCGATATCGCTCGCGTTACTGGGTCCGGGCGCTTGTTCTTCTACGACTCGATTTCGCCGATCGTCGACGCCGAAACCATCGACCTCTCGATCGCTTTTCGCGCGTCGCGGTACGGCAAGTCGCTCGATGGCACCGACGACTATCTCAACTGCCCGTTCGATCGGGACGAATACTACGCATTCGTCGATGCGCTGCTAGAAGCGCAGAGCCACACGCCGCACATCGCCGGGGACGTGCCGTATTTCGAAGCTTGCTTGCCCGTGGAAGAGCTGGCGCGCCGCGGACGCGATACGTTGCGCTTCGGTCCGATGAAGCCGATGGGGCTCACGGATCCGCGGACGGGACGGCGTCCCTGGGCGGTGGTCCAACTGCGCCAGGAAAACCTGCGCGCGTCGAGCTACAACCTGGTCGGCTTTCAGAACTACCTCAAGTACGGCGAGCAGCAACGCGTCTTTCGGATGATTCCGGGGCTCGGCCAGGCCGAGTTCCTGCGATACGGCCAGATCCATCGCAACACGTACATCAACGCGCCTGCATTGCTGACGCCAGAGTTGCGCTTCCGCTCGGATCCACGCGTGCTTTTTGCGGGGCAGATCGCGGGCATCGAGGGATATGTGGAGTCGATCGCGACGGGGCTTCTGGCCGGCCGTCACGCCGCCGCCATTGCGCGCGGAGAGGAGCCCGCGGCGCCGGATCGCCAGACCGCGTTGGGATCGCTGTGCGCCTACGTCTCCGGGGCCGATCCACACGACTACCAGCCTGCCAACATCACCTTCGACCTGCTTCCCCAGCTCGACGAAGAGACGCGAAAACGTTTCAAACATGACAAGAAGGCCCGTCACGCCGAAGTCTGCCGCCGGGCTCTTGCCTGCTACGAGCGCGCCGCATGCTAGCCGAGTGGATCGAACGCTATCTCGCCGAGCGCCGCCGCGAAAACGTCTCTCCGCACACGCTGCGCAACTACGATTCGGACCTGACGCAGTTCCTGGAATACCTGACGCCGAAAGACGGCGCACCGCCACCCATCTCGGAAATCGACGCCGTGCTGCTGCGCGAGTGGCTCGGCTCGCTCTATGACCGCGGGCTCGAGAGCGTCTCCGTGCGCCGCAAGCTCGCCGCCGTACGCTCGTTCTTCGACTTTTTGCTGCGCAACCACGTTGTGCAAGTGAACGTACCCAAGCTCCTGCGAACGCCCAAGACGCCGAAGAAGCTGCCCTCTGTGATGACGGCCGAGCAGACGAATCAGCTCATCGACGCCGTGGAGGACAAGGCCGAGCAGATGGATCGCCCCTATCCGGTCCGCGACCTTGCCATCTTCGAGTTCCTCTATGGATGCGGCCTTCGCGTGGGAGAACTGGAGTCGCTCGACCTCGACCAACTCGACCGCGGCGAGTGCTGGGTGCGCGTGATGGGGAAGGGTCGCAAAGAGCGGCAGGTGCCGTTCGGAAAGAAGGCCGCCGATGCGGTCAGCCGTTATCTCGACGAGCGCAAGCCCGCCGCCGGTGAGCGCGCCCTGTTTCTGAATCATCGCGGCGGACGTTTGAGCGCGCGGTCGATTCGTTCGATCGTGAAGTTCTATTCCACCTACGTGACCGGAGACGATTCGCTGCATCCGCACTCGCTGCGCCACGCGTTCGCGACGCATCTGCTGAGTGACGGCGCGGACCTTCGATCGATTCAGGAACTGCTGGGGCACGCGCGCCTTTCCACCACGCAGCGCTACACGCAGGTTTCGCTCGAAGACCTGATGGCGGTCTACGACAAGGCGCATCCGAAGGCGTAGCGGCGGAGCCGTTGTTAGGGACCCCTCTGAAATCCGAGCGTTCTCCGAGCTTGTGTGCCCCCATCGGAGGCGGGACTGGAAGTCCCGCGCAGGCTGAAGCCTGCCCCACACTGAAGCTGAGATCTTGGTGGCTCGCGAGGAAACGGGGGATGGGCATCGAGGTTCGGCGTGCGCCCCAGTGCGATAATCGGACCCGATGCTGCTCGTTCTTCTTCTCGCGCTGGCCGCTTCCGCCTTCGCGCAAAACCACGCCGTCTGGCGCGACTACGGTGGCGCCGCCGACGCCGCTCAATACTCTTCGCTCTCGCAGGTGAATCGCTCGAATGTCACCCAACTCGAGATCGCGTGGACCTTCCCCACCGAAGACGGCGCCAAGTATTTCTTCAACCCCACGGTCATCGGTCGAACCATGTACGTGATGGGCCGGAAGAACTCGATCATCGCGCTCGACGCAGTGAGCGGCAAGGAGCTCTGGGCGCACGAAGCCGAGCCCGGCACCACCATCATCACCAATCGCGGCATCAACTACTGGGAAAGCGCGGACCGCTCCGATCGCCGCCTGCTCTACTGCTCCAACCACTTCTTGCGCGCGCTCGACGCCCGCACGGGCAAGACCATCGCGAACTTCGGCGATGGCGGCAAGGTCAATCTCAAAGAAGGGCTAGGCCGCGATCCGAAGTCGCTCTCGCTGGTGCAATCGTTCACGCCGGGCCGCGTGTTCGAGAACCTCATCATCCTCGGATCGGCCACCAATCAAGGCTACGGCTCCGGACCCGGCGATATCCGCGCCTTCGATGTGCGCACGGGCAAGCTCGCGTGGAGCTTCCACACCATTCCGCATCCCGGCGAGTTCGGTTATGACACGTGGCCGAAAGACGCGTGGAAGTACACGGGCGGTGCGAACGTGTGGGGCGAGATGTCGCTCGATGAGAAGCGCGGGATTCTCTTCGCGCCGACCGCGAGCCCCAAGTACAACTTCTATGGCGCGGACCGCAACGGCGCCAACCTCTTCGGCGATTGCCTGCTGGCGCTCGATGCGCGCACCGGCAAGCGGCTGTGGCATTTCCAGATGGTCCACCACGACATTTGGGATTACGATGACGCCACCGCGCCCAAGCTGATCACCGTTCGACACGAGGGCAAGACTATCGATGCAGTTGCGCAAGTGACCAAGCAAGGCTTCATCTGGGTGTTCGATCGCGTCTCTGGAAAGCCGCTCTGGCCGATCGAGGAGCGAGCGGTTCCCAAGTCCGATATGCCTGGCGAGCAGGCCTGGACCACGCAGCCGTTCCCCACCAAGCCACCGCCGTTCGCGCGTCAGAAGTTCACGGTTGACGATCTGAGTCCGTACCTTTCGGCGCCCGATCGCGCCCGCTTCCGCGATGAGATTCTCAGTTCGCGAAACGAAGGGCTCTTCACGCCGCCGGGCCGCCGCGGGACCATCCAGATGCCCGGCAATAACGGCGGAGCCAATTGGGGCGGCGCCGCTGTTGATCCGGGCAAGGGGCTGCTCTACGTGGTGTCGAAAGACCTGCCCTGCCTGCTGCGTCTCGAGCCGGAAGCGGCCGCGGCCAAGTCGGCGGCATCGGATTCGCCGGAACAAAAGGGGTCGAATTTGTATCAGGCGCATTGCGCCAACTGTCACGGAGCGGCCCGCCAGGGTACGCGCTTGGCGACGAGTCCGCTGGTCGACGTGGCGTTGCGCATTCCGCGCGATCAGATCGAGCGCACGATTCGGTCGGGCCAAGGTCCGATGCCGGGCTTCCCGGCGCTGAAGGATGACGATGTGTCGAACCTGGTCGCGTATTTGTACAATCCCGCGCGCGCCGCGGCAACGGTTCCGGAAACGAGCCCCGACGCGGCGGAGCGCTATGTCAGCGGATTCGGTTTCATGATCGCGAGTGACGGCCTTTCGCCCATCGCGCCGCCTTGGACCTCGCTCACCGCCTACGATCTCAACAGCGGCGAAATCCGCTGGAAAATCCCGCTCGGCGAGGTGCCGGAACTCGCAGCCAAGGGGATCAAGAACACCGGGACGCACTATCCCAAGGTGGGTCCTGTGGTCACCGCCGGAGGGTTGATCTTCACGGGCACGCGCGACCGCAAGGTGCGTGCGCTCAGCACCGATGATGGATCCGTGCTGTGGGAGAAAGAGCTCGATGCCGCGCTCGAGGGCATTCCGGCGATCTACGAGATAGACGGCCGGCAGTACATCGTTTTCTGCGCTTCGGCGCAGGTGGGGCTGGTCCCGGCCAAGCAGGGAAAGATCCCCGGCGCCTACGTCGCCTTCGCGCTTCCGCGGCGATGAAGGCTCGATCCGGCCGCGGCAGTCCAAAACATAATCATCACTTTTTGTTTGCACCCGGCGGCGAATCCCGCTACACTGGCGGTGAACATGCCGTACCAGATCCATTTTCGCCGTTATCTGCTTCGTGCTCTGTTTCTGACCGTTTTCCTGGGGCTGACTGCCGTTCCATCGATGGCCCAGTGCTCCTACTCGGTCAATCCCGCCACCACGCCCGACATTCCCGCTGCCGGAGGCAACGGGACCTTCCAACTACAGACCCAGACCGGTTGCTCCTGGACAGCCCTCCCGAACGTCGACTGGATCGTGATCACATCGCTCTTTTCCGGCAGCGGCTCGACGCAGGTGACATTCGTGGCCCAGTTCAATCCGACGGAAACCTTGCGAACCGGCAACATCAACATTGGCGGCCAAACGGTTACCGTCAACCAACTCGGCAACCCGGCATGCGCGGCCCTCTCCATTGCCATGAACTCCACACGAACCGGCAGCTTGGCCAGTGGCGACTGCCGCTCGTCGAACTTGGGCGTCAACTTCTACGCGGACCGTTACACCTTTTCCGGCGAAGCGAACCAGACCGTGTTCATCGGGCTACGCTCCGACAGCTTCGCCACGCAACTCTTCGTGAAAGCGCCAGCGCCGAATAACACCAACTTCAACAACTCGGGCGGCGGCGGCGGCAACAATTCACGCATTCCGGCCAACAGCGGTTTGGTAACACTCCCAGTAGCGGGCATTTACACCGTAGAAGTAACCAGCCTGAGCATCCTGCAAACCGGCAGCTACTCACTGGATCTGTATCAAGCCTCCGGCGCCGACTCCAACACCCAGGCCAGCCGCGTACACCTCGGTGTGCCTTACTTCTACAGCCAGACCATTGTGAACGCTACAGAGGAAGGCGGGGATCCGGTGCATTCTTGCACCGCGCAGCGCGACTACAAGACGCTCTGGTATGACGTCACTCCCACCTTCTCCGGGACGCTCGACATCAGCACCGCGGGCAGCGGCTACGACACCGTCTTGAGTGTCTACCAGAACAACGCCGAGTTGGCTTGCAACAATGATGCGCCCAGTGGCGGACCGACCTCCCGCCTCAGTGTCAACGTCGTGGCCGGGCAGACGTACGTGATCGAAGTGAGTTCCGTGAATCCGAACCCGGGGTCCACGAATATGTTCCTCACCATCAATTCCACCGGTGGATCATGCGTGTACCAACTCGGATCGCCTGGCCAGCAGGTCAATTCCATCGGCGGCAACTTCTCGTTCTCCATCAACACGGCCTCCGCCTGTAGCTGGCAAGCGCAGAGCAACTCTTCTTGGATCAACATCACTTCCGGATCCGGCTTGGGCAACGGAACCATTTCTTACACGGTTTCAGCCAACGTTACCGGATCGCAGCGCGTAGGCACAATCACGGTTGCCGGGCTTACCTTCACTGTCACCCAACTGGCCGGAAGCTGCAGCTTCACGCTCACGCCCGCGGGAGGCCAAGCCTTCCCGGTGAGCGGCGGCGTGGGCACCATTACAGTGGACACGCAAGCAGGCTGTTCGTGGACCGTTTCGAACATCGCCAACTGGATCGCGCTCAACAAGTCGGGCGGCACGGGACCCGATGTCGTCTCTTACCTCGTCAGCCAGAACAACACCGGCACCTCGCGCCAAGCCTCCGTCACGATTGGAAGCCAAAGCTTCTCGATCACCCAGACCACGGCTACGTCGTTGCTCTCGATCACCGCGCCAGTGAGCAACCAGATCATCACCGTCAGTGGCGTAACCTTCCAGTGGTCCACTGTGCCGACCGCCACTGGGTATGAAGTTCGCGTTGCGAACTCGAGCGCGGTGGTCTTTTCGGGAGTGATTTCGGGCGCCAACTCGACTTCGACGCTGGTCAGCCTGCCGAACGGCAACTACACCTTCTCGGTCCGCGATTGCTCGAACGGCGCCTTCAATGACGCCAACTGCGGCACGTTCACGTCCGTCGCCTTCTCCGTCGCTCAGGCGGCGCCTACCTCGCGGCCCACCATCACGGCGCCTACTGCCAGTCAGGTGTTCACCACATCGACGCAGGCTTTCTCGTGGAGCACGGTCAGCGACGCTTCCTACTATGAGGTGGAGCTTCGCAACAACACGGCCAACATCGTCGAGTACACGATTTCGAACTTCGGAGCGCCTCCGGCCACGAGCACGATCTTCACCATGCGCGGAGCCAGTTACTCGCTCCGAGTGCGCGCGTGCATCTCGGCATGCAGCGATTGGTCCGATGCGGTCACCTTCTCGGTGAACCTGCCGGCAGCTCCCGCTGCGGCTCCCGGCACTCCGAGCTGCAACGTGGCAGGCGGAAACCAGCTTACCTGTAACTGGAATGCCATCGCGGGCGCCGATTTCTATCTCTTGCAAGCCGTACAACCGAACACCGGGCCCGGCGGCGGCGCGCTCACTGCCGCCAGCCGCTTCGTCAACACGAACTCGCTCAGTGCGCCAGTACTGGTGCCCGCGGGACCGTTCTCAGTCTTCGTCGCCGCCTGCAACGGCAATGGCTGCGGACCCTACTCGCCACCGCTCTCGATGAGTGCAGCCGGACCGAATCCCTCGGCTCCGAGCCTCGGTAATCCGCTGAGCGGAGCCATCACGTCGAGCCAGCCGGTTTTCTTCTCGTGGAACCGCATCCCGAGCGACAACGGCACCAATACGGTGTACCGGCTTTTCGTCGCGGACCTGTCGCGCGGCGGAACTGCGCTCGACGTGCAGACCACGTCGAACTTCTACTCGGCTTCATTCAAGGCTGGAGGCAGCCGGTACGACGCGTTGGTGGTATCGAACCCGGATACGGTGAATCAATTGATCGGACCGGCCTCGGGATTCATCCTACAAGGCAACAACCCGACCTCTCCGACGCTCGTGCAACCTCGGCATCAGACTCCGGAAGTGACGTCGACCATCGCGGGCGGCAACATGCAACTGGGCTGGACGCCGATTCCCGGATCGACGCTTTACGAGTACTTCGTGGCGATCTCCGGACAGCCGAACCCGATTGTCCGCGGAGTTACTCCCGGCTTAGTGGTACAGGTACCGCTGGGCGCCGCGGGAGGCAATATCACGAGCTACAGCGGGATCGTCCGCGCCTGTTTGCCGGGGTCGGCCTGCGTCTTTGGATCGGATGCCGGATGGGGTCCGTGGAGCAATCAGCCCGGCGGCGCTGGAGTTACGACGTTCCTGGTCCGGCCGTAATGCCTGGAATGTAACGGCGCGTGGCCGAGAGTCGCGCGCCAAGCGGTTTTGTGTGGGTGAGGCTGGGCAGCAACTCTTTTTCAACGATGCGACCGGTCGGCTACATCTACATGCTGAAGCTGTCCCACCTGGGTGAGGCTGGGCAGCAACTCTTTTTCAACGATGCGACGGCTGATGTTGATGCTCGCTGGCATGGGCCTGTTCGCCCAGATGGTGCCTCCGTTTCAGGGCCACTCGGTCATCCGCTTTGTGGTGTTCGATTTGTCCGGCAAGCCAGCACCTTACGAAATTCGCCGATTCGGACTCAAGGGTGGCGGTTTGAGCCAAGCCCGAATTGCGGGGATGGAGGTGGCCAACGTCGCGCAGGGCGAGTATGAATACGACTTGGTGCGAGCCGGTCTGAGGCGCCCCAGGGCGAGCGCCATTCGAGGCTCAATGGTGACCTGGAAACCCGAGCATCTGGTGGTTCTTGTGGAAACCGGAGTCTACGGGGTGAGTTCGGATGGCGACGAGGTCGTCTTTGATGGGGCAGCTTCCAGACCCCTGACAGGAAAGGTCCGGGGATGTCCCGAGGTCAGCCGTGGCAGGTGCTGGGCGCGGCTCATGAACCAATTGACCGGCAAGTCCACGGACTTTCCGATCCGGGCAGACGGCTCTTTCCGAGTGGAAACCCCGCCCGGCGGCTACTGCGTCCTGTCGATCTTCGGCACCTCGGGCTTCGTGTGTAACCGAACGGTGTTTGTTCCTCCAGGAGGTCCGGTAAGCCCGCTTGAAGTCGCGTGCGGTTCCTAGAACCGACAGTGAGCTGGCTTCCCGTGCCACGGGCGAGACCGCGTTCTCAAATGGGCATTGACCGGGTTCCTCCCTTCCGCGGACCGGTGTTCGCAGCGCAGGCGAGGATGTCAGGACTCTGCGCCGGCTTTAGGCGAACAACTCCGCGATCGGTTTGCCCTTGCCGTCCCGCGTTACGTAGAACGGCCGCTTTTCCACCTCGTAGCCGTGGTTCGGCGGGATCCCCATCGCGTGATAGATGGTCGCGTGCAGATCTTCGATCTTCACGGGATTCGCCACCACCTTGCAGGGCCGCTCGTCATCGGTGCGGCCATAGAGCGCGCCGCGCTTGATGCCGCCGCCGAACATCAGCACCGAGACCGCCTCGGTGAAATGGCGATGCATGCCGTACTGCTTGATGTCGGTGAGCTTGTCCGGGATCTTCACCTGGTCCTTCACCGGCTTGTCGGGCTTGCCTTCCTGGATCATGTCGCGGCCGAACTCGGTGGCCACCACCACCAGCGTGCGATTCAGCAGGCCGCGCTCTTCGAGATCGAGAATGAGTTGTGAGACAGGCGCATCGATCTGCTCCTTGTTGAGCTTGGCGCGCGTGTGTCCGTTCTCGTGCGTGTCCCAATAGCGGAACGGGATGTACTCGGTGGTGACTTCGATGAAGCGCGCGCCGGCTTCGGTGAGCCGCCGCGCGAGCAGGCATCCGCGGCCAAAGCGCGTATCGCCGTACTTGGCCGCGCTCTCGGGCTTCTCGAGCGACAAGTCGAACGCCTTCGCGCCCGGGCTCGACAGCAGGCGATGGGCGTTGTCCACGGCCTTGCGCAGCGAATCCTCCTGCGTGCTCGTCTGCCTCGGATTTGCTTCGAGCAATCGCTTGTATCGCGCGTAGCGGGCTTCAAAGCGCTCGTGCGAAATGTGCGCGGGCGGGCGAATCGCGGCCGCTGCGTCTTCGGGATTGGTGATGAAGAAGGGTCCGTACTCGGTGCCGAGGAATCCTGCGGTGTGGAAAGCCTTGAGCGAATCGCTCTCCGCGCCAATCTCGAGCGACTGCCCTACATCGATGAACGCCGGCACATCGGGATGGCGTGGACCGAGCGTGCGTGAGATCCAAGCGCCGATGTGCGGAGCGGCTACGGATTGTGGCGGCGCGTATCCGGTGTGCCAGTGGAACTGGTGGCGGCTGTGGAGGATGAATCCGAGGTCGCCCGCCTGATAGCTGCGGATGAGCGCGCCGCGGTCCATGATCTTGGCGATGCGCTCGAGGCCTTGGCTGATCTTGATGTTGTCGACTGCGGTGTCGATCGAGGGGAAGGTGCTGAGCACGGCGCGCGGATCCATGCCGGTTTCGAACGGCGTGTAGCGCTTGGGGTCAAAGGTTTCGGTCTGCGCCATGCCGCCCGCCATCCACAAAAGGATGAGCGTGTCGGCCTTGGGTTCGATCTTCTCCCCGGCGGCTGCGCCAATGCCCGCGACGGCAGCGGCGGATCCCAGGAATTCGCGGCGGTTCAGCATTCCGTACCCACTATATCGCGCCGCGTGCCGCAGCACTCAATGTGCGGCGCCGGCCATCTGGGGTGCTCGATGCCCCGGCTTGCGGCGCGGCGCGGAGTCATAGAAGGCCAGCAACTCCCGAGCCGAGTGATCGATATTGAAGGGCGACTCTTTCATCACGCGCAGCGCTTCGGTCCGCCAACGCGGCTGGTATTCGCGCCGCGCCTGATGGAGCGCTTCGGCCCAGCGGCGCGGCGGCTCATCGAGCGAGAGCTGCCGCATCAGCTCCGGAATGGTAGCGACCTCGTTCGAAATGCGGGTGGAGTACACGCTCGGTAGGCCCGCGGCCTGCGCTTCCATCAGTACGAGCGTGAGCGCTTCGAAGTTCGAGCACATGACGAAGGCATCCATGAGGCCCGTCATTATGCGTGGAATGTCGGTTCGGCGTCCGAGGAAGCGGACATGGTCTTCGAGTCCGGCGGCGGCGACCTGCGCGCGGATCTGCGGTTCGAGTGGGCCTTCGCCGATGAGCACAAAGCAAACATCTGGATCGATGCGGCGATACTCTTCGGCGATCCGCACGAGGAACGCGTGGTTCTTCTGCTCGGCGAAGCGGCCGATGTGTCCGATCACGTGGCGATGCGGAGCGATTCCGAGTTCGCGCCGAATGGCCTCCCGGTCTGCCGGGTGCTCGAAGGCTGTCATATCGACGCCGCAGTAGAGTGTCCGGCAGCGCGGCCTCGAGTTCCAGCCGTGGCCGAAGATAGAGTCGCCGGAAGGGAGGCTGGCCCCGAGCAGCGACGTGGAAAAGCGGTTGCTCATCGCCGAGAGACGCGTGCAGCGGCGCTTCATTTTCGGCGGCTGCTTGGCAAGCCAGGAAGAGATGTCGTTATGAGCGTGAGAGATGCGCTCGGGTACGCCAGCGGCCCACGCCGCCGCCATCACTGCTCCGCTCGCATGATTGAAGTGCGAGTGGACCACATCGTAGGGCCCGTGTTTCTTGAGATGACGAAACACCTTCGCCAGAAGGGTGCGTGAGCGAGGATTGTGTCCTATGTAGTGGATCTTGACGCCGAGGCGGGCGAGTTCCGATTCGAGCGGCGAGGGAGGATTGCTGTTGAGCAGGATCTCCATGCGGTGAGAGCCGTCAAGCCGGCGAAAGACGTGCATGAGCCACATCTCTACGCCTCCGTAGGCCCATTCGCCAGTGACATGCAGAATTCGCATCGTTCGCGGGGCTCCTCCTGGTGGGACTTCCCAAGTCTATCGTAGTAAGCGCAGGGGGCGAATGTGGCGGCGGTACTGGTCTAGTGGCCGCATTTCGCAGGACAAATTCCAGTACCATGCGGCTGTTCCGGGCACCGGACGCAGTCAGATACGATGGGATGTGAACGAAGTGAAGAACCTGAGCGCACCGCCCGATGTGCGGGTGGACGTAGTGAATCGCATCATGGACCGGGTGGGCGTTTCCACGCGGCCGGAAGAGTTCGTGTGCGAAGTGGCGTGGTCATTTCAGTTGGCGCACGGTCCGGCGCAGAGCGAGGGCACGGTGGAAAGCCGGCTCCGTCGATGCACTTCGTACCCCGTGTTCGTGGAGGCTCTGGAACACGCGCGGCCGGCGAACTCCGTGCTGCTGTATTGCTGCGGAGAGGGATTGGTGGGCTTGGGGGAATCGTACATCCGCTCGGAGTGGCGCAAGGTGTGGCCGCAGGTGGAGCGCGTGGAAACGCTGGCGATTTCGCCGCGCCTGTTGTGGGATGAAAGCCGGTGGCCGCGTGAGCAGTTCGATGCGGTAGTGAGCCTGTCGCAATTGCACTTCATCTACAACCTCGATCAGTTCTTCGAAATGACCGGCCGCTGCTTGAAGCGCGGCGGGGTGTACGTGATGGCCAAGGAAGTGAACGCGCGGTACTTTCAGCAGCCGGCATTGCAAGCGGAACTCGCGGAGTTACGCGCCGAGAATCGAAAGCGGAAGCGATGGGAGGCCTACAGTCCGCAGCGCTACTGGGGATTCATCAAGCGCAAGCTCGGAATGCAGAAACCCACCGAGCGCTCGGCCTTCGAAAAGGCGAATGACCGGATCCGCGAGAAGTTGGGCTCGCGCGCACCGCTGACGCCCGTGGAGATCTCGCGAATCGTGGAGATTCACCGGCCGGCAGAAACGTTGGATGGTCCGCAGATCGGCATGAACGGGCTCGATGTGGATCATCTGGCGAAGAACTACTTGCGGGGATATGAGCTCGAGTGGAAGAAGACATCGAACCACATGGGCTTCACGCACACGGATCTGCTGGCGCCGAAATGGCGCAAGCGGGAACAGGAGTTGGGCGCGCAGTTTCCTGACGACGGCGCATATCTTTCGTGCGCGTGGCGGAAGCAGTAAGGCGGATCAGCTCGCTGCGCCGCCGAGCGATTTGCGCCAGTCGAGTTCGTTGAGGAAGTCCGCGCTTTCGCGCCAGTCCTTGCGGACCTTGACGAACAGTTCGAGGAAAATCTTCTTCCCGAAGAGGCGCTCCATTTCGAGACGAGCGCCGGTTCCGATTCGCTTGAGCATCTCGCCCTTGGCACCGATCACAATGCGCTTCTGCCCGTCGCGCTCCACGTAGACGGTGGCGGCGATTCGTACCAAGCGCCCGCTCTCTTCCCATGAGTCCACCAGCACCGCCACTGCGTGCGGCACTTCCTGGCGGGCGAGTTCGAGCGCCTTCTCGCGGATCAACTCCGCGGCGAGATGGCGTTCCGGCTGATCGGTGAAGTGATCGGCGGGAAAATAGGGCGGACCTTCGGGCAGCCGCGCGAGAATCGCCTTGCGCAGCCGGTCGAGACCTTCGCCGGTCTGAGCCGAAATCGGGATGAACTCGTCGAAGAGCTCGAGCTTGTGATAATGCTCGAGCAGTGGGAGCAATTGCGGCTTGCCGGAGACGAGATCCACTTTGTTGAGTGCGAGGATCTTCGGCGCGGGTGCGTGCTGGATGACTCGGAGCGCATCGGCTTCTTCGGGCTGGATCCCGCGTGAGGCGTCGGCCACCCACACCAGCAGGTCGCGCTCGGCCAGCGACTCGCGCACTTCCTGCATCATCCGCCCATGGATGGCGAGTTTCCCTTGATGGATACCAGGCGTGTCGATGAAGATCACCTGCGCGCCTTCGAGCGTGAGCACTCCTTGAATCGCCGAGCGCGTGGTCTGCGGCTTGCTCGAGACGATGGCGACCTTGGCCCCCACCAACGCGTTCAGCAAAGTGGATTTGCCCGCGTTGGGAAGCCCCAACAGCGACACAAATCCGGAAAGATGTTTCAAACGTTCAGTCTTTTTCGTGGGCACCGTTGCCGTTTCCGTTGGCCAGCCGCAGGATCCGCACTTGGGAAACGCGGCGGGCGTCACTCGATACTACCTCGATCCGGAGCCCTTCGCGCTCCACGCTCTCGCCGGCGGCGGGAACATGGCCCAGCCACTCGGTGACGAGCCCGCCGACGGTAGTGGACTCCATCTCCTCGTCGGGCCGGAACTGGACCAGGTCCTTGAGGTGGTCGAGGTCATAGTTGCCGCTGACGACGTAGGAGCCGTCTTCCTGTTTGGTGACGTCGTGACTGGGGTCGTGCTCGTCAGTGATTTCGCCGACGATCTCTTCGACGAGGTCTTCCATGGTGGCGAGGCCCGCGGTCTGGCCGTACTCATCCACCACCACCACCATCTGTGCGCCGCGCTCCTGCATGAAGCGGAGGAGGTCGTCGACGGGCTTCGTTTCCGGCACGTGTGGGATGTCGCGGCGGAGCTTGCGGATCTTTTGGCCGGCACGGCTAGAGGGGTCCACTTCGATGAGATCGCGGACGTGAACGAAGCCGATGATGCTGTCGATTGTACCCTCGTAGATCGGAACGCGAGAGTACTGCTCGCGGGCCACCAACTTACGAAAATCCTCGAGCGAAGCGTCGGCGTCTATGGCCACGATGTTGGGGCGCGGCGTCATCACTTCGCGAACGGTCTTGTCGCCGAACTCGACCACCGATTGGATCAGCTTGCGGTCGCCCTCTTCGATCAACCCTTCCTCGGCGCCGGCGGTAATCAGCGCTTCGATCTGCTGCTCGGTGTTCTCCGATGCGTCTTCCACTGGCTCCTCGGCGGCGCCGAGATCGGCTACGGATTTCAGGAATCCGAGCAACGCCAACAACGGGCGCACGGTCAGCGCCAGCAGCAGGATCAGCGGCATCGCCGCCAACAGCCAGCGTCCGTTGGTGCGTCGATAGAGCAACTGCGGAATCAGGTGCGCCACCCCGAGCATCGACACCATGGAGATGACCACGGATTCGATCATTGACCGCCACATCGATTGCGGCGGAAGCTTCAACTCGATGTTGCCGCGCTCGAGGCTCGCGAAGATGACGATCGCGGTGGTGATGAGCAGCGCGTGCTTGATCAGTGAGAACGCGAGCGCTCCGCGGTCAAGCTTGAGCCCGATCTTGTCTTCGAACTCCTCTTTGAAGAACTGGAGCGCCGGCTGCTCCTTGGCGCGCAGCCGGAGCGACTCCACGTAGAGCAACTGCACGAAGCACACCGGCACCAGCGCCAAGCCGAGCACGAGAGCGAGCAGAAATAACGCGGTGGTCATTGGGAGCTTCGCTCGATCAGGCCCGCCGGCAAGCCGAAACGGCGCCGCCAACGGGATTCCACGCGGCGCATGCGGCCGCGGTCGGTTTCGTGATCCATGCCCATCAGGTGGAGCAACCCGTGCAGCATGAGCACGCGGAGCTCCGCGCCGAGAGTGTGTCGAAAGGAGCGAGCCTGGGCGCGGGCGCGATCGACGGAGATCGCGAGGTCGCCGAGTGAGCCCGGC
Source organism: Bryobacteraceae bacterium (assembly GCA_046331625.1). Classification (GTDB taxonomy): domain Bacteria; phylum Acidobacteriota; class Terriglobia; order Bryobacterales; family Bryobacteraceae; genus JAXLQL01. The sequence continues at coordinate 38,306 of JAXLQL010000016.1, forward strand.
TCGTCCACGGGGAACGAGAGCACGTCGGTGGCGTAGTCATGTCCGAGGAAGTCGCGATTGAGACTACGCAGTTGGCGGTCGCCAGCGATGAGGCAAGAGAAGCTGCGTCCACGGCTGACTTCGCGCCGAAGACTGGCGGCGAACTGGCGCAGCGGATAGCGCTCCGTGGCGGGACAATGCAAAGTAAAGACGATACTGGAGCCAGGTTCGGACATGGGATCAGGCCGTGGGTGAAGCGGCGGCGGATTCGGCCGCGGGTTGGGGTGCGTGCGGCTCGGTCCACTGGAGCGGCAGTTGCCGGTTTTCCGCGTGCCTGTCATAGGCGCGGATGATTTTTTGAACGAGGCTGTGACGCACCACGTCGCGTTCGTCGAAGTGGACGAACTTGATTTCGTCGATGCCCGAGAGGACTTCCTTCGCGTCGAGAAGTCCGCTGCGGCGGCCGGCGGGAAGATCCGTCTGGGTGATGTCGCCCGTGACCACCATTTTCGAGTGGAAGCCTTGGCGGGTGAGCACCATCTTCATTTGCTCGGGCGTCGAGTTCTGGGCTTCGTCGAGGATGATGAAGCTTTCGTTCAACGTGCGCCCTCGCATGAAAGCGATGGGAGCTACTTCGATGACGTTGCGCTCGAGATACTTCTCCACTTTGTCAGCCTCGAGCATTTCGAACAGTGCGTCATAGAGGGGGCGCAGATAGGGATCGATCTTTTCTTGCAGCGTTCCCGGCAGGAAGCCGAGTTTCTCGCCGGCTTCTACCGCGGGGCGCGTGAGAATGATGCGCGATACGCGTTTGGAAATGAGGGCCGCCACGGCCATCGCCACGGCGAGGTAAGTCTTGCCCGTGCCCGCCGGACCGATGCCGAAAACCAAATCGTAACGTTCGATGGCATCGAGATACAGCCGCTGGTTGATGGTTTTCGGAGTAACCATCTTCTTTCCGAAACTGCGCTGGCGTCCGCTCTCGACGAGTCCGCGGAGAGACAGTGTCGCGTCGCTCGTCACCAGAGCGAGATAGTTGTGGAGTTCGCCGCTCGCGAACTGTTGGCCATCGGCCGCCATCTGCGCGTACTCTTCGAGGATGTTTTCGGCGCGCTTGACGGCGGCATCGGAACCTTCGATTTCGAGCGAATCTTCGCGCAGGCGGGTGACCACGCCGAGGTTCTGCTCGAGAAGGCGGATATTCTCGTCACGGACACCGAAGAGTGACTCGATCCCGCGGGTAATGCTGACGCTGAGCTTCATTCGAGGGAGGAACGCATGGGGCGGGGTTCGCAGGCGCTCGAGCGGGACAACGCCTGCTCGTGCGAGACGATGGACAACATCTACACGGGAGTATACCAGACCGGGGGATAGGGTGACTGAAGGTGTCGCGCCGTCGCGGACGAGCGGACGGCGCGAACAGTCTTCTTCGGGATCACCACAAGAACCGCAGCGCCAACTGGACATCGCGGTTATCCGCGATCGTCTCCGTGATGGTCCCGAATTGCGGCGTATTGAACGTCCGGTTCGGGATCTGGAATTGCGGCGTGTTCAGAATGTTGAAGAACTCCGTCCGGAACTGTAGCTTGCGGCGACCTTCTTCGTCGAACTTGAAATCCTTGAAGACCGAGAAGTCGAAGTTCGTTTGCGACGGTCCAGTGGCTACGTTGCGACCCGTGTTGCCGAACGCAAATCCGGCGGGAATCGCGAACGCGGCCGGGTTGATGAACCGCTGCGGAGATCGCTGGTCCGCGGGCAGGTCCGGCGAAATTCCCGTCGCGTCGGGCCGGATGTTCGAAGATCCAGTGTTCGAATGATCCGTCGGCGATGACACCGTGAACGCGCGTCCGCTTTGGTAGAACGTGATTCCGTTGATCTGCCATCCACCCACGATCTGGTTCACCACGGGTGAAGCGCCCGCGAGCAGCATCTTGCCGCGCCCGAACGGCAGTTCGTAGAGATAGCTCAGCACCAATCGCTGCCGCACGTCTTGGAACGATCGCGACCGCTCGGCGCGCAGGTTTCGCTGGTCCTGCAGATTGCCGGTTCCGCTGGTAGTGGAAAGCTGCGTGGAGTCGGCATCGTCAATCGCCTTGGCCCAGGTGTGCGAGAGCAGGAACATGTGGCCGCGTGAGAAGCGCTTCTCGAGCTTCGTCTGCAGCGCGTGGTAGATCGAATTGCCGCGCGGCTCCTGGAACGTGATCGAACCCCATCCCGGGAAGATGCGGCGGTTGTTGACCGATCCCGGACCTGGCAGCGGCTGATTGATGTTGCGATTCGCCATCAGCTTGTTCGCCTTGTTGCCCACGTAGGCGGCTTCTACGTGCAGGCCCCCGATCTGTCGATCGAGAGTGAGGTTCCACTGCTGGCTGTACGCTGCTGGAAAATCGTACGGCCGGCCGTTGATGTTGATGAACAGGTTGTTGAAGTTCCCGTTCGGGAAGGCGACGGGCGGGAATCCACGTGCGGGGCGCAAAGCGGTGGATGGATTGAGCTGGTCGCTCGGATACGAGAAACTGGCCGAAAACGGCGGATTGAAGGCCGGGTTGTGGTGGCCTGCATCTTCCAGCGTGTGGAAGATCCCGTAGCCCGTGCGCAGCACCGTCTTGCCATCGACCTGATACGCCAGCCCGAAACGCGGCGCGAAGTTGTTGCGATCGGGATTCGCCAGCGCGCGATCGCGGATGCTGCCGGACTTCGCGAGCACCACGGAATTGGTGGCGATATCGAAGTTCGCCATGCGGTTGGCCACTTCAATCACGGGCGTGGTGTACTCGTACCGCACGCCGACGTTCAGCGTGAGCTTCGTCGACACTTTCCAGTCGTCCTGAATGAACGAACTGTAGTTGCGAACGCGAATGCCCGCGCGCACGTTGGTTCCGATTGATGCGCCGTCGGGAACGCCGAGGAGGAAGTCGGCGAACGGCGCGCCTGTGCCCGTGCGTCCGGCCGGATTCTGCGTGAACACGCCGTTGAAGCTGAACGATCCCCGTGGTGAACTACCCTGCCCCAAGTTGAACTGCGTGCGGCGATGGTCGAAGCCCATCTTCAACGAATGCCGGCCGGAGATCACGGTCAGGTTGTCGAGCACCTGGTATACGTTCTGCCCGCGGCGCGTGTCGAAGCTGTCGCCCAGCGCGCTGAATCCGGTGATGCCCACAACGGTGAGTCCGTTCGACTGCCGGTCATCGGGTACGCCGCGCACCCCGAACTCGGTGGCAAGATTCTTCCCTTGGCTGCGCGGAGTCACCGTCGCATAGAGACGGTTGAAGCCCACGCGGGCCTCATTGATTACGCGCGGCGAGAACGTGTGCGTTTGGCTCAGCACGGCTCCGCGATTGTTGATTACCTGTGGCAGAAACTCGTTCGCCGAGAAATAGCCATCGAACGGGACGCCCGGCACGTTGAGCGGCACGATGAACTCACGGTCGCCACGGCTGTAGCGGAACATCATCGTGTCGCGGGTGGAGAAGGTGTGGTCCACCTTGATGTCGCCCTGATCGTTGGTGTCGGTGTACTTCGGATTCAGGATGTAGTTGTTGGCCAGCCCGCTGCGATTGGGCAGCGGAAACAGCGGCAGATAGCGTTGCATCACGGGATCGAATCGCGAGGCCGGAACCCGATTCCCAGCGAACGGCTGGCGTGTGTTCCCGGTGGTGGTGTCGGGGTCGAAGGCCGTGGGAAGGCCAGTGAAATCGCCCGCGCGCATTTCGGCGGTGGGCACCGTAAACAGCCGCGTCAGGCCCTTGCGGATGCGAGTGCCTTGGTAATCGGCGAACCAGAACGTCTTGTTGCGGCCGTTGTAAGCCTTCGGGATGTCCACGGGACCGCCGAGCGCTACGCCGAACTGATTCTGCTGAAACGGCGGCTTGGCGCGCCCCGCGTTGAAGAAGTTGTTGGCATCGAGATGATCGTTGCGCAGAAAGTGAAACGCCGTTCCGTGGAAGTCATTCGTTCCCGAGCGCAAGCTGATGTTGATGGCGCCGCCGAGGCTGCGGCCGAACTCGGCGGGCAGCAGATTGCTCTGCACCTTGAATTCGGCGATCGCGTCCGGACTCGGCAGCACCGGCGCTTGATTGTTGTCGGTGGTGTTGTTGTTGATCCCGTCGAGCAGGAAATTGTTGTTCTGGATGCGATTGCCGTTGATACCGATGAGGAAATCCTGGTAGAGCGAGTTGTTGCGCTGCGGGATGTAGGCGCCGGGTGTGAGCGCGATCAACTGAATGAAGTTCCGCCCGTTCAGCGGCAGTTCCGACACGGGCTTCGTGGCGATCACCTGCCCGAGCGAGGACGTTTCCGATTGGAGGATCGGCGCCTCTGACGTAACCATGATGGACTCGGTGAGTTCGCCCACCTCGAGCGCGAAGTCCACGCGAAGCCGGTCTTGCACGCGGAGCGCGATGTTGTCGCGAAAGCTCTTCTTGAATCCTTTCGCCTCCACCGAGATGGTGTAGACGCCGATGCGCATGGGCGTGGCGACGAAGAGTCCGTCGGCGTTCGTGGTGACCGTCGTGCGCACATTTGTGCCGGTATTGACAAGCGAGACGGTGGCGGAAGGCACTGCGGATCCCGTGGAATCGAGAACGGATCCGGTGATCATGCCGGTGTCCTGCTGGGCTACGGCAAGGGAAGCGAAAAGCACAAGCGCGGTGATGGGCTTCAGAGACATGCAGGGCATCTTATCGAACCCTTTTCCCGAAGTCCAACGGATGGGCGAGTGGATCGCGAGGCCTAGCGCAGTCAGCTCGTGAGATACGGCTCGAGGCCCGCGAAACAGAACTCGATCTCTTCGATCGCCTTCGCGCTCAGCTTCACCTTCTGCCGCCGAGAGACTGTCGTCTTGAACACGCCTCGCCGCTTCATGATGTACTGCCGCGTGCCCGGAATCACCGTATCGAGGTTGATCATCAGCAGCAGCCTCGCGAAGATGGCGCGCGCCTGCTCCCGATCGCCAGCCTGCCAAGCGTCCCACACGCGCACGTAGATATCGGAGAATGGCGAACCGGGCATGGTGCCGTCCATGCCGAGCCGCCACTCGTAGAGCATCCCTTTGCCCGCGGCTCCGCTGAACAGACTCTTCACCGCCGGACGCTCCTTGGCGAGCGCGAGCATCCGCTCGATCACCGGCTCGGCTTCTTCCTTTACGTAGCCGAGCTGCGGAAACTCTTTGGCGAGCCCGGCGATCAACTCGACCGAGGGCGTAATGCCCTTCGCGCCTCCGGTCGTCTGGATGAACAACGGCTGCTTGGCCGCTCCGGCGAGACCCGCATAGTAGCGCCGGAAATCGTCAACCGACTTGGCTTCCGTGGGCGGGATCGCGATGAGCGCATCGGGACCCAGATCTTCGGCCTTCTTCAGATACTCCATCGCGGCATCGAGATTGCTGCCTTGCACCCCGAGCACCAGCGCCGGACCTTTCCCACGCGCCGCTTTCGCCAGCACTTCCATGCCGCGGATCCGCTCTTCTCGGCTGAGGGTCGCGTACTCGCTCGCCAACTGCGGCCAAACCATTCCGTGAACGCGGCACCGGGTCAGGAACTCGACTTCGCGCTCGAGATCTTCATAGTCCACCGCACTCGACTCGGTGAAAGGCGTGGCCATGATCGGGAAAATGCCGCGCATTGGCTTGGTGGCCGCGGCATTCGCCAAGGGCAGGGCCGCAAGTCCCGAGATCCATTCGCGCCGCGTGAGTCCGATTCTCATACGGACCACGGTACGCGGCTGCGGGATCGGTGTCAACGCCGGCGCGTCAAAGATGCTCGCGTTCCGATCAGGCGCGCTTGCGCGAGCGCGCCGCTTTGCGGGGCTTGGCCTTGGACTCGAGGTACTGGTCGCGACTGCGCTGGATCAGTTCACGTGCTTCCTTCGGTCCGCCCCAGCCTTGGATCCGCGTCTGCTTGCCTTCGAGTTCCTTATAGATGGAGAAGAAGTGCTCGATCTCGCGGCGCACGTGCGGCATCACTTGATCGATGGTGTGGATCTGGTCAAACCGCGGATCGCGAATCGGAACGCCGAGAATCTTCTGGTCGCCCTCTTCGTTATCCATCAGCTCGAGCACACCCACGGGCCGAACCTCGATCATGCAACCGGAGAACGACGGCTCCTGAACCTGAACCAGCACATCGAGCGGATCCCCATCGTCGGCGAGCGTCCCGGGCACGAAGCCGTAGTCGCCGGGGTAGTGCATCGGCGAATAGAGCGTGCGGTCGAGCCGGAAGACTCCGAGTTTGACGTCATATTCATACTTGTTCGCCGAGTTCTTCGGGATCTCGACGATCATGTGGACGATCTCGGGGCTTTCCGGACCGGGATCGAGGTCGTAGAGGTTCACCCTTCGAGCGTAGCAGGCAGGTAGTGGACTACCAGCCGAGCTCCCAGATACGGCGGAGGTCGAGACGGAATCCGGCCACTGGGCCGTCGCCTGTCAACTCGCCAGGGTTCTCGAGGATCTCGACGCCCGACGAACGGTAGATGTGGACTTCCCGCGCCGCTGGGTGGAGCAACCATCCGAGTTGGCATCCCATCGACATCCCCTCTGTCATCTTATCCTGGACCTCGGGTAGACGATCGTTGGGCGAGGTCAGCTCCACCACGAAATCGGGGCACAGCGGAAGATACTGGTCTTTCTGACGTTCCTCGAGTTGCCGCAGCCTCGACAGCGGAACCCACGCAGCGTCTGGCGACCTCATGGCCGTGTTCGGCAGACGGAACAGAGTACTCGAGTCAAACGAGGCGCCCCGGCCGTCCTGTTCGGACCAGATGCATAGCTGCGATGTGAGGCCCGCGCTGCGCGCGCCCGTCCTGCCGCTGGTTCCCGGTAGGACGACGATGCGTCCCTCCGCCGCGCGCTCGATTCGATATTCCGAATTGCGCGCGCAGAACTCGAAGAACTGGTCATCGGTGGTCATCGAAGTGTCCTCAGTAGATCTCTTCCTCGCGTTATCCCATGCTAACCTGAAAAGTCCCCCCTTCCCGCGATGAGCAACATCACCGTCACGCTGCCGGACGGCTCTCAAAAACAGGTCGAAGCCGGCTCGAAACCCATGGATTTGGCGCGTGCGATCAGCCAACGGCTGGCCGACGACGCGGTTGTGGCGCGTGTGAACGGCACCCTCTGGGACCTCAATCGTCCCTTTGACGCCGATGCCTCGCTCGAGATCCTGACGTCGAAGAATGCCGAGTCGCTCGAGGTGTACCGCCACTCCACCGCGCACCTTCTGGCGGCTGCGGTGCTCGAGCTGTTTCCAGGAACGCGGCTCGGCGTGGGTCCGCCCACAGAAGCCGGCTTCTACTACGACTTTCAACGCGACACGCCTTTCACGCCCGAAGATCTCGAGAAGATCGAAGGCAAAATGTGGGAGATCCAGGCGCGCGATTATCCCTATGATCGCGTGATGACGCACAAGCCCGAAGGCCTCGACAAATACGGCCACGAAGGCGCCTGGATGAAGTGCGAGCTCATCCGCGAGAAGGCAGACGAGTGGTTCAGCGAATATACGCTGGGTCCGCATTTCATCGATTTTTGCCGCGGCCCGCACGTGCCGTCAACGAAGCGGATCAAGGCGTTCAAGCTGCTCTCGGTATCCGGTTCTTACTGGAAAGGTGACCAGGAGCGCGAGCACCTGCAGCGCATCTACGGCACGGCGTTCTTCTCGAAGAAAGACCTCGACGACTACCTGCACAAGCTGGAAGAAGCCAAGAAGCGCGACCATCGCAAGCTGGGGCGCGAACTCGACCTCATCTCGATTCAGGATCTCGCCGGCCCCGGGCTGATCTTCTTCCATCCCAAAGGCGCGCTGATCCGGAAGCTGCTCGAAGATTGGATGCGCGAGCAGTATCTGAAGCGCGGCTACTCGATCGTTTCGACGCCACACATCGGGCGTGAGGACCTGTGGCAAACCTCCGGCCATCTGGTGAACTACAAAGACGCCATGTTCGCCGGGATGGAACTGGATGACGCAACTTACCGGCTCAAGCCGATGAATTGCCCGTTCCACATCCTGATCTATCAGGACCGGCAACGCAGTTACCGCGACCTTCCGATCCGCCTAGGCGAGTTGGGCACGGTGTACCGCTACGAGCGGTCCGGCGTCTTGCACGGGCTGTTGCGCGTCCGCGGATTCACGCAGGATGACGCGCACATCTTCTGCACGCCCGACCAGATCGAAGACGAGATCGTGAGCTGTCTCCACTTCGCCGTGGATGTGCTGAAGACCTTCGGGTTTGACCGCTATCACGCCGAGCTCTCCACCTGGGATGGCGGCGTGAGCGACAAGTATCTCGGCACCAAGGAAGAATGGGAGCGCGCCGAGAACGCGCTGCATCGCGCAGTGGAAAAGGTCGGGCTCGACGTGAAGGTGATGCCCGAAGAGGCGGCCTTCTACGGTCCCAAGATCGACGTGAAGCTGGTCGACGCGCTCGACCGGCCGTGGCAGCTTTCCACCGTGCAGTTCGATTTCAACCTGCCCCGCCGCTTCAACCTCGAGTACGTGGGCGAAGACGGCAAGAAGCACCAACCGCTGATGTGCCACCGCGCGCTCTATGGATCAGTGGAGCGCTTCTTCGGAATCCTGCTCGAGCACTACGCTGGCGCGTATCCGGTGTGGCTCGCTCCGGTGCAAGTTGCAGTGTTGACCATCGCCGACCGGCACCTCGACTATGCCAAGACGGTCCGCGACAAGCTGGACGCGCAGGGCCTGCGCGTGGAGCTCGACGCGAGCAACGAGAAAGTGAATGCGAAGATCCGGCAGGCGCAGGTGAACAAGGTGCCGTACATGCTGGTGGTGGGTGATCGCGAAGCCGAGCAGGGAACTGTCTCGGTGCGCAATCGCCGCCATGGCGACCAAGGCAGCCAACCGCTCGACCAGTTCCTGGCGGCCATCGGTAAACTGATCGCCGACAAGACCCCATTGGAATGATTTTGGCGGCTCTGCTGCTGGTGTTGTTGGTAGCGGGAGCGCTCGTGTTCACGGTGTTGGCGATGTTGGCGGTGCTGCGCCGTCCGCGGGCGGTGGCTCCTGCCGCGGGGGGGGCGGTGTCGGTACTGAAGCCGCTCGCTGGAGCGGAGGCCGATCTCGAAGGGAACCTGCGTTCCTTCTTCGAGCAGCGGTATCCGGACTTCGAGATTTTGTTTGCGGTGCGCACGGCAGCGGATCCGGCCGCGGCGCTGGTGGAGCGGCTCCGCGCCGAGTATCCGCAAGTGGAAGCGCGGCTGCTGATCGTGGGCGAGCCGCCGTATCCGAACGCGAAGGTGTGGTCGCTCGCGCACATGACCGAGGCGGCTCGGCATGATCTGCTGGTGATGAGCGACAGCGACATCCGTGTGACGCGCGATTTCCTGGCGCGCGTGGTGGGCGAGTTCGCGGATGCGGCGCTTGGGCTGACTACGTGCCCGTATCGCGCGGTGGGTGGGCCGAGCCTGTGGTCGCAGCTCGAGGCGGTGATGATGAACACCGACTTTCTGGCGGGAATCCTGGTAGCGCGCATGCTCGAAGGAATGAAGTTCGCCGTGGGCCCGACGGTCGTTGGGCGGAAGCAGGCACTCGCAGCGATCGGCGGGTGGGATCGCGTGAAAGACTACCTCGCCGAGGATTTCGTGCTCGGGCAGTTCGCGGCCGAGGCCGGGATCGGAGTGGGCTTGTCGGCGGTAGTGGTGGAGCATCGCATCGGGTCGCAGCCCTGGGCATCGAACGCGCGGCATCGATTGCGGTGGTGCCGGAGCACGCGGCGGTCGCGCCCGGCGGGGTATGTGGGGGAGCTGTTCACATTTCCCCTGCCGCTGGCTTTGTTGCTGCTCGCGGTGGCGCCGCAGTGGTGGCCGCTTGCGGCGCTCGCGATTGTGGCTCGCGTCGTGGCTGCAGTGATGACCACGCGAATGCTGAGTGCGCCGCTCGCGCTGCATTTACTGCCGCTCTCGGATCTCGCAAGCTTCGCGTTCTGGGTCGCCGGATTTTTCGGAAACACCATCGACTGGCGCGGACGCCAGTATCTGCTCCGCGCCGATGGGCGCTTCGAAAGAGTGGGCCCTGCCGGCCCAGGTGGGTGAACAAGCCAGTCATTGCGGTTTCTACTAGGCGCAATCTCGGCACCTTCCTCTTGATGCGCTGGCCTCTCCGTGGTAGAGTCGCCCTGTCGGCACGAATACTGGACGGAAGCGTCCAAACGGGCTGCTCAGAAATTCTCCTGCAGTTGGAGACGAATATGTCTAGTCGGAAGTGGCGGGTATGGCTCACACTTCTCACCCTGCCTGGCTGCGTGGCAGTCCATAACCGCCTTCACGCCGAGGTCGCCGAAGTTCATTCGCCCTCCCATTCGGTTCAGCTCGAGGAGGTGGTGCCGAATGGAATTTACTCGGATTCAGCTCAGGTCATCGATGCCACCGCCACTCGAGCAGGGATTTTCCTGCTTTGCCGGAATCCTAACGCTCTGCCGCAGCCAGGTGCAACTTTCGTCCTCCACCTAACTACGGATGGTAAGTTTGAGAAATGGTACGACCTGCCGGGCGCAGTCTTGCCCTTTGTCGCTGCCGGCGACCACGGTACGATCTCCCTCCTTCGTCCCGCGCAAGATGACAGCCGCGAACTTCTATTGCTCGGGCCGGCTTTGCCCTCGGCTTCCCAGCGCGTCGACCCCGAGTCCCTCCGGTCCGTGTCCCGCCTCCTGTCATACCAAGGCCGGATGATTGCATTGTCCGCAACGAGCGCTTCATACGTTGGTGCGCAGTCGTCTCCTGCGGCGTCGTTGCCGATTCGCCTTCCGTACGCAATCGTCCTTCCATTGACAGGAGATCGTTTGGCAGTCCTTCACAAGGCGTCAGGAAAGCTTTCGGTCGTCGATCTTCGCGACGGGCGCACGCTCTTCACAAAGGACCTTCGCTCACCCGACATACGCATTCGTGCTTCCGAGGATCCGCCAGCCACTCTCCGGGCAGGCACGGCAATAACGAACGCATTTTACACGGCTGCCGTGACTGCCGGCGGACATATTCTTGCAGGCGTCGCCGGGCACAACGTGTCACAAGCCGTTGCTCTGGATGTAGACGACGCAGGAAACGTTCGGCGAACACTCCGTTTTGCCATGCCGGTTTGGCAAGATCTAAGAACGCCATCAAACCCCACTGGGTACATGCAGGGAATGTTGCTCACCACAATAGGCAGCAAGACTATCTGGATCGACGAAGCCCGAGGGCGGCTCGCGTTCTACTCGCTCTAGAGGTTCGTGAGTGAGCTTAACCAAATGCAGGGCCAAGGGCTCTGATTAGACCTGCTGACTATCTCCTTCCCCGCCGCCGGACGGGCCACCGGGCGAGTCGGGTAGATTACAACAATGCCGGCGGCGTTGCGAAATTCGCGAGATTCGGAAACACCTGCCGCATGTCGCCCGCGCCGACTCCGAACCATCCCGCCAACGCCGCCCCGTATTGATCGAGCGACGTGGTCGGGATCCACACTCCGCGGTCGCCCGCATCATTCGCGCCGCGCAGCTCCTGCACCGGGAACTCGCCGTACATCTCGCCGCCCCGCACGCCCGCACCCATGATCAAGTGATGGTTGCCCCAGGCGTGGTCACTGCCGTTGGTGGAGCTCGAATTGAACGTGCGCCCGAACTCTGACGCCGTGAACGAAGTCACCTGTGACGCAACGCCGAGCTCTTCGGTGGCGCGATAGAAAGCCACCAATGCCGGCCCGAGCACTGCGAACAAGCTGTCCTGACTCGGCAGCAGGTCCGTGTGGTTGTCGAAGCCTCCTTGCGAACAGAAGAAGATCTGGCGCGACGCCCCCAAGCGAGTTCGCGAGGCGATCAACTGCGCCACTTGCTTGAGCTGCCGCCCGAGATCGGTATCGGGAAATTCCGTCTTGACTGCGGGCGCGCCGCTGAGCGCGCGGCGAAGCTCCTGCGAATTCTTCATCCCCGATGCGAGCACGCCCTGCGCGGCAGAGACCAGCTTGGCCCCGGAGTCGAGATTGAGGATCTGCTGCAGCGCTTCCAGGCGCGCCTGATCGGCCTTGCCGTCGCCGGAATAGGCGATCCCGAAATCATTTCCGGGGCTGAGATTGGCTGGCGTGTTGCGGAGCCCAGTCAGGAAGAGGCTGTTGCCGGAGACCGAGATCACAGGCGGAATGGGAGCATCACCCGTTGGAAGCGAATCGGCTATTCGGCCCGCCCAGCCAGTCGGGCTTGCGCCAGTGGGATTCGACGATTGCCACTGCTGCACCTGATCGCTGTGCGAGTAGAGATTCCGCGGCACGGAAGCTCCCGGAGACAGATATTGCGCGCGCGTCACGGGCCTCACCAGCATACCCGTGTTAGCGAGTACGGCCACGCGGCGCTGCTGGTAGAGGTCGCGCAAGCCAGACAGGCGCGGGTGAAATCCGTAAGCCTTGCCCTGCGCTGTGACTGCGGCGAGATCGCGCTGCGCCAGCGCCAGCGGACCGCGCCCGCGCTGATACGCTGCATAAGCGCTCGTCTCCATCGGCACGATCATGTTGTTCCCATCGTTCCCGCCAAAAAGGAACACGCAGACCAACGCGCGGTAGTTCCCGGTCTGGGCTTCCAGGCTCGAAGCGCCGGCCATCGCGGCGCACATCTGAAGGAATTCGCGTCTCGATCTCATGGCCGTTACCTCACCACCTGGAACTGTTGTGACGAACCCACGAGGTAGATCGCAGCGGCAGCTTTCGCAGCCGCGCTTTCCTGCGCGTTCACGGCCTTGGTGATCGCGTCGAGCATCGCGGTGCCCGCGGGATCATCGTGCATCCAGCCGCCCAGGAAATCCTCGTCCACCAGTTGCAGCAGCGCATTGGTATCGGGTGCGGCATCCACATAGCGTTTCGAGTCGAGCTCGATGTAACTACCGAAGCCGCCGTAGAGCAGCTTGCCCACGTAGTTCACGCGGCGCAACGCGGTTTCCGATGTGAGGATCTGAAATTCCGGACCGCCGAGCCCAGCCCCAGGAATGCGATATCCGGGTGAGAAGTAGCTGAACACGCTCGGCGGAAAGAGGATGCTCTGTCCCATCTCGATGGCTTCGTCGGCGAGCACGGGGAAATCGCCCACGCGCGCGCCGATGGGCCGGATCAAAGAGAGAACGGCGAGCGCGGGCTCCTTGAGGTGACCTCCGGAATCGCTCGTTGGATCGATCGCTTCCGAATCGAGCAGAATGGCGCGAATGACGGCCTTCAGATCACCCTTGACGCCTTCTCCGTTGTCTTCGAACACCGCTGAAACACGCGCGACATAAGCAGGCGACGGGTTACTCGTGACCAGTTGCTGAATCAACTGCCGCGAAAGAAACGGGGCAAGATTCGGGTGGCCATAGAGGAAGTCGATCACGGCGTCGAGATCTTGCTGCGCGGTTTGCCCAGCCGGGATTTCCGCGCCGCCCGGCAGCACCTTCGCACTGGTGTCGTGATTCGCCTCCACGGCCGTCATGAAGCCCGAATAGAACGGCGGATTGTGGCCGCGGGTGGCGCCGGACTCACGTGGGTAGGTCCAGCCGGTGAGCGCGCGTGTCACGCTCTTCACGTCCGCTTCGGTGTAAGTGGGGATCGGGTTGCCAGCGGCGTCGAGCTTGGTGGTGCCATCGGGATTGAGTTGCACCAACCCAATGGAAAAGAGCTGCATCAGCTCGCGTGCGTAATTCTCATTCGGTTGCGATTCGCTCCCGGGCCGCGCGCGGTCATTGTTGACCATGTCCAGATACTCGCCCATCGCCGGGTGGAGCGTGATCTGTTTGAGCACGACGTAGATGTTGTCGAAGGCGAGCGTCGAGAGCAGGTTGAGATAGGAAGTGATCGCGCGACCGTCATTCACCTCCACCGCCGAAACGACGAAGATCTTGTGCAGCGCGAAGGCGACGCGCTGCCGCAGTTGATCGTCATTCTGCATGCCGAGCTGGAAGAAGTAATCCTGCGACCACTCGATCGGCTTGTCCTGCAGGTACTCGGGATAGCGCGACGCCGGCAGCCGGAACTGCTCGTCGAGCCAAGCCTGGTAGCCGTCGCGCTGCACGCGAGCGATCTCGGCCCGCTTCGGACCAAAGGTAGCGTGGTTGAGGAATCGGAAGGCTTGCCGCCAGGTGAGATCTTCGGCCGTGGCGGGGCCATGGAAAATGAGAGCTGCCCAAAAAATCGCCGAGGCTGTGCGCGATGGGAACATGAGCGCCTCCGGGGAGTGCGATTGCGAGTGGACGCTGGATCGGGCGGGCCGTTGCGCCGGTGGTAGTTGTTCGGCCGGAGTGACCATGATACCGTCATTTCCATGCACGTGCCCAGGCACTGGCGCGTCATAATAGTGGAGTACCTGTTATGAACCTCAATCGCCGGAATGTTGCCCGCAGGCTCCGCCGCGGCTTTTCGTTGATGGAACTGCTGATCGTCGTCGCGATCCTCATGATCATCGGTGCGGTGGCCGTGCCGAAAATCAACGTCGCGCTGATGAGCGCCAAGGAAATGGCGGCTACGCGCGAAATCCACAACCTGATCACGGCGCAGACGCAGTACATGTCGAACTTCGGCAAGTACGCCACTTCGCTCACCGAACTGGGCCCGCCATCCAGCGGACAAGCCGGTCCGAGCGGAGCGGATCTGATCAGCACCGAGATGGCGAAGGGTGTCAAGAACGGCTACAAGTACGAAGTGCAGGCGACACCGCAAGGCTACATGGTGCGAGCCACGCCGCAAGCGTTCGGCAGCACTGGCCGGCGGACCTTTTACACCGACCAAAGCGGCACCATCCGCCAGAATTGGTCTGCTGAGCCCGCGACCCCGCAAAGCGAAGAATTCAAATAATGCCCGAAATTCAGCCCGAAGCAGCCGAAGCGCCGCCGTTACGGGTTTCGGTCTTGATCGTGGCGCATGACTCTGCGGCCGCGTTGCGCAAATGCGTGGCCGCGCTCGAAGCCGCGCCAGATCGCGCTGAGTTCGAGGTGTTGCTGGTCGACAACGGATCCACCGACGGCTCGCAATCGCTCGACCGCGAATTCCCCGAGATCCAGATGCTGCGCCTGCCTCATTACTGCGGGCTCACCAAGGCGCGCAACATCGGCATCCGTACCTGCAAGGCCGAGTACCTGCTGCTGCTGGCGCCTGATGTGGTGCTAGATCCCGGCGCTGTCACAAAGCTCGCTGACCGCTTGGCGGCCGACACGAGTGCGCTCGCCGTTTGCCCCACGCTCCTGGACGATGCAGGCAAGACGGTGTCGCGGACATTCCGTCTGCCGGATGCCGGCCAGGTTTCGGCGAACTGGGAGAATCCACTGAGCCAGCCCGCCAGCGGCGGCGATCTGCATGACGGCAAGGCGATCCTGCTGCGCAAGCAGACTATCCAAGGCATCAACTATCTCGATAGCCGTTTCGGCGAACACTGGATCGACGTTGACCTCGCCTACCAGATTCGCAAAGCGGGCAAAAAGATCGCGCTCGCCGAAGACGTGCGCGGGCGATGGAACGCGGCCGATCCGCTCTGGAAGCCGGCGACGGCGCAGGAACGCGCAGCATTCGCGGCCGACGCCGCCAACGGAGCAGCGGCGTACTTGGGAAAGCACTTCGGTTTCATGTCGGGGCTCGGGCTGCGGATACGGCTGGTTCTGGGCGCGCTCGTGAAGGTGCTCACGTTTCAGGATCCGGGCTACAGCTTCGGGTTGTTGTCGCGGCTGGTGAGCGGGTACAAGATCGACGGTAGTTCGCAGAAGTTGTAGTTCTCCAGAGCGAACTTGTACGCTTGACGTCACTCGTCTAAACTGGTAGGCGAGATCATGATACGTAGCTATCGTGACCGGGACACCGAGCGCTTTGCGGCCGGCGACAGGGTGCGGCAATGGGAGCCGTTCCGGCGTCAGGCTGAGAAGCGTCTGCGCATTTTGGACGCGGCGGGGGCTGTGGACGACTTGTCTGCCCTCAACTCCAACCGTCTGGAAGCGCTGCGAGGCGATCGGAGTGGCCAGTACTCGATCCGAATCAATGATCGCTGGCGCATCTGCTTCGAATGGAGCAAGGACGATCCCGGTCCATCGAACGTGGAGATCGTCGATTACCACTGAGACACAAGGAGGCGGCTATGGCGCGCACACCCATTCACCCTGGTGAGATTCTCGCCGACGAACTGGAAGAGATCGGCCTAACGGCCAAGAAACTCGCTGACGCGATCGAGGTCCCACCGAATCGGCTGTACCAGATTTTGGCCGGCAAGCGAAACATGACCGCTGACACGGCACTTCGTCTGGCGCGCTACTTTGGCATGTCGGCCAATTTCTGGATGAACCTCCAGAGCACCTATGAGTTGGACCTTGCTCGCCAACAAAGCGGAAAGGCGATCCAGCGGATTCCGCCGCGGCAAGTGACGGAGCCGAGGCACGCAGCGTAGCCATCGTCTGGGGCTGACGTCACGAGGCGGAACTTTCCCCACGCCGCTTGCGTATCTATCACCGGGAGGAAAGGGACATGATGAAATTCCTGCTCTGGCTGATCCTGTTCGTGGTCTGCTGGCCGCTGGCGCTTCTCGCGCTTGTCGCCTACCCGATCGTGTGGCTGGTGCTGCTGCCTTTCCGGATCGTCGGCGTCGCTGTGGAAGGCGTCTTCGAATTGCTGAAGGCGGTGCTGTTCCTGCCCGCGCGGGTGCTCGGCGGAGGCAGGGCGCGCGCGTAGCGCGCTATCCCGCCCGCAGCGCCGAAGTAAGCGACTGCCGTAGCGCGATCCAAGTCGCCACCAGCGTCGCCAACACTCCCGTCGCCAACACCGCCATCAACAACAGCGCCATCGATGCAAACGGGAAATGATTCGACCTTCCCGCCAACGCGGGCGCAATCGCGAGCATCGCCGCAGCCACCCCGATCCCGAGCCCCGCCGCGAAGATCATCAGATTCTCGCGCAACACCAGCCGCGACAGATGCTGCCGCGAATAGCCCACCGCGCTCAGCAAAGCCAACTCACGCTTTCGCTCGAGAATGTTTCGGAACAACACCGCCGCCAAGCCGATCGTCCCCAGCACCAGCCCCAACCCGCCGAGCGTCTGGAACGTCGACAGGTACGTATTCTCCACGCGATGAAACGCGGCGAGCTTCGCCGGAGCCGGCATCGCATCGAACCCATGGTCGGAGAGCGCCGATTCGAGCGCCGTCGTAGCCGGCTCCACCTGCGCCGGCGGAGCGTCGATCAGGAACACGCGATAGCCTTGCTCGCGCGGAAACACGCGGATGAAATGCCGCTCGGCGATCAGCAATTCGCTCTGGAAGATGCTGTCTGAGAGCGAAGCCACCAGCCGCAGCCGCGTGCCGTCCGGCAGCACGATCTCTTCGCCGATCGACTTGTGCAGCACGTACTGCATCGAATTCGCGTCGGCAATAGCCGGAATCGCGCCATCGTCCCGGTCGCGGTCGAGCAGCAACCACGGGTTGGCATCCTGGCCTTCCGACCCCGCGAATGCGAACCGGCCCTGCCGCACCAAACTCGGAGGCACGCCGAGCACCCGCGGATTCTGCGGTTGATACAGGTTAAGGCAACTCGCATCGTCGCCTGGACGCAACCGTAGCGATTCGAACCGAACCGCATCGGGCACCTGCACTCCCATCGCCTCGCGGCCTTCCTTCGTGTTCAGGTTGTGATAGACCGGACGCACCGACTCCGCGATCAACGGATACCCGCCGGTTCCCGACTTGGGATCGAGCGAAGACTGGTCCGGGTCGCGCCGAAACGCCTCGACAGAAACGATGAGAAATGTTGCGGACGCGATCAGCGCCGCGGAAAGCACCGTGCGCCCGGGCCTCGATGCAGCGTTGCGAAAAGCCAATTGCCCCAAGCCCACCGACACCGGACGCCGCACGCTCGCCCCGAGCATGGACCGGAACACGGCTAGCGCCGCCGCCAGCAGCAACGCGCCCGCGCCGAAGAATCCGGCCGCCGGCGGGATCTTCGCCGCCGCGCTCGCCCCGAGCAGCGCCAATCCCGTGATGCACAGCGCGAAAGCCCACACCGAAGCGCGCGTGGCGAATCGCGGAGCCAGCGCCGATGCGCCTCCCGAAAGCAGCCGCCGCGGACTCGCATCGCGGATCCCGCGCAACGTCACTAGGATCGTGAACATCGCCGCGGCCATGCCGCCCAGCGCACCCGAAAAAAGCGGCGCCGTGGAAAGCTCGAGCGCCAGCGCGCGAGTCCCGATCGCGTCACGCCACCAGGTGACGAGGCCCTTCAAAATCGCGGCCGCGTAGCCTACTGCGCCTGCCGCTCCCAGCGCCGCGCCGATCACGGCGAGCAGCGCGCCTTCCCAAAGAAAGAGCTTTCGGATGTGCGCCGGCGTGAACCCCACCGCTCGCAGCAGCCCGATCTCGGAGAAACGCTGTTCCAGTCCCAACCGGAAGAACAGCCCGGCCAGCAGCAGCGCCGACACCACCAGGAAGAAGCTGAAGTAGCTGAAGTACTCGCCGAAATCGGTGGCGCCACGCGAGGCCGTCACATTCTGTTGCCGCAGCCAGATGGCTTGCATCCCTTCCCGCGTCGGCTCGAGCTGTGCCCGCAGACGATCGCGAAAATCCTGGTGCATTTCTTCCAGCTCTTCCTTCGTCGCCGGCTTCTCCGGCATCAGGCGCAGCGCGGTCAGCTTGCCCCAACGCGACTTCCACAACTGCTGTCCGCGTTCGAGCTGCAACCAGGCTTTCGGGGTGGTCTTGAGCAGGTCCCAATATTCTTCGTCGCGCGGGCGAATGCGGCTCAGGTCCATCGCGAACGGCGGATTCCACTTCGATACGTCGGCGGCATCGGTGATGCCGGGATACTCGGGAACCAGATCGCGGTCCGCGGCGAGATTCTCGATTGCCACCCGGCCGCCATTGGTGAACTGCGCCTTTTCTTCTGTGAGGCGGCCGTCATCGTGCCACACCAGATACTCCATCGTGACCGGATCGCCCCAGTGTGCTTCGAGGTCGAACGAAACCCAGCTATTGAGCAGCAACACGCCGGGCGGCGTGCCGGGGAATCCAATCGCGGCGAGATCGGTGGCGGCCACCAGCGCATACGGGACTTCGTGTTCACGCACGCGGATTCGAGTAGCCATGTACGTGAGCACGGGCAGCACGCGGAACCCGGCGGCCTTCGCGGCCTCTTGCGCCGAAGCTACGAGCGAATCGCGCAGCACGCCCGCCGAAGACTCGAGCTGGACCGCTTGTCCGCGCGCCACGGTCCGCGTCTTGATGCCGAGATCCTCGATCGCGAACGCGGCGCGCAGCAGTTGCTCCGCAGATGCCGCCGTGCGGCCAATCAGGAGCACGTTCGCGCGTCCAGCAGCGCCGATCTCGCGTTGCAAGCGGCCCAGTGGAACGAACACCGCACGCACCGAACCCTGCGTGGGCCGCAGTGAAAACTCGCCGGATTGCGAAGCTGGCAGCACCTGCTTCAGCGACAGCCGAATCGTCGGAGCCGCATCTTCCTTGCGCCCAAAGAGCGATTCCGCGGGAATATCGGCGGGCTTCTCGAGCCGCACCAGCAATGTGTCGCCAGGCGATGCGCCAAGTTCGGAAGCGAGCGCGGGACTCAGCGCCGCATCGCGCCCAGTGAGTTCCGCCGACTTGCGCCCTTGGAAAATCCAGAAGCGATCGTCCACGCCATACAGCGCCACACGCCCCGCGCGGCGTCCGCTCGATTGATGCGTGACAATCCCTTCGAGCACGATGATCGGCGCCGAGTTCGGTACGCTCGACGCCAACTTTTCGCGAAAGAGCGTGTTCGATTGAATGATCGAATCGGTGTTGCCCAATCGCTCGAGTGCCAGCCGCCGCAGACTCGCGCGCATCGATTCGCCCACGATCATCGCGCCCGCCAGTACGGCCACCGCCGTCGCCACGCCCGCCACTACGGCGAGGTTCGGACGCCAGTAGTGCTTCAGCCCGGCCATTGCGAGCGAGAGCGTCTTCATGCGCGAGTTTCGAGTTGCCCGTCCGCCAATTCGTATCGCGAGGGCGCGCGAGCCGCCAGATGCTCGCTGTGCGTTACCAGCACGAGCATGGTCTGGCGTTGGCGGGTGAGGTCGAGCAGCAAGTCAGCCACGGCTGCGGCGGCCTTGCGGTCGAGGTTGCCCGTGGGCTCATCGCACAGCACGAGAGCCGGATCGAGCACCAGGGCGCGAGCAATGGCGGCGCGTTGCTTTTCGCCGCCCGAAAGCTGCGAGGGAAGATGATCGAGCCGCGCGCCGAGCCCCACCTGTTCCAGCAGTTGGCGCGCGCGCGCCGAGCGGTCCACCGGATCCGCCGCCACCAGCGTGGGGATCAGCACGTTCTCGAGCACTGTGCATTGCGGCAGCAGGCAATGGTCCTGGAAAACGAAGCCGATCTTTTCGTTGCGAAAACGGGCGAGGTCGGTTTCGCCCAGCGAGTAGGGATCGGAGCCATCGATGGATACCGACCCTGAGCTGGGAGCTTCCAGACCGCCGAGAATCGAAAGCAGCGTGCTCTTGCCGCATCCCGATGGGCCCATGATCGACACGGCTTGGCCGGGATCGAGGCGGAGCGAAATCCCGTCGAGCACACGAAGAGCTCCGGCAGGCGAGGGATATTCCTTCACCAGCGACTCGACGAGCAGCACGGATGCTACCTGCTCACCGGAGTAAGCGACGCGATCACCTCGCGGAGAATCGTGTCGCCGGTTTGACCTTCTGCATGCGCGTCGAAGTTGAGAATCACGCGGTGGCGCAAAACCGAGGGCGCAACCTTGCGAATATCGTCGACGCTCAGATTCAGCCGCCCGTTCATCAGAGCGAACACGCGGCCGCATTCCACCAACGCCTGCGCTCCGCGCGGCGAACTTCCGTAGCGGATGAACTTGTTCGTGAGCGCGTGCGCGTGCTTGGTGCCGGGCTGGGTGGACATCACCAGATCGATCGAGTAGTCGCGCACGTGAGGCGCCACCAGCACTTCGCGGCAGATTGATCGCAGACCCATGATGGCCTCGCGGTCGGCCTTCATGTCGAGCGCCACGTCTTCCCTTTGAATCGTGCGCTCCACAATGGTGCTCAACTCGTCGCGCGTCGGATACTCCACCACGATCTTCATCAGGAACCGGTCGAGCTGGGCTTCGGGCAACGGATACGTGCCTTCCATCTCGATCGGATTCTGCGTGGCCATCACGAGGAACGGCGACTCGAGCTGATGCGTGACCGTACCGCTGGTGACGGTGCGCTCCTGCATTGCTTCGAGCAACGCGGATTGCGTCTTCGGCGTGGCGCGATTAATCTCGTCAGCCAGCACCAGGTGGGCGAAGATCGGACCCTGCTGGAACCGCAAGCCCTTGGCGCCACGCTCATCCGTCTCCATGATCATGCTGCCGACGATATCGGCGGGCATGAGATCCGGCGTGAACTGGATGCGCGAGTACTTGAGATGCAGCACGCGTGACAGCGTGCGCAGCAGCGTCGTCTTTCCGAGCCCGGGAACGCCTTCTAGCAGCACGTGACCGCCGGCGAGCAAACAGATCAGCACGCCATCGACGACGTCTTGCTGTCCGACGATGACTTTGCCGATCTCGGAACGGATCTGGTCGAGCCGCTCGATGGCGGCTTGGGTATTGGCTGCTACGGCTGGCACGAGTTCTATTCTATCGGGGAACCGGGCGCGCCCGGTTCCCCGCTACCTCTTCCCGCCTTGGCGGGCAGCAAGAATGCGCGAGCTGATCGTGTCGTAGATCTGGTCGCGAACCTTCTTGTCCTTGAATTGGAAATCGTAGGTGTCGCCTTTGTTCGGCTTGATGCGCAGTTGGCTTTTGTTGCGGCTCAGCTCGCGGATGTCGGCGTACTTCCAATTACGCGAATGGCGTGAATCGGTAAGCGACTCGAACGCGACCTCGGTATCCTTGAGCATCAGCTTGCCGCTCTGATCGCCGTTGCGGACATCGAACACCATGTCGCCGCCGGTGATCGGCACATTTTGCGCGGCCAGTGGAGCGGCCACGATCATGGCAGCCGCGAACAAGAGGGAGAGAGCGAATTTCATGTGAGGCACCTCGTGTTGTGAGAAACCAGCCTAGGATAGCAGGCGCGCCTGTGCCATTGACACCGCGCCTGGAAACCGCTCTAATCGAGAACATGGTCCAACCCAGGCGCGAGTTCCTCGAGAAGTGTATCGTCCGTGGACTGTTGACCGGCGCGGCCGCGTCTCACAGTCATCTCTTTGCAATGTGGCTGCAAGCCGAGAAGCAGTCGCTCAAACCGACGCCCGCCGAGGTGCTCGGACCGTTCTACAAGAAAGGCGCGCCCAATCAGGGAAACATGCGCATCGCGGGCGAACCCGGCTTCCCCCTGCGCGTCACCGGCAAGATCATGAACACCCGTGGCGAGGCCATCCCAGGCGCGCGCATCGATGTCTGGCACGCCGACTATCGCGGCATCTATGACGTGCACGGCTACCGGTATCGCTCCAAGCTCGCCATCGATTCCGGCACCGAGTATGCGCTCGATACCAACATGCCCGGCCATTATCCGGACCGCCCGGCCCAGCACATCCACTATCTGATCTCCGCCCCGGGTTGCAAGCCGCTCATCACGCAGCTCTACTTCGCCACCGACCCGTTCTTCGAAGGCGACCCCGACAAAAACTTCAACAAACGCGGCGTGGTGACCAACCGCGAGACCATCCGGCCCGTGGCGCTGCTCGATGAGAACTCCACGCCCCGCGCCACCGTGACGTTCGACCTCATTCTGGAGAAGGCGTAAGAGCGCATGGCGGAAACTCTGGTACTGAAGTCGGACAACGACGTCGCGCAGATCGCGTTCACCAAAGACGGCAAATCGCTCGCGGCGTTTTCGAGTGCCGGGATCCAGATCTGGAACCTCGCGTCGAAATCGGTGGTCAAGACGATCGCGCGGGAAAAAGGCGAGAGCGAGCCCACGTTCCTGGATGCACGCGGACAGTACAGCGTGGTGGGGCGCGAAGGCGCCAAGATTCGCGACCTCGAAAGCGGCGCGGTGATCCGTTCGCTGGCGATTACGGGTCCGCGGGCGGCGCGTGTGATTTCCACGATGGATGGCGGCGCTCTCGCCGCAGGAAGCCGCGATGATGCCTCGACGAGCGCGAACCTGATGCGCGTCTGGGATGCGGGCGGCAAGCAGCGGTTCCAGGTTCCGGCCGGCATCGGGGGCTTGTCGGCGATGGTGTTCTCGCCCGATGGCGAGTGGCTGGTGGCGGCGGCCTACGATACCGATGTGCGCGTCTGGAACGCGCGCAACGGCGAACTGGCCAAGGTGGTCGGCGAGATGACGGTGTCGATGTTCGACCTCGCGTTTTCGCCGGATGGAACGATGCTCGCGGCAGCTGGCGTGGATCGCACGGTGTATCTGTGGGACGCGAAGAATTGGAAGCTGCTCCGGACCATCACCGGGCAGCCGGAGATGATTTCCGCGCTCGAATTTTCACCGGATGGCAAGCGCCTGGTGACCGGCGGGATGAACGAGCTCGCGTTCGGAGCTCCCGTGAAGGTGATCGTGTGGGACGTGGCGTCCGGCAAGGCGCTGCGCACCGAGCAAGCCGAACACCGCGTCGCGACGGTGGCGTTTTCGCCGGATGGGAAGTGGTTCGCGGCGGCG
Organism: Bryobacteraceae bacterium; assembly: GCA_046331625.1. GTDB lineage: Bacteria > Acidobacteriota > Terriglobia > Bryobacterales > Bryobacteraceae > JAXLQL01. The sequence goes on from JAXLQL010000016.1 coordinate 61,844, forward strand.
GATCGGAGCCGCAATATCAAGCTTTGGGCGATGTAGCGCGGGCCAATGGCGTTCCAGATCGATGACGCTCACCTGCCTGCGGTCTTGACCGCCAGTCCCATGACCGACGAGGAGTTTGTCGCTCTCTGCGCCGAACATCCAGACCTGTCACTGGAGGTGTCTGCTGACGGGGAGTTGATCGTCATGCCACTTACGCACCCGGTGACGGGGATGCGGAATAGCAGGATAACGCACCAGTTGGAAGGCCGGTCGGAACAGGACGGACGCGGATCCGCTTTCGATTGGTCGACAGGGTTCGTGCTACCAAACGGCGCCCGGCGATCTCCGGACGCCTCCTGGATCCGCAATGAAAAGATCGATGCTCTGGATGCCCCGAGCTTCGAGGGGTACTGGCGGTTCTGCCCTGACTTCGTGATCGAGTTGAAATCCCAGACGGACCGCCCACGGACCTTGCGCGCCAAGATGACCGAGTGGATCGCCAACGGCGCGCAACTCGGATGGCTCATCGATCCCGAGACCATCGAAATCTACAGGCCCGGCTCGGACCCCGAGATCGTCACCGGCGTGGAAAAGATCGAAGGGACGGGTCCGGTGGAAGGCTTTGTGCTGGACCTGCGTCGCGGCTAGGATCCGCGGCCGCGTTCACGACAAGCGACTGCGCCTTCGGTGTAGAGCTACTCGATCTCCCACACTGGACCCAGATCGAGTACGAATCCTTCCACCGGACCTTCGCCGTCGAGACGCTCGAGGTTCGTGGCCATCTGCGGCAGTTGGCCCGGCCGATAGACGGTGACCGAGTGCGTCTCGGGATCGATCAGCCAGCCGAGCTTGACCCCATTCTCGATCCACTCTTCCATCTTCTCGCGGACCTTCTTCAAGCGGTCCGAAGGCGACTTCAGTTCCACGACGAAGTCCGGGGCGAGAACGGGAAATTGAGTGCCCGGCTGCTTGGCGGCCCGCTTGCGGTCCGAATCTACCCACGATGCGTCTGGCGAACGGCGGGCGCCATTCGGCAGGAGGAAGCTCGTGCTGGAGTCGTACACTCGCCCGCGCCCATTGGCTCTTGCCCAAATCGTGAGTTGTGTGATGATCTCACTGTTGCGATCTCCCGTCGCCATTGACGTCCCTGGCATAATCAGCAACTCTCCGTCTGCGGTGTACTCGAGTTGAAAGTCGGGAAAACGTTCGCCCCATTCAATGAACTCCTGTTCGGTCAGCCCAGGTAGGAACAGGGTCATTGGCGCATATGTGGCGACCTGCTCGTATTGAAGGGCAACGGCCATCGGCTTTATCTTAGCAGTGCTAGTCTGGGACCGAAGGTCCCGTAGAGGACCACAGGTCCGCCCTACCGCCTCCTCGCAATCTCCTCCGAAATCACCCGCACCACCTCCGCCGCGAACGGCCGATTCCCGTTCATCAGATTCTCCCGCGTCATGATGTCCAGCCGAATATCCGGCCGCACGCCGATGTTCTCTACATACGGCGCCGTCGGCAGATCCTCCGTCACCACCGGATTCTTGCGATTCATCAGGCTCTGCGTGATCCGCGCCTGGCCCTCCGAGTACGCACCCGCCGAGTCGGCCACCACATTTCCCCCCGCACCGTTGCTGCGCATTCCCACGATCGGCCCGCGCGCGTTGTCCTGAATGATCGCCGGAAGCATATCGCCGCCCGATGCCGAGAACTCGTCGGCCAGCACGATGAGCGGCTTCGCATAGGCAAACGGCAGCGGCGCGATATCGAGCGAGGGATTGCCTCCCAACGGAAGCGGTCCGGTGCGCCCCCGCTTCTCGCGGTTCGCTTCGTCCACCGCCCTGCCATAGGACTCGAACAACGCAATGATCCAATCGGGCGCGTTCTGCGCGCGCAGCGATTGCACCGCCTGCTGCAACTGCAGCAGCCAAGTCTGCGTGGCCCGCAATTCGAACCCGAGCGTACGGAACGGATAGTTGATCAGCATCTGGCAGAGCGTCTCCACATAAGAAACGCTGCCGCCTGGATTGCGCATCACGTCGACGATCAGGCCGTCGGTATTCTGGCTGAAGAAGACGATCTCGGTGGCGAACTCCTGGTACGCCGCATTCGTGCCCGCCTGGCTCCCGTCGAGCGGCGTCATGCGTGGGATCCGGATGTATCCGATGTTCCGCCCTTCAGCGGTAGTGAACGTGCCCGAGTAGAAATTGTCGGTAGCCCGCGTACCCTGGCGCTGCCGAAACCCAGTAGGCAGCGTGAACAAGGGATTGCGCTGGCCACTGCCGATCACTGCCTGTGGAGGCACGGACACGTCGCCCATCGCGAGCAACGGCCGCATGTAAGCGGGCCAGTCTGAGAAATCCTGACCTGGGCTCGAAGCCTGGAACGCAACCCGCACTATGCGAGTCTTCGGATCGATCACCGGACCCACCGCCGTCAGCGGCGTCCCCGTCTTTGACCACGGAATCGAGTACGACTCGAGATCCCCGCTGGCCCGCCGAATCACGACCATCGCCGCATCTCCCACCTCATGCGCGCGCGGAAGAAGCGCCTGCTGTCGGGTCCCGAGCCATGCTGCCACCGCGCGCCGGCGCGCTCCTGGCTGGGCGTTGTTATTGAACTTCGATAGCTCCTCGATGATCTGATCGGCCGGCTTGCCGTCGATCGACACCACCTCGTCGCCGATGCCGAACGGATAGCGCGCCGCGGGCAACAGCGTGCGGTCCATCACGTCGATCACCGGTTTGCCGTCATAGATGTCGCACGAGAAGCCGAGCCGGGCAATGAACAGGCTGGGAAGGGTGAATAGATCATGCGAGTCGTGGAGACTGGCCACGTACTCCACCAACACTTCGTAGTAGCTGATGTCGTCGGTAGTGCGCCCGATCCGGTCGAGCCACGGCTTGATGTCGAGCAGGTCATACCCGAAGGCGTCGCGCTTCCATTCATAGGGACCATACTGCTTGGCATAGAGCGCCACCAGCGAGCGGAAGTCGTCCACCTTCTGCTGCGGGCTCAGTTGTGCGAACGCCGCAGTGGAAGAAAGGCATGCGGTGAGTGTGACGAGGAGTAGGTTACGCATGGGTTTTGAGTTCTGACGATGCTTGCAGCCGAAAGGTTCCGAAGGAAGTCTACGCGCTCGGTTCGAACGCCCAAACCGGAGGCGCAATGTCTTTCAGCCGCAGGTAGCAGATCACCTGTCCGCGATGGTGCGCCGTATGCATGTAAGCGCGCATGAACAGGTCCGTGCCGCTGTGCGGCTTGATGCGAGCGTTGATCTTGAGGTCGCGTCGCGCCATATCGCGCTCGGAGAGCTTCTTGAGCACCGCTTCCACATAATCGAAGGTCGCCTTTACGTACTCCCGGACCGCGGCCTTGCTCGTCTCCTCGGTAGGTTTTGGCGGCTCGATCAGCCCGAAAGCGGCCATGTAGGCGACATTGGCCCGTCCCAAATGGACCATCTGCTCGCCGAACGTGCGCTGGATTGGGGTCGGCTTGAAGCTGAACCCGTCGGCTGGCATTGCTTCGATCACGGCCAGCGTGTAGTCCGCGGTGACCTTCCAGTGAAGGAGGAAGCCGTCGCGCCACGAGCGCGCAAACGGGTCCGCCCACTCGGTTTGGGCAGGGGACTGAGCCGCCGTTCCTGCTCCGGCGGCCACGGCGAAAAGGGCTTGTCTTCGTTTCATGGGCACTCATCCTATCACAGCCCTACCCTTCGCAACTTTACAGATTGCTTACATCCGGTGCGCCAGCGCTCTGATACAATGACATTTCGCGGAGGAGTACCGGCCGTCCCAGTATCCTCTGCGTCTAGCTGCTTGAAATGACGAGACTAAAAGTGAGTTGTGTCGTCGGAGCACGGCCCAACTTCATCAAGGTTGCGCCGCTCATGGCCGAGTTGGGGCGGAGACCCCGATGGCAGGCGCAACTGATCCATACAGGCCAGCACTACTCGCCGGAGATGTCGGACCAGTTTTTTTCCGACCTCGAGATTCCCCGGCCGGATGTCCATTTGGGTGTGGGAGGGGGATCGCAGACCAAGCAGACGGCCGAGATCCTGGTCGGCCTCGAACCCGTCTTTTCCGAGTTTCGCCCCGATGTTCTCGTCGTGGTGGGCGACGTCACTTCCACCGTGGCCGCGGCTTTGGTCGCGGTGCGGTTGGGGATCAAGGTGGCGCACGTCGAATCCGGGCTTCGCAGCTTCGATCGCTCGATGCCCGAGGAGATCAATCGCATCCTGACCGACTCGATCTCGGACTACCTGTTCACCACCGAACCGGGCGCCGAGAAGAACCTCCGCAATGAGGGCGTGCCGGCGGACCGCATTTTCTTCGTGGGGAACGTGATGATCGACACACTGCTCAAGTTTCGGAGCAAAGCGGCTGCCTCGCCGGTCCTCGAGAAGCTTGGACTCGAGCCGAAGCGGTACGTGGTGGCGACGCTGCATCGCCCCGCCAACGTGGACGACCCGCAACGGCTGCCCGCCTTGATCGAGGTCTTGCGGGAAATCGGCAAGAAGATGCAAGTGGTGTTTCCCATACACCCGCGCACGCAGAAGCGGGTAGACGAAATGGGGCTCTCCACGGAAGGGGTAGTCCTCTGCCCCCCGCAGGGCTACCTCGATTTCCTCCGTTTGACCAGCGAAGCCCGCCTGGTGATCACCGATTCGGGCGGAATCCAGGAAGAAACAACAATTTTGCAGGTTCCGTGTTTAACAGTGAGAGAAAATACCGAGCGTCCAGTCACTATATCAGAGGGGACCAATCTTTTGGTTGGAATCAGCCCCCAGGCGATTCTGGATGCCGCAAGACGTACTTTTGAAATGCCTATGCCGGCAGGACGGGTGCCGGCGCTGTGGGATGGTCGCGCCAGTGAACGAATCTTCGACACACTCGAAGGGAGACTGGGCTAGCAGCCAACTGCTCGCTGAGGAGATGGCACAGAATGGCCGGCTCAAGGTCTTGACCTTGAGCTGGGTGTTTCCCAATCCGAACGAACGCGATCTCGGCCTGTTCGTACAACGCCGCATGGCGGAAGTGGGCAGGATGGCCGACGTGCGCGTGATCGCGCCCGTGGCGGTGCTCGAGTACGGCAACCCGAACCGCAAGTTCGCCAAGCTAACCGGCATTCCCGAGAAGCGGATCGATGGTCCGCTCGAGATCTGGCATCCGCGCTGGCTTTATCCGCCGATGGGCGGAGGCTGGAATGCGGTGGCTTTGTTTTTGCAGGTCTGGCGCACAGCCGCGCGGATCCGCCGGGAATTCGAGTTCGACGTGATCGATGCCCACTTCGGGCACCCTGAGGGAGTGGCGGCTGCCTTACTCGCTTGGGCCACCGGCAAACCTTTCGCGGTCACCCTGCGCGGCATCGAACCCGAACACGCCGTGCATCCGTTCCGGCGATTTCTGCTGCGTTGGAGCTTCCGGCGCGCCTCGGCCGTGATCTCCGTTTCGGCCCGCCTGCGCGACTTTGCGCTCTCGCTCGGCGCCGATCCCGACACGGCCTTCACCGTACCGAACGGAATCGATTCCAGCCTGTTCCGGCCCGAGAACCGCGAGGCTGTACGCCGCGAGTTCGACATCCAGCCCGGCGAAAAGATCATCCTGACGGCAGGCCATCTCCTCGAAAACAAAGGGCATCATCGCGTAGCCGAAGTCTTGGCCAAGCTTCGCCATCGCGGACTCGCGGTCCGCCAGTTCATCGCGGGCGGCCCAGGCCGAGGCGGCGTGTACCAGCCGGAACTCGAACGGCTGATCGAGAGCTATGGCGTGAAAGATCAGGTCCGGATGCTCGGCGCGGTGGCGCCGGACAAGCTGGCCAAGTTGATGGTGGCGGCAGATGTGTTCTGCCTGGCGAGCCGTGCGGAAGGCTGGCCGAACGTGGTGCATGAGGCGATGGCGAGTGGCACCCCAGTTGTGGCAACCAACGTGGGTGCGATTCCCGAGATGATTCCGTCTGAGATGTTCGGCTACATAGTGCCTTTCGGTCAGCCGCGCATGCTCGAAGAAGCGCTGTGGCGGGCGCTGACGCAAGACTGGGACCGGAAGATGATCGCGGCTTGGGGGCAGGCGCGGTCGTGGGAAAAGGTGGCAGCCGAGGTGGTGGAGATCCTGGAGCGGGCCGCCGGAAAGCACTCGGAGAGAATCGAGTGAACATTGAACGTTTTGGTGACGGGTGGCGCCGGGTTCATCGGCTCTCACCTGGCGGGGCGGCTGCTAGCCGAAAACAATAGAGTTTCCATTTTCGACGATCTCAACGACTTCTACGATCCTTCCTTCAAATCAGCAAACCTGGCGAGCCTGCGCCGCGGAGCCCAGCCCGTCTTCCACGAGGGCGACATCTGTGACTGGGCACGCATTCGCGAGGTGGTGGAGCGTGACCGGCCGGAGGTGATCGTACACCTGGCGGCGCGGGCCGGCGTGCGCCCGTCGCTCGAACAACCGCAGCTCTACGAGCGCGTCAACGTGGGTGGCACGGTGAACCTGCTCGAAGCGGCGCGTCTCTACGGCGTGCGCAAGTTCGTGTTCGCTTCATCCAGCTCGGTCTACGGAGCTTCCGACGTGACGCCGTTCCGAGAGGACTCCGGCGCGAACTTGCCTATCTCGCCCTACGCGGCCACCAAGATCGCGGGCGAGAAGCTTTGCTACACGTGGTCGCACTTGTATGGGATCGACGTAGTCTGCTTGCGATTCTTCACGGTCTACGGACCGCGCCAACGGCCGGACCTCGCGATTCGCAAGTTCACTACGATGATCGATCACGGTCAGACGATTCCGGTGTTCGGCGATGGGTCCACATCACGCGACTACACGTTTGTCGACGACATCGTGAGCGGAATTCGCGCCGCGATCGATTTGCCGTGCCGTTACGAGATCTTCAATTTGGGCAATTCGAGTCCGGTTCCGCTCACGCGGTTGATCTCGGTAATCGAGGAAGCGCTCGAGGTGAAGGCGCGTATCAAGCGGCTTCCCGATCAGCCGGGCGACGTCCCCATCACCTACGCCGATATCTCGAAGGCGCAGCGGATGCTCGGGTACCTGCCCCATACGCCGCTCGAAGAGGGGATCCGCCGCTTTGTGGCTTGGTATCGAACAGTCCCAAACTCGCCCTCTACGAACGCATCGGTGGCCGCGGCTACATTGCTGCCCTCGTTCGAACCAAGCAACTCGTCTGGCGAGAGCAAGCCAACGGTGCCTGCCGGGACTTGAGGCCCGATCCCTCCGGCGTCGTTCGTTGCAACGTGTTCCCGGGTCCGTGCCGTCGCTCTTCCACAGCGCTGCCACCCCCGAACACGCCGCCTTCGTCCGCGACGTCGCCTCCCTCCGCCACTCTAACCAGTCAGATCAGCCGGGCCGCGAAGTTACTCTCTCCGCCCACGTCCGTCAATCGAAAATCCCGGCCCTGGAACGTGTAAGTCAGCTTCAGGTGATCCAGCCCGAGCAGGCTCAGCAACGTCGCATGCACATCGTGCATCGAGACTTTATCCTGCGCTGCCCGCAGCCCGATCTCGTCCGTCGCACCGATCGCCTTTCCGCCCTTGATTCCCCCGCCGGCCATCCAGGTGGTGAAGCCGTACGGATTGTGATCGCGCCCTCCGCGATTCCCGGTGCCGGACTCCGCCCCATCGGCAAAAGGCGTTCGTCCGAAATCGCCGCCCCACAGTATCACCGTCGAGTCGAGCAACCCGCGCGACTTCAGATCCGCCAGCAATCCCGCGATCGGCTTGTCCACCTTACGCGCCATGTAGACGTGATTCTGATCGCACTCGTTGTGCCCGTCCCAGCCGACCTCGGCACCCTTCTTCCCGCCCGAGTACAACTGCACGAACCGGACCCCGCGCTCCACCAGCCGCCGCGCCATCAGGCACTGCGTGCCGAACTCCGCTGTCATCGGATCGTCGAGTCCGTAGAGTTTCCGCGTCGCGCCGGTCTCCTTGGCCAGATCTGCCACCTCGGGCACGGACATCTGCATCTTGAACGCCAACTCGTAAGAAGCCATCCGCGCCGCGAGTTCGCTGTCGTCGGCCCGCGGCGAGCGGTGTTCCTCGTTGTAGTAACGGAGTAATTCGAACATCCGCTGCTGGTCCCCGGCCCCGATCGCTTCCGGCCGCTTGACATTCAAAATCGGCGGACCCTCGCTGCGCAACAGCGTCCCTTGATACGCCGCCGGCAGAAAGCCCGAGCCCCACGATGGCGAGCCCGCTTTGATTCCCCCGTCGAGCATCACCACGTACGCCGGCAGATTCTCGCTCTCGCTTCCCAGCCCGTACACCACCCACGAACCCACGCTCGGCCGCCCCACCCGCGCCCATCCCGTGTTCATCCAGTTCTGCCCCGTCACGTGCGTGAACCCGTCGTGATAACACGACCGGATCACCGCCAGATCATCCGCATGGGCCGCCGTCTGCTCGAACAAATCGGAAATCTCGAGCCCCGATTGCCCCCGCTTCCGGAACTTCCGCCGTGACGCCATCAGCGGCACCTTCTCGATCCGCGTGAACTGGAAGTCCACTTTCCCGAACGACGGAGGCACCGGTTGCCCGTCCAGCTTCTCGAGCAGCGGCTTGGGATCGAAGCTATCCAGATGGCTCGGCCCACCGTGCATGAAGAGGAAGATCACGCTCTTGCCCTTGGCCGCGAAGTGAGGCTTCCGCGCCGCGAACGGATTCGACGGAGCCTTCACAGGCGCAGCCGCCGCATCGCGCTGCAACAGATACGAAGCCGCCAGCGACCCGAACCCCAGCCCCGCCTTCTCGAGAAACTCGCGCCGCGAACGCGTCTGTTCGGTCTTGGAACAAAAGCTCATGATTCTGTTCTCCCTCAGTCCACGTAGACGAATTCGTTCGTGTTGAACAACACCAGGCACAGCCGCTGCAAGGCCTCGGGGGTGGCTCCTCCGGTGAAGAACTCCTCGGCCTTCCGAGCCTCTTCCGCTTTGGGCGCCCGCCCCAACGCCAGCCGCCAAGCGCGATCCACCCACTGCGCCCGATCGCCTTCCTTTTGCAGCCGCTCGGCGAAATGCCGAGCCTGCCCCAACATGAACTCGCCGTTCATCAGCGCCAGCGCCTGCGGAGCCACCGTGGTCACATCGCGCCGTGCGCAACTCACTGACGTATCGGGCTGATCGAACGCCGTCAGCATCGGCATCGGGAACGAGCGCTTCACGTAGAGGTACACCGTTCGCCGTCCGTGCTCGGCCGGATCCATCGCCTCGGGCCACTGGTTCCGCGCCCACATCGTCGAATACTCTTCCTTGCTCAGCGGCGGAATCACTGGCCGCCCGCCCATCTTCAAATTCAACTTGCCCGACACCGCCAGCACCGCATCCCGCAGCGCCTCGGCATCCAAGCGTCCGCGATTCGCCCGCCACAGATACCGATTTTGCGCGTCGATACCCGAGTTCGCGTCGTCTGGAGCAGAACCACGCCGATATGTTTCCGACATCAGGATCAGCCGGTGCAGCTTCTTCAAGCTCCAGCCTTCGCGTACGAACTCGCTCGCCAGCCAGTCCAGCAGTTCCGGATGCGTCGGTGGCTCACCCTGACGCCCGAAGTCATTCGGCGTCGCCACGATCCCGCGCCCGAAATGCCAATGCCACACCCGGTTGACGATCACTCGCGCCGTCAGCGGATGCGCCGGATCGGTCAGCCATAGCGCCAGCGCCTTGCGCCGCTCCGCGCTCTCCACCGCTCCACCCCCGATCGCGGCCGGCAGCCCGGGCGACATCTTCTCGCCCTTCACGCGCCACTCGCCGCGGCTGGTCAAGTGAACATCCGGGATGAAGTCGGCGCGCCCCAGCACGGTGGCCGTCTGCATCACCGGATTCGCCTTCAGCGATGCCAATCCAAGCTCGCGGATCAGCCGGTCCTTCTCTTTCAATTCGCCTTCCGTGTAGGGAATGTCGGCCGTCTTGCCCTCGGCGTTCTCCTTCAGCCCCGCCTCGGTCATTGCCAATTCGAGCTTCGCGGCCATCATCCGCTGTTCGGGGGACCGCTTCTGATCGGGCACGTCGTACGCCGCCAACACCTCCGCCGAAAACCGCGACCGCACCTTGCTCACCACGCGGTCCCGCGCGCCCCGATCGATCCGGCTCACCGCCGCCTTCAGCTCTTCCACCATCAGGTAATTCGGATACCCCGACTTGAACCCGAAAATCGAAAACCGGCTTACCACCGGAATCTCTTTCTCTTCGCTTCCGGCGAACACCGCCATCAAGCGGTGGTAGTCCACGCGCGTCAGCGGGTCGAACTTGTGGTCGTGGCATCGCGAGCACCCCATCGTCAACCCCAGGAACGCCTCGCCCGTCGTGTCCACGACATCCGTAAGCCACTCATAACGCACCTGATCCCCATTGAGCGCGGCTTCGTGATACACCGGACCGATGGTGTACATCCCGGTCGCGATCCGCGCGTCCAGATGCTCCAGCTTCTCTTTCGGAATGTCGAATCCGCCGGGTAAGTCAAGGTTGTCGGGCCATAACTCGTCACCCGCTACTTGCTCCTGCACGAACCGGTTGAACGGCTTGTCCTGATTGAATGCCTTCACGACATAGTCGCGATATCGCCATGCGTTCGGAAAATAGATGTCAGTCTCGAACCCGCCCGTATCCGCGTAGCGCACCACGTCGAGCCAATGCCGTCCCCATCGCTCCCCATAACGCGGCGACTCGAGCAGCCGCTCCACCAGCTTCGCCCACGCATCCGGCGCACCATCGGCTACGAACTTCTCCACTTCATCCGGACTCGGCGGCAGCCCATGGAGATCGAAATACGCCCGCCGGATCAGCGTCCGCCGATCGGCCAACGCCACCGGCTTCAACCCCTTTTCAGTCAGCTTGGCGAGCACGAACGCGTCCACCGGATTCGCCGCAGTCTTCGGAACCTCCGGCCGCCGTACCTTCTTGAGCGACCACCAATCCAGCTCCCCACCTTTCACCGCCGCATTCCACGGCGCGCCTGCATCGATCCACGCCCGAACCGCCTCGACATCCGCCGCTCCGAGTGCCTGCTTGCCCGGCGGCATCTGGACATCGCCCTGCCGCGCCACCGCGCGAAACAGCAAGCTCTCCGCCGCCTTGCCCGGAACCAGCGCCGCGCCGCGTTTGCCGCCTGCCAGCATGGTTTCGCGCGAGCGCAAATCAAGCCCGCCCATCTTCGCCGCGCCGTGGCATCCCAGGCAGTGCCGCGCGACCACCTCCTGGCCTCCAGCGGCAAACAACGGCGTCGCCAAAGCCGCAATCGAAACCACACGCATGATCATCTTCAGCCGAAGTATATCTCAGCAGGCCAGCCCATGGGGGCGGCCTACGCGGGGCCTCAGGTGACCCAATGGGCCCCGCCGCGTCGCGTATCTTAGTAACTTCTCCGCGGGGCCGGCGCCAGGCAACTCCGGGGTCCCAAAGCCGCCGCGCTCCCCCCCGGACCGCACTCCGCCAGGGGACCGCCCGGCCGGCACCGCCCCCTGCATCTCCCCTGGAAGTAGGTACATACCTCTCAAGGTTTACAGCCAATCCGCCGATTACACAAGGGCCACACTGGCTCTACAACGGCGGGCAATGATTCGGAGAACCCACACCGCACTCGGCTATCTTTTTGCGGCGACGCTACTTGTCACCGCGATCGCGCTCGCCAACGCGGGCTACGTCTCGCGCGTGGCGCCCCTGATCGCCTTCACAACGGGCGTCACCGCGCTCCTGTTCTCGCGCACGCCGGCCGTCGTGCTCGTGCTGGTCTACCTCGCCATCATGGTCCTGGTGCAGTTCATCCCCGGATACGGGGACGAACTCACCATGAATGAGAACCTCACCCAGATCTTCACGTTCGGCATCATCAATCTGGGCATCGCCTGGACCGCCAGCCGCCTTCGCGAGACCCTCCAAGCCGCCCGTCAATCGGAGAGTAACCACCGCCTCATCGCCGAAAACACGGCCGACCTCATCGTCGCCTACGACATGGACAAGCAGCTCATTTACGCCAACCCGGCCGTGAATCGGCTGCTCGGCTACTCGGTGGCCGAGATGCAGCGGCGCGACTTCAACAGTTGGACCCACCCGGAGGACCACGAGCGGATGGCCGCGATGCGCGAAAAGGTCTTCGCCGGTAGCAGCTTCTCTGACGTGGAGTATCGCGTAGTGACCAAGGCAGGCGAGGACCGTTGGTTCGCCGGCACCTGGGGTCCGCTCAAGAACGAGAAGGGCAAGCAGATCGGCGTGCAAGCCCTCGAGCGCGACGTGACGGATCGCCATCGCCTGGCCGAGGAACTGCGCGAGGCTCGCGACCAGGCGCTTGAAGCCGCCAAGGCGAAGAGCTTCTTCCTCGCCACGATGAGCCACGAGATCCGGACGCCGATGAACGGCGTGCTCGGCATGACGAACCTGCTGCTCGAAACCGAACTCGCCTCCGAGCAGCGCGACATGGCCCAGACCGTGCTGCGCTCTGGCCAATCGCTGCTCGCCATCATCAATGACATTCTCGATTTCTCGAAGATCGAAGCCGGCCGCCTCGAGCTGGTGAACGAGGATTTCGAACCCAGCCGCCACATTGAAGACGTCTGCGAACTGCTCGCCGAGCCCGCCGCGCGCAAGGGCCTCGAGCTCACCTGCCGGATCGCGCCGGAGATCCCGTTCAAACTACGCGGAGACGGCGGCAGGCTGCGTCAGGTATTGATCAACCTGCTTGGAAACGCGGTGAAGTTCACCGAACGCGGCGAGATCGGAGTGGAGTGCCGTGTGCGCAGGCAAGACGAGGGTCGCGTCTCGATCCTGTTCGAGGTGAATGATTCGGGCGTGGGCGTAGCTCCAGAGGTGCAGTCGAAGCTGTTCCAGCCGTTCACGCAAGCCGACATGGCATCGAATCGCCGCTACGGCGGTAGCGGACTCGGCCTCGCCATCAGCAAGGAACTGGTCCGCAAGATGGGCGGCGAGATCGGGCTGCGCAGTCAGCCCGGGCGCGGGTCCACCTTCTGGTTCCACCTGCCGTTCGAGCCCGTCACCGCCGATGCGCGACCCGTCTATCCGAAGTTCGAAGAGTCAGTGCTGGTGGCTGACGACCACGGGCCCACGCGGCAGGTCTTGTGCGAGATTCTGCGCGAGTTCGGAGCGCGGCCGTTCGAAGCGGCATCGACAGCGGAGGCACTGACCCGCATTGCTACCGAGCGCTGCAAGGTGGCGCTTGTGGATGTGAAGCTCGGCAACGCCTCCGGAATCGATCTGGCGCGCAAGCTTCCGGAACAGGCCGGCGTCGTGCTGTTGACCACGCGCGCCGATACGATCCGCCGCGACCCGAGCCTGCCCGTGCAGATCCGCGGATTCCTCAACAAGCCGGTGCGCCGCGACGCGTTGCGCAAGGAACTGGCGCAGGCGATCGGACATATCGAATTGCAGAAGGCGCCCTTCTCGCCCCGAGCCGCGCTGGCCAAGGCCGCCCAGAATCGCCGCCCGTATCGCGTGCTGATCGCCGAGGACAATCCCGTAAACCAACGCGTGGCCGTGCGGCTGGTGGAGAAGCTCGGCTACACGGTGGAGACCGCCACCAACGGACTGCAAGCGCTGGCCGCGCTCGAGCGCGCCGCGTTCGACGTGATCCTGATGGATTGCCAGATGCCGGAGCTCGATGGGTTCGAGACCACGCACCGGATCCGGTCAAAGGAAGGGTCGCTCAAGCATACGCCGATCGTGGCGATGACGGCGAATGCGATGGCCGGCGATCGCGAGCGGTGCCTGGAAGCGGGGATGGACGATTACGTGTCGAAGCCGATCCAGTTCGATACGCTAGCGGCGGCGTTGGCGCGGTGGACGGAGCGAGTAGAGCAGGTGGAGCAGGCGGTCGGCTGAGGCAGGCCCCAGCAGCGGTATCGTGAAGGCGACGACTTCTCACATGCATACGATCGATGCATGGAAGATCCGCCAATTCGCCCCCTCGAAGACCCAGAGGAAGCGCACAATCCCACCTCCAAGTGGAACGAGCGAAGCATATGAGTGGGCCGGTAGCCTCGCGCGAAGATACAGTTCTGCTTCCGGTGTAGCTCCGGGAACTCGGCCCTTCTGCACCTTCAGTAGGATGTAACCGTCCTTTGCCACATCATTGACCGCCAGCGAGCCCGCGGCGCCGGCGATACGGCTCGCTCCGCTGCCATTGAGGACACCGGCCAAAGTGCCGATTCCAGGTGGAGCCTGAAACTCCTTCAAGAATCTCCTGATGCCCTCGCGGCGGCCAACTTCACTTTTCCGCGCCTCCGGTCTGATGTACCCCGCGCAAGATTCTTGAAGCATCATTTCGTTCTTTTTGGCACTTGCTCCGAAGAAGGCCTCAGCCTTCACGATATCCCGCTCAATGAGCCATGCGTTCAGAAACGAGCGAATCGTCGAATTCAACTGCTGGGCCCCCGCTTCCAGCCTCTGCGGCTTCCCAGGTGCAGCGAGGCCGGGGAAATCGGCGCCGCATGTCGCTAGGCAAAGAGCGGCTGTCAACACTCGGAAAAATCGAAACATTCCTGCCTCACAGCGCGCGAATACCAAGCGGATGCTCTTTGCTTGGCTGCGCGCAATGGCCGTGTCGAGCCGCTCGAGGTGAATGAGCCCTCAAAGCGGAGGACGCCTCCTCCCGATGCCGCACACCTCTTTTTGCGCAATTCCCCGCTACCAAGTGACCTCAACCTTGGCTCCTGACAGTGCGACAAACGAAGCCTTTCGAGAATCGTCGACGAGCATCGCCTGGTGATTGTCGCACTTTCCGCTAGAAATATTGATCGATGGATCCGGCCTGTCCTTGGAGATAGCTACGTTTTCCCACACCAGCCAAAAATAGTGCGGACCAGTTACGCCGATCTCATGCTCTGTGAGCCGAACCACGTAGTAGTCGCCGGTATCCTCATTCAGGCAAATGAGGATCGCGTCGGGCCCATTCCGATACGCACGAGGAACCGCCTCACGTTTTCCATCAATCGCTACCGACGCATGCGGGATCCGCTCCCAGAACTGGCGGTGCTTCAGCGCAACCAAACCGATGGGGCCAACCCCCAGGGCGAGCACGAGGAACGCTACAGCAATTCGCACTTTTCTGGACACAGTCTACTACACCGAGCCGACCGTCCTTGAGCTCTCAATTCCACGGGGAGGCGCCCGCTGGATACGCCGATCGTGGCGATGACGGCGAATGCGATGGCCGGCGAGCGCGAGCGGTGCCTGGAAGCGGGGATGGACGATTACGTGTCGAAACCGATCCAGTTCGATACGCTGGCCGCCGCGCTGGCGCGGTGGACGGAGCGAGTAGAGCAGGTGGAGCAGGCGGTCGGGTAGCGGCGAGAGTAGTCGCCCTCGATCTCACTTCCACGGCGGCCGGTCCCCAATGAGTTTGCTCCTGAGTTCGTCCGCTCTTTGAAACCAGTACTCGGCTTTCTTGGGATTCGCTGGCACCGTTCCCTTGCCGGACCTGAAAATCGTCCCGATGTTGTGTGCCGCAACTGCATCGCCCTTCCGCGCGGCGCGCTTGTACCACTTCAGTGCCGTCTCCACATTCTGCCGTACGCCGGCACCCCTCGAGTAGGCAAATCCAGCCGAGAATTCTCCATCCACGACTCCAGCACGCGCAGCCCTTAGAATCAAGCGGACGCCTTCCTTCTGGTTCCGGCTCACACCGCGCCCGTCGCGAAGACACCTGCCCAATGCATACACCGCCAGCATGTCGCCGGCCTGGGCTGCCCGGCGGAACCAATCCGCAGCGGACCTGAGATCCACACGGCCACCCTTTCCCTCGAGCAGGATGGCGCCGAGGCTGTAGGCTGATGCGACGTGCCCTTCTTCGGCGGCTTCCTGATACAGGGCGCGTGCGCGTCGCATTTCGATCTCCACGCCCCACCCGAATTCATAGAATTCGGCCAACCTGTGTTTCGCCTCAGACGAGCCAGCCTTCGCCGCTTCCTCCAAGAGCGTGACGGCTTCGGTCCGGCAATCGGCATTCGATTGGCCGCGAAGAATCCGACTGGCCTTCATGAGCGCAGGATGCCTTGGATGCTTTCCTTTCGCCCCACCTGCCGCCCTCATGCGCATTCCCCTCTCCCTCAATTCTGCGTCTGCGGCTTCGCCGCCGGAACCCCCAACGGCCTCGGCGGCGGCTGCGTCAGAAACGCCGCGATATCTTTGGCCGCTTTCGTCTCCACACCCGGCTTCCCCAAGAACCCCAGATCCCGGAACCACTCGACAAAGCGATACTGCCACGCCCCGAACGGCATCCCCCCGCGATCGGTAAGCCCGCCCGTCATCCGCGACCCATCAGGCAGCGGATCTCCCGGATGCCGCCCATTCCCATACATGTGCATCTCGACATTCGGAATCCCCGCGAGTAACATCGCCGACAAGTAATCCACCGCCCAAATCGCATGCATCCGGTCGCCGGAGCCGCCGGTCGCCAGAAACGCCGGACCAATGTTGCGCGGAATCGCCGGCGCAGTCCGATTACGCGCGAACGGCGTCGGGCCCGGATAGATGATCCCCGCGAAATCCGGCCGCGAACTCACGCCCGCCAGCGGATCATCGCTGCCCTTGTTCTTCTCGTCGAACTCCGGGAACTGCACCGCCGCGGCCGAAGCAAGCTCCGCGCCCGCCGAAAATCCCATGATCCCGATCTTGTTCGGATCGAGGTTCCACTGCTTGGCGTAGGCGCGCACCATGCGCACCGATTGCAGCGCGTCATTCACGGCATCCACTTGCGGCTTGTATCCATCGCGGCGCAGCCGATTGCGCAGGATCACCGTATTCACGCCGTAGTTGTAGAAGAACGGCACGAAGTCCGCTGCTTCGCCACCCACGTTGAGTGTGTTGTGTCCGCCGCCCGCCACCAGAATGATCGCCGCGCCCGTATTCAACGACCGATCCACTGGATGAAACTCGATCGACGGATTGTGGATGTTGACGATGCTCGCGATGCGCCCCGGCACCGTCTGGCTCATGTTGTATTGCTCGGGTTCGCCCACTCGCTTCGCGTCGACAAATGCCGACCCCGCCGGATACAGCGGCGCCACCACGCCTCCCGCGACGATCGCTTGTGGCGAATAACGCTCACCCGCCGGACCGGGCTTCGGAATGCTCTGCGGTTCCGGCAACGGCGGCAGCGTCTGGGCCGCGGCGACAGCGGCGAAGATGACGATCGCGAATCTCGACATAGCATCCATGATCGCGCGCCGAGGCCGACACTCGCTCAGTTCGCCGGACCCGCATCCGCCAGCGCCCGCGCCAACCACGCATTCGCGAGCCGTGACTCACGCACGATCGTCGGTACGGAAACCCCCATCGCCTCGGCGGTCTCTTTGAGATCGAGCCCGCCGAACACGCGTAAGTCAAGGATGCGCGCCTTCCGCGGATCCAACCGCTCGAGCGATTCGATCGCCGTGTGGATCGTGAGGAGGCTGAGGAATCGCTCGCCCACACGCGCCGCCGTGCCTTCATCGAGCGCCACCACCGGACCGCAATCGCGCTTCTGCGCGCGCTTCTTGCGCGCGTGGTCCACCAGCACCTGCCGCATGATGCTCGCCGCCACGGCGAAGAAGTGCGTTCGATCATTCCAACTCGGCTGCTCGCGTGTGGCCAGCCGGATATAGGCTTCGTGGATCAGAGCAGTCGGCTGCAGCGTGTGACCCGAGCCTTGCCGGTTCAGGTGCGAAGCCGCCATGCGATGGAGCTCCGAGTAAACTCTCGGCAGCAGCTCATTCAGAGCCGCATCGTCCCCCGTGCGCCAACGGTCGAGGAGAGCTGTAATTTCCCCGTCCACGCCTCATTTTCTCCCGCTCTCGAGCCGCCGTCAACAAATTCCGGCCGTGCGTGATCAATTTCGCGATCCGTTTGCGTTGAGCGTATTGGGATTGGTGTGTATCGTATGGAATCCGCAAGTTGGGATCGGATCCGGCACGCGTTTGACGCGGCTTCTGACCTCGCTCCAAGCGAGCGCCAGCGGCTGCTGGCCGAACTCCCTCCCGAGGTGCGCCGCGAAGTGGAATCACTCCTGTCATTCGACGGCGGCGATCCGCTCGAGGCCGCGCGCGCCAGCGTACATGACTCCCTGACCGGATACGCCGCCGATCAAGCGGCGGCGCGGATCGCGCAGCGCATCGGGCCGTACCGCGTCCTTTCCGTGCTCGGCCAGGGCGGCATGGGCATGGTGTATGAAGCGGTGCGCGATGACGATGTGTTCGAGAAGCGCGTGGCCGTGAAGGTGCTGCCGCCGTGGCTCGCCAAGTCGCATCTGCGCGAGCGCTTCTTGAGTGAACGCCGGATCCTGGCGCGGCTCGAGCATCCCGGCATCGCGCGTGTGCTCGATGGCGGCGAAACGGCCGACGGCATGCCTTTCCTCGTGATGGAGCTGATCGAAGGCGAGCCCATCGATCAGTGGTGCAAGGCCCGCGAGCTCACCGTTCGCAATCGCGTAGCGCTGTTCCGCCAGGTGTGCGGCGCGCTCGAATACGCGCACCGCCAGTTCGTGGTGCATCGAGACGTGAAGCCCGCGAACATTCTCGTCACTGTCGGCGGCGGCCCGAAGCTCGTCGACTTCGGCATCGCACGCATGCTCGACACGAGCCCCGCCGCCGAGACCACATCGGTGCTCATGACGCCGCACTACGCGAGCCCGGCGCAACTCGAAGGCGAGCCGGCTTCGGTCGGCGATGACGTGTACTCCTGTGGCGCCGTACTCTACCGGATTCTCACGGGCTCGCCGCCTCATGACTTCGATGGCGCCACTTTGAGCACCATCGTCCATACCGTGTGCCAAGAAGAGGCCAAGCCGCCATCGCAGCGAGCGCCTCACCTTGCGCGCGAGCTGCGCGGCGACCTCGACCACATCGTGCGCAAAGCGCTGCGCAAGGATCCCGCAGCGCGCTACCAATCAATGGAGCAGTTCGCCGCCGACCTCGACCGCTATCTCGAAAACTTGCCCGTTCTAGCGCACCAGGGCTCACTGCGCTACCGCGCGTCGAAGTTTCTCCGGCGGAACGCGCTCGCAGTAGCGGCTGCTGTGGCGATGGCCACCGTGGTGGCTGGCGGAGTGGCCGCGACACTGCAACAGGCTCGCCGCGCCGACCATCGCTTCCGCCAACTGCGCACATTGGCACGAACGCTGATCTACGAAGTGCATGATAAGGTGGCGCCCCTACCCGGAGCCACAGCCGCTCGCGAGCTGATTCTGCAATCGTCGCGGAGCTATCTCGATAGCCTGGCCGCCGAAGCCGGCAATGACGTGGAACTGCTCAACGAGCTCGCTGGATCCTACGCGCGCCTCGGCGATCTCGAGGCGGGCAACGGCAATCCGAACCTCGGCAAGACAGGGTCGTCGCAGGCCAGCTACGACGCCGCGGTGCGCATGGTGGAGAAGTCGCTCACGATCGACGCGGCGCAACCGGCCCAGCGCGCGGTTCTCGCGCGAATCCTGGTGCGGCTCGCTTCCAACAACATCAAGGCAGGAGATCTTCGCGGCGCTCTCGATCTGGCGGTACGCGCGAGGAAGGCGTTGACCAACGAGTCCACCGCGGACCCGGCCGTGCTGGTGCGCCTGGGCGACGCCGACCTGATCTCGGGCGACATTGAGGCACGGCTAGCTGGCCCTGAGAAAGCGATCGCGTACTATCGTCGCGCGCTCGCGAGCTACCAACACGCTCGCGACGCCTCCGATTCGCCATCCACCGAGTCCCAGCTCATCCATGTTCACGTGCGGCTGGGCCGCGCCTATCGCGACGCGGGCAAGCTTCCGGAAGCGCTCGAACAAATGCAGCAGGAGTTTGCGATCTGGAGCAATCAGCACGCTCGCGCGCCGAGTGTGCGGTCACGGCGCGGCTTGCTCATCGCGCATGCGCAACTGGCCGAGGTCTACGCGAATCCTTGGGCGCCGAGCCTCGGGCAGGCAAGCAAGGCGCTCGACGAGAATCGCCAGGCACTCGATTTTGCCGAAGCATTGTTCGATGCGAGCGATGCGCGCTCGCGCCATGATCTGGCCGAGACGCTGCTCATGCGGTCAGACCTGTTGCGCACTGCGCATCGCGCCGAAGCGCTTGCGTTGGCCGGCCGCGCGGCCGCGCTCTACGACGATCTCTATCGGCACGGCAAGGAGACGATCGATTTCGTGCTCGGCTTGGGTGAGGCATTGTGCGCTCGCGGTGCGCTCGAGACTCGAGCGGGCGTTCCCGGCGGTCGCGCGGCAACGCAACAGGGGCTTACGATTCTCGAGGAAATGGTGAAGGCGAAGCCTGACCCGCAGGATCTCTGGATCGCGCTCGCGGTGGCGCGGCTGCGATTGGCTGAAGTGTCAGAGGGTCCGGATCGAGCGCGGCTCCTCGAGCAAGCGCGAGCAGCCGCACGCGAGGCGCAATCGCGTGTTCCCTCGCAGGCCGCCGCGCACTTGCTGGCTCTCGCGCAATGAGAAAATGAGGGCATGTCGATTCGACCCGTCCTCGCCTTGTTCTTTGCTGCCGCCGCCGTCGCGGCTGACGCCAAGATGGAGTACCAGGTGCTCGCAACCTCCCGGACCTCCACCATGGAAAAGGAAATGAACCAAGCCGCCGGATCGGGGTTTGTGTTCTCGGCGGTGATGGGCGGCGAGACCGCCTTCGGTGGAAAAGAGGTGGTGGTCGTCATGTCGCGCGGGGGCGATGCCGCCAAGCGCAGCTACCGGCTGCTCGCTACCAGCAAGACCTCGACGATGCAGAAGGAGATGCAGCAACTCGGCGACGAAGGCTTCGAGTACAGGGGCCAGACAGTGTTCGAGTCGGCGTTCGGGGGCAAGGAAGTGGTAGTGATTCTCGAACGCGACAACTCCAAGGCGTCGGCGAAGATCACCTACAAGCTGCTCGCCACGAGTAAGACTTCCACGATGGAGAAGGAACTCCGTGAGGCCGGTTCCGATGGCTATGTTCTGGTTGGGATGACGGTGGCGAAGACCGCGTTCGGCGGATCAGAGTTGGTCAGCATCCTGCGCAAGTAGCCCTACTCGCCGCCCGCCGCCGCGTGATCGAACGCGCGATGATGCATCGACATCACGTCTAACCCGAAATCCCCATTCCAATCGCGCCACACCGAGTGGCTGTGGTTTGAGTAGTTCTGCGTATTGTTGTACTCGATCAGAAACGCCGGACTCTGCACGCGATAGTAAATCCCCTGCCGCGAGCGATTCCCCGTGGTCGGCTTTCCGATCACCGGCTGCCGCGGCGTGAGCCGCTCCGTAGTGCCCGCCCACGCGAAATAGAGCTGCCCTGCCGGAGCCTTGCGCGCCTGCTCCATCCGCTGCGCGGCGAGCGGCGGAGCCACGTTCTCGGCATACTCGGCCACCAGTTCCATCAACATCGCCCGCTGCTTCGGATTCAGCGCCGAAGCCGGAATCCCGGGTGGCGATGCCTCGAGCCGTGCCCGCACCGTGCCCATCGACACGATGTCGAACGGCGCGAATTCGTCATAGATGGCGCGCTTGCGCTGCCCCGCATCGAGCGAGTTCACCAGGGCCCGCGCCAGATCCTCTTCCGCTCCGAGCGCGCGCATGCCTTGGTGCGGACCCACGGCCACCTCATGCGGATTCGACCCGAAGAACAGCGGACTCGTCGACGCCGCCTTGCCGTCCTTGATCGTGAAGTTCAGCGACACGTGGTGGCCTTCCACGCGCCACGCCCACACGCCCTTGTCGCCCGGCTTGCCGAAGATCGAGAAGTGGTAGCGCTCGGCGTCGCGATTGCCTGTCGTGTCCTGCTCGATCGCCTTCACCACTTCTTCGATGCTCATGATCGTAGTGGCTTTGATGAAGCCCGCCTGGCTCAGCCCTGACGCCATCAGCGCATAAGCCAAGTGCCGCTGCTTGGGATCCATCTGCTTGAACATGATCCCGCTCCGCTCCACGCCGTACTCGAGCTTGAATCCGCGCTCGGGAAAGTAGTGCCACCGGAGCCGCTCCGGGCTCGACATCTCGAACAGAGTCTGCACTTTTTGTTCCGGCGACAGCGAGTCAATCAGGCGCGACGCCGTCAGCGCCATCAAGCTTTCCGGAGCCGAAGAGTGGCTCGACAACGCCAGCCCAGCCACTGCCAGCGCACCCGCGCCGATCCGCAATCGTGCAGCATTCCACATGCCGATCCATTGTATGCCTGCCGCTCCCGGCGCGCCAATGAAGCGCAGCGGCCGGCTTTAACGGAAGTAGACCGCGTGCGGGATGATCGCGCTCTTACCGTATTCGTCCGGCTGGCACGGACCCGGCGACAAGGTGTACGCCGGATTCGCTTGACGAATCACCGCGGGGAGCACCTCGGCGTCATCAGGGCGATGATTCAGGTCAAGCATCAGACGCGGACGATGCTTCTTCAGCGTCTCCGCCGCGCCGAGTAATGCTTCTCGTTCCGCGCCTTCGATATCCATCTTGATGAACGTGACCTTGGACAGTTCGAGCTTCGCCACCAGCTTGTCGATCGTGGTGACCGGAACTTCGATCGACTTCTCGCTCTGCTTGGACCACATACTATTGGTGCCCGTGTTGCCGCCCTCGCCGAGCGAAAGCTTCATCGAGCCTTCCGAGTTCCACACGCCCACCTGCTGAACGATCACCTTGCCCTCGGCGATCTCCTTCTTGAAGTTGCGCCGCAGGCACTCGACGTTCACCGGGTCGGGTTCGATCGCGACAACCTTCGCAGCACCACGGCGCAGAGCCGTTCCCGTGAAGACGCCCACATGCGCGCCGCAATCGAACACGATGTCGCCGGGCGCGACGTGATCCGCCGGATTGTTCTGTTCCAGCCACCGATGCTCGGCCAGCAGCCATCCGAAGCCGCGAATGTCTTCCTCGTGTCCGCGCCGCTGCGACCACAGTTGCGGATAGTCGAGCGAGGCCGTCTTCTCAATGTTCGCCGCGTCGTCACGCTCCACCACGTGCAGATCGTTTCGGGCAGCTTGGTACATCGTCGAGAATTTCGCGAGCTTGGACGAGAACGTCAGCGTGTTGTTCCAACTGCACAACTGCCCGCGGCTCGACACCTTCATCGCTACAGCCCATCCGGTGGCCATCACGGTGGGCAGGGCGAACTGGTACATGGCCAAGCCGGCGGCGGCGGCTCCACAAATGCCGAGAATGCGCTTCCACATGGTCCCCTATCTATCGTTCGGAAAGGCGGGTGGGTGCGATAGGGAAGACACCTGAGGGAGGTCCGCGCGGGACCTGAGAATGGTAGGCGCGACAGGACTCGAACCTGTAACCCCCAGCTTCGAAGGCTGATGCTCTATCCGGTTGAGCTACGCGCCCGCTCTTGTTCATTATCGTCTACGCGCGTGCGGCTTGGGGAGCGCAGGGCCGGCGCACCCAGATTCGTCAACACAGCCCGCTACGCGCGCCACTTCGCTGACGGAGAGCACGCGCGCCGTGTCAGCCCAGATATGCCGGTACAGAAGTCGCACAGCGACATCGGATTTCTGGCGCCACCCGAGCGCGCCACTACGTCGACAGGGTCGCGCGACGCTGGGGGACGGCTTGGTGGACCTGCTGCGGCAGCCGGCGCCAGTTCGTCTCGCGTTTGAGCCCCGAGATGGGCTCCCGGAGCTCAGCGATCTGCCTATCCCGAGACTCGAGCGCTGCGTCAATGCTCTCCGCCCATTCATCCGCAGGACCGCTCCGATACACCGCGCGGCCGCGTGCCTCCTTCGTGATTTGCGCGACGAGGTTCTTCCGTTCACCGAGGTCCCGCATGAGACTCTTCTTCGTCTCGACGATCAGCCGTTCCAAGCGCTGAATGGATTGCTTCCACCGTATCAAGCGCACCCAGGACCACGCCATTCCCCAGCCGCATTTGCTACCCTACCCCCTACGGCGCACCGTGCGCGCCGTCCTCATCCTGTCCTCCTGAGGTCATTCATGAAAGCCATTCGTGTCCATACTCCCGGCGGTCCCGAGCAACTCTCCTACGACGAAATCCCAGTCCCCCAGCCCGGACCCGGCCAAGCTCTCGTCCGCATCTCGCACTCCGGCGTCAACTTCATCGACATCTACTTTCGCACCGGACTCTACAAAGCCGAAGCCCCGTTCTCCATCGGCATGGAAGCCGCAGGCGTCGTCGAAGCCATCGGACCCGACGTCTACGAAGTCGCACCCGGTGACCGCGTTGCCTACGCGATGCAGCGCGGATCGTATGCGCAGTACGCCGTGGTCCCCGCGTGGCAGCTCGTCAAGGTCCCGCACGCGGTCAGCTCCGATCAGGCAGCCGCCGCGATGCTGCAAGGTATGACGGCACACTACCTCACCCATTCCACGTTCCCGCTCAAGTCCGGCGACACGTGCCTCGTGCATGCAGCCGCGGGCGGCGCTGGGATGCTCATTGTCCAAATGGCGCGCATGCGCGGTGCGCACGTGATCGGAACCACGTCCACTGAGGAGAAGGCCGAGCGCGCGCGCGAAGCCGGATGCAACGAGGTGATCCTCTACACCGAAAAGCCGTTCGACGAAGAGGTGAAGCGCATCACCGCGGGCAAAGGCGTCGACGTCGTGTATGACTCCGTCGGCGCATCCACGTTCCAGCAGAGCCTCAACTCCCTCCGCCAACGCGGACTCATGGTTTCGTTCGGAAACGCCAGCGGCGCCGTGCCCGCTGTCGAACCACTCCTGCTCAACCAAAAAGGATCGCTCTTCCTCACCCGGCCCACGCTCGCCCATCACTGCGGCGATCGCGGCGAACTGCTGTGGCGCGCCAACGACGTGCTTGGATGGGTGGCGGCCGGAAAGCTGAAGCTCCACATCGAGCGCACCTACGGATTGACCGAGGCCGCGCAAGCGCAGATCGATCTGGCGAGCCGCAAAACGTCGGGCAAGCTGCTGCTCGATCCGGCGCAATGAGCCCCACCGAATTCTCCGCTCGCCGGGACCGCGTTCGTGCGTTGCTCCCGAAGCTGAAGGTGGATGCGCTCCTCGTCACCTTCCTCCCCAACGTTCGCTACCTCTCCGGCTTCACCGGCAGCAACGCGATCCTCGTCATCACCGAATCCGCCGACCGGCTACTCACCGATCCGCGCTACGACATCCAAGCGCGCGCCGAAACATCTTGCGACGTTCGTGTCTTCCGGAAGTCGCTCTGGACCTGCATCCGCCAGCCGCTTCAGCGCTTTCGCCGCATCGGCTTTGACTCGCCGCATGTTTCGCACGCCGCGCTCGCAACGGCGCAGTCCACGGTGGGCAAGACGCACCGTTGGATCGCGACCTCATCCGTGGTCGAAGACCTCCGAATGGTGAAGAGTCTTTCAGAAATCGAGCTCATCCGCCATTCCGTGGATCTCAACTCGCGCGCCTTCGACGAAGCTCTCGCGCAGTTCCGCCATGGCATGACCGAGGCCGATCTCGCCGCCGAAATCGACTACCGCCAGCGCCGCCTCGGAGCCCAGGCCTTCGCTTTCGAAACCATAGTCGCATCGGGAGTTAGGACCGCTCTTCCGCACGCACGCCCAGGCGCGAATCCGATCGCCCGCGATGCGCTACTATTGATAGACATGGGTGCCCTGTATCAGGGCTACTCGAGCGATATGACCCGTGTGGTCTTTACCGGACGCCCGTCGAGGCGCGCGAGAGAGTTGTACAGCGCGGTCCTCGAGTCTCAAATGGCGGCCGTTGCAGCCATCCGGCCCGGCGAAAAAGCGGCCAACATCGACAAGACCGCTCGCCAGAGCCTGAAACAACGTGGATTCGACAAGTTCTTCACACACTCGACCGGCCATGGTCTCGGTCTGGAAATCCATGAGGCGCCCTCGCTGCGCCGCAAGGACAAGTCCGTTCTCCAGCCCGGCATGGTCATCACTGTCGAACCCGGCGTCTACCTCGAAGACGAGGGTGGCATCCGCATCGAGGACACGGTCTTGGTTACCGACCAAGGCCACGAAGTCCTGACCCCTACATCGAAGCAGTTCCTCGAGATCTAATGACATTAGAAGAAATCAAGCAACTCATTGACCTCGCCAACGAGAGCGGTGTCGCCGAATTGGAAGTGGAGCGCGGCGGCAATCGAGTTCGGATCCGGCGCGTGGTCCACCCGGGCGCACACGAGTTGGTGCTGCATGCGGCGCCCGCACCCGCGGCCATGATGTCTGCGGCGCCCGCGCCCGGCGCCACCACGCCGATGGTGCAAGAGCAGGTCAATCCCACCGCGGTCACTGCGGACCCGAACCTGGTGCTGGTGAAGGCGCCGATTGTTGGCACGTTCTACGAATCGCCCAAGCCGGGCTCGCCGGCGTTCGTGAAATCCGGCGACACGGTGCAGCCCGGTCAGGTGCTTTGCATCATCGAGTCAATGAAGCTGATGAACGAAATCGAAGCCGAGCAGGCGGGCGTGGTGGTGGCGCGCCTGGTGGAAAACGGGCGGCCCGTGGAATACGGGGAAGCGCTGTTCTCCATTAGGCCGCTATAGGATCTCGATGTTCAAGAAGATTCTCATCGCCAATCGCGGCGAGATCGCGCTCCGCGTCATCTGCGCTTGCAAGGACCTGGGCATTTCCACGGTCGCCGTCTACTCGGAAGCCGATCGCCATTCGCTCCATGTGCGCTTCGCCGATGAGGCGATCTGCATCGGTCCGGCGAAGAGCGCGCGCTCGTATCTCGACATCCCGTCGGTGATCAGCGCGGCGGAGATCACCAACGCACAGGCGATCCATCCGGGCTACGGGTTCCTCAGCGAGAACGCGCAGTTCGCCGAAGTGTGCCAGGAGTGCGGCATCAAATTCATCGGTCCGCCGCCAGACGTCACGCGCTTGATGGGACTCAAGCAGGAAGCACGCGCGGCGATGAAGAAGGCTGGGATTCCGATTCTGCCGGGTTCCGATGGGATCGTGGGTTCGGTGGATGAAGCGCGCGAGGTGGCCGAGCGCATCGGATATCCGGTGCTGATCAAGGCTTCGGCGGGCGGTGGCGGTCGCGGGATGCGCGTGGTGCATGAGGCGAGCCAGCTCGAGGATTCGCTGGCGCAGGCGCAACAGGAAGCCGGCGCTGCGTTCTCATGCGCGGACGTGTACATCGAGAAGTACATCACGGCGCCGCGGCATATCGAGTTCCAGGTATTGGCGGACGAGCACGGAGAAGTGAAGGTGCTCGGCGAGCGCGAGTGCTCCATTCAGCGGCGGCATCAGAAGCTGATCGAAGAGGCGCCCTCGACCGCGGTTTCGCCGAAGCTGCGGCAGGAAATCGCGGCGAGGCTCGAGAAGGCGCTGGCTGAGGTCGGGTATCAGAACGCGGGCACGGTCGAGTTCCTGATGGACGAGAAGGGAAACCTCTACTTCATCGAGGTGAATGCTCGGATTCAGGTGGAGCATCCCGTAACGGAGATGGTAACCGGGATCGATCTGGTAAAGTCGCAGATACTCGTCGCCGCGGGGTTGCCGATGAAGGAGATCATCCCGGGCGATGTCGAGATTCGCGGGCATGCGATCGAGTGCCGGGTGAATGCGGAGCATCCGGAGAAGTTCACGCCGTCACCGGGTCGGATTACGGCGTTGAATGTGCCCACCGGGATCGGCGTGCGCGTGGATACGGCGGCTTACACGGATGGAGTGATCCCACCTTACTATGATTCGTTGGTGGCGAAGCTGATCACGTTCGCTCCCACGCGCGATGAGGCGATCGCGCGGATGCGGCGGGCGTTGGATATGTTCGTGGTGGAGGGGATTTATACGAGCATCCCGCTGCACCAGAAGATCATGCAGCATCCGGATTGGGTGGCGGGGAAGATTGATACGCACTTCTTGGGTCGCATGAACGGGGACTGACTCTTGCGCGACCGCTTCAAGGCTTTCGGCGTCTTGCGGTGGCCAACTCCCGATCCCACACCGGGACTAGGACTAGGTCGCTCTGATGAAGCGCCTCCTCGAGGACGCCGAGTAACTCCCGAATCTGCTTCAAGTCAAGCCGCTCGAGCCTCTCCCGCAACAGTGACCGAACGTCATCGATGTCTTTCGGGCGGCCCGCCAGGATCTTCATACACCACCACGTCCTCAGGCGAAGCTACCGGAACTCGCACTCCGTCGATTTCGGCAACCACCGCCCTCGAGAGAAACAGATCTTCGCGGCCGGGCCCAGCGAGAACGAGGTCGAGAGGCATCCCGGTGGCTCCATGGATCAGAGGAATCACTCGTGTCTTCGTAATGAAGCCGTCGCGGTCTTGGATCCGGAGCGCGAAATCCTCTGACTCGAGCGTATGGACGAGCGCGTCGACCCCTTCGTGCGGCACTCTTGCGGTGATATCGACGTCAGCAGTTTGACGCGGCCGTCCCCATGCAGTCACCGCCGCGGCCCCGCAATCCGTACCACCCGAAGTGCAGCCGCTCCATCGCCCGCTGCACCGCCGCCAAAACCTGCGCTACCGGACTCGCGGATCCGGACATCGTGAAAGCAACTCCGCCAACCGCTCATGCATCGCGAAATCCTCGGCCCTCTCGCGCTCGTTCGGCCAATCCGGATGCACGCTTTTCGCGAACTGGTTCAGGCCGCACATGATGCGCATCCTGTCGGAAATGGACACCCGATCCGGATCGCGCCAGTAGTCGGCTTTGCTTTCCGCGATCAGATCCCAGTCACGATCCATGAAAGCGCGGATGTCTTCGGCGTTCATTCAAGAGCGATGCTAGCACGAGCAGACGCCGCGGGCTGAGTTCGATGATCTGCTCGGAGCATGAAGGCTCCCGCGGTACCGGGGTGTGCCGGGCGATGCGGAGTCGTGCTCCTTCTCGGCGCCGCCGCGATGGCGGTTCAGGAGGTCACCCCGATCCCGTCCACGAGCTCTGACAGGGAGCTTCCCGTCACCGGACCAAACGGACAAAAGGTTTCCGTTCAGGCCCGGGCCTTGGACGTGATCTTGACCAAACTTGGCACGGTCCGAAAAACTCACGTCTCGAACAAGAGCCATTTGTGGGATTTGGTCGCCTTGTCGGAGGCGCCGATAAGACCTGATCAACATCGGACGAGCGTTGGCGGGTGCGGTCAAGACCTGACCCGAGCCGCTCCTGCACTGGGATTGTTCACAGTCCGCTCAACGCCCTCGACGCAAGACATGCGCCTGAGGGCGTTTTCTTGTTCTAGCGCCGGCCGCTACAGGGAGCAACCGAGATTCCAGAAAAGTGAATTTTGCGCCGGAAACTAAGCTAAGCTAGCCAAGCAACGAATCTGCGATCGCCGCGGTGCCGCGACGGAGCACCGACCCGGCTTCTTCAAAACCAGTACGGCGTCTTGGCCGTCCACTCACTCCGCGGCCACCGCGCGTGGAGCATCGAAAAAGCCTCCTTCGAAATCGCGCTATTGGCGCCGTCCGAACAACCCCACCGCGTCGCGCGCACCGTCAAATGCAAGGCCTGCGGCGACCGCGGATCTTGCGGATGCGCCTTCGCCCACGCGATCGCCTTGCGCCCCAGCCACGTCGGGCCAGCTTCTAGCGCACGCATCGTTTCCCACTCCGTATCGAGTTGGCGCCGCTCGGCGTCAGTCAGGAACGGCGGGGCAGCCGGGCGCGCCGTTGCCTCTGCCTTGCACCACCAGTTCGATCGAAAGTCATAGGCGTAGCTTATTCCCATCTCCGGGCTGAATCCCGACGACCACAGCAGCACGATCACGCCCGCGAAGTTCTTCTCCTCAGCAGTAGCCTCCTTCTGCAACCGCTCGAGCAAAGCGGGTATCGTCATCTTCCGCACGGCGAGTTCGGGAGCGAGCGCAGCCGCCACTTCGTGTCGACCCAGCACCACTGCGCGCGCGAACGCGAGCATCAGCACTTGATTCGAGATATGAGCGGGCAAGGCTTTGCTCGTGGAGACGGTCTGCAACGCCGATAGCGGCAGACCGGTGTTCAACACGCCGCGGGAATCCGCGTCGAGCAGCGGCTTCCGCTCCTCTCCAATCGGAGCTGTCATGTCGACTGGGCTTTCATCGACGATCCCCACCGGCCGCCGGGGCGCAAACGTCAGGAACTCATCGAGCGATCGCGCCACGCGCAGCCGCCGCCCCAGGAATGAATTCTGCGCCGCGACTGGAAACCGCGCACGAATCGCCGGCATGTACCGATCCAACTCTTCGCGAGCCTCCGCGCGCCGTCCCGTCTCTTCGAGGAGCCGAATGCGGTGGAATAACGCAGTCGCGAACGCGGGCGACTTCTCCGGAACCGCAGCCGCGGCATCCAACAATTCCGGCACGTCCTTGTCGCTCGCGACCGCTGACATCAACGAAGCCAACAACCACGGCTGACTTTTCCCCCCGCGCCACTTCGCCACCGCTGCGCCGTGATCTCGCAGCACCATCCAGGTGATCCACGCGCCCAGATCATCTTTCGCGATGAACCTCCGCTCGAAGAGGTATTCGATGTCGATCAGATTCTGATGGAATCGCGCTCCCGGCCCAGGCTTCTGGACCTCTTTCGAGAGGATCTGCGCTGTCCACTCGGGCCGGATCCGCACCCCGACAAATGCACGCAAACCCCGCGCCGCATCGTGATAGCGAGCATACCGCCGATCGGCGAGAATCGCGTTGATCTCCTCGAGAGCTTGCTCCATCTTCCCGGCGTCGTTCACCGTGGAGTCGCGCACCAGGCACCGCGCAGCCAAGTAAGGCGCAATCGTGGACCATGGCGAGCCGAAGTTCGCAGCGATCACCTTGAATCGCGCGTAGGCTTCCTCGTAGTGCTCCGCGTAGAAATGCGCTGCCGCGATTTGATACGCACGATCCGCACGAAGGATCGCGGGCAGCGATGGGTCAGCCTCGGCCGGGATATTCTCGCCGCCCGAGCAGTTCGAGAACACGACGTTCTGCGCGGCAGTCCATGCAATGACCCCAGGATGGCTAGCCCCGAACTCCTTCTTTCGCGTCGCCTGCGTCCTGCGCGACTCCTCGAAAGCGCCGGTCGTGCAGTTGACGTAGTAATGGTATGGGCCACTCTGGCGATACACCGGCATGTCATCCGGCGAGACGCCTTCAACCGAACGGGAGATCCACGGCAGCAGTCCTTCTTCCGGCTTCGGCCTCCCCGGCCGCTTCGTTCCCTCAATCTCATCCCGCGTCAACGGCACTCCGATCAGATACCGATACGCGATGACGTAGTACTTTGCCTCGAACGTCGGCTCCAGCACACCCAGATTCCCCTGCGCGTATCCGGACCCATCCAGCGGAAACCTCTGGAACATAAAAACCGGCTCCGGGAAAATCTTCGAGCAACTCGGCGCCTCGGCCGGGATCGCCACCAACCCCATCAGAGCCAGCAGCGGAATCGCGAATCGGCGGATCATGCGTCATCTTATGGCAATTGCGTGGCCGTGCGTCTTTGGCACGAAAAGCCCCAAATCCGTGTCAGGCGATCCACAGGCCGCCTCCAAAACCACACACCTCGCTACAATGTTCCTTGAGCCCCACCGCGTTCCTCACGCACATCAAGAAAACCTCGCCCGCCCCAATCTACCTCTTCCTTGGACCCGAAACTTACCAGCGCGACGAATGCCGCCGCGCTCTCATCGAAACCGTCCTCACGCCCGACGAGCGCGACGCTGGCTTCATCCAGCATGACCTCGAGGAAATCACCCTCGCCAACGTCATCGACGATGCGCGATCCTTCTCGCTCTTCGCGCCCAAGCGCGTCATCTGGGTTAGCCGCGCCGAAGCCGCCATGCCCAAGGGCCGCGCCGCTGCAGCCGCATCCGATGACGAAGAAGCCAAGCCCGCCAGCGGTGGCGCCGAAGCTCTCCAAGCCTACGCCGCCGATCCCCCCCCCGGCGTGACGCTCGTCTTCGATTCCTCACGCTTCGATTTCGATGGCGAAGACAAAGCCCGCTCCGAGCGCGTGCGCAAGTTCTATTCGGTCGTCCGCGATCCCGTCGAGTTTCCCAAGTGGTCGCCCGCCGAATCCCGCCGCCTCGCCGAAGGCCTCGCCAAAGCCAACAAGCTCCAGATCGGACCCGCGGAACTCAACCTCATCATCGAAGCCGTGGCTGGATCCCCCGCCCGCATCGCCACCGAGATCGAGAAGCTGAGTCTCTGGGCCGGCGAAGGCGGGCGCATCACTGCAGCCGATATATCGCGCCTCATGCCGCAAGGCCACGCCACCACGATCTTCGCGCTGGTAGCCGCGCTCGGCCGCAACGATCGCACCAAAGCCCTCGAACTCCTCGACACCCTCGTGCGCGAAGGCGAGTATCTCCCCGTCGCCCTCCAGTTTCTCTCCGCGCAATTCCGCCAGGCTCTCGTCGTGCAGGAAGCCGGCTTGCGCGGATCGCAGCAAATCATGAGTCATTTCCAAGGGCGCGGAGTAATGATGTGGCCCTCGCGCGCCGAGCAAGTACAGCAGACGGCAACTACGTTCCGGCCCGCCCAGTTACGCAAAGCACTGACTCAGATCGCCGCAGCCGACCGGGCGATGAAAGACATCCGCCCCGATGACCGCACCGTGATGGAGCAATTCGTCCTCACCATGGGCTCCACTGGGTAGGCCGCGAAAAGCGTACACTGGCTACATGCCAATCCCGACCCTCGAGCAGGTGGCCGAGCTCAAACGGCAACTCGCGGGCGCAAAGAAACTCGACGAAGTCGTCACATACTTCTTCGACAATTTCGCAGACAATCCGGACTTTCACCAAGTCGGATATCCCCGCGAAGAGATTCCTCGCCAGCTCCAAGACGCGGTGATCCATGTGGTCGACGCGCTGTGGGAAGGGAAGCCCGTAGCCATGCGGTGGATGATCATCGACATACCCACCATGGGATTCATGCACGGAACCATCATTATGAACGGCAAGCTGGCCACCGTGATCTGGGCGCCCGACATCTTGGTCGGCTTGCTCGCCATCACGCTGGACCCGGCGTCTTCAAGAACCACCTTCGCCCGTATCTCCATCACCCCCGCCTCGCAACGCAAGGCCGCCAACTGAGGTGTCGGCCACCATCCTTCAGTTTCTTCGCCGGCCAACCAAGATTCCGGCCCACCTGAAGGGCAGGCTTCTGCGCGGGGCTTCAGTCCCGCTTCCGACACCCACGCCGAGGCCCGCAAAAACATGCCGGCTCCGATCCCCGCACTTACCTTGCCGAGTGGGGCGGGCTTCAGCCTGGCTGCCTTGGGGGCAAGACTGGCCAACTCGCGCTCTCGCCGTCGTTGCTCGAAGAATGCGGCCCCCTTTTCTACCCACTCCGCTCCGGAGCGCAACATCCGATACCAGTTGCCGAGCCATCACGCTTTGGGCGCTCCGGCCTTGGTGCGCAAGCGGCTATGACGCGCCCCTGGCTTGATTGCGCTGCGGCCAAGATCAGACTTCGGTCCGGGCACGAAGGCTCCAGGGTCTCGCCGATCATATCTTGCCGCGCTTGCCGCCCTCTTCGTTTGAATGCCGCCGTCCTTGCACTGGGCTGCCGTCCGCTTCGCTGCGAGTTTCAGGCCCTTGAATCCTGTCTGCGCCCCCGCCTCCTCCGCGCGGCGCTCCGCGCGATCCGGCCGGCGCATCGCCAACGGGCACTATCAAACGCAACGCCGCACCTCCGTGCCTCCACCTTCAGCGGGATTCACTGCGCGACGTGCCACATCAAGACCGGCTGCACTCTATTGCTTCAGCGCCGTCGCGCGATATCGAGCCTCTGCCTTTGCTGCCTCCTCCGCGCGGCCCACGGCGCGATAGGCCCGGCTCAGCGGCATCAGCAGCGTCGCATCGAGTCCCACAGCGGCCTCGAGATGCGGGATGCTTTGCTCGGCGCGGCCGAGCTCCATCAGCACGCGACCCAGAGCTCCGCGCGCGGGCAACAAACTCGGCCCGGCGGAGACAGCCTTCTCGAGATACGCGAGCCCCGCCTCACCGCCTTCCAGGCGCGCCAGAGTGTCGCCGTA
Source organism: Bryobacteraceae bacterium (assembly GCA_046331625.1). Classification (GTDB taxonomy): domain Bacteria; phylum Acidobacteriota; class Terriglobia; order Bryobacterales; family Bryobacteraceae; genus JAXLQL01. The sequence goes on from JAXLQL010000016.1 coordinate 95,629, forward strand.
TTCGAACAGGAACTCGGCATCACCAGCATACTGCGGCTCCGCCTTTACGAACAGCGGCTTCGCCTCACCGTACTCGCGCGCCTGCCAGAACGCGCGCGCCGCGGCGCGTGTCAGCTTGGATCCATCCGGCGCGACCGCCGCAGCTTGCGCGTAAACGCGCGCCGCCGGCAGGTATCGCTTGCAGCCGCTGTATGCATCTCCGAGTTCCGTCAACACCTGCGCACTCGGCTGCCATTGCTTCGCCTTCTCAAGCGGTGCGATTGCGTCGCAGTATTGATCGAGCTTGAGTCGCGACACACCGAGCAGAAAGTGCGCGGGCCCAGGCTGCGGGTTCGCCTTCAGTACGCGCTCGAACTCTGGAATCGCCTCGCGATACTTGCGCTCCGAATGCAGCGCCAACGCGAGGTTCATGCGCAATCGCGGCTCGTTCGGATTCAATCGCACCAACTCGCGATACAAGTGCTCGGCGTCGGCGAACCGGCTCTCGCGCATCGCCGTCATTGCCTGTTGCGACAGCGCGGCGCCGTCCTGCAGCAGCGCCAACGCGATCGCGAGCGAGATCATCACGGTTCCACTACGATCATACGATTCACCGGAGTGGTCAGTTTCTTTGATCGTCCTCCGGGCCACGCGACTTCTACTTCCACCTGCGTGGCCTTGCCCACACCGAAATGCAGTGGACCCGCATATGACGAGGCGTATCCAACCGCGGTTCCCGAATGCCGCCATTGCCGGTCCACGCGAACCATCGCGCCCACGCCATTTGGCGATACCATCAGCCAGCCATTGCCCGAGTTGCACGGATTCCGCAACACGCGCGCAGGCGAGTTGAGCGCCGTGAGCACTACATCGAGACAGCCGTCGCCATCGAGATCGGCGGTCACCAGGCCACGATACATCGCCGGTTCGAGCTCGCTCCAGCCTTCGCCCAAGGCGAACTTGCCGTCGCCGGTATTGCGGAACCACGCGGGCGGTTCCTTCGCTGCAGGGCCCTTGCCTCCCGTAGGCGAAAGCGCGTCGCTGCGTGCGGCAGCGATATCCTTCCAGCCGTCATTGTCGAGATCGGCGAACGCTACTCCCCATCCCGCCATTGCTCGCGAGAGAACACCGATGCGGCTGCGCGCGGTCGCCTCTTCGAAGCCCGTACGGCCCAAACCACGATACAGCGGAAATGTTTCATCGCGGAGCGCCGTGTAGACCAGGTCGGTACGGCCGTCATTGTCGTAATCCTGCGCATCCACTCCCATGCCGGAGACAGGCTTGCCGTCTTGCGGCACGGCCACGCCCTGATCGAACGCGCTCTCTTGGAACTTTCCGCCGCCGAGGTTCCGAAACAAAAAGGCGAATGCGCGGTCATTGGTCACGAACAGATCGAGCAGCCCGTCGCCGTCGAAATCGGCGGCGGCCGCGCCCATGCCCTTGCCCGCATGCGCCGCGATGCCTGACGACTCCGTCACGTCAGTGAACGTCCCGTCGCCGTTGTTGCGGAAGAGCGCGTTCGGTTGCGGATCGTAGAACCGCGGATGACAGAAGTCGGGCTTGCCGTCGACGATGCACTGGCGCTCGCTCGCGGCGTCCCAACGCACGTAGTGAATCACGAAGAGATCGAGGTCCCCATCATTGTCCATGTCGAACCAAACGGCACCAACCGACCAACGCCCCTTTGTGTCGATCCGCGCGCGAGCCGTCACGTCAGCGAACACTCCCTTGCCCTCGTTGCGATACAAGCGGACCCCATGCAGACCGCACACCAGCAGATCCGTGCGGCCGTCGTTGTCGAAGTCGGCGGCCGCGGCGCCGATGTCGAAGTCCGAGCCCGCGAGCCCCGATGCCGCGGTGGCATCTTCGAACCGCATCCCGCCGAGGTTGCGCAATAGCCGGTTCGGCGCCTTCTTGCCGGTGAGCGCGCCGCCGTTCGGAAAGAACAGGTCGAGCTTGCCGTCGCCGTCGAAGTCGAACACCGCGATGCCGCCGGGCATCGTGGAAGGCAACTGCTTGCGCGCGGTCTCGCCGTTGACCAGCGTGAAAGGAAGCGGATGCACGGTCCACGCGCCCAACATCGCCAACAGCGCGATCGGACCGGCGATCAAGCCCTCAGGCAATGATGTCCTTCACCACGTGCCCGGCCACATCGGTCAACCGGAAATCGCGGCCACTGTAGCGGTAGGTCAGCCGCTCATGATTGAGGCCGAGCAGATGCAGCGCGGTCGCGTGCATATCGTGGACATGGACCGGCTTTTCGGCGACCTTGAATCCGAAATCGTCCGTCGCGCCGTGAATGTAGCCGCCCTTCACGCCCCCACCCGCGAGCACGTACGTGAACCCGTGGGCGTTGTGATCGCGGCCGTTGTGCACCGAGCGGAACCCGCCGAGGTTCACCACGGGCGTGCGGCCGAACTCGCTGCCGATGAGCACCAGCGTCTCGTCGAGCAATCCGCGCTCGGCGAGATCCGTGATGAGCGCGGTGATCGCCCGATCGGACTTCCCCGCATGCACCTTGTGCCCCATGATGTCGGCGTGCTGATCCCAATCATTCGAATTGCCGTAGTAAACCTGCACCATCCGAACGCCGCGCTCCACCAGCCTGCGCGCCATCAGGCATCCGCGAGCGAACTCGCCATCGCCGTAGCGCTCGAGCATGGCTGGCGACTCCTTGCGCGTATCGAACACATCGGGCGCTTCAGTCTGCATCCGGAACGCGGTCTCCATCGACTGGATCGTCGCTTCCAACTCCGGCGCCGATCCGAGTTGGGCGATGTAGTCGCGGTTCATCTCGCCCACCAGATCGAGCTGCCGGCGCTGCTGCTCCTTGCTGAGCCGGCTGTTCGCCAGATACGTGATCTGCTTCTTCGGATCAGCCACGGTGTCGGAAACGAACGTGCCCTGATACACGGCCGGCAGGAAACCCGAACTCCAGCGGCTGCTGCCGCCGTCACCGGAAGCGCCTGGTCCGAGCACGATGTACCCCGGCAGATTCTGATTCAACGTGCCGAGTCCATACGCGACCCACGAGCCCATTGACGGCCTTCCCGCACGGCTATTGCCCGTGTTCATCATCATCATTCCCGGACCGTGATTGGGAATGTCGGTATACATCGAGCGGATGATGCACAGCTTGTCGAGGATCCCTGCCATGTGCGGGAACAGCTCGCTCACCCACGTGCCGTTCGGACCGTACTGCTTGAACGTGAACGGCGACCGCATCAGGTTCCCCACCGCGAACTCCGTGCGCGGCATCTTGTACGGCAGCGGCTTGCCATCGTACTCGTCGAGCTTGGGCTTGTAGTCGAACGAGTCGATCTGCGACAGGCCGCCGTTCAAGAAGAGAAAGATGACGTGCTTGGCTTTGGGCGCGAAGTGCGGCTGTCGCGGAGTCCAGGGGTTGGCATCAGTGGCCGCGCCGAGCAGGCTCGCCAATCCGGCCATCCCAAATCCGGTACCCGCGGTCTTCAATGCCTGGCGTCTGGTCATCCGCATCATGACACCTCAGTTCAAATACAGGAACTCGCCCGAGCTCAACAAAGCTTGGGCATATTGTTTCCAGTCGCTCTTCTCGCCAGCTAGGAACGCAAGCCCGCGGCGCACTTCCGTTTCGCTTGCCTGGCGTCCATACAGCAGCCGATACGCGCGCTCGATGCGGCCCGCGTCGTCACCCGCTTCGCCTTCCAGCCGCTTGGCGAACCGCTCGGCTTCGCGCCAAACGAGGTCGCTGTTCAAGAAAAACAAGCCTTGCAGCGGGACGTTGGTGACCGCTCGTTGATCTCCGCTGAGCGTGGGATCGGGGAAATCGAACAGACTCAGCAGCCCCTCGCCTCCGCTGCGGCGGATCCGCGCGTAGACCGTGCGCTTCTTGTTCGAGGCGCCATTGAGTTCGAGGGGCTCGCCGCCCACGCGTTCGTCGAGCGCACCGGAGACGAACAGCATCGAGTCGCGAATCGCTTCGGCTTCGAGCCGGCGGAAGTTGGCGCGCCACAGCAGCACGTTGCCCGGATCCAGGGCCTGCCCCGCCTCATTCGAACGCGCGCTCAATTGATACGCCGCCGAGAGCATGATCTCTCGATGGAGCGCTTTGATCGACCATTTGTTCGCGATCAGCCTGCCGGCCAAGTAATCGAGCAGTTCGGGATGCGACGGCCGCTCGCCCATCACGCCGAAGTTGCTCGGCGTAGCGACGAGACCGCGCCCGAAATGATTCAGCCAAATGCGATTGACGATGACGCGTGCCGTGAGCGGATGCCGCATGATCGCTTCTGCCAACTCGAGCCGGCCGCTGCCTTGCGCGAACGGCTTCGGATCACTGCCTTCACTTGCGAGAATCGCCGGCAACCCGCGCGGGACTTCGTCGCCCAAGTTCTCTACGTTGCCGCGCAAGGCCACCTTGAGATTCTCGGGCTTCGCGTTCTCCGAGAGCCCCATCAAGTATGGATACTCAGGCAGCGACGCCTTTTCGAGCGCGGCCAACTCGGCCTGCATCGAATCGAGCTTCGCCTTCTGCTCCGCGGTCAGGAATCGCAGCAGTTGCTTGCCCGGATTCTCGAAGATCGCATCGCGTTTGGGATAGTCGGGCGAAGCTTCGCCACGCACCACATCGAGCCACACGTAGTGCTTGTGCGTCTCGATCACCTTCTGCACCAACAACTGTTTGTATTGGAAGAACTCGAATTGCCGCAGGTCACCGGGAAGCTCCACCGTTGCTTCGTTCGGGTCTGGCAAGTAAGTCTTCACGCGCTCTTCGTTGGCTGTGAGGATCGCCTTCTTGTCGCGAATGATCTCGAGCACCAGTTTCTGGAACTCGCCCGCCAACCGCTCGGCTTCGCGATCGTCAGTGCCCTTCATCGCGGCGTCCCAAGCCTTCAGGTACGGATGCTGGCGCTTCTCGGGTTCGGCGAGATACTTCACCCAACGTGTGAACGTCTGCGGATCGATCTTCTCTTCTTCGGCGATCTTCTTCGTGTCGGGCTTGGCCGGCGCCGCGAGCGCGCGACGCGCAGCCATCATGTAGCGCGTGGTCTGGCGAGCCAAGTCCTCGGCCGACGCCATCGTGCAGTCGTTCACGAAGCTTTCGATCGCCGCCTGTTGATCTTTGATTTTCTTCCAATGAGCACGATAGGACGCCACTTGGTCACCCGGAGCGAGATCGTACTCGTGATATCCCGAGCTCCAGAAGACGCCGCCGAGCGCATAGTAGTCCTTCTGCGAGATCGGATCGTACTTGTGATCGTGGCAGCGGGCGCACGTCACGGTCAGACCGAGAAAGCCCTTGGTCAGCGCATCGATCTTGTCGTCCCGCTCGTTGGCGCGTGCTTCCACGAACACCACGTCATCGCCCGTGAACCAAGGTCCCAGCCCGAAGAATCCGAGCCCAGGCAGCATCGCCTCGCGATCCTTTTCGGGCATAAGGTCAGCGGCGATCTGCGCCTTCACGAACTGGTCATAGGGCATGTCGCGATTGAACGCATCGATCACCCAATCGCGATAGCGCCACGTGTTGACATATCCGTCGCGCGACATTCCGTAACCGAGAAACACGGGGCGCTTGTCTTTGCCGCCGCCATCGGCGTATCGCGCCACATCGAGCCAATGCCGCCCCCAGCGCTCGCCGTAGTGTTTCGACTCGAGCAGCCGATCCACCACCTTGGCAAATGCATCCGGCGAGGAATCCGACACGAATGCGTCGATTTGTTCTGGCGTCGGAGGCAGGCCGGTGAGGTCATAGTAGGCACGCCGCAGCAGCACGCGCTTGTCTGCGGCAGGTGCGGGCGCGATGCCCTTCTGTTCGAGCCGGCCGAGAATGAAGCGATCGATTGCCGTCTTGGGCCACGCCTGATTGCGAACCAGCGGAGGGTCGGCCACGCGGAGCGGCTGCAGTGACCAGAAGGCGCGCTGCTCGGGCGTGATCGAGAATCCCGCCGTCGTCCTCTGCGCTACCGCTTCGGGCCACGCGGCGCCCGAGTCGATCCACTCGCGCAGATCCGCGATTTCCTGGGCCGCTAACTTGTCGCCTGCCATCGGCATTTTCAGCTTGGCGTCGGCCTGCTGCACTGCGCGCATCAGCAGGCTGTCACCAGCCTTGCCAGGTACGATCGCCGGTCCGGACTTGCCGCCTTTGAGCATCGCGTCACGCGAGTCGAGGCGCAGTCCGCCGAGTGCGGACGCCGTGTGGCACGAGTAGCATTTGTTGGCGAGCACTGGCCGGACCTTGGCCTCGAAGAACTCGTTCGAAGCCGGCGCACCGAACGCGGCACAAACCACAGGCGCACAAAGGACGGATCGCAGGATGGACATGGAACGACCGAAGTCATTATACCCTCGGCGTCACCGCGCCCCACGGCCGGGTGAGGAGTTCCAAGAGTCCTCGAAATCGGCTTTCTACGAATTCCGACTCTATCGTTTCGGCCTTGCTTTGCGGCGGGGACCACATAGATCCGGCACACGCTTTGCTGGAGCGGCTGTTTGCTGCGCGTGCGGCGGCGCAGCACGTGTTGATCCCTACAGCCTGCCTACGAGTTCCAGCAACACGCGAAAGCTGTTTTCCACGAATCTCGGTTCTATCGTTTCGGCCTCGTCCTCCGGCCGATGCCACAAGGGAAGTGTCCGCGCGTCGTCGCCGCGGCTATTCAGGTGGACGGTGCGAGCGCCGCCAGCCAGGAACGGCGCCGAGTCCATGGTGTCGTCGCGCTCGAACACCTTCGGTTGGGCGGGAATCTTCAGGTCGCGATGAATGGCGAGGATCGTGCTCGCCAGCGCGGCGTCAGTCGTATTGACTTGCCAGTTCGGACCGTAGGTAAGCGAGTCTAGATTGATGCAGACCTTCACATTGCCCAGAGTTCCGGCGCGACGCCGCACCTCGGCATAGTGCTTGGCGCCGAAGAATGTGAGTTCCTCGCCTGTCGTTGCCAGAAAACGCAGAGCATGTTTGAAACGTTTTCCGGAAACTGCGTGCGCTACCATCAGCATCGTAATCAAAGACGCGGTGTTGTCGTTGGCGCCCGGTGTATCGTACTTGGTGTCGGCGTGCGCCACGATCAGGATCTCCTCCGCCGAATCGCCTGGAAGTGTTCCCACGGCGCTGTGAGTCTTCACGTTCGGAATCCAACGCACGTGCGCCTCGGCTTCCGCGGCGGCCTTCGCTTCGGCAGCGGCATTCAGCGCCGGCACGTCCTGCCGGCCCACATTGAACAATGGCGCCGCGTCCTCGCCCGAGTGCAAGGTGACGATGGCGCGGCCGAACTCGCTGACCCGCACTCGCGCTACCGCTCGCCCCGCCGCATCGGCGATTTCGAAGCCACCACTCACCGCGCGCCACGTACCCCGCACGCCGCCCTTCGGCGTCCCAGGCGAGTTGTCGGCGATGTACGTCTCCCGGTTCTGGCCTGCCACACGGAGCCGCGCTTGCCCAACGGGGATCCACCGGCGAAAGGTCACTTCGTCGAGCTCCGCCTGTGGCAGCGCCGCCTTCAACTCGCGCAACGCGATCCGGATTCCTGCCTCGAACGCCTTGCTCCCCGATGGCCGCGGACCGAGCTTTGTACATAGCTCGTCGAGCATCCGCTTCAGATATGCGGCTCGATGCTCTTCGGTGTCGACTGGCGAGTTGCCAGCCGCGAACGCGAGCGCTGGAAGCTGAAGCCATGTCCGGCGCTTCATGCCTTGCTCCCCAACTCGAAGACGATTCCCTGAGCCAGCGGAAGCTCCGTACCCCAGTTGACGGTGTTGGTCTGTCTGCGCATGTACGCCTTCCACGCATCGGACCCGGCTTCGCGCCCACCGCCGGTGGTCTTTTCGCCGCCGAACGCGCCACCGATCTCAGCACCCGAAGTTCCGATGTTCACGTTGGCGATGCCGCAATCGCTGCCGATGCAGGAAAGGAAGTTCTCGGCACGGCGCAGGTTGCCGGTGAAGATCGCCGACGAGAGCCCCTGTGGCACGGCGTTCTGTTGGGCGATCGCGTCCGTGATCTCAGCGAACTTCATCACGTAGAGAATCGGCGCGAACGTTTCGCGCTGCACCGGCGCCCACTCGTTGCGTGCCTCGACGATCGCTGGCTCCACGAAGAAGCCCGCCCGGTCGAGCGTGCGGCCGCCGCACAACAAGCGACCTCCCAGCGCAGTTACCTCGCGGATCGTGTTGCGATACGCCTCCACTGCTGCCGCATCGATCAGCGGACCCATCAGCACGCCGGCTTCGCGCGGATCGCCGATCGGAATCTGCTGATAAGCCGCGGTGAGCCTCGCGATCAGCTCGCTATAGCGCGACTCGTGCACGAACAGCCGCCGCGTGGTGGTGCAGCGCTGCCCGGCCGTACCCACGGCGCCGAAGACGATCGCGCGCACAGCGAGATCGAGGTCCGCCGATTCGTCGACGATGATCGCATTGTTTCCGGAAAGCTCGAGCAGCGTGCGTCCCAACCGCCGCGCCACAGTGGCGGCCACTTCGCGACCCACGCGCACGGATCCGGTGAATGAGATCAATGGGAAGCGCTCGTCGGCGACCATCGCTTCCGCCAAGTCATCGCGACCGGTGAGGAACAGCGAGAAGACGCCCTCGCGTCCCATCTCTCGCGCGACGTCATCGCAGATCCGCTGCACGGCGAGCGCGCACAGCGGCGCTTTGGGCGAAGGCTTCCACACCACCGTGTCTCCGCAAATCGCCGCGATGAACGCGTTCCACGCCCACACCGCAACTGGAAAGTTGAACGCGGTGATCACGCCCACCGGACCCAGCGGATGCCACTGTTCGTACATGCGATGGAAAGGCCGCTCGGAGTGCATCGTGAGTCCATAGAGCATGCGCGACTGGCCCACGGCAAAGTCAGCCATGTCGATCATCTCCTGCACTTCGCCGTCGCCTTCGGCTTTGATCTTGCCCACCTCCATCGAGACGAGCGTGCCGAGCGCGTCCTTCTTGTGGCGGAGCTCGGCGCCGATGCGGCGGATCAGTTCGCCGCGCTGCGGCGCCGGAACCATGCGCCATTGCTCGAAGGCTCGCTGCGAACGCTCCACCAGCGCGGCGTACTCTTCCGGCGAATTCTCCGCCGCGCAAGCGATAAGGGCGCCCGCCGCCGGATTGATCGAAACCAACCCCGCCTCTGCGCTCTGAATCCCGAGATGGTCGAGGATGCTCATCGCAGTCTCCTATCGGAAACAAAATCCGAAGCGGTTGGCCAAAACGCGAGCGAGCGGAAATGTTTCCTGCGTCACGAAGCCGCGATAGAGTTTCGGTTCGGCCAGCAGCAGATCGAGCGCGCAGCACAATGACGACGCCGTGGTCACCTGGATGGCCGACCACAGCCGTCCGCTGATGGTGGCTGGATACACCTTCTTCACGTAGGTCTCCTCGTAGAGCTCGCCGTGGCGGAGCCCGCTGGCGGAAGCGTAGATCAGCACCACGTCCTGCAGTGTCCGCGGAACCGCCCGCTCGAGGATTCGCTTCAAGGTGTCGCGATCGTCATTGAGCTTGAGGTCGCGCATCAGCAGTTGGATCTTCTCGCAGTGGCCGGGGTAGCGCAGGGTCTTGTAGTTCATCGTGCGTACCTTGTCCGAGTACGTTTCCGCGAGCGTGCCGAGGCCGCCTGATGTATTGAACGCCTCATAGAGCAGGCCGTCGACCTCGATGGTCTCGTAGCCCTCGAGCGGCAGCAGTGCCGTTTTGCGGCCGTTTTCGATGCCCTCGCAGAGATTGCCGTACTCGTTGATCAGTCCATCGGTGGACCAGGTGAGCGAATACTTTAGCGCATTGCTCGGGTTCACAGGCAGCGCGCCCACGCGCATCTTGACGATGTCGAGCGTGTCGAAGCGCGTCATCAGATCGTTGGTGACGATGGAGATGAATCCCGGAGCGAGTCCACATTGCGGCACGAACGCATGAGCCGCGCCGCGCGCGATGGCGCGGATGCCCGCGGTCACTTCCACGTCTTCAGTCAGGTCAAAGTAGTGGACCTTGTGGTGCCGAGCCTGCTCGGCCACCGTGACATTGCAGAAATATGGCAGCGAGGACACCACCGCGTCGAAACGATGAGCGGCCAGGTATGTCGAGAGTTCGCTCGCGTTCCGCGCGTCGATCACGCACGGCGTCACTCGGGTGAGCGAAAGCTCCTGCACCAACCGCCCTGAAATCTCGGCCGAGACGTCGGCCAGATGAACATCGTAGGACCCGCTATCGGCGAGCAGGCAGGCTATCAGGGAACCGATCTTCCCGGAGCCGAGAACGAGGACCTCACCCATGGAATGGCTCCCTCCGAACCATTCTACTTGCAGCGCAGCAGGTGGCCGCGCGGGAGCGTCCCGTCAGTCCTCCGAGGGGTTCGGATGTCAGGGGATCGTCTCCCCCTCGCGGCGACTCTTCTCTTATCAACTGAAACGGAACATCGCGCTAATTCCCTTCGGGGAGTCTCAGGCTGGCAGCAAGTGCTAAAATTTTAGCAATGCGACCGTGCCTGCCGGCCCTCCTGATCGCGCTCGCCTCCTGTTCCACACCCGCGTACCGCTTGTTGCGAGTGGGTGGACAGCTCCGTCTCGTGGCGCCGAAAGAACCAGCCGCGAAAGCAGTGGCGCCCGCGGAAGCGCACCGCCGCCTCTATGGGCCCTACGCGCAGAACGCGTGGGTGGACCTGCAGCCCGGCATGGTGTTGAAAGCTGTGTCGCCGATCGTTCCCGAGGGCGAACAACTGAGGAACGAGGTAGTCAGCGCGAAGTCGCTTGACGTGGTGGTGAAGTCGAACGTGATCGGATTCGCCACGGCGTACTATGGCGTGGAGCGCGCGGGCGATCGCGTGCGGCTCCGATTTCGCAGCGCCGAGAAACGGGTGGGCGGTGTGGCGAAACCGGCCGACGCGCCGCGGATCGTCATCGATAATCGCGCCGCGCACTGGCGCCTCTTCTTTCTGGTGCGCGAATCGGGCAATGACCGCGATATCACGCTGGTGGGCTCTCCGAACAAGGTAGGCCTGGCGCAACCAGACTGCGCGGACGCTCGCTTCGTGTGCGTGAAAGCCGAGCCCGGAATGGCATTCGCGCAGGTGGAGATCGAGTACGCGGGCCGGAGGGCCGCTGGGACCACGGTTGGCGACCTGCGCGGAGCGAAGGCGCGAAAGGCGATCCCTGCTCGACCGCGTGTGGCGAGGCGTGCCTCGCGCCGTGAAGGCGGCTTCGCCAGACGACCTGAAGGGTATTCCGCTGCAGAGTGGAGACCGCGTGACGCCTATCCTTGTTAGATAGTGCCGCTCGTCATCTACACCGCCGCGCATGGCGGCTTCGCCGGATTACCGGTCCCGCTCGGTGGCGGCGCTGCAGTCTCGAACTTCCTCCTCGAAGAATGGCGGCGCACGAAGCCGTTTCCCCTGCGGCTCATTGAACCGAGCATCCTGGGTCGCGAAGCACCATCGGCACGCGATATCGTGGCGTTCTCTGAGCGACAGTACGCGAAGTTCTGTCATGCCTTCGAGCGGCGCGCGACAGAAGAGATTCTTGAAGCACGATCCGGCGTCGACCGTGGTCCTTGCCAACGACATCTCGGAAGGCCCGGACTTCGCGAGCTGGTTGAGCGGCGGCTACCGTGCACACGATCTATCACGTGGATGTGGTCGCCTACATCGCGGCGATTTATCTGCGCTGCGCGTGTCGCCCGAGCAACTCACGCGCTGGACCACGCGCACCGGTGCATCGGATGCCTGATCTGCGTTTGATCTTTCAGAAGCAGCGGGCAACGATGCTGCATTCGCCAGTCGATCGTGCCTCGCGCCAGATGCGCGAGGACGCTGATTGCGTCTATCCGGAAGTGCCCGCCGATCGGGTGCGCGTGTTGCCGTGGGGCGCGCCGCCAGTGGAGCATGGTCCGGGAGATCAGCGTGGCCGCGGGTGAGTTGCGCAATGAGTTCGGATCCCGCGTGACGCCTGGTGATGCTGACCGAGCCGCATTTCGCCCGGAGAAGGGCCAGGACCTGCTGCTCGAAGCCCTCGATTGATGGAGCGGCCGGCTTGCCGCCGCGACCGTTGTGGAGCAGCGGCGAACCCGCGTTCATGAAGGCCAACACATGCAGCGATTGCGAGCCCTGGCCGCGAAGCTGCCGGATCAAGGTGGTGTTTCCCTGGCTACGCGATGACCTGCGCAAGCAGGCGTTCTTCAGCAGCGGATCTCTACGTGTTCCCGTCGCGGCATGAAAGCTACGGGCTGACGTTGATGGAAGCGATGCAGGCTGGGCTGCCCGTCGCCGACCACGCCGTTGGCGTGGAGGTCATGCGGCCCGAGTTCGGCGAGATCGTGCGTGGTGAACGGACTGGGCAAGCGGCTATTGAGAGGATGTTGGCCGATCCAGCGCGGTTGGCCAGGCAGGGAGAACGCGCAAGGGAGTTCGTGCAAGCGCAACCAGTTTGCCAGGAGACGGCGCGGGCTGGCGGAGTTGTTAGCGTGACTATCGGGGAGGCGGCGCGGTGGATGATTTCGCGGGCACGCCATCCACGGTGCGCGGCTCCATCAACTCCGATCGCGTTCCATCGGGGTCGAAGAGATTCAACTGGCGTTTGCGGTTGATCCCGGTGCGGATCTCGAAGCGGCTCGTGTAACTCGGCTGCGGGGCGCGCCTGGAGCCACGCCTTGCTCTTCTCGATGTCAGGGACTTCGAGACACAAATGATGCGCCGAGCCGCGGGCTGTGGGCGCCGGGATCTGATCGTAGAGCATGAACTCCACGTAGCTGTCGCCGTCGGGGACTCGCATGTTCACCCAGTCGAGCACTTTATCGCTTCGGCTGCCGCGCCAGAATTCGCGAAAGCCGAGATCGTCGCGGTAGAACTTCATCGCGCGCTCGAGATCGCCCACCAGCACGCCCACATGCATCATGCGCGCGGAGACGCGCTCGGGCATGTACTTGCCCTTTTCGCGGATGCTCCATCCGCCCGGCATGTATTGCACGAACTCGACGCCGTGGCCATCGGGATCGTTCACGCTGAAGCTCAGGTTTTTGATGCGGCCGAGGTTGGGCTTGGCGGGCACCTTGTAGCCTTTCGACGCGAGATAGCGGCGCATGGCTTCGATGTTATCGGTCTCGAGCGAGATGTGGTTCAGGCGATCGGTGGCGGGCGCGGTTTCCGGGAAGATCTCGACGTACTGGCGGTCGTTCACTTTGATGAAGCTCATGGCGAGTCCCTTGCCGTCGGGCGAAGGGAGCGTGAAGGGTTCGCCGAAGCCGAGAAAGTCTTTGTAGAAGGCGCGGGCTTTGTCGAGGTCGTGCGCGAAGACGGCGATGTGGGCGACGCCGGTGATCTTGGGCCGTGGATCGGCGGCGGAGCCAACGGCGGCTGCGAGTAGAAACGCAAGGACGATTCGCAAGGTGTTTCCTCTCATGCCATCGCTTCGCTCACCCACTTCCGCAGCTTGCGCCGAAGCGGGATATCGCGCAGCGTCCAGGCATCGTTGTGATTTCGGAATGGCAGCGTGTGGATCTCGAACGGCGCCTTCACGCCCGTACCCGCCAAGTATTGCCGGATATCGTCAGTGGACCGCTCGTGGCAAATGAACTGCGGCCTGCCGTTCAAGCGGCGCAGCCGCTCGAGCGCTTCTTCGCGTTCGTTGGGCGAGATGTAGGGCCAGTTCCGCACACCGTCGTAGTGACTGTAGCAGAGGAACGCGCGCCATAGCGAAGCGACGCGGTCATCGCGGAGGCCGAGGAAGTTGCAGCCGATCGAGCCACGGGAAAAACCCGCGAGCAGCACGCGCTTCGAGTCGCCACCGAAGCGCTCGCACAGCATTTCAATCGCCTGCGCGCAGTAGGCGGTGGTGGCGGCGATGTCGCCCCACCAGGTGATCTGGTTCTTGCGCTCCCAGGTGTTGACGTAGGGCAGGCAGATCCAGAGGAAGCCCTTGCCACCGGAGAGTCCGTAGCCGAGGTTCGAGCCTTCGGGGACGCCCAGCGAGACGTCGCCGTATTCGTTGCGGTAGTTGCCGTTGCCCGCGTATTCGGCGACGATGGGGTAGCGGCCCTCCGGCTTCCAGTCCGAGGGCAGATAGAGCGCGTGATAGACCTGGGATCCCCGCCAGGCGGCGAGCGAGTGACGGACGCGGCGGCCAGCGGCGGGCTCGGCGTCGACCATGGGCGGCGTTTCGAGATCGGGCTTTACTGACCGGATGTCGGGGAAATCGGCAGGGGGCAGAAAGCCCGCCGCGAAAGCGCGACGGGTGATCATTCCCCCATGTTAATGCTCTTGCGGGTTGGGAGTGGCTTGGCAGGTGGGCGGCGAAGCGAGTTGCGAGGCCAGCCCGAGAAGCGATGTGGAATTGCGGATCGCCTCTTTGCGCTCGGCTTTGTTCTTGTACATGCGGCGGTCGGCCACCACGAGCAGAGCCTCGGCGTCGCTCCCGTCGGCGGGGAAGTAGGCTTCGCCGGCGCTGAGGCCGACGATTTCCTCGCCGTGCAACTGGCGGCCGGCCTCGGTGGCGATGGCGGCGAGTTCGGAGATGCGCACTCGAATGTCGTCTGGCGTCATACCGGGAAACACGACCACAAACTCGTCGCCGCCCATGCGCGCGACATAGTCATACTCACGGCAGTGGTCGCGGAGCGCGGCGGCGATCTTCTGCAGGAGCTGGTTTCCGGCGAGGTGGCCGAAGCGGTCATTCACCTGTTTGAATCCGTCGAGGTCGCAGACCACCACGGCGAGTACGGTGCAATCGCGTTGGGCGCGCGCGAGCTCCTCGTGCAAGTGCATGAAGAGCGACCGCGCATTGGGCAGGCCGGTGAGGAAGTCAGTAGTGGCGGTGTTTTCGGCGCGCTCGATGCGCAGCGCGTTCTCCACGGCCATCGACAGCTTGGAGCTGACCGCGAGCAGAATGCGCAGTTCGTCTTTGGAGAAGGCGTCGCGCTCGGAACGGTAGAGCGTGACCACCCCGGCTACGCCTTGCCCGGCTTCGAGCGGCACGGCGAGCGCCGAGTGCAGGCTGCTGAATTTCGAGGGGTCGTTGAGGTAGCCCGGTTCCACTGACGGATTTCCGTTGATGATCGGCTTGCGATTCTCGGCCACCCATCCGGAGAGCCCCTGGCCCATCGGGATGCGGAGCGAGGAGAACAGGGCGTGATCGGCGCCGGTGACGAACTTGGGTTCGAGCGTGCCTTCGCCGAGCACATAGATGGCGAGCGCGTCGAACCGGACGATGGTCTGGAGCCGCGACGACATCATGGTGAGCGTTTCAGTGAGGCTCAGAGAACGGCCGAGGTCCTGCGCGAGTTCGAACAGAGTCTGCACTTCCTGGCGCGCTGCGGCGATCGAGCCGAGGAAATCGGGCTGCGTGCGGCCGGTAGGCAGCGTCTCGGCGGTCTTCTCGAATCCAGCCGCCGGTTCGGCTCCGCGGGAGATCTTTACGTCGGTGGAGAGCTTGGCGAGTTCGGTGAGTTTCGGCCCCTCGCGCGCCAGCCGTTCCCAGTCGCGATAGTGTGCGTCGAGCGCCGAGACCACGCTCGGATCGAACGCTTTTCCGCTCAGCTTGCGGACCTCGTTCATCGCCTCGTCGAGAGGAAGTGCGCGCCGGTATTGGCGGTCAGAGGCGAGCGCGTCGAGCGTATCCACGGCCGCGAGGATGCGAGCGCCGATTGGGATCTCCGCGCCCTGCAGGCCGTTGGGGTAGCCCGTACCATCCCACTTCTCGTGATGCGCAGCCACGATCGGAACCACTGGATAGGGAAACTGCACGCGCTCGAGGATTTCCGCGCCGACGATCGGATGGATCTTCATCTTCTCGAACTCTTCCGGCGTCAACTTGCCGGGCTTCGAGACGATATGCTCGGGCACGGCCAGCTTGCCGATGTCGTGCAGGATCGAGGCGGCCTGGACGGCCTCGCGCTCGGCATGATCGAGCCCGAGCACCTTCGCCATCTCCACCGCGTAGACTTGCACACGCTGCAAATGGTCATGCGTAGTCTGGTCTTTGGCTTCGATCGCCAAGGCCAGAGCTTCGATGGTCCGCAAGTGGAGCGACGCCATCTGCTCCGCGTGGACCTTCTCCGATTCCAGGCGGCCCAGATACAAGTGATAAGACCGGTACACCACGTAGACCACCGGAAGCACCATCAGCGACGTCTGCCATCCGATGGTGCGGCTGAGGAAGCTGAACAGATCGGCAGTTGTGGCTCCGAGCAGGTAGTAGGGGAAGCACCAGAAGTAGCAGTCGCGCCAGACGGCTTGCACGGGCTTGTGCTCGGTGAGCGCGATGGCGCCCGCCACCGGACCCGTGTTCAGCACGAAGAAGACGATCGAAGAGAAGCCGAGGCGGATGGCGCTTTCGAAGTGAAGGTCTTCGAACAGCTTTGCATGGTAAACCTCGTGAGCGGCCACCGCTGCAAGGCACGTGCTCGAAACGTTGAACAACACCTGCTTCAGGCTGGGGCGAAGGCGCGCATGCCAGAAGCATTGCAAGATGGTGGCGCCACCTCCCACCACCACCGTCTCGCCTACCGACAGGCGAGTAACACACATCAGCACGAACAGGAAGAACACCGACATCGATCCGGTCACGCCGGGGAGGCGCACTTTGAGCAGCGCCGCCAGCAGCGCCGTTGACAGGAAGAAGACGAACTGAGCCCCGTCAGCGGGCGTGAACTTGGGCAGCGCGTAGCAAAGCGACCACATCCCCGCCGCGATCACGGCGTAGATATAGAGCCGGGCTGTTGTAGATAGAGGGCGCATTCCGCCGTCTCTGAAGCTATCGGCAGGATATCTGCCTGACTTGAGAGAACTTAACGCGGTCTGGAACTACCTGCGACGCCCTCGGCCCGAAACACGCGAAACGGCGTCAGCTCTTGGCTTTCGGAGCTACGAAATCGGGGGGCAGAGCCGAACCCGGACCGAAGAAGTAGTTCTCCATCTGCTCGATCAGGAATTCCTGCGCTTCTTTGGTACCGAGGTTCAGACGGTACTCGTTCATCAGCATCTTCATGTGTTCCACCCACATCTTCCAGGCGTCTTTCGAGACGTTCTCGAAAATTCTCTGGCCGAGGGGGTGGCCTTCGAACGGGACCTCATCGAGCCCAGCCATCTCGCGCTGGAACTTCACGCAGAAGACCTTGCGCTTGGGGGTCTCCTGAATCTGGATCGGGGTCGGTCCGCTGCAGCCCATGAATTCTCAGGATAACAGGGCGGCGCAATCAGCGATGCGCACCCGCCAGCACCTTGGCCGGGGCGGGCATGCGAAGCTGCTGATGGCGCATCGCATCGAGTGACAACTCCTCGCCCATCCACTGCGCCTTGCGGCCGGTGAAGAACAGGTCTCCCCAGATCTGGAAATTGAGTAGCCGCCAGATGCGGTCCGTTGCATCTTCGGTCGAGGCACGGTGCCGCTCGACGAGCTTGCCGAGTTTGGCCGTGTCGAAGTAAGCCGCGAGCAGTCCGCGAGGATCGGTCAGGTACTTCATCAGGAAGTCTGACCGCGATTCCGACAGCCAGCGCCGCAGCGGCGTGGGGAATCCCATCTTGGAGCGGTAGATGATATCGGCGGGAAGCAGGTCCTCAACCGCCTTCTTGAGCACGTACTTTCCCTTGTTGGGGAGCTTCAGCGAATCGGGCAGCCGCATGGCAAACTCGACGAACGTGTGGTCGAGGAATGGAACGCGGCTTTCGATGGAGGCGGCCATGCTCATCTGGTCCTGCTTCATCAATAGCTCCACGAGATAAGTCTTGTGGTCGGCAAAAAGCAGGCGTGACAAAGTCGATTGTTGCGGGCCCGTGTTCCAGGCGTTCAGGAAACTCGCATACGGGGATTGACTCCCGATCAGCCGGGACTTGGCCAAATCTTCGAGTTGATGCCCCGGGAATCCGCAGTAGAAGTTATCGAGATACATCGACTCGATGTCCGAGGTGCGGTAGAGGAACGTGTGCTGGAGCTTGCGCCGCAACGAAAGCGACGGCACCAGCGGCCCTTCGAGCGCGCGGCTCATCATGCCGCGCATGAAAGACGGCACCACCCCGTAAAAGCGCGAAGCCTGCTCGTTGATGAGATGGTAACGGTAGCGCTCGTAGCCGGCGAATAATTCGTCCGCACCTTCGCCGGTCAGCACAACTTTCACTTCGCTCTGGGCAAGCTTCGAAAGATAGTAGAGCGGGATACTCGACGAAAAGCAGATCGGCTCGTCTTCGTGCCAGACCATCTTGGGAAGCGCCGTGAAGAACTCGTCGAAGCCGATGACGATCTCGTGGTGCTCGGTGCCGATCCGGTCGGCCACCTGGTGCGCCCACGTTAGTTCGCCGAACTCGGCTTCCTGGTAGCCCACCGAAAACGTCTTTACCGGACCGCTGAATTCGCGCCGCAGGATGGCCGCGATCGCACTCGAATCGACGCCTCCGCTCAGGAACATGCCGAGCGGAACGTCCGCCATCAACCGCGAGCGCACGCATTCTTCGAGCCGCAGCCGGCATTCCTTGACTGCCTCGGCCTCGGACCAAGTCTCGGGCTTTTCGAACAGCGGGGTTTCCCAGTATTGGTGCGTGGAAAGCTTGCATTGCGAACCTGCGCAGTCAAGCACCAGATAGTGTGCCGGCATCAATTTCTTGATGCCCTGGAAAAGCGTTTCTTCCGAGCTCACGAAGCCGAACGTGAAATACTCGTTCAAGGCGGATTCGTTCAGTTTCGGCGCAATTTCCGGATGCTCGAACAGCGACTTGATTTCCGAGGCGAAGGCAAACAGCTTCCCGTCCCACCAATAGTAAAACGGTTTGATGCCGTGCCGGTCTCGGGCGCAGTAGAGACGCTTCTTCTTCTGGTCCCAAAGGGCCCAAGCGAACATCCCGTTGAACCGGGTGACTGCCTCCGGCCCGAATTGTTCGTAGCCGTGAACGATGACTTCCGTGTCACTACGGGTATGGAAGCGGTGTCCAGCCAGCAGGAGTTCCGGCCGCACCTGCATGTGATTGAAGATTTCGCCGTTATACGAGAGATGGACCGTGCCATCCTCGTTCGTCATCGGCTGTTTGCCGGTGGCGAGGTCAACGATGCTCAGGCGGCGATGGCCGAGCCAAGCCAAGTCATCGTGGAAGTAGCCGAATTCGTCCGGTCCGCGATGCTCGATGACGTTTGCCATCCGTTCGAGCACGCGACTCTGCAGACCGGGGTCAACGCCCTTGCCTGCCGTTACGAAACCCGTGATCCCGCACATTCAGAACGCCTCGCCCGAGGGGGTTGGCTTCTTCCTCTCCGCTTCGTTGGCGGCACTCCTCTTTCCCTCGGTATTGCTGCGCTCAAGTATAGCAGCCGGAACGGGCTTTTTGGCTAAGAAAAACCAGAGTTTTGCATACTCCGCCACCATACGCGGTAGGGAATACCCCTCGCAAGCGCGGGAGCGATTCCCCCGTGCGGCGGTATTTCTTACCCTACTGCTCATCGCCGCTTTGAGCGCCTCCACATACCGGATCCTATCTCCCGATGGCACGATCCACGGCTCGGCTCGCTCCAGAAGCGCCGCGCAGTCACCGACATCGGTGACAATGCAAGGCAGCCCGCAGGCCATCGCCTCGAGCTGGGCGTTCGAGGTCTGTTCCGTCACCGAAGACATAACGAATACATCGAAGGCGCGATACCAAGGCAGGGGATCGGCAGCGCGGCCGGGAAACAATACCCGTCCAGCGAGCCCGCGCTCGCGCACCCGAGCCTCGAGTTCGGGCCGTAGCCCGCCGTCGCCGACCAGGATCAGCCGGACGTTCTCTATGGCGGCGTCGCCAAAGGCATCGATCAGGAGCGGCAGGTTCTTCTCGGGCCGGAGGCCGCCGGTGAAGCCGAAAACCACAGCCGAAGGAGGGATTCCGAGCTTCGCCCGCAGCTCGTCGTTCCGTCCGGGCGAAAAGCGATCGGTGTCGACGCCAGTTCGAATGAAGTGGAGCCGGGAAGAGGGCACCTGGAACTCATCGCGCGCCAGCGTCAAGAGTTTCTCGGAAACCACGACGGTCGCCTCGGCGCGGCGCAGCAGCAGACGGCGCATCCAGACACGGCGCGGGACCATGCGTTCGGCCTCGTCGGGTCCGAAGCCGCATTCGTTGTGGATGAACTTGGCGCGCGCGCCCCACATGGCGCCGAGGAGCATGTCGGTTGCGCCCCAGTTGTAGGTGATGACGACATCGGGGTCGAGCGCCCGTTGCAAGCTGCGGAGGGCTCGCGGCCGGGATAGGGTACCGGACTCGGGAGGAGGGGCGGCGAAGCGGACTTCCAGCGATGGGTCGAGCGCGGACTCGGCCGAACGGTCGCCATCGAGAGGGAGGATGGTGTGGCGCAGGGCGGGTCCGATGGCGTTGATGAGCTTGGCCAAGCGGAGCTCGGTGCCGCCTGGTGCGAACCCGGGCAGCACGTGGAGAAGGTGTGGCGTCACACGATCCACTCCTTCTATGGTCGCACGGAAGGGCGTGAAACCGTCAGCGCTTGCCCACGCAGTAGAGTGCCTTCTCCGTCCGCAGGAACAGGCGACCATCGCTCACCGCAATCGAGCTCAGCGTGTACTCACCCATCGCATTCTCGGCGATCACCTCGAGCTTCGGCCCTGCCCGAAACACCGTCGTGGTGCCCTCTTCGTTCGTGATGTAGACTTTCCCGTCGGCCAGCACCGGCGACGAGCTGTAGATCCCGCCGCGGATGCGCTGCCCGCTGTAGACCTCTGCGCCCGACTTCGCGTCGAGGCACCAAACGATGCCGCGGTCGTTAGGCAGGTAGAGATACTTGCCGTCGGTGACGGGCGTGGGAACATCGGGTCCATTGGCGAAGCGCCACAGCACATGAGACTTGCTCACGTCCCCGCGGCCGCCCGCCTTGATCGCCAGGAACGGCTTCACGCGCGTGGGCGCATACACAATGCCGTCATGCACCAGGGACGAAGCAATGATGCGATAGAAGGGATCGTTGTCGGGATTCAAGCCTTCCACGCGCCACAACTCCTTGCCCGTGGCAGCGTCATGCCCGGTGACGCAGTCGCCGCCATTGAGCACGATCTCCTCGGAGTCTCCGTTCCTCAACAACTGCGGCGTCACGTAGGAATCCGGGGACTCGCGCTGCGCGGTGGTGGGCCGCTCTTGCCGCCAAATCGTCTTCCCCGTCTTGGCGTCGACCTTGAGCAGATAGGAAGGATCGTCGGTCTTCATCCCGTGCAGCACCGGCACGAACAACGCGCCTTTGTGGAGCAGCGGACTCGAAGCGTAGCCCCAGTTCAATCCGAACTTGCCGTAGTCCTTTTGGATGTCGCGCATCCAGAGCTCTTTGCCGTCGAAGTCGAAGGCTTTGAGGATCCCGAGTCCGGTCATGACCCAGACCGTCTTGCCATCGGTCACCGGCGACGGAGAGCTCATGTTTTGTTTGTTGATCTTGAAGTTGCCTGGAGCGATGGGCTTTTTCCAGCGAACGGAACCGTTGGATTTGTTGACCGCCCACAGTTCGAGGGTGTCCCCGTCGGCCACGTTGAGGAACACGAGATCGCCCCAGATCACGGGCGTTGCGCCACTGCGAGAAGGCAGGTCGAGCTTCCAGGCGATGTTCTCCGTGGGGGACCACTTGTCGGGCAGGCTGGTCTCGGTGGAGACGCCGTTACCGGCGGGTCCGCGCCACGAGGGCCAGTTCGCGGCGAACAAATTCACTGAGCACAGGGGAAGAGCGGCGAGGGCGATCAGGAGTCGCATAACGATGAGGATACTATGCTCGCTCTCAGAGCCCTTCGGCGCGGACCCAGAAACTCTCCGTCCATTTCTCGCGCGCGGCGAGAGTCTGCAATCCCTGCCACTTGCCATCGTGCGCCAGATTGATGCCGTTGATGATCGCCGTGGAGGGCTCGAAGCAGATGAACTCGCGCGGCTTGCCGGAGCGGTCATTGGGCAACCAGATGGTCACCACCGGATACTTGGGTCCGAACAGAGTCTCCACCTTTTTCCCGCCGGACTCGATGGAGAAATGCGCCCGCCCCTGCGCATCGCGCTCGAACTCGGTGAATCCGTCGTCGAGCGTGTGGCCTCGGAGCGGCAACGGGTTCGGAACGTCGAGCGGCCGCAACTCGCCGGTGGGGATGTTGTGTTCCCCCGGAATGACGTGGATCTTGGCCGGGTAACGCGCGGTCCACTCATCGCGCGGCACATCGGGAATCGTGAAGTAGGGATGATACGCAATCGCCACCGGCATCGCCTCGGTGCTCAGGTTGGTGATGGTGGTCTTCACCTCCAGCACGCCGCCAGCCAGGCTGTATGTCATCTCATACTCGTGCGCGAACGGCCACTGCGCCATGAGGTCCGGGTACTTCCAAAACTCGAGACGGCTGGTGACGCGAGCCGAGCGGCCATCGGCCTTGACCTCCACCACGCGCCACAAAGGCGAAGCCGTGAGCAGCCCGTGGCTCGGCATCTTGCCGCGAACATTGCCAAGCCCCATATTGAACTGGTACTTCTTTCCGTTCGCCCAAAACGCCTGCTCGCTCAGCAGGTCCGCCCAAGGGGCCAGAAACGGGATGCCGCAGAGATCGGGCCGCTTCTGATGCTCGCCCACATCGGCGAACGGGAAGTGCAGGATGTTCTTGCCGTGCACCTTCATCTCGTATGCGCGATTGCCGATGCCCGGCGCGATCGAGACCTCCACACCGTGCGCCCGATCGGTAAGCCGCACGACGGGCACGCCGCGATCCACCGTTTGCTCGGCGCGATAATTGCGCGCGCTCAGCCCGAGACTGAAGGCGAGCGCGAGTGGAACCGCGCGCCCGATGGTGACGATGGACATGTTCCTCACTGTAACAGCGTCCGGCGCGAATCGAGCTATCATACGTCGAAGATCGAAGAGCAAAGGAGCCACAATGCGACTGTTCATGGCCGTACTCGTGCTGGCAATCTCCGGATTGGCGGCGGACAAGAAGATCCTGATTCAGGCATCGAACCAAACCTGGGTATCGGATGACGCCGCATTGGCGCGCTACCGCGCCGCGGCTGGATCGGCCGCCGACGTGGTGGTGGCGAAGAACGCGGCTGAGTTCTCGCGGATGGTCCCCGAAGCCGACGCGGTCATCGGCGGGATCGGCAAGCAAGATTATCCCGCTGCGAAGAAGCTGAAATGGGTGCAGACGATCAGCGCAGGCGTGGAAGCGTTCTCGTTCTGGCCGGAGTTCGTGAAGAGCGATATCCAACTCACCAATTGCAAAGTGGTGCAAGGCCCCACCATTGCCGACCACGCCTTCGCCATGCTGCTCGCGCTGACGCGTGGATTGAACGAGTACATTCCGGGCCGCGCCAAGCGCGAATGGGGCGGGCGGAACAGCATGCCGCAGGGGATGACGGAACTGCCGGGAATGACGGCGGTGATCGTGGGCGCGGGCGGCATCGGCACGCAGATCGCGCAGCGGGCGCACGGTTTCGGCATGAAGGTGATCGGCGTCGATCCCAGGGACATGCCGGTTTCGAACTACTTCCAGGAAATCGTGCCACCGGATCGCTTGGACGAAGTGCTGCCCAAAGCCGACGTGGTGTTCGTGTCCGCGCCGCTCACGCCGAAGAGCGAGCGCATGATCGCATCGAAGCAGTTTGACGCGATGAAACGCGGCGCCTACTTCGTGGCCGTTTCGCGTGGAAGGCTCTACGACAAGCAGGCGCTGGTGAAGGCGCTCGACTCGAAGAAGATCGCGGGTGCGGGTCTCGACGTCACCGATCCGGAGCCGCTTCCGGCCGAGGATTCGCTGTGGAATTTCCCGAACGTGGTGATCACGCCGCACGTGGCGTCGGCGGCGGAGGGGTCGAATCAGCGGCGGATTGGCGTGATCGAGGACAACATCCGGCGATTCGCACATGGGGAGCCGTTGACGCACGTGGTGGACAAGTCGAAGGGGTATTGAGGTCCGCTCAGAGGTATAGGCGGCGGTTCGCTGCTCGATTTCGGACATGACTGCATCGACTTCGTCGAACGCCGGAAGCCGCCGCGAGGCCAATGCAGGTGCCGGACTCGCCGGCCTGTCCCGTTTCTCTGCCCGGAGCGGAGAGGCTCGCGCCGCCCCGCAGCGCCGACCACGACCGGGGCAATCGGTGAGGTCTGGTAAACTCGTGTGGTTGGAGGCGCACTCTGGCGGCGGAATACGACGAAATCGGCCCTTGGAGCGAGGTTAAACTTGACATCCTCCGCGAGTACGCCGCACCTTATTCCAAAATCCTGACTGCGAACGGATTTCATCATTTATACATCGATGCCTACGCCGCAGGTGGATCGCACATTTCCCGAACCACGGGCGAGATCGTGTCCGGAAGCCCTTTGATTGCACTTGCGACTGATCCTCCGTTTCGCGAGTACCACTTCATCGATGCGAATCCAACCAGAGTCGAGCAACTGCGCCGCCACACGGCCAAGCAGCAAACGGTGTTCGTCCATCACGGCGACTGCAATGAAATCCTGCTTCGAGATGTTTTTCCTCATTCCAAATATGAAGACCGGAAGCGAGCGTTGTGCCTACTCGACCCGTACAATATCGACTTGAGCTGGGATGTTATTGCAACGGCCGGGCGCATGAGTTCAATCGAGGTGTTCGTGAATTTCATGGTGATGGACATGAACATGAACGTTCTCTTGCGGGACCCTGCCAAGGCTGAACGGGCTCAGGTTGCGCGGATGAATCGTTTCTGGGGTGACGACTCCTGGCGAAACGTCACGTACGAGCCGAGCCCTCAAGGAAACCTCTTCGGCGACCCTGAGCAGGTCAAGGTAGAAGATGCCAACACCCGGATTTCCGAGGCCTATCGCCGACGCCTCATCAATGTTGCCGGATTCGGTTACGCGCCGTCGCCGCTGCGCTTTGTGAACAAGCTCGGTTTCACGATCTACTACCTTTTCTTTGCTTCACCGAACCAGACTGGGAAGAAGATCGTCGAGAGCATCTTCAAGAAGCATCTTCCAAAGTTAAGGACTTGACGTATGGCTGAAAGTTCTCACATCGAATGGACTGACGCGACGTGGAACCCCGTCACCGGATGCTCCAAGGTCAGCCCTGGTTGCAAGTTCTGCTACGCCGAACGACTTGCCAATAGGCTACAAGCGATGGGTCAGCAGAACTACCGCAACGGATTTGAAGTCACGCTGCAGCCCCAGATGCTCGGGCATCCGCTCAAGTGGAGGCAGGCTCGTCGAATCTTCGTCAACAGCATGAGTGATCTGTTCCATGCCGACGTGCCAAGCGCCTACATCACGAAGGTTTTCAAGGTTATGAAACGCGCGTCCTGGCATCAATTTCAGGTCTTGACCAAGCGTTCGGAGCGACTCTTGGAACTCGACCCGATGCTAGAGTGGATGCCGCACATTTGGATGGGTGTCAGCGTCGAAAACGAGGACTATCTGTTCCGGGTCGAACATTTGAGGAAGACGCGAGCGCAGATAAAGTTCTTGAGCATTGAACCGTTGCTCGGGAAATTGACCAAGCTGAATCTCCGCGGGATCGACTGGGTTATTGTAGGTGGCGAGTCGGGGCCGGGTGCGCGCCCTGTGGATCCTGAGTGGGTCCGGGAAGTCCGGAGCCGGTGCGCTCTCGAGGGCGTGCCGTTTTTTTTCAAGCAATGGGGAGGGGTGCTCAAATCGAAGACCGGGCGAACACTGGACGGCCGAACCTGGGATGAAATGCCGTTTCAGGAGATTCGAGCGTCCGCAACCGCCGCGAGTCAAGCCGGTATGGGGCTGGTCAGATGAGTTCGCTCGGAGCGTTCCGGCCTCGACGAGGCTGGATTGTAGCGTGAGCACGATAGTCGAAGGGGTAGTTGAGGCTCGCTCATAGAGAGGGTTCAACTGCTCTTCCATCCCGTCGAACCATCGAGAACACCACCGGCGTAATGATGAGAGACAACGCCATCGAAACCGTCACCCCTCCGATCACCGCAATTGCCAACGGCCGGAGAAGTTGAGCTCCCGAGCCCGCCCCGAGCGCCAGTGGCAACATCCCGAACACAGTGGCGAGTGCGGTCATCAGAATCGGGCGTAGCCGCCGGCGACCGGCTTGATACACAGCTTCTTTGAGCGGGAGTCCCGTTTCCGTAAAGTGCTGCTCGGAGTCGAGCATCAGGATTCCGTTCTTGTGCACGATGCCGATCACCATGATGATGCCCATGAACGATGCGATGTTGAGCGTCTGGCCGGTCGCCAGTAGCGCCAACAGCGATCCGGACGTACACAGCACCGTGGCGAGCAGGATGGCGAAGGGATGAGCGAACGAGCGGAACTCGAAGATCAGGATGACGAAGATCAGCACCATCGACATCAACAGCACTTGCGTAAGCGCCACGAACGACTCCTGCTGCACCTGATACAACCCGCCGTATTCGATGCCAGTGCCCGGCGGCAACTTTACCTCCTTGGGAAGGCGGCGCTGGATCTCCTGCATGGCACTGCCGAGATCGCGATGCTCGAGGCGCGCCGTAACGGCGGACAAGTCATGCAGGTTTTCCCGCCGGATCTCCGTCTGTCCTTGCTCCACTTCCATCGAAGCGATGCTCGCCAAGGGCACCGTCGCGCCCGTGGGCGACGTGAGCAGCAGCGCCTGGAGTTGCTCCGCCGTCTTGCGATTCTCCGCGGCGTATCGAACGCGGATTCCAATGCGCCGGTTGCCGCGAATCATCGTGGAGGCGAGTTGGCCGTCGAGCAACGAAGCCTCGATGTTGGCCACATCGGAGGCGCTGAAGCCGGCGCGGCTCGCTTTCTCCGGATCGACGCGAAAATTGATCGCGGGCCCAATGACGATGGTCTGGTTCACGATGTCCACCACGCCTTGCACTTTGGGCAGCCATTCCTCCACCTCCTTGGCCACGGCCTTGTACACGGCCTCATCGGGATGCGTGATCTTCACTTCGATCGGCTGGGGCGACCACGCGAGGTCACCCACCAGGTCTTCCAAGATGTGCGGGAACTCGAGCTCAGGCAGAGCGGTTTCGCCACCCGTGATTTTCGCGCGAAGCTCCGAGGTCACCTCTTCCACCGAGCGGCTCCGGTGCGACTTGAGCTTGATCAGGAAATCGCCCGTGTTCGGCTCCGCGATGGCCAAGGCCAGCCGAGCGCCGGTTCTGCGCGAATAGCTTTCGATCTCCGGCGTCTCTCGAAGAATCGTTTCGATCTTGCCGAGAATGCGGTCTGTCTCCTGAAGTGACGTGCCCGCTGGCGTTCGGTAGTCCAGTACGAACGCACCCTCGTCCATCTCCGGAAGAAACCCGCTGCCCAGCTCGAGATAGAGACCCGCGCAACTCGCCAGAACCAGGACCACCACGCCCGCGATCACTTTGGGATGCGAGAGACTCCACAGCAGCGCCGACTGGTAGCGCACATTGAGAGCGCGCATGACGCGCCCTTCGCCGGCTGTTTCGGCGTCTTCGGCGCTCAATGCCGTCGCGGCAGGGCGGAGAAGCCACGCCGAGAGGACGGGCGTGAACAGCAGCGCCAATAGCAGCGACGCGAACAACGACGCTACCAGCGCGAGCGCGAGGGCCCGGAAGAACACCGCCGTGATGCCGCCGAGAAAGACCAGCGGCACGAACACCACGATCGGCGTCAGCGTGGATCCGATCAATGCCGGAGTCAGTTCGGTGATGGCGCTGCGCGCCGCATCTCGGGGCTTCTGCCCCATGTACAGGTGGACCGCGATATTCTCCACCACCACGATGGCGTCGTCGATCACCACGCCGATGCAGGCCGCAATGCCACCGAGCGTCATCAGGTTGAAGCCCATGTGGAAAAGCCTCATGCCGATAATCGCGATGAGCACCGCGATGGGAATCACCAGCGCCGCCACGAGCGTTGCGCGCCAGTTGCCGAGGAACGCCAGCAGAACCCCGACCGAAAGCGCCAATCCGATAAGGATGCTCTCGACGACGCCCGATATCGATTCGCGCACCAAAATCGATTGATCGTAATAAGTGGAGAGCTCGATGTCCTTCGGTAGCGTTTTGCGGATCTCGGCCAGCTCCGCGTTGACCGCGTCGGCCACCTTCACGGCGTTCCCGTCGGGTTGCTGCAAGACATTGATCAGCACGGCCGGGCGGCCATTGGCGGTCACGATGTTATAGGTTGGCCGTTCCCCAGGGATGACGCTGGCGATGTCTTTCACCTTGACCGGATTGCCCTTCACCACATCGACCACGGTGTTCTCGATCTGCTCGGGCTTTTTCATCAAGCCCGTGACCGCGGTCAGATAGAGGTGGTAGTTTTCCTGGAGCATCCCGGCGGGCTGCAGGATGTTGGCGTTGCGAATCGCATCCACCACCCGTGTCAAGGGCATGTTGAACGCGTTGAGCCGCCGCGGGTCCACGATCACGTGATACTCCGGAGCGCGCCCACCCACGATGCGCGTCTCCGCCACGCCCTCGAGACGATAGAGGCGCGGGGAAATCTCGTAGTAGGCGAGGTCCCAAAGTTCCGATGTCTTGCGTGACGGCGAGGTGATGCTGAAGCCCACCATCGGAAACACGGAGAACGTGAGGCGATTGATGTAGAAGCGGCATTCCGGCGGCAGCGTCGGCGTGATCTGCGAAATTCTTCCCTGCACCAGATGCAAGGCGTTCAGAATATCCACGTCCCAGCGGAAGAACACGCTGATTTCCGTCGACCCGCGTGCTGTCACTGACCGCACGGTGGTGACGCCTGGAACAAGCCGGATCGCCTCCTCGATGGGCCTCGTGACCGTGGTCATCTGGATGTTGGGCGGGGCGATGCCGTTGTCGACGAGAATGACGATGCGCGGGAAGTCCGTTTGCGGAAAGATGGAGATCGGAATCTGCGGAATCAACAGGAGCCCGGCCAAGGCGAAAGCGAACGCAACCAGAACCAGTCCGCGGCCATGCCTTAGCGCGAAGGTCGCAAGCGCCGCACTCACTTTTCGCCCCCGGCCTTTTCGCCTCCTGAAATGGACGTTTTCACTTGGGTTCCGTCGGGCATCTCATATCCGCCTTCGATCACCACGGTTTCGCCCGCTTCGAGCCCGCTGAGAACGGCTCGCTTGTCTCCATTCACGTCGCCGGCTTCCACTTCGCGGCGATGGGCAATCTGCTTTGCATCGACCACGAGCACAACGCCCTTCCTGGTTCCTTCCTCCAGTTGGAGCGCCGTGACCGGCACCAAGACCGTCTTGCGAATCGTGCCGGTGGTGAAGGCGACGTTGCCGAAAGCTCCTGCGCGGAGCGCGGCAGGCGGGTGCGCGATTTCGCACCAGACCTCCACCGTTCGCCGTTGCGCATCCACGGACCGGTTGACCACGCTCACGCGTCCGGCGATCGGCGCAACCGAAGCCTCGCCGCTTTGAAATTCGCACCCCTGGCCGATGCGCACATTGCCGACGCTGAATTCCGGGACCTGGGCTCGCGCCGTAGCCACCGACAAATCGACGAGCGTGAAGATCGGGGCGCTCGGTTGGCCGAGGTCCCCGGCGTATTGAAACTGCTCAGTGATGACGCCAGCGAAAGGCGCGTGGATTTCGGAAAACTGCAACTGGGCGGTAACAGTCGCCAGGCGACCCTTGGCTTGCTCCACCCGCGCTTCAGCAATGCGGATATCCTGCCCTTGGGATTGCTGTTCGAGCAAAGCGAGCGACCGAATCGCGACCTCGGAGTTCGTCTTGGCAGTAGAAAGCTCAGTCTCACTCACGAGCAAATCCCGCTGCGGAATCGCGCCCTGGTCGAACAACGCCTTGCGGCGGTCGTAGATTTTTTGCGCCTGATTGAGCAGGGCGCGTGTCGTCTCCACCTGCCCACGGGCGCGCTCGAGATCGGTGGGGATGGTTCCCCGGCGAACCTTTTCGAGATTCGCTTGTGCGTCCGTCAGAGCAGCCTGAGCCTCGTCACGCTGAGCCGACAGGTCGCGATTGTCGATCACGCCGATGAGGGCTCCGCCGCTGACGGTATCGCCCTTGCGGTTCTTCAGTTCGCGAATCACTCCCGTCAGCCGCGGCGTGATGTTCGCCTGTTCCTTCGGAAAAATTGTGGCCGGCGCGGTCAGAGAAACGGAAATGGTCGCGGCCTCGGCCTTCGCGGTTTTCACTTCCACGACAGGCTTCGCCGGCGCTGGCTCTTCCTCCGCCTTGTGTCCGCATCCTACCAGCCCAGCCAGTGTCAACAGTACAAGGAAGCGTTTCATCGTCCCGCCGCGACCTCCAGGTCCGCCCGCGCTGCCGCGAGGCTGAAGAGCGTGTTGTAGTAGTTGGCGCGTGCCTGCTGCAATTGGGTTTGCGCGATCACGACGTCGAGAGCGGGCCCTTCGCCGCCCTCGTACCGTACTCGCGACAACTTCAGGTTCTCCTCGAACAGCGTCACCTGCTGATCGGCGCTCCGCAGTTGCTCCCGCGTGGAAGTAGTTCGTGACTTCGCGGCTTCGTACTCTTTGGAAAACGCCCGCTCCGTCAGTTGACGCGTGCTTTCCACCTGTTGCGATCTGGTGGTGAACTGGCCGGCCAGACTCTTCGCGCGATACCAATCGAAGATCGGCACGTTCAGAGTCGCCACCACCGCCGTTCCGCGTTCGCGCCACTCGTAGCGGTTCGCGTCCAGACCGTAGCTGAGCCCCAAGGAGATCTGCGGGAGCAGCATGGCGCGTTCGCGCTTCGCATCCAGTTGAAATCCGCGCTTCTGCAGATCGAACAGGCGGAACTCCACGCGCCGGAGGAACGCGCCCGCGGTTTCCGCCGATGGCGCCTCGCTCACAAGCTGCGAGAGAACGTCCTCGATGTTCAGTTCGGGGTCCACATCCGCAGTCCAATAGCTGGCGAGTTCCTGATTGGCCAGTTTGGCGTCGAGATCGGCGGCGCGCTTCGATTGGTCGAACGCGGCAACCTGAGCCGACGCCTTCACGAGATCGGCTTGCGCCGCTTCGCCACCCGACAATAGCGCCTTCACCTTGGACTCGAACTTCTGCGCCTCGACGAGATTGAGTTGGCTGGCCTCGGCGATCCGCCGCGCGACGAGGACGCGATAGTAGGCAATGGTGACGGCCCTGCGGAGATCGCGCTCCGACAGTTGTGCTCCGGATTGCGCGATGTCTTGATCCACCTTGGCACGCCCGTACGCCGCTCGAAGCCGGCCCGACGTGTCGACCTCCATCGCCATGCCTGCCTGGGTGAGGTACTCGCGTGCGCCGTTCAACGCGACGAACGCCTGGCCGCCCGGCCTGGGCGTGTTGTAAATGACCCCTCCGGTGAATCCGGCATGCGGCAAGAAATTCGACCGCGCGGCCGTGATCCCGAGTGCGGCGATCCGGGCCTCTTGCCGCGCCACTGTCAGCGGCGACGGGACGGAGTTCGCCAAGCGGATGCAGTCGGCCAGCGTCAGTGGCTTGGCGGGAGTTTGCCCGGCCGCCTGCGACGCAAGCCACAACGTCGCGGCGAAAAGGGCGGGGACCAATCGCACGTCTCTTGATTAGAACAGTTCCTCGGGAATTTGGCTTGGCGGCGATTCTCGCGCGTCCGGATTCTCCGGTGTTAGCCTGAGGGGCATGGATCGTCACGCGTTGTTCGCGGTGGTTGCTATCGGCGTGAATTTTGGAGCGCTCGCTCAGCAAAGTGCGGCGCAGTCGGCGGCGTACGTGGGCTCGGCCGCCTGCAAGACCTGCCACCCGGCCACTTACGAGCGGTGGTGCAAGACGCGCATGGCGAATGTGGTGCGCGATCCCAAGGTGCACCCCGATGCCATCATTCCGGACTTGAGCAAGCGGGATCCGTTGGTGAACTTCACGGCGAACGACATCGCCTGGGTTTACGGAAGCAAGTGGAAGCAACGCTATTTCACCAAACGCGGCGACGACTACTATCCGCTGGGCGCGCAATGGGACGTGACGAACCGCGTCTGGCGTCCTTATAAGGTGGCGGCGAAGACGGATTGGTGGGTGCCGTTCTTTCCAGACGACAACATGGGCCGCCCGACCGGACAACTGTGCGATGGGTGCCACTCGGTGAATTTCAACATTCAAACCAAGCAGGTGACCGAATGGAACGTCGGCTGTGAGAAGTGCCATGGTCCGGGGTCGCTGCATGCCGGCCGCCCGGCGAAGAACAACATTTTGAATCCGGCGCGGGTTGGCAATGTCGAAGCATCCAACGTCTGCATGCAATGCCACTCCGAGGGCCAGCCCGTCCAACGGCAAATCAACGGGAAGTATTGGGCGTGGCCAGTTGGATTCGATGTGGGCAAGAATCTCCAGGACTACTGGAAGCTCGAAGAGGCGAAGCCTGGCGAGACGACGTTCACGCATTTCGCCGACGGCAGCGGTCACAAGAATCGAATGCAAGGGAATGATTTCGTGCAGAGTTCGATGTACACGCACGGCGTTGCGTGCCACCACTGCCACGATGCGCATGGAACGGCGAACAACGCCGACCTGATCAAGCCCGCGAATTCGGTTTGCCTGACGTGCCATGGGCCGAATTCGCCGAACGGTCCGCGAGGCGCAACCATCGAAGCGCACACCCATCATGCGGCCACCAGCACTGGCAACGAGTGCGTCGGTTGTCACATGCCGAAAATCGCCCAACAGATCGCGAACGTGAATGTGCGTAGTCACACCTTCCGGTTCATCCCGCCGAGCGAGACTGAAAGCTTGAAAGTGCCGAATGGCTGCAATAGCTGCCACACGGACAAGTCCACCGCTTGGGCGAGAGACGAGTTGCGGAAGTGGACCAACGTATCGCCGTGGCGAGTCGCGCGGTAGCATCGCGAGGAATGCGCGCAAAGCCGTACCGGCCAGTGCGGAAACCGCTGCGGCACCGCGCGCTCGAAGAACTATAATCGAAGCGAGCCAATGCGGAGAACGGTTCCCCTCACTCTCGCCGCCGCCGTGTGTCTTCACGCGGCCGCGCCGGACTTCGTCAAAGACGTCCAGCCGATCTTTCGAAAGCGCTGCTCGGGCTGCCACGGCGCCACGCAGCAGCAGAACGGGCTGCGTTGGGACGACCGCGAAATCGCGATGAAGGGCGGCTACTCGGGCGTTGCCATCGTGAAGGGCAACAGCGCCGAGAGCAAGCTCATCGCGCGCGTCACGTCCGACAAAGAGCGCTTTCGGATGCCGCCCGCCGGCGCGCGCCTGCCCGAAGCGGAGGTCGCGACGCTCAAGGCCTGGATCGACGCGGGAGCGCCCTGGCCGGATTCCGTTGCCAAGGCGCCGCAAGCCAAGTCGACGCACTGGTCGTTTCAGCCGGTGAAGCGGACGCCGGTTCCCGCGGGAACCAAGAGCGCGATCGATTACTTCATCCGCGCGCGGCTGGCCAAAGAAGGCTTCACGCCATCGCCCGAAGCCGACAAGGTCACGCTGCTGCGGCGCGTGACGCTGGACCTTACCGGGCTTCCGCCAACGGCTCGGGAGACGGACGAATTCCTGGCCGATACGAGCGCCGACGCGTATGAGAAGCAAGTGGATCGCCTGTTGCGTTCGCCGCACTACGGCGAGCGTTGGGCACGCCAGTGGATGGACTTGGCTCACTACGCCGACAGCGACGGCTACGAGAAAGATCAGCAACGCCCGTGGGCCTGGCGCTACCGCCATTGGCTGATCCAGGCGTTCAACGATGACCTGCCGTTTGACCGCTTCACCATCGAGCAACTCGCGGGCGACCTGCTTCCCAACCCCACCGTGGAGCAGCGCGTGGCCACCGGGTTCTTGCGCAACACGTTGACCAATCGCGAGGCGGGCGTGGATCGCGACGAGACACGCTTCGAGCAACTGGTGAATCGCACGAACACGTTCGGCACCACGTGGCTGGGGCTCGCCGTGGGCTGCGCGCAGTGCCACAACCACAAATACGATCCCATCACGCAGCGCGACTACTATCAGATCCTTTCTTATTTCGACCGCACCGACGAGCGCGATATCGATGCGCCGCTGCCGGGCGAACTCGGTCCCTATTTGGCGGCGATCCAGACGTACCGCGAGCAACGGCAGAAGCTGCTCGACGAATACGAAGTGCCGAAGCTGATGCCGCAGTGGGAAGAAAAACTCCGGATGGCGATCAACGATCCGGGCAAGCAGCCGGAGTGGGATTTCGCGCTGACGTCGATGAAAGTGATGTTCGATCGCACGGTGAAGATCCTGACCACGCCACCGGACCAGCGCGAGCCGCGCGACCGGGAACGGCTGGTGGAGTACTTCGTCTACAGCAACAGCACGTCGATCGGGCTCGACAAAACGAAGATCTTCAACATCGGGAAAGATCTGCGCGGCAAGCTCACGGAACTGAAGAAGACGCTGCCGCCGTTCAGCCAGGCGCAGGTGATGGTGCACGATCCGTCGGCGGGTCCGACGAAGCTGCGCATTCGAGGCGCCTGGAATGCTTACGGCATCGATGTTGCTTCGGCCACGCCTGCGTTTCTCACGCAGCCGGGCAAGGATGCGCCCACGCGGCTCGATCTGGCGCGATGGCTCGTGTCGCGCGATCATCCGCTCACTGCGCGCGTGTGGGTGAATCGCACGTGGCAGGAGTTCTTCGGGCGCGGCATCGTGAAGACGTCGGAAGATTTCGGCAAGCAGGGCGAGCGTCCAGTGCATCCGGAACTGCTCGATTGGCTGGCGGCGGAGTTCATGGACTCGGGCTGGAGCATGAAGCGGATGCACAAGACGATCGCGATGTCGGCGACGTACCGGCAGACGTCGAAAGCGCGGCCCGAGCTCGAGCAGAAAGATCCGGAGAACACGCTGCTGGCGCGGCAATCGCGGCTGCGGCTTTCGGGCGAATCGATTCGCGACGCGGCGCTCGCGGTGAGCGGACTGCTCGATGACGAAGTGGGCGGCCGAAGCGTGAAGCCTCCGCAGCCGGCGGGCGTGGCCGAGCTCGGCTACGGAGGGCAGAAGTGGATCGTGACCCAGGGCAAGGAGCGCTACCGGCGCGGTGTCTACGTGCACTTCCAGCGGACGACGCCGTTCCCGATGCTGATGAATTTCGATTCGCCCGACATGAGCGTAGCGTGCTCGCGGCGCGGGCGATCCAACACCGCGCTGCAGGCGTTGAACCTGCTCAATGACGAGGTGTTCTTCGAAGCCGCGCAAGCGATGGCGTACCGCATCGAGAACGAGGCTCCGGCTTCGCTCACCGATCGAATCGACTATGCGTTCCGCATGTGCCTGGCCCGCAAGCCTTCCGAAAAAGAGCGTGCGCGGTTGGCCGCTTATCATGACCAGCAAGCTCGTGTGTCGGAGAGCGGCAAGGACTTGGCTCCGTGGGTTGGGTTGAGCCGCGTGCTGATGAATCTCGACGAATTTGTGACCCGAGAGTAAAGAGTGGAGCAATAAAACATGAATAGCCGCCGGCGTTTTCTTTCCGATGTCGCGTGCGGAGTGGGCGCGATGGCCCTGGGCGACCTCATGCACGCCGAGGGATTGACGGCGCGGCCCGATCCGCTCGCGCCGCGCAAGCCGCATTTCGAGGGTAAGGCGAAGTCCGTGATCTTCATGTTCATGGAGGGCGGGCCGAGCCAGATGGATCTGTACGATCCCAAGCCCGAGCTCGCGAAGTGGCACGGCAAGCCCGCGCCCGAATCGATCGTGAAGCAATTCAATCTCGCGTTCACGAAGAACAATGCGGCGGTGCTGGCGAGTCCGCGAGTGTTCACCAAGCACGGGCAGAGCGGCACCGAGATTTCCGATTGGCTGCCGAATATCGCGTCGAACGCGGATGACATTTGCCTCGTACGATCGGTGACGACGGATGCGTTCAATCATCACCCGGCGCAGTGCCTGATGTTCAGCGGATCGCAGGTGGTGGGCCGGCCGACGCTCGGCGCGTGGAGCGTGTACGGGCTCGGGAGCGAGTCGCGCAATTTGCCGGGATTCGTGGTGCTGGCGTCGGGCGCGGGC
Organism: Bryobacteraceae bacterium; assembly: GCA_046331625.1. Taxonomy (GTDB): domain Bacteria; phylum Acidobacteriota; class Terriglobia; order Bryobacterales; family Bryobacteraceae; genus JAXLQL01. Next base: position 131,394 of record JAXLQL010000016.1, read on the forward strand.
ACGAGCGGCGGCGCTTCGAACTTCTCGAGCGGGTTTCTGCCGTCGACGTATCAGGGCACGCTGCTGCGCAGTTCGGGCGATCCGATTCTGTATGTGTCGAACCCCGGTGGCGTGAGTTCGGCAAGCCAGCGCGCGAGCCTCGACGCGATTCGCGATTTGAACGAAGCGCGGATGGAAGCGACCGGCGATGCCGAGATCGCCTCGCGCATTGCTTCGTATGAACTGGCGTACCGGATGCAGTCGGCGGGTCCGGAACTGGTGGACTTTTCGAAGGAGTCGCCCGAGACGCTCGAGATGTACGGCGTGAATGATCCGAAGACGCGTGCCTATGGGACGAATTGCCTGCTGGCGCGGAGGCTGGTGGAGCGCGGCGTGCGGTTCATCCTGATCATGAACGCGAGTTGGGACAGCCACACGCAGCTCAACAAGAAGCTGAAGGACAACTGCGACCAGACCGATCGCGGCGCCGGTGCGCTGGTGCGGGATCTGAAGCGGCGCGGGCTGCTCGATTCGACGCTGGTGGTGTGGGGCGGCGAGTTCGGACGGACGCCGGTGTGCGAGATCCGGAACACGATGGAAGCGGACAACGCGGGTCGCGACCATCATCCGCAGGGCTACAGCATGTGGCTGGCAGGCGGCGGAATCAAGGGCGGACAAGTGGTCGGCAAGACGGACGAGATGGGGTTCTTCGTGACCGAGGACAAAACCCACGTGCATGATTTGCAGGCGACGATCATGCAGTGCCTGGGATTCGATCACACGCGGTTGACGTATCGGTACATGGGCCGGGATTTTCGGTTGACGGATGTCCATGGGAATGTGGTGAAGAAGATGTTGGCGTAGGGGCAGCGGGACTGAAGTCCCGCGCAGGCTGAAGCCTGCCCCACACGGAATTCGGTGCATCGCGTTAGAACCAGCTCTTTTCGTTCGGGGCGGCGGCGCGGGCGATCATTTCGTCTGTGAATAGCTGGCCGGGGGCGGCGTGGAATTCGCAGAGATACTCCTGGCGGAACCAGAAATCGCCCAGGGCTTCGTATTCTTCGCGGAGAAACGCGGGTGCGATGCGGGGGCAGTCCGTGGCTTTGACGGATATCCGCTCCCAGTGCGCGAGGCGGTTCGTCCATTCCGCATGAAAGAAGCCGCGTTCGCCGCATGGAGTGGACAGGAGCACGATGGCTCCGCCGCGAATGGCGAGCATGGGACGGAGGGCATGGTACACGGCGTCCGGTACGCGGGCGGCTTCGTCGACGATCAACAAATCCACCGAAGAATAGCCCCGAATATTGGCTTCGCGAGCCGGAACGCCGACAATGCGGGAGCCCTCCGGGAGCGCGAGCGAGACAGGATGATCGCCGTCACCGCGCGGGTGGACGCCGCATCGGACGAGCATGGCTTCCATCTTGCGGAACAGTTCGACCGTCTGGCGGACGGTGGGGCTGACGGCGAGGACGAAGGTCCCGGGGCGATAGAGCGCCTGGTGGACAGCCCGCGCCGCAGTAGTGGTGGACTTACCCCACTGGCGGCAACAATTGAGTAAGATGCGCGCGGAGCGGCTCTCGAGGACCTCGGTTTGCTTGGCGTCAGGCATAAGTCCAGTGGCGTGCTGGAACCAGCGGACCTTACTGACAGAGTGCAGGAGATCCGGCTGGAGCCGGCGCCTCACTGGAGCCCCTCGCGGCGCTCGAGGTGAGTGGCCAAGGCGTCGAGCGCATCGGGGAAGGGCGCGAGTGCGTAGAGGATGGCGGAGCGCAGTTCGGCCCATTCGCCGGTGCGGGCGAGGTCGGGTGGCGTGGCTTTGGCGCGGACGGCTTGGATGCGGACGAGCGATTCGAGCTGGCGCTGGCGGAGCCCGAGGACGCGGGCGGTGAGGCGCGGGTCGACGGAGGGGATGGTGGCTTTGCCCATGAGGTCCGCCGCGGCGTGGTCGAGTTTTTCGAGGGCGTCAGAGACGGGGTCCTCGGGTATGGGTTTGGGGATGGGGAGGTGGACGGTGAGGTGATGGTAGAGCTCGGCCACGGGGAGCGCGAACTGGCGGCTGACTTGGCAGACAGAGCCGGTGGCGGCGGCCGCTTCGACGGCGGCGCGGCCGGGGTGGGAGCAGATGGAGCCGCGGTGCATGGATTGGTCCTTTCGGAGTTGGTGGGCGGGACGGGACGTCCCGCCGCGGGCCACAGGCCCGCCTACGACTTGATGGGCGGGAGCAGAAGCTTCCGCCGCGGACCACAGGTCCGCCTTTTACATCGATGTTGGAATGATTGGGGTTTTGGGTTCGTTTTCGCCGTTCGCTGGTTTGGCGCGGCGCAACTCGAGGAGATGATCGAGGGCTCGGTAGGCGGCGTGGCGGAGGCGCGCTTCGTGGCGGGAGAAGTTGTTGAGGGGACTGCCGGCGGAGCAACTGATGGCGAAGGCGTCTCCGAGGAGGCGGTTTTCGCCGCGGCCGGGTTGAGTCCATTCTCCGTAAGTGGGGGAGAAAGACTCGCTGCCATCGGCGATGAGGGACTTGTCGTAGAGCTCGGAGCAGAGGGTGTCGAAATGGCCGGCTTCGGCGCGGCGGACGCGGCTGATGCGCCACTGGGCATCGGCGAAGTCATTGACGAGGAGGGCTTCGACGGGGTTTGCGGGTTGGAAATGGCGGTGGAGCGCAGCGACGAATTCGTCATAGGCGGAGTTCTCTTCGCCGATGGCGGGAATTACCGTTGCGCGGGAGAAAACGCCGTGTTTGAGGGAGTTCGTTGCGGCGCGGGATTTGCCGGAGGCGGTGCGGGGTCCGGTGGAGCGGGTTGCGTTGCGGCGGTTGGCGGCGATTTTGGCTTCCGAGGTTTTCATGGGAATTCTCCTTGGTGTGTGGTTTCGGCGCGCGTGGCGGCGCGTGGGTGGGTGCGGGCGGAGGCCTTGCATCCTGATTCGAGGGTCGCGCGAGGGTGGTGGGTTCTTGCAAAATCGAAGGGAGGCGTCGGCGGGGAAGTGGTTGGGGATCAGTGGGTTGGGGGGAATGAGATTTTTTTTCAGTACACGTGATGGGCCTTCGCGGAAACAGGACGGGGTGGTTTTGTCTTGAGTTTTTGCGCGAGCCAGGTAAGGGCTCAGCCCATCGAGTAGGCGGCGTCTGGTGTTTTCGGGGCTGTGACGCAGGCGCGAGATCGGTGGCTGCTCCCGGGCACCGTCGTGAGCCCGTAGCGCCCGCGCAACGTTCTCCACCTCCGCTTCGAACTTGGGTTGCGCTTCCACCCGGTGAAGTCGGCGGCGAGGCGGCGGATCTGATCCGCCTTGCTGTCTTGCCAGGCAAAGCGGTGCCCGTCGAGTGCCACCATCTTGCCCAAGTCAGCTCTGTCAAGCTGGTAAGTCGCCCGATCGCCCGACGAAATGGTCAAGACCCTCGCAATAGAGCAGGAGTTGACGAACAGCGGGGTAGGCGAACGTTCGCCTAAGACCGCTCCACCCTCTGTCCTCAAAGGCAAACGATTGATATTGACTGTAAGAGTGGACTCTGATAGACTGTATCTGATGTTGGAAAACGAGCGCCTTCCCGTACTGCCCCGCACCGAGCGGATCATTCTTGAGCTGCTGGTCGGTGGCGGCAAGGAGATGTTCGGCCTTGAGCTGATCGAAGCGGCGGGCGGCGGGCTCAAGCGTGGGTCCATCTACGTGACCCTGCAGCGGATGGCGCAGAAGGGGCTGGTTGAGTCGCGCGAGGAGGCGAGGCCGAGGCCTGAGATCGGGATTCCGCGGAGGATGTACTGGGCGACGGGATTCGGGGCGAGGGTGCTGCGGGCCTACGAGGGGGCGGAGGCGAGCTTGGCATTAGGAGGGGCAAATGCGCTCGGTGGACAATGGTAGTCCTCTAGAAGTGGCGTACCGACGTTGGATCTGGAGGAGATGGCACCGTGCGGAACGCGACCGCATGATCGAAGACCTCAGGCTCTGGGCATCTGGCGAAGACAGATCGCCGCCCAGCGAGGCGATCATGATGATCGCTTTGGAAGGACTCGTTCCGCCCGGCGTGCCGCCGCTCCGACCGCTCTGGAATCGGGCGGATGACATACTTCGCAGTACTGCCCCGCCTAAGCGGATTGTGCACCCACCCTCTTCTTGGCTGCTTACATTCGCAAGCCATCTTTGCCGCAAGACCACCAATGAAGCAATCAAGCAAATGGTTGCTGACCTCCGTGCTGAATACTTCGACACCCTGAAAGAGGGCCGCCGCTGGAAAGCTGAGTGGATCAAACTGCTCCACTACGTCGCTATAGCTCGGGCATTGTCGATTGACCGGGCCTTGGGCTGGCTGATCAACTACTCGATCGGGATCATTCGGGGGAAGTGATCCCTCCTCCATCTGCTGAAAGCAGAGCACCCGGTACGATGCATCCTATTTTTTCTCCTCATCTGAGGTTGAAAAATAGGAAGCGCCATGGTACCCTGTGAATTTAGAGGAGGATCATTGACACCAGAACGGCAATCGGTTTTCGTTGGAGATAGTGTCGAGGAGCAGCTTGGGCTCTTGAATCTGACCCCAGAGATCTTGAACCAAGTGACCGCGGAAGGAGTGCTAGCCAGGGCAGGAATGACCAGCAATCACCCGCCAACTGCTGGTGGATCCGTGGCTTGGTTTGAGGAGGTGCGTGCTTTTCGGGACTTGACTGTCTCGCGAGGCTGGGAACCCAGGAGTTGGCAGAACCAAGGTTTGACCGTTGAACCAAGGCTCGGAATCGTCGTCACCATTGCCGGCGGGGACAACGCCACTGGGCGGGAGTTGGGCTCACCGTCCACCCGGTCACCGAAGGGACCCACGTTGAAGAATGCAGTGGAATTCAACGCGCTGCAATTCAGTCTGTTTGATGTTGCCGCTCCTGCGCAGGCCGGCTTGCTGCAAATCAAGGGTTTCGTGGTGTGGCTTCTATTGATATACGTGGATCCGAAGACCCGCCAAGCGAGAGCAGAACTGTCACGTCCGGTACGATACGAGAAGCAGCGCCCTACTCACTTCGACAAGCGAATCATCCTCAAGCCGATCGACCTGGATGACACATCGAACTTCGAGGGCAAGCCAGGCCCAAGCGGCCCTCCCAGCACACCGGAAGTAGTGGTCGAGATTCGAAGGCGTGCTTGATCGCCAGGAACCGAACGAGTTCAACCCGTCCCGGTTGGCTCTGGCTCGAAGGCGTAGGGGCACGAATCAAACTGCGCTCGCGAAGCAACTCTTGGTAGACGCCCGAACCATAAGAGCCTACGAGGCCGGAGACATCGTTCCAAGCGAAGTCCCGCTTGCCCGGTTGTCAGAGGTTCTTGAGTTCCCAATCGACTTCTTCTTTGGCGAAGATCTGGAGACACCGCACGAGGAGGGGGTGAGCTTCCGATCACTCTCGACCATGACCGCCGGTCGGCGCGACATGGCTCTGGCCCAAGGCGCGCTCGCGCTAATGTTCAACCGGTGGATTGAGGAGCGATTCGAACTGCCACAGAGTGAGGTTCCCGACCTCCGCCATCTGTCGAGCACACCGGAGGAAGCCGCAGATACTCTACGGCGACTGTGGGGGCTCGGCGAGTTGCCGATACGGAACATGGTTCACCTGCTTGAGTCGAAGGGAGTGAGAGCATTTTCGCTGTCATTGGAATCCAAGGAAGTTGATGCCTTCTCGATGTGGGCCGGTGATACTCCCATCGTTATGCTGAACAACTTCAAGTCCGCAGAGCGAAGCAGGTTCGATGCCGCCCATGAACTCGCCCACTTGGCGCTCCATAGACACGGCCCCTGCAACAATAGCCGAGAGCTAGAAGGGCACGCCGATGCTTTTGCCTCTTCGTTTTTGATGCCGCGTCACAGCATGATTGCGAGTGCCCCGAAGTTCGCTACGCTTGCGTCGTTGAAGACACTGAAGGCTCGATGGGGCGTGTCTCTGTCCGCCCTTGTGTACAGACTCCACAGGCTGGAGTTGCTATCAGATTGGCACTATCGATCACTGTGCATAGAGATCGGCAAACGTGGATTTCGCACCAAGGAGCCTAACGAAGGCGCGCGCGAGTCGTCGAAGGTTTGGCAGGCGATTCTCAAGGACCTATATCAGGAGGGCGGAATCACCAAGGCTGATATCGCGAAGGACCTTTGTCTGCCCTTGGGCGAAGTCGACGCCCTGCTGTTCGGACTGACTCTTGAGGCGGTTGCAGGTGGTCGGGCGGCCTCTGGGAAACCCGCCGAGCGCAGCGGAGGGCTCACTAGGGTCAAGTAATGGGAAGATTCGCAACGACGCTGGGCGCCAAATCAGCGACTCGGAACTTGCTCACGAATGAGGGATGCCGCACGATCTTCGTGAACCGCGCACGGCGGGGCCGGTGTCGGGGCTGGCACGTAGCCACGCTCCTTGTTCGCAACTTGTTCGCAGCACGGACCGTTACGGTCGGCTTGTCGCCGAGGTGATATTTCGTGATGGGCAAGGCCTGAAGCGTGAGTTGGTCCGCCTCGGATTCGTATGTGGGTCTCGGGAGCAAAGCGAGGGACTACGCGGAGATCAAGGCGCGGGAAGCAAAGCGGGAATTGTGGGCGGATGCCGAGTCGGTGGAGCCCGATCGTGAAGGTGTGGTTCGTCCTCAAGGCCGCCCCAGACGCGGGGAAGCGATCCTTGTGATCCGTATCACCTCAAGTAACCGCTCGACCCTCCTCGTGTTTTCGTGGTCCGGGCCATATAGGCGCCTGTTGATCTCTGCGGAGCTTTCGGCAGACCTCGCTGCTTCGTCGAGATCGCCAATCGACATGAGCTCCAGGCCCAGCAGTTCGTAAAGTTGGGCGAATCTGCTTGCTTCCGTTGGCATAGCCCCGTCAATCGAGAGTGTCCCGCTTGGTCGCGCGGCTAGTCTAACTTCGGCGGCTGCTCTGGTCTCGGCTGCCGCAGCTCTGGCCTCAGCCTCCGCTGTAGCTTTGGCGGCGGCCCTAGCCTCGGCTTCAGCACCGGACGCTCTTCGTTCAGCCGCACTTGCTCTGCGTTCGGCGGCGAGCGCCCTATGGGTGGCGGCCACTAGCGGTGCCTCAGCGGCCTGTCTGGCTTGCGCCCCTGACGCGGCTTCAGTAGCGGCGTCTGTGGGAGCGGACTCTCTTGAGGCAGAATGGGCCTCACGGAGTTCGTGTAATCTGGCGAGAGCAGTCATGTCTGTGGTAGCTTGTGCGTCCTTGTAAGCCCTGATCGCGGCTGACAAATCGTCCGCAGCTGCGGCGCCCAGTGCACGAGACCGTCGCACATCGGAGTCGTACCGATATTCGCGCATGCGGTGCGCCCGAGCCACTGATTCTGGCGAGAGAGGTTGTAGCGCGGCCGGGTGTATCATCGCTACGAGCGCGATTGACAAGGCGGTTGCTAACGCGCCAACGCTTCCAAGCCCGCCCAGTACGAAGGTTGAGCGGCGGAGCCCCTCGGCATCCAGACTCGAGAGATAGCGATTGAGGACCCGATCATCGACAATGCTAAGCCAACCTAGTGTGTTGAGCAGCCACACCGTGGAACCCGTGACAGAACTCATCATGTTGCTTGTACTCATAAGCAGAATGCCTTCGCCACAGACTTCCTTTCAGCGGTTCGCCGCAGCTTCCGCCCTTTCCTTCTGAGCTACCTCGAGATCTTCCCTCAGTTCTTCGTGGGCGACACTGGCGAATTCCCTTAGTGCCCTCAGCGCGAACCGCACGACGAGTGCACGCACGGTCGCAAAGGGAAACCCGTAGCTTATAAGCCCAGTCGCTGACGCGACGAACCGGTTGTCTAGAGGTTTCGCAAGAGGCTCAACGAGCGGGAAAACGATCAGAAGCCCCAACAGGACGCTGGCAGGCACGAAAACGAGTCCGTCCAGAAGGATGCTGCGCCTCAAGCCTCGGTGTATTAGTTTGGTCTCGGCTGCGGTCCGATGAGCCTCCGCCTTGACGCAGATCTGGATGTCACCCGAGCGGGTTATCAAAAACAGCAGCAGCGCAGTAATGAAGGACAGCGCCGCTGACCCTGTGGTACTAAGCGTACTGGTATTCTGCTCCATGGGCCTATCATTCTACACTAAAATCCAGAGCCTCCGTGGTGCTCCGCCTTCGAGCGCTTTGACGAGCAGCGTCTCGCGGCGATCCTGGCGGACGAGATCTACGTCAGGAGGCCGCACGAGTCCATTCGGTCCCGTCTCGATCTGCGTCGCGAGATTCAATCAAGGCTGATCGGCAGGTTCACCGCGTCGCTCACAGTCGTCGCGAAATAGAGCCGCGCCAAGCTCCCGGTGCACAAAGCAGGGGCTCTCGAGCAATAGGATCTTCGCAAAAGAAGAGGCGTTGCAGTTCGGTTCCCGTATGGGCTGGGGTTGCCAGCGGGAAGAACGAAGTTGACCTGGAAGACGCCCACCAACCTGGGGGCTCCGCCGAAAAAGAATGGTTCGTTCCTTGGAGCGGCGGTCGCAACGCCCGAACCACCTCCGGCCACGACTGAGTACACGTCGAGGTTTTCCGCTTCGGGACGCATGGTGAGCGGCGCGAGCGGAATGGCGGAAAATGGCACTCCATCCGGCACTGCGGGCTCCGGTGGCCGAATGCCAGCCACGAATGCGGTCAGGACTTCATCGAGTCGCGCCGGCCTCTTCTCGCTGACGAGTTCATACGTGTCCGAGTGCAGGACCAGCGGGCTGCCAGCAGTGCCTCGCAGGAACTCGCCGGCGCTGGTATTCAGGTAGCTTTCCCGCCGTGCGGATCCGCGCTGTTCGCCCGCACCAAGAACACTTCGACGGTTCGAGGAGCGTGAGTTCCGGCGCTGGTCTCGGGATTCACGAGAGAAGTTCGAGCTTGCCACGGCACCTGGGCCAGAATCTTGACCCGCCGGGCATCGAGTTTGGCCGCGGCCAGAATCGGCGCGTCGTTGCCACCGATCATGACGCCGAGTCCCACGAGGCGGACCGGTATCGGCAACGTATCGGCAGTCACGGCTGCATCCACCGCAGCCTCGCAGACCAAGCGGACCAGCGAGCCAACGAAGGGAACACCCGGCTTGCCGGCTCCGGCTTCCCTCACGGACTCACAGTCGAGTTCGGCGGCGACTGCGAGTCCGAAGGCAAAGAACGCCGGGACCGACAGACTACAGCACATCTCGGCCTCCGGAATTCGATCGGGTTCTCGAGTTGCACACGGGCATTATGGCTGGCCTAGGCGCTAGTCAACTCATCCATTCGTGTCACCGCGATTGGCAGCGCTGAGCCACGTGCGCCATTCTCCAAGACCCTCCCGAGCCAACGGCAACTACAGGCCTCGGACGAAAAGCAACAAAAAAAAAGACAGGCCTCCCCTTGCGCTCGAGCCGCGAAAGCGATAGAAGTTCTACGATCACTTTCGCACAGCCCACGAAAGGGGACCGTGAATGCGCACCTCGTTTTCGTTCGCACTTGTCTTTTCTCTTGCCCTGATGACCGCTCCGCCCGCTGCCAGTCAAGGCAGCCTCGGTGGACTCACCGGACGCGTTTCTGACACCACCGGCGCCGGCGTTCCTGGCGCCTCGGTCAAACTCCGCAACCTCGACAACAACACGGAGGTTGACGTCGCTTCCACTTCGGACGGCGAATACCTGGCTCCGAGTCTTCGGCCTGGACGCTACCGCGTGACCGTGAGCCACGCCGGATTCAAGAGCAGCGTTCGCGAGCCGGTAACGGTGAGCACGGCCACCACCAGCACCGCCGACTTCACGCTCGCGGTGGGCGAGGTTACCGAGTCGGTCACGGTGTCCGGAGGCGAAGTGCGTCTCGAGACCACCACCGCCGAGATCGGCACTGTGATGCAGACCAAGACGATTCTCGACTTGCCGATCTCACTCGGAGGCGCTGCCACCACGGGCGCAACCGGCCGGCGGCAGATCGAGAACTTCGTGTTCCTCACGCCGGGCGTGACCGGCACGCAGTGGAACAAGTCGATCAACGGCGCTCCGGGCTTCAGCGCGGAAATCCTCATCGACGGCATCGACATGAACAACATCGGCGCGCCCGGTTTCATCGCGGAAGCGAGCCCGCCCTACGAAGCGGTGGAGGAGTTCAAGGTTCAGAACACGATGTATCCGGCCGAATACGGCGGCGGATACGGCGTGCTGAACTTCACGCTCAAATCGGGCTCGAACAAATTCCACGGCGACCTGTTCGAGTTCGTGCGCAACGACAAGTTCGATGCGCGCAGCTTCTTCAGCGGCCGCACCAAGCCGCTGCTGCGCCAGAACGAGTATGGCGGAACGTTCGGCGGTCCGGTGATTTTGCCCAAGTACAACGGGCGCGACCGCACCTTTTTCTTTTTCGCCTACTCGGGCTTCAATCTGCGCGGCGGCGTTCCCACCGGCGCGCTCACTACGCTCCCGACGACGATCCAACGCGATGGCAACTTCAGCGACTATCCATTCCCGATCTACGATCCGGGTACGACGCGCGCGGACGGCGCGGGCGGCTTCACGCGCGATCCGTTCACGGGCAACGTGATTCCACGGTCGCGCATCACCGGAGTCGCTTCGCGCACGCTGCCGCTGATCCCGCAGGCGGACTCGTCTGGCTACTTCAACAACTACGTCAATCGCTCCAATCAGCCATCGACTGACAATGACTGGAGCCTGAAAATCGATCATCAGATCTCGAGCAAGCAGCGCATCTCGGCGGCGTACTGGTGGGTGCATGGCAACACGCAGATCAACGGTCCGGTTGCGGGAGAGCTGAATCCGGGCTTCCGCGACACTCCCACCGAGGCGAGCGGTTATCGCTTCAACCACACGTACACGATCAGCCCGACGCTGCTCAATCGGGTGGGAATCGGCTATACGCCGACGAGCCCGACGTGGTCGCGGTGGCGGCTCGATCCGCGGGAGGGGAACAAGGTGCTGCAGATTCCGGGGATCCCGGCGGAGTCGCGCGGCTTCCCGATTCTCAACTTCAGCGGGCCGACCTCGTACGCCAGCCTGGGCAATTCCAACAACAACGGCACCGATCCGCAGTTCTTCCAGAACTGGAGCGGGTCGGAAGATCTGAGCTGGATCCGAAGCCGGCATCAACTCAAGATGGGTGTGATGTGGCGGCGGCGCGAGATGACGGTGCTTGATCGCCGCAACGAAGGCGGCACTTTCAACTTCAACGCGCTCTCCACGTCGAATCCGAACTCGGCCGACTTCGCCCGGTTCGGAAATCCGTTCGCGAGTTTCCTGCTGGGCCAGGTGTTCTCGGCTAATTCCGCTGTGCCCGCTCCGCTGCGCCACTACAAAGACGACTTGTTCGCCACTTACTTCGAAGACGTGATCAAGGTGAACCGCAAGCTGACGATTTCGGCGGGGCTGCGTTACGAGCTGCCGTTCTATGCGAAGGAGAAAGAAGGCATCATCGCGTTCCTCGATCTGGCGCGGCCCAATCCGGGCGCGGGCGGAAGGCCGGGAGCACTCGTGTTCCTGGGCAACGGCGAGGGTAGAACCGGCACGTTCGACGTGTTCGGCACATTCAAGGTAGGATTCTCGCCTCGATTCGCGATGACCTACGCCCCGGACAAGAAGACGGTGATCCGCACCGGGTACGGAATCTTCCGCATCGAGACCGCCACGGGCCGGTTGAACGGCTGCAACTTCTGGTGCTCGGGCTTCGGACTGCAACCGAGTTACACCTCCACGAACCAAGGCGTCACGCCGGCCTTCACCTTCGATCAAGGCTACCCAGCGAATCCGCGCAAGCCACCGATCTTCGATCCGGCGTTGAACAACAACGGCAGCGTGAGCTTGGTCAACTGGCACGCCAATCGAATGGGGCTGATGCAGAGCTGGACGTTCGATATCCAACGCGAATTGCCGGCGGGCATCATGCTCGATCTCGCCTATGTAGGCACGAAGTCGAGCGGCACGTGGACCGGGCTCGAGAATCCCAATCAAGTGGATCCGAAGTATCTGAGCCTGGGACAGACTCTACTTGCCGATATCGGGTCGCCGCAAGCGGCCGCGGCCGGCATTTCGCGGCCTTACGCGGGATTCACGGGATCGGTAGCGCAGGCGCTGCGCGCGTATCCGCAGTACACGAACATCGACGACATGTATCAGCCTACTGGGTACAACTTCTATAACGCAATGCAGATGCGTCTGCAGAAGCGGTATTCGTCGGGGCTGTCGTTCCTGGGCGCATACACGCTTGCGAAGAACATCGGCTTCCCCGGCGGCGACATCTTCGGCGACACGGCCGGCGGCGGCGGCGCGCGCGGCATCGACACGTTCAATCGGCGATTGGAAAGAACGACCGTCGGCGGCGATCAGACGCACATTTTTATCCTTTCGTGGAACTATGAGCTGCCTTTCGGGCGCGGCAAGAAGTTCGGCTCGGGGATGCACCCGGTGCTCGACAAAGTGATTGGCGGATGGCAGATGAACGGCATCAACACGTACCGCTCGGGCACGCTCATCGGCGTGAGTGGCGGTCCGGCGCTGCCGCTGTTCGGCGGCGGGAACCGGCCCAACTGGCTGTCGGCGGACGTGCGGAGTTCGGTGGCGATGAGTTCGTTCGATCCGGCGCGGGACCGGTATCTGAACATCAACGCGTTCTCGCAGCCGGCAGCATTCACGTTCGGCAACGCTCCGCCGCGGATGCCGCACGTGCGCACGCCGTTCTATCTCAACGAGGACATGTCGTTCTTCAAGAACGTTCGATTCACCGAGTCGCTGTTCCTGCAGGTACGCGGCGAGTTCTACGATATTTTCAACCGGGTAGTGTTCAGTGGTCCGGCGGCGAATATCAACAATCCGGGGACGTTCGGCGTGATTGGGGGACAGGCGAATACGCCGAGGCTGATTCAGTTCGCTGCGAAGTTGATCTTTTGAGTCCGGGGCCGCCGGCGAACTACGCTGCCGCGCCGTCAGAAGGCTTGGCCGATGCTGAAGAAGAAGCGCCCGAATGACTCTCCGGGGCGCCGGTCGATCTTCGCGCCATAGTCGAGGCGCAGTACGAAGTAAGGCGTCCGCAAGCGCAGGCCGAGTCCCGCTGAAGTTCGCAGATCAGAGAGACGGAAGTCCGCCACGCGCGCGAAGACGTTGCCCGCGTCGACAAAGCTGACGCCATCGATGAAGCGCCACAGCGGAAAACGAAGCTCGTGATTCATGATGAACACGGCGTTCCCGCCGGTTGCGTGGGAGCCGAGTTGCGGACCGAGGCGGTTCTGCTCGAAGCCCCGCACGGTAGTTCCGCCGCCGGCGAAGAAGTGCTCGGTTTCGACGAGTTCCTGGCCCGCGAGTCCACCGGCGAGTCCGGTACGAACACCCGCCGCGTAGACCCAACGCGGCCGCCACACCCCCGCCCACGGAATGAGAGCCGGCTTCGTCAGTGGGAAATAGCGAAAATATTGGCCAAAGTATTTCACAAAGCTGAGCTCTGACCCGAACGGCGCCGCGCCCCACTCCCATGCGCCCGAAAGGAACGAACCGCGAGTGGCGTCGAGCAGATCATCCCGGGTTTCGCGAGCGAACGTCGCGGTGACCGGCGCGATGCGGATGCGGACATCGAAGGGGAACACGGGATCGGGCTGCTTCTCGAACGTGTGAGCGCGCTCGAAGCGGTATCCGGCGGCGAGAGTGTATTTGCCGCGCCAGCGAAACTCCTCGTTGAGCACCACGCCGTTGCGATCGGTGATGAAATCGGCAGCGACCTCGCGGCGAATAAAGGTGGAAGCGACGGTGCGCACCGGCAGGCTTCGCAGGAACGGCTGGCTGAAGTAGGCGCGTGCTTCGCGGAGCTCGGAGTCGTAGCGCGTGCGCAGCCCGATGACGCGCGCGTTGCCGAGCATGTTGCGATTGGCGAAGTCGAGGATGCCGCCGGGTCCGCGCTCGGTGTCGTAGAAAGCGCCGTAGCGCAGCTCCCACGGGCGCACCTCGCGCACGCGCGCCACCAGGTTCACTTGATCGCCCGTGGGCTGCGGTTCCACTTCGGCGAGTGCAAAAGCTCCGGTGGAATAAAGGTTACGGCGAGCGCGCGAGAGATCGAGGCTGCCGACCGGCTGTCCAGGCGCGATGCCGATTTGATTGCGGATCAACGCATCGCTCGTGTACTCGTTGCCTTCCACGCGGAGTTCGCCGAGCACGCGCTGAGTGCCTTCGCGGATGCGGAAGTCGAGGTCCACGCGAGCGGTCTCGGGATGCCGGGCGAGTGCGAGTTCGATCTCAGCGTTGTTGTAGCCGCGGGCGGCGTAGAGGTCGCGAACGGCAGCAAGCGCTTGGTCGCCCGTAGCGAGAGTAACCGTGTCTTCGAGCTGGATCGCGTCGACGAGGTCGCTCTGGGGAATCGTCGCACCGGAGAACCGAATCTCGCCGGCGCGATAGCGCTGGCCTTCGTTGACCGGAAAGTCGATCAACGCGGTGCCCTTGGTGAACTCGATCTTGCGCGGCCCGGCGCGAGCATCGAGAAAGCCATCCTCGCCGTACAAGCGTTCCACTGCGGCGATGACGGCCTCGGGTTCTGACTGCGCCTTCGCGCCGAGCTTCTGTTGCTTCACCAACCGCGCAAGCGTGCGGGGTTTGATGGCGGTGGCTCCGGGAAAGCGGATCTCGATACGCCCGAAACGCTCGCCGGGATGGATCTCGAAGAGCACGCGCTTCTCCCTGGCTTGCGAAACGGTGGCCTTGGCGGATCCGCGCAGGAAGCCCGCCGCCGCGAGCCCCTGCTGCAGCACGCGAGTGGAGTCGCGCATGCGCTGCGCATCGAAAACTCCAGCGGACCAAGCCTCGCGAACGCTCTTGCGCACCGCGCCGGGCGGGTCCCAGCCTTCGAAGACGAGTTGCACTGATGGTCCGGGCTTCACGTGCACGGCGAGATCGATGGTGGACTCAGTCTCCTCACGATCCACGTGCAGCGTCGCTTCGAGAAGCCCGCGCGAACGGAGCCGATCGCGGACACGGTCCGTGCCTTTGCGCAGCCGGAAGAAGTCGAAGCCGCGGCCCGTGCGCTGCGCGAGCATGTTCGCGGCGTCCTTCTCTGGGATCGCGCCCGCCGTTTCGATACTCACCTTGCCGATCTTCCTGGAACGCCGAAAGGCTTGCGGTTCACGCGAAGGATCGGGCTTGCCACCGAAACGAACGTCGTGCTGGAACTGGAAGCGGTACGTGTTGTCGGCTTGGCGAACGGCGCGGGTGGAGAAGCGCCGCGTCAGGTCATAGCGCCCCACCCAGATCTGGTCGCGCGCGTCGCGGAGGTTCATCGAATAAATCAGACCGAACTGGCGCGTGAGGTCCTGGCCGAGCGTGAGGCGCGCGGTGGGTTCGGTTTCCGCGGCGATGAGGCTCGGCTCGATGCGGACCTGGCTGAGCCCGAGCATCTGCTGCGCGCGGCCCGTGAGTGAGCCGCCGAGCCCCGCAGTGAGGTATGAGAGCAACTGCTCTTTGGCGATGTCGGCTTCGGCGCCGCGGCTTTCTTCGAGCGTGCGCCCGGTGGCCACAAGCGCCACCACATCGGGCTCGGGCAATGCCGGATCGGACGTGAACGTAGTGTCGAGCTTCTTGCCGGGTTCGCCTTCCACGTGGAGCGTAACGTCGTAATTGGAGACGCGTGTCTTGGCTTCGAGGTCGAGCACCGGCTCGATGCGCTGATCGTTCGTGAAGCGAATGGCGCCGCGTTCGATGATGTACTTGCGTTCGCCGAGCGTGACTTCGCCGCCTTGTTCGAGATCCACGCGGCCGGTGAGCGCGGTACGCGCGGGCGTTCCTACTACGTGGAGGTCCGCGGTGACGCCGGCGCGGGCGATGTTGTTGTCGATAGCGATCGGCGAAACGGTGCGAACCTGCACATCCCAACGGACGCGCGCAAGATCAGAGGAAGCGGCGCTCGAAGAACCGCCGAGAAGTCCGCGCTCGATGGTGATCGCGTCGCGGTATGAGCCTTCCATCACGTTGATGTTTCCGGTGAGGGCGAGTGCGGTGGAATCGCCGCGAAGCGCCAGCGCGGCATTGGCGCGCGACTTGAGTCCCCGCGGATACTCGAGGAACGCATCGGCGATGGTGGCTGTGAGATTGACGCTGCTCAGTTTGCCATCGCCAATCGACGCCGTGCCGCGGCCGCGCATCTGGCCGCCGTTGATGTCGCCTTTCAAGCTGGTGATGTCGACCCGATCTCCCGTGAACTCGGTGCGCAGGGCGAGGTTCTCAGCGGCGATAGCTGGGTCGGCGAGCGTGACCTGCGCGTCAGTAGTTTCGATGAATCCCATGATCGCGGGCTTGGTGGCGGGTCCACGGATGGAGAGCTTCAGGTCCGTTGCGCCGGCCGCGCGCGCGTTGGCGCTGGCCACGGTGAGGATCGCCGCGTCGAACCGCCCGGCGACATCGAGCGCAAGCGGTCGCTCGCCTTCGAGGCCCGCGGTCCCGCTGACGTCGAGCGTGGTTTCGGTTCCGGTGAGCTTCAGGCGCTGCACGGTGGCGACTCCGTTTTCCACTGCGATGGTGGACTCGCCGTCTTGCTCGAAGTGCTGGTCGCCAGCGTCGAACTCCAGGCGTGGCAGTGTGAGCGTCGCGCGGAGAGAATGAAGATCGAGCGCGGCGGCAGAGCCTTCGATGCGCGCCGAGGTGTGGCCGGAGAGAGAGGCGGGCATTCCAGGGATGGATGCGAGATCGAGATCGTCGATGGTCGCGTGGAAGCGGCCGGGGCCTTGGCGCGGAGGCAGCGGCATATCGCCAGTTGCGGCGATGCGGGCGGAGGCAAAGAGCGCGGTGAGCGTGTCGATGTGAGCAGCGCCATCTTGGATCCGGGCGTTCAGTTGCAGGTCGCGCAACGGTGCGGGCAGCCCTGGCGCGCTGAGCGTGGCTGCGTTGGCGGCGAGAGTGCCCGCGGGTTCGGGTTTCTCGAGCGAACCTTTCACTTCACCGTCGAAGCGGAGATCTCCATTGGCTTCGAGTTTTGTTTCGGGGAAGAAGCGGACGATGGTCGAGAGCGGCGAGCGCGCGTGGGCTTGGAGCGCGAGGCCGGGTCCCTCGAGGGCGCGACGCCGGTGAGCTCGACCGCGGCATCGCCCGAGCGCAGATCGGCCTGGCGCACGGTAACCGTGCGATTGGCGTAAGCGAGCAGTACCGGACCTGCGAGCGAATCTGCTGTCCTGACCAAGCGAAGTCGAGCTGCGGAATCTCGACGTCCGCGGTGGCGGCTTGGAAGTTCGACACCGGAGCGCGAGCGTCGATGCGTGCCATCACCGTGCCGTCGAGTTTCTGATTCGGCGCGAGCGCGGCGAGAGCAGCCTCCACCTCGCCTTCGGCGCGGAGTTGTTCGTCCGCCACGTGCATGGTGAGCGAGCGTGCCGTGATCGGGGCCCGATCGAGATGGAAGCGCTCGACGCGGGCGTCGGCGGTGTAGCGGCCCGTGGAGATCGCGTATGAGCCCGTGGCGTTGATCGACCCATCGCCTTTGCTCAGGCGGAGCGAATCGAGCGTAACGGTCTTGCCGGCGAGCGAAGCTTGCGCGCGCAGTGCGCCGAGCGCTTCGCCGGAGACGGCGATTTCCGGTGCCGTGATGAGTGCGGATCCGGTTGGACTGGTGGCTGAACCTTGGAAGCGGGCTTCGACAGTGAGGAGTCCGGTGGCCGGACCGAACGCCGCCGCCGAAACATTTTCCGCTCTCGCCGTGAGTTCGAGTTGCGGCGAAGCGCCGGCGAGTGTGATCGTTCCCGCTACGGACGCTACGACGTCCTTGGCGGGCGGATAGGACAACGCTGGGCTCGAAGCAGAGACTGTGGCCGAGGGCTTGGCGAGAGTTCCCGAGAGCACCAGATCGGCATGCGCGGGTCCGGTGAGTTGGGGCACAGACGCAAAGCGAGCGATGGTTGCGATGTCGGCGGAGTCAATGGCGAGCGTTCCGGAAAGCGCGCGATTGGGGGCGATGGCGATGCCGCCCGAGGCTGTCGCGTCAAGTGCGGAGACGGAGTCGAGCGTGAGTTCCGTGACTGCAGGGCTTATGTGAGCAATCGCATGTCCGCCCACCGGGATCGCGCCTGCAGTGGCGGCGTCGCGGGTGGGGGCAAGCGTGACATCCGCGGACGCATCGGCGCGTGCGAGGTCGAGCGCGGGCCATGTCGCGTGGATGGGTCCCGTGGCACGTGCGGCGATCGCGGGCGTGATGTGGAATCTGGCGAAGACGGGTTCGAGTTCCAACGCAGTGAGCTCGAGGTCCGCTCGGCTCACGCCCGATGTGAGCGCAAGATTCGCCGATCCGCTGACTGCGCCTTCTGGCGTAGCGACATGGAAATTGCGAAGCTCAACGCGAGATCCGGAGTAGGTGGCGTCTGTACGCGCAGACGTTAGTGTCACCGGCCCGGCGTGGAGACCGCGGCCATCGACATGAGCAGTGACCACGGGCTGTGAGACAGTTCCGCGGATGGCGCCTGCGGCGGTGAATGGTCCCTTGGCAGTCGACGCGAAGCGCGCGACGTCGGAGCGTAGCGTGTAGTCAAGCGCGAGTCGATCGGAGTCGACGATCGTTCCGCTGACTGTGGCGGCCGATCCTGCGGAGTCCAGCGAGGCGCGAAGAGAGAGCTTGGGCCCATCGAGATCGATGGAACCCGTAAGGCGATCGAGAGGCAGCGCAAGGTCTGGCAGAGCCGCGTTGCCACGGGTGGAAACGAGCTCCGCGTGCAGCTTCCGGGCAGAGCCCGAGAGCGTCACCGAGTCGAGCGGAATCCTCGCGGCGATGCGCCGGCCACGATGTTCGAGTTCGAGCGTGCCGCCCCGGACCGTCAACCGCCCAACGCGAAGATTGCTCGATGAACCACCGGAGGACGCCAGATCGTCGAGCGCCACCTTCACGCGGAGATTGTCGAGCTCCGCCTGGCGAACGGAGGAGAGATCGTCCAGCACGGCGTGGACGCCATCCATGCGAGCGGGTCCGATGCGAACATCGCGCAGCCAAGCCTCGCGCCGCAGCAGATCGTAGTCGAGAGAAGCAGCATCGAATGCGGCACCGCGCTTGGAGAGCTCCGTGCGGAGTTGGTCGAGCGCCCATCGCCGAGCCGGGGAAGTGTGCGCGAGAACAAGCAGCAGGATCGCGAGCAGCGCGAGGGCGGCGAGGGCGGCCGCGAGCTTGGCGAGGCTGCGGGTGAAGCGCACCTATTTACTAGGCTACCGCCCCGAAGCGGGCCTACTACGAGCGGCCGATCTTGCGGGCGCGGACGATCGAATAGATACCGTAGGCGAGCATCACGACGCCGAACGTCCCGGTGAGCATCATCCGCAGGAAATTGTCAGGGTCGTTCTTCAGGTTGTAGTAGCGCCACGCCGGCAGCAGGCCCATCAGGAACGCAAGCGCGAAAAACAGAAACGCGATCATCTCGTTCCACAGCACGCGGAGCGGCTTGATGATCGCCGGCAACACAGTCGTAGCGAACCGTTTCGCGACTTCCTTCATTTCCTTTTCGAGTTTATCAACAGGAGGGGATTTCGGGCTTCTCGGTAGCGGGCTCAGCAGCCGCCTCGGGGGCTGACTCCGTGACCGGCTCCGTCGCGGGCTCAGGTTGACGGCCCTCAGGAGGTACGATGATGGCGGGCACTTCGATGGTCGAGGCTTCAGCGAGTAACGCCTCGCGCGAAGCCCGCGCGGCCCAATCTGCTCCGGCCAGCACGATCATCGATGCAAGAAAACTCCACATCACGATCGAGGCGGAGTGGTAGAAGGGTCCGTACTCGGTGCGCAGCTTCAGCCAGAAGAATTGCCATCCCCAGATGTAGATGTACTTGAGTGCTTCGAGCAGCAGGCCAACGATCACCGCCGCGGGCGCGATGGCGCGAATGTCAGTGCGGCCGTTGGGGAGCAATCGATAGGTGAGCGTGAGCGCAACGATGGTGAGCGGAACGGCGGCGGCCTTGAAGATCGCGAGGCTCATCCACGTGGTGATCTGCGCGGCGCCGTATCCGAGCGATTGCCAAATCTGGCGATTGAGCGCGGTGAGGATGGTGGAGACGAACGCCATGCCGCCGCAGGCCAGGATGAGGCCGAGACTGACGATCTGATTGCGTATGAAGCTGCGGTTCTGGCGAATGCCCCAGGCGCGATTGAGCGCAACCTCCAGGGGCTCGAACACGCCGTTGGCGGTGAACATGAGCAACAGCACGCTGAAGATCTCGAACTTGCGGATGCGTACGAGATAGCGCAGATCGCGTTCCACGAACTGCGTGATCTCGGCGGGGAAATAGTCGCGGACTGCAAGGTAGATCGACTCTTCGGCGGCATTCCATCCAAGCAAGTGGCGGCATATCGAAGCCATCACCAGCAGGAACGGAAAGAACGAGAGCAATACGTTGGCAGCCATCGAGAAGGCATAGACATGCGTCTCGGTGGCCATCAAATAGCGGAACGTGGGGCGCCACGTCCGCAACAGGCTTTGGAAGACGAACGAAACGGACACGAGAGGGGGAACTTCTAGGGTACAGCCAATCGGGCTTTCGCGGGTGAGAATGAGAGAGACGTGTACTTCACCGAGTTGCTCCTGGCAGCCGCGCTCAGCCGATTTGAAGCAGTGGAACCGCATATGGGAACACTGTTCCGCGTCACCGTGTACGCCGAATCACCCGAGCAGGCGCGGAACGGATTTCAGGCGGCCTTTGCTCGGGCGCGCGAACTCGACGAGCGCATGAGCGATTATCGCGAAGACAGCGAACTGAACCGCTTGTGCCGAGCCGCCGGTGGCCAAGCGAGTACGGACCTCGCGGCGATCCTGCGCCAAGCAACCGAGATCGCGCGCGAATCCGGTGGAGCATTCGATGTGACGGCGGGTCCGGTGGTACGTTTGTGGCGAGCGGCGCGGCGCGCGCGTCGAGTGCCGGGCGCGGACGAAATCGAATCCGCGCGGCGTTTGGTGGATTGGCGCTCGGTGCGGGTGGATCGCACGGGCCGTGTGCGGCTGCGCCCGGGAATGCAACTCGACCTCGGCGGCATCGCAAAAGGCTACGCGGCGGACCAAATGCTGCTCGCGCTCGAACGCGCCGGGATCGCGCGGGCACTGGTCGCGGCGAGCGGGGACTTGGCCGCGAGCGGAGGTCCACCGGGAACGCGAGGTTGGCGGATCGGGATCGAAGGGCTGGATGAAACCATGGCGCTGGTGCATGCGGCCATCTCCACATCGGGCGACGACGAACAGGGCTTCGACGCAGAGGGCGTGAGATACTCTCATATCGTGGATCCGCGCACAGGCATGGCCCTGCGGAACTCGCGAAAAGTAACCGTGATCGCGCGCCGGGGATGGCGTGCAGACGCGCTCGCCACGGCGCTGAGCGTGAGCGGGCCGGGGAGCTATCGGGCTCGCCGCGGCGAACGCGTGATTTTCCACGCTGGGAGGAATTGAAACAAATGAGCGTCAAAACGTTGTGCGTGGATATCGGGGGCACTGGGATCAAAGCGATGGTGGTGGATGAGGCGGCGCAGCCGCTCACTGAGCGGTTCCGCGAAGACACGCCGCATCCGGCGACACTCGAAGCCGTGGTCGCCACCATCGAACGCCTGGCGCGCGCGGCGGGCGAGTTCGACAGGGGATCCGTCGGCTTCCCCGGCGTGATCGTGAACGGCGTGGTGAAGACCGCGCCGAACCTCGGCGAAGGCTGGGCGGGCTTCGACATCGACACCGAGCTCGAGCGCAGGCTCGGCAAATCGATCCGCTGCGCGAATGACGCGGCTGTGCAAGGCCTGGGCGCGGTCTCGGGCAAGGGGCTCGAAATGATGATCACGCTCGGCACCGGCGTGGGCTGCGCGCTCTACCATGACGGGCGTCTGGTGAACAGCCTCGAGATGGCGCATCATCCTTTCCGCAAGGGCAAAACGTACGAGGAGTGGCTCGGCAACGCGGCGCGCAAGAAGATCGGAAACAAGAAGTGGAACAAGCTGGTCCGCGAGGCACTGCACAATTGGGAAGCGCTGGTGAACTTCGATCGCCTCTACCTGGGTGGAGGCAACTCCGAGAAGATCGACTTCGAACTGCCGCCGAACGTGGTGGTCTCGTCGAACATGGAAGGGATGCTCGGCGGCGTGCAGTTGTGGAATCCAGCGAACGAACGCCGCTCAGGCCGCCCCAAGGATTCGGAAGAGCCCAAATGAACTTGGATCGCTAGACGATCCCCTTCTCCTTTCCGAGGGTGGCGGCCAGTTCGCGGATCAGGGCCGCACCGTCGCCACGATAGGCACTCCCGTGTTGGCAGGCCAGCAGCGACGGTTCGAGCTTTGCCAGGCGATCGAGAATGACAGAGGTGTTTGTTGCATGCGCGTAATAGTCCATCGCTCGGCGCATCCCCTCACTCGCTGTCAGCACTTCGGACTCGGTCACTGGGGGTAAATCGGCGCCCGCTTGCGTGAACAGATCTCCGCTGAATAGCGTTTTGCTCGATACGTCGAACAGTACACCACAATCCCAGCCGTGCGGAACGTGGGGTGTGTACATCCACTTCATCCGGCGGCCTCCGATTGAAAACTCCTCTCCATCCGCCAACCCGCGAGCAGGACGGGAAGCAAAGTCATCAAGAGATGTCAGCACACCGATTTCGGAGCCAAACGGCGTAGCGTTCGGTGCAACGGCCAAAAGGTCGTTGAGAGCCCCGAACTCGTCGCTTTCGAAATGCGATCCGCCGATCCAGCGCAACTTCTCGATGGGCATCGCCTTCTCGATGGCTTCCCGGATTACCGGGAACAGCTTGCGGTAGCCGGTGTGGAACAGCAGCGGTTCGTCGCCGGTCACCAGAAAGGAATTGAACGTGAATCCACCGGGAACAACGTCCAGACGGGTACTGATGCGGTAGATTCCGTTCGCGATTTCGTCCAGCCGTGTTCCGGCGTTGCCGGTTGTCATGGTTGCTTCTCCTAGGTTGTAGATGTATCTTTCAGTTCGTGTGTTTCGATGGGCTGCTGGCAAACATGCAGCCGGATAGGTGGCGGCTACCGGCCTCGGTCGCACGGGCCGCAGGGCGACTTGCTCGCGTCGCGAACCGTGAAGTCGCGAATTCCCCCGCGGCGGTCCAGGTCGACCTGACAGCAGGCTGTCAGCATTCCCCGCAACTGCTGTCGCGCCCTCTGCACACGCGACTTCATGCCAGAAAACGACAAGCCGGTCCGTCGAGCAGCCTCCAGTTGCGTGAGACCTTCGATATCGGTCAGTCGAATCGCCTCTCGATAGTGCTCGGGCAAGCTCGCAATCATTGGCTCCATGCACCGCGAAAGCTCGCGCGCCTCGGTCCCATCACCGCCCGCATCCCGAGCCGGCGGATCGAAGTCCTCGGGTTGCACACTGGCGCGGTTGACGCCGGCTCTAAGGTGATCGATCATCGCGTTTCGCGTGATCTGGAAAAGCCAGGGCGCCAGTTTTTCGCGGCTGTGGAGCTTGTCAGCATTTCGATGGATCCGAATGAGCACCTCCTGCAGGATGTCCTCCACGTCGGCTGAGTTCCGAACCCGGCGCGAGAGGAATGCACGCAGGCGCGAGTGAAACTCGCCCCATATGGCCGCAGTGTCGAGTTTGGGTTCCTTTTGTTTCATCGGCAGCCGCACTCCACCGCCCCCGCCCCTGCCGGGGAACAGCACGCCGCCTTCGCTGCTGGTTCGCAGCACGCGGACTGCTCTTCGACGCCGCGGCAGCAGGAGGCCGCCTTCGCCGCTTTCGCTACGAAAAAGCGCTGGAGATTCTCGGGCACGGCCTTCACCTCGGGAGTCTTCGATGCCGGTTCTTTCCCAGCATAAACCGCCGCCAGAATCGCGTCGACTATCATCGGTGGCGGGGCAACCGTGTGCTCCTGGCCTCGATAAAGCCACACACGGCAGTCTATCTCGCCTTCGCAGCCGCACGCTTCGCCACAAGACGCGCAACTGCTTTCTCGAAGTTCCAACGCGATGTCCGTCCCGTTCACGCGGATCGTCGGCGAGGAGACAAAGCCCAACTCTCGGGCCTTGGCTTCGGTATCGACAAGAGTCTTCCTGACAATCACGCCGGCTCCCGCGGACTCGAGCACCTCGCGAACGCTGTCGAGTGCCGTTTCCAGGCTTTCATCCGTTCCTTTGCAACGCGTGCAAACGTCGAGATCGATGTACAAGAAGTCGATCTCGACCGTTCGTGCGGTTTGTGCAGTGGCCATGGTCTTTCTCCTAGTGTTGTTTTGGCTCCCGGGTGGCAATTGCCGCCCCATGTGCCAGCCTCATCCGGGTAGACGAGGGACTTCGGAAAAGGACGCAAACAGGATTGTCGACCCTAGCGGGGCCCCGATCACTCCGCACGAAGGGCGTTGACAGGATCCGTTCGAGTGGCCGAAAGAACCGGTGGTACCGCAGCTAATAGCGCCGCCGCGAACAGGACAGCCAAGGGCGTGACAATCATCGTGATGTCGGTCGCCTTCACTTCGAACAGCAACGCCTGCACGTACCGCTCGGAAAGCAGACCCGCGCCGAGCCCGATCGCGGATCCTAGGAACAACATTGAAAACACGTCAGTGGATACGTGGCGAACTACGTGCGGCACCGGAGCCCCTAGAGCAAGCCGGATCCCGATTTCGCGCCGGCGCTGTTGCACCGAGTAGTGCAGCACGCCGTAGAGCCCCACGGCGGCCAGCATGAGCGCCACCGCGGCAAAGAACAACCACAGCGACGCGAGCAATCGCTCGCGAATCGTCTGGTTCCGCACCAATTCTTCCTGCGTATGGACATAGGTGACCAGGAACTCGGAACGCGTGCGCGAAACCATGCGCCGCAAGCCCTGCGCGAGCGACAACGGTTCGACACTCGGAGCGGCTCTCACCGTGAAACTCGCCCAGTTGGTCTCGCCAAAGGGCACGTAGACCGTGGGGCGGAACGGCTCGCGCATGGTGCGGTAACGCGCGTCGCGAACGTAGCCCACCACTTCATTTTTCATGAGCCTCTTGCCCTGTTCCAGGGTTTCGAACCATTTTCCAATTGGGCTAGCGCCGGCGAAGTATTTGCGGGCAAATGCCTCGTTCACAATCACGGGGCGCGCCGCGAGTGTTTTGACGCCTTCGAGCAAAGGCGTCCGATCCCCAGGGCGAAAATCGCGACCCTCGATCAGCCCGATCCGCATCGCGCCGAACCATCCGGGCGATACTCCCAGAAAGTAGGGCGATTGCGAATCCGGAGGACGGTTGCCAAACCGGACATCCGAAGTCCATGCGCTGCCGCTCATGAGGGGGAAGCCCGAGTACGCAACGGACTCGACGCCTGCGCTCTCGCCCAGCCTCGACGCGATTTCGCCCCAGATCTCGGCAGAGCGCTCCGCGGCTTTACCGCCCCCTTTCACATGGGCATCGAGCACCAGGAGTCCGTCAGCCTGGAAGCCTGTGGGTTGGTGAGCGAGGCGATCGAACGTGGCCACGAATAGCCCCGCGCCGAAGTGCACCAGGAAGCAGAACGCCACCTGCGCGGCGACCAATGCGTTCATCAGTCTCCTACGCGCATGTGGATCGTCTCCGCCCTTCAATGCCGAGGAGGGCTTGACGCGGGAAGCACGCAAGCCGGGCAGAAGTCCGAACAACAGCGAGACTCCCAGGGCGACGGCGGCCGCAAAGCCGAGTACGCGCCAGTCCACCGGCAGTTGGAGCCGCACGGGATTCTCGCGTGGATTGATCATGCCAATGACGACCGGCGCCGCCCACAAAGCGAACAGCGCTCCGAGCGCCGCGGCGGCGACAGCCAGCAGCAGGCTCTCCATCAAAACGAGCTGGATCAATCGCCATCGCCCCGCGCCGATGGAAACACGCAGAGCCATTTCCTTGCTTCGGGCCGCGGCTTGTGCGGTGAGCAGGTTCGCGACGTTGGCGCAGGCGATGAGCAGCACGAACACCACCACCGCCGCCAGGATGAGTAGCGGCTGGCGATATCGCTTCTGCGTGAATGACGCTCCATTCGCGGCCGAGGTCAAGCTGAGCGCCGAGTTGACATACTGGTCCACCCGCGATTTCGGAATGTCCACCGGCCATTCCTTCACGCGTTCCAGCCGGTGCGCGGTCATCGCGGTTTGTAATGGCTGACGCAAGCGTTCTTCGCTGATGCCCGGCCGCGGGCGGACCCAAATCCGCATCCACTGCATGTTGGCTCTCGAGATTGCGTCTTTGTTCTGCATGGCAGGAACGAAGAAGTCCGTCATCGTGCCTGTTTCTGTTCCCGTGTATCCCTTCTGCGCCACCCCAATGATGGTGTAGATGTCCAGACCCATTCGAAAGGTCCTTCCCACCACGCCAGGATCCGCGCCAAAGCGCCGAGTCCAGTACTCATGAGACAGCACGGCGAGCGGATGTCCACCAGGCGTCACGTCTTCGGCTCGAGTAAACAAACGCCCCAGCGCTGGCTGAACACCCAGAATCGAGAAGTGCGTTCCGGAGACCATCTGCCGGTAGGCTTTCTCCATCTCCTCATCCGAACCGAATGTCAGGTCCGCGCGGGAGGTGCTCGCCACCACCATGAGGTCGGCGTCGCCTTTGACCGCATCCTGCATCTGGCGGAACAGCGGATACGAGAACCCGTCGCCTTCCTCTGTCTTTCCACTGGTCTCATCGAAATAGGTGTAGCTGACGACGTAGAGGGACTCTGGGTTGGAGACTGGGAGTGGCCGGAACAGTGCCGCGTCAATCAGGCGGAAGGCGGTGTTCACGGATCCGATCGCCAATGCGAGCGACACGATTGCGGCGAAGGTTGCCACCGGTCGCCGGCGGAGTTGCCGCATTCCGAACACCGCGTCGGAGACGAGAGAGTCCAGCCAAGCCGAGATTCTGGTGTCCATCGTGCCCTCCCGCAATCGGACCGCATTTCCGAGCGCGCGCTCGGCTTCTTCGCGCGTGCGCCCGTTCTCCATCGCGTGGTGGATGTGGTCCTCGAGTTCTTCGTCGATATCGCGCCGCAGCCGCGCCTTGCGAAATACGTTGACGATGCGACTGATGAGAGACATGGTCAGGCCATCCTCAACACGGCCTGAATCGCCGTTGACACTTCCACCCATCGCTCCGTCTCGCCGGGCAAGCGCTTGCGGCCGGCAGCGGTGAGTTGATAGACGCGCGAGCGGCGGCCGGAGTCCTTCGTGACCCAAGCTCCCCGGATCCAGCCTTCTTCTTCCAGGCGATGGAGCGCAGGATAGATGGATCCTTCCTCCACGCGTAGAACCTCTCCCGAAAGCTGCACGATCGCGGTTAGCAGCGCGTAACCGTGGAGCGGCGCTTGCCGCGAAAGGACCTTGAGGATGAGCAGGTCCAAAGCGCCCTGCAGGGAATCGGATTTTGCCATGTCATTCCTAAGCTGGCTTAATACTAAGCTGGCTTAGCTAAAGGTAGCGCAACCGCGCCGCGAACGCAAACCAGCCTCCGTCGCAACCGGCCAGCTACACTGAAGTCCTATGGTGGTCGTAATGGAGGTCAACGCGAGCGAAGACCAGATCGAAGCGGTCATCGAGCGCATGATCGATCTGGGCTTCAATCCGAGCCGCACCACGGGCCAGCGGCAAACGCTGATCGCGGGCGTGGGCGTCGGCGAAATCGACCTCGCCTCGTTCAACGAGATGGATGGCGTTCGCGAAGCCTATCGCATCAGTTCGCCATACAAGCTGGCGAGCCGCGTGTGGAAGCCCGAGCGCACGCGCGTGGCTCTGGGCGCGGCCGAGATCGGTGGCGCGCGCGTCGTGATCATGGCGAGGCCAGCCAAGCTCGATGGTGCGGAAACTTGCAAAGCGGTCGCAGCCGCCGGCGCCGCGGGACTCGTAGTGGGAGCCGCGAAAGCTCGCTACGGGTACGAGGCCGTGACTGCGGAAACGCTCGCCAAGGTTCGCGCGTGCGCTTCGGCGCATGGGCTGTTCGTCGTAGCCGAAGTGACCGAGGCGTCGCAACTCGAACGCCTCGCCCCGCATTGCGATGGATTCCAGGTGGGCGCTTCCCAGATGCAGAATTATGGATTGCTGGCGGCGCTCGGCTCTGGCGCGAAACCCGTGATTCTCGAGCGCGCCGTTTCGGCATCGCTCGAAGACGCGCTACTTTCAGCCGAAGCGGTGTTGCAAGGGCACAACCCGAACGTGATCCTGTGCGAGCGCGGGATGCGAACATTCGATGCGTCGATCGGGACCACCATGGACATCGCGGCGATTCCAACAGCGCACAAGTTGTCGCATCTACCGATCGTGGCCGATCCCCTGCGCGGCGTTGGCCGTCGCGACCGCGTGTTGCCGATGGCCCGCGCGGCGGTGGCTGCCGGAGTGGACGGCCTGATCCTCGATTTTCACGCTGAAGGGAATGGTCCGGCGGAGTTTCGGGAGTGGGTGGAGCAGGTGCGGCGAGTGGAGTCGGTGGTCCCGCGGTGATCCTCGTCCGATAGATTCTCCATATGGAGCACCGGTGCGGCATCGTCATTGACCGCCGCCCCCTCCGCGAGGACGAATCCGCGGACCTCAAATCCCTCGCATCCGCTGCCGTAAATGCCGAGCTTGACCGCCAGCGCGCCGAATGGCGCCGGAACGGGTTCACGCTCGCACTCATCGCCGCAACTTACCTCGCCATCTGGACCGCCACCTTCCGTCTCCACCTCGACATCGTCAAAACTGCTTTGCTAACGGCGGTGACCCTCGCTGCGCTCGCGGCTCTCGCCGTCTGGGAACTGCGCCAGAATCGCCAACGCATTCGCCACGTAAAGGAAGCCTTCGCGGAAGGCCTTCGCCAAGCGCGCGAGGTCCGGCAACTCGACTGCGCGCCGGCCTCAGCTTGGGAGTGCGGCGAAGGCTGGATATTCGACCTCGGAAATGGCTACGCACTCTTCACCGAACAGGACCCGGACGGAACGCAGGTGTGCGACCAGATGTCGTTCCGCTGGACCATCGGATTCTCGTGGACTCACTCGTCGGGCCAGCTCGTCGAATGCCGGAAGATCACGATCGATTGGAGCCGCTTCCCCCCCCCCCCCGATCATCCCCTGTTGGCCGGCTGGGGACCCGCGGTCTTTCGGCTGCACCAGGATCCCGCCGCGTCACTGCGGGACTTCGAGGAAGGCTGGCTTCCATTCCCCGAAGCCCGATACTGAGCCCCATAGCACCGCCCGTGTTACCCTGGCTCCCATCATGCACCACCGGATCGTCGCCACTCTCCTCCTCTCGGCCCTCGCCGCCGCGCCCGAGACGCACGCGCCCGCAAGCCAGGCCGCGAAACTTCGCATCGACTCCAAGCGCATCGGCAACGCACTCTCCGCCATGGTCGCCTCCGGCCGCGCTGCTGGCGTCTCTGCGCTCATCTGGAAAGACGGTCGCGAAGCTTACTTCGGCACGGCCGGTTTCGCCGACCGCGAAGCGAGCCGTAAGATGACGCGGGACGCCATCGCTCAGATCTACTCAATGACCAAGCCCGTCACCGGCGTCGCCATCATGCAACTGTGGGAGCAGGGTAAGTTCCGGCTCGACGATCCACTCGCCCGCTATCTGCCCGAGTTCGAATCGATCCAGGTTTACTCCGGAAAAGATAGCGCGGGCGCGACCACATATCGCGCCCCCTCGCGCCCGATCCTCGTCCGCGACGTGCTCCGCCACACTGCCGGTTTCGCCTATGGACCCGGCAACACGCCCGCCCACGAAGCCTATGTCAAGGCCGATCCGCTCGCACTCGCCATCGACCTCACGGAAATGGGCAAGCGCCTCGCCAAGGTGCCGCTCCTGTTCGACCCCGGTTCACGCTGGAGCTACAGCATCGCCGTAGACGTGCAGGCGCTGCTCGTCGAAAAGCTCTCCGGCCAGCCGTTCGCGAGTTACGTGCGCCAGCATATTCTCGAACCGCTCGCGATGCGTGACACCGCGTGGCGCCAGCCCGATGACAAGTTCCCGCGCCTGGCCGCGCTTTACCGCAAGACCGATGGAAAGCTCGTCCGCCAAGCCGATGCCCAAACGCGCCGCCTCAACTTTCAAGACAACCGCATGACCGCCGGCGGCTTCGGGCTCGCCTCCACCGTGGATGACTACATGCGATTCGCCCGCATGCTGCTCGGCGCCGGCGAGCTCGAAGGCAAGCGCATCCTCGCTCCTTCCACGGTGAGGCTGATGGCAACGGATCACCTCGACTCGAGCATCACCGAACGCGGCTTCCTGCCAGGCAAAGGCGCGGTCGGATTCGGCTTCGATTTCGCCGTGCGCCACTTACAACCCCAGAAACCCGAAGAAAATCGCGGAGCCGCCGGCGAGTTCTTCTGGGATGGCGCTGCTTCCACGCTGTTTTGGGTCGACCCGGCGAATCACCTCGCCGCCGTCTTCTTCGTGCAGACGATGCCCTTTGACGGCACGCTCCACCGCGACCTGCGCTCTGCCATCTACGGACCGGGCTACCTCGGTCCACGCGGCGACTGAGAGCGGGCCAGTTACTTGGAAGTCTGGCGGCGCTTCGCTCTTTTTGCCGGTTTTCGCGACCGCTTAGCGGCTACCGCAGTGGGTATCGATCGCGAGCGCGATCCCGCATCCGGCGCGGGCGAAACACCGACGCCATTCGAGTTGATCGGGAACATTGACAGATCCCAATTCCCCCGGTCGATCTCCCGTTTCAAGCACTCGGTGCGATACACGGTCTTTCGAACGATGGGGCGAGGATTGTTCGCGAGAAAATCCTGCCGAGCGTTCACGTACTGCGTGATCCACACTTTTTCACGGCCGCCGGCGGCTGGCGGCACTTCGGGAAAGCGGTTGCGAATGATGCCCAGGATTCCACCGCTATGTATGAACGAGTCATAGATCACCAGCGCCGAGAGCGCCAGCGAGAAGCCATTCGCACTGGCCCAGTTGACCGCCGGCTGGAAATAGCGCTTGTCGAAGAACTCGTCTTGCACGCGCCGCATCACCGGATCTTCGCGCCCGGCCATTTGCAGCGCCTCTTTGAACTCCTCCTCGTCAGTCAGCGGCTCGCGGCCCACGCGATCGGCGTACAGCACCAGCGCGTCGCGGAACATGCCACCGGCCTCGATATAGTCGTTCACGAGTTCGCGTAGATTGCCGTACTCGGTGGTCTGCGAGCGCCCATACGTGATCTGGCGCATCTCGTGCGGACCATCGTTGAAGATGGCAATCGCCGCATAGTTGCCGTCCGCCGTGCCGGTTTCAAAGACGTTGACCACGCGTTCGATGAGGCTTTTCTGGCCGGGAGTCAGGGTCATGATGATTATCGTGACACACAACTCTGATTCGTTTCACCACTTCACGCCGAACTCGCTTGCGCCACTCCTCGTGCAAGCGCCCGGGCCGCTATTCCTTCACCGCCGTCAGAGGACCGAAGCGGTTCGATGTTCCCGACATCGTCCGTGGTCTTGAAGTGTTCCTTGGTCTGCCCTTCGGCAATGTAATTCCAAGTGATCTCGAGCTCGGAGCTTCTCGACAGGCGGAAGATGCCTTTGTTCTGCGGATTCACGAGCGGTGCGCTCGACTTGGGCGGTTTGGAGTAAGTCCAGTCGACGAATCCGGCTAGTCCAAAGTAGTAGTGGTATTCTTCGCCGTCGGCCGTGACCTTCCACCATCCCCACAGCCAAGGCGGCGTCGCCTTCGCCGGATCTCCGGGCAAGGAACCGCCGCGCTTGATTGCCTCGAGACCGGGCTGAATCGCGCTGGCAAAAGCCGGTCTTTTTCGCCGCGCTGGCCTGCTGATAGGGGTCGCTCGAGTACAAAGGCGGCGGATTTTTGAGAGAGAAATCCACCCAGTCGATATGGAAGTGATTGGTGTGCTCCGTGTCGCCAGTATAGTTGTTTCGCTTCAAGGGTTCGCCACCGTAGCCGTAGCCGTGGCCGCCGCCGGGGATGTGGTAATAGGAGATCGACCCGTCTGGTTTCCGGTCGGAGTAAATGATATCTGACCATTCCATCGATGCATGGTTCGCAATGAGAACATCGATGATTCCGTCGGCGATTCTCTCTTCTTCCGGTTCGCGAATGTCCAGCATGACATCCATCGCAAGACCGGAAGTGTGGCGGTCAGCGGGATCCGGGAAGCGGATGGTCCCCGTCTCTACCGAAGGGAAGACCGAATTGAGCACCTTCTTGAGCTCGGCGATCGCCGGGCATTCGGTGCCACGTGGCATGGTTTCCTCCGCGCAAAATCGGCCTCGTCATCGGTTACGTCGTCGATTGGCCGGCCCTACGAGATAGTGACTCCTACGCCCGCGTCGTTTCAGCACTTCACGCTGAACTCGCCTGCAACTCCTCGAGCTTCGCCCGTAGCGCCTTCACCCGGTCGCGAAACACCGCCGCCGACTCGAAGTTGAACTGCTTCGCCGCCTCGCGCATCTTCTGTTCGAGCTCGGGGATCAGCGCCGTCATCTCCTCCGCCGTCAAGTCGCGGTCATCGCCCTTGCCGTCATCCACGTCCACCGTGACATAGTCGGCTTCGATGATCTTTACCAGGCTCATATCGATCGGCTTGATGATCGTCTGCGGCGTGATGCCGTTCTCTTCGTTGTAGGCCT
This sequence comes from Bryobacteraceae bacterium, assembly GCA_046331625.1. Taxonomy (GTDB): domain Bacteria; phylum Acidobacteriota; class Terriglobia; order Bryobacterales; family Bryobacteraceae; genus JAXLQL01. The sequence continues at coordinate 163,779 of JAXLQL010000016.1, forward strand.
CCTGGATCCGCCGCCGCCTGTCTGTTTCATCTATCGCGCGCTTCATCGAATCCGTCATCACATCGGCGTAGAGCACAGCGCGCCCGTTGATGTTCCGCGCCGCGCGCCCGATCGTCTGAATCAGCGACCCCGTCGAGCGCAAGAAGCCTTCCTTGTCCGCATCGAGAATCGCCACCAGCGTCACCTCGGGCAGATCCAGCCCCTCGCGCAACAGGTTCACGCCCACCAGCACATCGATATCGCCGCGGCGCAGATTCCGCAGGATCTTGATGCGGTCGAGCGCCGTCACTTCCGAGTGCAGGTAAGACACCTTCACGCCCGTCTCGGCGTAGTATTGCGAAAGGTCCTCGGCCATGCGCTTGGTGAGAGTCGTGACCAGCGTGCGCTCGTTGCGATCCACGCGCAGCCGGATCTCCTTGAGCAAATCGTCCACCTGCCCGCGAATCGGCCGCACTTCCACGATCGGATCCACCAAGCCCGTCGGCCGGATCACTTGCTCCACCACCACGCCCGCGCTCTTGGTCAGCTCATACGGACCCGGCGTCGCCGACACATACACCACCTGATTCACGCGATTCTCGTACTCTTCGAACGTCAGCGGCCGATTGTCCAGAGCGCTCGGGAGCCGGAAGCCGTGCGAGACGAGATTCTCCTTGCGCGACCGGTCGCCGTGATACATGCCGCCGATCTGCGGCACGGTCTGGTGGCTCTCGTCGATGAAGATGAGCGAATCCTGCGGTAGATAGTCGAGCAGAGTGGGAGGCGGCTCGCCGGGAAGCCGGTTGGTAAAGTGGCGCGAGTAGTTCTCGATGCCGTGGCAGTAGCCCACCGAGCGGATCATCTCGAGATCGAACATGGTCCGCTGCCAAAGCCGTTGGGCCTCGATCAGCTTGCCCTTCTCGGTCAGTTCCTTGTGCCACCATTCCAACTCGTGCTGGATACTGACGGTCGCCTGGTCTTTCGTATCCTGGCTCATCACATAGTGGGTTTTCGGATAAATCGGAAGCCGCACGTAACTCTGGCGCACTTGGCCCGAAACCGGATCGATTTGATGCAGGCCGTCGATCTCGTCGCCCCAGAGCTCGATGCGATAGGCGTAGTCGTCGTAGGTGGGGAAGATTTCGATCACGTCACCGCGAACCCGAAACGTCCCGCGGCTGAAGTTGACCTCGGTGCGCTCGTAAAGAATCTCGGTGAGCCGCTGCGTGATTTCCTTGCGCGCGGCCCGCTTGCCCTTTTCGAGCATCAGAAGCATCCCGTAGTAGGCTTCCGGAGAGCCGAGACCGTAGATGCAACTGACGCTCGCCACGATCACGCAGTCGCGCCGTTCGAAGAGCGTCTTGGTGGCCGCCAGCCGCAGCTTGTCCAGGTCGTCGTTGATCGTCGCTTCCTTTTCGATGTAAGTATCGGACGAGGGAATGTAGGCTTCCGGCTGGTAATAGTCGTAGTAACTGACGAAATACTCTACCGCATTGCCCGGGAAGAACGTGCGGAACTCGTGATAGAGCTGCGCGGCGAGCGTTTTGTTGTGCGCGAGAATCAGCGCCGGCCGGTCCACCAGCTCGATCACCTTGGCCATGGTGAATGTCTTGCCGGAGCCCGTCACCCCGAGCAGCACCTGGTGCTTTTCGCCGTCGTGGAGCCCTTTCACCAACTGCGGGATGGCCGTGGCTTGGTCGCCGCGAGGTTGGTAGTCGGTGCCGAGTTGGAAGGCCACGATTTCAGTATAGGGTCCGGTGGGTATAGCGCCCGGCGGTGCCGTGCCAACCGATGCACAATCGCGTGAACGGAGACCGCTTACATAGGCGGTCCATCGAGGCGCAGTCAATGCTGTATCCAACCGAGGATGACGAGGCTAAACTAGGCGGACTTCCCTTCGCCCGCCCGTCCAGCCGTTGCAGCGCATCCTTGGCCGATAGTGCCGAATCGCGATTCGAGCATAGACCGGAAGCCGGGATTCTTCTCGAGGAGCTGATCCACCAAATCACCATCTTCACCGATCGCGGTCAACTGAAACGAAGGCCGTCCATTTACCGTAACCAGCACCGGCTCGCGCCGGCACATACGGCCGTGACTCAACTTCGCCTTGGCCTACCTTGCATGGGCGGCGAACCTCAATCGTCCGAACCGGCGACGAGTTGCCTGAACTCTTGCCGTGACGATCCATGCGGAGTTCCCGTTACGCAAAAGGTTCGGCCGCAATTCCTTCGTCCTTCGGCAAGCGGGTCATCTCCCAATCGCCGATCAATCTCCGCAATGAGGCGTAGCGCGGCCGCGCGCGCCCAAACCAGCCCAGATCCTCCCGCGCCGATTCGCCGAACCGGACTGTCCGCATGGCGCTCTACGCCCCAAGATCGGCATTGACCACGTTCTGGTCTACGCCGCGCAGAAGGGGGCGCAGACTCCATCGGCGCAGTTCGTTGGGAACGACTACAGGCACTTCTCCCCGGGAATCCCCGGTAAAATCGAAGGTGCTGGAGAAAGTCATCCGCGTCTTCCATGGCTTTGCGGAAGCCGAGGTAGCGGAGCTTGCCGAGGACCAGTCAATGACCCCAGAACAGCGGATCGAGCTCATGCTGGAGTTGAGAGAGCGGTTCGAACCGAATTCATCTCAGCAAGCGCTTGAAAGAGTTTTCCGAGTTACTCGGCTCGAACGCAGTTGAGTACGTCGTCGGTGCCTTCGCCGTTGGCTGGCAGACATCGTTATCCTCGTCAAGGTGGACCCGCAAAATGCGGAATTCGTAGTGCGCACACCGGACGCCTTCGGCTTCTAGCCCTGTTTGAAACCCATGCGTGTACTTGAGTGGGACCTGGATCTCACCGGGGAAAATCGCCCGGCGGCCAGCCATACCTACCACGAAGGCCCGCCGCCGGACCGAATCCTCTTCGTCCGGGCCCCAGTGAGCCCGTCTCCGGACATGCAGTCTGGACATCCCGGCACACGCGATCGCCGTCCTTGAACAGCGGCCTTCCGGCAAATTCAGGATGTCTTGGCTACTCGGAAGCCGATGTTGTTGTTCCTGTCGGTTGGGTGCCAGTTGTTGCGAGCACCGCACGCGGCGTTGTCAGGATTGTTGTTCCAAGACCCGCCCCGCACCGCATCGTTGACTGCCTGCCCGCAATACGACGCCGGACAGCAAATGGCGCCGCAAGGCCGGCACAGGGCGGGGCGCCCTCGAGGCAGGGCAAGTATGCGTCGCCCCAGCTCCGTTGTGCCGGCGAGTACTTAGAAGCTCTCGTATCTCCGTGTGAGGCATGCGCGATCCACGCCCGAATAGGGGCCCGAGGTGGCTTCCTTAAACCAACCACTTGGGCACGGCTCCCGGCGCGGGAACTTCTAAGTAGCTGACGTCAAGCATCAAGGTGACTCTCTTTGGAGCGTTTGGAAATGGGGCTGTTTGAGAGTGTGCAACGTCCATCGAGGAGTTTGTCACCGCTTCACGGGGAGAGCGGCTCCTCAAATGGAACGCCGACGACTGCTTCAACGTCTGCCTTCGTCAGGCAGTTCGGAAGCCTTCGGATTGGCGCCAAAGCAGCAGGCAGTTCCGCTACGAACACGCAGAGGGTCAAAGCAGCGTGTGGGATCGCGTAGCCCATTGGCACCGTGCGAAACCCTCGCGCAAGCGCGTTGTCAGACATCGCAAGTATCATTGGGCGATTCTTGTCTTTTAGAATACGTTTACTATCGAGTGCAAACGGTGGCCGCCACGTTTCGGCTCTTACCAATGAAGTAGACGTATGGCTCGGACCGAAAGGCCTTGACGGTCTCACGACCGACGCAGTCCGCGTAGGCTCTTGCCCGGGCAGGGGACACGCCCAAGATGCTTGCGTCATCGCTGGCCCATTTGGCCAGCTTTTCGTCCGGGAGACACTCCGCGCAGTTGACGGGCTTTGTACCAATGACATTGACCAAAGGAGGGAAAACGGGCGGGCGGGCGGCGCGGGCGTTTAGCACCTTCACCTTTTCCTCTGGGTGCGAGATCCGATAGAGGAAGATGCTTCGCGCAAAGCAGGAGCAGTCGATCACACCGGACAAAAACGCATTTTGTTCGCAGTAGGATTTCGACCGAGGAACCTCGTCCAACACGAATTGGCGATCGGCGGGCGTGAGCGACGCCAAGCTAGCCGACTGCGCGTCAGACAACGCGCCAATCGAGGCAAGCGGGGCGGTAGCGGATGAGGCGGGAGGTGGCGGGACGGCCAGTGGTCCCGCCGTTTCGCCGACAGCGGCAGATGATTCGTTGGTCCAACCGGTCATAACTACTTTGAGCCCGCGATTTTTTTGATCACGTTCGACGTAAAGTTGCTCGACCGACTTAGCCTCAGCTTCAGTCTGGACACCGGTGCACTGCACGGGCTGGTCCTGGCCAGCATCGCCCTTAAAGGAATAGCGTTGCTGCAAGAACGCACGAAAAGCGTCCTGGGTTGGCCTTACATCCGCTCCGATCAAGACAAAATCGGCGCTATAGTATAGCGCTCGCACTGCCGGGCCAGCGGGCTCTGATGCGTAACAAAAGAGGTATTGCCGTGGCGGCAGTGGCCTCGCACCTCTGGCATTCGGCTGACCAGAAGCAGACGGGGCCACTGTGCGCCCGCCCTCCTGGCTGCTCTCCGACGGATTCGTGCGGCTTTCTGTGGCCGAGGTCGTCTGCTTCTCCCGTTGATTCGGAGAGGGAGGATTCGGAGCCGGCGAAACCGGTTGGGTGACGGTGCCGGTGACTTGTTTGGCCTTGTCAACGGCTTTCTTGATTTTGCCGAATGGGCCTTGCGCGTTTAGCGGAATAGTGGCCAAGACAAGCGCAAGTGTTAAGGCCGGAAATGTATACGCGCGGCGATCCATGATCCAGTGCTCCTTTCATCGACCCTCAGTGCCGGTCCCGAGACGACCCTAGTGACGGTCATTTACGAATGCGAAGGTTGGTAAAACACTTGCGAAAAAACTTCGCAGGCCCTGGCTTGGGCATCGCAAGTATGATGGGACGGTACCGTGCGTTTCGCTCGCCTCATCTCTATCGCGTCGTTGCTTGGTCCGTGCCTTCGTGCTGCGCCGGACCGCTTCCACGTCTACTCCGAGCCAAACATCGCGGTCCTGGCGATCACACAAGGGCCGGACGGATGGCTGTGGCTCGCCGCCGAGGACGGGCTTTACCGGTTTGACGGTGCGAGCTTTGTCAAAATGCAGGAGTTCCCATGTCGTTCGGCCCGTGCGCTGGCCATGACGGGTAATGGCGCGGTTTGGATCGGAAGCCGGGAAGGGCTCGTGCGCTTCGATGGCCGGTTCAAGCAATTCTTAGACGGCAACGTACGCTCGATGGTCGCGTTCCGCGATCGCCTCGCCCTGAGAATGGGGGATAATGATTTGATCTCCGTCGGACTTGACGGAAAGGTGAACGCTCGAGTCGTGAGCGGGGGGGCGCCATTCGTGTCGCCCGCGATGAACGGGTTTTGGCTGGTGAAGAACGCGGCGCTAGAGTTGGATGCGAATTCTCTTCGCGAAGTGTCGGAGCACGCGATTCCAGCAGGGTGCGAGCAAGCAGCCGAGGACCGTCAGGGCAGGATGTGGGTTGCCAGAAACCAGAACGCTGCGCGTGTGGATAGGCAAGGTGTCGAAATCGAGGTTGTGCCGCGCGTGTTTAGCCAGCAGACGGATCGTGCGCCGCCACTCTTTCCCGGCCGAAATGGGAACCTTTGGTTCGCCGGGGAGACGATTCGCGAACTGGGATCTGGGCGCGAATTCCACGGTGCGCAAATGCACGATCAGTACCTTCCCACGGCAGTCTTTGAAGACTCACGGGGGCATGTCTGGGTGGCAAAGCGCGGCCTCGGACTCCTCGAATGGATACCCGATACGGGTTGGGAGCGCTGGTACAGCGAGGACTTCAACAACCAGCGCGGTCTATCGATTGTTCGCGGCGCCGGTTCAACGTTCGCCGCTACGCATGGCGGGATTTACCGCCTGGGCACGGACACGGTCAAGGGCCGCATGTGGGAGCCGGTCACCACGCAACTGGGCGATCTCGATTCGCTGCTTCCGATTTCCTCCGGCGGATTCTGGGCCGCGATTCGCGGCCTCGGGCTGTGTCGTTTGAGCGAAGACGGCAAAGTAAGCAAGTCCATCCAGTTCCCAGGCGTGCCCATCCGAAACTATCGCGAACTCATCCGTGACTCGACGGGCCGCCTCTGGGTTGCGACCAAGCAGGAACTTCTCTGGCTCGACGAAGCGAAGCAGCAGTTACATTCCGTCCCTCTGCCCGAGCGGAGCCCCGGTGGACCGGCCGGTCTCGATCTCGAACTCGATCAGACTGGCCGCGTCTGGACCGACTATGAAGGCGGCTTGGCATTCCAAGATGGAGCTGGCACGTGGCATCGCCTTCGGACATCGGAGCCGGTTCGAAGCATTCGCTCCTTCTCCTTGGCCGAGTCCACGGGCAACGATATTTGGGTGGCATATCGCGACGGCGGGCGCTTCTCCCGTCTTCAGCGTCGCGGCGAAACTTGGCAGGTGACTCATTTTGACGCGGAGGCCGGCTATGGGCCGCAAGATACGCACTTCATCAAGCGCGACTCCCGGGGATGGATCTGGCGCGGCGTGACAGATGGGGTCCTGGTGTCCAACGGTGTCAAGACCGCACCCGGCGACTGGATTCACATCGGGTTGTCGGACGGATTGGCCAGCGACGCGGTGGACATGTATGGCTTCTTCGAGGATGACGATCATTCCGTTTGGATTTCGGGCGAAAAGGGACTGACGCATTTGCGTCCTGAGGTGTCTTGGTTCGCTTCAAAAAGCTCGGGTCCACTGGATCGCTTTCAAGCACCGCCCGTGCAATCGCGAAGGTACTGGCCGTGGTTTGCGTTAGGACTCGGCGGATTGGCTATGGTCGGATGGCTGCTGCGAACACACCCCGCCACCGAGACCATTCGGTTCAAGCTGGCGCGTCAGGCCTTTCTACTGCGCAGGCGATTCAAGCGAACTGAAGTCGTCAGTTCCGCGCCGGGCATGGATATCGTGGATCGCTCCGGAGAAGTACTTGACGGACGCTATGAACTGCTGCGGCCACTTTCGCGCGGCGGATTCTCAGTCGTGTACGAAGGAAAGGATCGTCAAACCGAACGGCCAGTGGCGGTGAAGGTGCTTGACATTGACCCCGCACGGCAAGGCTGGGTCCGCGAAAGATTCGCGCATGAGGTGGCAGCGCTCAGTTCCATCCGGCATCCAGGCGTGGTTCCGATTCTCAACTCGTGGATCGAGGCGGATGGCTCGCCCTGTCTAGCGATGCCGCTTCTGGAGGGCGTTACACTGGAGGCCGCGCTCCGCGATGCGCCATTCCCGCCCAAGCGCGTCTCCGCTCTGGTTCTGCAAATCGCGGCGGCGCTGGCTGAGGCGCATTCTCGCGGCGTCATCCATCGGGATCTGAAGCCGGAGAACATCATGCTCGTCGCGGGTGACCCCGAACAGGCCGTGCTTCTCGACTTCGGCACCGCAGGACTGCGCGGTTCACCGGACGAAACGTCAACCACCACGATGCTGGCGGGGTCGTTCCACTACATGGCCCCCGAGCGCCTGATGGGCCAGTATGGCGCGGCCAGCGACCTCTATTCCTTCGGCGTGATCGTTCTTGAAATGCTCACCGGCAGACGTCTCTCGACAGTGGGAAGCCTCCCAGGAAGTGCAGGATTCAGGCCAGCGCTCGTCAATCTCCTGCGTGAGTTCCTGGATGAACCAACGTCACGGGAGATGGGCGGCCTACTGGACGCGGTCTACGCCGCCGATCCTGACAATCGTCCCAAGGATGTCGCGCGCTGGGCCGGAACGTTGACCCGGCTGATGTCGAATAGCTAGCCAACTCATCTGGCGGCGGAAGGAGAAAGCAAGGGCTGAGGCACGACGACAAAGTCATTGATGTCCGCTCGAGTGGCGCAGATTCTCGTATTGGGGTTCGCGCAGGCATCCGGCAGTTTGAAAGATGTCCAGGTATTGCCGCCATCCTCGGACTTCAGCAACTCGTTGAGTACTCCCCCGAGATACAGGGTTGACGCAACCGTTGGGTCCGCACGGACCGGGCCGCGAAAGATCCCAGTGGAGACTGTACTGTATTTGACTTCGCGCCAGGTGCCACCACCGTCGGCGGATTGCATCAAGCTGATGTCCTGGACGGTGGGCTGCGTCAAGGCATATAGAGTTGATGGATCTGCGCCGGCCGCGAAACTCTTGACGGTGGACCCTCTAAGGGATTGCGCGGCCCAGGTAGCTCCGCCGTCAACGCTCTTGTAAAGACCGCAAAGCCCGCCGTTGGCGTTGGTACTCGGGCATTGGAAGAGTGTATTAATGTTCCAGCCGTAAAGGACTTGGCTGTTGTGAGGATCGACCGAAATGTTTCCTCCGAAGTTCTGACCGCCTCCTCGCAGGGTCCAGGTGTCGCCGTAGTCTGTGCTTTTGAAAACGAATGCCGAGCCGGGGATAACTGTAGCCGGGCCGTTGACGTAGAGGACCCCGGATATGGCTGGGTCCGTCGCAATTCCAGAAATCAGCGGCCCACTGGAGGAGCCGGCCAGCGGGCTCGGCGGATTCGGAACCGTGAGCGGAGCCCAAGTCTTGCCAGAGTCGGTGCTTCGCAGGACAGGATTGACCGTGGCCGGCGGCGCTGGTTGCGTTAGGCTTTGAGATTTGATGTACAAGATGTTGGTTTTGACCGGATCGATGGTAAGCCCACCCGCGAACGACAATTGCGGAAATGCGGTCGCAGACCAGGTCTGGCCTCCGTCGATCGATGTCAGAAATGCGTTGACGCCGGCGAAACGCGCGGCGGCATACACATTGGAAGGATTGCGTGGATCCACGGCAATTGAACTCACGTTAGGTAGGCCCGACAGTGTCGCGTCGTTCAAAGGGGAACTAACCTTGGCTTGTTTCCAACTTGCGCCGCCGTCCGTGCTGAGGAACGGCCCGGCGACGGTGCCGGCTTGGATCGCCGGAGGTCCGTATCGAGTAACAGTTTGCGGACTACCCATGGAGACGATGACCGGCTGGCTGGCCGCGACGTCGCCGATTTGAACTACCAAGGGATAGTCGCCAGGATCCATTTGGCCGGCATCTGGAAGGATCATTTGCACGCGGAACCGGCCCGACGGTTGGCCGGCGATGCCGCCGATCGAAGAGACCCCGATCGGATTCCCTCCCAGCGTGGCTGACACAGGCAACACCGGCGACGGAGTATTTCCATCGGTAACGATCCAGCCATCTACGCCATCCGGAGTGGTTTGTCCCTCGCCGGTGCCGTCGATTGTGATGGTCGACTGAAACGGCGCGGGATTGGCCCGTGAGTTCACGCTGCCGTCGGCGTTCATCAGACTCTTCGCGTACAAACCCGGTGCCGCGGCGGCCACGGTGATCGCCACCGGAGTGGATTCGTTGTCATTCCACTTGACGATGACCTGTGTGGTTGAGCCCGGCTGAATTTCATACGGAGCTACGGCGACGATCTTCTGCGGTGACACCGAAAGCAGAGGCGCCGGCCTTCCGTCGAAGAGCACGGAGGTCTGGCCGAGCGACCCTGGCACGTTGGTCTGGGTTAAGTCAGCGGAGGCGGAAGCTGCGGCCAGATTTGAACCGGTAATCGCGACGATCATACCAGGTGACACGGCGCCGGAAGCGTTGCTGGCGTCGTTCACGATCGCTGAGATCGCGACGGAAGGGGCGGCCGGCGGAGTGGACTGCAAACCCGACACTAACCGGATGAGATTGTGGTTTGTGTCGCCTATATAAAGATTCCCCGCCGCATCGAGTGCGACGCCGGACGGACCAACAATAGCCGCGTTGATTGCGGGACCTCCGTCGCCGTAGTTCAGTCCGGCTGACAAGCCGGCGTTCCCGGCCACCGTGGTGATGATTCCGGCGGGATTCACCATACGAATGCGATTGTTCAACTTATCGGAAATGTAGATGTTCCCAGCGGCATCGACGGCAATCCCTTGATGAGAATCGCCGAATTGGAAATTCAACTGGGCGTTTGTGGCCGGGCCTCCATCACCTGAGAATCCGGGCCGTCCATTTCCCGCAACTGTGTTGATGGTCCCGTTGGCCGTAATTTTGCGGACGCGGAAATTGCCGGCATCAGCGAAATAGATAGATCCTGCGTCGTCTACGGCAATGCCGGAAGGAGCCAGCATCGTAGCCGCCGTTGCGGGACCGCCGTCTCCGGTGGAACCAGCCTCGCCCGTGCCAGCGACGGTACTGAGGCCGCCGCTGGAGCTCAGTTTCAAGATCTTGCTGTGAGCGGCATCCGTAATATATAGATTGCCCTTGCGGTCGACCGCAATCCCAATCGGCGCAACGAATCCGCTGGGCGCTCCGCCCACAACGGTCGAAATCACGCCGTTGACGTTCACCTTGCGAACGGCGAGAGTTTCGGCGACAAAAACATTGCCTGCCTCATCTGTGGCAACCGCGTGGGGGAAAACGAGGCCTGCGTTGGTTGCAGGACCGCCATCGCCCGAGGAGTTCCTGTCGCCGGTTCCAGCAAACGTAGTGATGACTCCCTGTGTATTGACCTTGCGGACACGATGGTTGGCGTAGTCGGCAATGTACACGTTGCCTTGGTTGTCGACGGTTACTCCGGCGGGGAGTTGGAAAGCGGCTTTGGCGGCAGGTCCACCGTCACCGGCGAAACCCAGTCCGCCGCTGCCAGCGAATGTGCGGATGGTGGCTTGCCCAAAACAACTGCTGCCGAACAGCACGAAAGGTAGTATCAGTCTCAAGTCCTCGGATCTCCGTTTCCCGTATTGGTCTTGCTCACTTCAAACTGCCCGGGGGCGCCGGTCGTGTGACTTTTCGAATGCGGCTGAGGGCGGATTCTGCGATGTAGAGATTACCGGCCGGGTCGAGTGCGACATCGGTGGGTCCGATCAAGCTGGCGGTGGCCGCCGGACCGCCGTCCACGCCGGGACCATCGCCAGCCACCGTGATGATCATGCCGTTGGCGTCAACCATCCGAACGCGATTGTTCAGCACGTCGGCGATGAAGAGATTGCCGGCGCTGTCCACCGCGAGTCCGCCGCCCACCTGGAGGGATAACATGGCGTTAACGGCCGGTCCGCCGTCACCGGAAAAGCCCGCAACGCCGATGCCTGCGACAGTCGTAATCGTTCCATCAGGCGAGATCCTGCGCACCCGGTGCGATCCGGAATCTGTAAAGAAAAGATTGCCAGCCGCATCGAATGCCATTCCTGAGGGGAAGTTCAATTGCGCATTCGTTGCCGGGCCGCCGTCGCCGGAAAAGCCTACCACGCCGTTTCCCGCAACTGTGGTCACGATGCCGGACACGTCGATCTTCCGGATCTTTGTGCTGCCCGCGATGAACAGATTACCTGTGCGGTCCCTGGCGACTCTGAATATTTCCAACCTGGCCTTGGCTGCCGGAATGCCGTCGGCGGGGCTGACGCCTCCACCGGCAATCGTCTTTATGGTTCCGCTCGAGTCCACTTGCCGAATCGTGCCTTGTATTTGATCCGGTATGAAAATGTTTCCGGCATTATCGAGGGCGATGTTCAACATGAAGTTCAGTGAGGCTGCCGTTGCTGCGGCGCCGTCGCCAGTGGAACCGCGTAGGCCCGAGCCCGCGACAGTGTCGATCATTCCAGCAGCATTCACACGCCGCACGCGCAGATTGTTCGAGTCCGCGACGTAGAGGTTTCCCTGGGAATCGACGGCGACTCCATTTGGCAGGTTCAGCATCGCGGCCGTGGCAGGACCCCCGTCGCCTGAGATGCCGAAGAACCCGTTGCCTGCAACCGTGCTGATCAGTGCGTCGAGTGAGTAGGGAGGAACCGAAATCGAAGGTCCGCTGGTGACTTTCCGAATCCGGCGCTCATCGACCAGGAAAAGGTTTCCCTGGCTATCGGCTGCAAGCCCCGCGAGAGTGGTGAGGTTGGCGTTCAGGGCTGGCCCTCCGTCGCCCAACCCATTTCCATTCGGATTGCGTGTACCGGCATAGGCGTGAATGACGCCATCCGGGCTCACTCGCCGGATCCGATGGTCGATCGTGTCGGCGACGTACAAGTTGCCCGACGGATCGATGGCGATGCCGGAGATGGCCTGGAAGGCCGCCGCTGTTGCGGGTCCTTCATCGCCACCCGATCCTTGTGAGCCTGTTCCCGCCACGGTCGTAACGATCCCCTGTGCGTCAATCTTGCGGACCCGAATCGGTGCCGCGAAGCTGCCGCCGATGAGAGCCGCATCCACTACGTACAGATTTCCGTTGCCGTCGAAGGCCATTGGAGCCGGCGCTGCGTTACGAAAGTTGAATCCGGCATTGGCGGCGGGTCCGCCATCACCTGAGAAATCGGACTGGCCGTTGCCGGCGACTGTGCTGATAAGTCCTGACGAGCCGACCTTGCGGATGGTGTTCGTGTAGCCGTCGACTAGGTATAGGCTCCCGTCCGGGTGAATCGCGATGCTGCGGGGCAGCAGCGACGCACTGGTTGCGGGGAGGCCGTCTGCGAATCCGGATCCGCCCCCGGCAACGGTAGTGATGATGCCGGCCGGATCCACCTTTCGCACACGCCCGGAGGCAATCCCTTCACTAAAGTAGATATTCCCGGCCGAATCGACACAGATGTCGCTGGGGCGAGTGAAGGACGCGTCGACGGCCGGCCCGCTGTCGCCAGTGGAAAGGCCGGAGACGCCGTTGCCGGCAATGGTCGTGATGATGCCGGCGGTGTCCACCTTGCGCACGCGGTTGTTCCCCCAATCGGCGATGTATACATTTCCGGCCGAATCCACTGTGACTGCTTTGGGATTGATCGCCGCGCTGGTTGCCGGGCCGCCGTCACAGCAATACGTGTTCGGGCCATAGACACCGCCTGCAATGGTAGTGATGATTTGTCCCTGGGAAACACCCATCAGGGTGATCCAAAGTACCGCCGCCCTCATACGCACTCCACCTCCGATGAAATTGCGAACCGCCGAGCACGGCGGTTGCGCGATGTGGTAGTGGGCCACGCGAATCGACATACTGCACCCACTCTGGTGCATGCGATGGCATGGCGCGAAAATGCGAAAAAAGTACTCGTCATCGACAACGATCGATCACGAGACTCGGGAAAGACTGGGACCTAAGCGCGGATTCGTTCCGCCATCCATTTGATGCCGAAGTCGAAGTCTGCCCGGACGCGCCAAACGTCACGGGTCTGGCGTGCACTCACTTCGTTGAGCGTGAGCCCCTCAACTGATCGCAACCATACCGTCTCGGCGACCTGAGCATTGAGCTTGGCAAGTTTCCTAAAAACCTCACGGGTACTCACTTGCATCTCTGGACTAATGGCGTCGCGGTCGGCAAGGAGGTGGGGCACCGACGCCGGATCGACCTTGATGACCGCCTTTCGAACCCGAGCGTGGTCGATCAAAACTTGGCGCATGGCCCGCGCCGCCAACCCGTAAAAATGATCCTCGGTCATGGTCCGGGTATCGAACCCCCGCAGCTTGAGGAAGAGTTCGCCAACCAGCGCCGTGGGTTGGAGCGTATGGCCGCGACGTTCACGGCGCAGCAGTGCAGCGGCGATGAAACGAAGACGTGAGTAGGCGCTGTCGTACAACGCTCGGGCGCTCGAGTCGCCATCCTCACACACCTTTGCCGGTACTGCGCTCGCCAATGTAGCCATTCGAATCTGCTCCGATGGAGAGGAGTATATCAAGGATGGACGAGCCAAGTCTTAGAGAATTCGGTGCGAGAAGCCGCCAGTGTGCCACGCTGCTCACCCACCGGTTCGCCAGCTACCCGATTCAAACCCCATAGCGCCCTCGGCGTGGTGCTGCGGTTTCGTTCACCGCGCGGTTTCAACACCCGCGCGGCGAAACATGGGTGGCTTGTCCGCGGCTTTGATGCTCGCGCGGCCGTCGAAACCTATGCAGTTCGTGTAACGGCAAAATCTTTACTGCCCTGTTTTCAATCGCTAACAGCTTTCGATTTTGTAGGTGGACTCGCCCTTCACGCTATTGTCTTGGTCGAGGAGCTTTGTATGATTATGAATCGTCTTATATGAACTACTCGCATCTTGATCGCGGTCACACGGAGAGGTCCAGCCTGAGAATGGCAGGCCCCTCGGCAAGCGGATCGTCTCCCAGCCGCCCGTCAATCTCTGTACCGGACTGTCCATCGTGGCCTGGCGTCCGAGATTAGCATTGATCAGGATTCCGGTCCACGCGACGCGTCATTTCGGATTCGATTGCCGGGCAATCGCCGATGTGCCAACCAAGCCCTGCCGCGACAAAGGAAGGTGATGGGGGCAGTCATCCGCGGTTGCTGTGGCTTTGCGGCCGAGGCACCGGAGATTGCCGAGGATCAAGCGCTGCCCCCCCGAACAGCATGCGGAGTTGAGAACGTTGCAAGAGCGAGGTCGCCGCAACAGACTCCGAACAAAAACTACAATGAATAAGGCTGGCCTGCGAGTCGGGTCGCCTCATCTTCATATGAAACGGATCGACTATAGCGGAGCTCTCGCTTCGAATGCCGGAGACGACTTCCATATACTGTGGGCTCTCCACCAGGCGCTCGCGTTACTCGATCAACGAGGTTCATTGGAGGCGATCACGCTGGAGGAGGTCATCTCAGAGAAGGCTGAACCGTTTCCGCCTGATGCGCTCCAGGGCATCGACTGCACTCTCTACTTCGGCGGCGCCTCCATCGAGTCGGCCTCGAGGGTCGAAGTCGTGCAACTCAAATATTCGGTCGCGGAACCAGGAAGCCCCTGGACCGTCACACGCGTCACGCAAAGCTCGGCAAAGAAGGGAAATAATTCGGTTATCCGCCGACTGGCCGATGCGTATGCAGAAGTACAAAAAAGATCCACATCGTCGACCGCGCTCCAGATAAGGCTGGTCACAAATCAGCCAATTGATCCAGTTTTGAGCCAGCTTGTCAATCATCCGGCGGTTGACTCTAGTGAAGTCCAAAGGCTGAGGGCAGCCAGCGGGCTCGACTCCGGCCAGTTTCACGGTTTTCTGGCGAGCCTGGATCTCTCACAAACGGGCTCACGTTTCAGCCAGAAAGAGAATGTCATCCGAGCGGTATCGTCTTGGACCGACGGCGACGCACGGGAGCAGACCGCCTTCCTCGCGGACTGGGTTCGCAGGAAGATGTTGCCGGAATCGACGCGAGACCGAATGATCACGCGGGAGCATCTGCTAACAGCCCTGGGTTTCGCCGACAGCCGAGCTCTTTTTCCATGCCCTCCGGAATTGAGCGTTCCTTTTTCCGCTCTGGTCAAGCGGCAGGGAACTGCCTCGATTGCGGCAGCGGTCATTTCGGGTCAGAAGTACGTTTGCCTGCACGGACAAGCTGGGAGCGGCAAATCGACGGCTCTGTTTGAGATTGAGCAACAGCTTCCCGAAGGTTCTTTGATGCTGGTCTTCGATTGCTATGGGGCCGGCACGTACCTGAACTCTGACGCATATCGCCATCGAGCGCGCGATGCCTTCCGTCAACTCGCGAACGATCTCTCCGCCAAGCTTGGCGTTCCGCTGCTCCTTACCCAGAACGACAACGCCGACTACCCACGCCTCTTCCATCATCGCCTCGAGAAGGCGGCGCAGGTGTTGTCGAGATCGAAGAGCGACGCCTTGTTGGTGGTCGCGATCGATGCTGCGGACAATTCGCTCGCCGCAGCGGGATCACGTGCGCCAACGGAATCCAGTTTCGTCACAGATGTCGTCAATTTGAGCGACTTGCCGGATAACGTCCGGCTCATCTTGACCACTCGCACTGGGCGCTTGCAGATGTTGAGCCTTTCACCGCGGTTTGGTCTCTTTGAAATCGGGGGCTTTCGCAGGGAGGAAACGGCCGAAATGATTCGGTCTGTCTGGAGCGCCGCACCCGAGCCTTGGATCGATGAGTTCCATTGGGTGTCTGGCGGAAATCCTCGGTTGCAAGCTTATGCTCTCCGCCGAGCCGGTAGTAGCTCCCAACGTGCTTGCGAGCACCTTCATAGCCACCACGATCTGGATGGGCTGTTTCAATCTCAATTCGAAGATGCTGCGAAGAAGGCCGGAACAACGACTGCCCTGACGCGCTTCAGCGCCGTAGTGACGACGCTGCCTCGTCCCGTACCGTTGACGGATTTGTCGGCGATCAGCGAACTGAGTGAATACGAGATCAATGACATCTGTGCGGACTTTGCTCCGGGGATTAAGTTGGCTAACGGCCACGCCAGCTTTGCGGACGAAGACTTCGAAAGCTTCATAGCAGAGAGAGGGCGTCACCTCCGCAAGGAGATGCATCGTGTAATAGCGGATCGATTCCTTGCGAATCAGGGCTCGGACCCGTATGCAGCATTCCATCTGGCGTCTGCCCTCTTCCAAGACGGGCGCGGAGCCGACATTCTTCGCATCGTGGAAATCGAGCCGAACCCGGCGGCGATCAAGGACCCTGTGCTTCAACGCGAGACTAGACTCGATCGCCTTCGAGTAGCGATGCGGGTCTGCGACGAAGCAGGTGACCAGGCAGCAATGCTGAAGATCCTCCTAATCGGAGCCGGGGCCATGAAGGGGAACCAGGCCTCAATTGATCTCATGGTCAAGTATCCCGACCTTGCCGCTGCCTTCAATCCTGATACGGCGGCGAGAATGATTCTAAGGGATCCTCGCTTCCAACGACACAATGGTGCGCTGCTGCTCAACCTGCTTAACGAACACGCCAAACAGCAGAACCGCGTAGCAAGCACCGGAGCACGCAAGCAGATCACCGCATGGTTCGAGGAGCGGCGGCGCGCGTCGAACACGGACGTGCCGGACGGTTACCAAGTACAAGTGCCGGCCGGACCCAACGCTAGTGACTACGCTGCCGAAGCGGAGGCCGAATTCATCCTTCACGGGCCTGAGTCTGCAGTTAGGTCATTACGCGGATGCCCTAGCGGGCTGAGGCTGGAAGCCGCGCTACTCCTCATTCAACGGCTCGTGACCGCCGAAAAAGCGGCGGAATTGGCGGACTGTGTTCGTCGGCAAGTTGTCAAGACGCCTCGAGACCTGCTCGTTTGGGTTCCTCTCGCTCTCGCCGGTAAAAGTGTAGATCTCGCAGCGATGGAGCGTGCCCTCGAATACTGCCTCCGCCACAGCCTAATCCAGCCTCGTAGACTTGCATCTTTCAGGGACGACCGGCAGACGTTATTGTGGTTGGACTCAGTTCTTACGGCCTGCGAAATCGTCGTGGCTAAGCAAGGCCAATCGAGCATCGTCATTTCAGTTCTACGTGTTTATGCGGACGAAACACTAAGGACGCCGCAGAATGTCAGCGAATACCAGTCAGACCTCCTCGATCTTCAATTGCGGGCCTTGACTCTGATCGCGCAGTGCGATGGGCGGCATTTCGCCCTGCAGGAGTTCGTCGCAGAGTGGCCGACGCCTGGTTGCCAGACTGCTGATTCGCAGAAATCTGTGCGCGAAGCCACGGATCGCATTCGCTACCTACTGGAGCCACTCTTGCACTTGTACCGCGCCCGAGCGCAACTGCTTCACGGGCAAGGTGTTGTGGCGAGCGTAACGGAGGAACTTCGCGCGGCGATCTCTTCCCTGGATTGGCATCCCTATCTGGAAAGTCACGCCGCAGCGATGCTCTTGATTCGCGTTGCGCGAGCCACGGCGATCCTAGTGACGTTGGAGCCTGTTGAACCGGCCAAGCTTTTGGCCCCCTGTCAAGATATCGTGAGGCGAGCCTCTTTCGAGTCCGATTCAGGTGAACTCGACGTGCTGTCTGTGATTGCACTCAACCGGAACTCTCACAGCGACATCCTGGAGGCGCTCACCAGGCGCGCTGATTCCGTAGCGTCGCGTCAAGCATCGGCCCGCGAGAAGATCGAGGCGCTCGCCGGCATGGCTCGCCTTGCCCTATCGATCAGCCGCGATGACGCCCACGAACTCTTCAATCTCGCTCATAGCGCGACCGAGGAAGTGGATGAAGAGGATCGATACATGCTTCAGACCCTTGCCTCTATGGCGTGCTATGGTGCCCCCACGATGGCCCCAGCAGAAAGAAGGGCTGCCGCAGGAACGATATTCACTGTGGCGGCGGACGCTGATATCCGGCTCTCTGACTACGGACATTTCCCGTGGATCGATATTGCTGACGCGATGGAAGCACTAGACCTGCCAATGGCACTCGCCAGCGCAGCCCGATGGCAGGATGCCGCGACCACCGGCGGTCTGTTTTTCTACGCCGTTCTACTTCATGCGCTCCGCAGCGGGTCAATGTCTCCAGTCGAAGTCTTGTGCCTGCTTCCGTGCGTGCAGGGTTCTGACGCGGATCTCCTGGATGAAGTCCGGGAAAAGGCAGCAGCACTTCCACTGGATCTGCGACCCACCGTCATCGAGGAGATCGCGAGACATATCGTCCTCGATGGAACCGAAGAGACGATCATGACTTTTGCCGTGCGCCTCAGCGACGAGAACGGGGCAGGTAGGGCAGATGGTCCGTGGCTCCAGCACTTGCGGGAAACCGCCAAATATCTCCTATCGTTGGGGCACCGACCCTTGCGAACGATCACTCCGCTTGGATATTCGCCAGCCGTTTCTCACCCCGAACCGTCTGAAACCCCGGCCAATACTAACCCTAGGGCTTTCGAATCACCGGAGTTGCTGCTGCGGGCTTTGGAGGAGGAACTGGCCCGTTCCAAAGCAGTTGGGCCACCATTCACTTCCGAGGAGAACATCCTGGAAGCAATTCGCAAGACGGTTCCCCCCTCCGGCCGAAGGACGTATCTGTCAAGCCTGGGAGCGCTGCAGTCAGAGTCCGCATCTGGGCCCTCTATTGCGAGTGCCATTAGCGTTGCACTGCAGGACTGGGCAGAGGTTGCTGCCGTCCGAGGCTGGTGCCGAGACGAGTTAGGGAAACTGGTGGAGAGCCACTTGGAGCATTTCCTGTACGCAAACGCGAGAGGCAAATCCGCATTGAACATCGTGCTCGCTGCCTTGGAAGTTGATGCCGTCCCCATACTCACCAAAGGCTTTGCCCAGTGTGCCGATTCACTAGACGCAGCGCACGCGTATCAGCTTGTCGGCATCTTAGCCAAGCGCATGGAACCGTCGCAGACGGCGCGAGCACTGCTCGGGCACCTCGATCGGTGTCTATCGCGAATTCCTCGGGACCAGCGGCAGACCATTTCACCGACGGATGTACCTCACGATCTCGACTCCGCCATCGCGAGGCTAGTGTTCGCCTTCATGTCGGATTGCGACGTCCGGGTACGATGGTGCGCTGCGCATAGTTTCCGGCGATTCGCGAGGCTGCATAGCACGGGAGTGCTGACGGCGCTGCGCGATGTTTACGACCGGCAGACGGAAGAGTCCTTCCGTGCGCCTGATAAGCCATTCTACTGGATGGCGGCAAGGTTGTGGTGGATCCTGGCGACAGGCAGGATCGCCTACGAAGTTCCGGGCGAGCTCGTCGGCTACAGCTCTAAACTCCTGAGCATCGCTTCGGACACGAAGTTCCCTCATGCGCTGATCCGGTCCGCTGCCCGAACCACACTCATTGAACTGTCGCAGCGGGGCCAATGGTGCCCGGAGGCTGGGCAGTTGAGGCTGCTCAGGAGATCTGTCGGCGGGCGCGCCCCCAAGGGACACAGACGGCAATCGGCAGAGCCACCGGAGTTCGACGCGAGATTGAGAGAGCGAGGCTTCAATTTTGATACAACCGACACCATTCCCTATTGGTACATGCCCGCGAAGAGCGTCTTCGCTGACGTCTCGCAGGAAGAATTCCTTGACATCGCCGAGCGCTGGATAGTGAATGAGTGGCGGACGCCAGCGATGACGTCTGAACCTCGTCGCTATCGCATTCCGTCTGACAGAGAAATGCTCGACAGCCATCGACATGGAACCACTCCGACACTTGAGAGGTGGCGCACATATCTCGAAATGCATGCGATGTTCTGCGTGGTCGGTGAATTGGCCGACTCCTCGCGTGCCTTGAAAGAAGAGAATTCCCTTGACGAGTGGCTGAATGGGTGGTGGCTACAAAAGCCACCGCGATGGTTGGTGGACCTACGGACCCCGGTTGCTTTGGAGGATCGATTCTGGAAGCCTCCGGCAAGTATCGATCAATGGCTTACGGGCTTTCCGCAGAGTCAATTCCTGTCAGAGCTCGGCCTCTCTGGCTGTCGACATGATCGAATCACCGTCCGATCGCGTCACTCGATCGAGTCGCCGCACTTCAAATCCGAGGTGACGATAATCAGTGCCCTGGTCGAGCCAACCACTGCGACAGCCTTGGCCCGTTCCCTGCAGTCAGCCAGCGATCCATATGACTACTATCTCCCTACTGGCGGCCGAGACGAAATCGAAGAACCGCCTTACCGGCTGGTCAGCTTGCTTGAGGACAATCATCGATCCGGCGGCATTGACGCAAAGGATCCCTATCGGAGGTCTGCTGAGTGGATAGCCATTCCGTGGCCACCGTCGACCGCGAACCTCATCGAGCGTTCGTCCCCGGAAGGCTGGCCGGTGTGGGTCGGAAAGGACAACTCGGCGGTGTATGAGCATGAATGTTGGAGTCGCTCGAGTGCCTTCGAGATGCGACTAGGCGGGAGTCGGTTGTCGATCTCCGTCACCGGCTTGGAGAACTGTCTGAAGCGAACCGCGATGGACCTGATCGTCAGCGTGGAAATACGGAAGGAGAGAGGCGATCGTGACAGAAAGAACGGCGAAGAAGAGAAAAGACTCCCCGCGCAAGCGCGAGTCTTCGTCCTCCGGGCAAATGGGGACATTGAGGACGCCTCAGGACGTATTGGAACTTGGCAAGCGCATCGCGAAAGAACTTGAGCTAGACGCGAGAGGGGAGGTGCTGTCCCACTGGCTTGCCCATCATGTGGCCGGGCTAATTCATGCCGCAGAAAATCCGGTGAACGCTCAGCTTCGTAAGGACGCCGAGGATAGGGCAGTAGCGACAATACTCAAGATATGGGAGCATCGTGGAAACGCCCCTGGGCAGATGAATCCTCTGGCACGCTACAAAGAGGCCGTCCAGACGCTCCTGGATTTAGAACTCAGACCGCACCGCATCCTTATGATGCATTTATCAGGCAATGCTCCTTCCGGCGGTACGGCTCGAATGGTCTATGATCGTCTCCTCAGCCTCATACATCCTCTCTTTCTTTACGATCTTCTCCAGAGCACTGCGACCGCAGGTGAACGGCATATCGACCCCAAGGTCGACAGACTCGTTCGGAGGTTCCTGGACGTGGACGAAGCGCTGTTCTTGGACTCCCTTGAAGGGCGGAACACGGTGCCGAACGCCGACCCAGATGGGCCCCCGCCTGATCTTGAGTCCCGATTGAAGCAAGTGGAATCAACCCTTTCAGAGCAGGTTGAAGTTGCGATTGCTGAGTTGAGGCGTGTCATTCGCACACCCCTCGCGGCAGATCGCCACGGAGGATGAGAGCCGGCTGAATGAAGGGAAGACCCGTTTTCGGAGTCGTCTCGGCCGAGTTCGTGTAACGGCAAAATCTTTACTGCCCTGTTTTCAATCGCTAACAGCTTTCGATTTTGCTGGCGGACTTGCCCATCACGCTATTGTCGTGGTCGAGGAGTCTTGTATGAACTACCGGGATCTCGGTCGCGACCACAGGTAGAGGGCGAGCCGGCCCCTGGCTGCCTTCACCAGAGAAGCGGCCGTGAAATTTGCAAATTCACGAATTCGAACCCAAATCACCCCCGTTCGTGCCGACCTTTTGCGCAATCGCGGGACCGACCCCCAGCGAACGCGGGTATCAACCAAAAGCCTACTCAACACCAAAGGAGATCGAACATGCGCTACCCAGCCACACTCACCATCGACGAGATGCCCGAATCCGAGCGCCCCAAGCGCTCCTTCCTCGCGAAGACCGCGCCGCCCGCCCCACAACCCGCGCCCGAGCCGCCACCGCCTCCGCTCGACCCCGGTATCTCCGTCGCGGATTGGAAAATCTTCAAGCAGTTACTCTTTGACGCCCTCTTCCCCTTCCCGGAAGCCCGCGCCGCCGTGAACGCGGCATTCGCCAAAATGCGTCAGACTTTGGAAGCTGGCCAAGGCGCACCATCGACAGGAGGGCCAGCCTTTGAACCTGCATGATGTAGTTACAGCGCGACCTCCCGCAACACCGGCCACCCTACGCCAGAAGTGTGCCCAGACAACACCACCCCCGACAATCGGATAGCATGACCATGATGCCCGCGCGCCTCAACCTCATCCTCTGGCTCCTCGTCACCGCCATCGCCATCAACTACGTCGACCGCGGCGCCCTCTCCGTCTCCGCCCCACTCCTCGCCCAAGAACTCGCCCTGCCGCCCGACCGCATGGGCCTCCTCTTCTCCGCCTTCTTCTGGAGTTACGCCCTCTTCCAACTCGCCGCCGGCTGGCTCGTCGATCGATATGACGTCAAGTGGGTCTACGCCGCCGGATTCGCCCTCTGGTCCGTCGCCACCGCTACCACCGGAGCCGTCTCGAGCTTCGCCACCCTCATCGTCGCCCGCCTCGCCCTCGGCGTCGGTGAAAGCGTCGCCTACCCGGCCTGCTCCCGCATCATCGTTCGCAATTTCCCCGAAGATCGCCGCGGACTCGTC
>JAXLQL010000017.1:0-186009 GCA_046331625.1 Bryobacteraceae bacterium
CGGCGAGAGCCTGGCCGTGGCCGTTGCCAACTCGCGAAATCGCGCGTACATGGGCGCCTGGTTTCGGAATCTCGCATTGCTGCTCGACATCATCCGCCGGGAATCTCCGAACGAGCCGGTTGGGATCTTGCTCGAACCGGATTTCCTCGGTTACCTCGCGCAGGGAGTGAAGCTGCCTGCCAGCCAGATTCCCGCCGCCACCGGAGCCGCCTACGACACAGGCGTGCTGGGCGGAGACGATCCGCGATTCCCAGACACGGTGCGCGGCTTCGTGGAGGCCGCGAACTACCTCATTTCCTCGCGCTGCTCCCAGTGTTACTTCGGTTGGCAGATGAATCTGTGGGCCTCGCCGCCGGGCGGTTGGCGGACGCCGGTTCCGCCGAAAGGCGTGGTCCGGATCACCGACGACGCGGGGATTGCCGCAGGCCGCGAGCGGATCCGGTCCGAAGCCGCCGGCATCGCTGAGTTCTATGCGAACGCGGGCGTGGCTTCGCGCGGAGCCCGTTTCTTCGCGATCGACAAATATGGCTTGGATGCAGTCGGGTTCGAACCCGCCGCCGCGGTGGACCCTGCGGCATCCACGTGGTTCTGGAACGCCGATCACTGGGGCAACTACCTCACATTCGTCCGCTCGGCTTCCGATACTCTAGGACTGCCCGCTGTGCTGTGGCAGATCCCTGTGGGCAGAATCAATCGCAGCCTCGAGGACAACCCATTCGCGCCCGGCTCGCGATTCCCCGATCTCACCAACGCCCCACGCAACTATGAGGACTCCGCGCCGTCGTGGTTCTTCGGCGACCGGTTTCTGGTGTCCGGCGCGCGGCGGCTGCATTTCGCAACGAATCGCGCATCGGACCCGGTCATCTCTTCTGCCACCGACAGCGTGACCTGGGGCAGCCATATGGCCGACGCCGCACGCGCAGGAGTAGTGGCGATTCTGTTCGGAGCGGGCGTCAGCGATTCCACTTCCGCTGTGGGGTCCCCGCCTTCCGATGGCTTTTGGTGGATCACGAAAGCGCAGCGCTATCTGGCGAAGCCGGTCGCCCTGCCAAAGCCTTCCAGATAGCCACTCTTCGGCGCAAGATTCCATGGTCGCCCCTGCCCAAGAGCTTGCACCGGACCAGTTACCGCGCCGCGCGCGTCAGCAGGCGGCGCCGCGTTCGATATTCGTACCGCTCCCTCGCAGGGCGCTTCGGTAAGGGGGCGCGGAGCTTTAGGAGCTAGCCATCCCACCTCTATGAGCGCGCGTGACGATATAATCAGCCTATCGAAAGGTCGTCTTTGCGCATACTTTTGAACGCAGCCTTGTTGCTGGCGGTGTCGTTTTCCGGCGGAGCGCTCGTCTTGGCGGCAGCACCGGCGAGCGACCCGTATGTGGTGAGTATGCGTCGCCTCACCGAGCAGGAGTATCGCAACTCTATCGCCGACATCTTCGGCGCCGAGATCGAAGTTCGCGGATTGTTCGAGCCCACGATTCGCACGGGCGGCCTCGCTGCCGCGTCCACGGCTTCGCTCTCAGTGACTCCGGTCGGCTTCGAATCCTTCGCCAAAATGGCGAACGACATCGCCGCACAGGCAACGTCAGAGAAGCTTCGCTCCAAGCTGCCCTGCGCTCCCCAAGACGCCAAAGAGCCTGACGATGCCTGCGCGCGCAAGATCCTCAGCCAATACGGATTGCTTCTCTTCCGCCGCCCACTGACCGAGCCCGAACTCGACAACCGCACCGGTCTCGCGCATCGCATGGCCGAACGAACCAAAGACTTCTACAGCGGACTGCGCTATGGCCTCGCCATGCTGATGCAGTTGCCGGACTTCATTTTCCGCACCGAGACCGCCGTTCCCTCGGCGGATGGAAAAAGCGGAAAGCTCGATGGCTACAGCCGCGCCACGCGGCTCAGCTTTCTCCTCTGGAACACCACGCCCGACGCGGAGCTCCTGCGCGCTGCCGCCTGCGGCGAACTCGAAACTCAGGCCGGACTTGCCAAGCAAGTGGGAAGATTGATGGCATCACCCCGCCTCGACGCCGGCATGAGCGCGTTCTTTGACGACATGCTGCAGCTCGACACGTTCGACACCGTGTCGAAAGACAGCGTGCTTTACCCGAAGTGGGGCTCTGGCATGGCGACCTCGGCGCGCGAAGAAACGCTGCGCACAGCGGTGGGTCTCGCGCTGCACGACAACGGCGATATCCGCGACCTCATGACCACGCGCCAGAGCTACATCGATCGCCGGCTGGCGGTACTCTATCGCGTTCCGTTCCCATTCACGGGAGATTGGGTGAAGTACGAATTTCCCGCCGACTCCGGTCGCAGCGGGATCCTGACTCAGGTCAGCATGCTCTCGATGTTTTCACATCCTGGCCGCTCGTCACCCACCAAGCGCGGCGTCGCGCTCATGGAGATCTTCCTGTGCTCGCCCACTCCGCTGCCCCCGAACGACGTCGATTTCTCGATCGTCAACGACGCCAAGAGTCCGCTCAAGACCTTGCGCGCCAGACTGATGCTGCACGCCGAGAACCAGGCTTGTGCGGCATGCCACATGCGCAGTGACCCGATTGGACTCGCGCTCGAAGAGTTCGACACGATCGGCGGATATCGCAAGACCGACAATGGCGAACCCATCGACGCGACGGCCACCCTGCAGGACCACACGTTCACCGGCGCCCAAGGGCTCGGCCAGTACTTGCGCAGCAATCCGCGGTATCCGGCCTGCGTCGCACGAAAGCTCTATGCCTACGGCCAGGGCCTGAACCCCGTGGGCGTAAAGACCGATCAGTTCCAAGAGATCTATGATGCGTTTCAGAGTTCGGGGTATCGCCTGCGAAAGTTAATCGAGAGCATGACCCTCAGCGAATCGTTCTACGTGGCGCCGTCTAGAAGCGCTCTCGAACAAGCAAAAGAAGTAGCGATGAAATAGGGGATCACCAGATGAAGCTCACTCGCCGGTTTCTTCTCCGCGGCTCATGCCAGGGCGCCATGGCCGTAGTGGGGCTGCCTTTCCTCGACTGTTTCCTCAACAGTACCGGCAAGGCGCTCGCCGCCAGCGGCCGCCCGTTACCCACCCGGTTCAACACGTTCTTCTGGGGATGTGGCCTTACCGACAAGTTGTGGATTCCCAAAGCCGCCGGGACCAACTACGAAATGACCGTGCAGTTGAAGCCGCTCGAGCCCTTCCGCAAGAAGCTGAACGTGTTCAGCGGCCTTCGCGTGCCGCTCGATTCGAAGCCGAACTACCAGCACTGGTCCGGATTGGCGGCGGCCAACACGGGCGTTGCTCCCACCAAGGGCGCCGAGTTCGATTCCAAGACGATCGACCAGCAGGTAGCCGAGGTCATCGGCAAGGGCGTTCGCTTCCGCTCCGTGGCGGCGGCCTCGAACGGCGACCCCAAGCAGAGCTACTCGAGCCTGGGCGGCGTCAACGCACTGCCCTCGGAGCCGACGCCGGTGTCGCTCTACTCGCGCCTGTTCGGCTCGGGATTCCAGGATCCCACCAAGGGTGATTGGAAGCCGGATCCGCGAATCCTGATGCAGAAGAGCGTGCTCTCGGCGGTGGCCGAAGATCGCAAGCGCGTGATGCAGAACCTCGGAGCGAGCGATCGCGCTCGCATGGATCAATACTTCACCTCGGTGCGCGAGACTGAACTCCAGATGGAAGCCGAGCTGCAGCGCCCCAGCATCGAAGCAAAGGTCTCCATCCCGGAGGCGCCATCGAAAGACATGGTGGCCAACAACGCTTGGCCCAATCTACAAGTAGTGACGCCGCTGATGGCTCGGCTGGGCGCGCTCGCTCTCGCCACTGACCAGACGCGCGTCTTCAATCTCAGCGTCTCGTTCCCGCAGAACGGGATGTTCATGCCTGGCGATCCGCTCGGATTTCATCAGTCGACGCACGAAGAGCCGATCGATCCCAAGCTCGGCTACCAGCCTCGCGTTGCCGAGTACAATGTCGAGTCGATGGAGCTGTTCGCCGCGCTGCTCAAGGAGCTCGAAGCGATTCCGGAAGGCGACGGCACGCTGCTTGACCACAGCCTGGTGATGGCGTTCACTGACCAGAGCTACGCGCGTATCCACGCTGTGGACGGTTTACCGGTTCTGGTAGCAGGCGGCGCAAGCGGCCGCATGAAGACCGGACATCACATCGCGGGCGACAACAGTCCCGTGTCGCGCGTGGGGTTGACCGTGCAGAAGGCGCTCGGCCTGTCACTCGACAGTTGGGGCCGCGAGTCACTCTTCGTCCGGACTCCCTACACGGAATTGCTGGCGTAGATCATGCATCGTTCGATCATTTTCGCCATCGCATCTTGGTGTGCACTCGCGGCCTTCGCTGCCGAAGACAAGCAGCCAATGGTGCCGCCCGCGGGCCCCGGAGTCTTCACCGCGAAACAGTCGAAGCCCGGAACCTTCAAGCTCACCGTTGCCGGGCACGAGTTCACGCGCCGCGGCGACATCGAGAAGTACCTGGCCTACCGCGCCGCTCAACTCACCATCGAACAAGGTGGTGACTGGTTCATCCTGAACGAAGACCGCGCCAAGGGCGAGACCGCGGCGCCCGTGCCCGCACGCGATCCGGAAGGGCCCCGCTACAGTTTCCGGATGAAGCATTTCCGCCCTGTATGGCGGTACAAGACCACCGGCTCCACGGAATGGAAGCGGTGGAGTCCATTCACCGGCCAACCGTTCTTCGCAGACGATCCCAAGACCATCAGCGACTTCGAAGTCAGCGTCGAAATCGTGGTGCGCAAGGGTCCCATGGACGACATTGACCCGCTCGGCTTCGAAGCCCGGGCGTTGTCCGATCTACTCATCAACCAAGTCTCGCCGCCCAAGTGATAAGGCCCAAGTGATAAGGAAGGATCCGGCATGATCAGGCTCGCAGTGACGGTCTGTTGTCTCGTGGCGATGGCCGCGCCCCCAGCGGTTTCCACCGGTCCGTGGGTGCGTGGCTACGTGGTCAGCTTCTACGAACCCGCCTTCCGCTTCGGAGGCCGCGCCGACTACTCGCGCGGGACCGAGATCGAGCCCGGCGTCGATTGCCCGCACGGCAGCACCACGCATTTCGCAAATCCGGCCATGGCCTTCAAGGCGCTGTCGCTCATTCCTTGGCGCACGTCGAAAGAAATCGAGGCCCTTGCGAATCCGCCGGCCAACGGAACGGTTCGCGACGGGGCCGGCGTGTACTATCCGATCTGGCGAGCCGCGTCCGCCTATCGCAGCTACAACCGCGACATCGAAAGCTACATCAATCCCTTCACCGCGGAAGATCCGGGACAGCCGCAAGTGGTCAGCCGCATTGGCGAGGGCTTCAACCTCGACGGAAAAATCAAACCCAATGATTTCGTCAGCCCTGACGGCGAAAAGGGGATCGACAACGCGCTCTATCGTGCCTGGGGATGCGACGCACCGTGGCGCGGAAACGGCAACGGCGTGCTGGTGCTCCGCTCCAACGACAAGATGCAGGAAGGCCTCTACACCGTGGTCATTCGCGTTTCCGGCAATCAGGATCCGATGAATGACACTGACGCCACGCTCGAGATCGGCTACTCGCCCGACAAGATCATGAAGGATGCCAGCGGCCGCGTCGGCGTCGACTACTCCTATCGCATCCTGAAATCGGAGCAGTACACCAAGATCAAAGCCACCGTCAAAGACGGCGTGATCGAGACCGAACTCGCGCCCGAGATCCACATGCCGCAGATCGCGTGGTTCTACAACCAGACCCGCGACGCTGATTTCCGCAACGGCAAGATCCGCGTGACGGTCGACTCCGAGGGCAACGCGTCAGGACTCGTCGGAGGCTATCGCAACTGGCGCGATGTCTACGCGCAGAATGTCTTCGCGCAAGACGGCGGGCAGCAAGGCGTTCGCGAACACGAGGACCACATCGCTCTCTACTATGCGCTCCGCCGCCATGCCGATGGCATGTATGACTCGAAGACCGGGCGGTATGACGGCATTTCGAGCGTCTATCGGATGAAGCTCGCGCCGGCGTTCGTGGTGGATCCGGACAAGCAGATGGAGATCCCGGTTATCGCTGGCGACATGCGCCGCAGGAAAGCCTATGACGATACGCGCGCGGCCATGATCAAGGCAGTGGACACGCTCGCACCGCAGGCGGTCCCGCCCGGAAGCGGCGAAGAAGCGGTGGGTCGCGGCGGCATTCCTATCGAACGCCGCCGCAGCGGTGGCGGTCCACCGAGTGTGCCACCCGGCAAGTAGTCCGCATTTTCACGAGAGGCTTTCGCGAAGATTTCAGCCTCCGTGTAAGGCGGGCTTGAGCCAGCGCGGGACTTCAGTCCCGCTTCCGATGTGGGCACATGCGCTCGCAGAACCCGCCCCGCAATCGCACCGTCAGAACAGGACCTTCATCACCAAAGCAATGATGCGGGTCTCGTTGTTCATATCTGCGTTCAGATACCCGAACCGCGCGTTGGTCACATCCACCGACTGCGGCTGCCCAAACCACGGATGATTGAACGCGTTGTAAGCGTCCGCGCGGATCTGCCACTTCACCCGTTCCTTGATGGTGAATTGCTTGTAGAGCGACAACTCCACTGAGTTCGCGCCTTGCGCCCGCACATCGGGGAACCTCGTCGGGAAATCGCGCAGCGTGAACGCCGCCTGCGCCTGCCGTGGGAACTTCGACGTGTCGAACCACTTGTCGTAGCTCACATCCCAATACGAGCGGCCCGCCGCCTTGGCCACATCCGCTCTCTGCGAATTGCTCCAAGCCGCGCTGCCCGCCGCGATCGGAGCCGCATTCGGGAAGTTGATGATGAACCCCGACTGCACCAGCCACTGTCCGCTCACGTTCCATCCGCCGATGATGTTGTTCATCACGCTGCCCGATCCCGAAGCAAAGCGGCGGCCCTTGCCGAACGGCAGTTCATAGATGCCTTGAATCGAGAACTTGTGCGGAATATCGTAGTCCCAAAGACGCCGCTCGGGCTTCGTGTTGCGGAGATTGCCGAGATCGATGTCCTGGTTGTTGAGCACCGAGATTCCCTCGATCGTCTTGCCCCACGTGTACGCGGCCTGGAACATGAATCCCGTCGCGAAGCGCCGCGTCAATCGCGTTTGCAGCCCGTGATAATCCTGTCTGCCGAAGGGTACGCTTTGCAGCGTCACCTGCGTGTACTGCGGATACGCGTAGAGCAGTTGCTGCCGCACCACGGTTGCCGTATTGATTCCCGAGTTCGGCAGCAGGCCCGCCATCGGATTCGCGATCCGCTCGGTGAAATAAGCGGAGCGTTGCGCTACCGGCAGCCGTTCCAGTTCAGCGCGTGACAGGAAATTCAGCGGCACGTTCACTGGCAGCTTTCGGGTGATGTTGCCCACGTACGAGACGTCGGCCACCATTCCAACCGGAAGCTCGCGTTGGAAGCCGAGGCTGAATTGCTGCGATGTGGGCAGCGGCCGGTCGAGATACTGCGCGGTCACGCCTTGCCCCAGGTTCGTCGACAATCCCAAGCTGTTCCCGACCGCCTTCAACAATCCGTTCGGATAGATCGCCGCCGGGAACGGATCGCCGAGCGTCGCCGCGGGAGTGAGGTTGCCGTCCGTCGACGATACCAACGACGTCGATTGACTGAATCCCGTAGACGGGCCGTAGACCTGCTGGCCGAGCGTGCTCAGCCCGTAGCCGCCGCGCAGCACCGTCTTCGGAGCCACGGTCCAGGCGAAGCCAACCCGCGGCTGGATGTTCCGCCGTGACGGATTGAACGCCATCGCCGTGACGCCCGAGCCCGTTGCGTACACCACTCCGCCTTTGAGATTCAACCCGGCCGCCTGCGCCGCAATCGGACTCGCCGCATTGCGATCGAACTCGCGGATCATGCGATTGAATCGCTCCTTGGCCGGAGTCTCGTAATCCCACCGCAGCCCCAGATTGAGCGTGAACTTGGGCGAGATCTTGAAGTCGTCTTGCACGAACAGCGAATAGTAATGGTGGCGATAAGCAGGGTCAATGTTGCGATCCACGAAACCGCTCGACGGATAGCCGAGCATGAACGAAGCGAACTCATCGCCTGAAGTTGCGTCGCCCCGTTGCGGATCGGCCTGCGTCCAGCCCTTGTTGAACGAGTAGTTGCCGCTCGCCGCGCCCGGCCCGAGTACGTTCCGGTTGTAGCGCCGCAGATCGGTTCCGAACTTCACCGAATGACGCCCGCGCATCCAGTTCATCGTCGGTGCGATGCTCCAGTTGTCGTTAGCTTCGTAGCTGGTCACCGTGCTCGCGCCCACTTCGGTGTAGTTGCCGAGATTGAATCTCGGAAACTGCAGCGTGGTGAACTGGCCCACCAGCGAACTCGGGAAACCCAACTGCTTCGGATCGTAGCCGGCGGCGAACGTGTTTCCACCGAAGCCTTCATAGCGCGCCAATCCGCCGCGCAGGCCGAACACCATCGTGGGCGAGATCAGGTACGTCCAATCGGCGCCCCAGTTGCGCGAGACACGCGTCGATGGCCACTCGCCGCTCGGCTCGGCCGGATTCGTACCCCACACTACTTTTGACCAGTTGGTCCACGGCGTTTCGCCATAGCGGAATGCGATGCTGCTCTTCTGCGTCGGCTTCAGATCCATGCGCCCCAGCCAACTGTTGTAGCCGTTGGTGGCGGGGCTGAAGTTCGAATAGTTGTTGGTGTGGAACAAGTCGCCACCGGCGCTCTTGGGATCCGGAATCAGGCTAGCCACGTTCTTCGCCACCGGACTGATGCGCGCCCCGGGAATGATGTTGCCCGTGAACGGCGTGCGGATGTAGCGGCCCGAATCCAGGCGCGTGGTGAGCGGATCATAGATCGTGATCGGCTTGCCGTCGCCGGTGGTAAGCTTCGAAAAGTCACCGTTCTTGAACGCCGGCTGCGGCATCGTGCGCAACTGGCCGGAAGCGATGTGCTCGCGCAGCCCTTCGAGCGACAACATGAAGAAGGCCTTGTTGCGGCCATCAAACACTTTCGGTATCCGCACCGGACCATCCACCTCGAAGCCGAACGTGTTGTTGCGCATCGGCGTGCGGCCCTCGCCCTCTTTGTTGGCGATCCAGTCGGCCGAGTTGAACTTGTCGTTCTTCAGGAACTCGAACAACTGCCCGTGAATCGCGTTCGTGCCTGACTTGGTGGTGATGATGGTGACGCCGCCTCCGATGCGCCCATACTGCGCGTCATAGGAGTTCGTCTGCACCGTCACCTCCTGTGTGGCGTTGAGCGCCGGAGCGTACACCACGCCCCGGTCTCCCTTCGTATTGGAAACGCCGTCGAGCATCGTCTCGTTCTCGCCCGTACGGCCACCGCTGATTGACACGCCGTTGATGTTGCCGAAAGCATACAGCTCCATCGACCCCATGTACCGGCTGCTCTTGATCACGCCCGGCAGCGTGTACTGGAATTGATAAAGGTTGCGGCCGGCCGTGGGGATGTCCTCGACGGCGCGCGATTCGATCGTGGCCGAGCGCGTAGCCGTTTCCGTCTGGAGCAGACTCACCTCACCGCTCACGGTCACCGAGTCCGAGGTTTGCCCGAGTTCGAGCGCGATATCGATCGCCGGATGGTCGGCGGCAGCCAGTGCGATCCCAGTGCGGAGGAACTTCTTGAACCCCGTCTTTTCCACCGCAATGTTGTAGGTGCCCGGCAACAGGAAGGTGAAGCGGTAGAGGCCGGCCTCGTTCGAAACGGCTTCGGTCACTGCGCCTCTCTCCACGCTTTCCAGCCGAATGGTCACGTCCGGAATCGCGGCCCCGGTGGGATCAGCCACCTTGCCCGTGATGGTCGCGCGCACGTCCTGCGCGGTCAAAATGCCCGCGCCCAGCATCAGCAGAGCGGCGGTAGTGAGGAATCGGTTCATGATGCAAAACCTCCTGAAGCGGTCAGACAGACAGATTGCGACATTGCGTGGAAGCAAGCGAGTCGCCACACTCGGATCCGGTATCTTCCCTGGATCCGAAAAACAGTTGCACAGAGTTGGGCGATATGCCCCGAACCTGCGCGAAATTTCCAGGCAGTGCCGGTCATGGGCGACCCACTGCCTCCACCAAGATCCGTACCGGACGCGCAGCCGCGAGCACGACTTCGAGTCGCGGCTTTGTCATGCCAGCGACCTTCTCCACCTGCGCCGCCACCCAAGCGGCATCACGCGTCCGTACGCGACCCATCGCTTCGAGACCGAGCGCACCCAATCGCGCCAAGTCTTCCGAAAGCGGCTGATATTCGGCGAGCAACGCGCTGCCGGCAAAATACGCGGCCAAACGAGCGTGGTTGTCGCGCCACAGCGCCAGCACACGGCGAATCTCGGCTTCTCGAGCCGCATCGCGCGATTCGACCCACGCGCGAATCGCCGCCTCGAGTCCGCGCACGGTCTCACTATCTCCCCGCGCCGCATCCACCAACCGGTTGAGCTGTGTTGACTGCGTGTATCGCTGGAAGACCTCGCGATGCTCTATGCCGGTCGGATCGAGCGCGTCGGCCAGCGTGCGCAAGGCATCCACCGGAGCCAGCGGCGCCAGCCTCCGGAGCATCGGCTCATAGTTCCGGTTGTGGAGCGCGCCGAAATGATCCAGTCGATGCGTGATCCCATCGAGCCGCCGGTACATGTCCGCCACATCCGTCACATCGCCAGGGGACCACAGCCGTTCGGCCACAGCCGCGCTCTTCGGCCACATGCGCGAATCGATCGTCTCCGGACTCACGAACTCGGTCCACATGCACGCCTCGCCGCCCAGAATGTTCCGCCGCGCATCGGGCGGGAGCGCCGCCACCGGACCTCCGAACGGGTCCACGCGATAGTAGTCGGCAGCCGAATCCAGATGGTCCAGGTAGTAGCCGAATGCAAGCAAGCCCTGGTAGCCTTGCTTGGCAGCCGTCGCCAACGACTCGTGGTTCTGCCACGACTCCACCATCACCTCTCGCGGAAGCTTGGGATGAAGCACTTCGTCCCAACCCATCATCTTGCGGCCATGCTTGCGCACCATCTCCACCACGCGCCGGTTGAAGTAGGCTTGCAGCCCGGCCTCGTCTCCCAAGTTCTGCTTCTGAATGAAGGCCTGGATTGCGGCGCTCTGCTTCCAGTGCCGGCCGTTCACCTCATCGCCGCCGATGTGGAAATAGTCGTCGGGGAACAGCGCGGTCATCTCGCCGAGCAGCCGGTCAATGAACGCGTAGACGGCGTCTTTGGTGGGATCAAGCGCCGGATCGTACACCCCGAACGTGTGAATGATCGAGTAGGGGCCCGGCACGCTCGCCAACTCCGGATATCCGATCAGCCACGTACCCGAATGGCCTGGCATGTCGAACTCCGGCAGCACGCGAATCCCGCGATCGTGCGCGTAGGCGACGATATGACGGATCTCGGCCTGCGTGTAGAAATCGCCTTCGGTCCCGAGCGTGTGGAGCTTGGGGAACACGCGACTCTCCACCCGAAAACCCTGGTCATCGGTCAAGTGCCAGTGGAATACGTTGAGCTTCACCGCTTCCATCGTGTCGAGCGTACGTTCGATCACCGGGACCGGCATGAAGTGACTCGTGACATCCATCAACAAGCCGCGCCACCCGAACCGCGGTTTGTCTTCGATGGTGACCGCCGGCGCCGAGAAGCCCTTCGCGTCTACCGATACCAGTTGCAGGAACGTCTGCAACCCGCGCATCGCGCCGGTCACCGTAGCGGCGGAGAGCCGCGCCTGTTCCACGTTCACCTGCAGCCGATAGGACTCGTCCACACCCAACTTCTCCACCGCGGGATCAGCGGCCTGCGCACAATCGATGATCAGGTTCGCGGCGCCTGCGGAAAGCGCCCGGGCTCGGCTCAGCGAGATCCCCGTCTGCGCGGTGAGCCGCGTGAGAAAGCGATCCGCAGCGCGTTCCAGCCGCGGCGGTGTCGCTGGCCGGGCGAATGCCAATCGAAACGAAGCGTCCACGCGCATCGCGCCCGGCAGGTGCTGAACTTTCTCCGGTCGCGGCATCAGCACTGGCTCACCGGCGAGTCCGCTCCCGAGCGGCAAGAGGGCGATCAGCAGCAGGCGCGCGACATTCATGGCACTATTGTCCAAAATCGAAAGAAGGCCCCGATCCCGAGCGGCGCCGGCTCTGCACGATGTGGAACAACCATCCCACTGCGAACCATGCCCCACCGGCCAACTGGGCTGGCCGCGAAAGATTCAGCCAGATCGCGAAGCAGAAAAGGAATCCCAGCGCCGGCAGCACAGCGCCTCCCAGCCATCCGTGGCCGGGCTCGCGGAACCCGCCCGCTATCGAATGCCGGATCACCGCCGCATTCACGCCCATGAACGCCAGAAACGCGCCGAAGTTGATGAGCTCCGCCGAGCGCTCATAGTCGAGCACCATCGCGCCCGCCAAAGCCATCACGCCCACCAGAACGATGTTTCCCGCCGGTGAATTCGTGCGCGCGTCGAGCCGGCCGAAAAACGCGGGCAGCGCGCGATTGCGCCCCATGCTGTAGAGCAGCCGCGAAACGCCCGCCTGCGCCGTCAGTGCCGATCCGAAGCTGGCCACAATCAGCACTACCGCAAGCGATTGGAACATCCACTCGCCGCCCACCTTGCGGCTCACGTCGAGGAACGCTGTCTCGACGTTCGCGAATCCGCGATACTCCGGCCACACCAGTTGCGCCACGTAGACTTGCAAGCCGCCGAAGATCCCGGTGAACAGCACCACGGCCACGGTGGCCAGCATCACGTTGCGGCGCGGATCGCGCACTTCCTCTGCCAGCGTCGAAACCCCGTCAAACCCGCCATAAGTAAGGGCCGCGACCGAGGTCGCCGTCAAGATCGCCGGCCAACGAAACGTGTCCGGCTGATAGAACGGCGCCACTGACACAAGCGCCTGCCAGCCGGAGGCGGCCACCAGAAATCGCGCCGCCAACCAGAGAAAGGCCACGATCACCACCGACGTCACCACCATCAGAATCTGACTCGCGCCAGCCGTGAACTTGATGCCGCGCAGGTTGAGAATCGTGCTCAGCGCGGCGAATACCGCCGCCCAGGCAGCGTAAGGAACGGACGGCTGCAGACGATGAAGCGTGATGGCGCCGTAGATGGTGCAGATCAACGGAACCAACAAGTAGTCGAGGAACATCGCCCATCCAGTCAGGAATCCCGCCGCCGGACTCAAGCTGCGCCCCACATATGTGTATGCGGAGCCAGCCGACGGATACAGCGCCGCCATGCGGCCATAGCTCATCGCCGTCAACACCATGGCGACCATCGCCAGCAGGATCGTAGCAACTGCGTGCCCACTCGACAATTGCTGCGCCAAGCCGAACAGCGGCACCGGCGCGATCGGCTGCACCAAGACGATGCCGTAGAGCACCAGATCCCACGGTCCCAACACGCGCCGCAGCTGCGGTTGGCCGGGCGATACGGCAGACATGTTCGGCTTTCAGCTTACGGAGATCCGCGCCCGTCGTCAAGGGGGTTCTTTTCAGAATGAGCAAGAATCAATCCCGCGGGAGCTACCGAAGGGTCACTTCTTGACAGAATTGAAAAAATCTCTTGACGGCCATGGCTATGCGGGACTACGTTGGAATTGGTGACCCCGAGGCCCGAACGCGACAAGCAGGCCCTCGACCAGAGAAGCATCGAAGGCCTGAGAACCATCGAAGGTCTGGTCTGGCGGGATGGCCCGATCTCCCGCGCCCGCCTTCACGCACTCACCGGGATCCGCCCCGGCACGGTGTCGCAGCTCGTGCGCCAGTTGCTCGACGAAGGCCGGCTCTCGGAAGCAGGTGTGGTCCACACCAGCGGACTCGGCCGCAAGACCGCGCTGCTCGAAACCAATCCGGGACACGGCACGATAGTGGGCGTCGAGTTCGACGATGAGTGCGTCACCGCCGGCGTGCTCGATCTGACGCCGCGCATCACGCGCCTCGTTTCCGAACCGGCGCAGATCCACGGCGGGAAGGACGGTCTCCTCGCGCAGCTTCTCTCTGTCACCCGCCGAGCCCTGCGCCGAACTCGGGCGATCGGTATCGGCGTCGCGGATCCAGGCTTGGTTGACTCCCGCCGCGGCGTCACGCTCACTTCGTCCACCATCCCCGGCTGGACCGCCATCCCGCTGCGCGAGATTTTCGAGCGCGAGTTCCGCCTCCCTGTGCTCGTCGAAGCGCGCACGCGAGCCAAAGCCGTAGCCGAGCACCGCGTGGAAACCGCCGACGCCACCAGCATGATCTACATTGACTACGGCGCCGGCATCGGCGCGGGCCTCTACGTAGATGGCCGCTTGCTCTACGGGCAGGGCTCGGCGGCGGGCGAGTTCGGCCACACACATCTGGTGATGGATGGTCCGGTGTGCGCGTGCGGCAGTTTCGGATGCCTGGAAGCGGTAGCCGGCCTGCACGCCATGGAAGCGCGCGTGCGGCGCATTCTGGCCGAAGGCGGTAGGACCGAAGTACTCGACGCAGCCGCAGGCGATGCCTCGCGCATCACCGGCTGGATGGTCTTCGAAGCCGCTAGCCGGGGAGACAAGGTGGCGGCGAACGTGGTGGCCGAAGTGGGCCGGTACCTGGGGCTCGGCATCGCCAACCTCGTCAACCTCTTCAACCCTGGCGTCATCGTGCTCGATGCGCGTCTCCGCCCTGCCGGGCCGGAACTGCTCGATCAGATCCAGGCGGTTGTGCGCCGCCAGGCACTGCGCGAGGCCGCCGCGCAGGTGCGCATCCGTTGGGGAGAAGTGGCTGAAGGCGCTGGGGTGCTCGGCGTGGCGCGGATGGTTCTTGAAAAGCATTTCGGCGTGGCCGCGCTC
The DNA here is from genome assembly GCA_046331625.1 of Bryobacteraceae bacterium. GTDB lineage: Bacteria > Acidobacteriota > Terriglobia > Bryobacterales > Bryobacteraceae > JAXLQL01. Next base: position 14,741 of record JAXLQL010000017.1, read on the forward strand.
GCCGCATAGAAAGGACGACGCAATGGAAAAACTCGCTTTCACCGGAGGAACGCCAGTCCGAACCAAGCCGTTCCCCGCGTGGCCGGTGCATGACCAGCGCGAACGGCAACTGCTGCTCGAGGTGCTCGAGAGCGGCCAATGGTGGCGGTACACACTCGGGGAGGCGGTCGACTCGTCTTCGGCTGCCGCCGGCGTGCCCGCATCCAAAGTCGCCGAATTCCAGCACCGCTTCGCGGCGGCGCAAGGATGCCGCTACGGGATTGCGTGCGTCAACGGCACCGCAGCGCTCGAAGTGGGTCTCCGCGCCTTGGGCGTGAAGCCGGGCGACGAAGTGATCGTGCCGCCGTACACTTTCGTCGCCACCGCCACCGCTCCCATGTTGATCGGCGCCACCCCCGTGTTCGCCGACATCGATCTCACCACGCTCAATCTCGCCCCTGCCCGTATCGAACAAGCGATCACGCCACGCACGCGCGCCATCATCCCGGTTCACTTTGCCGGCTTGGCGGCGGATATGGAGGCGATCCACGCCGTGGCCGCGCGTCATGGCATCGCGGTGCTCGAAGATGCGGCCCACGGGCATGGCGGAACCTGGAACGGCCGTGCTCTCGGATCAATCGGCGCCGCGGCCACCTTCAGCTTCCAGGCTTCGAAGAACATGACCGCGGGCGAGGGCGGCATGGTCACCACCAACGATCCCGCTCTGGCCGAACTCGCCGAATCGCTCGTTTGGGTAGGCCGCAAAGCTGGCCGGCCGTGGTATGAGCATCACCGCTTGGGCTGGAACTACCGGCTCACTGAGTTTCAAGCGGCCATCCTGCTCGCGCAACTCGAGCGCCTGCCTGAACAGACGGCGCAGCGCCAGCAGAACGGACGCTACCTGTCGGAGAAGCTCGCGGCGATTCCGGGGATTCTGCCACTGGCCGTTCCCGCCTACGCCACAGGGCATGCCTGGCACATTTACGTGTTCCGCTTCCGCGAACAGGAGTTCGGACTGAGCCGCAAGTCATTTCTCGAGGCGCTCGCGGCAGAGGGCGTGCCGGCATCGAGCGGCTACGCGCATCCGCTTTATCGAAACCCGCTCTTCCACGAACCCGGCTTGGCGCGAGACTATTCGCAGTTCGCCGCGTTGTGCCCGGCAAGCGAACAAGCCTGCACAGAAGCGGTGTGGCTCGAGCATCGCATGCTGCTCGGGAGCCGCGCGGATATGGACGACATCGTCGCCGCCGTCGAGAAGATCCACCGCCATCGCGGAGAACTCGCCGGATGAAGCCGGCGCTCCTGCTCGCTCTGACGCTCGGCTCCGTCGCTGCAGCCGCCACGCGCGTGGGTTCATTCCCCGCCGAGATCCGCCATACGTATCACGCGGCGAATTCCGCTCTTCCGTCCAACGATGTCCGTTGCGTAGCGGTGGCCGCCAAACAAGTCTTCGCCGGAACCGCAAAGGGCCTCGCAGCCCGGGAAGGGAGCGCGTGGAAAGCGATCGACAATCGTCCTGTGTCCGCCTGCGCCGTGGGAGCCGCCAACTCGCTGGTAGCCGTGACAGACTCCGGAGAAGTGCTGCGCGTCTCCTCGAGCGGAGCGCCAGCCGTCATCGCGCGCCTCCACGGAGACGCCGCCGCTCCGATCCACGCTATCGCCGAAGCGCCGCGGAGCGGCGTCTACATCGCCACCGATCGGGGCCTGTTTGACACTCGAGGGAAGCGCCATCTCAGCGGTCCCGTCTATGCGGTTGCCGTATCGCCAACCGGTGAGGTCGCAGCCGGCGCGGCCGCAGGGCTCTTCATCGCTGCGCGCGCCGAATATCCCCGCGACGGCACGCGCAGTTGGGCCCCAACTGACGTGAAAGGCGTGACGTTTGACGCATCGGGCCGGCTCGCTTTTTCCAGCCCGCAAGGTTTCGGGATCCGCCAATCGAACGGCGCGTGGACCCTGTACACCGGCGCCGAAGGGCTGCCTTTCGACGAAGCCACCACGCTCGCTGCGGGCGAAGCGGCAACCGTGTTCTGGCTGGGAACCACCCGCGGAGCCATCCGCTACGATGGCCGCCAGTGGGCCTACCGCCAGGGGCTGCGCTGGCTTCCCGATGACAACGTGCGCGCCATCGCCGTTGCCTTCGATGGTACAGCGTGGTTCGCTACGGCCAAAGGCGTGGGCCGCATCGAGCGCCGTCCGATGCAACTCAGCGAGAAAGCGCGCCTCTATGAAGACGCCATCGACGCTCGCCACCGCCGTACGCCATTCGAATACGTGCACTCCGTGGAACTCGCCGCACCGGGCGACCTCAGCCAGTTCCGCCAAACCGATAGCGACAACGACGGGCTGTGGACGAGCATGTACGGCGCCGGCGAATGCTACGCCTATGCCGCTACCAAAGATCCGCTGGCGCGCCGCCGCGCCGTGAAGGCGTTCGAAGCGCTGCGATTCCTGAGCCAAGTGACGCAGAGCGGCGAACACCCGGCGCCACCCGGGTTCCCGGCCCGCGCGATTTTGCCCACCAGCGGTCCAGACCCCAACGTTCGCGACTCGCGCGACCGAGACGTGCGCGTGCGTGCGCAGCGCGATCACCTCTGGAAGGTCCTCGCGCCGCGCTGGCCCAAGAGCGCCGACGGCAAGTGGTACTGGAAGACCGACACGAGCTCCGACGAGCTCGACGGCCACTACTACTTCTACGCGCTCTACTACGATCTGGTGGCAGCCGGCGAAAAAGAGAAAGAGGACCTACGAACTCTAGTGCGCGCCATCACCGATCACATCCTCGAGCATGACTGGAGCCTCGTCGATTGGGACGGCACTCGCACTCGCTGGGCCGTGTTCCATCCAGCCACGCTCAACGGAGACCGTATGTGGTGGGCCGGCCGCGGACTCAACTCGCTGAGCATCCTCTCCTATCTAAAAGTCACTCACCACATCACCGGCGACGCCAAATACGAATCCGCATATCGCGGCCTCATCCGCGACCATCACTATGACACCAACCTCATGGTGCCGAAGATTCAAGCCGGACCCGGCTCGGGCAACCAATCCGACGATGAAATGGCCTTCATGGGGTTCTATACATTGTTGAAGTACGAGACCGATCCCGAACTACGGCAGAAGTACGCCCTCGCCCTGGCCGACTACTGGGCCATCGAGCGACTCGAACGGAACCCCTTCTTCAACTTCGCCGCCGTAGCCAGCCTCACCGGCGCCACTTTCGATAACGCTTACGGCAAGCTTGACCTCACGCCCAAGGGCGACTGGCTGGCCGAATCGATCGATATGCTGCAACGGCTGCCTCTCGATCGCGTCGATTGGGCCCACCGCAACAGCCACCGCAAAGACATCGTCCCGGTGCGGCTCCACATCTCCGAAGACGAAGGCCGCCCGAAGAGTGGCCACCTGCGCAATGGCAGCGTGCTCCCCGTAGACGAGCGGTACTTCGGTTACTGGAATCACAATCCGTATCAATTGGACTCGGGTGGAGCAGGCCGGTCTGAAGGTGACGGAGCGGTGTTCCTGCTGCCTTACTACATGGGCCTCTATCACGGCTACTTCGAGAACTGAACCCATGCCCGCCGGCCGTATCGAGTCAATGGATCAGTTCCGCGGCTACACCATGGCCGGCATGTTCCTGGTGAACTTCGTGGGCGCGTTCGCCGCCGTACATCCGCTGCTGAAGCACCACAGCACCTACAACAGCTATGCCGACACGATCATGCCGCACTTCTTCTTCGCAGTCGGCTTCACGCTCCGGCTCACGCTGCTGCGCAATATCGCTCGCGATGGCGCGGCGGCAGCCTATCGGCGGGCGGCAGCGCGATGCCTGATGCTCGTGCTGGTGGGGCTGGTGGCGTATCACCTCGATGGACGCTACAAGACGTTCGCGGATTTGTCGGCTCTCGGCTGGCGCGGATTCTTCGCGACCGCGTTTTGGCGCAGCCCGTTTCAGGCGCTCGTGCACATCGGCGTCACCAGTCTTTGGATTCTTCCCCTGGCGGCGCAATCGGCCCGGGCTCGGATTGCGTTCGCCGTGGGCAGCGGAGCCTTGCATCTGGCGCTGTCGTATGCCTTCTGGTACCAACTCCTTTGGGAGAAGCGCGTGATCGATGGCGGGCCGCTCGGTTTCCTCACCTGGACCATCCCGATGATCGCCGGCACCTTCGCCTACGATCTCGTCAGCCGCGATGACAACCCGCGCCGAGCGCTCGCCCCTCTGGTGCGCTGGGGACTCGGCCTGGCGCTGTTTGGCTACGCACTCTCTTGTCTCAACGCCGTGTTCAATTCGATGAAGCCAGGCGGCTTGGCTGACTGGTTGGTGGAACCTCCATTCTTCGCACCATCGCGCCCAGTGGATCTCTGGACTATGAGCCAGCGCGCCGGATCCAATTCTTATCTGTGGTTCTCCGCCGGATTCTCATTGCTGGTGTTCGCCGCCTTCGTCTGGTGGTGTGACATTCGCGGCAAGCGGTCTTCCCTGCTCCGAGTCTTTGGACTCAACCCACTCGCCGGCTATCTCTTGCATGATCTGATCAGCGACGCCGTTCGGCCGTTCGCTCCCGCCGATTCACCGCTCTATTGGGTGGTGCTCATGTTCGCGACTTACTTCGGCATCCTCTGGCTTTTCCTTTGGGGACTTGACCGCCAGAAGGTCTACATCCGGCTCTGAACCGCGAGTAGTTCGTTGCGGAAGTCCCGCGGGTGGCACTCGAAAAGGCGGCCATCGAGGGCTTCGCCGCGCCTCGCATCTGCCCCCTGACTCCCGAAACGGGGCCCGCGCGCGCCACGAGCCGCAACACCTGCCGGCCGGTTCCGCACGGCTGACGATAGGTGTATACTCTTCACGTTAACCAGCTTCCTCGTCCGAGGTGCGGCACCAAATTTGAAATCTGAGGGGTACAAGAATGAATAGATTTGTTTCCCGGCTCGTTGCGTACGCGCTCACTTGCGCCGCGCTCGTAATCGCGCAAACTACCTCGACCGAAGTGCTCGGAACAGTGGCGGATTCTTCCGGCGCGGTGGTACCCGGCGCCAAGGTCACGCTGCTCCGAACCCAGACCGGTGAACGCCGCGTGGCCACTTCAGACCCCAGCGGCAACTACTCGTTCCCGCTGATCGAAATCGGCGACTATACCGTCACCGTCGAAATGCAGGGCTTCAAGTCTCAGACCAAGACCGGCGTACACGTCGAATATCAGCAGAAAGCACGCGTCAACGTCCAGCTCGAAGTGGGGGCCGCAACCGAAACCGTCGAGGTGGTGGCTACCGGGGTCGAACTCAAAACCGACGATGCTTCACTCGGCTCCACCATTGATCAGAAGCGCGTGGTCGAGTTGCCGATCGTCAACCGCAACTTCGCCAGCCTCGTGGTGCTGACGCCCGGCGTGCAGTTCGGAACCCGCATGGGTCTGAGTCCCCTCTCAACAGCTGGCTCCTTCTTCCCGGGCGCGACTCAAGTCAGCGCCAACGGCCAGCGCGACGCCAATCAGCGCGTGACCCTCGATGGCGTGATCGCCAGTGAGCCGCTGGTGAACACGGTCTACTTCAACCCGTCAATCGACGCAATCGAGGAAGTGAAGGTCCACACCGGCTCCTACTCGGCCGAGTACGGCATGAACAACGGCGCCAACGTTCAGGTGGCGCTGAAGTCGGGCACCAACCAGTTTCATGGCGCCTTCTTCGAGTTCCTGCGCAACGACGCTGCCGATGCCAAAGATTACTTCCTCAACTTCCAGATTCCGGCCGGCCAGCCGCTGCAGACCAAGAATCGGCTGCGCCGCAATCAGTTCGGAGCGTGGCTCGCGGGGCCGGTCAGGCTCCCCGGGTACAACGGCAAAGACCGCACCTTCTGGAGCTTCAATTTCGAAGGCACGCGCCAAACGGATGAGTCGATCCGCCAAGGATTCTGGTTTCCCGCCGCCTTCCGCAACGGCGACTTCTCCGCCCTGCTGACACCGCTCATCCGCAACGGCGTCCCGGTTCGCAATCCGACGATCATCTACGACCCTACTACCGGCGAACCTTTCCGAGATGCGCAGGGGCGCATCACCAACATCATCCCTGCGAGCCGGATCAGCAAGAACGCGCAGGCGTTTGTAAACAAGTATCTGCCGCTACCGGACTTCGCTCCGGAGGACATCCTCGACACCAACGTGATCCGCTCGGTGCCGAACATCCTTTATCAGAATCAGTACTTCGCCCGCGTCGATCATCAATTCAGTACGCAAGACCGCATCTTCGGCCGCTTCGCCACGATGAAGGGCGACTACCAGATCAATGACCTCAATCCCAACTTCCCGAGCGTGCAGAAGATCCAGAACTACAACGTCGCCTTCCAGCACCTGCACACGTTCAACGCCACTACGCTCAACGAATTCCGCGTCGGATTCAACAAGGTCAACAATGATCAGACCAGCCCGCGCAGCAGCACGAGCTTTGACCCCGACACGCTCGGCGTCGGGCAGTTTCGCGTGGCCGTCGACAACAACCGCAAGTTCCGGCCCGACGAAACGGGCATCCCGCCCACCGGAATCCTCGGCGGCGATGGCGGCGCGCGCTTCGACCTCAACGGCATCTATCAGTTCTCCGACAACTTCTCGTTCATCCGTAGCTCGCACAATTTCAAGACCGGCGTGGAATTCCTGCGCTACGGCTTGGATCGCGCAGCCGCCAATGTCCCCCTCGGGAGCCTGAGTTGCTGCCCGGGCGGTTACAGCCTGGCAGGCTGGCTGATGGGCTATCCGTCCGCCACACAAACGGCCGAGGGCTTGACGTGGACCGCGCCTCGTCAGAATCGGTATGGCGCCTACTTCCAGGATGAATGGCGGGCCACGAGAAAACTCACGGTCAATATCGGAATGCGGTGGGACTACTTCTCCGTACCGCATGACGTCAACAAGAAGTGGCGTTCACTGCGGCTCGACATCCTGACGCAAGCTTCCGATGGCCGCAACTTACCCACCGTAGTGCCGGAGCCGAACAGCGACTTTGACTTCTACAAGAAAGACAACCGTTACTTCATGCCGCGCGTCGGCATCGCTTACCGCGCGACCAACAAGTGGGTGATCCGGACCGGCGGCGGCTGGTTCGCCAACGTGCAGCAGATGAACAATATGACGATCCTCGATCTGCAGCCGCCATACTCGGGAACCTTCAGCTTCAACCAGGTGGATGACCCGGCATTGACGCTCACCGGGACCTACGGAGGCCGCGACTATTCACAGAGCACGCGCAAGTTCCGCCCCGGCTTCCCGGTGCTCACCCTCGACAACGCTTTCCCCGGCCAGGGAACCGCGGCCGCTCGTACCAACGTGCTCGCGTTCACTCCGGACAACAAGGCGAGCAGCGTGTGGCAGTGGAGCTTCGATATCCAACGCGAGCTACCCATGAACACCATCGTCACGATCGGCTACGTGGGGAGCAAAACGAGCCACATCGACAACACCGTCTCGAACTTCAACTCGCCCAGCCCATCGACCAACACCGATTTCAACAGCCGCCGCCCGTTCCAAGCCTACGTCAGCCGTGGCGAAACCAATGTGGCACGCCTGCTCGGGAATATCCGCTATCTCGACAGCTTCGCCAACTCCAACTACAACGCACTGCAGGCGCAGGTGCAGAAGCGCTATTCACATGGGTTCACCGCCGGCTTGGCGTACACGTTCGGAAAGGCGCTCGGAGAGGGATACGGCCGAAACGATCCAGCGGGCGGAGTCCAGTCTCTTTATCAGGATCCGAACAACCGGCGCGCCAATCGCGGCCGCTACGGCTTCGACGTGACTCACAACGCCATACTCAATTTCGTATGGGACGTACCGGCGTTCGCCGGATCCAAAGGCGTGACCAAGGCGGTTCTGGCCGGATGGCAGGCCAGCGGCATCGTGACGCTTCGAACCGGCTTCCCGTTCTCGTTGAGCGGCGGCGCGAACAACACGGGCGGTTCGCCGTTCTATCCGGACCGCGTCGGCGACGGCCGCCTGTTTGGAAACGCTACCCGGCAGGTTTGGTATGACTACGCGGCATTCCGGCGCACCGAGTGCAACATCAACAACCATCCCGAACTGTGCCACTACGGTAGCGCGGCGAGCGACGTGTTGATCACGCCGGGGCTGCATAGCTTCGACATGTCTTTCGCAAAGAACTGGGCCTTCAAACCCTTGGGCGATCGCGGTCGAATCCAGTTCCGCGCCGAGGGTTTCAATATGTTCAATACGCCGCAGTTCGGCGTACCCAACGGTCTGGGGTATGCGACCCCGGACTCGATCGTTCCCGACGCCCCGCGCGTTGGCGAGATTCGAAGCCTCCGGCAACCGATGCGTATCTTCCAATTCGGACTGAAGCTCTACTTCTAATCGGATACCGGCCCCGTGGGGGAACTCGCGGCAGCCGCGTTGCGATTACCCCTCCGCCAAGTGCGCGGCACGCCAGGGTTGGTCTCACAGCATCCGCATCGAAGCCCGAAAGCCGGCCGAGGCCGACCACCGGGCGACGGACTCGCGCCCGTCGTATCGTTGCGCGTCGTCGAGACGCGCTTCCCCGTGCGGGACTGCCGGACTAGGGGTGTCCCGAGGCTCCTCGGAGCGGCCCAAGCTGATACAATGACCCAAAGTCTTGGAGCGATACCAAGTGGATAATTCAGTCTGCGTTGACTAGGGGTCCTCATGAAATCAATCAGAGTCCTTGCAGCCACGTTGGGTCTGCTGCTCGCCGCAATGCCAGCCGCATACTCGCAAATGATGTCCGGCCAAGTCACTGGCCGCCTCGTGGACGCCGCCGGAGGAGTAATCGCCGGCGCCGAGGTACGGCTTACCAACGATCTCAGCAAGCAAGCGCGTGAGTTCCGTACCGATTCGAACGGAAACTTCACCTTCACTAACGTGCCTCCCGGCAACTACAACCTCACGATTGCGCATCCCGGGTTCAAGAAGTACGAGCAGAAGGCAATCAATGTCGGCGCCGTGGAACGCGTGGCGCTGCCCGAGATCTCGTTGCAACTCGGTGACGTGAGCACGTCCGTCGAGGTCCAGTCTTCGGCGGTGCGCGTGGCCACCGACAGCTCTGACCGTGGCGTGGGCATCAACACAACGCAGATTCAGGATACGGTGACCAAGGGCCGCAACTTCATGATGTTGCTCAGCACGCTGCCCGGTGTCCAGGATCTCAACCAGAACGATTCGCGCGGCTGGGGCACCGGCAGCCCGACGTTGATGGGCGGTCAATCCGGACAGAAGCTATTGGTGCTCGACGGCGCCGCTTCGCAAGACTCGGGTAATCGCGACTTCGGCTACATCGCACCCAGCGTGGATGCCATCGCCGAGGTACGCGTGTTGATGGCAAACTACAACGCCGAGTATGGCGCACGCTCGGGCGGCCAGATGAACGTGATGGTCAAGAGCGGCACCAACCAGTTTCACGGCAGCGCCTACTACTTCATCCGCAATGAGGCGCTGAATGCCAACGAGTTCTTCAACAACAAGACCAACGTGGCGCGGCCTCGCTACAAGTATCACAATGTCGGCGGCACCTTCGGCGGACCGTTCATCATCCCCGGCACCAACTTCAACAAGAGCCACAACAAGCTCTTCTGGTTCTTCTCCTACGACTACTTGTACACCAAGAACGTCACCGCGCCGAACCGCTACACCATGCCCACCGCGCTCGAGCGAGCAGGCGACTTCTCGGCCACCACGACAACCACCGGAGCGGTGATTCCGATCCGTGATCCGTTGGCTGGCGCACCGTTCGCGGGCAACCGAGTCCCTGCCTCGCGCATTGATCGCACCGGCTTGGCGATGATGAACCTGTTCCCGTTGCCGAACACCACTGACCCCACCGGGCAGCGCCAATACAACGCTGAGTTCGTCAATCCATTCCAACAGCCGCGGCATGACCGCATTCTGCGCGTCGACTACCCGATGAGCTCCAAAGCCAACATGTACGTTCGCCTGCTGCAGGACTACACGGGCAACGACGGTTACGGCCAGATCCTTGGCGCGCTTGGCGACGGCTGGCGCCAGTTCCCGCACGGCTACGACATTCCCTCGGCCGGCGCCGTTGCTTCCTTGATTTACACGTTCAAACCGAACCTGATCTCGGAAACGATGTGGGGCATCACTCGCGGCCATCAGATCAACACGCCCACCGATCAGAACCTCTACAACAACAGCCTGCTGCCATTCAAAGACGCGCAGGGCAACACGATCAACTTGCCCCGTTTGTTCCCGGGTTCGAATACGCTGAACCTGCGCCCGCAGATCAACTTCGGCTTCCCATCCGGATTCACCGCTCAGTCCCAGGGACTGGGCGTGCCAAATGCTCCCTCCTACGGGTTTGATAGCCGCTGGCCGTTCGACGGCACCGACCAGGTGCAGACCGTCAGCTCGAACCTCACCTGGATCCACGGCGCTCACAACGTGAAGGGCGGCGTGTACCTCGAAAAAATGGCGCGCAACGTCAGCGTCTACTCCACGTACAATACGGCCGGCTCTTACTACTTCGGCTCCGATACGTCGAGCCCGGTGGACACGGGTTACCCGTACTCGAACCTCCTGACCGGCGGCTTCTTCTCCTACGGTGAAGACAGCCTGAAGCAGATCAATCACGCGCGGTACACGCAGTTCGATTGGTTCCTCCAAGACACCTGGAAGGTGAGCCGCCGCCTCACGCTCGATCTCGGCATGCGGTTCCAGTGGATGGGCTCCTTGCACACCGCGGGCCAACGCCTCGGTTTGTTCAACGAGTCACTGTTCAGCGCGAGCAAGGCGGGACAGCCGCTGTTTCCGGCCCTCCAGAACGGCCAGAAGGTCGCCGTGAATCCGGTGACGGGCACGGTTTATCCGTACGTACGGCAGGGTACCTTTGACCCCGCCAGCTACTCGGGCAACCCGTTCAGCGGCGTGAAGGACTACACCGGGAACTTCTGGAAGGCACCGCCGATCACGCTGGGGCCGCGCATCGGTTTCGCGTTTGATCCGTTCGCCAACGGCAAGACCGCGATCCGCGGTGGCTTCGGCATCTTCTATGACCGCGCCGCCACTGTCGATTACATCGGCGCCCTGGGCGTCGGCCGCGGTCCTCTGGCCGCTCCTCCGAACTTCCTCGCCCCGACCATTCTGAACTCGTCGTTCTCAGCGCTGGCGGGCTCCACGGCGCTGCTGACTCCCCAGGATATTCAAGGCGGCGCGGAGACGCACTTGGCTCCCACCACCTATAACTGGAGCTTCGGCATCCAGCGCGAGATCCCGTGGGGCATGGTGTTCGATATCGCCTATGTTGCCAACACCTACAAGCACGGCTTCAATTCCGCGCCGAATGGCTTGGAACTGAATGCAGTTCCCCCGTTCACCACGTGGACGCCTCAGGGTGGAACCACCCAGCGCTTTATCGATCCCACCAGTTCGAGCGGCGCACTGTACTCCACCAACCTCATCCGCTCTCAGATCGGGTTCAAGGGCATCGGCCAGATTCCGCTGTTCGTCAACAACGGCACGTCGAGCTACAACTCGCTGCAGGTGCAGTTGAATCGCCGCATCATGCGGAAGGTCACCTGGAGCGCCAACTACACCTGGTCGAAGACGCTGCTCTACAACCGCCAGCAGTTCACCGACGACTATCTGACCCGCGCGGAAACGGGCAACCGCCCGCATGCGTTCAACGCCAACTTCGGCTACGAAATTCCGTCGCCCACCACCTCGAGCAAGTTCCTGAAACAGGCTACCGACGGCTGGCGCATCATGGGTACGGCGCAGATCTTCTCCGGTGCCGCCATGGCTCCGGGTTGTGGCTTCACCGCCAATCCGGTCGGCTATCCGAACGGCACACCGACCGGCGGCGTTCTGTTCCGCTGCCAGATGGGCACGGTTACCAAAGATGCGGTTTGGCTGAATTCCGGAGCCAAGCCTTCCGATGTCGGCTCCACCGCCGATCCGCGGCTGTGGTATCCGGTCGACCCGAACAACTTCCAACTCCCCAAGGGCTATGCGCCGTTCACTCGCGGAATCATCGGCAACATGCCGCCCGTGGTCGCCTACGGTCCTGGAGCGCAGATCTTCAATCTCGCACTCCAAAAGGAATTCCGCGTTCGCGAGGGTCACGCGTTGCAGTTCAAGGTGGAAGCCACCAACGCGTTCAACCACTTCAATCCGTCGAATCCGAACATGACGCTCACCCGGAACTACAATACCGGCGCGAACACCAACTCCGCGTTCGGCACGATTCAGGGAGCTCAGTATCAGAGCCGCCGCGCGATTCTCTCGCTGCGGTACGCTTTCTGAGTCGCGCCTAACTGACCTCAACAGCCGGGCCGGTGGCGGATTCGCTCTGCTAATCGGCCCGTTCTTTTTGGGGACTATGCCAAGCGCAGCCCAACGAAAGGGAAGTGGCGTATCCTTTAATTGGCTGACCCGTAATTAAAGGATCGGAGTACCGCGTGAAGCCCCAACCCAATCAACGGCTTGGAAGATACATCACCTCCCAAGCCGGAGGCGAGGTAGTGCGTACGTACGTTCCTCCACCGATTCTTCCCGTTCCGGCCCTGGATCTCGGGCGGCTTCAGTCCTTGCTCGAAACGGCAAACCAGTCGCTGGGGAGATTGGACGGGCTCGCCTCGGCGTTTCCGGAGCTTCTACGTTAGATTAGAGTTGGATGGTGGGTAAAGCCGGATTCCGTGCGATTCAGGAAGCTGGCGGTGAGGGTGGGATTCGAACCCACGGTACCCGCAAAGGTACAACGGTTTTCGAGACCGCCCGATTCAACCGCTCTCGCACCTCACCGTGGCAGGCAGACTCTCTTCATCATACCACCCTCAACGGAACTTTCCCCGGCGAGAAGGGGTTAGAATGTAGACAAACCATGCGCGCACTTGCCGGACTCGTTCTAGCATCCACCGCCTGCTTGGCTGCCACCTTCGGGACCGTGGTCCCTGTGGTCGGCGGCGCGTCCGATTTGGCCCTCGACGAGGCTCGCGGACGGCTGTACCTGGTCAACTCCAATACCAACCGGATTGAAGTCTACTCGGTTCCGCAGCGCCGCTTCCTCAATCCGATCTCGGTCGAGAATCAGCCGCTGGCAGTCGCGATGTCGCGCAACGGAAAAGCACTCTACGTCACCTGCCACCTGGGGAACTCCCTCAACATCATTGACCTCGACACGCAGGCCGTGATCAACCGTATCGGACTTCCAGCGCGCCCCGAGGGCGTAGCCGTCGGAGCCGATGAGCGGGTGCTCATCTCCACGGTCGGCACAGGGCAAGGCAACCAGTTCAACGTATTGCTCATTTACGATCCGTTTGCTCCTGCCGGCGCCCAAGCCGTTTCGGCGGTGCCGGTTTCGCCTCCGCCCCCCGCCAACCCGCTCCTGCCTCCGAACAATTTCGGCCGCAGCGGCCTAACCAACCGGTCATACCTGCAAGCAAGCCCCGACGGTCAAATCATCGTCGGTGTCAACATTCCGAATACCACCGCGGAAAGTGTGTTCGTGTACGAATCCGCTTCCGGCAATGTCTTGCGGAGCCGCCTGGTCACGGGCGTGTCGTCGGTGCTTTCCATCTCGCCGGACGGCAAGAAGTTCATGGCCGGCCTGAACCTGTTCGATACCGCGTCGCTCACCGTAATCGCGCGCCAGAATACTGCCAACGCACCATATCCCTTCCCCACCGGCACCAACTTCAATCTGCAACAGAACCAGGGCGGAAGCACGTTCAGTTCCGATGGCTCGCGGATCTACTCGGCTTTCAACTTCACCCCGGTCACCAACCCTCCGTCTCGGCCCAACGTGTCGCAGTTGATGATCAATGACCCGGACAATCTGCTCATTCAGACCGCGCTGCAAATGCCGGAAAACATCGCGGGCAAGATGGTGATCGCCAGCGATAGCTCGAACCTGTTCGCCCTCTCCGAATCCGGCTTCATCGTGGTGCCGCTTTCGGATCTGAGCCGCAACCCAATCGCAATGCCCGAGGTCACCTCGGTGCTCGTCGCCAATGACCAGTGCGGCGTGACATCTGACCAGCGCACGGTCCGCATTCCCATCCGCAACGACGGGCAAGGCCGGATCCAGGCCAGCGTGGCTTTGCTCCAGCAGCCCAACGCGATTGCCGGGCTCGGCGGCGCGGGCGGACCTGGCGGCGGCGCACCGGGCGGACTGCCCATCATCGTGATCCCCGGCTTCGGAGGCGGTCCCGGAGGCTTCGCCGGTGGACCTGGCAACCAACAAGCCAACAACCAGGCCGGAAATATCACCGCCACGGCGCCCCGCACGCGCACCGTCGCCCAAGGCGACTCGGTGGCGCTCGAGTTCACCTACAATCCCGCCAACCGCGGACTCGGCACGGTCTCCCCAGTGCATCAATACGTGGTGCAGAGCGACCAGGCGATCAACATCCCGCCGGCGGTGCAAGTCTTCCAGAACAACCGCAACACCGAAGCCCGCGGAGACGTATTCCCCATCGACGTAGCCCTCACCAACGCCGAAGGCTTGGTCGACATGGTGCAAGACAACACGCGCCAGATGCTCTACATCGCCAACTCCGGCAAGAACCGCGTGGAAGTGTTCGACATGCGGCGGAACAAAATGATGGATTCCATCAAGGTCGGGCAGCTTCCGCGCTCGCTCGCTTTGTCCCTTGACGGCTCCACGCTGTACGTCGCAAACAGCGGCGGCGAGGCGATCTCGATCGTCGACGTCCAGACCCGCACCACGGTGGGAAGCGTTCGATTCCCCGCCGTTCCGTTCAACGGCAACGTCGCTTTGGTAACGCCGCAGGTCATCACCATGACGCAGCGAGGTCCGCTGGTTCTGATGAACAACGGAACCCTGTGGCGCATTATCGGAGACGAAGCGGTACCACGCCGCTTCAACACGAGTGTCATTCCGGCCAATGCGCAAGGCGTGCAAACGCTGACTCAGCCTTGGACCATGGCCGCCAGCCCTAACGGGGAAGTGGCTCTGGTACTGGCCGGAAATGGCAATGCGTACCTCTACGATGCATCGCTCGACGATTTCGTCCAGTCCCGTACCGTGGTCTCCAATCCGATCAACGGCTACTACGGACCGGTCAGCGTCGGCCCTCGCGGGCAGTATTTCCTGGTGAATGGCTTCGTTTTGAATCAGTCCCTCACACAGATCGCCACCGCCGGCACAGTTGCCGCACAACAGCCAGTCCGACCCGGGCAGCCCCTTCCTGCTCCCGGCGGCGCGACCGCTGGAGGCGCCACCCAGAATCGGACGGTTGCCTCGGTAGCGCCCATCGGACTCACGTCGTTTGCCCGCTTCGTACCGCCAGCCGTTGCCAACGCCAACGTTTTCCTGACCATACAAGACACGCCGTCGATCGAGATTGTCGATGTCACCAGCGGACGCACCCTGCGCACGGCTTCCGCGCTCGATCGACCGTTGTCCAATCCCACAGGCAACCAGCGCGCCAATGTCCCCGGCCGCACCATGGCCATCGACGCCGCGGGAACCACCGCCTACGTGCTCACCGCGAGCGGCTTGAGCGTGGTTCCGATCGACGTCCAACCAGCGCAGAACCGGCCCACCATTTCCCAGAATGGCGTAGTCAGCACCGTGAGTCTGCAAGCCTCGACCGGTCAAGGAAGCCTGCTATCGATCTTCGGGCGCAGCCTCGCGTCATCGGCCTCGGTCTCTTCCACACCTTGGCCCACAGTGCTCGGCGGAGTGTGCGTCACCGTCAACAACGTTCCCGTGCCGCTGGTGATGACTTCGGCCGAGCAGATCAATGCCCAGATTCCGGTGGATCTGGCGCCCAACCGATACGTGGTCATGGTGCGCGGCACGGATTCGAAGGTCGCGTCTCAGTCGGCCCAAGTGCAGGTGGCCAAGTATGCGCCCGCGGTTCTGTTCGACACCAAAACGAATCAGATTTCGGTGTTCCACGAGGATGGCACACCGGTCACAAAGGACAATCCGGCCAAGCGTGACCGTCCGTTGGTCATGTACGCCTCCGGTCTCGGGCCCACGAAACCGGTGGCGAAAACCGGCGAAGCCTCGCCAGCCAACGCGGCCACCGACAAGGTGCAGGTCTTCTTCGGCGACCCGCGCTACAACGGCGCCGAGATCATTGTCGACTCGAGCGAACTGCTACAAGGCTCGGTGGGCATCTATAAGCTCGAACTGCGCGTACCGGGCGATCACCTGCGCGGCCAAGCCCTGCCGGTCACCCTCAAAATCGGGACCGCCACCAGCCCCACCACGGGCCCGGTTGTACCCGTGATCGCAGTCGACTAAGCTAAAAAAGAGAGGAGTCCCGGCGGTTTGCCCGCCTAGGCAGTCAGGTGTCATCCTGGCCGCGCCGGAGCCGGCATGCTGAGCCGCGGGAGGAAATCCTCTTTCGTTTCCGATAAGGCCGAGAGAGACATGCATATCAACTGGAAGGCTGTAGCTGTTCTGCCCCTGGCGATCGCCATGATGGGCTGCGGGGATAGTGAGTCGAGCAAGAAGCGTCTGCTCGAGACTGGCAAGAAGTACACGGAGGAAGGGAAGCTCAAAGAAGCGTCAATCGTCTACCGGAGGCTGATCCAGAAAGACGCCAAGTACGGGGAAGCGTACTATCAACTGGGTCTCCTCGAGCTCAAGCGGGGCCGGCCGTCTGACGCGCTCCACGCGTTGCGCCGCGCCGCCGAACTGCAACCGGAGAATGACGACGCTCACTCCAAGCTCGGCGATCTCTACCTCACTATCTACTTCGCCGACCGCAAGAAGTTCAAACAACTCCTGTCGGATTTCAACGACCTTTCCGACCGCATGCTCAAACGCAACCCGAAGAATTTCGAGGGGCTGCGCATGAAGGGCTACTATCACATCGCCAACAATGACTACAAGTCGGCGATCACGAACTTCGAACAGGCGCTGGCAATCAAGGGCGACCGTCCCGACGTGAAGCTGGCGCTGGTGCAGGCGATGGCTCTCGACGGCAAACGCGATGAGGCCATGCAACTGGCGCGCAAGGCGATCGATCAACACAAAGAGTTCGCCGGACTCTACGACTTCCTCTACCTCGCCTACGCGGGCAAGAAGCAGATCGACGAAGCCGAGCAGATCCTCAAGCTCAAGGCGAGCAATAATCCCACTGCCCCGGGCTACACGCTCGAGTTGGCTGGGCACTACTATCGCGCCCAGAAGGCCGCGGAGATGAAGGCCGCGCTCGACGGCATTCTCGCCAAACCCAAGGAGTTCCCCAAAGCCTATGAGATGGTGGCGGACTTCTATTTCCGCATCTCCGATCTCACCAACGCCTATCAAACTCTGGAAGCGGGAATGAAGGCCCAGCCGGATCAGGTCCAGATGTTCCGGAAAAAGTCGGTGGAGTTGCTGGCGCTGATGAACCGGCGGCAAGAGGCCGTGGCCCAAGCGCAGAAGCTCGTCGAGGACTACAAAGACGATCCGGAAGCCAAAGCCATCCGGGCCTCGCTCCGCATGCAGGGCGGCAATCGCCAGGAACTCGATACGTCCATTCAGGAGCTGATCGAGGTGAAAGCCAAGATGCCCGAGAACCCGGTCATCCGCTACAACCTCGGCGAGGCATACATGACCAAGGGCGATCTGGCCAAGGCGCAAACCGAGTTTCAAGACGCCCTGAAGTTTCGCGCCGGCTACATTCAGCCGAAGCTGTCACTTGCCCGGGTGAACCTGCTCAAGCATGATTTCGCCAAGGCAAAGCAGCTCACCGAAGAAATCCTCAACGTCACACCGGGCTTGGTCTTGGCGCGACTGGCGCACGCACAGTCTTTGTTCGGGCTACGGGACCTGCCGAACGCGCGCACCGAACTCGAGAACGTCATCCGCATGAACCCGGCCACCCGCGACGGCCGCTACCTGCTGGCACTAGTGGACTTCACCGAGAAGAAGATGCCCGAAGCCGAAAAGGGCTTCCTGGCGCTGCACCAGGGTACGCCCAAAGATGGACGCGCTCTATTCGGACTCGTGGACACCTATCTCGCCACCAATCGTCCCGACAAGGCCAAGCAGGCCTTGGAAGCCGAGATCGCGACCAATCCGCAGAACGTAGCCGCATTGAAGGTTGCGCTCGCCAATGTGCAGGCTCGCACCGGGAATACCACCGAAGCCACCAGCCTGCTGAAGAACCTGCTCAACGAAAATCCCAAAGCAGCCGACCTCTGGCTGACCTTGGGCGATACGTACCGGGCATCGCAGAAGGTGGAAGATGCCATTCAGGCCTTCAACAAAGCCCGCGAACTCGCCCCGCAATCGACCGCCCCATTGATGCGGTTGGCGATGGCGTACGAGGTAAGCGGGCGCAAGGCGGAAACCAGCGCGATCTACGATCAGATCCTCAAGATCGACCCCGAGAATCCGATCGCGCTCAACAATAAGGCCTTCATGATGGTGGAGGGCGACGGCGATCTCGACCAGGCGCTCACCTACGCCCAGAAGGCTCGCCAACAGCTCCCCAACAGCGACGACGTGGCCGACACCCTCGGTTGGATCTACATCAAGAAGAGCCTTCCCGACGACGCCGCCAAGGTTTTCCGCGATCTGCTCAAGAAAAAGCCCGAGCACGTAACCTGGCGCTATCACCTTGCGGTGGCTCTCTTCCAAAAGGGCGACAAGCTCGAAGCCAAGAAAGAGCTCAATCAGGCGCTGCAGAATCATCCCAAGCCGGAAGAGAAGCAAAAGATCGATACGCTTCTCTTGAAGATCGGTTGACCAAGCGCGCCCTGCCCAGCGCGGGGCGCCTCCCTATGCCGATCAAACATCCGGCGCTGCCCTGGGTTCTGCCCATGGCCGTGTTCATCCTGTTCCTCGCAATTGGCGACGTCTTCGGGCTCGGCCCGTGGGAGTATGTGCTCCGCTGCATCGTGCTGTCCGCGGTGCTCGTCATTTTCTCGAGGCGCGTGATTGACCTGCGCGTCAACTTCATCTGGGCGAGCATCGCCCTCGGCTTCGCCGTCTTCGCCATCTGGATCGCGCCGGACCTGCTGATCCCCGGCTACCGGACTCACTGGCTGTTCCAGAACTCCATCACGGGCAAGGTGTCATCGTCGATGGCTTCGAACCACCAGCAGGACACGTGGGTGCTGGTCTTCCGGGCCGTTCGCGCAGTGATCCTGGTGCCGATCATCGAGGAACTGTTCTGGCGCGGGTGGCTCATGCGCTGGCTGGTGGATCGCGACTTCGAGAAGGTCCCGCTTGGAACCTATACCGGGGAAGCGTTCTGGCTCCCCGCCCTGCTCTTCGCGGCCGAACATGGACCGTACTGGGAAGTGGGGCTCGCGGCCGGTATCGCTTTCAACTGGTGGATGGTGCGGAGCAAGAGCTTGGGAGATTGCATCCTTGCTCACGCCGCCGCCAACGCGGCGCTCTCGGCCTACGTGGTGCTCGCGGGCAAGTGGGAATACTGGCTGTAGGATACCGCGCACCTTGGGCCTTGCCCGGGCTTCAGCCTGTGGGGCAGGCTTCAGCCTGCGCGGGACTTCAGTCCCGCTGCCGTCACCTTGTGCCCCCCCGCCCGTGGCCAGCGCCGCAGTGAGCGCGCTCTACTGATCCTTCTGCGGATTCGCCACCGTCACCGGACCGCGCGCACCACCACCACCGTCGCTCACCGCTCGCTTGCGCCGAGTCACAGGCGGGTCATCGTCGGCGGGAGCCACCTGCCGTTGCTGCTGAGGCTGCCGCTGCGTCACCGCCCGCGGCTCGGGTTCCGGCTCGGGATCCACCTGCTCACCGGGTAGCGGCGGCGCCGACGAAACCTCGGCGATGTAGTAGTGCCTGTAGCGGAGTTCCACCTCGGGATGATTGCGCCGCGTTCTCTCCTGAAGGACAATGTCAAGGCTCCGCCGTTCCCCGGCGCGCACACCGGCGGGCATCAGGAAATGGATGGCGTAGCGTTGGCGCAAGCGCGAAAGCGTGTCTTCAAGCGCGGAGGCATGATCGGATGGCATCGAGTCGCCACCGGACTCGCGTGCGATCTCCGCCGTTCCCGCAGACTTCGTGCGTGACTGGCCACCGCCTGGATACCCACCGCCCGGATAACGTCCTCCGCCACCTGGATAGCCTCCGCCTGGATATCCACCGCCAGGCCAACCGCCGCCCGGATAGCCAAGTCCGCCGCGCCGGCGTCCGCCACCCGGAAACTGGTTGTTCTGATAGTAGTGGCGCATGGCGTTGGGCACCAGCAGCGCGCTCATCACGGTATCGGCGTCGGCCAGTGCGTGGACCACCCGATCTTCATCACGCTCGAATTCCGTCTGATCATCGGTGAGGATCACGATGGCGCGGCGCGCGTCTTTGCGGCCCTGGCGGCGCGAATAGTCGGCGGCATCGAGCAGGGCTCGGGTGATATCGGTACCGCCCCGGAAATCCTCGCCGCGCAGTACGTTCTCCATGTCGCGAACGGTACGCGTCCCCACGTTGCGGAAGGGCATCCGAACACGGGTCTGGCGGTCGAACACCATCACGGCGATGCGGTCTTTCGAATTGAGGACGCCGAATGCCTGGTCGGCCGCCTTCATCATGCGCTCCACGTGAGGCCGCATGCTGCCACTGACATCCAGCAGGAACAGCACGTCGATCGGCATGTCTTCCTTCACGAAGTTGCGAATCTTCTGGATGCGCCCGTTCTCGCGGAGCACGAAGTCTTCAGGCTCGAGCCGGGTGAGGGCGCGATTCTCGCGGTCCACCACCTGCACGTCCACGCGGACCAGCGTTACATCGCTGCGGAACGTCACACCGGCATCCTCGGGAGCGGACGCCGCCGAGGCTGCGGGAGCGGGCGCTGGAGACGCGGCGGGAGCGGTCTTATCGGCCTTGGGCGCGTCCGGCCAACCCTGACTCGGCTTGGCCGATTCCTGCGCCACCGCAGCCCAAGCCATCGTCATCGCCAACGTTACGAGCTTCATGTGTGCAGTATTCCCCACAGTGTGTAACGTAGCAGACTCCCTCACTCGTTTCCCATCTTCAAGCCTTTGATTGTAAAGAATTGATAATCTCGGTTGATGGCCACCTACCTCAAGCGCGGCAAAACAGACTCGGAACGGCTCGCCGCCGACGCCAAAGTGTCCGAAACGGTTCAGTCGATGCTCGCCGACATTCGGACCCGGCGTGGCGACGCAGTGCGCGAGTTGTCGGCGCGGCTCGACCACTGGTCCCCCGAGCGATTCCGCCTGTCGCCCGAACAAATCGAGACGATCGTTGCCTCGCTCCCTGCCCGTACGCTCGATGACATCCGCTTCGCGCAGGAGCAGATCCGCAACTTCGCCCGCGTCCAGCGCGACGCGTTGCGCGACGTCGAAGTGGAGACGCTTCCCGGCGTGGTGCTCGGCCACAAGAACATCCCGGTGGCGAGCGTAGGCTGCTACGTTCCCGGCGGACGCTATCCGATGGTGGCTTCCGCGCACATGAGCGCGGTCACGGCCAAGGTCGCGGGCGTCGCGCGCGTGATCGCCTGTACGCCGCCCATCAAGGGCGAACTGCCCGCTGCCACAATCGCCGCGATGCACCTGGGCGGGGCCGATGCGATCTACATTCTCGGCGGAGTGCAAGCGATGGCCGCGATGGCGTACGGCACGAACGAGATCGAACCGGTAGACATGGTGGTGGGCCCTGGGAACGCCTACGTGGCGGAAGCCAAGCGCCAGTTGTTCGGAACGGTGGGGATCGATCTGCTCGCCGGCCCCACCGAGATCCTAGTCATCGCCGACGAGACTGCCGATGCGGAAATGTGCGCGACGGATCTGCTGGGGCAGGCCGAGCACGGTCCTACGTCGCCGGCGGTGTTGCTGACCTCGAGCCAGCGCCTGGCCGAGAGCCTGCCCGCGGAGATCGAGCGGCAATTGGCCGTGCTTTCCACGGCGGACCTGGCCGGCGTTGCGTGGCGCGACTACGGCGAGATCATCCTGGCCGAGAGCGATGAGGAGATGGTCCGCGTGGCGGATGAGATCGCGAGCGAGCACGTGGAGGTGCTCACGCGCGACCCCAGCTATTTCCTCGAGCGGATGACGAACTACGGGTCACTGTTCCTCGGCAAGGAGACCAACGTCGCCTATGGGGACAAAGTGATTGGGACCAATCATACGCTGCCCACGCGTAAGGCGGCCCGCTACACTGGCGGGCTGTGGGTGGGCAAGTTCATCAAGACGGTCACCTACCAGCGGGTGACGGAGGCGGCGAGCGTCACGATTGGGGAGTACGGGTCGCGGCTGTGCGCGATCGAGGGGTTCGCGGGACATCAGGAGCAGTGCGATTTACGGGTCCGGCGGTATGGCCGTGGGGTGCCGGTTGCCTAGTTCGTTCCAGGTAGCTATGCTCCGAATATGGAGTCTGGATGCCCGGATCTGTCGAAAAACCGCAATCGAGGCGGCGACCGATATAGCCGGTTCGAGCAACTCATCGCATCTGGCGTAATCACTCCGCCAAGTGAGAACGGCGACCCACTGGAGGGATGCCCGGACATTCCTCTCCCCAAGGGAACGGCGGCCGCGCTGATCGACAGCGACCGTGATGGCCGGTAATATAGGACGACCCTCACCCGGGCGTGCGTTTGCATTTCCCACGAGCGAAGTGCGCCCTGAAGAACCTCCGTTCCGATTGGAACTCGCGTTTGTGCGCGGCGAGGAACTCGTGCCAGAACTCGATTTGTTCCGGGCCCGCATTGGTCTTGCGATCGAAGAGTTCCTCGAGCACGCCGAGCATCCATCGGGCTGCAATTTCATCTCGCCCAAGTTTCAGCAATTGTTCGAACCAATCCGCGAGCAGCGCAGCAAAATAATCACCGCGACCAGCGATGAACGGAGCCAGCAATTCCTCGCATTCCAGCGTGCGTCTGGTCTCGAGAGCGCAGAGGATTGAGTCGACCCTATGCGTCTTCCTGTGGCTGATCAGTTCGGCCGAACTCTGACCGTCGTGGTCGAGCCAGGGCTTTCCCACAAGCAAACCATCGGCGTCACCATGCGATCGCGTTAGTCAACGCCGTATGACGGCAGCGGCATTGGATCACGCCGCACGCGGAGGATGATAGCGCCGTACCTTGATCGCGCGAGCCCGGCCGCGCGCCTTCGCGATGTCGTATGAATTCTGCATCCGCATTAGTGTCGCCATATCGACGCCGAAGGCCTTCTCGAAGCGCGTCGCCATGTCGCCAGAAAGGCTTGCCTTTCCGTTGAGCAAGCTGGAAAGAGCCGGGCGCGATACACCCAGGACCCTCGCGGCTTCGGTGACAGAGAGTTCGTGGGCTTCGACGATTTCAGTCTTCAAGAAATGTCCCGGATGAACGGGGTTCAGCATCCGCATGCGTTGACTCCTTCAGTGGTAATCCTCGTGGTTCAGGTCCACGATCTCTCCGTCCTCGATTCGAAACGTGAGCCTCCAGTTGCGCGTCACGTGCAGGCTCCAAGTTCCCTTGCGGTCGCCGGCAAGCTGGTGAGCTTTCCAGAGTGGGAAGACCCGAAGCGTTTCCGGATCCTCCATGTCCTGCAAGAAGGTCAGCATGGCCCGCAGCTTGTCGGCGGAGGCCGGAGGCACGCCTTTGGCGCTGTCTTCCAGGTAGAGCCGCTCCAGACCCTTGTGGACGAAGCTCCGTATGTGCGCTGGTCCTACTGTAGTCTGTAGCCTTACACTTGTCAATGAGGCGCAACAAAGATCGCGGACCTCAGCACGGCAACCACGTAAACGCCACCACCCCCAGCACGAACCACACCAGCGCAAACAACAGTCCGTAGCCGAAAAAGCTCCGGAAATCCACGTTCGCGATCCCCGCGAACACCACGTACCAGAACGGCGACGTCATGTTCCCGATATGATCGCCCACGCCCATCGACAGGATCGCCCGTTCGGTCCCCACCCCGAGCGCCGCCGCGGCTTTCACCACCACGAATCCCTGCACCGCCCACTGCCCGCCGCTCGAGGGAATGAAGATCGAGAAGACCGAGCTCAACAGCGCCGTGATCAGCGGCAGCGTGCCCGGCGTCGCGATCGCAGCAATCAAGCCCGCTAGCCGTTCGCCCGTGTTCGTGAACTGGATCAGCCCCGCCACGCACGCATAGATGTGATAGATCACGATCACTGGCCAAGCCGTGGCGATCGCCTGCCGCAGTGCCGACGTGAATCCATGCACGCTCCGGTGGACCGCGAAACACCCGAGCAGCAGCGTCGTGTTCAGCGCGTTGATATCGATGCCGAGCCCACGCACCGCGAAGTGAACCCACAACCAGCCCGCCATGATCGCGCACAGCCCAAGCCCGGCGAACGAACTCCGCTCGAGCCGCTCGGACTCGGTCAACTCGCCCGGCGTTCCTTCTTCGGGGACGTGAAGAATCCGAGCCGCCTCCGGATACAGCGACAACTGCCGCGGACTCCGAGGATGGAGCACGCATCCCAGCGCGATCACGGCCGACACATAGACGATCTCGAGCACGATCGCCGCGGGCGACCAGATGGTCCGCCCCAGCGGAATGATGCCGATCGTCTTCTCGAGGAAATGTCCGGGCGTGGCCACCAGCAGCGGCGCGCTCGATGAGAATCCGTACTGCCACGTCGCGTTCGCCGCAGTGGCCAAGCCGAGCAGGAACAGGAAATCGACGGCGATCCCCTTCCGTTCGGCCTCGCGCGCGAAATACAGGCACACCAGGGGACCGAGCGCGATCCCCAGCCCCCAATAGAAATACGCCGCCGCGCCCACTACCAGCACCACCATCGCCATCACCTGGTTTGCGGTCCGCGGAATTCGCGCCAATCGCTGAATCGAGTCACGAAAGAATGGCGACGACCCCAGCACCGAGCTCAGCACCACGATCAGCGTCATCTGCATCGTGAACGGCAACAGCATCCACAAGCCTTGGTAGTAGGCTTCCATCACTTTCACGAACGGATTGCCCAGTGCGAGCGCGCCAGCGAACAGCACCACGAACATCAGCACCGCCGCCGTGATGGCGTCAGGCACTACCCGGCCGGCCGAGTGCGCAAAGCGATCGAGCCAGGTGTCTCGCAAGCGCTCAGTCCGCCGCGGCCGCGCTGATCTTGACGGCCGAATAGCCGCCGCGCGAGCGGTAGTAATGGAACAGCGCCCCAAAGACCACCGTCAGGATCACTGGCAGAACCGCCACCCGGCCGAATGCAGCCGAGGCGCCGTACGAGTCATACCAAGCGCCCATGATCGGTAAAATGAACGCCACGGCGAGATTCCCGGTGCCGCCGATCACGGCAAGCCCGAGGGGTCCGGTCTTGGGGAAGCGCTCCGACGTCACACCCAGCATCAACGGCCAAAAGAAGGTCTTCCCTGCCCCGAAAACGGTGGCCCACAGGAACGCCTGGCCCGGCGTGGCGACCCCGCTCAAGCCCCACAGGCCGAGCGCGGAGAGAATCGCCGAAACCGTCAGCAAGCCGAGTGGGGAAAGCGCATGCGCGAGTCCGCTGAAGAAGAATCGCAGCACGAACATGATGCCGGCCGTATAGACCAGAATTAGAATCCCCTGCATCTTGGCGAGGTTGGTGATGACCGAGCCGACCCACTGGTCCGGACCGAGCTCCGTGGATGCCGTCATCCACATGCACACCCACCATAGGATGAACATCGGCGCGAAGAGTCCGCTGATCATCTCGCTGTTCGAGATGCCCGCCGCCACGCGTTCGGTCGCCGGGAACTTCTCGTTCCACACCATCAGTGCGTAGATAATCGCCGGAATGCAGATCAGCACGAGTTTCACCTGCCAGCCGAACGTGGCCGTGGTGACGTCCACCGCCGCCGCATCGAGCGCGAGAACCTTGGTCAGCGCATAGGAGAGCAGGCCGCCGATGATGAGTCCGCCGGGCCACCAGGCGTGCAGGATGTTCATGCGGCGCGTTTTCTCCTCCGGGTACATGGTGGCGCACAGTGGATTGATGACGCCTTCCACCAGGCCCTGCGAGAGCCCGAGCGTAAGCATCGCCCCGTAGAGCACCATGAAGCCGGTATCGGATGATTGCATTGCCGCCGTGGGACGCGGGGCGAATATGATGGCGCCGACCGCGACGATGTATCCGGCGGCCGAGAGTAGCAGGAGGCGGCGCATGCCGAAGAAGTCGACCAGCGATCCGCCCACCAGGATCGACAGCGTGAACCCCCAAAAGGCCGGACTGAGGATGATGCCGAGCTGTTCCTTGGTCATCCGGAAGTCATTTCCGAGCGCATCGAGGATGTCGCCGCGGATGGAAAAGACCATGGATGTCGTCACCAGAGCGATGCAACTGGCGATGAACAGCTTACGAGGGTTCATATTCGGTCGAGTGTATCAGATGCGGGTGTAGTCATTTCGCTCGGCGAGCGGTCTTTGGGAAGGAGGGCTGTGTCCATTCGATTTTCGCTCAGGCTGCTGCTGTTCTTGGCGGCAGTGCGCTCCTCGAGGCTCAACTCCGCCACCACTGAAGATGGCTCGGTACTGTATTTCTCCTCGCCTGCCCGGCTGGTGGGTTCGAGCAACGGACTCCACGGCAAGACCTTCCGCTGGACCGAAACCGAAGGCGTCAAGGTCGTTGCCGAGTTCCCCAAACCGGACCCTGCACCGACTGACGGGTGCCAGTCGCCCGATTTCTACCAGTTCAGCAATCCCTCGGTGAGCAGCGACGGCTCGGTGCTCGCCTACACCGCGAGCCGGCCAGTGGAACGGAGTCGATATTGTCCGCCTGGCGCTGAAGGAGATCAAGCCGTGATCGTTCGCGGGGGCCGAGAATTCAGGATGGTGGGCTTGGTGGCACTCAGCTCCAACGGCAGATACGCCGTGTCGGCAAGCTACGCCGCTAGCCAGAATCGCTTTCATGCGGTCACCGATGTGAGCACCGGGTTCACTACTACCGTCGTGGGCGCGTTCGATGGGCGCAGCACTTCGATCACTGACGAGGGCGCGGTAGTCAGTCCATTGCAGACCGCAGGGTTGCTCACCGACCGCAACGGAACGTCGAAGATCTTCCCAACGCGCCACTTCGTGGACAATGTGATCATCAATCGAACCGGGACCACGATGGTTTACTCCGAGAGGCTCTCACCCGGATCCAGCGGGTATCTCGGCATGGTCGACGTGGCCACGGGATCGGAGAGTGAACTTCCCGCCGGCCACGCATCGCCGTTTCCTTTCGCGATCCACGGCTCCGCTGTCTTCTATTCGGCTGGATTCTCCGGTTCCCCGGCGTACGTGACAAATTTCGACGGAACCGTCCGCAAGCTGACAGCCGAACCGAATGATTTCGGTGGCGCAGTCCTTTCAGGAGATGGCCGTATCTTATACGGCAGTACGGGCGACGGGCGCGTCCTTCGTGTAGACGTCGCTAGTGGCGAGACTCGGCTTGTTTTGGCGCCACGCCCTGTGGCGCGCCAGGCGACCCGCGTGGGGTTCCAGCCCCAATCCCCGCCAGCGACAGTCGCGTCCATCGGTTCCTTGGTCGAACTGGGAGAGCAGCCGGCTTCTGTTTCCCGAATCAGCGTCTGCGGAAAACCCGCAGCCATGGTAACCGGACGGGCGATTCGGTTGATTCGCTTCGCCGTGCCCTGGGACGCGCCCGAAGGCCCATGCCAAGTTCTGATCTCGAATGACCAGTTCGAACACGGAATCACCATCGACGTCCGCCTCATGGACCCCAAGTTCATCCCCTTCACCGGCATCTATCACGCGGACTTTTCCCGCGACGCCCCAGCGGTGCCAGGCGAAGTGATGATCACCCATATGTCCGGCCTCGGACCAGTGGACGCCGACGGCCGCGTCTCGCCCGAGTTCCGCTGCGATATCAACGGCGCCCCCGCCGAGATTCTCTATGCCGGAATCTCTCCCGGACTTCCCGGGTTCCAACAAATCAACTTCAGGGTCCCGGCGTCTGCGCATGGACCTTCCCGTTTGACCTGCGGCTTCGCCGATCCTGCCTTTCAGGACTCGACGACCCTCTACGCCGCTCCGTGAGTGGACCTCGGGGAAACCCCGATCGGACACCCCGGGTACGACCACTGAGCGTCCCTCCTTGTATCCCCTAGTTGGCGGACCATTCCCCCTGGGGAGTACTAAAGCCCCGCCTTCGTTCCGCCGATTTCTCCATCAGAAGCGACACGGCCACGATGAAGAAAACCTTGCTCCCTCTGTTGGCGATCGCGTTTTGCGTCGCCCTCGTCTGCACCGGATTGTTCTACACCCTTGTGGTGGGGCGCATCGGACTGGGAGCCAAAGCGAGCGTCGAACGGAAAGTAGTAGTAGCGGCGCGCACTCTCGAACGCGGTGCGAAGGTTGGGCCCACCGATGTCCGCGTGATTACATGGAGCGGCTCGGAGCCGCCCGAAGGTTCGTACTCCATGTCGACGCAGGTGGACGGGTTGGTCGTGGTCCAGTCCCTCGCCGCCAATGACCCGTTGACCAACACCACAGTCATCTCGCCGCAGACCGGAAGCGGGCTCGGAATCCCGTCGGGAATGCGCGCCGTTTCGGTGACGGTCGGCGATTGGCTGGGTGTGCCGGGAATGCTCAAGCCCGGCCACCGAATCGACATCCAAGCGATCTACGGCGGTGGGCCGTCGTCTGAGATCCGCACGGTGCTGCAGAACATCGAAGTGCTCAAGATCGAAGGCAAGGGCGAAGGCCGTTCCGGCGGCACCGTTTTGACCGCCCTGGTCACACCACAGGAAGCGGACATCTTGAGCGTGGCTGAGTCGGCGGGGAAGCTTCATCTGGTGCTGCGGAATCCGCTCGACCAAGATCGGCGAGACCGGGCCAGCATGGTAGGCGATAGCCTCATGCGCGGACGATCGGTGCAAACCGCGCCCTTGGCGCCGGTCTCAGCGGCACCCCGCCCGGCTTCCGCACAGGTGGCACGCGCCTCCGCGCCCCCTGCGAGTGGGCTGTCGCCGTTGGCTGTAACGGCACAGGCAGCGGTGTGCAATCCGCCGGCCCAGACGACCGGTCCGGCCCAGACGACCGGTAAAGAGCCGGTAAAATGAACCCGATCTGGCTGCTCATCGCGTTCGTAGGCATCTTCGCCACGGCTGCGCTCGCGCTCGTCCTCATCGTTCGGCCCCGGCACGGCGGCGAACTCTCGGCAGAGCCGGCGATTCCATCGGAGGCCGCTATGGCCGGCGACGGGCTTGATTGGCTGATCCCGATCGAGGGGCTCTCCCTATTCAAGGACGAAGGTCTCAGCACGATTTCTCTCTGGGACAAAGTGCTGGCACAAGTGGACGGAGCCGAACTGCTGCGCACGCGGATCGCCGAGGCTGGCCTTACTTGGACCGTGGGGAGGCTGACCTCGATGATGTTGCTCGCCGCAGCAGCGACGTTCGCCGTCCTGTGGCGATTCAGCTTCGTACCAGGGATAGTGGCTCTCGCGGCAAGTATCGGCGCCGGGCTCGTACCGTACGGGATCGTGGCACGCAAGCGCGCCAAACGCCTCGTCCAACTCGAGCTGCAGTTTCCCGACGTGCTCGACTCGCTGGCTCGGTCGATGCGCGCCGGCAACGGGTTTGCCGCCGCGCTCGAGGTTCTCGGCCGCGAAACACCGAATCCCCTGGGCGCCGAACTCCGCCGCGCCGTGGACCAGCGCCGCCTCGGCCTGAACTGGGACCAGATCCTGAACCAACTGGCCGAGCGCGTGCCAATCGTCGAGGTCAGCATCTTTGCCGCCGCGGTGCAGTTGCAGAGCCGCACCGGCGGCAAGCTCCACGAGGTACTTGAAAAGCTCGCCGAGACCACGCGCGAAGCCGGAGCGCTCAAAGGTGAGATCCGCTCCATCTCAGCGCACGGACGGATGACTGGTTTGATCCTCACGCTCCTGCCGGGAGCGATCGCCATCATGCTGACTTGGGTCAATCCGGAGTTTCTCCGTACCCTTTGGCGCGACCCTACCGGCCACACTCTCATCTGGGCCGCCATCACGCTGGTCATCACAGCTCACTTCGTGATTCGCAAAATGGTCGACATACGGGTCTAGACTCATGGAATTCGTCTCTTGGCTCGCTTTTGCCGTGTTCGCCGTGGTGATGGTATCGGTCACCGTGGCCGGGATCTTCTTTCAGAAGTGGCAGGCAGCGCGCACCGCTGCATCGGCGGATCCGGGCACTGCACCCGAGGAGGCGCTCAATCAAGACGTCCTGGCGGTATTGGCCGCGGCGGGCGGCTGGGTCGGGTCGCGCGAAGCTTATCGCAACAAGATCCGCGCGAAGCTTTTCCGGGCTGGATACCGTTCGCCGAATGCGCCCATGGTCTTCTCGGGCGTTCAAGTGGCAGGCGCGGCCATCACGGGCGGCATCACATTCTGGATCGTCTCCCTCCAATCGGAATTGGCCGGCGAGGCGTTCCTTCCTGCTGTTTGCGTCGCGGGATTCGCTTTCATGCTGCCCTCTCGCGTGCTCGACTATCTCGTCCGCCGGCGAGGCTTGGCGCTGCGCCGCGCTCTGCCTGCCGCCCTTGACCTGATGGTCCTCGCCACCGAGGCTGGACAATCGCTCGAAACAGCCATGGTCGATACGGCTGCATCGCTCCGCCGCACCTACCCGGAACTCGCCGCCGAACTCTCCTTCTGCAACCTCGAAATGCGCGCGGGCGCCTCACGGCTGGACGCGCTTCACCGTCTCGGCGAACGGACCGGTGAAGAAGAGCTCCGCCGTCTCGCCTTACTCATGGTCGACGGTGAACGCTTCGGCAGCAGCCTCGGGCCGGCCCTGCGGACCCATGCACGCTATCTGCGAACGCGCATGCGCCAACAAGCTCAGGAAGCGGCGCGCAAGCTCACCGTCAAGCTCGTCTTCCCGGTATTCTTCCTGATCTTCCCCTCGGTCATGCTGGTGACGCTCGGGCCGGCCTATCTGCAAATGCGCCAGTTCTTCTCGAAGTTCCTCGAGTAGGCCCCTCAGCCGCGCTTCAAGACCACCGGCTCGCCACCCTTCTTCTTGCCACCGCGCGAGACCTCGAGCGTGTCGCCCTTGACCTCTCCGCGCCACCGGACTTTGCGCTCGCCATTCTTCCCCTTCATCACGGTGGTGAACCAGAACCGCACGCCTTCCACGCGCCCGTCGCCGATCGCCAGCGACCGCTTCCCCAGCTCCATCGTCCCCTTGAGCCCACCCTCGTTGGCCTCGAGATTCAGTGTCACCGGAACAGCCTTCTCGCCGCCCTTGCGATGCAACTTCGTCTCGCCCTTCCAACTGCCGTCCAGCGGACCCGCCCACAAACCGCCCGCCAAAGCCAACGTCAAGCCGGCGAGCACAGCTTTGCTCCATGCCATGCGTCGAACCCTCCTTTCCGGGTTCGCCTGTATAAAACCCGCCCAAAGGCCAAAGTCGCTACTAATTTCGGCGACTCACCGGAACGCCGCCAGCGAAACGATCGACGCCACCAGCAGCAATCCCAACCCCGCCACCGCCACTCGGCGAAAGTCCCCGCCACCCAGCACAGCCGCCACAGCGAGCTTCAGCGATGTGTTCGAAATCGCACCCACCGCGGTGGCCTGGGCGGCGACCGGCAGCACGTCGGCAGATCCGCCAGCCTCCGCCATCGACAGCGTCAACGCGTCCATATCGGTCAAACCCAGCAGCGCACCCGAGGCCAGCAGCCCAGCGCCGCCCCAATAGGCCTGTGCGGCGCGCACCGCGATCAACACTACCTGGAACAACACCGCCATCTGCATCGCGGACTTGAACTCGAGCGGATTCGCAACCGGCTCCATGGAAGCGGCATCGAAGTTCGAATGCTTCAGCCCAATCCAAGTCAACGCCGCTCCCACCACCAGCGGAGCCGCCAGCACCGGAACCAGCCGCAGCGCCATCGCCGGATTCAGCACGGCCGAAGCAGCCAGCACCCGCAGATAGAGCACCGTGCAGGCTGCCAACACGCCCAGCGCCAGCGCTCGTGATGCTTCCTTCTCCTCGCGGCTCAACCGGGAGAACGTGAGGGTGACACTGGTCGATGAGATCAAGCCGCCCAGCAACCCAGCCAGCACGTAGCCGCGCCCCTCGCCGAGCAGCGAACGCGCCAAGTACCCGCCAAAACTCAGGCCCGAGAAGAACAGCACGAGCAACCACAACATCCGGGGGCGAATCCCACCGAACGGACCGTACGGCCCCTCCGGTAACAGTGGCAAAATCACCAAAGCCATCGCCGCGAACCGAAACGCCGCTCGCAGAGTCACGTCCGACAGCTTCTCGGCGAAAGAATGCAACCGTGACTTCTCCACCAACAGCAGCGTCGTGATCGCGATCATCGCAGCCGCAACCTGTGCCTTGCCCGCGCCGCTCAGGATCCCCGCGGCCACCACGATCAGCGCCGCCACCTCCGTCGTCGCCTCGGGGTCGCGCCGGCCCGCCGCCCAGTAGGCGATCAGCACCAGCGCCACCGCACCCGACGCCAAGATTGCGCCCAGCACCTCGGCTCCGCTCGCCCAAAGCCAACCAGCGATCCCGCCCAATCCGCCGAGCAACGCGAAAGTCCGGATGCCGGCAAAGCGCCCCGCCGGCGCCGAGGCGTGCCCGGACCACTGCCGCTCGAGTCCCACCGCAACGCCACCCAGCATCGCAACGGCCACGCCCCACGCGCTCTGTACTTCGCCGTTCATCACCTGGCCCGCCGAAAAGCCAGTATGGCAGATGCGATAGCATGGACCGCATGTGGCGGATCGTCATTCCCGGCGCGCTCGTCTGCTTACTCGCCGTGGCGCAGTTGCCAGACATGAAAGTGCCCCGCGCGGCTCCGGAACAGCCCATCCCGTTCAGCCACAAGCTGCATGTCTCCAAAGGCCTGCAGTGCAAGCAATGCCATCCGATCCCCGAACCGGGCGATTTCGCCACCATTCCGCAATCGAAGGTGTGCATGGGCTGCCACTCGGCCATCAAGAAGGAAAGTCCGCATATCCAAAAGCTCGCCGCCTTCCATGCCGATGGCAAGCGCATCCCGTGGGCCAGCATCTATCGCATCCCGGACTGGGTTTCCTTCAGCCACAAGACCCACACCGCCGTGGAAGGCGTCACCTGCGAGAGTTGTCACGGTCCGGTGGCCGAGCGCGAGCAGATGCGCCGTGAGAAGGAACTCTCCATGGCAGCCTGCATGGAGTGCCATCGCGCCAAGCGCGCCTCGAACGCATGCTTGCTCTGTCACGATCAACGATAGGCCACTCATGAAAGCCATCATTCTCTCGGCCTCGGTGGGAGCGGGCCACATACGCGCCGCCGAAGCCGTCGAAGCGGCGATGCGCCGCGAATCGCCGCACGCGGAAGTGCAGTCGATCGACGTTCTGGCGCGCATGACGCCCGCGTTTCGCAAGCTGTATCGCGACGGCTATCTCGAGATGGTCCGCCGTGCGCCGCAGCTTCTCGGATGGCTCTATCACGCCACGGACAAGCCGTTCCATCAGGATCCGGTTCGCTCCAAGCTGGAACAAGCGGGTGCGCTGAAACTGATGAAGGAAGTTCGCAGCTATGCTCCCGATGTCGCCATCTGCACGCACTTTCTTCCCACCGCGCTGCTCGATCACGAACGCAGCAAGGGACGTTTCTCGGGCCGCATCGTCACCGTGGTGACCGACTACGAGGTCCACGGAGCATGGCTGGGCGCGCCATCGGATCACTACTTCGTCGCCACCGAGGAAGCCCGTGCCCATTTCATCGCGCTCGGCATCGAACCGGAGCGAATCACGGTGAGCGGCATTCCCACGCACCCCGTTTTCTCCGAGCCCAAGAATCGCGCGGAGATGAAACGCAAGCACGGCCTGCGGGCCGACATGCCCGTCATCCTGGTCTCGGCGGGTGGCTTCGGTGCGGGCAACGCCGGCCGCATGGTGGAGGCTCTGATCGAGGCGAAAATCCGGGCGCAAGTGGTCGCCGTGTGCGGCAAGAGCGCTCCGCTCAAGGCGGCCATCGAGAAGATTGCCGCAAAGCATATCGGAGCGGCGGCGTTGGTCCAGGCAATCGGCTTCACCACGGAGATGGACGAGTTGATGGCTGCGTCGGACCTCATGATTGGCAAGCCCGGCGGCCTCACCACCGCCGAGTCATTCGTAAAGGGGCTGGCTTGGGTGGTGGTCAATCCGATCCCTGGGCAGGAGGAGAAGAACGCGATCTACCTGCTAGAGAACGGGGCCGGAGTTTGGTGCGACAACCTCTATACGCTGGGTTACAAGGTGCGTCACGTACTCGAAGATCCGGGGCGTCTCCAGTCCATGCGGGCGCAGTCGCTTGGCCTGGCCCGGCCCGATGCAGCCTCCGTGGTTCAGCGCGAATCCCTGGCGCCGACATCGAACTCATCGCCGGCGGCAAAGATTTCAGCCTCCGTGTAGGGGCTTCAGTCCCGCTTCGGATGCGGCCACCTGGGCTGGCGCTCGCGGAACGCGTCGTGTTTGACGTACCACGGGTCGTGAGCATGGGCTGAACTTGCATGTGGGGCAGGCTTCAGGCCTGCGCGGGACTTCAGTCCCGCTGCCGACCCACGCAAGCGTGCCGGGTAGAGCGTATCAGAACCGTGCTCTGGAAGTTACAGGGCCGGGATCGGCGGCAATCTGTACACGCTCCAGTCCTCGCCGACTCACGCGCCACGCGCGGCAGACCGCGTCAGAACCGTGCTCCGCAAGTTACCGGCGCCGGGATCGGCGGCAATCTGTACACGCTCCAGTCCTCGCCGACTCTCGCACCGCGCGGCAAACGGCGTCAGAACCGTGCCTTGCAAGTTTCAAGTGCGTGGATCGGCGGCAAGCCGTACGCGCTTCAGTCCCGCGGACCGTTCAGCGCGAACCCGTGCCCTTGGCGTAGAACTCGCGCACCACATCCATCGCCGGCTTCCGCCACGGCGTCATGGAATTGTTGGCCGGACCACCGTATCCGTTCGTCCCCACCTTCCACCAGTAAACACCGGCGAACCACTCCTTCCCATGAAAGGCCGAGAGCAACGCCCGATAGCACTTCGCCTGCTCCTCGAGCGAGAGCGGCTTGCCGGTCTCGTCTTCCCACGGGGATCGCCGCGCGCCCTCAGCGGCCGAGTAGCCGGCCTCGGTGAACAGCACCGGTTTGCCGAATTTGCGCTGTACGGCTTCGATACGGCGCATCATCTCCGCGGTCGAATAGTCGTCACCGAGCGGATAGTAGTTGTCGAGCCCAATGTAGTCGAGCGCGTCCCAAAACTCGATCCCTTCGAACTCCGGCCCCTGCGTCGCAGCGTACGTAAGCGGACCGGGATATGTGGCGCGCACGCGCCTCGCCACCTCGCGCCACTCCCGCGGATATTCCGCGAGCCAACCGAGTTCGGTGCCGATCGCGAACAAGTCGGCATGGATCCGCGCGGCGAAGCGCGCGTAGTGCTCCATGAGCGCGCCATATTGTTTGAACCATTCCTGTCGAAACTCGTGCGTGGCGGCGTCCTTGGCAGGCGCTCGCCACCCATGCGGCTTCAGCAGCACACGCATCCCCTTGGCATGAGCCAGCCGCGCCAGAATCTCCATTCCGTCCTCTGACTCCCACCCACCATTGCGCGGCGGTTCGATGCGCAACGGATCGAGGCGAATCCCGAAGTAGGGAACCAGGGCGATCGAATCCACGCCAAAGTCCGCCAGTTGCTCGAGCATCCGCCGCGATTCGGGCGATCCGTACGCCGCGCCGCCCTCGGCCGTGAAGCACACACCGCGATGAAACACGCGTTTGGGATACGGAGCATCGCGATCCACTGCCGGTAGTGCAGCCAGAGTCTCAGCACGATCCGCGCGCGCCTGCTCGCGCTGCCGTTCGGAATAGCGCGATGCGGCCGTGGGAAGCGTCAGCGCCAACAGCAACGCCACCGCACTCCAGCGCCATCCGGCCAGCGGACGCAGTGCCACCGAACCAATCGCCGAAGCCGCCACGGCAATCGCCAACGGAATCAGCGATACAAAGCGGAAACGGCCCGGACCGAAGCGGTCCGCAGCCTGAATGGCGGCCATCGGTACCAGCACAGCCGCCGCGAGCCAAGCCAAGCGAGCCCACCTCCCAGCAACGCCGCTGAGCGAGGCGAGACCCCGGCACGCGATGACGGCCAAGGCCAGCCCGGCCGCGGAAACCGCAAGCGGCCCCAATCGCAATGACCGCCCACCGAACATGAGCATCATCGCGATCGCGCTCGCTGCCCGAGCCCCTATCATCGCGGCTGCCACTCCGAGCAGTGGATTGCACCATCGCCATACAGCCACCACCAGCGCAAGTCCCACGAAAGCCGCCCACCAGGGCAGGCGCATCGGGGGTCCGGCGGCGCGCAGCATCACATCGATCGGCCAAACCAGCAAAAGACAAGGGGCCAAAGCGCGAAGCCATGTTAAATCGCGTCCCCTGGCCTGGACCATAGCGCCAGCATAGCAGGGCTTCACGCTAGAATAGAGAGGTTTTATGCAGACCTCGACTGCGGTACTCGCGATCCTACTTTCGATTTCGATTGCCGCAACGTCGTGTAAACCTTCGCCAGCGGCCAACGTCGCCGCCTACGTCAACTCCCGCCCCATTACCTACACCGAGATCGACAAGCAATACCGGCTCCAGTTCCCTTCCCCCACGCCCGAGGCGAGCGAAGATCAGACGTCGGTGCAGAAGCTCGAAGTTCTACGCAGCATGATCGACAACGAGATCCTGCTGCAGCGCGCCGAAAAGCTGAGCCTGGTGGCGCTCGACAGCGATGTCGAAGCCAAGTTCAACGATCTGAAGGCGCCCTATACGCAAGAGGAGTTCCAGAAGCAGCTCGACGCGCGCAAGATCACAGCCGAGGAATTCAAAGCGCAACTGCGCCGCGATCTGAGCGTGCAGAAGCTCTTCAACAAAGAGATTACGTCGAAGATCTCCATCACCGACAAAGACGTCGCCGATTTCTACAACGCCAACAAGGCGAGTTTCAATCTCGCCGAACCGCAGGTGCATCTGGCGCAAGTGCTGGTGACGCCCAGTCCCGACGCCAACGTGCGCAACCTCAAGAGCAACAAGGCGCAGAATGAGGAGCAGGCGCGGCAGAAGATCCAGATGATCGAAGCGCGGCTCAAACAAGGCGAGGACTTCTCGATGGTGGCGCAGGCTTTCTCGGAGGATCCCAACACCGCCACCAATGGCGGCGACCTCGGCTTTGTTCCCGAGTCTTCGCTCGAACAGGCACATCCGGAATTGCGCAAGATGGTGATGGCGCTGCAGCCCGGGCAGGTCTCGCCGGTAATCCGGACACCCGAGGGCTACCGCATCCTGCGCGTGGTTTCGAAGGAGCCGGCGGGCCAACGCGAGCTCACCGACCCGCGCGTGCAGCAGACCATTCGCGAAACGCTCATCAACCGAAAAGACCAACTCCTCAAGGCCGTCTACTACGAGATTGCCCGCAACGAAGCGAAGGTCGAGAACTACTACGCTCGCTCGATCTTCGAAAAGTCGCAAAACAAGTAGAACATGATCTCCGTATTCTGTTCTCCTTCGCGGTACACGCAAGGACGCAACGCCACGGCTGAACTCGGCGCGGAGATGAAGAAGCTCGGGCTGCCCGGGCCGATCCTGATCGTGGCCGGCGGCTCGGCTCGTAAGCTCCTGACAGAGACGTGGCGCAAGACGCTCGGCGACTCGGGATATCGCTATGACGTGCACGAGTTTGGCGGCGAGTGCAGCCACGCGGAAGTCGCCCGGATCGTGGCTTCGGCTCGCGGGTGCGGCGCGCAGTGCGTGGTGGGTGCGGGCGGAGGCAAGGTGCTCGATGCGGCCCGCGCGGCCGCGGCCAATCTAGACCTCCCCGTAGTCAACTGCCCCACGGTCGCTTCGAGCGACGCTCCCTGCAGCGCGCTATCGGTCATCTACACCGAAGACGGCGTCTTTCAGGAGTATCGTTTCTACCGAAAGAACCCCGACCTCGTTCTAGTGGATACGCAGGTGGTGGCACAGGGTCCGGCGCGGCTATTGGCGGCCGGGATGGGCGATGCGCTCGCCACTTGGTTCGAAGCCAAGACGTGCGTCGCCGGGCATGTGAAGAACATGCGGGGCGGAGCATCCACGCGGAGCGCACTCGCGCTCGCCGAACTCTGCTATCGCACCCTCCTCGCCGACGGCTCCGAGGCCATGCGCGCCGTCAGTCGCAAGCTGGTGACGCCAGCGCTCGAACGCATTGTCGAGGCGAACACGCTGCTTTCCGGTTTGGGGTTCGAGTCCTCGGGCTTGGCCGCCGCACACGCGGTCCACAACGGACTCACCGCGGCGCGGCCCACCCACGCCTACTTCCACGGTGAGAAAGTAGCGTTCGGCGTGTTGGTCCAATTGGTACTCGAAGGCGCGTCCCGCGAGCAGTTCGCCGAGGTGTGCACGTTTTCGACGGAAGTGGGGCTGCCCATCACACTGAGCGGGATCGGCTGCATGGATCTGCCTCGCGAGGTGCTCGCGCAGGTGGCCCAGCGGACTATCGCTCCAGGCGAGACCATCCACAACGAGCCGTTCGAAGTCACCGCCGAGATGGTGGTTGACGCGATTCTGGCTGCCGATGCCGCTGGTCGCGACTGGATGCGTTAGCTCTCATCCCGCAACCGCTCGAGATACCGCCGCGCAGATTCCCGAACCGCAGCCCCATCACGCAGCAGCCACATGCGGGTAGCAGAGGCGTCCACTCGCGCCTCCCGCGCATGCCCCTCCGCCCCATGCGGACGCTGTTCGAAAATGTCGAGCAACAACGCGTGGAGCACCTCGTGGACGCAGGTATTCACCGAAACGAACGGCACCAGGTTCCGATGCGCGTGAGCCACCGAGATCATCGAAAGATGGTATCCCCGGTAGATCGCCGTTACGCCGCCCAGTCCGCGCCCCTGGTCCCAATAAATGGGGATCCGGTCAGTGATCATGACATTGAGCACCCCTCGTTCGAGGCCGGAAACGACCGGCTCGCGCTGCGGCGGGCGCCAAAGATCCCCCGTCTTGGCCACTGCATGGAGGAAGATGTCGCAGGCCGCGAACGTCTCCATCGCCTGTTGCCAGATTCGTTCTTCGAATGCCGCCAGATCAGCAGCGCCAAGCCTGGCCGAGGCGTCGAGGATGCGCCGCACCGGAATCAAGAGCGCCGGTTCCAGACGAATCCCGGCCGCGGTCCCCGCGAGAATTTCGCGCCGGGTCGGGGGCTGCCTGCGGTCAGCGGAGGCCATCCACCTCCAGGCTACGCGAACTGGCTGGCTTGACACAACGGAATCCGACCCGTCAGACTTTGAAGAGGGACTTTTTGTGCGCATGAGGGCTTGTGTGCCCAAACCTGTACCGGCCGGGCAAGGCCGGGAAAACAACAAGAAAAGGATCGTGATGTTACGTTACGCATGTTTGGTGTTGCTCGGAGGAATTTTCGCTTGGCCCGCCCAGTCTCAGGCACAGCAGTTCGATGGCTTTCAAGGGCCCTCGATTCTGAGCCGGGGCTCGCGGCCGATCGGGAAAAGCGGCGGCCGTCCTATTCGGTTTCGCGGTTTCGCCGGCGTGGGTACGGGTTACTACGGGGGGCTCGTCCGAGCCGGCACTGACTCCAGTGGCCGGCTGACAGACGAAGAAGGTATCAGCGGAGTAGCCAGTTGGGGCGTTTACGGCAACAAAGCCGGAAAGCGCAGTAGCGGCTCAGCATCCTACAATGGGTCGGCACAGATCTTCGGACGGAGGCGCTACTTCTCGGGCATCAACCAGAGTCTCGGATTGACCTATTCCACCATGCTCAACCGCCGCTGGAGTGCCTTTGCTGGCGCCAATGCCGGCGAACAAAACCTCATCCTGGGCGTCAATAGCAGCGCTTTCGTGCAAGAGTACTTTGACCGCCCCGTCACCGCGACCAACGAGGTTTTCGACTCGCGATTCTACAGCTTGAGCGGCGGTGCCGGACTGAGCTACCAAAAGAGCGCTCGAATGACGTTTTCGTTTTCCGGCGCGGGACAAACCGTCAAGCGGCGCGCTGCCGGTTTCGTGGGCCAGGAAGGATACACTGCGCAAGCGGAAATGAGCTATGCCTTCAGCCGCCGGACCAAGTTCGGCGTGGCATACTCGTTTGGCGATGTCTTCTTCCGCAAAGCCTACGGGGAATCGTTCATCCATTCGGCGATTGCCAGTTGGGGCCGCCAGTTGGATCCGCACTGGAGTTTGACGGTCGGCGGAGGCGCGTATGCGGTGAAATCAGACCGGATTCAGGTAATCCAAGTGGATCCCCTGGTGGCCGCACTGACGGGACAGACAGCCGCTCCGCAAGCCTTCCACAACACCACAAGCGGCTTGGCGGCGTCGGCCGGGCTCAATGGCTCCTATCGCAAGCAGGCGCTCGGCGTGGGCTACAATCGGGGCGCATCTCCAGGAAACGGCCTCTATCTGACGTCGGCTCAAGAGTCCGTGAATGCCCACTACTCCTACACCGGATTGCGGCGTGCCAATGTGGGAGTCCAGGCCAACTACTCCAAGATGCGGCCTCTGCTCCAGACCGTTCAGAACCTCGGCCTGTGGGAATCCTACGGGGTCGGAGCGGGCTTCGGATACCGGATCACCAACTACTTGCATTTCAGCGTCGGCGGGCAAACCTACCAAGCTAGGGCTCAAGGCACCCAATTGAACCAACTGCGCTACGGCGTCAACGCCGGCATCTACTTCAGCCCCGGCGACATCCCGCTGATTCTCTGGTAACGCCGCTGTGGGAACGCCACGTGTACTTCTCGTGGAAGACGAGTCGTCGCTACTCGGCCTGCTCACGAGGTATCTTTCCCGTTCCGGATTCGAGGTAGTCGCCTGCGCCACACCGGACGAGGCGCTCGCAGCCGGCGGCGAATTCGCGGCCGCCGTGGTCGACTACTCTTTGCCCGGCATGAACGGTGAGGAACTGCTAGCGCGGCTTAGGGGCGCGGCTCCTCAGTTGCCCGCGGTACTCACCAGCGGAGCTCCGTTGTACGTGGCCGAAGGCGGCGCGACGCGGTTCCTGCAGAAGCCTTTCTCGCCCCGCCAACTGGTCGACATGCTTCGGCAGGATGCCGCGGCCTGACCACCGCGCCCAAATTAGTCAAACGCCTGGCGCGTAGTAGTGTCGAGCGGGTGCGATAGCGACTCGCGGGGATGGTCGCGCAAGATCGGAGCCAACACCCAAGTCAGCCCGAGCGGAACGCCGCGGCTCAGCGAGATCGCCTCGCACTCCGCGTACACACCGCCGTCGCGCTCGAAGAATCGCCAGCACGAGTTCAGCCGCCACAGAAACGCTCTCAGTTGCCTGCGGTGCTCACCAGCGGAGCTGCGTTATGCGTGGCCGAAGGCGGCGCGACGAGGTTCCTGCAGAAGCCGTTCTCGCCCGCCAACTGGTCGACATGCTTCGGCAGGATGCCGCGGCCTGACCACCGCGCCCAAATTAGTCAAACGCCTGGCGCGTAGCGTCGAGCGTGTGCGATAGCGACTCGCGGGGTAGGTCGCGCAGGATCGGAGCCAACACCCACGTCAGCCCGAGCGGAACGCCGCGGCTCAGCGAGATCGCCTCGCACTCCACGTACACACCGCCGTCGCGTTCGAAAAATCGCCAGTACGAGTTGAGCCGCCACAAAAAGCCGTGGTCGGAACCCGGCTTGAGCTCCCGCTCGGACGCAGTGCCCGGATCGTCGAGTTCAGCGATTTTCGTGGTGTATGACTTGCTGTAGGCCTTCGTCGCGTCCACCGGGTAGTACTTCACGTCGTGCTCGGTGTTGAGCACCACGGTCAGCACCTTCTTCTTGAGCAGGCGCATGTAGACCCGGTATTCATCGCCTTGGTGGCTGAGGAGCTTCGAGTCCACTACCTCGGGCCTGTAGTATTGCTTATGCTTGTCGTAATCCTGGACCCGCTTGAGCACTGTGGCCAGCGTTACTTTCGGGATGAACGCCGCGCCCACCCAGTCATGGATCAGGCCGCCCTTGATCTCGAACAATCCCTTGCCGTCGCGCGGCTCGATCACCACTTCCCCGGCACGCACACGCCGCTTGCGGCTGTCGGCCAAGTCGCTCCAAAGAAAGCCGTTTCCCTTATGGTAGGTGCGCTCCATTTCGGCTTCGCGGCTGTGGACATGATGCTCGAATGCCGAGAGGGTCTCCGCGCGCAAGGCCTCGACCGGGGGCTTGGGACCAGCGAACACGGACAGAGCGAACAATGCTACCGCTACGACACGCACAATTCTTTGATGTTACCGCTTCCCGGTTGGTTTCGCTTGCGTTACAGGTCGAAAATAGGGGTCAGGCTCCGGTACGGCCGCGCCGTCCTTTCGCGGAGAAGAACCGGCGAAGTTCACCTTGGCTTTGGAGTCGTGCATCACGGCTTGCCCGCCTCCCATCCACGACGAGAAGTCGCCCTCCATCTGCAACGAATGGCCGCGGCTTCGTAGCGACTCGAGTGTGGACTCGGGCACGCGAGACTCGAGCATCACGTCGCAGCCGGAAAAATTCAGCTTCGTGAAGCGCGGAGCCTCGAGCGCGCCCTGAATGTTCATCTCGTGATCTACGACGTAGGAGACGAACTGCGCATGCGCCTGCGCTTGGTTGAGGCCACCCATGATGCCGAAGCCGACGTGCAGGTTGTCCTTTTCCATGTACGCCGGAATGATCGTGTGGAAGGGGCGCTTGCGAGGCTTCAATTGGTTCGCGTGGCCATCCTCGAGCGTGAAAAGAGCACCGCGGTTGTGGAGGTGGAATCCGTAATCGTCGACGGCGATGCCCGATCCGAAGCTCAGATAGATGCTCTGAATGAGCGACACCACCGTGCCATCGGAGTCGACCGTGCTCAGATAAATGGTGTCGCCGGTCGCGGGCAGGGGCTGGCCTGGCTTGGGATTGCAGGAGGCCTCGTTCTCTTTGACGAGTGCGGCGCGCTTCTCGCCGTAGCTCTTCGAGATGATCTCGCTCACAGGCACGGGTCCGAACCGCGGATCGCCCAGGTAGCGCTGCAAATCGGCGTAGGCGAGCTTCTGCGCTTCGATCTTGAGGTGAAACGCGTCGGGCGAAAGCGCTCCATGGCGGCTCAGCGGGAAATGCTCCATGATGTTGAGCATTTCGAGCGCGGCCATGCCCTGGCCGTTGGGCGGCAACTCATATACTTTCCAGCCGCGATAGGTGGTCGAAACCGGATCGACCCATTCGGCTTCGAACTCGGCAAGATCAGCGGCGGTCATCACGCCGCCCAGCCGCTTCGACGTAGCGAGCAGCGCTTTCCCCACCGGACCGCGATAGAACGTATTCGCGCCCCCCTGCGCCACCAGGTCGAGTGCCTTGCCGAGCGGCGGGAGCTTCACCACCTCGCCCACTTGCGGGACACGCCCTTCGGGTAAGTAGAGTGCTCGCGCGTTGTCATCCGCATTGAGCTTCACCATCGCGCCAGCCCACGAGCCTTGGATCAATTCGGTAAGCGGGTAGCCGTTCTTGGCGTAGTAGATCGCCGGCTGGAAGAGATCCGCCCACGGGAGCCTGCCGAACTTCTTGTGGAGCTTCTCCCAGCCGTCCACACAGCCCGGCACAGTCACCGAGTGGATGCCGTCTTGCGGCATGGTCCAGTGGCCTGCCTTCTTCAGGAACTCGGTGGTCAGCAACTTCGGCGCCCAGCCGCTCGCGTTGAGGCCCGAGAGCTTTCCGGTCTTCCCATCGCGAACGATGGCGAACAGATCGCCACCGATGCCGTTCATCATCGGCTCCACTACAGTCAGCACCGCATTCGCGGCGATCGCGGCATCCACGGCGTTTCCGCCCCGGGCGAGGATCTGCGCTCCAGCCTGCGACGCCAGAGTCTGGCTCGTAGCGACAATCCCGCGGCGGGAGATCACCATCGAACGAGCTTGCGAGCGGCTTTGCGAAAATGCGGAAGGCATGGGTAGAAGGAGGAGGATCGGAAGCAATCTCCGGATCATTGACCCTTTAGTATATTCAAGCTGGCGCTCGCCGCATGGGCTGTGGTAAGGTACGGGTAAGCCACAGGCAACAATCATGAAACGCCGAGAGATGAAACGCCGAGATCTCTTCCATCTGGCTGGTGTCGGCTGGGTCAGCCTGAGCCAGTTCCCCTATCACTTGTTCGCCGGGGCAGCCAAGAAGCAAGCCTCTGACCGGGTACTGCTCGGTCCGAAGAAGGTAGAACTGAGCCGCTTGGCCATGGGCACCGGCACCAACGGCGTCGGCGGGAGTTCGAACCAAACCAAGAAGCTGGGCGTGCAGGGCATGGCGGACCTGTTCCACGCCGCGTTCGACAATGGAGTCACGTTCTGGGATTGCGCCGACCAATACGGCACCCACGCGCACGTGAAAGCCGGATTGAAGCAGGTGGCGCGTGAGAAGGTCACGATTCTCAGCAAGACGCATGCAAACACGGCTGAGGAAATGAAGGCCGATCTCGACCGGTTCCGCCGCGAATTGAACACCGACTACATCGACATCCTGCTGCTGCACTGCATGCTCGACGGCAACTGGAACGAGCGCAAGCGCGGCGCCATGGATGTGATCGGCGAGGCGCAGGAGAAAGGCATCGTCCGGACCAAGGGCACCAGTTGCCACACGCTCGAGGCGATCAAGACGGCAGCCGCCGAGCCGTGGGTTGAAGTGGACCTGGCACGCATCAA
The DNA here is from genome assembly GCA_046331625.1 of Bryobacteraceae bacterium. Classification (GTDB taxonomy): domain Bacteria; phylum Acidobacteriota; class Terriglobia; order Bryobacterales; family Bryobacteraceae; genus JAXLQL01. Next base: position 59,209 of record JAXLQL010000017.1, read on the forward strand.
TCCGGCGCAGGTCGCGATGGACGCCGAACCGCAAGTCGTGATCAACGTTCTGCGCCAAATGAAAGCCGCCGGCAAGGGCGTGATCGGAATGAAGATTCTCGGCGCTGGGCGGTTGCGTAACGAAGTCGACAAGGCGCTCCAGTTCGCACTCTCGCTCGATTGCGTCGACTGCTTCACCATTGGCAGCGAGTCGCGCGCCGAGATGGAAGACCTGGTAGCGAAGATCCCTGCCGCCAGCGTTCGCGGCTAGCAGTCTCCGTTAGATATTTCCCAAACCCAAATTCCGTGAGGAAAGGAAAGCATGAAGCTGATACGTTTGACGTTTGCCTCCACGATCCTGCTGGCGCCGATGCTGGCCCAGAAGTGGCCCTCGGTGCCTGGTTACGAGGAGATGAAGTACCCCGCCGACAACCCGATGACCGAAGCCAAAGTGGAGCTCGGCAAGATGTTGTACTTCGACAAGCGCCTGAGCGGCGACGGTACGCGGTCTTGCTACTACTGCCACGTGAAGGAAAAAGGATTGACCGATGGACAGCCTACGGCGATCGGCGCTTTCGAAGCGAAACTGCCCCGGGCTGCTCCGACGATGTGGAACGTCGGCTATTATCCGAACCTCTACTGGGATGGCCGCGCTCCTTCGCTCGAACGGCAGGTGCTGGGAGCCTGGAGCGGCGGCAACATGGGCGCCACCGGAGCAAACGGACGGCCGAGTGTGGACGATATGGTGGGTAAGCTCAACCAGATCGCCGGCTACAAGCCCTATTTCCAAAAAGCGTTCAGCAAAGACTCCATCACCAAAGAAGATGCAGCCAAGGCGATTGCCTGCTTCATGAGAACGATCGTTTCGGTCGACTCGCCCTGGGTGAAGTTCCGGAATGGAGACAAGAAAGCGTTCAGCGGCGCGGCGCAGCGCGGCTGGGCAGTGTTCAACGACAAGGCGAAGTGCAGCAACTGCCATGACGGCCGGCTGCTGACCGATGCACAGTTCCACAACGTCGGAATCGGCACCGAAAAAGAGAAGCCCGATGTGGGCCGCTTCACGGTGACGAAGGACGAGAAAGACACCTCGGCGTTCAAGACGCCCACACTGCTCGACATCTCGAAGTCTGCGCCCTACTTCCACGATGGTTCCGCCAAGACCCTCGAAGACGCGGTGGACTTCATGCTCAAGGGTGGCCGCGACAACAAGCACCTCGACAAGACCAACCTCAAGCCCTACAAGGCGACGCCGAAGGAGCGAGCCGACCTGCTGGCCTTCTTGCGCTCGCTTACGGTAAACTACTCGATCACGGAGCCCACGCTTCCGTAATCGAGCTCATGAAACCCACTCTTTCCCGGGCCGGCGCACTCGCGCTGGCCCTTTTTCTTTTCGGCGCCGCCTGCAATCGCGAGAAGAAGACCACCATCGCTGTGGTCCCGAAAGGCCGCGCCCATCAGTTCTGGCAATCGGTGCAAGCTGGCGCGATGAAGGCCGCCCAGGAGAACAATGTCGAGATCATCTGGAACGGGCCTGCCAGCGAAACCGACTACACCGGGCAGATCCAGATCGTCGAGAACATGATCGCCCGGCACGTGGACGCCATCGCGCTCGCACCGATCGACAAGAAGGTGATGGTGGGCGTAGTGGAGCGTGCCGCGGCGGCGAACATCCCGGTGGTGATCTTCGACTCGGGGATCGACACCGACAAGTTCGTATCGCAGGTGGCCACCGATAACTACGCGGCGGGAAAACTCGGCGCCGAACGCGTGGGGTTGTTGCTCAAAGGCAAGGGCAAGGTGGGGATGGTGGCGGTACAACCCGGGGCCGCGTCGACCATGGCTCGCGAGCAGGGCTTCGAAGACGCCATGAAGGAGAAGTTCCCGGGGATCCAGATCGCCGACAAACGGTTCGGCATGGCCGACTTCGCCAAGTCACTGACCGTCACCGAGAACATGCTGACGGCGCACCCGGAACTCGACGCGTTGTTCGCATCGAACGAGTCGTCGACAGTGGGCGCCTCTCAGGCCGTCAAGCAGCGCAAGGCGACAGTGAAACTGGTTGGCTTCGACTGGAGCCCAGGGCTGCTCGACGACCTTCGTTCCGGTGTGATTGACTCGCTCATCGTACAGCATCCGTTCAAGATGGGCGAGGAGTCAGTGAAAGCCGCCGTGGCCAAGCTGCGGGGTGGGAGCGTGACCAAGATGAACGACCTGGCTCCACGGCTGGTGTTGAAAGAAGATCTGGACAAGCCGGACGTTCAAGCCCAACTCAATCCCGATCTGAAGAAGTATTTGAAATAGCCGATGCGCGAGTGGCGGGAACCGCGCACGGGGCCCGGTTCCCTTTCCAAATCACACGCTCGGCGCTTTGTTCAGTGTGTCAGTGATCTTCGAGAACACCTGACTGATGTGCGGTGCGATGTCGGTTGGGAAAAACGCCGCCACTGCCACGGTCAAAAACGCCGCAAGCAGCGCGTACTCGATCATGTCTTGCGCTTTCCTGTCCCGCCAGAGCCCCAGCAGCCTGTGCCTCAGCGGCCATGTGATGTAGTTCTGCATTAGGTCCCTCCTCCAGCAGCTTCAAATCGATTATGCCGCCAGAGGAGGGTCAGCAGAAGTCGGCAAATCCTGTAGATGCCGAACCAATGTTTCTTAGGACCGAAGTCACCGTCACGGCGCTGGATATCGCACCACGGTGAAGTTCCGCAGCGTAACCGTATCGCTCGTCGATGCGGTCATACTGCCCCGAAAGTCGATCGTGATCGAGTTGGTGAATACGGGTGACGCCGTCCCCGCCGATGAAGCCATGGCGAGACCGGCACCCCACGTCTGGGTCGACCAAACGAGGCCCAATCCATGGATTCCCAGACTCGTGCGGCCCGTGGCCAGCGTGACCGAGGCGGCCGCAGTCTGCGATCCGACGGCAGTGCCCGCCACTCGAACGTCCACGGCGAAACCAGTACCGGTACCTTCGTGTGTGTAGTCGTACAGAAGTTCCAATCGGTCGCCCGCCCGAAGTGTGTCAGCGGCGAGCGTACATGTGCCAAGGCTGGTTGCCGACGTGACGCTTGTGCCCGAGCCCGCCGAAGTGCATAGCACCTGTGGCAGAGTGCCACCGGTCCCCGCCGTGCGGTATGACGCTACCAGCAGGTCTCCCGATTGCGGAATAGCCGCCGTTACGAACTGGATCGAGTTGCCCGTGAGATCGAAGTCGACGAAACGCTTCTGGAGAACGCCGTTGCGATAGAGATAGAGGCTTGCCGCCGGACTCGGACTCGCCGAAAGACTGAACGTCGCGTTGGTACCATTCACCGCGCCCGCGGGAGTCTCGCCGTCGACGAACGTTCCCGTCACCGCGCTCCCGCCGCCGGCCGCGCCGCAAGGTCCCGAGCTACCGTCCACTCGGACGCACTCGGCCGGATCGCCCGTGGCTCCCTCAAGGTCGCCAGCCGCATTGATAATGGCCGCGCGCGAGGGACCGTATCCGATTCCTTGCTTGGGACGCAGGTCGAGTTCGGCCTGTAGCCCCTGCACGTCAGTGATCTCGATGGTCGACCCGTTGCCGGACGAACCACCCGATCCCGGCCCGAGCAGCGGATCGGCTACTCGCACTTGCGATACGCGCAACGGCGTATCGCTGGGTTTCACGGCCCAGGCTTCGGTGAATTGATAGAGTCCGCTAAGGTAGCGAACCCGATACCAAGCGGTGGACTGTGCATCCGTAGTCGGCACCAGCTTGACGTTGAGAAATCCATCGGTGACGCTGAACTGGATGCGCTCGCGCCCGATGAAGGAAGTGTCGCTGGCATCGAAGCTGCGCCACTCGATGATGACGGTACCAGTGAATCGGGTCCCGTCGGCTTTGTAGATCGTGTCTCGAACCGTGGAGAGCGGCGGCGCCGCCCCGAGCGTTGCGGCCACTGCGATTGCCAGCGCCGCGGCGAACATGAGGTCGCGTAGTCTCATGCTTCCAGGGTCAAAGTGAAGGCAAGCACCAAAACACAACCTAAGCTTTAGGTATTGGCTCTAATCCGCTGTTCACAATGCGGTTACGGCTATGCAGAAATATTTTCCTGACACGGGACTGACGTTTACGCGAGCTTGCCCTTAGGAGAAATCCGTTCGGCCGAAAGGTACGGACGCAGAGCCTCGGGGATCTCGACAGTACCGTCGGCTTGCTGATAGTTCTCGACGATCGCGACCCACGTCCGGCCCACTGCCAGCCCGCTCCCGTTGAGGGTGTGCGCGAACTCGGACTTCTTCCCCGCCTTGCATCGGATATTGGCGCGCCGCGCCTGGAACGCCTCGAAGTTCGAGCAAGAAGAGATTTCCTTGAACTCTTTCTGGCTCGGGAGCCACACTTCGAGGTCGTAGGTCTTAGCGCTCGAGAAGCCCATGTCGCCCGTACATAGCAGCACCCGGCGGAACGGAAGCCCCAGCCGCACCAGAATGTCTTCGGCGTCAGAGGTAAGCTTCTCGAGTTGCTCGTGGCTTTGGTCAGGCCGCGCGAATTTCACCAGTTCCACCTTCTGAAACTGATGCTGGCGGATGATGCCGCGCACATCGCGCCCGTAGGACCCCGCTTCACTGCGGAAGCACGGCGTGTAGGCGCACAAGCTGATGGGAAGTTGCTCGGCCTCGAGCGTCTCCTCGCGATAGAGATTGGTGACGGGCACCTCCGCCGTGGGCGCGAGCCAGAAGTCTGTCTTCTCGATCTTGAACAAGTCCTCGGCGAATTTCGGCAACTGGCCAGTACCGTACAAGCTGGCCGAGTTGATCAGGAAAGGCGGCAGCACCTCGGTGTAGCCGTGCTCGCGCGAATGCACATCGAGCATGAAATTGATGAGCGCGCGCTCGAGCTTGGCACCCAAGTCCCAGTAGACGGCGAAGCGGGCTCCGGTGACCTTACCGGCCCGTTCCATGTCGAGGATGCCGAGCAGCGGTCCCAGGTCCCAGTGAGGTTTGGGCTCAAAGTCACATTGGCGCGGTTCCCCCTTCACGTGGATAACCGCATTGTCCTCCGCGCTCTTGCCCACAGGCACGGATTCGTGAGGCAGGTTGGGAATGCTCGAGAGCAGGTACTGATAGGACTCGTCGAGTTCGTTCGCTTTGCGATCGAGTTCCGTGATCCGGTCACCCATTTCGCGTACGCGAGCCTGCGCTTCCGAGGTGTCGGCGCCTTGCTTCTTGAGTTTGCCGATCTCCATGCTCGCCGAGTTCTTCTCGGCTTTGAGCTTCTCTGCCTCGGTCAGTGCGGCGCGGCGCTGCACGTCAAGCTCGCGGAACTGCGCGAGATCGAGCTGATAGCCGCGGGTAGCCAGACGTTGCGCCGCCGCATCGAGATTGGCGCGAAAGAAAGAGATATCGTGCATTGCGAATATAATCAGTATGACGTAGGAATCTAGCGCGACGCAGCGCGCGAGAGGATCGGCAGGCGGCCCGTCACATCGCCCACCGAGCGTTCCAGCGGTTGCATGCCAGACACGACGAGGTCAGCCAAGTGGCGCGAAGGCCAGACGAACTGCTCCGCCATCGGGCGCACGGTGTCGTCGTACTGCCGCAGAACGGAATCTACGGTCCGCCCGCGCTCCACCACATCGCGGCGGAGCCGGCGTTCCAGGCACTCTTCGTCTGGAGTTTCGACGTAGATTTTGAGGTCGAGCTTGGAGACCACTTCCGGATGATGCAGCGCGAGGATACCTTCGAGCACGAGGAAGTGTCCGGGTTGGAGGAAGCGCGTCTCGGGTGCGCGCGTGTGGAGGTCAAAGCGATAGACGGGCTCGAAGACCGGGTTCCCGTCGCGAAGACTGTCGAGATGAGCCAGGAGCAGCGGCCAGTCGAGCGAATCGGGGTGGTCAAAGTTGCAGGCCGCCCGGTCGGCGGCGGGGAGATGGTCGAGGGGACGATAGTAGGAATCGAGCGAAAGCAAGGCCGTGGCGCCCGGCAGCAGTGCTGTCAGGCGCCTGGCCAATTCCGACTTGCCGGAACCCGATGGTCCGGCGATGCCGACGAGGAAAGGCGTCATCAGCCGCGAGCAGGCTTGGGAACGCTCTTCCAGTTCTTTTCGTCGAAGTAAAGCACGCGGCCTTCGCGATAGCTGTGGACCGCCATGGTGATCAGCGCCTGCGCGCGAGCGCCGGTTTCCACGTCGAGCGTGGGCTTTTGGCGGGTGCGCATGCAGGAAAGGAAATTGCCCACGTGCGCTTGCATCGTGTTGTTTTCCTTCACCGGAATCTTGATCTCGGTTTCGCCCTTGAACTTCTCTTCGAGTTCCGGCACGATCCACTTCTTGCCCCTCGTTTCGGCCTTCAGCGTGATGAAGGGCGAATAGCCTTCGAAGCGGCCATGCTCCACCATCGTCAGCGTGGCGCCGTGGCCGCGGATGAGGCCCGGGATGTGCTGCGAGTTCGCCATCGAGGAGCTCAGCACGATCGAGTGGCCCTTGCTGTACTCGCCGATGAGGTGGAACGTATCGGGCACTTCACGGTCAGGCTTCGAGTTGTCTTCAGGCAGCTTGCTGAACTCGTAGATGCCGCCGCCGGCCATGACCTTGTGCGGGAACTGAGGCTCGCCCCAGCAGATGTTCATCGGGGCCACCACGTGATAGTAGAGGTCGGTGGCGATGCCGCCCGAGTAGTCCCAATACTTGCGGAAGCGGAAGAAGCGATCCGGATCCCAGTTGCGCTTCTGCGCGGGCCCGAGCCACATCTTCCAGTCGATGAAGTTCTCTCCCTTGCCGTCAGGCCCGGCTTCCTTGTCGATGGGCCAGTTCCACTCACCTTCGATCGAGTTCCGGTGATAGGAGCCCTGGCTCAGGAGAATGCGGCCGAGCATGCCTTCGGAAACGACGCGGCGGGCTTGATGCCACTGGTCGCCCGAGGTGGTCTGCGAACCGACCTGGAGGACGCGCTTGGTTTCCCTGACGGTCTGCACCAGTTGCCGCGCTTCTTCGAGCGTGTGGCACATGGGCTTCTCGAGGTAGACGTCTTTGCCGCGATCCATGGCGGCCAGCGCTATGGTGGCGTGCCAGTGGTCGGGGGTGGCGACCACCACCGCGTCGATATCGGAGCGGTTGATGATCTCGCGATAGTCGAGGTAACCGTCGCACTTGCCGTATTCCTTGGCCCAGTGCTCTTTGTTCTTGTTGACGCGCTTCTGATAGACGTCGCAAACGGCGGCGATCTGCGCGTTGCCTTCGCCCTTGCCAGCGATCCCGAATTCGCGGGCGACGTAGGAACCGCGCCCGCCCACGCCGATGACACCGACGTTGATGCGGTCATTGGCTCCGAGGACGCGCCCAGCGGATTTCGCCGCGGGCCGTGCCGAGAATGCCGGAGCGGCCAAAGTTGACCCGGCGACACCGGCGCCGAGCAGGAATTGTCTTCGTTTCAATGCTTCACTCATGCAAGCCTCCACGGTATCGACGAGGAACCGCCACTGCGGGTCGCCGGAAAACTCTCCTCAGTTTACTACGGTGGGGGGTTGAGGAAGACGTAGGATCTCGAAGATGCCTCAATGAGCGGCGAGCCGCCGTAGGAGCGTGCTGGGCTTCAAGACGAGGATTTCGTATTGAGCGCAGAACTGCACGACTCGAGTCTTGTGGAATCCACCATCGGCGGAACAAAGGATATCCACGCCGCCCTCGATTGCGGTACGCAGGACCACCCAATCATCGACGTCAGTGAGCGGCAAGTGCCTGAGTGACCCCAAGTCGACCAGTTCGGCCACATGCGCGAGGAATGCGACATAGGCGCGAATTTCCTCGCCAGTCAGTTCGTACCTTTGCTTCATCCTCGGGTAGTACAAGACCTCTTCCAACTCGTAGAGGATTGACTGCGAAAGAACGAGCCGGTGGCCGTGCCGAAGGATGCGGAGGAGAAGACGCCTCGATTCACCAAACGCGGCATCGTGACCTCCAACGAGGACGTTGGTGTCAAGGGTTATTCTCACCGAATCCGAGTGTAGCCAGGACGGACGTGACGCATCGCTTCATCCATCGTTGCTTCCGCCTCCTCGGGCGAGAGGGGCGGGTGCTGACGATCAATCTCGGCGAAATAGGCCTCCAACTTGTCTGCGACTACGTTCGCTGAAGCGGTATCGGCGCCCTCTTTGATCAGCCGTACTGGCCGGATGGAGAATGACTCGTCGTCCGTCAGCCGACGTCCGATGAGGCTCTCCACGACGCCACGGGCTTCGTTTGGCAGGTCTCGTACCTTGTGCAGCATAGCTTTCTCCTACCATCTTCTCAAAAGCGCGGAGATCATGCGCCGCCGACTTCGTAGTTCAATCGTTCGGTTCGGTCTCGAAGGGCACATTGCGATCATAGAGGCCGAGCGACCGGGCTTCACGCGCCAAATCGTCGAGTACTCGCAGTCGCTCAGTAGTGTCGACGCCGGCGAGTGTCCGATACACCGTCACCTGTTGCCCCGCCGCCATCATTCTCACTGCTGTTCGCAAAAGGAGAGCATTGGCGGGGGAAGCGGAACGCAGTCGCCCGTGGAACCGAGCAAACACGCGCCATCGTCATCGAGCACACGCGCGACATCTGCAAGGGCAAATCCAGACTCAGGAGATACACCAGACTCTGCCATAGCCATCCTCCAGAAGTTGAGAGTCGCGGACATTAACGGGTCGCGCGGTTCAATCCCAATCTACCGCAAAGCAGCAAAGGTTTCCGTTCAGGGTGGGGCGGGCCCGTGCCCACAGGCCAATCCTCGAGACCGGACAAACTCATTGGCCAGCGTACTCTTCGAAGACAGCCCGCTCCCGCTCGAGATCTTCCCACGTGTAGTCGAATTCCACGCCGTGGTCCTTCAAGAACTGGTCCGGTTCCAAACGCGAGAGCCCCAGAAAGCGCCTCAACTGGGCTTCCGTCCACAGCCCTTCCTCGAGCGCTCGGAGCCCGAGCGCCTCCCGGCACAGCGCAGTGGCCCGATCGCCCAAACTCGCGGCCAGATCGCCGGCGATTTCCAGCGTGATTGTCATGATTCGAGTGACCGCCTCTTCGCTCCAGGCGCCGAATCACGTAGCAACTGGCGAATGAACTCGTCGTATGCGCCCTGCTTCGGCAACTCCATCTCGACCTTCAATTGCCTTCGCAGCGCAATAGTCTTCTCGCCCGTTTTCGGGTTCCTGCCGTGCTTCTCGACACTCTCCCAGTAGAATCCGGTGCCTCGTTTCTGCCAGTTCGGCAACTTGGCGAAGTTGATGCCAGCGGCGAACAGCAGTTCGTTCTTCTTCGGCTGCGACAGGCCCACCAAAGCCTCGTCAGCCTGCCGTGCACTCTTGCCTTGCTGGCGTAGCAGCCAGTAGCAATGCGCGTTGAGGGCGTTGCGCGTGGCATCCGCTTGGCGCCAGCGGAAGTAATCTACCACTGACTCTTCGGTTGGAAGCTGCGAGATCCGGCAATCGAAACAGGCGATCCCGGAAAGCTTCATCGAAAAACAGGCGCTCGCTTCGCCGGCAAGGACAGAATCGAGTTTGCGCAGGCGGCGATCGAAGATCCCATCATCGCGACCGAACAGAAGCGATATCTCGTCGCTTTGCGTGTAGCCGTAGATGACGCGGGGCCCCGCCTGCATCAAGTGCTCCACTGTGGCAACCATGTAATCGCGAAAGCGCGAGTCGAAGGGCTTTTCGAACGGGTACAACTCTTTCGTCAGCCGCGTGAAGCCCCGGCCATCGAGGCGAGCCACCAGAAAGATCCCAGGCACGAGGGAAAGATCGTGCGCCGTCTCAAACCGGCGCATGCGGGCTTCGAACGTGTCCTTATTCACTCTTCACTCTTCCAGGGCTCCACGATGAATTGGCCGTCCCGGGTATCCACCCTCACAAAATGAAGCGAATCGAATCCTTCAGCTACCGGATTCGGCAGTTCCAGCCGGGCACTGGCACTTCGGATCGCGATATCGGGAACGCGGGCTTTTCCCTCCCGCTCGCAGTTCCATATCAATGCCTCATCGATTCGAGACCGGAGGAAGTATCCGTGGACAGAGAACCCGGCTGCTCTCGCAGGCACGATGTAGCGCGCTCGGTCCGCGCGAGTCAGATTCGTGTTGTCCACGACGAACGGCGCCTTGGCCGCGAGGCACGCCTCGAGCAAGACAGCCTCCCGCCGCCGGGTCCGGAGCATATCCAGATTCAGGCGTACGTGACTCGAGAAGAACCGCTCCCGGCAGAACGTCGACTTTCCGCTGGCCGGGATCCCGATCAGCAGAACCGCTTCCATCTGCCGCCGGTCAATCTCCCCGGCTCAATTGCGCCGGACGAAACTGCTCCTCGGTCTGTGTCGATCGCAGCCGCATCCTTCGACCCGGCCACTCGAGGCGCATGTCGGTGCTCACTTCGTCGAGCATCTCGATGGTGGTCTCGTGCGACTCGAGCGCGAACGCCGTCAGCAACAGGTTGTCGCAAATGGCGTTCACCAATCGCGGAATCCCCTGCGACCGCACGTGGACCTCGCTCATCACATCCGGCGGAAACACGCGCTGATCGGGCATCCCCGACTTCGCCATGCGGCTGTCGATATACTCGATCGTTTCCACTTCGGTGAACGGCTTCAGCGTGCAGCGCAGCACCACGCGTTGTTTGAGCTGGCGCAGATTCGGCGCATCGAGCTTGCGGTCGAACTCGGGCTGGCCTGCCAGGATCACCTGCAGCAGCTTCCCCGTCCGATTCTCGAAATTGCCCAACATACGGATCTCTTCGAGCACTTCCCACTCGAGGTTGTGCGCTTCGTCGACGATCAGCACCGTGGTGCGGCCTTCGTTCGCCTGCTGGATCAACAGATCGTTGAGAGCGTAGATCACCTCGGTCTTCGACGTGCGATCGCACCGCAGGTCGAGATCGTAGGCGATCATTTCATAGAGTTCTTCCGGTTTGATCCGGGAATTGAAGATGAACGCGAACTCGATGCGCTGCGCGTAAAGATAGTCGCGCAGGCACTCGAGCATCGTCGTCTTGCCCGTTCCGACTTCGCCGGTCAGAACGATGAAACCTTTACGGCTCTGGACTCCGTAGATCAGGTTGGCAAGAGCTTCTTCGTGTTGTTGGCTCCGATAGAAAAAAGCTGGATCGGGGCTGAGATTGAATGGGTTCTCGACGAACCCGAAAAAAGCCTTGTACATAAGCGCCGTTCCGCCAAGAACCGACTCGGCTAGTCGAGACGGAACCTCCTCCGCTCCATCGTCATCATAGCATCCACGCGGTAGAGGGCACTACCGTACCTCGAGCGACACCCATCCCGCCAAGGCTGCGGGGCGGTTTTCGAGAAAAACGACCTTTCTCGTTTTCGGAAACGGAAGCCCGGTGCGGATCGCCCGCCCGAACGGCGAATTCGCCGCCAGGATCTTCCGGTATCCTTCTTCTTCGATCCGCGGCCAGGCGATCTTCGGGATGATCCCCGCGCCCCAGCCAACCGCCAGCACACACCCGGCGCCGGATTCCTTCACCGCGTCGAGCCGCGCTTGCACCGCCGCAAGGCTCTGCGCCAGGGGTTCGAGTCCGGGAACGGCAGCGTAGCGCCGGTGCTGTTCGAGTACGGCGCTGGCGTATTGGTTCGCTGCCGCGAAAAGCTCTGCCGTGGAGAACGTCGTTCTCCACCCCAGGCTCTTGCGCACTTCCTCGCGCTGATAGTTGGCGCGCTCGCCCCACGATCCTTCGAACACGGTTCCGGCGGGCGCCATCTCGGCGAACAACGCCGTCGCATCCTCGAGGCGTCTGGCTTCCACGCTGCCGCCCGGGCTCCGTTTCCAACCGAGTGCGAACCTACCCGGCGGCTTCGATTCGATGAGAGTCGAGGTACGCGTGAGATACACGCGGAACCCGTCCGAACTCACCGGAGCCGAGTCCGAGAGCGTCAGCGTCTTGAGCGGATCGAGTCCGGAGCGTCCGCTGTCGGAACGAAAAGCCCGCTGTTCGGCGGCATCGCCCGCGCGGCGCGGCGCACGGTCGCCCGAGAACAGAGATTGCAGCGCTTCCATGCCCGCCTGTTCGAGATTCGCCGCCACCAGCGCCGTACGCAGCGCGCCACGGAGCGCGCTCGCCGGGAGATAAGCGCCCTGATGGTTTCGCGAGAAGGTGGGAATATGGCAGAACTCGGCGCGCGAGCGCTCCCAGTGCGCCGTGGAACTCGCGTGCTCGAATGGGATGCGGCGTCCGGCGAAATTCTGAGCGAAGCCGCCCCAACTGGCGAAGTCGAGCTTCTCAGCCTTGCGGACCTGATTCAAGTACCCATCGAGACGCGGCCCCTTGGCGAGCAGCTTGAAGATGCGTTGCTGGTCGAGTACGTTGACCTGGTCTTTCCACACCATGTAGTCGATGGGCGAAAGGCTCGATCCGTCTCCCACCAGCACCGGTGAGATGCACTCTACGCGGTACTTCATACGTTCACCCGCCACGGGAGCGGAAGGCTCACGGCGAATCCAGCCGAGTACACAGGATGCGCGAATCCGTCTGGCGCTACATCCGCCGCAGCGCCACGCGGGGCTTCGGCGCAAAACAGCACCGAGCCTTCTTCCACCATGCGAACCGTCTTTTTCAGCGCCGCGCCTGAGCGGCCCGAGCGTTCCACCATCGTGTAGCTGCCGCGATTCCAATCCACCGTATCGCTCGAGGCGGGGCGAAACAGCGACAACAGCCAATGCGCTGACTCGGCGGGCGCCGCGGCTGCTTCCGATTCGCCTTCGGCCGCATTGTCATTGCGCTTGCCGAACAGCAACTCAGCGAGGTCACCCGGATCGGCGCGCTCCACAGTGAATTGTCCCCAGCCGCTGGTGCGCTCGCCGCCGAGCCCGGTATCGGAGAGCAGTTTGAACGCGGCGCGAATGCGCGGACCCCATTGTTCGGCCACGGGAACGCTCGCGAATACCACCGCGCACCACACTCCGGATTGCTCGGAAAACTCGATGCACGCAGTCTGGTGATCGGCGCCGGCTCCCGGTTCCAGCCGGTCACAGGCAAAGCGCGATCGAGTGGCCAGCCGAAACGGACCCGCCGGATTCCTGCGTCCACGGCGAAGCAGGCACTGGCTCAGTCCGTCCACTTCCCACTGATCCTCGTTCCAGGCCTCGCCATTCGCAAGATCGCCAATCAGCGCCGTGGGAATGAATCGCGCACCCGATGTTCGCAACCGGCTGGCCGGAGCGGGCCACAGATGCGCCGGCGCCGGAGCCATCAGGCTCCCACCTTGCCAGGGAAACAGCGAGCTCACCCGCACCATCGGATCGGCGGCGCGAGCGGTGGCGTCGAGCCACTCCTCCATCCAATCCAGTTGCTGCATGGCCGACGTGACGGCCGAGTAAAGCTGGTCGCTATGAAAGACGCGGTCGGCGCGGTCTTTGGCGCCGGTCGACGGACCAATGCGCCACGGCCCTTCGGGACGCAGCCGGATGACGAGCGCGGGAGTGACGATGTCCGTCATGGTCACGCGAGCTTGGCGGAAAGTTCCGCGTCAGTGGCGAGAGACTGCAGCGCGGCGAGATCGCCGCCAGTGAGCAGTTCGGCTTCCGCCGCTCCTTCGGAGTAGAACTGGCGCGAGCGCCACGCCACGCGCAAGCCAGCGAAGCGGACTCGGCCGCTGCCACGGGAGCCTCCCCCGCCGAGCGAGTCGTCTTCGAGCAAACGCATCGCCTCGGCAATGCGCGCGAGAAGCCCCTTGTCGTTGTCGCACAGCACATCGAGCACCAGGCGCACCTGGAAGCGCGCTCCGGCCGGCACGCGTTCGAGCGTGCGCGGATTGGCTTGGCTGGTAATGCGATCGATGGCGTTCTCGCTCTTCACTTCGGTGAGCTCGTCATCGAGATTTTCACGCATGGCCGCGGTAATCGAATCGAGATCGAGCGGAGCGTCATAGACCGTGAGTCGCGCCGGGCTCGAATTGACGCCGCTCAACTCGCCGCCGCTCACCTTCTCGATGCGGCCGGTAGCGCGGCCGAACAGCGTGCAGACCGCGTCGTCCACTCGATCGCTTTGGTGAATGCGGACATCCTGGCCGCGGCGCCGGGAAAGGTAAACCATTTCCGAAGGCACAGCCAGTCCATGCGCCTGTTCGAGCAGCGAACGGAGCCGGCCACGCAGCGAGCTACCCGGAACATAGGGGCGGCCGAAAGCATCTTTCACCACCGGGTTGTCGGCGCCGCCGATTTCGAGCGATCCTTTGCCGGCGCCCACGTGGAGTCCCGTCTGGCAATGTAGTTCACCTTCGACGATCAGCTTGCCCTGCAGCTTGAGTTCGGTATTCATGTCGATGAGAGTCCTTCCTTGACGAGCGGCGCGCTACTCGTTGTAGGCGACGATGGCTTCGAACAGATCGCGGAAGCGCTCGTAGCCGCGGATTTCGTTCTTGCGCGTCACCTGGAGCAATAGCCGCTCGAGGCTGTCGAGGCTTCGCAGCGAATGGCGGGCGATGGTATATGCCAGCCGCGCGCGCAGCATCACGAACTGGTGTTGGCGCTCGGGCTCCGGCGTCCGGCAGGCGCGCCGCACCGCATTGTAGAAACGGCGCAATTGGCTCTTGGTGCCAGAGTCCATGTCACGCATGCGAGCCACAACCGCGTGAGCCTGGTTGTCGAGATACAGCGGATCGGAGATGAGCTTCTCGATATCGATGTCAGCGAAGCCACCAAAGCCGCCACCGGGTCCGCGGTCACCGCCGCGCCCACCCCGGTCGCCGCCACGATCTCCGCCGCGGCCTTCGTGGCGCGGTCCGCGATCGTTGCCGCGGCCTTCCTGCTTCGGCTTGTCCTGTTGTTGGCGGGGCTTGTCTTGCGATTCGTCAGCCATGATTCGATTCCTGTCTGGACTATTCAGCGCTCGCGTTCGAAGAAGCGAGCATACGCGCCCATTCCACAGCCACCAGGCCGGCTGGGCGCAACTTCACGTGAGAGGGGCTCTTGCCCACGATGTCGGAGATGAGAGCGGTGCGCAGGCGGTGCAGTTCGCGGTCTTTGTGCTCGCCGAGCACCACGCCTAGACGGCGATGATAGCGCCACGGCCGATCCGGCCGGCCCGATGCCGGCTTGTCGCGATAGAATCCGCACAGCTCTTCCAAGAATTTCGGCGGGCATCCGAACTGCCGCACCATGCGCAGCATCATTTCCTTCAGGTCGCCGATGTGCTGCAGTTGGCGCCACTCCACCGTTCTTCCGAAAACGTGAAGCGCATCTTTGTCGGCGCACTTGGCGGCTTCGAGGCTCAATCCCGCGGCTTCGTACACCGCGCCGAACGGCGTGTCGATCGCAGGCGCGAGTTCGAGCGCCATGGTGATCGTCTTGCCTTCGGGTCCGGGCAGATCTTTCAGATTCGCATCCACCATGCGCTGAAACAACCGTTGCATTTCGCGAGCGAGCATCAACAGCGCATCCCACGATCCATAGACGGCGAAATCATCATCGCCCGTGCTCAAGATCGTGGTGCGGCGCCAGAAGTCGGCCATCGAACACTGTAGTTCGAGTTCGCCCGCGAAGAACTGGCGGAACATCAGCGACAGTTGCAGATGCTCTTCGATCGAAGCTGCGCGCCGCAGGCGCACACCGAAACCGTCGACATCGGCGCGCAGGATTCCCCAAGCGCGGCGCCCTTGCGCGCGTTCGGCCAACAGCGACACCGGCGCGGGTTCCGCGCCAGCATCATCGAGCGCAGCGTGGCGCGGCAACGTGATCTGTCCCGGGTCATTGCCGATGGGCCAACGCAGCTTGCCTTCGCCGAAGCCGATCCGCCCAGGGTCATCAGGCGACCACGAAATTTCTTTCGCCTGCCGAATTCCACCGGCCAGCGTCTCAGAGAAGTACTCTTCACCAGCCGACTCGGCAGCTTGGGCTCCAGGCAGGAACGCGTCGAGCGACGCAGGAGGCGCCGTATGCGCGCGGGACCACAGCGATTCGGCCAGACGCTTCCGCACGATCGACCAATCGCCGAGATTTTCCGTGGCGCCCCAAACGAGCCGCGCGCGGCGTCCGCTCATCGCCGATACCGAAGTGGCGACGTTGCGCAAGAACGATTCGGCGGCCTCGAGCGACTCGGCCGGGAGCACGATCAGGAACTCAGACCCGCCGCTCAATCCAAGCAGGATCCGAGCCAAACCGAGTTCTTCGAGAAGCGCACGAGGAACAGCCTCGGAAAGCAGAGAAAGCCACAAGGCGCGTCCGCGGACCAGCTTGTCCCCCGCCGGTTCGCCGCTGGATGCGGGTGCGCACACGAAGTCCTCGACCCCAGTGAACTTTCCTTGCAGAAAAACCTGTACCGACATGGATTTAGAAGCACCAGCGCAGCCGCTAAAAGCCGCGAACTCATCAATCTAGCACAGTCACTGCTATCGCGGGTTGGGAACTTCGGTAGCGGCCTCTTCGATCGTCAACTCGCCACGGTCCGCATCGAGTGAGGCAGTGACGCCGAGAGGCAACGTAGCTTGGTCCGCGGTATGCCCGATCGTCATCCCCGCCAGTACCGGTACTCGAAGACGAGAGAACACATTGTCTACGGTTTCACCCAGGGTGAACGGCGATGCGGTGGACGGCTTGTAGGCGCCTGGACCGCAGTCCGAGCACTCTCCCCAGACAATCCCCGCCGCTTGTTCGAGCTTGCCGGCCAAGTGCAACTGGATCAGCATACGATCAATCGAGTAGGCTTCCTCGCCCACGTCTTCGAGGAACAGGATCTTGCCGCGTGTGTCGATCTCGTAGCGCGTTCCCATGGTGGTGGAGATGAGCGTCAGGTTGCCTCCTACCAAAGGGCCGCGAGCTCGACCCGGCCGGATCGTGCGCCATGGATGCGCCGGACGCAGCGGGTTGGTCTCGGCCGGATTCGCGATCGTGCCGATCGGCTGGGTCTCAAAGAGAGCCTTTCGAAAATGCTCCTGAGTGTAGGCGGAGAAAGACGATAGCACCACCGGGCTATGAAACGTGACCAGTCCGGCTAGTTTATGAAAGGCCAGATGCAACGCAGTGATGTCGCTGTAGCCGGTGAAGATCTTCGGGTTGTTGCGGATCAGGCCATAGTCGAGGCGGTCTAGGATCTGCATCGTGCCGTATCCGCCACCGATCGGCAGAACGGCTTTGATTTCCGGGTTGCCGAACATGGCGTGCATGTCTTCGACGCGCTCGTCGATCGAAGCAGCGAAGGTGGCGGTTCGTTTGCCTACATAGCGCCCCATGGCGAGCTTCAGTCCGAAGTGCTCGATGGTGCGGGAGACGTTGGCGAGCCGGTCCGGGTCTGGCACATGGGTGGAGGGCATGATGACGCCCACGGTGTCCCCGCGACGGAGGGCTGCGGGCTTTCGCAGTGGGAGGGGCTGAGCTCCCGCCTGTGAGGCAGCCAACACTCCGAAAAGGGCGGATCGGCGGGTGAATGGAACCAGATGGTGCATTTTTAATAAAGAACAGGATCGCCTGATCTTGTTTAAGTCTATGATATAGCGAGGTAGTACTGTTCGAGGAAGAGTCCCGGAAAGTACAATCCCAGGCAGGGTCGATGTGGTAAAAAGGAGGGACCTGCTGTGAGTGTGTTGGTCCAGTTCGGGAAGCGTAAGGCTATCCTGCGGACCGGGCGTTGGCTTTCCGCCGACCTCGGTTTGGAGAGGAGGCTGAACGATGGCACGGTCGAGTGGATCCGGTCCACCGGGGGACCGCCCGTGTCCGAAAAGGACCAAGAGCGGACGGTCGCAGCCGAGATGGCTACGCAGTTCGGTGGCCGAATCGCACTCTACCTACAGAGTCAGAGTGGCGACAGCGAAAAGTTCTTTCTCGAGCACCGCCAGTTGAGCTTCGCGTTCGACTCATTCATCACGCTGACCAACAAGCCGCCGGCCAAACGGGTCGCGGCGAAGAAGAAGGGCAAGAAGCGGGCCGCGGGCGGCCGCTGAACGATCGGGCGAAACGGGATCACTCCTCTTCGGGCATTTCGACGAGCGTGACCCAGAACTGGCCGATGTCGCTCGCGAAGGCGAACCGTGCCAGCGAGTGGTCACCGCAGATGCGCAAGGTGTAGCGCGGCCCTTCCACCACCGACGGGATGGACAAGCCGACACCGCGCGGCATTACCGATTTCATGTTGCCGCCGATCATGTTGGCGAGTTCGCCGAGTGCGTCGATGACATCTTCGTTCACACTGGTGGGCAGGGGAGCTCCCAGCCGCCGGGTAATTTCGAAAGCCTGTTCGGGCCTGAGTTCGACGAGCACGGCGCCGCGCCATTGACCGGCGAAGTAGATCACGCCGGTGAGGCGGCCGGGTTCGGGGAACCAATCGGCTTCCACCTGCTGCACGGGCAGCTTGACCATGGTCTGGAAGACGCCCGACACGATCTGGATCATGTCTGCCCGGTAAACGTCGATGATGGATTCTGCAACCATATTGCGGTGTCTCCTGTTTGCGGGTTCGAGTGGAGTTTCAGACGGCCTGATACATGGCCGCCTGGCCGATTTCGACGCGGCGGAACCCGGTATCCATGTTGATGGCGGTTTCGGCGCCGCCGAGCAAAAGGTAGCCACCCTTGTGGATGGCATTGCGGAACTCGGAAAGAATCTGCTTCTTGGTTTGCCCGTCGAAGTAGATCAGCACGTTGCGGCAGAAGATGAAGTCATAGGGGCCGCGGCCTTTCATTTGCTGGCGGAGATCGAATCGCTGCCAATGCACCATCCGCCGGATCTCGTCCTTGAGCTGCCAGTCGAGCCCGACGCGGTGGAAATACTTCATCAGCAACTGTATCGGTAGTCCGCGGTTGACCTCGATCTGCATATAGCGGCCCTGCCGCGCCCGCTCGAGCACCGTTTCATTCAAGTCAGTACCTTGGATCTGGAGGTTCCACTTGTCGAGCCCCATCTCGACGAGCATCATCGCCAAGCTGTAGGCTTCCTGCCCGGTGCTGGCCGCGGCCGACCAAAACGACAGCCGGCGCGTGGTCTTGTCGCGTTCGGCCACCAACTGTGGCAGCACGGTGCGCCGTAGCGCGTCATACTGTGAAGTCTCTCGAAAAAAGAGAGTCTCGTTGGTGGTCATCGCCTCCACTACCGGTTGGCGAAGACGCTGCCCCTGCGTCCCGCGCAGCAGGTTGCACAGGTCTTCGAGGCCTTGCATGCCTTCCTTGCGCACGATCGGCATCAGCCGGGAGTCGAGCAGGTACTGTTTGTCGGCGTCGAGCACGATGCCCGATTCGCGGTAGACGTAGTCCTGCAGAAAGCGGAAGTCGGTGGCGTTGAGCGCCTTGGCGGCCGGCTTGGCGGCCAGCGGCGGAGCAGTGGCTTTGAGCAAATCTATGGCCATGGTTCGGTTCCTTGCCTCGAGTCGCGGTACGGTGAGAAAGTGCCTCTGCGCGCGCTTGTCAGAAACCGCCACCCTCGGCGTCAAAGCCGAGAATGCGCAGCTTGTCGGCAATCACGTCTTTTGTGAACGGCTTCATTACATACTCGTTGGCGCCCGCCTCGAGCACACTCATGATCTGGTCAACCTGCGTTTCAGTGGTAACCATCATCAGCTTCGTCTCTTCGAAGCGCCCGTCATGCCGCACTTCCCGGATGAAATCCAGCCCGTTCATCTCCGGCATGTTCCAATCCACCAAAATCAGCGACGGCGCGCTTTGCTGGGAGAGTTTGGTCAGCGCGTCACGGCCATTGTTGGCTTCCGACACCTGCCACCCCAACTCCGTGAGCGTCGTCGACAATATCCGCCGGATGGCCTTCGAGTCATCGATCACCATCGCCTTTTGCGGTACTGGCTGCGTTTGCACTGCATCTTGCTGCGTCATGGTAAGCTTCGATCCTGCTTTCTCCCACACTCATCGGCCCGCACGCACCCGCTTTGAGCCGATTCGCGCCGGCTTCGAAGCCGACGAGGAAAACCGATCGGCTACCATCGGATTACGGCTGCCACGCCATGCTCGTCATCCAGAATGTCTCCAAACGGTACGCTCTCTACGACAAGCCTGCCGATCGCCTGCTGGGCCGTCCTCACCGTGACTTCTGGGCACTCCGCGACGTCTCCCTGACCATCCCCAAGGGACAGTTCCTGGCCATCACCGGACCCAACGGTTCCGGCAAGAGTACGCTCCTGCAAATCGTCAGCGGTATCGTGGAGCCCACCTTCGGCCGCGTCAGCCTCCAAGGCCGCGTGGCCGCCCTGCTCGAACTCGGCGCCGGATTCAATCCCGAATTCTCCGGCCGCGACAACGTGATCCTCAACGGCGAAATCCTCGGCGTCTCTCGCGCTCGCATGCAAGAGCTCTTCCCCTCCATCGCCGCGTTCGCCGGCATTGGCGACTACATGGAGCGCCCAGTGAAGGAATACTCGAGCGGCATGTACGTGCGGCTCGCCTTCGCCACGGCGATCCACGTGGATCCCGAGGTCCTCATCGTCGACGAAGCGCTCGCCGTGGGCGACGCCATCTTCGCCAACCGCTGCATCCGCAAGTTCGAAGATCTGAAAGAACGTGGCGTCACCGTGCTGTTCGTCTCGCACGACCTCGGCCTGGTGAAACGCCTCGCCGACCGCGCCATCCTCATGCTCGAAGGCCGTCTCGCCGCCGATGGTGCTCCGGCCGAAATCGTCAATCGATACGTGGGAATGGTCCACGAGTGGCAGAGCCGCGAAATCTCGGCTCCAGGTGCGGCCGCATCCACGGCCAGCTTTCGTCACGGCGACGGATCGAGCCGCATCGCTCGCGTGGAACTGCTCGATTCACGCGGTGCTCCGGTCACGGCCGTGGAAAGCGGCGAACGCTTGACCATCCGCGTTTGCGCCGACTTCCACTACCCGCTCGACGACCCCACCGTGGGTATACTGATCAGGAATCGCTTGGGTGTGGACGTCTTCGGTACCAACACGAAAGTAGAAGGCCGGCGGCTCGGCAGCTTCCACCCCGGCGATCGCCTCGAAATCGAGTTCGCCTTCGACTGTTTGCTCAACCAGCAGGACTACACCTTGACCGTAGCAACCCAACACCCAGACGGATCGAGCCAGGATTGGCTCGACGACGTGGTTTCGTTCTCGGTCACCAGCCCGAGGGCAACGGCGGGCTTGGTGAACCTGCCCACCGAAATCGAGTGGAAGCGGCTCACCGCCGCTGGGGTAGCGCAATGATCTACATCGTCGTGCTCGCGGTAGTGGTGGCGGTCCTGCTCGGTGTAGCCGCATACAAGGCGCGCGGCATCAAGAGCAAAGCCGATTTTATGGTGGCTGGCCGCAAGCTCCCTTGGCATGTGCTGGTGTTCACGCTGCTGTCCTCGTGGATCGGCGCCGGGAGCCTTTTCGGGGGAGCCGAGAACGCCTACAAGAACGGATTCGCCTCGCTGTGGCAACCCGCGGGCGGATGGTTCGGGCTGATTCTGATCTACTTCATCGCCGGACGCGCGCGGCGTTTCGCGCAATTCACCGTGCCCGATCTGCTGGAAGCGCGCTACAACGCCACGGCGCGGTTGATGGGCACTGTTGCGATCGTCGTCTCCTGCACCGTCATCACCAGCTACCAGTTCATCGGCGGCGGCGACATCCTGCACCTGATTTTCCCGGACCTGGCCCGCACCACGGGGATGTACATCATCGCCGCGTTCGTGATCCTGTTCACGGCACTGGCCGGGATGGCTTCGGTGGCCTACCTCGACCTGGTGATCGGCGGCATGGTGACGGTGACCGTGATCTTCGCGGTTCCCATGCTGCTCGCGAACGTGGGCGGGTGGGACCATGTGAAGGCCGCGCTTCCGCCCGAACATTTCACCTTGATGGGCCGTCTGTCACTCAAAGAAGCACTGAGCTTCACGCTACCCACCATGTTGCTGTTGATCGGCAACCAGGGAATGTATCAGAAGTTCTTCTCGGCGCGCTCGGAAAAAGACGCGCGCATGGCGGTAGCCGGCTGGATCGTGGGAGCGCTTCTACTCGAGACTCTGCTGGTGGCGCTTGCCGTGATCGGCTCGAGCAAGTTCCACCTCGAAAACGCCCGCGAGATCCTTCCCACTACCGCGCGCCTCGGGCTGCCTTCGCTCATCGGTGCGATCCTGCTGGGCGGCATGTTCGCCAAGGTGATCTCGACTGCGAACAACTTCCTGTTCTCGCCTTCGACGAACATCATCCACGACGTCTACGCCCGATTCATCAACCCGAATGCCGATGAGCGGAAGACGCTGGCCATCTCGCGCATGGTGATCGTGGCGCTCGGAATCCTGGCGTTGGTGCAAGGGGCGTACTTCAAGTCGATTTTGGCCGCGGCGCTCTATGCCTACACGATCTACGGGTCGGCCGTGACGCCCGCGGTGATGGCGGTGTTCTTCTGGAAGCGCGCAACTACGGCGGGCGCGATCGCATCCATCGCACTGGGCACCGTGGTAACCATCTTCTGGCAGTACACCTACGGCGATGAGGCGATCTACCCGGCGCTGGCTGTGTCGGTGGCGAGCCTCGTGATCGTGAGCCTGCTCACACCGCCCCCCGCGCCCGAAAAAGTAAACCCGTTCCACGAATGAGGAGCCGCATGCAACTGACCGAGATTCAGCGCGCACTGCGCGAGGCCGGACTCGATGGCTGGCTGTTCTACGATCACCACGAGCGCGATCCGCTGGCATACCGGATCCTCGGCTTTCGTCCCGTGCGGCACGTGACGCGCCGCTGGTACTACTTCATTCCAGCCTCGGGCAAGCCACGCGGGCTCGTACACAAGATCGAGCCGAACATGATCGACGCGCTGCCGGGGGCAAAGACCGCCTATTCGAGCTGGCAGACCCAAATGGATGGCGTGCGGGCGCTGGTGGCCGGATCGAAGCGCGTGGCGATGCAGTACTCGCCCAACAATGTGGTCCCCTATGTGTCGATGGTGGACGCGGGTACGGTCGAGCTGGTGCGGTCGTTCGGCGTCGAAGTAGCGACGTCTGCGGATCTGATCCAATACGTCGAAGCGCGGTGGACCGCGGCGCAGCTCGAGTCCCATCTCCAAGCCGGCCGGCGCGTGGATGCGGTACGGCGCGCGGCGTTCGCGGAAATCGCGGCTCGTTTGGGCCGCGGCGAGAGCGTGACGGAGTACGCGATCAAGGGCTTCGTGCTCGATGGATTCGAGCGCGCAGGGCTCTACACCGATCACGGGCCGATTGTCGGAGTGAACGAGAACGCCGCAAATCCGCACTATGAGCCGACAGCCGAGGTCCACAAGACGATCGGGCGAGGAGACGTAGTGCTGCTCGACATGTGGGCCAAGATCGCAGCCGACCCCGACTCGGTTTACTACGACATCACCTGGACCGGCTTCACCGGCGCCGCCGCGCCGTCTGAAGTGGCACACGTGTTCGAGGTAGTCCGCGATGCACGCGATGCGGGGATTTTGTTTGTAACAAAATCGATCGCCGCTGGAGAATCGGTGGCGGGGTACCAGGTGGATGACGCCGTGCGCGGGCACATCCAGAAGGCGGGCTACGGCGAGTGGTTCGTGCACCGGACGGGGCATTCGATCGGGCGCGAGGTCCACGGGGCGGGCGCGAACATGGACAATCTCGAAACGCACGACGAGCGGCGGCTCATCCCGGGCCCGTGTTTTTCGGTGGAGCCGGGGATCTACCTTCCGAAGTTCGGTGTGCGGAGCGAAGTGAACATGTACGTGGGTGAGCACGAGGCTCGAGTGACGGGCGAGGTGCAGCGGGAGTTGGTCGCGATCGCGTAAGGGCGAGTCCGAAGGCGGAGGGGGGCTACTTCACGGCTTGTGGGGGAGGGCACGTAGAGCGCAACCCATCGGTGTGTTCGTGGAGGTCTTCCGGGACTTCCTGCCACATCGGATCGAGGATAAAATCGATCCCCTCTCGCCTGGCGAGTTTCGCGGCGGGCACGAAATCGTAGTCGCCAGCGATCAGCACGATTTGGTCGACCTGCCTCTTGAAGGAGAGAGCGGCGATGTCCAAACCGATTCTCATGTCGACGCCTTTCTGGCGGATGTCGTAGTGCACATCGTCCTCGGATAGGTTCGCGATCTGAGTTTTGCCCAGCAGGAGGTCTCTCGTCGGCTCCGGTTTGATCAGCCAATAGCCGTGCTCCGAAAGTCGGCCGAGCCGCAACGCGACTTTGCGCTGCTTCCTGAGCTGTGAATGCAATTCAAGCCTGAACTAGGCTTCCTTGGTTTTCGAGAAGTCCAGCGACTTTTTCGAGACCGGATTGTGAGCCTTCTTCAGAAGAGGCGGACAGTTCGCTAGAAGAAGATGCGATACAGTTCCCGGCGGCCGGTATCCTTGTCGTCCAGATGGCGGAGGCACCACGTAAAGAGATCTTTCGCGACCGCCCTTGGATCATAGTGACTGACCGGGCTCGAGAGTCTCCGGTAACGCCGGACGAAGTACCCTCCGTCCACAAGAATCGCTGTCGCCATGAAAGATAAAAGCCTCTGGGCTCGGCTGTACCAGGATCTAACGGTACAGCGTACTGCCAGAGGCAAGATCAATTTCAGTATAGCAGCACGGCGGCAACCTGCCGAGGGCGAAGCCATCGATCCGCCGCAGGTTGTGTCAGCCAGCCCACGGCCCGCGCCCGGAAGTTGTACAATGTAGGGAGCCGTGAGGCGACAAAAGCCGCATCGGACCAGTGCCGCTCCGTTCTAACGACCTGATCCGATGCGGCCCGCCTCCCTACTCTGGAGCATTGAGCAGGGTGCGGTCCGCGCCAACCCACATATTTCTTAACCAGCCCTTCTGGCAAGGCCCGCGTCCAAACAGTCTTACCAAGAGAACCAGCCGGGGTCCGCTGCAAACCGCGGCGAAAGCAAACATCTCATCAACGCATCTTTTGCCTACGCGTTCATGGGACGTCTCGAAACCCGAATTGCGTTTCTCAAAAAAGCCCCTCTGATGCAACTGGCCCGAGCTTTCCGGGACAGCCTGGGGTACTGCAAAACTTCTCTCCCGCGAGCACGTTCACTCACTTGGCTGCCGTCCCGCTGCTCTTTCCCGTTGCAGCAGAGGGTTCAGGTTTCAAGAGTTGACTTCCACAATTCGATTTAGGATACAGCAAATCGGGTGCCAGCCGCCACTACCCCCTATCTTGTTGATTCTCAGATGTCCGGCGAAGCACGTGGAACCGCTGCCCGCCCCACTGTGGCGTATCGTGTGTGGCGTTGTGACACAATCAAGACTGTGACCCGCCTGCTGCCCCTGGCTTTCCTACTCGCGTTGCCCATGGCCGCGCAGAACGAAGGCCGGGCCACGTACCGCACCGAACTTGGCCATCCCCGTCTACTGCTCCCGCAGCGGCGGCTGAGCCTGTTGCAGAAAGAGCGCGACCGCGAGTCAATGCGGTGGATCCAGTTTCAAACGTTGGTCGCGGGCAAGATATCCTTCCCCGAGCCCGGCTATGCCTGGGCTCTCTATTCGCTCGCCGCCAAGAGCGAACCTCACGCCAAGCAGGCAACCGAATGGGCCATTGGTTCTGGTACGGACCTCCGCCAGTTGGCGCTGGTCTACGATTGGTGCTTCCCCGCCCTTGGACCCAACGCACCCAAGCTCGCAGCCAAGATCAAAGCCTCTCTCGAGAAAACCGCCTCCGCGCAAGACATCGGCACCATTCGCGCCCGCGTGCTAGCCGCGCTGGCGATTACGGACGAAGAGCCAGACCTCGCCTCGAACGTCATCAAACAAGCGGTCGAAGTCTGGTGGAAGGCGCATGTGCTCGGCGTGCTCGCCAAAGGCGATCTCCCGTTCAAGCCATCCGAACATCTCGCCCTGTTCGAACTGCTCCACGCCCTGCGTGACAACTTCGACATTGACCTGCGCGAAACCTCGGCGAAGTTCTTCACCACTCTGCCCGCGTATCACATCCTGGCGCACTATCCAGCGCCGTTTCCCGCTCCGGAGAACGAGTACCGCATCCCGCTGATGACCGCTCATGCCGAGCCCGACGTACGCGAAGCGGCCCGCACACGCGCGGCCGCGCTGGCAATGGTCGCCTATGACAACAACGCCCAAGAGATGCAGTTCGTCCAAGGCTGGTTGATCCAGGACAAGTTCCTGATGCGAAGCCCTTACGGCATCCCATACGAGTTCATGTGGGCCAATCCCTATCAGCCGGGACTCAGCTTCCACTACCTGCCCAACATCTATCACGACCCCGTCACCGGCCGGCTCATTATCCGCTCCACGTGGGAAGACGACGCTGTTTGGTATTACCAGGCAGGCGGCGTGACGCAGATGTTCCAAAACGGGCAGATCGCCAACGTGCAGAAGGGCGCCATCAAAGAGCCGGTGACTATGGGCAACACCGTGCTGATGCCGCCGCCTTCGAATGGCACATTCAACATCGCCACCGAAGAACAGCTCATGCACTACTATCTGATCGGGCTCGACCCAACGCGCCGCTACGATCTCGAAGTGGACGATGAAGAGATCCGCGAGGTGAAGACCGACCGAGGCGGCGTGCTGGAACTCAAGTTCCCACCCAAGCGCACAGCGGCAGTTGGGATGCACCCCAGTCCTCAGACTCAGCAAGCGCGATAAGATGTCGCAATGCGAGCCTGGCTCATTCTGGCCGCGGCGAGTTTGCTCGGCGCTGCCACTCCCGATACCGTTTTCCTCGAAGACCTGACCTGGACCGAAGTGCGCGACCTCGTCGCCTCCGGCTCCACCACGATCATTATTCCCACCGGCGGCACTGAACAAAACGGTCCGCACATGATTCTCGGCAAGCACAACTACCGGGTGAAGTACACGTCTGAGCGGATCGCACGCAAGCTCGGCAAGACGCTGGTGGCGCCGGTAGTCACCTACGTTCCCGAGGGCGAGATCAATCCGCCCAACGGGCACATGCGCTTCGCCGGAACCATCACGCTACCCGACGAATTCTTCCGCAAGCTGCTCGAATATGCCGCGCGTAGCTTCAAGCTGCACGGCTTCCGCGACATCGTCTTCATCGGCGATAGCGGTCCGAACCAACCCGGGCAAAAGGCCGTGGCGGAGATGCTCACTCGCGAGTGGGCCGCGGACAAGGTCCGCGTGCACCACATGGGCAATTACTACGCCGGCGACTCGTTCGATCGATACCTGCTCTCGAAGGGCGAGACCAAGGCCGCGATCGGGACGCACGCGGGCATCAAAGACACGTCGCTTTTGTGGGGCGTGGATGCGCGCCATCTGCGGCTCGACAAGCGCGCCAACAATGGCGGATCTCCCACGAGCGGCGTCACCGGCGATCCGTCGCGCGCATCGCTCGAGTACGGCAAGAAAGGACTCGAAATGCTGGTCGACAACACGGTGGCCGAAATCCGAAAGGCGCTGGCAAGGTGATCCACATGCGTACCGCGACTCTGTTCATCGCCGCAATCGCCTCCGCGCAATCGTTCAAGGCCGGCATCGCTCGCACCGACATCACGCCCAAGGAACCGATCTGGATGGCCGGCTACGGCGCGCGCACCAAGCCGTCAGAAGGCGTACGGCATCCGATCTGGGTGAAGGCGCTCGCGCTGCAGGACGAATCCGGCGCGACGTCGGTGCTGGTGACTTCAGACCTGCTCGGATTCAACCAATCGATGGCCAAGACCGTCTCCGAGCAAGCGCGAGCCAAGTTCGGCATCCCGCGCGACCGCCTGGTGCTCAATGCGTCGCATACGCACAGCGGCCCCGTGACAGACACGGTGTTGCGGCCCGCGTATCCGCTCGAAGTCGAGCATGAGAAGGTCATCCGCCGCTACACGGCCGCGCTACTCGATCAAGTCGTGGAGACGATCGGCGCTTCGATCAAAGACCTCGCGCCCGCGACGGTCGAGTTCGGGCAAGGCTTGGCTGGCATCGCGTCGAATCGCCGGCGCGGCGCCAAACGCGACTTCCCTGCCCCGGTGGATCACGACGTTCCCGTGATGACGATCCGCGATCCTTCGGGCAAGCTGCGTGGGATCCTCTTCGGGTACGCCTGCCACGCCACCGCGCTCTCTGACAATTTCATCAATGGGGACTGGCCCGGCTTCGCCATGATCGACCTCGAGAAGCAGCATCCCGGAGCATCCGCGATGTTCTTCACGGGCGCCGGCGCCGATGCCAATCCGTTACCCCGTGGTCCGGTGCCGGTTGCCGAGCGGCATGGGGCGCAGATCGCTGAAGCGGTTCGGCAAGTAGTATCGGGCAAGATGACGGCGATCCGCGGGCCACTGAAGACTGCTTTCGAGACGGTGGATCTGGCGTTTGCCAAGCCGCCATCGCGCGAAGAGTTCACGGCGCACACGAAGGACTCGAACTTCATCACGCGACAGCACGCGCAGATGATGTTGGCGCAACTCGATCGCGATGGGAAGTTGCCCGACCGCTATCCGTATCCGGTGCAAGTGTGGCAATTCGGAAGTGACTTGAAGATGGTCATCCTCGGCGGCGAACTCGTGGTGGACTACTCGCACCGGCTGAAGCGCATGTACGGATTCACCAACACCTGGGTGGCCGGCTACTCGAACGATGTGTTCGCCTACATCCCATCCCTGCGCGTGCTGAAAGAGGGTGGATACGAAGGCGGTGGCGCGATGTTGGCTTATGGCCAGCCCGGACCGTTCCATCCTTCAGTTGAAGAAACGATCATCGACAAGATCGAAGAGCTAGTCAGGAGGACCCAACCGTGAAACGACGCCACTTCATCGGAACATCCGTAGCCGCGGCACCGATGCAGGCGCAGACGCCGCCCTGGGAGCGTGAACTCGACGCTGGCGGAACTGGGAGCGTCTCCTACACGCCGGAACTGGTGATCGAGCGCAAGCGCGAAGGCAAGCCGCACGCGGGCAAGGTGCTCGCAGCGATTCAGCCTCATTGCGACGATATCCCGATCTTCGCCGGCGGCACCGTGCTGAAGCTCATCGACGAGGGCTACACGGGCTACCTCATCACGATGTCGAACGATTCGATGGCCGGCACGGGATCGTCGATCGGCGACATCGTCCTCAAGAACGAGCGCGACACTACTGAGGTGGCGCGGCGGCTCGGATGCAAGGAAGCGATCTTCCTCAACTATCCCAACCACAACATGGACGCCTGGCCGATCGTCGAGATGCGGGCGCGGCTCGTGTTCCTGTTCCGAGTGCTGAAGGTCGACACGGTGTTGGTGTACGATCCTTCGGCGCTCTACGAGCGCAACCCGGACCACTACACCACCGCGCGTGCCGTGGAGAGCGCCTGCTGGATGGCTGCGTCCGAGTGGGACTATCCGGAACATTTTCGCGGTGGCGTGAAAGTGCACTCGGTGAAGGAGAAATACTACTTCGCGCGGGGTCCGCAATTGGTGAATCGCGTGGTGGATATCGGCGCCTACATCGATCCGAAGATCCACGCGAACGTGGCGAACGTGACGCAGGGTCCGGCGGGCGCGCAGGGAGCCGAGTTGCGCCGCAAACTGGCCGCGCAGGGTAAGAAGCTTTCGATCCTAGGCACGGACGATGCGACCGCGAATCGAGAGTACACACGCCACTTCGCGCTCAAGCGCGACAGCCTGCGCGGCGCCAAGCACGGGCTCGCGTATGCGGAGTACTTTCACTACGTGCCGGCGGACGAGTCCGCTGTGGATGCGTATGTTAGCCGCAATGCGGTCCCGCTGTGATGTGCGTGAGTGATGTGGGGCAGGCTTCAGCCTGCGCGGGACTTCAGTCCCGCTTCCCGTACGAATAGCGCCAACTCGGGCGACACCCACTCGGGAGGCTTCGCCTCGAAGCGCGGCGCGCCATCGAGCCACCGGTCCGGGATCCCCTCCCACGGAAGCTTCTCCGGCCGAGCCGATGTTTCCACGATCGCATCTGCGCGATTCCAGAAGCGCCGCGCCGAATCCTTGACGTCAGCGACGCGGTAGTCCACCACGATCACGTAAAGGTCAGGCACGAAGAAGTCAAGCAAGCTGTTCGACTCGACAATCACGTTGCCCACCTGCGCAACGATGCGCCGGAGTTCCGGGATCGCCAAGCCGAGTTGCCCCACCGGAGTCCGCACCCACAGCGACCGCTCCGCACCGGCCGCGAGGAATCGACCCGTATCCGTGCGGCCCGGCTCACGCTCTTCGTCAATGGCGAAGGGATGATCGAGGTCACTGCACGAGCACTCTTCGCCATCCTCCGCGCAGACACCGTGCCCGAATTGCGTGATCTTGATCGCAGTCCAGCGAGCCTCGGGCAGCGCCTCAATCAAGCCCGCCACCACAGACGACTTGCCGATGTTCCGGCTATGGCCGCCGACCACCAAGAGCATCGCTCAGCTCCGCCACTTTCTTCTCGAGTGCGCGCACCCGCTCGCGCAGTTGCGGCACGCGCGCCATGTTGGCCAACTGCTCGAGGTACTGGCGCAAGGGCCGCGCCGGAGTTCCCCACACGGGCTCACCCGCGCGCACAATCTTCGACGTAAGGATGCCCGCGCCCGATCCGATAACGGCGCGCGACTCGACGCGAGCCTTGTCTCCGAATCCGACTTGCCCGCCGATGATCGCGTAGTCCTCGACGATCACCCCGCCCGCCATGCCCGTCTGCGCGGCGATCACCACATGCTTCCCGATGCGGCAGTTGTGCGCGATGTGGACCATGTTGTCGAGCTTGGTTCCGTCACCGATCTCGGTGACGCCGAGCGTGGCGCGGTCAATGCACGAGTTCGCGCCCACTTCCACATCGTCTCCCAGCCGCACCTTGCCCACTTGCGGAAACTTGTGGTACCGGTCGCCCACGAGCGCGAATCCGAAGCCATCGGCTCCGATGACGCAACCCGAGTGCAGCACCGCGCGATTGCCGATCTCGGTATCGGCGTAGACGGTGACGCGCGGATAGAGCCTGCAATCGGCGCCCAGCTTCACGCGCCGCCCGACGGAGCAGCCAGCGCCGATGCTCGAGCCGTCGCCGATCACTGCGCCCGACTCGATCACCGCATGAGCCGCAATGGAAACGCGCGCACCGAGCGAGACGTTGTCTCCGATCACGGCGGAAGGATGAATCCCAGCAGGCGGCGTCTCGGGCGGATGCAAGCGAGCCACGGCTCGCGCGAATGCGGCTCGGGGATCGGCCACGCGGATCAGTGTTCGCGAGCAGGCGAGGTCCGGCGGCACGAGAAGACAGCCGGCATTCGATCCCGCAGTGAGCTCCGCCGCGCGCTTGCCAGCGGCAAAAGAAAGCTGATTGGCGCCAGCAGTCTCCACCGCCGCCGCCGACTCGATGTCGCGATCGCCTTCGCCTTCAAACGGCGCACCGAGCCACGCGGCGAGTTCGCGAACTTTCATAGACGACCGGCCGCGCACCGCCGCATATCAGCGGATCAAGCCCATCTTGTCCGGCGGCCAGTAGATGAAAACGGCCTTGCCGTAGATGTGGCGGCGATGCACGGGTCCCCAGGAACGGCTGTCGTTCGACGACGAGCGATGGTCGCCCAACACCCAGTAGTGATCCGGCGGAACCACCGTAGCCGGCACCGACTGCGTGTCGCGATAGGCCGGCGGCACGTAGTCTTCGCGCAGTTCCTTGCCGTTGACGCTGACCACGCCTTCGAGGATTTCCACGCGGTCACCGGGCAGGCCGACGATCCGCTTGATGTAAGACTTGCTCGGGTCGCCCGGGTACCAGAACACCACCATGTCGCCGCGTTCGATGTTCCCGATTCCGAAGCTGTAGACGAACTTGTTGATGAAGATGCGCTCCTGGTCTTCGAGCGAAGGCATCATGCTGGTGCCTTCCACCTTCACCGGCTGGTATACAAAAAGAATGACCAGGATCGCGATGACCACGGAAAGCGTCAGGTCGCGCAGCCAACTGATCGTCGAACTGAAGACAGACCTCGATTGCTGCGCCGCGGGCGCGACTGGATCGGGCGTCAAAGGGACGCCGGCACTCTGGTTGTCGTGCCGAGTCTCGTTTTCCTGCCCAGTCTCGTTGTCCTGCATGGAAGCGATGCTCCTATTGTAATGCCTGTCAAAGCGCAAGGGGCCGTGCTGATCATCCCGGCCTTGAACGAAGAGCCGGTGATCGCCCGGACCCTGGCGATGGTTCCCCAGGGCCTGTTTCGCCAAATCATCGTCGCCGACAACGGATCGACTGACCGCACGGCCGAGGTGGCTCGCGCTGCCGGAGCGACCGTAGTGCGCCAGCCCGAGCGCGGCTACGGAGCCGCCTGCCTGGCCGCACTCGAAGCCGTTCCCGCCGATTGCGCGGCCGTGGTTTTCCTACAAGCCGACTCGAGCGAAGACCCGTCCAAGGCGCGAGACTTGCTCACACCTATATTCGACGGACGCGCCGATCTGGTGTTAGGTTCCAGAGTGCTGGGCAATGCCACTCCAGGAGCATTACTTCCGCACCAGCGCTTCGGCAACTGGCTGGCGACGAGGCTCATCCGGCTGTTGTGGGGATACCGTTACACGGATCTCGGGCCGTTCCGGGCGATCCGGCTCGAGAGTCTACGTGCACTCGAGATGCAAGATCGCAACTACGGCTGGACGATCGAAATGCAGGTGAAGGCGCTGGAACACGGCCTTCGCGTACTGGAGATCCCGGTGGACTATGGCTTGCGCGCGGCGGGCGAGAACAAAGTGTCTGGGAATTGGAAGGCGAGCTTGCGGGCTGGCGTCGTTATTCTGAAGGTGCTGGGACAACTGTGGCTGCGGAGGCCCGCCTAGCTACTAGTGTAGTGTCCAACAAATAGCTGGACAGGACAGGCCATTCTCAGTACTCTTGAAGATACCCTCCCTTGAGATCTCTTCTGACGAACGAGCCCAGCTCCAACAATGGGTGAATGCTCACGGCACTCCTCAGCAAGTAGCCCTCCGTTGCCGCATTGTGCTGGCGACGGCTGATATGAAGTCCGACGTCACCATCGCCGAGCAGTTGACGGTGAATCGGAAAACGAAGTGATTTTGTCATGCACCCGCTTTGCCGAAATGCGGTTGGACGGAGTGTGAGGAGATTGCGCCGGAGCGGGGCCGCAAACCCACCTACGACAGCGACAAAATCGCCGCCGTGGTGGAAAGCGACGCGCTGCAGTCAGCCGGAAGGGAATGACGCACTGGAGTTGCCGCACGATGGCCAGAGTCAAGGCATCAGCAAGTCCGCCCGTGAACAACATCTGGTTGGCACACAATCTCAAACCCCATCGGACGGAAACGTTCAAACTCTCGCGGGATCCCAAGTTTCTCGAGAAGATGACCGATGTCATTGGCCTGTATCTGAATCCGCCCGAGCAGGCCATCGTTTTGTGTGTGGACGAGAAGAGCCAGATTCAGGCACTGGATCGAACCCAGCCCGGTTTGCCGATCAAGAAGGGACGTTGCGGGACAATGACCCACGACTACAAGCGCAACGGCACCACGACGTTGTTTGCCGCCTTAGATACGTTGCAGGGCAAGGTGATCGGCCAGTGCTACCAGCGCGGCATCAGGGTTCCTCAGGTTTCTACGGATTCTGGACAAGGAGTTCCCCGGCAAGGTCCCACTCCACCTGATCATGGACAACTATGGGACCCACAAACACGAAAACGTTCGCAGCTGGCTCCAGCACCCACTCCTCGCTTCGTGCTTCATTTCGTCCCCACCAGTTCCAGTTGGCTGAATCTGGTCGAACGCTTCGATTTCGGAGAACTGGATACGAAGGCCATCAAGCAGGTCTTCCGCAGTGTCGGAGATCTGAAAAGCGCCATCGAAGCATTCACCGGCGGCATGGAACAAAGACCCCAAGCCCTTCGTGTGGACTGCCACCGTGGACTCCATTACGGAAAAGCTCTCCGTTGCCGTCAGACTTTGGAGAAAGTCAGCCTGGGTGCACGCTCCTAAGACCAGGAAGAAGAAACGGTAGCTGTCGATCATTTCGCGGACAGTACACTAGCTAGCTAGTCACAACGAGGCAATCTGAGATAACGAAGTCGTTCGGGCGGCTGTTCGGTGGGCCAACTCGTGCGAGACTGGCCGGATGGAAATCTTCTCGCTCCCCCAAATCGCCGCCGGCCTTGCTCCCGCCGAAATCTATCGCGAAATCCTCCGCGTCCCCGCCCTCAGTCTCGGACTCTACCGCCACCTCCCCGGACAATCGGTTCCCCAGAACCCGCATGGGGAAGACGAGATCTATCACGTCGTCTCTGGCCGCGGCGAAATCGAGATCGCCGGCAAGAGCCACGTCGTGGGCCCGGGATCGGTGGTCTACATTCCCGCCCGCGTGCCACACCACTTCCATTCCGTCACCGAGACGCTCGATGTGCTCGTAGTCTTCGCGCCCGCCGAAGGTTCCGCGAGCGGCGCGCTATAGTAGCGCTTTGACTTCGATGAAACTGTTCTCGCAATCCCCTTGCCGGGTGGATCTCGCCGGCGGAACGCTCGACATTTGGCCCATCTGTCTTTATCACGACAACGCCGTTACCGTGAACTTCGCCGTGTCGCGATACACGCAGTGTTGGATCGAGACCCGCGACGATTCGCGCATCATTCTCAAGTCGCGCGATCTCGGCGCGCAGGAGTCCTTCGAGTCGCTCGATGCGTTGATGGCGGCGAAGAAGTACAAGCTCGGCCTGCACGCCTGGCTTCTGCGGTTCTTCCGCCCGAAGACCGGCCTTTTGTTTGAAACAAATTCGCAGGCTCCCGCGGGCGCGGGGATCTCGGGGTCGTCTTCGCTCATGATCACCGCCGGCGCGGCGCTCAATCGTCTGTGCGGCACCGGCTTCGCGATCGAGAAACTGCGCGAGACGGTTCAGAACATCGAATCGCAGATCATCCGCGTGCCCACCAGCCCGCAGGACTACTATCCCGCCATGTACGGCGGCGTGGGCAACATCGAACTGCGTCCGTCGGGAATCCAGCACTTCTACTTGCCCGTAGATCTCGACGAGTTCAACCAGAGGATCGTGCTCGCCTACACGAAAGTCCCGCGCAATTCCGGCATCAACAACTGGGAAGTAATGAAGGCGCACATCAACGGCGACAAGAAGGTGCAGAAGAACTTCGATCGCATCGCCGAAATCGCGAATGGAATGCGAGCGGCCGTCGGTAGACAAGAATGGTCCGAGGCCGGGCGTCTCCTGCGCGCCGAGTGGGAGCATCGCCGCAAAAACATCCCGACCATCTCCACGGAGCTGATCGATCGGCTGGTAAAGGTTACCCGGCGGCAGGGCGCTTTGGGCGCCAAGGTGTGCGGCGCTGGCGGCGGAGGATGCGTTTTTTTCCTGGTGGAGCCCGACGCTCAGAAGCGCGTGCAGGAAGCGATCGCCAAAGAAGGCGCGGAGGTGCTACCCGTTACTGTCGCCCCCAAGGGTGTTCGAGTGAAAGTGGAGCGAGAGTAAGGCGAATCTTACCGCCGCCCGGCTCGCCGCGGCATCTATAGAACGTGGCAGACCCAAGAGTCCGCGCGCTCAACGATGCGCCCATCCGCCGTGGCGCTCGATACGTGCTCTATTGGGCGCAGATGAACCGGCGGGTGGAATCGAACCACGCCCTCGAGTTCGCCGCCGCGCATGCCAACAAGCTCGGCCTGGCGCTTCTGGTCTACGAAGGAGTCACTTGCACCTACCCCTACGCCTCTGATCGCTTCCACACGTTTTTGCTCGAGGGCGTGCCCGATACGGCGGCGCGGCTGGCCAAGCGCGGGATCGGACACGTGTTCCATCTCCGGAAACGCCGCGCTGATCCCAACGACGCGCTCTACCGTCTGGCCGCCGATGCCGCCCTTCTCGTCACGGATGACTACCCGGTGTCCATCGCCGCTACGCACAACGCCAATGTGCCCCAGCGCATCGGCATCCCGTACTTCGCCGTCGATTCGAGCTGCATTGTGCCGATGAGCCTGATCCCGAAGAAGGAGTACGGAGCGTACACGATTCGGCCGAAGATCCGCAAACTTCTTCGCCAATCGATGGTTCCCGTGGAACGGGTCGCTCTGGCCCACTGCTACCGGCACGGAACTCATCCGCTCCACACCGAAGTGACCGGCGCGAACATCCCGCAACTCGTCTCCGAATGCGAGATCGATCATAGCGTGAAGCCTTCGGTCAGCTTCCGCGGCGGGCGCGCCGCCGCCGAGCGCCACCTGGGTCACTTTCTCGACAGCAACCTGAAGCGATATGCCGCCGAGAAGAACGAGCCGGCCGCCCGTGCCACTTCGAACCTCAGCCCGTGGCTCCACTTCGGCCACATCTCTTCCCTCGAGGTCGCGTTGGCAGCGCAAGACCACGCCGCGCCGCACGGTTTCGAGGCCGAAGAATTTTCCGAGGAACTGATTGTGCGGCGCGAGCTTGCGTTCAATCACGCGAGATTCGCCGCAGACCCCACGGCCCTCGAGGCGATCCCCGACTGGGCGCAGAAGACGCTCGCCAAGCACGCCGCCGATTTTCGCGATCCGGTCTACGATCGCGAAACCT
This sequence comes from Bryobacteraceae bacterium, assembly GCA_046331625.1. Taxonomy (GTDB): domain Bacteria; phylum Acidobacteriota; class Terriglobia; order Bryobacterales; family Bryobacteraceae; genus JAXLQL01. The sequence continues at coordinate 95,454 of JAXLQL010000017.1, forward strand.
TCGAGACGGCTCGCACGCACGACGATCTGTGGAACGCCACCCAGAAGGAAATGCTGCTGCGTGGCAAGATCCACGGCTACTACAGAATGTACTGGGGCAAGAAGATCATCGAATGGTCGGCGAGCCCTGCCGCCGCGCTCGAGACCATGGTCTACTTGCACGATCGCTACGCGCTCGATGGCCGCGATCCGAACACCTACACGAACATCCTCTGGTGTTTCGGGCTCCACGACCGCCCGTGGCAAGAGCGGCCCATCTTCGGCATGGTGCGCTACATGTCGCTCGACGGCATGAAGCGCAAGACGGGCGTGGATGCATACCTGCGAGAAATCGCGCTTCTCGAACTGACCGGGCAAGACCCGTATCGACTACAATAGTCGGGATTTGAAATGAACGTCACCGTCAGTGGGGCCTCTGGATTCATTGGCCGCAAGCTGCTTCCGTTGCTCGAAGCGCGCGGCCATGCCGTCCACATTTTGGGCCGCAAGCCGAAAGCCGGGCTCCCTGCTAGCGTACGATTTTCGCTCTGGGAACCGGACCAGGGCCAGCCTCCCGTGGAAAGCTTGGCTTCGGCCGACGCCGTGATTCATCTGGCGGGCGAGCCGGTGGCGCAGCGCTGGTCTCCGGAAGTAAAGCGCCGGATCCGGGCCAGCCGTTCGGTGGGCACTCGAAATTTGGTAAACGCGATCGGCGCGCTGCAACAAAAACCTTCGATTCTGATTTCGGCTTCGGCGGTTGGTTACTACGGGGACCGCGCTGACGAGACGCTGACGGAGAAGTCCAAGCCCGGTACCGGATTCCTACCCGAAGTCTGCGTGGAGTGGGAGACGGAAGCTCGTGCCGCCGAGAGGCTCGGGTTGCGCGTGGCCATGCCCCGCATCGGGATCGTGCTCGGCCGGGATGGTGGTGCTCTGGACAAGATGTTGCCTCCGTTCCAGTGGGGCGTCGGCGGGCGGCTCGGCTCGGGAAAGCAGTGGATGCCGTGGATCCACCTCGATGATCTGTGCGATCTCTTTGTTTGGCTGCTCGAGAACGATCGCGCTCGCGGACCCTTCAACGCGTCGGCGCCCAATCCGGTGACGAATGCCGATTTCACCCGCGAGTTGGGCCGCGCCCTGCGCCGCCCGGCCATCTTTCCCGTGCCGCGTGCGGCGATCCGCGCGCTCTATGGCGAGATGGCCGACATCCTCTTCTACAGCCAGCGCGCGGTTCCCGCCGCGGCCCAAGCGCTGGGCTTCGAATTTCGGCATCCGGAGATTTTCGCTTCGCTCAAGGATTTGCTATCCTGATTGAGTACCCGATTGCTCCCGTAGCAGTCGTGCATATCCGCAGGAGTCATCCATGGCAATTCCGAACGCTCGCCGCTTCCGCATCAACAATGGCCAAGGCCTCGAGGCTACCATCGTGGCCGTTCTTCCCAAGAACGCCGATGTCGACGCCTATTTGAAAGACGCCACGGCCCGCTTCGATTGGAAAGGGTGGCAGGAAGCGCAGCAGAAACAGTTCAAGATTCGCGTTGGTCAGCAGAAGCAGAAGAAGGCCAAGTAGTAAGGTCTCTTTTTCAAGTTCCAGTTCCTCCAGCGGGGGCGCGGCGGTCATGCCAGCGCCCCTTGTTGTTTCTAGCCGCATCTCATGGGCGAACGCCTTCCACTTTCAGCGGCATCCGATAGAGTCCGCTCCTCGCGCACACGAAGAGCGTCTTCCCGTCATCACCCCACGCGAAATTGTGCGGATGCTTGGGCATCACGATCGTTCCCAAGTGCTTCCCCTGCGCCGACAACACCCACAGTCCGCCCGGCCCCGACACATATAGATTCCCGCGTTTGTCCACCTTCATGCCGTCCAGCGCGTCCTCTCCGGGCGTCGAGGTCATGTCGAAGAACAACATTCCGTTGGAGAGCGTTCCGTCAGGCTTGGCTTCGTAACGCATGATCACCTTCTTGTGGTCATCCCAGTTGGCCACGTAGAGGAACTTCTCATCGGGCGACAGCGCGATCCCATTGGGTCCCGTGAAGTCAGTGCTCACCAGTTCCAGCTTTCCATTCCGCAGCGAGAACACGCCGCTGTAGGGGAGCTGCTTGCGCGGATCGTCAAAGAACTTCGGAAGCCCGAACGGCGGGTCAGTGAAGTAAAGCGTTCCGTCGCTGCGATACACGAGGTCATTCGGGCTGTTCAGCCGCTTGCCTTCGAAGTTGTCGGCTAGCACCGTGACCGCGCCGTCTTTCTCGATGCGGCTCACGCGATGGTTGCCGTGCTCATTGATGGTGAGCCGGCCCTGCGGATCGAGCGTCAACCCATTCGACCCCGGTTGGCCGTACTCGGCGATGTCGGCGCCGGAGTAGCCGCTCGGCTTTCGGAACACGGAAAGTTCCCCGTCGGGAGCGTACTTGTAAATCGTGTTGCTGTTCGGATCGCTGAACAGCAGGTATCCGCCATCGCGCACCCACACCGGACCTTCCGTGAAGCGGAACCCCTCGGCCAGCTTGAACAGCTTCAGGTTCGGGCCGGTGATCTCGTCGAGCGCCGCGTCTTTCCGGATCACGTCGACATTCACTTCGCGCGGGGACACCGCAACTGGACCCGCCGCTCCGCGATGGAATTCGAGCTTGGCGTACCGCATCCAGATGAAGTTGGTGGGCGGACTCGAGATGGGTCCGTTCATGCCGAACACCGCGAGCTGGATCTTCTGCCCCGGCTTCACATCGCGCCCGATTACCAGCCGGTTCGGCGCGTTCCAGCCGCTCACTACCGATCCGCCCATTTGTCCCAACGCGCGAGAAATCTCGCCATCCACCCAGACCTCCGCATAATCGTCGAGTACTGTTTCAAACACGATCGTCGATCCTGTTGCATCGAAGCTGCCCACGCGTTCTGGCACCGTGATGTTGATGCGATACCAGTTGAAGCAAATGCGCCCGGTGGAGCGCCGCTTGTCGAGCGAAGTGGGCGCAATCACTTCCCACTTGGAATCGTCGAAGCCCGCCCAGCCAGCCTTCGGCGTGTAGTCGTAGGTCTTGATGGGCGCTCCCGTAGGCTGGCCATCCGGACCGGGTGCGCGAAAGTCCGTCTCGACGATGCGCGTATCGCTGTAGCGCCATTCGCCCTTCACGAGCTTCGCGCCTTCGTCGGTAGCGAGATCCACCACTGCCTCCGGTGTTCCCGATGGAGCCGCCGGATACTCGCCCGACCTCACTGCCGCCAATGGCAGCGCCAGCGCTGTCAGGGTAAGGAAAATCCAGGGCTTCATCGGGAACCTCCTTCGGAGATCGCGGCAGCTCCCGCCTTCGCGATGTCTTCGTCTTCTTGCGGCGTGTTGCCGCTCACGCCGATCGCGCCGATCACCTTGCCGCCGCCAATGATCGGGATGCCGCCCTGCAACGGCGTCGCTCCCGGCAGTGCGAGCGAAGCGACGCGCCCGTCGCGAATCTGATCTTCGAAGACCTTGCTGGGCCTGCGGAAGATCGCCGCCGTGCGCGCCTTGCCGATGCCGACTTCGACACTGGCCACCTGCGTATCGTCCAGGCGGTGGAGCACCAGCATGTGCCCGCCGTCATCCACCACCACGATGACCACCGTCGATCCGCGCTTGTTCGCTTCCGCCTCGGCGGCCGCGGCCGCGCGCTTGGCCATGTCGAGCGTGAGGATGCGCTTCGATGGAGCTTCGCCGCCGAATGCGCTCGCGGCGAGCATGAGTGAGAGTAGTGCTTTCATGCCGGTTCTCCTGTTTCACCGCACTTTGACCACGTAGTAGAGGAACGGTTGCGAGACTTCCTTGAACCAGTGCGGCGTGCCTGCGGGTACGATCGCCACGTCGCCCTTCGTCAATTGGCGCGACTCGCCGCCCTCGATCGAAGCGCCCCGAAGCTCGCCCGGCGCGACCGTCTTCACGTCGATCGCCGCGCCGCCCGTGACGAGCGTGGCCGTCCCTTCCAGCACGTAGACGATGTCGGCATCTTCGGTGTGGATCTCGGCCATCCCCGGCTTCTCCCGCCGGCTTGCGTGGACCATGTATCGCTCGCCCTTGTCGAACAGCACAGCGCCCTTGTCGAACGCCGCTTTCACCTGCGCGCCTTCAAAGAAGGTGACCGGTGACGCCGCCGAGCCGATCGCCGCCGCGCCCGCCATCGCCAACTCCTCGTCCTGCTGCGCGCTCGCCGCGCCGCTCACGCCCACCGCGCCCACCACTTGGCCTTCCATCATGATGGGAACTCCGCCCTGCAGCGGCGTGAAGTCATTCAGCGCCACCATTGACGTGCGGCCCTTTCCGATGATGTCTTCGAACGCTTTGGTCGGCTTCTTGAACAGCGCCGCGGTCCTGGCCTTGCCGATGGAAATGTTTGCGCCGGCGGCGAAGGTGCCGTCCACGCGTTCGAGCGCCATCAGGTTTCCGCCGTCATCCACTACGGCGACGACGCCAGTGGTGTTGTTGCGTTTGGCTTGGCTCACCGCCGCGTCAATCACGCGGCGCGCGCCATCCATGGTCAAAGACTTCTTGTCGGTGACTTGTGTGCTTCCAGCCAGCGCCAGGCCTACCATCAAGTGCGCTCTGGCGATCAGTTTCCATTGCTTCATTTCGATTCTCCTTGTGCGTACCGGCTGCAAGATGCGCGGCGGCGGCTGCTTTATTCCGGGGAATACGCGGCGTGCCGATCCGGCTGTAATGTGCATGACCACTCGAAGCTTGCTGTTGGCGATGGCGCTAGGAGCGAGCGCGCAGCCGCTCTCGTACACGCTGCTCCTGGCAGAGGGCGCCAAGCCGTCGGCTCGCTTTGACGGCACCATCGCCTACGATCCTGTCGGCCGCCAGATCCTTTTGTTCGGCGGATCGGATGCCGATTCGCGAAACGACCTGTGGTCCTATTCGTTGTCGCAGCGCCGTTGGACCGAACTGGCGCCGGAAGGCGCGAGACCTCCCGCACGCTTCGGACACACGCTGATCTACGATTCGGCCCGGCGCCGCGCCGTTGTGTTCGGAGGGCAGAACCGCGGATTCTTCAATGACGTTTGGGCCTACGACATCTCCGCGAATTCGTGGCGACAGATCGGCCGAGACGACGCTGGACCCACCCGCCGCTATGGGCACTCCGGAATCTACGACGCAGAGCGCGACCGCATGATCGTCTCGCACGGCTTCACCGATGCCGGGCGCTTCGACGACACTTGGGCTTTCGACTTCGCCTCCAACACGTGGCGCGACATCAGCCCATCTTCGGGCCGCCCACTACGCCGCTGCCTCCATCACGCGGCCTATGACGGCGCCAACTCGCAAATGCTGCTCTACGGCGGCTGTGCCAGCGGGTTCGGACCGTGTCCCCTCGGCGATCTCTGGTCGTTCGATCTTCGAACCAATCGCTGGACCGAGAAGACCACGCAACCGCGCCCGTCATTCCGCGAACACTACGGAATCGGCTTTGATGCGATGCGGGGTGTGATGTTGATTTTCGGCGGGGGGCCATCGGTGTCGAACGATACCTGGGAGTACGACACGCGATCGGCTGCCTGGCGGCAGGCGTCGATTCAAGGTGCGCTTCCGGATCCTCGCAGCCGGCACGAAGGAGCATCGGACGGTGGCACGGCGTTCTTCTTCGGTGGGACCACGAATGGTGGTTTGTCGAACGAGCTGTGGATGCTCGGTCCTGCGGCGGCTTCGAACGTTCCCGCGATCGCTGGGCAGGGCGTCGTGAACGGATTCAGCTTCAAGGCTGGGCCCGTCGCGCCCGGCCAGATCGTCACCATCTATGGTTCGAATCTCGGGCCGCACGACGGTATTTCGCTTTCGCTCGATCCGGTGACGCGCAAGCTGCCGGCCGCTGCTTCCGGCGTATCGGTGACTTTCAATGGAGTCGCCGCACCGCTGTACTTCGTGAGCAGCGATCAGATCAACGTGCAGGCGCCATACGAGATCGATGGCGCAGCCGAAGCCAAGATCGTGGTCACAGTCAACGGCACGCCAGGCGAGCCCGTCACCGTGCCTGTTGTCGCGGCGAGTCCCGCGTTGTTCCCGCGTGCATTCCAGACCGGCGGCATCGTCGTGCTCTATGCAACCGGCCAAGGGCGAACGTCGCCGGCGAGCATCACCGGAGCCACTCCATCCGCGCCGTTTCCCGAGCCCGTGCTTCCCGTGTCGCTGCGAGTCGGCACGCGCGAAGCCGAGATTTTGTTTCGAGGCCAGGCGCCTGGAACCATAGGCGTGATGCAGATCAACGCGCGCGTTGCCGAAGGTGTTGCGGGAGACGCGGTCCCCGTGGTGCTTACCATCGGCCAATCCCAAAGCCAACCAGTGTCGCTCGAAATTCGCTAAACGAGTGTATCCTTCCTTGTAGGGCGGGCTTTAGCCAGCGCGGGACTTCAGTCCCGCCCATCACGCGCCGTGAATACGCCGAAGCTCGAACTGCTGCTATCCGCCATCTGCGTATTGCGGGCCGCCCCACCCGGCTACACCGACCCCTCCGCCTGCCGCCCCTGCCACCTCGAAACCTACGACCGTTACCTCGCCACCCCCATGGGCCGCTCCTTTCCCGATCCCGCCAAAGCCGCCGCGCAAGCCCAATGGAACAACGCGAGCTTCGTTCACCCCGCCTCCGGCGATCGCTATGAAATGTTCCAGCGCGAGGGCGCCTACTTCGTGCGCCGCTACCGCTTCGAAGACGGGAAACGCGCGCACGTTCTCGAGCGCCGCGTGACCCACATCATGGGCTCGGGCGAACACGCACTCAGCTTGCTGCATCAGACCGCCGAAGGCCGGCTCTACGAGTTGCCCGTCTCCTGGTACACGCAGGAGCGCGCCTGGGCAATGGCGCCGGGCTACGATCGCCCGAATCATCCCGGATTCTCGAGGCAGGTGAATCACAAGTGCATGTTCTGCCACAACGCGTATCCCGATGTACCGCCCGAGCGATCGCGGGCGGGTTGGGATGCGGACGTCATCTGGCCGCGCACACTGCCGGTGGGCATTGACTGTCAACGCTGCCACGGTCCGGGCGAGAAGCACGCGAGTACTCGCGCCGCCGCCGATATCGTCAATCCGGCCAAGCTATCTCCCGAGCGATCGCTCGAGACTTGCATGCAGTGCCACTACGAGACCACCACCTTCCACTTGCCGGCTTCACTGCGCCGGTTTCAGCGGCCTTTCTACAGCTTTCGTCCCGGCGAGCCGCTCAGTGACTACATGGTCCACTTCGATCACGCAGCGGGCTCGGGACGCGAGGGAAAATTCGAGATCGTCAGCGCGGCATATCGCTTGCGGCAATCGCAGTGCTTCTTGAAGAGCGGCAAGATGACGTGCTTGACGTGCCACGACCCGCATGCTCGCCCACAGCCCGCCGAACGCGCTGCGCATTACCGCAATCGTTGCCGCACGTGCCATGTTTCGGTGAAGGCTCGCGACCACAACACCGCCACTGATTGCATCGGGTGTCACATGCCTACGCGCAGAACCGAAGACGTGGTGCATGTCACGATGACTGACCACAAGATCGCGCGGCGGCCTCCCGCAGGCGATCTCGTTGCGCCGCGCAAGGAGAAGGAGGAGCAGTACCGCGGCGAAGTGGTGCAGGTGTATCCGAAGCCCGCCTCGCGTGACGATGTGTACCAAGCCGTGGCCCAGGTGAGGGACCGGTCAAATCTCTCCGCGGGAGTCGCGCGCTTGGAAGCGGCGTTGCAGACGAGCCCTTCGACTTCACCCGAGCCCTGGTTCGAGCTTGCCGAAGCGCTCCGTGCCGTGAGCCGGGCTCGCGACGCCGAAGCTGCGTATCGCCGCGCTGTCGCCGCCGATGCGAACTTTCCGCAAGCTTGGAACAATCTCGCGAACTTGCTCGCCGATTCCGGCCGGCGCCGGGAAGCCGTGGAAGCATTCCGCCGCGCGCTCACGCTGACTCCGTGGGACGCCGAGGTGCAAGTCAATCTCGGACTCACGCTGCTCGAGGCTGGCGATACGGACGGAGCGCTGCGCCGCTTCCGTTCCGCGATCGCCGCCAATCCCGATCACGCCTCCGGGCACGCCAATCTCGGGGCGTTGCTGCTGGGGTTGGGTCGCACAGAGGAAGCTCGCCGGGCTTTCGCCACGGCAATCGCGCTCGATCCCGATCACGAGTTGGCGCGCAAGAACCTGTCGAAGTTGCGGGAGTAGTTCCGACTCGCACTTCGCCTGTTGTGAGGGCGAGTGCGGCACCGGCACTCTTCAGAACCTCGCTCAGTCGGAAGCGGCTCCGCCGATTGTGGGGCAGACTTTAGCCTGCGCGGGACTTCAGTCCCGCTCCTGCCGCTCCGTCAGGAAGCGGCGCTTCGTACGAACACTTCACCGCTCCGTGATGGGTTGCGGCTCGGAAGTATGCGCGTTCTCAGAACGCTTCCAACACGCCACTCACCACACTGCGCGCGACCTCTTGCGCCAACCGGTCGAGAGCCGGACTACTCTCCTCGAAGTACGCCACCGGATCGATCGAAATCTCGTACCTCTGCCGCGCTTCGAACGTCTGCCGGTCATAGAGCACCTTGCCGGTCGCGCGTTCGGTCAGCTTCAATTGCAGGATCACGATCAACTGCATTCCCGCAGCACGGCCGGTGCGTTGGTCGATCACGGTGGGGTACGCGAAGATGTTCACCACTGCGCCGTTCAGAACGGCATCCGCCTGGGCCGGATCGGCCACCACGGCGTATCGCGTGCGATTGATGAACTCGCGCGTGATCGCTGCCGGAAGCCGGTCGGCGAGCTTGTAGCGCGGCGTCAGGTTGGTCCATGCCGGGACGGCGATCGTGTGGAGCGTCGAAGGCAGCAGGTCGGCTTTACCGGTGACGTGATATCCGCAACCGGCGAGCAGCACCGCTGCCATCGTCGCGGCCAGCCTCATAGCGCGCTCTCGATCACCGTCACCGCGTTGTCGGCCGCGACCTTGAATTGATCCGCGACTGCCCACAACCAAATCGCGCGGTGATTGTTTCGATCGCGCTCCACCGCGCCCACGGAAATACCGGCTTGTCCGGCCGCGCCCACCGGGTGCGGCGCGTGATCGGGCCACACGTCGAGCCCCTCGGCGTCGAGATCGCCCACGCCTTCCATCCAGATGGAGAAACTGAACCCGTGCATGACCGGCGCCTGAATCACGCGCAGCGAAGGCAACGGAATCGAAGGTGCGTGCGCGCCGAGCAGCGAAGCCAGGTCGCGCTCGATCCGCCGTTCGAGCTCCGGAAGCGTGCCCGCCATCAGGTTGAAGGCTAACTGCTCGTGAAACACTTCCTTCACCACCGGCTGGAATCCGAGCAACTGGATCGTCTGCTGCTGTAGTTCGCTCACGCCTCGCCGGTCGAGTTCGCTCACGGGCGCGAGCAGCGTCACTACCGATCGTTCTGTCGCCTTGGCCGCGCGCAGGATCCTTGCCAGGGCGATCGCGGCCGGGTGCGCCATTACGTTCAAGCCGGCTGCTGCCTCGCGTTTCGTCTCCAACCACGGTGCGCGCAGCCTCGCTTGCGGAAGATCCTCGAGAGCGCCGGTCAGGTCCACCACCGGCTTGGAGGATCCGCCGCGCTGCAGGATCTGGTAGGCCTTTCGCGCCGTTTCCGTGAGACCCGTGAGCACTACGACATCGGCGCGGCCGAGGCTGTCTTCGTCGAGCTGGGACATCACAGCAGCTTCGCCCTCGTCCTCGGTGATCACCATCCCGTCGCCCGCACCGACGAGTTTGATCCGGACGCGAGGCAGGCGTTCATGCAACGCCTCGCGAACATCCGCTCCCAGTAATGTTTCGCCGCCCACGATCGCGGCGACGCGGTCAGGCATTGCCCAAACCCGTGTGCGGATGCGGAGCCGGAGGCATCTGCTTCGAGAAACGCCGCTTGATCGCTCCTCCGATCCGGATCACGATCCCGCTTCCGCAGTAAACGGTGGCCATGGCCAGCAGTACGGCCTGTGAGTAGTTCCACAGCAGGTAGATGAGGCAGCCGAATCGGATGACGCTCCAGGGCGAGCCCGGACTGAACAAGTTGAAGTCTTTGAAGCTCCGGTACCGCCACGTGCTTACCATCAAGGTGGAGAGCATGATCAGCAATCCGATCCACGCCACGGCGAACATCCAGTTTTCGATCGGCTGGCTGTTCACCGCGTAGATGATCGCCGCGACCATGCCGGCCGCTGCTGGAATCGGCAATCCCACGAAATACTTGCGGCCTGGCCTGCCCGGATTCTTCGGAATCGGATTGTCCTGGATATTGAATCGCGCCAGCCGCGACGCGCCGCACAACAGGAACAGGAACGAGGCAAAGTATCCGCCCTGCCGGATCTGTTCTCGCAGCGCTGCATCCACCTCTTGCCCCAGGAACTGGATTCCGAAAGTCCACGCCAAGATCGCCGGCGCCACGCCGAATGTGATGACGTCGGCCAGCGAGTCCAACTCGCGCCCGAACTCACTCACGGTGTTCGTCATGCGCGCGATGCGCCCGTCGAGACCGTCGAGGAAGACCGCCACGCCGATCATGATCGACGCGGCCTCCCAGTGCGGATTGTGCCCCAGCGAACCCTTGAGCGCGTACATCGCGCCTTCGAACGCCTTGGTGATGGCCAGGAATCCGAGAAAGAGATTGCCCGCCGTGAACATCGCCGGAAGCGCGTAGGCGGCACGCCGCGGGCGCCGCTCCGGTGACTTGGGATCGATGAGTCTCTCGCTGAGTTTCATTGACGCGCTATTTCCTCCTTCGCGCGATCACCGTAGTGGCCGCCCATACCCGCTCGCCTTGCTTGACCAGAACTTCCCATTCGGGGCCGAACAAGACGTCCATTCGTGAGCCGAACTTCATCAGCCCGATCCTCTCGCCGATACCCACTGTGTCGCCCGTGTGCTTGTCGAACACCACCCGGCGCGCCACTAGCCCGGCGATCTGTTTGAACGTCACCATCACGTGGTCCGGAGTCTCTACGGTCACCACGTTCTGCTCATTCTGCTCGGAGGCTTCCTCGCGGCTCGCCACCAGGAACTTTCCCGGCTTGTATTCGAAGCGAACCACGCGGCCGCTGACTGGCGCCCGATTCACATGCACGTCAAGCGGGCTCAGAAAGATGCTGACCCGCAGATGCGGCCCTTCCTGCTTCACGGCGACCACCTTCCCGTCGGCCGGCGACACCGCGTGATCGCCCGCGGGAGCGGTGCGCTCCGGGTCGCGGAAGAACCACAGGAAGAACGCGGCCAACACCAGCAGCGGGGCGCCCCAGATGGGTTTCGTGAGCCACCCTACCGCCAGACTCGCCAGAATGCAAACGAGGGCATAGTAAACGCCCGTAATGACCATAGAACAGAATCAGGTACTATTGTCCCACGCTCGGGGACCCGAGTTCCAATCGGTTAGGCCAGAGTGCCAGACTGCCAGGGTCCGATACTGGAACTCCCCGCTGTTCAACCGCCTGCGCTGTCCTGGGACTTTCCTCATCCCCCATTGGTAACGCCCCATATTGCCCGTAATGGCCCGTTCGGGTGATAATGAATTCGCAGGCTGAAACAAGCATGATATCTCCAGGGTGTAGTGGGATCACGGCGCTCCGGCCTGGCCATTCTTTGGAGGGCTCTCTTTGAAGCGCTCAGGCTCTGACGAAACCTTACGCTGTTCGTTCTGCCACAAGAGTCAAGACGTCGTTGGGAAGTTGATCTCGTCACCGAGCGACTATCCGCGCGCTTACATTTGCGATGAGTGCATCGCGGTCTGCAATTCCATTCTCGAAGACGACCGTACTGAGCCCGCGCAAGGTCTGCCCAACAAGCTTCCCCGCCCGCTTGAACTCAAAGAGTACCTGGATCAATACGTGGTTGGCCAGGAAATGACCAAGCGCAAGCTGGCCGTCGCCGTCTACAACCACTACAAGCGCGTTCAGATGAACAAGCGCTCGGCCAATGATGTGGAGTTGGCCAAGAGCAACATCCTGCTCATTGGGCCGACGGGGACCGGCAAGACGCTGTTGGCGCAGACGCTCGCCCGCGTTCTCGAGGTTCCGTTCGCGATTGCCGACGCCACCACGCTCACCGAAGCCGGCTACGTCGGCGAGGATGTGGAGAACATCATCCTGCGGTTGTTGCAGAACGCCGATTGGGACGTGCAGCGCGCGCAACAGGGCATCATCTACATCGACGAAATCGACAAGATCGCGCGCAAAGACGAGAACCCCTCGATCACACGCGATGTCTCCGGCGAAGGCGTGCAGCAGGCGCTGCTCAAGATTCTCGAGGGCACCATCGCCAACGTTCCTCCGCAGGGCGGCCGTAAGCATCCGCACCAGGAGTTCACTCCGGTGGACACGAGCAACATCCTTTTCATTTGCGGTGGCGCTTTCGTGGGGCTCGAGCGAGTGATCTCCCGCCGCGTGGGCAAGCGCTCGATGGGATTCCACAAGGCCGAAGACGAGCATAAACGCCCGGCCACCCGGCGCGACGCCGCGCTGCTCGGCCAAGTGCAGCCGATGGACCTGATCAAGTTCGGCTTCATCCCCGAGTTCATCGGGCGGCTCCCTGTGGTGGGGATCCTCGATGAACTCGACAAAGAAGCGCTCGTGCAGATTCTCACCAAGCCCAAGAACGCCATCAGCCGTCAGTATCAGCGCCTGTTCGAGTTCGAGAACGTGCGCCTTCGGTTCACCGATGACGCCATGGAGGCGATCGCGGGCTTGGCCATGGAACGCAAGCTCGGCGCGCGCGGGCTCCGCATGATTCTCGAGGAACTGATGCTCGACCTGATGTACTACCTGCCTTCGTACAAGAAGGTGCGCGAGTTCGTAGTCACCAAGGAAATGGTCGCTACGCAGAAGATCAGCCTGGCGATCCTCGAGAAAGCCGGCTAGCTGGTAGCCGGCACAGGGCGGGGCGCCCTCGATGCAGTGGAAGTACGCGCCGCCCCAGTTCCGTTGTGCCGCCGAGTACTATGAAAGCTCGCATGATCTGCCGAGCGTTTCCCGCATGGTTGTCGGTTTCCCTTGCGTTCGCGGCCACGGCGCTGGCCGAACCTGTGGACTGGATTGTCTCCGGGCGCTACGTAGTGACGATGGACGCGCAGCGGCGAGTGATCGAGAATGGCGCGGTGGCGATAGCCGGATCGAAGATCGTGGCGGCGGGACCGAAGGCCGAGATCGGCCGGCGCTTCCAGGCCAAGCAGCGCTTGGACCGCTCGAATGCAATCATCGCGCCTGGATTCATCAATACCCACACGCATGCAGCGATGTCACTGTTCCGGGGCATCGCCGATGATATGCGGCTGCAGGAGTGGCTCGAAAAGTTCATCTTTCCGGCTGAGGCGCGGAACGTGAATGCCGATTTCGTCCGGTGGGGGACTCGGCTGGCGTGCCTCGAGATGATGCAATCGGGGACCACCACGTTCACCGACATGTACTACTTCGAGGACGTCGTGGCGGAAACGGCGAAAGAAGCAGGGATGCGCGGAGTGCTCGGCGAGACCATTATCGGCTTTCCGGTGGCCGACGCGAAGACTCCCGCCGATGCGCTGCGTTTCACGGAAAAGTACATCCAGAGGTTCAAAGACGATCCGCTGGTGGTGCCTGCCGTGGCGCCGCATGCGATCTACACCAACTCCGATGAGACGTTGAAGCAATCGCGTGCGCTGGCCAACAAATACGGTGTGCCGCTGCTGATCCACCTCTCTGAGACCAAGCGCGAGAATGACGAGTCGCAGGCCAAACGCAAGATGAGTCCCACGCGCGCACTCGAGGCGCTCGGCGTCCTGACTGGACGCACTCTCGGCGCGCACGGCGTGTGGCTCGATGACGGCGACCTCGATATCCTGCGGCGGCGCAGCACCGGAATTGCGCATTGCCCTTCGAGCAACATGAAGCTGGCAAGTGGCGTGGCGCCGGTGGTGAAGATGCTCGCCAAGGGGATCGCGGTGGGCTTGGGTCCGGATGGGCCGGCCGGCAGCAACAACGACTTCAATCTGTTCGAAGAGATGGACCTCGCTGCGAAGCTGCAGAAGGTGAGCACGGGCGATCCGCAAGCGCTGCCCGCGCCGGCGGCGTTCGAGATGGCCACCATCGGGGGCGCGCGGGCACTGGGTCTCGAATCGAAGATCGGATCGATCGAAGCGGGCAAGTTGGCGGACCTGATCGCGGTATCGCTCGACAGTTCGCATGCGACGCCGATGTACAACGTCTATTCACAATTGGTTTACGCGCTCAAGGGGTCCGATGTGTCCGATGTAATGATACACGGACGTTTTACCGTCCGCGGCGGGCGAGCGACAACGTTGGACGCCCCCGCGATTGAGCAGAAGGCGCGCGAGTACCAGAAGCGCATCCTCTCATCCTTGGGCAAGTAGCTATCCCTCGGCAAGTAGCCTAGCCACCGCGCATACTCCCCTCGGAAATGTCCTCAGGTGGTGAGAACTTCACTGCCTTCCCGCCACTACTCTACTGGACCCCCAAATAATCAACCGGCGGACCCATCGCCGGATTCTGTGTGTGAGAGAGAAAGAACTCATGCGTAATACATCCAAGTACGTTTTCGCAGCCATCGCCTCAGCGAGTTGGTTGCTGCATGGTCCGCTGGCATCGGCGGGCGTAATCGGTACGTATAACGATCGCGCCACGTGGCAGGGGCTGACCACTGGCGCGACGAACATCGACTTCGAATCGCTCGGCCTTTCGCCAGGCGGGTACCACGACTACTCTTCTGGGCTGACGACCGGCGGTGTCCAGTTCACCGGATTCACCGGTAGCTCTTCGTTCCTGTTCGCGATCAACCCTCCAACAAACGCGGCCGAGGAATTCGGTTCGCTCACCGAACTGCGCGGACCTGACTTCCTCTCGGGCAGCTACATTTCGGCACTGCTGCCGAGCAACGTCACCTCGTTCGGGCTCGACCTGATGACGGCCTATCCAAACGGCGCCGGTATTCGAATTCAATTGAACGGGATCGACCTCGGGATCGTGGTGAGCACACAGGCGAGGCCGACCCGCACGTTCTTTGGCGTACGCACGGATACGCCAATCAGCGAACTCCGGTTCATCCTGGACGGGACTCCGAACAACAACACCTTCGCTTTGATCGACAACATCTCCTACGGCTTGGCGACGACGAGCGGCGGAGGTGGTGGTGGGACTGGCGGTGACAGCCCGTCAGAGACGCCTGAGGCCACCACGATGCTCTACGTGGCCACGGGCACTGGAGTGATTGCCTGGGCACGGAAGCGCAAGAAGCTGGCTTTCGTCTGACGCCGTGGTGTCTGGCGTGTGGGTCAGAGCTGGCGCAACATCGCCTTGATCTGGCCCACCGCGTATCCCCAGCCACCCCGCTGCAGCGGGTCGGCGGGGAACTCCGGCACATGATCGGGATGGAGCAGACGCGGATACCCGGTGGAGTGTAGCGCGCGCAGGCACGCCATCATGTCATTGTCGCCGGCGTCGATGAACGTCTCGATGTACTTCTCGCGCGGCGTCTTCATGAGCACGTTGCGGAAGTGGACGTGGTTGATCTGATCGCGACTGCCGAACCAGCGGATGTTCTCGATGACGTCGTAACCCATCTCGCGCGTGACGCCCGTATCGAACGTGATGCCGTTGGCCGGGCTCTTCACGGTTTCGCAGACGCGCTTGAGGCCGTCTACACTGCCGAGGATCTGCTCGATGCCGCGGTACTTGGGCGGCGGTGGATCGTTGGGATGCACGGCCAACCGGACGTTGGCGCGCTCGGCCGCGGGAACGACTGCTTTCAGGAATCGCTCGTAGCGCTCCCAAAGCTGCGCGGCGGTGTGCTCGCCCACATCGGGCAGCACGGGAAGATTGCGGCTGCGGTCATAGTCGTGGGCCGAGAGGAGCGATCCGCCGCGGCCGGGCTCCTTGTAGTAGCCGCCCATGGCGCGCAGTGCGTAGAAGTTGTATTCGACGATCGGGATGCCCACTTTTCCCGCCACGCGAATCGACTCGAGCACGTTCTCGAGATCCTTGGCGGCGCCGGCGCGGCCGAGGATGAGATCGCGAAAGTCGTGGAGCATGAGGTTACCGAGCTTGAGCCCGAAGCTTTCCACGCGCTCTTTGATGCGACGGATCTGGTCTTCTTTCCATGGCGGCTCCGCATAGTCCTGCGGAACCTGAATGACGCGGCCTTCGGTGTTGTAGCCGGGCGCTCCGGGCCCGGCCATGGTGACCCATTCCACGCCGAGGTGCGAGATGAAGCGGAGCGTGTCGTCTGTGAGGTCGCGCGCGGGCATCGTGAGCTTGATACCACCCTTCAGTTCCTCCGCGCGGGATTTTGGTAGGAGCGCGGCAGTGGATGCAAGGAGAGCGCGGCGAGTGATCGATCGGCGGGGCATGACGACGGATCAGGATAGCAGAGGGACTTGCCTACTCGGCGGCGACCAGCCGCTCTTCGCGACCGCGCGACAATGCCAGTCTGCGGATCGTGTCAACGCCGCCCGCGCGCTCGATTCCGGGAATGAAGAGCCACTTCGCCGTGTCGCTGCCGGCGGGCGGGGGCTCGGCATTCAACGTAACCGGTTCGGGACTGATCGCCGCGGCGGCCAAGCACCACAACGACGCACGGTCATCGCAGACGAGCCGGATCCGTGCTACGCTTCCCGCCGAGACGAATGCGATCGCGGTCAAGACATCCTGCACGCGGTTGGCGTCGTCGGAACGGTGAAACGTGAGGTGATCCTTGCGGTGTGACGAGCGGTTGGCGATGGCCGATCCGGTCTGGAATACATCGACGTACAAGGCTCCCGAGGGCGGGTTGTGAGCGGACGGAACCAGAGAGTGGTCCATGCCGCGGGAGTCGACGACGATCGACACGGTGTCGCCTTTCGGCGGAAACCAACGCGCTGGCACGCGATCTCCGCTTCCTTCTCGCTGCAGGACGAAGCCGGGCCCGCCCTCGAGTACCGAAACGCCAGAGGGCCACTCGGCGCCGATTTGTACCGAGAGCAAATCTCGCAGTTCCGCGGGCGACATTGCTGCTGCCGCGCTGACGGCCGATTCCCGCCACGCTGCGAAGATGCGGCCGCTGTCCCGCGATCGAGCTCCGCGTCCGGCGCTAGCCAACAGACGCCTGGGCTCGAAATCGACCAATGCGCGCTCGATGAGGTCGCGTTCCATCAGCCCACCGGCCCGGAGGTGCCGATTGAAGAAGCGGTACACCGCCTCGCGGCTCTGGCGATTGTAGTTGTGCTTGGACTGGATGTGCGCGTTGTCGACGGGCGGTGATTCAGCTTGTAGCCGATAAACGGCTTCAGCCATTGGGAGCTCGACGAACGGAGTTCGTTTGGTCCAATCCTTGGTCGATGAGACGAGCAGTAAAGGCTTGGGCGCGATGAGCGCGCTGATCTCGACGTTGTTGGTCCCGACGCGCAAGCCTGGCGCCATCTCGCACGCGTCGTCACCCTGAAAGGTTGCTGACACCATGTCCACGGGCGCCGAAAGCGCAATGCGATCATCCACCGCGGCGAGCAGGATGGTCTGCGTGCCTCCGCCCGAGGCGCCCGTCACCGCGATGCGCTGCGTGTCGACCTCAGGCAGTGACGAGATGAAATCCACGGCCCGGATGCTGTTCCAGAGCTGAACCCCGAGCGGCGAGAACGACCAAAGCTGCTCGGCGGGAGTGTCTCCGAATTCGTGCGGCAACAACGTGGAGTCGTTGTAGCCGAGCATGTCCCAGGCAAAGACGACATAGCCTTGACGGGCCAAATTCGTGCAGAGGGCGGGGACGGAGTAGTCGGCTTCGTGATGGATGCGGCCATGTTTCCAGTGGCCGTGCGGTACGAGCACGGCGGGATGGGGGCCACGGCCGCGCGAAGGTGCGTAGAGATTTCCATGGAGGAAAAATCCTGGTAGCGTTTCGAAGGCGACCGTCTCGATGCGGAACGAGTCGCGCTCAATGCGCCCGGAACGCGAGGCCAAGACAGGCCGCCTTGCGGCCAGCGGCCACAGGCCCGCGGACACCAGGATCTGCTTGCGCAAGGCCTCTCGGCGGACGTTCCACTCGGCGGCGTCGCGATACGGAAACGACGCGAAGTGGGTGGCCGTGTGGGCGGTGCTCAGATTCCTGGCGTCGCCGAAGTCAGCGGAATGGAGACATGCCGCAACCAGCGCGAAGGCGGCTGTGCGCGCGAACTTCACGAACACCTGGGCTCCTTGAAGCAGAGGACTACATCTCGTGGCCGGAGGTTACAGGAGCGGTGTGTAAACCTCGCCGCCGGCTGGCGGAAAAAAGTCGCGAACCGGTTCGAACATTTCCCGGTCTGGTGCGTAATAACACACAGGCAACGGGCTTCTCGCCCGCAGACAACACGACGAATAGCCGGAAGGTTGGGCGGGAGGTTCTGGATGCGCAAGTCCTTTGTGTACGCGGCTGTAGTGTGTTCGGGCATAGTGTGCTCGGGCATACTGGCCGGCGAGATCGAAGACGCGGCCGAAGCGATGCTGTCGGAAGGCGCACGATTGCGGTCCGCCGGGAAACTGGTGGAAGCCGAGGCGCGGTTCCGCATGGCGGCCGAAAAGGCGCAACAGGCGCCAGGGCAAGTGTGGGCCAAGTCACTCAACAACCTCGGCGTGGCGCTCTACTCGTTGGGGCGATACCCGGAAGCCGAAGAGAGCTATGTGCGGGCGCTCGAGCAGTGGCGAGTCGCGGGCAGGGGCGAGTCGAGCGATGCGGCCGCGACGCTCCACAATCTCGCCGAGGTCCGTCGCATGCAAGGGCGGCTGGCTGAGGCGCTCGAAAGCTATGCCCAAGCCGTGCGTTTGCGCGACCGGCCTGACGAGGATCGGCGGCTGCTTGCGGGGGCCTTGAACGGGCGGGCATTGACTCTGATGGGCTTGGCCCGCTTTGATGACGCCGAGGCGGACTTCCAAAGAGCCGGCCGGATCTATTCGGGCATCAAAAAAGCGAGCGAGCCGGCTTCTTACGTGTTGGCGAATCTGGGTGAGTTGCGGCGGGCGCAAGGCAAGCCGAACGAGGCTGAGGCGCTCTTCGCGCAGGTGCTCGTGATCCGCAAAGAGCAGAAGGGCGAGGATCATCCCGAATACGCCCTGGCCCTGAACAACTACGCGGTTTCATTGGCGGACCAAGGCCAATGGGAGCGCGCCGTTTCGCTGCACCGCCAAGTGCTCGACATTCGCGAACGCGTCTTGGGGGCGGAGCATCCGATCACGGCTTCGTCATTCAACAACTTGGGATGTTCGCTGAAGCAACTGGGCCACATCGAAGAAGCCGAGCGGATGCTGCTGCGAGCGGAGGCGGTTTATGGAAAGCGGTTGGGCTCGTCTCATCAACAGTCCGCCAATGTGTGGAACAATCTCGGCGAGCTCTACGCGAGCAGCGGGCGGTTGGAAGAAGCCGACAACGCATTTCGCAAGGCGACAACGCTGCTCGAGGCCGCGCTCGGTCCGGAACATCCGGAGGTGGCAACGGCGCTCTACAATCAGGGGCTGCTCTTCATTCGGCAACGGAAGTTGCGAGGGGCGGAGCAGCTGTTGCAGCGAGCGCTCGACATCCGCAAGAAGGCGCTTCCCCATGGGCATGTGGACATGGCGAGGACGCTCCACAGTTTGGGGCTGTTGTACCGGCTATTGGGGCGCGAGACGGAAGCGCGGGCCTATTTGCGCGATGCCGCAAATGGTAATGCTTGGCGGGAGTGAAGTTCCCCTATCGCGGGCGCTCGCCCATCCGTTCGAGAGCTTGTCGCGCGGCCGCGCTGACGTTCGGGTCGGCCGCCACCGCCGCCGCGCGCAGTTCTTGGATTGCTCCGTTACGATCGCCTTGGGCGGCAAGAACCGAAGCGAGATCGAGGTGGATGCGCGCAAAGTCAGGATTCAACTGCAACGCGCGGCGATACGCTTCCGCTGCCTGGGCCAATTGGCGGCCGGCCACCAGCAACTGTCCCAGCAGCGCATGCGCCTCGGCGAGATTGGGCGAGGCTCGCAATGCATCGTCCGCGGCCCTGCGGGCTTCTCGCGGCTTGCCAGCGAATGACAGAGCCAACGCATAGTCATACAAATACGGACCATGATCCGGCCGATAGTAGATCGCCCGCTCGAACGAATACAAGCCCTCGGCCAAGTCGCCCTTGCCGGTTTTGAGCCGGCCAGCGAGATCCCATGCCGATGCGTCGCAGGGATCGATGCGAAGCGCTTCGCGCATCGCCATCTCCGCTTCCGCCGTCTGTCCTGCAGTCGCGAGAATCGAACCGAGCGTGCTGTGGGCTCCGGCGAGCGTCGCATCGAGCTCGATCGCTTTCCGCATCATGGTGACCGCCTCCGCCGAGCGTCCCTGCGCCGAAGCGACCACGGCCGACTGATACCACACGCGGCCATCGCGCGGCGCGAGCGTCAGAGCCGTGCGCATCGTGGCCGCTGCTTTCGCGAGATCACCGGCTGCCTTTTGCGCCTCGGCGAGCGAGAGGAAGTGTTGCACTGATTTAGGATTTCGCCGTGCGGCTTCCTGATAGGCTTCCGCGGCCTTGGCGGGCTTGCCGAGCGCGAGCCAAGCCTCGCCGAGTTCCCAGTGCCATGCCGGATCCGCGGGCCGGCTGGCTGCAATCGCGGCAGCGAACGGCGGAGTTCCCAATTCGAGATTGTTCTTCATCTGGACCTGCGCCAGGGCGAGGTACAGCTTGTCCGCTGAGGGAATCGGGCTGGGATGATAAGCCACCACTTCGCCGTGATACTCGGTTTCGGCCGGCGAATGGCGTTCCGTCAACGGCGCCAGCAACTCTTGCGCGGACCGCGGGCGGCGTTGGATCCAATGGTCCGTCATCACGGCGTGGATCACATCTTCGGTTCGCCGCTTGGGCATGTGGCATCCGGCGCATGCACCGTTTGCGGCGTGGCCTTGACGCGCGCTCAACTTCTGAACGGTGTGGCATTGCTGGCATGCCGAGATCCTTTGGACGCCTCGCTCATGTGGATCATGGCAGGTCTCGCAGACCATGCGTCCCTGGCTTTCGACGAAGCAGCGCGACTTGCGCAGACGGTAGGCCGCACTGCCCACGATCTCGAAGCGGTCGTCTCTCGCGCCGTTGCCAGGCGCGTAGTCAAACGCGAGAAGAAATGCGCTCAGCGGCTCGCCGGGGCGGAACGAGAATGGCGCACGCCCGAAGCGGCGGATCAGTGCTGGGAAAGCGGCGCTGGTGGGCTGCAGGTGACACTGCATGCACAGATCCATGCGCAGGCTCGGGCTAAGCCGCGCCGGATTGAGGATCGCACTGCGAATGCGTTCGAGCGCCGCCGCGCCGGAGCCGCTTTGCGCGAGCGCGACGTGTCGCGCTCCTGGACCATGGCAGCGCTGGCAATCGATGCCTTCGGGAAGGTCGCCCGTGAATACGGGCTCGCTGTTTGGAGCTTCGTTTGCTTGCGGGATGCGCGGATAGCCGTTGTGGCAGAACATGCACTCGTACGAGATCAATCGGCGCGTGGAGGGATGGCGCGAGTCGAAGCCCGGATTCATGCCCCAAGCTGTTCCCGGTTCGGCGTACCAGCCGAGCGGCAGTTCAATCAACGTGCCGCGCGCGGTGCGATGCAGATACGAGCGAGCGTGATTGCCAGACCCGAGAACATAGTCGATCTTGGTTTCCTCGGCGTTGGTCTCGGTGCCGTCGAAACCTCTCTGCCAGCGGCGCTGATAGTAAGCGCCGTCGCGGTAGCTCATCCGGTAGTGCGTGTCAGAGAGGGCGTGCGTGAACTCCGCGCCGGAGCCTTCGAAGTTCTCTACGGCGTTGGCGGGAGACGGTCGAAAGAACGAGCGCCCCATGCCGGTTTCCGCATAGGTCCGCGCGATCTCGGGATGGCATGCCGCACAGACGCGAGGAGTTGCGTACTCCGCGGACTGGCTCGCGGCAGGATACGGCAGGCACGCCAGCAATGCCGCGAGCGCACCCTTTCTGGAGATCACGGGAAGAGTATACCGGCTGCGGCGCGAGTCAGGAGATCACTGAATCTCTTTCCACAGCCCCGGGAAGCTACGGGTGCCGAAGCCGGGGTTCGGTCCCCAACCGGGCACATTGTCCGTCTTGGCGATCTGCAGCGCTTCACTCTCGCTCTTGCCCTCCCGTTTCAGTGAACGGAGCTGATTGTTGTAGGTCTCAAACGACTGCTTCCACTTGAGGATGTCTTCGCGTTTCATGATCGGACCATGACCGGGGATCACCGTATCGAAGTCGAACGCCCCGAGGGCGCGGGTGATCGTGCCGGGCCACTCGAGTCCGCTTCCGCCGTTGGTGTGGTCGATGAACGGAGCGCCGGCGATGAACATGTCGCCGGTGTGGAGCACTCTGAGTGCAGGGAAGTACAGGAACGCGTCGCCGTTGGTGTGTCCGCGGCCGAAATGGCGCATCGTAACCGTCTTGCCGCCGAGCTTGACCGAGAACTGGCTCGAGAAGGTGAGGCGAGGAACGCCGGGCATGCTGCTCTTCTCCATGTTGTTGCGCGCGTTCTCGTGGACCACGATTTCCGCGCCCGCGGCGAGGAACTTGGCATTGCCGCCGGTATGGTCGCCATGCTGGTGCGTATTGAGCACGTAGCGCACCGGCTTGTCCGTAACCTCTTTGACCTTCTCGAGGATCTGAGGATAGTTGGGTTCGAACTTGTCGTCCACCAGGATCGCGCCCTCGTCCGTGGTGTACACTGCAACATTACCACCCGACCCCGCGATCACGTGGAGGTCCGGGGCGATTTTCGTAACGGTGAGGGGCTGCGGCGGCGGCTGCTGGGTGAAGGCGATCCAGACTCCGGCGGAGAACGCGGCAAGCGCAACCGCGCGGACGAAAATCGGTTTGAACATAGGTTGTATTGTAGACGAGTCGGTCGCCACAAGGAAGACAGGGACAAGAATGTTATTGAAGGATCGAGTTGCAGTGGTTACAGGGGCCGCGCTTGGGATCGGCGCCGCAACCGCTGAGTTGTTCGCGGAGCAGGGTGCGAAGGTCGCCTTGCTCGATATCGATGAGGAGCACTGCCAAAAACGGACGGATCTGATTCGCAGCCGAGGCGGAGTTGCCGATGCGTACACGGTGGACGTGGCCAAGAGGGATCAACTCGAGAGTGCGTTCCATGCCATCTACGAGCGCTTCGGCCGCGTGGACGTGTTGATCAACAACGCCGGCATCTATCCACGGCGCGATTTCCTCGACATGACCGAGGAAGAGTGGGACCACATGCAAGACGTGAACCTGAAGAGCATCTTCCACACGTCGAAGCTGGTGCTGCCGGCGATGATCCAGCAGGGTGGTGGCAAGATCGTGAACATCTCTTCCGTCACCTTTTTCAAGGGGCTCGCCAAGCTGAGCCACTACATCGCTTCGAAGGGCGGCATGATCGGATTCTCGCGGGCCTTGGCTCGCGAGATGGGCCCGCACAAGATCTACGTGAACACCATCACGCCCGGTGCGATCAAGACCGAAGGCGAAGACGTGCATGCCGACCCGGCGGCGATCGCGGAGATCCAACGGCGGCAGTGTCTGGACCGGCGTCTGCTCCCGGTCGACATTGCTCGCGTGTGCCTGTTTCTGGCATCGGAGCTGAGTGACGGGTTGACGGGGCAGACCATCAACGTCGACGGCGGGTTGATAATGTATTGATTCATGATCAATCAATGGCAGAAGTCACGCGAACTGCTCGAACGAGCGCGGAAGTCGCTGGTTGGCGGCGTGAGCAGTCCGTTCCGTGCGATGTTCCCGGTGCCGCTCTACTTTCGCGATAGCCACGGCGCGCACCTGATCGACGTTGATGGCAACGACTATATCGACTACACGCTCGCCTGGGGCCCGAACATTCTCGGCTACAAGAATCCGCGCGTTTGCGAAGCGCTGGCCAAGGCGGCAATGGGCGCGCACACGTACGGTGCGCAGCACGAGCTCGAACCCGAGGTGGCGGAAAAGATCCAGGCCATGGTCCCGTGCGCGGAACTGGTCGCGTTCACTTCGAGTGGAAGCGAAGCCGTGCAATGCGCGCTTCGTCTGGCTCGTGCGTTCACGGGGCGCAACCTGATTCTGAAGTTCGAAGGGCACTATCACGGCTGGATGGATTCGACGTTGCTCAGCTATCGGGCGCCCGTCGAGAAGATGGGTCCTGCGGATGCGCCCGTCACAGCCACGCAATCGCGCGGACAAGTGGCGAACGCGGCGGACAACGTGCTGGTGGCCCCGTGGAACAACGCGGAGTTCGTGGAGAAGCTCTTCGCCACGCGCGGTAATGAGATCGCGGCGGTGATCACCGAGCCCGTGCTGGTGAACAGCGGTTGCCTGATGCCGGGTCCAGGGTACTTGCAAGGGCTGCGCGACATCACCGCGAAGCACGGCGCGCTGTTGATTTTCGACGAAGTGATAACGGGATTCCGCATTGCGCCGGGGGGCGCACAGCAGGCCTACGGCATCAAGCCGGACATGGCGACGTTCGGCAAAGCCGTTGCCGCAGGCATGCCGCTGAGCGTGGTTGCCGGCCGCGCGGATGTGATGTCGCAGATGCTCTCCGGCGCGACCTTTGGAGGCACGTTTAACGGGAATCCTATGGTGCTCGCGGCGGCAAATGCGGCGCTCGACGAATTGGCGCGAGACAACGGAGCCGGGCTTCGCCACGCGAACGCCATGGGCAATGAGCTGATGGCGGGGATCGGGCAGAAGGCCGCGGCGCACGGTGTGCCGATGCAGATCCGTGGATTCGGCGCCGCGTTCGGCATCCACTTCACCGGGCGCACTGAGCTGAACAACTATCGCGACACCTTCGATGACGACAAGGCCAAGCAGACGGCTTGGGTGAAGAGCATGCTCGAGAACGGAGCCTACCTGCTGCCCGATGGCCGCTTCTATGTTTCGACGGCGCACACGCCGGACGATGTGGCGCAAACGATCGCCGCCGCGGATCGCGTGCTGGGGAGCATGGCCTCATGAAGAAATGGGCGCGGCGTACCTTTCTGTTCCAGGCCGGAGTGGCTGTGGCTCGCGGTCAAGCGGGCGCGGCCTACGACATCGTCCTGCGCGGCGGGCACGTGGTTGATCCGGCGCAAGGAATCTCGGGTATCCGCGACGTAGCGGTCAAGAACGGCAAGATCGCCAAAGTAGCGCCTTCCATCCCCGAGAGCGACGGCGTGCAGAACATGGATGCTCGCGGGATGATCGTCACGCCGGGCCTGATCGACATCCACGTCCACGTCTATGACGGCGTGGCTCCGCTGGGGATTCCGGCCGATCCGAACTGCATCGCCAAGGGCGTGACCACAGTGGTGGACGCCGGGTCCGCCGGCGCCCACACCTATCCGGGATTGCGCAAGTACGTGATCAACGTAGTGGACACGCGCGTTTACGCGCTGCTCAACATTTCCGTAGTGGGCCAGTCGACGCTTTCGAACGACAATCCCTGGGGCGAACTGATCGACCTGCGCCTGGCGAATCCGAAGCTCACGGCGAAGACGATCGAGCAGAATCGCGACCGGATCGTGGGCGTCAAGATCCGCATGACGGAGAACATCGCCGGCAAGCATGACCTCGAAGCGCTGAAGATGGCCCGCGAAGCGGCGGACGCGGTGAAGCTCCCGCTGATGGTGCATATCGGCGGATCATTTTCTACGCTGCCGAAGATCCTGGACCTGATGCGCAAGGGTGACGTGATCACGCACAGCTACCGCAAGGGTCCGGGAGGAATTCTCGATGAGCGGCTGCGTGTGCTTCCAGAAGTGCGCCGCGCCGTGGAAGGTGGCGTGAACCTCGATCTCGGCCACGGTGCCGGAAGCTTCAGCTTCGAGACCGCCGAAGCGGCCATGTCGCAGGGGCTGCCGCCAGGCACGATTTCGAGCGACGTGCATCAGTTCAACGTGCATGGTCCGGTGCTCGATCTGGCCACCACGCTTTCGAAGTTCTTGCACCTCGGGATGAAGCTGGAAGACACCGTCGCGCGGGCGACTATCAATCCCGCACGAACGTTCGGGGCACTGAACGGCTTCGGAACGCTGCGCGAGGGCTCGATTGGAGACATCGCGGCCTTCAAGATGCTCGAAGGCGACTTCGCGCTTTACGACTCGGTGAAGACCTCGCGCGTGGTGCATAGGCGGCTGCTCCCCGTGGCGACCATCCGCGAGGGCAAGCTCTACGGCTCTGCGGCGATCCCGGTAGTGACGCTCTAGCAACTTTCCGGCGCAAAATTCCATGGTTCAGACTGTGGGGCAGGCTTCCGCCTGCGCGGGATTTCAGTCCCGCTGTCAATGTCCAGCGCCCAGGCCGTGGCGGCGAACTTAATTAACCTCTCCCGAAGGGTGCTTGGGGGGCTTCCACTTCGGTTTCCGCTCCTGGCGGGTGATGGCCGGCGAGTACCTGTCGAATTTTGCGCCGGAAAGTAGCTAGTTTCTGTCGCGGAATTGCTAAGTGATTGATAATCAACCAGTTGCTCAGCGAGTCGCGTCATTATGCTTGCCGTACCAACTCGCCGCGCTTCAGTTCTGAAGGTGATGTCACTCCCTCCGGTGGCCGATGCTGGTTGGTGAGCTCCAAACATTTTATGTAAAGAATGTTTTGACCCTCTTGACTTCGCCGGTGATGTATGTTTCATTCGTAAGAATGAAACACTCCGCCCTTCTTCGCTCCCGCTCCAAACTCGCGTCCTCCCTCTCTTCCACCTCCCTCATCCTCCGTGGCTCACTCCTCCACCGCCACATCCGCCATCGCTCCGGTTGCTCGGTTTGCGCCAACGGCGACGGTCACCCGGTCTCGGTCCTCGCGGTCTCCTATCCCGGTGGCCGAACCAAGCACATCAGCCTCCGCCCATCGGAGGTCCCCGTCGTCCAACAATGGCTGCGCAATTACCGCGATCTCCAGGACGAACTCGAGCGCATCTGCGAACTCAATCAGCAACTACTGATTGTTGAAAGGAACGACGACTGATGCGGCCCTTGTGCTCCCAGCTCACCTTCGCCGATGTCGAGATGCAGAGGATGCTTGCGCTCGATCCAGTCTTGCAGGCCGTCACCGATCTTCTCGATCAACACGCCGAGTTGGTTCAACTGGTCCATTCCGACTTGCAGCGCGGTCTGAAGAATCCACAACTGGGACGCACGGGCATCAGTCCCTCGCAAGTGCTCCGGTCCCTGGTCCTGATGCGCATCAAGAACTGGGACTATCGCGAATTGCGCGAGCGGATTCACGACGGCATCACCTTGCGCACGTTCACCGCCTTCGACTCCAACCCGGTACCCAAGCACGATGCCTTCAACCGCGCCTTCAATCGCATCACGCCTGAAACAATGGAGGCCATCAATCTCGGTGTCATTCAGGCGGCCGTCGATTTGGGTTTGGAGGACGGCAAGAATCTGCGTGTCGCCACCGTTGTGGAAACCAATGTTCACTACCCGACCGACGCAACTCTGCTGTGGGACTGTGTGCGCACTCTCCATCGATTGATGAAACAGATGAAAAAGCAAGCTGACGGGCTGCCGCGTTTTCCCGGCCGGACTCGCTGTGCGCGGCGCCGCATGCAGCAGATCCAACGGATGACCGCACAACAGCGCGCCACTCAGCAGAAGCCGAAGTATCGAGAGTTGATCGAAGTAACCGAGGAGGTGGCCGGCAATGCAGGCAGCACTGTCAAAGCAGCGCGCAAGATGCTGGCTCGCAAGAAGGCTCCACTACCGGTTGAGGTGGCCGCTGCCCTCGGCGAGCTGTGCCAGCAGATCGAGCACTACGTCGAGTTGACCGGCCAAGTCATCGGCCAATCGCGGCGCCGGGTGCTGGAAGGCGAAGAGGTTCCCACCGAAGAAAAACTGTTTTCGATCTTCGAGCCGCACACGGATTTGATCAAGCGAGGCAAGGCGCAGAAGCCGGTGGAATTCGGACACAAGGTCTTTCTGGCCGAAAGCGGGAAGGGTCTGATTACCGGCTATCGAGTGCTGGAGGGCAATCCCGCCGACTCCACGCAAGTACAAGCGTCGCTGGACCAGCATGAAAAGATATTCAAGTCGGCTCCTCAATGTTACGCCAGCGATCGTGGATTCCACAGCGCCGGCAACATCGTGGCTTGCCAAGAGGCGGGTGTAGTGGACATCTGCATTCCGCAACGCGGCGGCGGAAAGAGCGACGAGCAGGCGGCGTTGGAGAAGACCGCCACGTTCCGTCAGGGGCAGCGATTTCGCGCCGGCATTGAAGGGCGAATCTCAGTGCTGTTCCGCGGGCGCGGAATGAAGCGGTGTCTGTGGAAAGGGCAGGTGCGATTCGAAGTGCTGGTGGGTGCTTGCGTGCTGGCCAACAACCTGCTTCGAATTGCGCAACTGCTGAGCGACGACAAGGCAAGCAAGAAGCCTTCTCGGAAGGCAGCGCCAAACAAGCGCGCCGCATAGCGGCGATCGGTCCGACTCCTCCATTCATCATTGACTGAAGATTTCTTACCCTCAGGGATAACTGCGTCCACGCGGGCCGCGCGGCGTCCACTCCGTGCTCCCTTGCGCCTTTTGTTCGCCCCTGCGTCTTGTCAAAAAGGCCAAAAACCCTCGGAAAAATGCGGGGCACACCGCGCAGAGAATGTTTCGCGACAGAAACTAGCTAGCTAATTAATGTCGTAATCGTCGTAACGACACGCGGCCCGTTCAGGCTGAGCATGGAGCCCAAGCCGCAGGGGCCGATTCTCCGCTCCTTGCGCTTTGGTTGAAATGAATCAATGGCGAGGGTATCTCTCGTCACGCTTCGGCAGAAGCATCCGCCGCGAAAGCGATCGGCGCCGAGAAAACGGGCCAGCAGGGCGCCGAGACCAGAGTCTCAATCGATGTACAGGAACTCGTTCGAACTGAGGAGCGCCTGCGCGAAGGTCTTGAACGAACTGGATTTCAGGTAGGTCAGCGCGACATCTCGCTCGGCCGGCGTGGGCCTCCGCGAGAGTGCCAGCAGATAGGCGCGGTCCACATCGCCGCCAGCGCGCGCGGCGAGCGCCTCCGCTGTCTGCCACACGAAATCATCGTTCAACATCGTCAGCGACTGCAGCGGCGCTGCCGAGGGAACGCGCCTTGCGCAATTGGTGTCGATGATCGGATAGTCAAACATGCCGAGAAAGCTCATCGGATAGGTGCGGCGCGAAGTCAGATACACGCTGCGCCGCCACTTCGCCGCCTCCGGCTCCTTGGACGAAACCACCTGAAGTCCATCGGGACGCATCTCGGTTTCGATCGGTGGGCCACCGGCGGCCGGTTCGAGCTTGCCGGCTCTTGAGGCGACGGATTGTGGTCGTACATCGGCTGAGCCCGATCCGAAAGGTGGACCGAATCCTCGTGACGCGAAACGGCGAGTTCACGCAATCCGGCTTCTCTATGAGCAGTTGGCCAGTCGATGTTAGCTGAGTTGGCCAGGAACGACAGCGATGGCGGCGAGCCATCGCTATTGGCTTGTACTTGCGCGCCAAGGCGCGATGGGCAAACCCGATTCGCGCTTAGGTGAGGGGGGAGCTAACGGGGGCTATCTGGGTGTCGGCAGGCGGGCTCGATCCCATACCCTAACGATCTGATGTAGGCGATGCGGATCCTGTCGCGCCGCCAACTTCTGGAACGAACCTGCCTTGGATTCGGCAGCATCGTTCTCGCCGATCTGCTCCGTGGCGAGGGTTCCAATGATCTTCGGCTCCGGCCAACGCATTTCCCCGCCAAGGCCCAGGCCGTCAAGGCAGCCAGCCTTTCGCCTATCTGGGCATAGCTTCGATTGTCGAACGCGCTGGTGGACTCAAAAACCAGCGTGGGCATGGTGCGATCACGTCAACGTGACCTCCAAGAAACTCACCCGCGCGATTGCCAAAGGGCTCTAGCATTCGAACGGCCGCCGATGAGAAAGGGAACAAACGAGGGCAGCCACACCCTCTACCTTACGGAACGCCCGATGAGACTGAGGCTGAGCTACCCACGCCGTCGTCTGCGAGCACTACATTGACCGTGCCGATCTTGTCGACGCCACCCGACACAGTGAAGGTCTGATTGTATTGGAACTGGCCGCCAAGCGCAGCGGCTTGCGAAGTGGAGAACCACTGCGCACCTGGAGTGTTCAAGTCGATCGGCGCTGGCTGCGAATCGATGACGATCTTCCTTCCAGAACGCGGAAAAAACTGAAACGTCGCACGGCTGATACGGCGCCGGCTCGCCACACCCCGGACGCTGACCTGCATTGTGGTGTCGTTGATCCGCCGGACCGTTGCCTGTAGGTTGGACGGTGGACTGGCGGCGAAGCTGTATCCCGCAATCGCCTGCGTTACGGGCGGCGTCAGCGCGCGTGTTCCGATCTGCGTGATCGCGACCGAGAAAGTCACTGTCGCAGCGACCGTACCGAGTTGGATGCGGACTGCATCGGACTGTTGCTGTGCCGCGGCGAAGCGTAGAACATTCCCGCTCAGGATTCGAAAATCGTATGTGCTGCCACCAGTGGGCGGGTTGAAGATCGTCCCTCCCACCAGCATCGTAACCGTCCCGGTCAGATTGGCCGCCGGAGCTTCTGTCAAGCGAAAGACCAGGTCGCCTTGCTCTCCGGATCCGATCGAAGGACGCACGGCCTCGGCAAAAACCGGCCGGGCGGCAACGACGAACGCCTGTGAGACCAACTCGCGATTGGCGTCGTTGAAGACCTGCACTCGCCAGGTTCCCCGGGGCGTGTTTGCCGTCAGCGGCAGCGTGTGCGTGAAGCAGACAGTACCGGCGGCTCTCGCGGTTTGCTTAGCGGTTTCCGTCACTTGATTGGACGGATTGGTCCATCGCGCGACGGTACCGTCGTTGATCGCGACGTTGAGCCCGCGTACCCACAGAAACAAGTTGGTATCCGTCGTCAGAAACGGTGCGGCTCCAGCGGCGGGAGGAGTGGCGCACAACGCGGACGGGTTGATTGTCGTCAGCACCGCGCCATTCGTCTGGTCCACGGCTTCGCGGACCCCTTCCGTAGCCGCCGTTATGCCGGCTCCGGCAGGTACGGGGCTCGCTACCTGCACGAACCGCGCGGGCTCGGAATCGCCGTCCCACAACCACATCGGTTCCGCGCTCGCCACGAAAGCGGAATTCGTCCCGATAGCTGGAATCAACCCATTCAGGGCAACCGGAGAGTCCATCCACTCGGCTGATCCCCCCGCGACAGAAGCGCTGCCGACTCCGCGCGGCGATGCCCAGATCGCCCGAACGCCATCGGCAGAGGAGCTGACGGCAATCGGCTCCCGGACTCCATCCGTTTCCGCCGCCAGCACGATCGTGGCCCCGGACTCCTCGAGCAGCAAAATGCGATCGTTCGTAGCATCGGCCAGAAGCGCGCGGCTCGTACCCGGGAGGAACGCGATCGAAGCCAGCCTTCCCACCGCACTGGCGGCGAGTTGGGTAGTGCCGCTCGCCCTGCCGCGATAGAGATCCCCATCGCCCTGCCAAAGGATTTCAGTGCCCGAATCGTCCACTGCGAGCGTGCGTGGAATCTCGCTCGCTTCGATCATGCGGGTTATGCGTCCGCCAGCGGCAACCCAGAACCCGCCACTTGTGCAGCAAAAGACGGCTGCAGTACCGCGAGGGCTGATGGCGATCCGCGAGTTTCCACCTTCGGAGCTGAGCGCCGACGCGCGGCCATCAGGCCCAATCAGCCAAGCCCGGCCCGATTCATCGAGAGCGGCAGCGCCGTCCGAACGCGACGACACAAGAAGCCGGAAGCTCAGCGTCGATACATCGCCGAGCAGGGCCGAGCCAGGCATCCCGTGGACAGGCCGGACCGCCCCGGATGCGTCAAGTACGCGAGCCAGCAGCGGCGCGCCGATCTCACCGGAAGCGGCCCGCGGCGCCGATATCGCCGCGAGTACGAGAACCAGCAACCGCCTCATTGCGGAGCTCCGAATCCGGTCGCGCCCGATGCGATGCCGACCTTGATCGTGCGGTTGCGTTGATAGTATTCGTAGCCCTGCCATCCGCCGACTCCAACCCCAGCCCAAATCAGCGCCTTGCACCATCCCGGGCAGTCAGGCGTCAGATCGTCGATGCGTTTTCGGCATGTCTGCCGCAGGTTGATCGCTTCCTTGTTGTCTTTGTTCTTGTCGATCGCCTCGGTGAACTTGTCGCGGGCCGCCTTGTAGGCGCTGACCTTTCCCTTCTTTGCCGACGCGGCTTCGGCATCGCCTTTGAACTCCTTGGCGGTTTCTAGCAACTGCTCGCTCTCAATGGTTGCCGTTTCGATGTCCTTGCGAAGCGTCTGTAGCTTGACCCAGCAGGCAGGAGCTGTCGAGGCGAACTTCCCGAGCGCATCGGCTGCCTTGCCTTCGTAGTGCTCTCCGTGATGTTTGCTAGCCAATTCGAGCGCGCGCTTCCAGTCGTTGTCCCGAAGTTGGATGGTCTTGTCGAGCAGCGCCTTGACGTTGGCTCTGGCGGTCATCACTTGTGGCGACGACGAGTCGCTCGCAGCGTCAAAAGCGGACTGCAAAACCGAGATCGCCGACTCGACCGGATCGGTTGGCGGCGGGTCCACCCGGCACGCGAGCAACTCCTTCGCCTGGACCTCAGCCCTCGTCAACGGATCGCACCCGTCGCAGCCCGCCACCTGCGCCTCCTGCCCCGCAGCCGCCCGGCACAGCGCGACCGCCAAGGCCGCCGCCAATAAACCACTCTGATATGACATCACAGCACGCCCCCTTCCGATAGGTGTAACGGCGCGCGGTGGGTTTTCCGGCGGGATAGCGGGAAGAAACTTCCTCGTGGCCGCGGGCCGTTCCAGCGAAGGGGAATGGCGCGGGAGCCGCAAATGTTACGGCAGCACGTAACGGAAGCCGGCCAACGGGCGCCGGTCAGGGGACGCTGGAATCCGATTGAAAGAGAGGCCGCACGAGCGCCCATCATCCTCGTACGATCCACCCCGCAGAAACCGCCGCCCCTGCGGATCTTCCGCAGTCCACTCCCACACGTTCCCAGCCATCTCGCAGCATCCGAACTCCGACTTGCCGGAGTACAAGTCGTCCACCCGGGTTGTGCGGCCCAGCTCCATTTGGCGGAAGTTCGCCCGGTGATCCTCGAAGCCGTTGCCCCATGGATAAAGCCGGCTGTCCGAGCCCCGCGCAGCCACCTCCCACTCGTCGTTGGCTGGCAGACGGACTCGCCTCCACCGGCAGTAAGCCTCGGCGGCTTCGTAAGAGACTCCGGCCACCGGATGATACTTGTACTTCTCGAGAAACGGCCTGGCGTTGGACCCGGCGCCCAGCCGGAAATACTCGGTTCGCCACAGGTGCGGCCAATACTGCCGCTGGTACTTGGCGAATTCGAAAAACTCTTCGTTGGTGACCGGGTACTTTCGAATCCGGAAAGCAGGGATCGAAACCTCCCGGGGGCCGAACTCCGATGCCAGGCTGGCTGCTTTGTCCTGGCTCAGGCCGATTCGTTCGGATTCGCGTAACCAGCCTCTTCGGGGCACGCCGAGCACCACCCTGGAAATCGTGGGGATCTCGGGGCATTCCTCCAGCCCGTCGACAGGCGGATTGGATTCACCCGACGCATCCACGTAGCGAAAGCCGAGGTCGCCGGCGGTGTGGCCCGCCACATGCTCGATGCGCGAGTTCGGATCCGCCATCTTGCGCGCCAATCTTCTTCCGTCATTGCCGGCGTCGATCCACTCCCAGCAGTCGCCTTCCGGTGGCCCGATCAACCCGCATTGCACCGCCCGGGTCCACTCAACTTGCGTCGGCAGCCGGTAGCCGAACCACTCGCAGAAGGCCTCGATATCTTGGAAGCTGACTCCAGTCGCGAACGGTCCGCTACGTTTGGTCTTCCGGTCCGCGGCCGAGGGTGGCCACTGAGTTTCGCGGAGGAACAACTCGTACTCTTCGCGCAGCGCCGGCAGGCGGGCGATCCGGAACGGGCCGGTGGTCGTGACCTCGCCTCCGTCTCTCGAGAGCGGGCCTTGAGGAACGGCGATCCACCCTTGCTCGCGCGCCGGTGGCTTGGCTGGAGCGCTTGCCGAAGGCGGAAGACTCATGGCCACCCCTCGAGACGTCGGCCGGACAAGAACCCGCTCATTCAACGCCATTTCGAAGTGGCGCAGGTCGCGGGGAAAGCTTTGCGGGCGCTGCGGCTCCTTCGCCGCCAGCGCCAGCAGACGGTTCCACATCCGAATACCCACGCCGTCGAACACTTCTTGCCAGTTCCGCGGCTCGTGGGAACAGTCCGCGAGTTCATCGAGGAGCGCTCCGGTGAACAAGCCCCGCTTGTTCTCGTCGTCTTCCACGCTTGTCTGGCCGGGCGAGCAGGACAGCAGCAAAAGCACCGCCGCCGATGGCTGCTTGGCGCGAACGCGGGCGAGCAACCGGTTCTCCATGTCCTGGGCCAATTCCCCCGCGCGTGCGCTAGCGAGGGTGCTGGCGCTCTGGCGGCACGAGTCGACGATTACGACATAGTTCTGGGCCGGAACCTCGATCATCCAGTCGACGACCTTGCGCAGGCGGAGGCAATCATTGTCCGAGCCGAGACCCTCGGAATCATGGCAGTGAAGGCATAGGTCGGGTACCAGTTTGTCCTGGCCGTCCTCCTGCGCGATGACGTTTTGAACGTGGCCGTGTCCGGAAAAATAGAAAACGACGCTTGTCGCCTTCTCGATGGCTCTCGCGTTGGTGGCGAAACACCCCTGGATGGAGTTCGCGGTCGCGCGGCTGCCGGCCAAGGGCCCCTCGATCGAATCACTGAATGATTTGCGGAAGCGCTCCGTCAGGGCTTTCGCATCGGTCTCAGGGTAATTCAGCGGGTGGAGGCGGCTGTACGGGGTCGACTTGGTTCGCCGGGAGCTGTCATAGCGAGAAATCCCCACGGACACCAATACCACGTTCCTCGAAGATCGGTCTTCCATTTAACTCCGGAGCTCCAGGGCGATTATATACCGGCCTGGGGCAAGCGTGAACGTGGCGCAGGGCCGCCCAGCCTCGATCGGCCTGATCTCGGGAGGCTCGGGAGGATCCTTGGAGATGGCCGAGATCATCAGCATTCCAGAGGCGCCGCCATGCACTTCCACTGGCTCGTCCGGGCCATCCGAGATTTCCAGATTCGCGAGCGGTCTCGCCGGAGTCAGTTCGATTCGCGTTGCGGGCGCGGGTCCCATCACTCCGCCGACGTAAACGGGTTCCCACGCGTCCGGGGGAAGGAGCAGGTCCCGCAGCCCCTGCGCCCAGTGCGCGAGCCTCGCGGCAAGCGCGGGATTGGCGCGCTGGGCTGCTTCGAGCGCCGCGCACGCGCGGACCCTCGAGTCAATCTCCTCGAGCCGCTTCAGTGAGAATCGATTGTCGAAGAAGTCGAGCCTTTCCCGGATCCGGTTGGTTTCACTGGAACAGTCCGCGCAACTGCGTAAGTGTTCGGTTATCGCGTCTTTCGTGGCGACGTCCACATCCGCGTCGAGATAGGCAATCAAGTCGTCGATATCGTAGTGTTTCATCCGCCGGCTCCCGCTGACTTACAACGCTCTCCGCCCCCGGATCTGGCGAACTGTCTGCGAATTTTTCCAGCTATTCTATCCCACCACATCGTAATTTCGGCCGGGCGAGCCTGCGTTTTGTAGTACTCCTCGAGCTTCGTGGCGCCGAAGGACCGTTCTTCGTTGGCCAAGCCAGGATAATCCTGCAAGCGCTCCTTCGCCCGCTTCAGGACCACCTGAAGGTCATCCTCGAAAGAGTCGAAATCCTGCCGGAGTGCGCTGGCGATCCAGAGGCCGCGCAGATGGTCGCGAACGTGATCGGAGATTGCGCGCAGTGGGTCTTGGGACCGCTCATCCGCCACTTCTCCGGGAAAGTACTGAACCAGGTTCACCAGCAGAAAGCAGAGCACCCGATGAGGCAGGTCCTTGCAATGCAGCGCCAGGCGGACGATCTCGATGGCCATGACTTGGTCGTTGAGATCGTCCGCCATCGTTCGTTTTCTAGTGGAGTTGGGGATTTCCACCTCCCGGAGCGGTTCCCCCGATGCCGCCTGTACTTCGGGCTGGACAGTGTGGCGGCGATACGCGGAGCGAACATCATCGAGGGCTAAGCGCTTTACTACTTTGAGCAGCCACGGGCGGGGCCCGGTGGTCACCCTGCCGGCGCGGACATTGACGCAAAACCGCAGGTAGGCCTTCGAGACTATGTCTTCGGCGTCCTGCTCGTGACGCACGATTCGCCGGGCTTCCGCCAGCATCGCCTGCCGGTGCCTGTCGCACAGTTCTTGAAACGCGCAGGGATCGCCCTCCCGCGCCAAAGCCAGCAACTCCACGTCCGGTAGTTGCGCCGCCGCCACGCAGTCGCCTTGTTCGGCGCTGCCACCGTTTTCCATCGCTTTTCGTTCTCCGAAAATTCTCTGGCCGTTCCCACCAGATTTAGACCCGAGCGCCGTTTCCCAGGCAGAGGGCGATGTAGCCGGGCTCGCACCCCGGCTAATCGGACCTACTACCGAACGGAAGGAGCGCACGCATGTTCGAGTTGCTCGCGTACCTCTACAGCGTCATCATCATCCAGAACTGACGTTCTGATGATGCAATCGTTCCGGGGCCGTCTCGCCAACGGCCCCCGACCTCTCAATCTACACGGAACTGATACGTAGCGGCGGGTTGCCCACCAGCCATCAGCCGCAGCACGTAGTCTCCACGAACCAGAACGCGCGCCGGGACCTCGACGATCACCATTCCGCCGGGGCCACCCTGGCGCGCTTCTGCCTTCAATTCCTCTTCCGGCCCCGCCTCCACTCTTCCCAACCTCGCCTCCAACTGCCCGTGTGTCTCAGCCAAGGGCGGCGCCAATTCGATTCGCACGGAGCCCGCAGTTCCTGGAGCCGGCAAGACCACGTTTCCGCCGCCGGATGACCGGGTGGCACTCAGCGGCAGACGAAGGGTCGCCGCGGGGTTCGCGACGGTTGTCACCGCTCCTTCCCTGACGGGTTTCTGGTTCACCCAGACAATCAGCCCGCCGGCCGCAACCATCGCCAGGGCCGCGAACGTGAACCGGAACCGTCCGAACAAGCCGAGCCATTCGAGCGTGCCTCGCTTCTCGCCACGCTCGCCCATTGGTGGCGGCACTCGGCGCTCTTCGTTGGCCGCTGCCTGCACTAGGGCTCGCATTTGCGCCACGCGCTCTGCCCGAGGCTCCGCGGCGCAATAGGCCGCCTCGAACCGGGAGCGGTCCTTACTGTCGAGCCGTTCCTGCAAGTAGTCTAGGATCAACTCGTCTTCCAATGCTTCGATGTTCTCCAGCAACTCGGAATCGTCGAGCGCTGCTTTTTCGATACCCTCTCGTTCCGTCTCTGGTAATACTCCCAGGAGGAAATGTCTCAGCGTTTCATCGCTATAATGTAAAGGCATTTTTACAGTCTATTGCCTCTCTCCTCCAAGATTTCTCCCCGCCGGACCGTCCCGGCGCTTGTCTGGAGTCTAATGAGGACCTGCATCGATTCGTTACCCGGCGCCTGCTTTTTTTTCCCGCTTGGCGCTCATGTTGAGCTTTTTGCGGATCCGGAAAATCTTGATTCGAAGAGCCTGAGGCGACTCTCCCGGGCCGGAACGCCGCCCGTTGACGTAGTCGAGCAGCGCCTGGCGGTCACTTCTGTCGAGCATAGCGAGGTACTCGCGGATCAGCACCGCCAGTTCGGCGGAATCGGCCCGGGGGGGGAATCGCCCCATCCGCTCCAAGTCCTCGATCGGAATCGGTTTCCTTGCTTTGCGAGTCTCCTGGAGGATTTTTCGCGCGAATCCATAGAGGAACCCCCCGATCCCGTCGGCCCAAATGGTACTTCCTCCGCGCAGTTTTTCGATGCCGCGCAGGAACACGGTCTGAGCCAGATCCTCGGGGTCGTCGCATCCACGCCACTCGAAGTACCGGCAAAAGTACCTGAACAGATACTCATATCGCTCTTCCGCCTTGGCCGGGTCGCCATCGCCCAGTATTCTCAGAAGGTCGTCGTCCACCTATTTCCAGGTCCCCATTATGATCCATCCAGCCCAGTAGTAGGGATGCGTCCACCGCGCATTGCCCTTGACTCGCTCTTGAGCCCGCCGCAGGCTTTCGGCGGGTTGAAACGGATGACGCGTGGCCAAGTCCCGGTAGAATTCGCGCATGAGAACCGAGGTCGATTCGTCATCGACCCTCCACGTACTCATGACTACGGCGCGGGCACCCGCCTCGAGAAAGCCGCGGGCAAGACTGAGCGGCCCCTCGCCGTTGACATGTTTGCCTAGTCCTGTTTCGCAGGCTGATAATGTTACCACATCGGCGTCGAGGCTCAGCCGGACGATCTCGTGCAGCCGCAGGTACCCGTTCGTGGCTTGGCCGGCCCGGTTGCGCAACGACAGCACCAGGGCCGACAGCTCCGGATTCCATTCATCGGCGACCGCATGAGTGGCGGCGTGAATGAAGCGGTATCGAGCCAACTCTCCTGAATCGAATTTCTCGCGGGACGCTTCGAAATCGAGAGCGACCGAAGACTCTCCGGCGGGAAAAGCGCTCCGGATCGCGGCGGCCTCGCCCCGGGCGAACCCAAGCCTTCCGAACGGACCGCTTTTGCCGGGAACGGACCGCGGACCCAGCCTGGTATCCGCCAAGTCGAACACGGGGTCGGCAATAATCGCGACTTGTTTCCGGGCCACCGCCGGTCTCGAAGGCGAGCGGCCGTGCGTCCAAATCGGTAGCACCGAGGCTGAAGGCGCCATGAGGATTTCGAAAGAACTCAGGAGCGGATCGCCGTTCCGGAGAGGCAGGGCTCCGAAGGGCGCCCGGTGCAGGGCGCCGTCAGGACAAATCACGATCCGGCGCGCGTTTGCCGGTATCACGGGCCAAAGTACGAGTTGCGCGAGTTCTCGCAGCGGGCCGGTTCCGGCGTTCGGGCCAGGGGAACTGGCAAACGTCTGGGCGCGGCGGACAGCCGCTTCGATTGCGTTCCGGGGCGGCAATCTCCGCGATACGATCGCGCCGCTGGTCACCAGCCACGCCCAACTGGCTTCGTCACCCAGCAGGTAGTGCACCAACGCCGTCTCGTGATCGGCAACCACGGACCGGATTTCCCGCGCCGTCAGAACCCGTCGTGCCGCGGCGGCTCCCTGGCTGGCGGCCAGTGCGGCGGACTCTGACTCGCTGTACTCGGACAAGAGAGCGTCCAACCGGCTTCGAATCCGGTCCGCCTCGGGGCCTGGCGGCGCCTCGACGAGCCTGTTGGACCACAACGCCAGTGCCTGCCCGCTGCGGCGCAGGTCCGGGCTGGTGGCACGCGCCGGAGCCAACAGCGTATCCAGCAGCGCTCGGCCTTTCGCCCTTTCCGCGATCTCGAGCGCCTCTTCGTCGTGGCCGCCGCCGGGCTCCCGGGCGTGCATCCTCATCAGGAGTCCGGCGGCGAAGGCATAGTATCTGTGACGAGCCCCGAGGTATGTCATGCGATCCCGCGGGCTTGCCGTGTCTGACCGTATGGCTTCCACCTCGGTCAGCGTTTCCCGGATCCGGTCCCGGGCGGCGGCAACCGAACCATGCCCCTCCTCTACGCGTGCCAGAAGATACGCTGTTTCCGCGGCGGCATCGTGCATCTCGAGCCGCCGCCGGATTTCGAGCGATTCTCCCAGGGCGCGCGCTCCTTCCTCCCATTCGCCTCGGCGCAAGTGCATCTCGCCCAGGTGGTGTAAGGCGGCCGAACGTCCAGCCCCGGATCCCAGAGAGCGATAACCACAAAGCGCTTCCTCGAACGCCATGCGGGCGTCAGCGTGAGAGCCGGCTCTCGACAAGATTCGGCCCTCGAGCAACAAAGCATCCGATAGAGTCCGGCCATCCTTGGCGTTTCGAGCCAGCGGCAGTGCGGCGTCCAGACTCCTCCGCGCGGCGGCTGGGGCTCCGCGGTCGAATTGGATTTCCGCGATCCGCAGCATCGTGCGGCTCGCCGAACCCGAGTCTCGAATTCGGAGGAATGTCACAAGCGCCGATTGAAGAGTCGCCATGGCTCGTACCTCGTCTCCCAGTGCATGATAAACGGATCCGAGATTGTGGCGAATCAACCCTTCCGCCCGCGCCTCGCCGACCTGGCTGGCCATCGCGAGCGCCGCCCGATAATTGTTTCGAGCCAACTGATATGATCCGATCTCTCCGTGCCAGGCGGCTAGATTATTGAGAGCCACTGACTCGCCCCGGCGGTGTCCGACCTTGGCGAATGCCTCGCGCCCCTTCCCGATTTCGCGGATCGCGCCCTGGAAATCTCCCAATCGCCAAAGGGCTGCCCCGAGGTTGCTGTGGCTTTCGGCGAGTATCCACTCCGCGCCTGTGCTCT
Organism: Bryobacteraceae bacterium; assembly: GCA_046331625.1. Lineage (GTDB taxonomy): Bacteria > Acidobacteriota > Terriglobia > Bryobacterales > Bryobacteraceae > JAXLQL01. The sequence continues at coordinate 135,623 of JAXLQL010000017.1, forward strand.
GTAAGCCCGGCAACGCCTGCTCGAAGAGCTTGACCGCTCTTTCGAGGTCTCCGGCGAAGTAGCAATATGTTCCCAGTTCGACCGCGGCAACCGCGGCCGCTTCGGTGTCGCCGGCCCGGAGCGACGCTTCGCGAGCTGATTGGATGAGGGCCATCGCTCTCGACAGCGAGTCCGCGTCGCCGGGTTTGAACGCCGATCTTGCCGAACTCGCCGCCTCCTGTGCGGCCTGCCGGTCAGGGTCGGACACCACGGCCTGTCTCGGCGGCCCGATCGAGAGTGTGAATTGGCTCGCGAGCGTCCGCTCCTCTACGGGCACGGCCTCGAGCCGGTACTCCCCTTGGAGCGGAGCAACCAGGACCGAGGGCTCCGGGCCCGTCTCCCGCAGGTTCACGTCGACCTTCCGGCCGTCCGGGTGAATCAGGGTCAACTTCAGATCCCGGTCGAACTGATTCAGGACCAGATCCACTGCCTGCCCTGGCTCGAGCCGCACCGATCCCGCCGCAACGGCCGCGGCGCCGATCGAGCGTTTGATGGAAACCGGACCCAGTTGAGCGGATCCCGCGGTTGCGAGCGCCTGCATCAGAGCCAACGTGGCTCCGATCCAGCTATCCCGCAACTTCGCCTTCGACTCCATGGAAATTCAATCTGAGTCCCTTGACCAGCCGGACCGTGTGTTCCGGTAAGACTGGCCTCCGGATCCCATCGAGCACCGACACCCATGTTTTGCTCGACAGGTTCTTCAACCCGTACTTTTCAGGTTCTCCCTCTTTCTGAGTAACGGCAGCTTCAGGGGCGCCGAAATCGTAATCGGCGCCGCGTTGGAGATGGTGGGGAAACAACTGGGTCCCCGGATTCAGAACCACCCGCCGGTCGTAGTCCGGATGCCGGACTCGAAGCCAAAATGGGTATCCAATTCTTTTATCACATCTCCAACAAGCCTTGCCGCCTTTCCACGAGGCGGCGTCGGGGTCGAACACGTTTTCCCTGCGGCACTTATGGTCAGCGCAGTCGACGATCAAATCTCGCAGTTGGATCATGTCGCGGCGCCAGTAGGTGGTTGGCACGCGGCCGTTCACCGGATCGCGGATTCCCTCGGTAAACGCCCTGGTGAAGCGGGCGCGAACCAGTTCCGGATACATCCACCAGAAGGTGTGCGCATTCGGCTGATGCACCGGATCAGGACGGTTGGTTTGGTTGACGGGGTCGAAGATGAAGACAGGTTTCTCCCCGTACAAAGCCCGGTCGGTCTCTTCCGTCGGCGCCGGAATCTGCAACTCCAGCCCGCCTTCGAGCGGGTGATGATTCATCAGGACATAGAACAGCAGAACCGCCAGGGAATAAAGATCGGTGTCGGCCGACGGACGGGCGTTGCCCAGGATGAGTTCGGGCGCTATGAACTTCGGGGTTCCCGAGATCTTGATACCCGCGGCGTCCTTGGCCGCGATGTTGTCGCAGTCGGCAACTAGAAGGTCCTGGGTGGTGGCGTTGAAGCAGACATTGTCCAGCGAAATGTCGCGGTAACACAACCCGTGCGAATGCAGGAGCTGGAACTGGTCCGCCAACTGATATCCGAGCCCGGCCAAGGCGCGGAATCCGATGCGCTGGCCGCCGCCCAGGTCCCGGTCCACCAGCCGGTGCAAACCGCGGAAAGCCGGATCGCGGAGGCGCATCGCGAAACCGAATTCCGCCTGTCCCGGAATGCCCACCAGGTGAAGCGGCCAGAGGAACTTGCCGCCCTTCGGTTCGCCGATATCGATCAGGTGCTCGAGGACCTTCCGTTGCCAATGCGTTGCGTGCGAAGGCTTGTACCACTTGACGGCCACTTGGCTCGAACCGAGCCGGGCCCGATACACTTCGCCCTGCTTGCCGTCGCCCAGGAACTCGGCGATCTGACACGGGATGCCGGCCGCTGTCTGAAGCCGCACTCCCGGCTGTAAGATTCCCCATCCGCTCATCGCTCCGCAGCCTCCCTGAATTCGCGAAACATCAGGCCCACGCTGATATCGTCTCCGCTACCATGCTCGGAAATGTAACCAAGCCAGGAGGCCAGGTGGGCGTTCACTTGCGCCACCCCGCCGGGCTGGCGCAACCGGTCGAGTAGGTCCCTCCCGAACAAGAAGAAGCCGTCGTCGGTCGAATAGGACTTCGAAAGCCCATCGGTGGCAAGCAGGATCATCTGAGGCGGCTCCTCCCACGTCTCGGCTTCCACTCTCGTCAGACTGGCCGCATCCGGTTCGCAAAGCGAGTGAGTCTGCTCTCCGGGCAGGTCCAGGGGCTCCTGAAAGCGCCGGATTTCACCGGAACGCGCGAAGATCAGGATGTCGCCGTCGCCCAGTTGGAGGAACAGGCCGTGCCGCTGCGTTGCCGCTACGCCGAGGCAGGTGCAACCATAAGCACGGATCGGGTCGCCGGCAGCCAACGGGCTTTCGCTCACGTCAGCGAACACCAGTTTGCGCCAACTGGCCGCTAACCGGGTGGCCAGATCCCCGGCGGTACTGCTGGCGCCGGGCATCGCGGCGGCGAGGTAGCCGAGCGTTACCCGGACCGCAAACCGCGCGCCCGCGGCGCTGCGGATGTGCGGTGCGCCACCGTGCCCATCGGAAAGCGCGACACAGCCCGGGCCCGTTCCGATCGCATCCTGGTTCTCGGCGATCTCCCGGCGCCGGCGTGACGCGCCAGCCACCGAGGCTGTGATCGTTCTCCATGGAGCCCACACGTTGGTTTCCATTCCCTACCAGATCTCCGGCCCGATCGATTCGCCTCCTGCGGGCGGATCCGAGAACGGGCGCTCCTCTCTCGTTCGCGATGCCGACGATTCTCTCACGGCGCTGGTCGAGGCCCACACGATATGCCTCGCCAACATCTCCGGGTTGCGGGCCGTCAGCACGGGTATCGATTCGTCGCGAATGAATCTACGTAGAACCTCATGTTGCGCGTCCTTGCCGATTGCGATGGCGAGACGAACTGCCATGTTCCCCCATTTCTGGTCGAGGATGCGCTGCACGCCAGACTCCCAGTCGTCAGTAGGCATGCCGTCGGAGATGAGGATGACCACGGGCCGCAAGCCACGTGGGGGCAGGGGAGGAACCTGAAGATGCATGGCCAGGTTGGTCAATGCCGCTCCGAGGGGAGTGGGCGCGCCCTGCTCGGCTTCCAGGTCTTTCCAGCGGAAGTCTTGAATCCTGACGTGTTCCGACAGCCAGTCCACCTTTCTACCGAAGCCGATCACGCTGAGAAAGAGCGCCGCGTTGGCGTTCTTGGCTGCCACTTCCTTCGTTGGGCCGAGCGAGTCGCGCACCGAACGATTCAGCGAGTCGATCTTCTCGCCCCGCATGGAACCGGAGCAGTCGCAAAGTAGAAACATGTGAAGAGCCCGCTTGGCGACCGGTCCGCCGGGTAGTCCGTCCATTGTGCCTCCAACCTGTAAAGCTCAATAATGGATAACGGAGCACGATTGTTTTTCTGGCGCGAAGATTTTCCCGCCCACACCCGGCGGATCGAGCGCGCGGCTCCGTTGAAGGTTCCCATGGGCATTGGCTTCGTTTTGTTCGGCGTCCTGGCGGCGCAGCAGGCGGCGTCATCCGGCATGCCTTGCCGGCTGTTCGTCCAATCGGCCCTGCGTGTTCCCAAGGCCGATCCGTCGATGAGCCCGGAGCAGGCGGCAGCCTCCAAGGCGAATGTCGAGCGGCTTCGTCTCCGGGCCCGGGAGATCGATGCGGCAATTCGAAAATCGCGCAAAGATATCGCCAGGAACTTGAAACTAGGGCGGTTGGAGGATGCCAGAAACTCGCTGCCCGAGATCTCTGAGTGCGATCCGGGATTCAATACGGAACGCGAGGAAATTGAATCCAGGTGGAAGCAGTACAACCAACTCGTGTTCGAGGCGGACGCGCTGGCGGCGGGAGGAGATTCGGCGGGAGCGTATCGAAAATACCTCGACGCCCGTAAGTTGAATTCCAATTCGTCTCTGCTGGCGGAAAAGCTGAAACGAGTGGCCCCCCGCCGCCATTAGAGCCTGAAGTCATCACACACTCTCAGGGGGACTCCATGGCTCAGGCCGCTACTCAACTTGCCTTTGACCGGGGCGATTGGGACCCGGGTGCCGGTGTCGGTTTGGGCGCTTTTCCTGGCGCTCACCCGCTCGGCCGGGGAAACGCCCACTGGCACCTCGGCAGGGGCGCGCACCGGGATCCACGAGAGGCACGCGACTGGTATGTCACAGATACGACGATTCCCCCAGCCTGGCGGAATGCCCTCGAAACCTTCCGGCACGGCAGGGCGCGGGTAGTGGTGGTATCGGGTCCGCAGGGCTCCGGCGTCTCGTCGTTCCTGCGCGGCTACCTTCTTCCGGGCCTCGAGGGCCGCAACTTCACCAAGCCCGTAGCCAACCTCCGGAAGGTCATCGGTAGCCACGGAGACTCGGGCAGAGTCAGAGGACTGCTGCTGAAGCCGACTCGCTGGTACAACACCGCGGGGCTGACTCCAACAGTCTCTTTCGACCATGTCGACGCCCTCCTCAGGAGCCGTGACTCCGATGCACACCTCGACTCGCTCGGGCGGCACCTGGTCGAGTGCCTGAACAACGGGATGAACGTTGCATTGTGTCTGAACGGCATGCACAGGCCGCACCTGCTCGGCAAGCTTGAGGGCGCGGTTCAGCCGTTTGGAGAACTGCTGGAAGTCCGCATCGAACACCCGGATCCCACGAGCGTTGCACAGAACCTGACGGCTCTCATCAGCCGCGCTGGGGTTCCCCAAAGAGGGTTTTTCGACGATGCCCAACAAGCGTTGGCCTATACGAGTGGCGCCTGTCAGGATCCCGTCTGGCTGCAACTCCTGGGTAGGGCGATCGTCCGCAAAAGAACCACGATTCAGATGGACTCCGGCAAGATCCGCCTCGAGGCGGCTTCCGTGGTAAAGGACTTCTTTGACCGGGCGGTGGCGCGAATCTTGAAGGAACTGAACCTGACGGGTGGCGAGAGCGAAATCCGCAAGTCGATCGAGAGAGTGCTCGACGGCGGCCGTCCCGATGAGAAGACAGGGCTCGTTTTTTGGGCACTGGCGGACCGTTGGCTGATCCGCTATCCCCGCGACGCCGAGCAGCCATTCGGGCACCCCTTGATGCGGCAGTCCTTCGAGGAGATGGCGCAAAGGCACACCTCACAGCAGTACAACCGGCTACTGGGAAGGTTCGCGGTGGCTGTCGCGGCGGGCACCTTCGTGATGAGCGCTTCGAGGTTTTTTCATTCCGGTCCTCCGGCGGTGGTGCCTCGAGATTCCCCTCCCACGATTGAAAAGCCCGCGCCGATTGAAAAGGCTCTAGAGCCATCGATCGAGCTTGGAATCGATGTGAAAGTGCCGCAGCCAGCAAAAGCGTCGAAAACGCCTCACGCTATCCCTCTGGAGCCCGTCGTCCCCGATCCCATCATCGACGTGGAGTCTAGTCCTAGCAATCAGGCCCCGCGGATCGAGATCGCCGATCCTGCCGGCCGAGCGAAAGACCTCGCCCGCCTCGCGATCATCGCGTCGGACGGGGGCAGGACGGCGGCCGCGGTGCACCTGATCGACAAAGCGCGCGCAGCGCTCCAGCCGGGTATCCTTCCGAGCGAAGTCGCCAACGCGGCCGCGCACGTCATCCGGCGGGCACTGTTACCGGAGTCTGTTCCCTCCAACGGAAAAAATCGCAGCTTCGCCTTCGACCAGTCTGGACAACTCCGGTTCAGCGCGTATCTTTCGGTGGCCGCCTTGCCGGGAGAACCTGGGTTGCTGGCGGGGGCGCATAACGCGTTGGTGCGAATCCCTCTTGACGGCCCCGAGCGAAATCTGCCCCTCGATAGCGCCGGCGACGTCCAACATGTGGCCGCTTCGAAGGAGTACGTTTTCGCGCTCGGCTCTGACGGGTTTCTCCGCCAGTGGACCGCCGCGAGCCTTCGAACTGGATTCGCGGCGGCCGGACAGCGGCGGCACAGGATCGGGCGCTCCGTCACGGCGTTCGGCGCCGGTGGCGCGGACAAGCCGGTAATCGCGGTGATTTCCGGGGGCCGGACGCTCCAGTTGTACGATCAGTTCGTGCTCCCCGGGCAATCGGTGCAACTGCCTGAACCGGCCAACGCAATCGCCGTTTCGCCTGACGGCGCCCACCTCGCCATCGCCAGCGGTGAGGGCAACATCGAGATCTGGACAACAGAACCGGAATTGGCGAGGGTATGGCGACTACCTCCCGAAACGGCGTCCGGACCCGTGAGCAAGCTCTCGTTCCTCGATTCCGCGTCGCTGGTGATCGCCGAACGTAGCGGGCAGATCAGCATCGCCGTGGAAGTGACCAGCCGGAAGCAACCGCCATTGGCGAGGCTGGCAAACCTCACCGGACCTATTAAGGCCCTCGCCGCCGGTTTCGCCGGCCGCCCTTCGGTGGCCCTCTCGAACAATGACGGCATTCACTCTTTCCCCCGGCTTCCGCCGCCCCTTCTGCTCGCGCAAGGGCTCGCTGCCCTGGAACGTCCCGGCGAGTTCAAACAGGCGTGGGCGTTGGCCGCCTCGATCGCGGACCAAGCCGGTCCGGGCGAGCCAAACGCCTGCGATGACCTCCCGGGCATCTCCGCGCTTGACGCGGAACTGTGCAGGCAGGCGTTGGGGACGCGCTAGCAGCCGTTGGCGCGCTGGGTGCGAGAGGGAAGCGATGAGCGTCCATTTCGAGCGCCGGGTAACGTAGCCTGCTGGCGCAAGCTCCTGCCGCCCAGAGGGTTGCGGCCGCATTGGGCCGTTACCTTCGTTGCGGCTACTTCGATTGACTCGCATTGTGTGCTTCGCCGCGCTCTTGCATTTGGCCCTATGGCGCTCCCGGCGCGGCCCACGCAACTCGAAACACGGGCCGCCTAACGGAAAAAACATCCCGCGCCACGACATTTTTCCTCCCCGGTAACGTTAGAGCAAGTGGGGACATTACCCAAGCGTCCGAGATGGTACAAGGAGCATGACCCAGACAACGTCAGAGAGGGAACTGTCGCGACGCCGCGTGCTCGGCGCGCTTCCGCTGGCTGTCCTGACCGGCAGCGCCTACTCGTGCTTCACTCGCGGACCGTTTCCGGAGGCGGTGGACTTCGTGGAGTCGGAGCCCGCCAAGCTCGACATCGACATCTTTCTCGACACCACGAAGTCGATGCGCGGATTCGTCGGCGCCGCCTCCGCCAGTGCCTTCGACACCGTTATCGAAGACCTGGGCCGGCTTCCCTTCTGGTTTCCCAAGGGCACGGCCAGGTTTCACCGCTTCGGCACCAAGGACAGCGATGGCCCCCAGCCCTTCGGAGTGGAGATGCTGCCGGACTTGCGCCGCCCATCGATGTACTCGGGCTTGGTCACGCGAATCGATCGGGTAATCTCCGCGGCGGACCCGAACCGGCTGGTGGTCTTCGTGACCGATCTGTTCCAGCAGGACAACGATGTCCACACGGTCGCGCTTCAGATCCGCGACCGTTACATCGCCAAGGGCTTGTCGGTGGGCGTCATGGCGGTTCGGAGTCCTTTCCAGGGCGACATCTTCGATGTCGGAATCGGGCGGAAAGCCGTAAGAAACTGGGGCGGGTCGCGGCCGTTCTTCGTGCTCGGGCTCGGGCGCCAGCGCGACCTCGAAACCCTATTCGCGCGTTTACCCGAACGCCTGCCAGCGGTTCCCGGCACCGCCCATAGGCTGATTCTCGGCCAGCGGCTCGCCTGGCCCCCGACCGCATACAAAGACCTGACCTTGGCCTCCAAGCTCGGAGTCAGCAAGGTCCGGAGCTTGGTTCGCGAGACCAGTCCGAATCCTCTCCGCTTACAGCTACGAGTCCACTCGGGACGCCGGTCGCCGAAAGACGGAGCCAGGAAACAAAACGAACCCAATCTCCTGTCGGTTGCCCAAGCGTTGCATCCGGCGTCGTTCGTCCCGCCCTTCACGTCGAGCGAACTGCGGGCCGAAGTGAGCGTCGCGCGGTACCGGCACGCGCAGGCGAAGGAAAAACCTCCATGCCCGGACGGTCCTTACTGCCAGGAACCCGATTTGCGGCAGGCGATGACTGTGGAAGGGATCCAGGTCACGAGCGGCGAACTTCGCTTTCGCGTGAATCTCGAGGACGCCGCGCTTCAATCCGGTGAGTTGTACCGGTTCCAGATACTGCTCGTCCCCGCGCCGGGCTCGTATTTGCTGCCGCCATGGGTCGGCCAGTGGAACCAAGACGCGGTCGCCGCCGAGCACGCATTCGACGGGTCGAAGACTCTCAACCTCGACCTGTTCCTGCGGAACCTGTGGGACTCGGCGCTCCTGCAACGTCCGCGAGTGGGCGAGTATTACTGCTATCTGAAAAAAACCTGACGATGGAGGCAAAATGAGTCCGATCACGCGTTTGTTCGGAATGATCTTGTTCGTGCTGGCCGGCTTGGGCGCATTGTTGATGCTGCCGGTGGCGGGCGAAACACTGCTCGAAGTGTGGGTGACGCCGAAAGAAGGCGACACCTCCTCATGGGCGAATTCGTTGTTGCAGTCGGGCTTGTTCGCCGGCGCCGCGATCCTCTTGCTGGACTTGATCTGGTTCGCTCTGGCGCAGTGGGTGTGGCGCGTCTCCGACTACCGCAAGGCCGACAAGCGGGCTGCCTGGCTGATATTGGCGATCGCCGCCGCCGTCTGCACGACCGGCGCGGCGTTCTGGCCAGCAACGGCCCTCGAAGCCGGGTTTTTTCCCTGGATCTTCCTGTTCTATGTGGCGCTGTTCGTATGGGGTTTCTATCTGGCAACAGCCTGGTTTTCCCCGCCAGCGTATAAATACACTCCGCTGTTGGCCGAGAAGCTGCGTTTCTCGTTCGGATCGGGCAAATAGGCGAAGGAGGCTGTCTCAATGGCTTTGTACTTGATCGCGATCGGCGGATCGGGCGCCAAGGGCGCCGAAGCAATGGTTCACCTGGCGGCTTCGGGGGCAGTCGACGTGCCCGAGATGTACATCCTGTTCGTCGATCCCGACCAATCGAACGGCAGTCTCGGCCGCGCACAGTTGGCGGTGCAGGAGTACCGCTTTTGCCAGGGGCTGCACACCGGGCGCGCCAACAATGACCTGTTCCGGGTGCAGATTTCGACTCCCCAGCAAGCGGTATGGAATCCGTTCCGCGTTCCCGACCCGAGCCTGCGGAGCCTCTTCCAGTACGACATGCTACGGCAGCAGGAGAGCGGCAGGGCCACGGCGGACCTGATGGACGTGCTCTACAGTTCCGCCGAGCGCGACGCCGTGCTCGACCGCGGATTTCTCGGCCACCCCTCGATCGGAGCCGCGGTGATGGCCAAGACGCTCGATCTGGCGGCGGAAGGCCCGTGGCGCGAGTTGTTCGACCGGATCCAGATGGATACGCAGAATGGCAAGACGGCGCATGTCGTTCTCATGGGTTCTGTCTTCGGGGGCACTGGCGCTTCCGGGATTCCGACCATCGCGCGGCTCATCAAGAACGCCTGCGATGAGAAGAAGCTGACCCGGGTGTTGATCGGAAGCGTGCTGATGCTGCCGTACTTCAGCTTCACGCCGCCCCAAGACAAGGACGGCCCGCTGTGGGCCGATCCGCGAAACTTCATGTACAACTCGCAGATGGCGCTGCACTACTATCACCTGAAGAATCAACTGAACGAATCGACGTTTCGGGCGATCTATCCGCTCGGAGAAGACCGGTTGTCGCGGATGCAGGCGTCGGCGCTCGGCAAGCAGGAGCAGACCAACGAGCCTCATTTCATCGAACTGTACGCCGCGCTCGCGGCCGCGCACTTCACGAAGGACCAAACGGATGGCGCCGCGCCGATGCAAATGTGCCGTCTGGTGGCGCGGGGAACGCAGGGGCTGCTCGGATGGCCGGACCTGCCCGGCGGCGAGTCGTGGCAGGCGCTCCAGAAGAAGTTGCGCCGGCTGCTCCGCTTCGCGGTTTCATTCGTGTACGTGTACCGCCCCATGCTGCAGGACATCGAGCAGGGCGGCCGGGCATATCGCGCACCTTGGTACATCGATCACTTCGAGCGCCACGGCCAGTCTCTGGCGCGGGCCGCGACGCGAGAGGGTCTGGTGGAGCAATTGAACCGCATGGAGTCCTATTGCCGGTCACTGTTGTTGTGGTGGGCGTGGGTTCAGAATTCGGCGCCTTCGAATTCACCGAAAGTCGAACTCGTGAACGCGACGAGTTACGCGAAAGAGATCGCGGCGCCTGACGGCAAGCGGTTGATGGTGCTCAAGAGCCGGGACGAGTTCGCCGCCGAGGACTTCCCGCAGTTGCTGCAACCCACAGGCTTCAGCCACGATCCGGATCTGGCGTCGTTGTGGGAGATGGTGTCGAACGTGAAGGTCCGCGACAACGCCGACGGAGCCGGGTGGTTCTTTCAGGCTCTGTTCGATCAGTGCGCCCGTTAGTTGACAGGAGAAATCGTGACGGAAAAGCTTCATCCTCTGCTGCCGAAAACTTCAGTGGCCAACTTTGACAAGCCCGGGGAAATCGTGGGTCGCCCGGCGCTCGAGATCGACACCATCGCGCGCGGCATCGACACCGACGGCGCGGTATCGCAGATCAATGCGGTACCCGACGTGTGGGCGCGCCCGCTGCTGTTTCAAATGGCGCTGCTCAACGACAAGCTCAAGATGCACAATCTGGTCCGCGGCGAGTGGATGGGGATGCTGGCGATGCTGGCGTTCGAGCGGTCGCGGCAGTTGCCGATTTCGCGCACGGCGGTGAAGCTGGGCGACGACGCTGGCGGGTTCGCCGAGGTGGCGGCCCGGCTGGCGCCATCGGACAGCCTGGCGTCGAACGCCAAGTGGACCGAGATCACGGTGGTGAAATGGGCGAACCGGCCGATCGGAATGTTTTCGCCCTCGACGATCGTCTGTACGGCTACGGACTATCGCGGGGCGATCGACCGCGAGGCGGTGGAGTGGTTCAACGGCGAGGTTCTCGGGGATCCGATTCCGCACTTGTCGCGTCATGAGAAGAAAGAGCTCGCCAACTGGCTGGCGCTTGTCTCGCACACGGTGGCGAATCATCCTCTGGCGGGCGGTTCGTTGACGCAGCCTGTGGCGGGTCTGCTCAGCGATTTCATTGGCGCGCTTGGCGGATCGGGGACGGTCTCCGTTCCCGTGCTGGCTCCGGTCACGGCGTTCTTCGGGCCCTTGCAAACGCCGATCGCGCCGCCTGCGGACGGACAATCCGACGTCGAACTGGTGCCGTCGCCGGGCTTGGGCGCCACCTCGGATGGCGCGGTCAAGAGGTTGCTGGTGGTGAACAACCGCATCGCCGATGATTGGAAGACGACAGCGAAGCAGATCCGGGTGTGGCAGATGGCGAGCCTGCAGACCCTGCGCGGTTTCTCAGCCTCTGACGACGCCGGCAAGATCGGCGGGCAGAGCTTGGGGCAGGGAGTCGCGCTGCTGCACGAGGACAATATCTTCACGGAGACGTTGGCAGTGGTGGAAGGGTCGAATCTGTTTCCGGGGACGATGGCGGGCGCCGGTTCCAGCACACTCCAACTCGATGGCAATCGAGTCACTCCGATCATTCCGCTACGGAAGTTCCTGCTCGACTATCTGACACCGAAAGAACTCGTTGCGCGGATCCAGTTCGAGACCTTGCCGGGCGGAGGGATTTCGGTGACGCTCCGCGTGCCACTGTCGGGCGAGAACCGTGCCGCCAAGGGGCTCGACCTGAAGTCGGCGAAAGACTTCGTGGTTCGCCGGGAGTATGGCGCCAGGCAGATCAGGCGCTTCAGTGCTCCGGCTCTGGAAGTCTGGCCCAGCTTTCGCCTCATGGCAGTGCCTCCGGGACGGCCACAGGACTCGCCGCCGGAAGACGTCTGGAAGGCCTACTATACCTACTACTCGACAGAGGGCTTGACATCCACGTTCTATGCGACGCCTCGAGTCCGGCCAGGAGCCAGGGTTGAGAGCAGCGGGGATCCAGGAGGCAAGCGCGAGGTAACACTTACCGAAACGTTCCCAGAGGCGTTGCTGTGCCGTGAGACGCGTGACGACCTAAGCCGCGAGTATGGGTTGATGCCGTTGCTCGAGCCGGACATTGTGAATGGTAGTAACCGGCATTTCCGGGCCGGCGTGGACTTCGGGACCACATCGACCAACGTCTTTGCCTCAGAGGGGGACGGGCTGCCGGAGAGCCTTTCGTTCGAGAAGGACCGCTTCCTTCAGGTTTCCGAGTCGGGTGACCGCCGTGCCGCCATGCGGCGGGAGTTCATCCCCGGCGCGACCGAGAACACGCGCCATCTGTTGAGCCTCTACCATCTCATGCGGCGGGGACCGGCCATCAAGCCGTTGCTCGACGGCCACATTTTCTACGCAGACACGGTGAACGCCGTCTCCGAGATGTCCAAGAGGCGCGAGTTGATGGCAAACCTCAAGTGGGGCGATCTGGAGCAAAGGAAATGCGCGGCGGTTTTCCTCGAGCAGTTGTGCATGCAGACTCTCGCCGAACTTGCTGCGCGGGGGGCAGGTTCGGTTACCTGGCGATTCTCGTATCCCACGGCGTTTGGAGAGCAGGATCTCGACGACTTCCAAACGATCTGGCAGCAAATCACCCGTTCCTGTGAGAGCCGCACCGGAATCAGGGTCGAGCAGCAGGCGGCGAAGCAGAGTGAAAGCGTCGCAGCCGCGGCATATTTCATGCGCTACTCTCCGTCCATCGAGAAGGGCGCGGTCTGCGTCGATGTCGGCGGCGGCACTTCCGACATCGCCATTTGGGAGGGCCGCAATCAGATCAAGTTGCACACCTCGATTCGACTGGCCGGCCGCGACCTGTTGGTGACGCCATTGCGGCTGCAGCCGCATGTTCTCGAGTCTTTCCACCTCGAACCCAAGGTGTTGAGCGATCTGCGGGAAGCCGCGGCCAACCCGGTGGATTTCGCGGCCCAGGTGGACACGCTTCTCATTCGTGACAAGGACACCAAGCTGATGCTCGGCCTGCCTACGCTAAGCGCCGATCCGTTGGTGGGCGAGTTCCTCAACACCGTTCAGGCGGGCGTGGCCGGGTTGTTCTACTACCTCGGTCTGCTGGTGCAATCGCTAAGGCTTCGCCACCGCTACGGCGACCGTTTGCCGGACGTTCTGGTGGGGGGGAACGGAAGCCAGATCCTCCACTGGTGCGCCCGCGGACGTTATACGCGGGATTGCGCCTTTGACCGGCTCCTGCGCAAGATGTTGGCCGAGGCAACCGGAATGGAAGAGACGCCGGACAATCCGGTCAAGATCACGATCAGCGAACACCCGAAGGCCGAGGTCGCGCACGGTCTGGTGCTTCCGGAGAAGGAAATGGTGCTGCAATCGGACATTCCGGATGAGGAACTCATCGCCGGCGAGGCGTTGTTGCGAGCCAATGATCACAAGCTGGATTGGCACTTTCCTCTCACGGCTAGCCACATCCTGGAGGGTGTCCGGCTAGAAGGAGAGATGCCTGAGTTCCAGAAGTTCGTCACCGCTCTTAGCGGCAAGCCTCTCCCGCCGGCGGAGATCGCCCGGATCCGCGACGGAGTGAATCAGGAACTGGCGAACTCCCATGTGACGCTGCAGAAGAAGGAACTTGCCAAGCACTTCCGGATTGAACCGATTTTCACGATCGCGTTGAAGCGGTATGTGGAGGAACGCGCGCGCCGCAACAGACCAGTGGCGATGGCGGCCGCGGGCGGGCGCAGGTAGGAGACCGCGCATGCGATTGCCCTCCGCTTGCAGTCTGTGCTTGGCAGCGGCCTTGATGGCGGCGCCGGGCGACCCGAAGCTCCCCGGCCAACCGCATCCGGGGAAGGACAAAACCGAGGTCACCGAGATCGTCACCGCGGCGCGAGATGCTCAGGTTGCGCTCGATCGGGTGTCTACCGTCGACGGACGGGTCCGGGAACTAGAGAGGCGAATCGAGCGATTGGAAGGCGAACTCTCCAATGCGCGATGGCTGCTGCTGGTTATGGTGTTAGCGGGACTGATCTGGTTCACAGCTTCCCTGTTGCGGCCGCTCGCGCGAGAGTGGTTTCTAACTCCGGAAAGCGCCGAGTGGGAGAGGTCATCTGCTCTCCCTCTACCCGCCCAACGCCCAATCAGCACACCGGTTCGTCCTCCGGTCAAGGCGAAATCCACTCCCGCGCCGGAGCCTTTGGCCGCCGCGCATCGGTCTCCGGAGCCCGTCGCGGAAACCGCGCCCGAGGCTGCGGCCGCGCTCCGGCCCGGGGAGACGATTCGTACTCTGATCCAGGCGTTCAACGAATGTTTGGATAAGCCCGACAACCAGTACGAGTTCTACGCCAGGTTCAAAGATCGTCAAGAGTTCGGATGCGTCAATGCAGACGCACGCACAAAGAATCCCGATATCGCCGCTCAGTTTCGCACCATGCCCTCGGGCAGTTGCTGGGCCTTCAAATTCGGCCCGCACTGGTACGCCGTTCCGAAGCTGGACGTCTCGATGAATGACTATTTCTACGGCGGGCCAGGTGGGTTGCACACGGTATTCGAGTGCAAGAATTTGAGCACGCAAAACCTGGGGCGCCGGATCGAGTTGGCCGAGGCGGCGCGCATCCGGCCGGTCGACGGAAGCTGGGAAATTGCGGACAAGGGAAAGTTCACGTTCGTCAGATGATCCCGGCCGAGGAAGACAACGATGCCAAATAGCGACGATAGCCGTAACCTTCTGTTCATCGGCGCTTTGCTCGGCTCCGTGGCGGTCACGATCGGCGTGCTGTCGGTGCTCAGCCCCGCGCTCCGGTCCAAGCCGAAACCCGATCGCCCCGTCGAGTTCGCCATGACAGCGGCGCCGGCCTCGCCTCTGGCCCGGACCGGGCCCTCAGCCTTCGACGCGCCCGATAGCAAGCCAAGTCCGTCCGCGCCACCGGAAGCTCCAGTCGAGGCGCACACAAAGCCGAGCCCGAAACCGGTCGAGGAGCCCGTTTCGCGAAGTGAGCGGCCCCACAAGGCTCCGCCGCCGGAAACCGATCCCGCACCGGAATCCAAGCCCGCGCCGGATCGCAAGCCCGCTGTCGAACCTCGGACGGAGCCGCCTCCCCCGCCGGCCCAACTTCCGCTCAAGTACTCACTCGTTATCCAAAAAAACGGCGGATTGATCGCCGACGGAGCCAACGAGGCTCTCTCGAAGGAGTTGAGTCTCAGCGCCACGGTGCATTCGCAGGGTCCGGTACCGCCCGGCGCGCGGATCAGAATCGAGTGGACGACCGCCAGCAAAGGTGGTGTATCGCCTGTCGAGTTCGGTCCGGAGGGGATCGGGAGGGTCTGGGAGTACAACAACAAGCTTTGGGCTGACATTTATACGGTGACCCTCAAGGTGGATGGGCAGGAATGGGACTCGATCCGGTTCACTGTCAAGTGAACCGGGTAACGGATTGGGGGCGCGAATCATTAAAACAGCGGTGGCGCTGTCCAGATCGGCGGTGCGCCGCCGTTACTGTATTCGGAGCGGGCTTCGGGCGTTGAAATGAGAACGAGGATCCATATGAGATTGGTGGCCGTGCTGGCGGCGGGCGGCTGCGTTCCCGCGGGTGCGCAGTCCGGCAAAGGCAAGCCGCCGGAGAGGTTTACCGAGGCGCTCGTTTACGCGCGTTTCGCCCGCGAGAGCTTCTCCTGCGAGACGATCTCGGAGAGCAAGTTGACCGATCCCGTCAACGAGGCGATCAAGTGGTCCAAGCAGGCGATTGCAATGGGCCGCAAGTTCAAGACCGCCGATAAACAACGCATGCTCCGGTTGAAGGATTTTCTGCGGCGGCAGGAATCGGACCTCGAGTTCTACAAGAAGGTGGACGAACAGTTGGACCGTGCCGCCAAGAAAGTGGAACCGGCTCTTTCGTACGGAGAATTGGACAAAGCCGCGGCTCTGCTGCCCGCCGATGGACCCAAGTGCGATCCTCGATTGCAGCGGCTGACTGCCCTGGTGGAGGAGAAACGGAAACTGTTTCAGACGCTGGTGGCTCAGGGGGATCGCCTGGGGCGGTTCGACAAGGCGAGGGCGCTCGAAAGATACAGGTCGGCTGCCTCGATCGACCGGCAAGACAAGGATTTGGCCCGGAAGATCCGGGACCTGGAACGGAAATAGACACGGAGGTTATGTCCACGATGGCCGTTACGCGTAAGACAGTGCTCGCGCTGGCGTTCGCGATCCGTTCGTTCGCGCAGGACAGGGACGCCTACGAGGGGCTGCTCAATGAAATGACCGAGCGCTTCAAGAAGTGGAGCGACGCCAACCGGGCGATGGCGCTCGATTTCTCCCGCGATCTCGAAGCCAAGCTCAAGGCCGGGCCCGGGCTTCCTCGTCATCCCACGCCATTTGCTCTCCGGTCCACAAGGCGCGCATCAAGGGCGTGCAGGACCTGTTCGAGTTCCAGATTGCCGGCCAAAAACACTACTACGAGCGGCACCTGGAAGACGCCAAGACGTCCCTCGCCGACCGCCAGACAATCATGGCGAATCTGGCTGACAGAGACACGCAGCGCGCGAAAATGATCGCCAATCTCGAGAAGGAACTGGCCTTCGCGAAGGACCAGAGAGCGCAACTGACGGAAACGAAGGGTCAAGGGATCGGACCCGCCTTGGCCGAACTGGAAAAGAGCATCGAGAGCCTCGAGGCCCGGATCGAGTTGCTCGCACTCGAGGGCAGCACGCTCACGACGAGAAAAGACTCGCTCGAGAAGGCGCGGCTCGACGTTCTGAGCCGGCAGAAGGAGTCGCTCGATTCTCTTCTGACTCTCAAGGTCCAGCAATCTTACTGGGACTCGTACTATTCGATGCGCCGGAGCCAGATCGATGAACACTGTCCGCCGCCGCCGATGAAGAAAGTAATGATGGAAAAATAGATAGCGGGGAAATCGATGAGATTCGTTGCACTGTTCTCTCTGTTCGCGGCTGCCGGAACCGTTGCGATCCTGGGCCAGGAGGTGGAGCCGCCCGAGTTGTCCGATCCGCCGGGCAAGCTGGTGGCAGCTGCTTCGCAGAAGCTCGAGGCGTGGGTCCAGTTCAAACCCGGCCTCATGGCGGAGATCTTCCGGGCCGATCCGGCCACGGTGCTCCGCGACCTCGAGCAGGCCGCTACGCTGATGCGTGCTTACAAGAAGTCGGAACGGTTGGCCTATCGGCGGCTGGCGAAGGACGTCGCGCAGGACATTCAGTCGCTACAGCGGTACCAGAACGTGGACTGGAAGCGGTTCGTCGGTCAGCGTGTAACTTCGGTGGCGACGGCGCTCGGCGCGGTGGCCGAACAGACCGCGGCCCTCGAGAAAGAGCGCCAGCGATACGAGCGGCTGGGGACGCCGGAAGCGCGCGGTTACATCGCGTTGATCGACTCGCAGTTACAGGGGCTCTCCAGAGTTCGCGACGATCTCTCGAAACAGATCGGGCTGATGCAAATGACCGCCAACCGCGACGACGTAGGGCAAGCGCAGGCCGAGGCGATCGAGGCAATGCGGAAGCAACGGGATCGCTTCGACGCGATGCAGATGCAGGCAGAGATGTCGGAAGCGTCGATGGAGTCGTTTTATGCGAAGGTGATCGCGGCTGTGAAGGATTATGAGAAACGGAACCCGCGCCCCACCACGGCGTCATCGGCTCCGCAGGCAGGAGCGCCGGCTGGGCCTGCGGCGGTCAACCAAGAGCCACGGACATGGACCCGCCGGCTGCGGAAGAATGCCTCGATCACCGACCCGATTGAGGTCCATTTGAAGATGCTGGAATCGGATTCGGGATTTGTGAGTGGAACACTCGAGGTATGGGTCCTCGACAACAAACACGCGCCCGACGTGTCAGCGCGCTTTTCGGGAAGCAAGTTGCCGGATGAGGCGATGATCCGGGTGAGCAACCGGGACCAGGGCGCCTACGACCTATCCATGCAGATCAAATGGAATCCTCCGGCCGGGCCCCTGCCGAGGAATATCAAGGTGCACTCGATTACTTGGGTCTACTGGAAAGGGGGAATGAACAAGGAATACAAATTCCGCGACCTGGACCTGACACTTAGCGAAGACGCGCCTCCCGCGGACAAGCCGCAAAGAAAGTAGCGAGAACAAACCGGATCCTGCCGCCATTACCGTTTTACTCCTCGGAGGCTATTCGATGCAGACAGGCACGGCGGTTGCGGTTACCCGGGCTCCGGCTCCGCCGCCGGTTCCCGCGTTTCGCTACGAGGAAGTCCGCACCGGGATCCTCGACAGCGCTCGGGGCCGCTTGGAGCTGGTGTTGGGGTTCGTTCTGGCGCCGTCGCCGTTGGCGCTGCCCTTGCTGCTCTCCCTCATGTCGCGGATCGCCTTGCCCCCGCCGCCGCCGCCGCCCAAGCCACGCGAACCGAGGTATGCAGTACATGTCATCGTTCTGGGCGCTCCTCCCGCCGAACGGAGGGCGGAGAAAAAGCCGCCGCCCGAGCGGACACGAGTGCATTCGATGCTTCCGATCACCGACGACGCCGGATCCAAGTCCGGAGCACGGATCTCGCTCCGCTTTTGTCCCGACCCGGAGCAGATTCTTCCCGCGGCGCTCGCCGCAATGGGCGGCAGCGTTGCGTTTGCCGAGAACGGGCTCATCCGCCGGCGATTCGTTCCTCCCGCATGGACAGAGTCGCCCGTCCAGCCCGATGATGTCAGTCTGCGGAGCCACTATCCACTGACAATCGTGGAGCACCCGGGACGCTACCGGTTCCTCGAGGGCATCCGGCGCCGGGCCGCCGGGGGTGAGCCCCCACTGACGGGACTCGCCGCGTACGCTTTGGTGAGCTGGGACAAGCAGACCGCGCTCGAAACGATGATCGAACAGGCGGCATCCGGGCAATGCTCCGCTACTGACCGGGTGCGGGGCACGGTGTGCCTCGACGCAGCCAGCGGATTTCGCCTCAGCCGGATCGAGTGCGTCCGGGCCGGTCCAGGAGGCTCCCCGTGACGAGAGACGAGATCCGCACCTCTTTCGCCAAGCTGATCGCCGGGAACCCGCGCGCACGCACCGACCGCAGCCAGTTGATCGCGTCATGGCGCGACTGGTTCGGGCAAAGCCCCGAGGAGGAATCGGCTCGGGAGTTCGTGGAGAGCCTGCTCGACCGCGGCATGGTCCGGCAACTCATGGACAAATCGAAAGGCGAGGCGGACGTCTTGCTGCCTTCCGTGTTTGCCGAGTGTAAGGCAGCGCAACTGGGAAAAGATCCCGTATGGATCTGCTGGGCCGTGATTGCGTGGGCGCAGGCATTGCGCGTGGTTCGGGCCGAAGACGCGATCACGTTCGAATCGAAGCTGCTGGGCCGGGGAATGGCCGAGTCCGCGGCCGCTGGAGTTCGGAGTGGTTCGGTTTCCCGGACGGTGACGGCGCCGTTGCCGCCCTTGAACCAAGTCCAGACCGCGCCGAAGCCGAACGCGGCGCCGGTTCCGGCTCCCGCGCGAGTGGCTCCTTCGCGGATCGGATGGGCCATCGCGATCGGCGTCACCGCAGGCATCGGAGTGTACAGTGCGCTCCCGGCCCAACTGGCGATCGAGCAAGCCCCGCTGTGCGCCGGCCGGGTTCCCGAGTGCCGTGGGGGCGACCCTATCCCGGGCTCGCGGCGCGACGCACCTGGCGACTACACGCTGGTGCTGCACTATCGCGGCGCCCAGACCGGAATGCCCGTGGAGGTTCAACTCTCGCAGGGTGGAGAAGCGGTGAAGCAGGCTCATGTCCTGGAGCAGCCGGCAGGGCACCTTCCCGTGTACGCCAAGCTGGGGCCCGGAGTCTACCGTGTGAGTGTAATTTCGGGCGGTGTGGAGAGAGCGTCCATTCCCGTGACCATTCCCAAATCGCAATGAAACAGGTTTTACAAGTTCTGTTCTTTCTCGAATTGTTTGGCGCGGTGGTTGCCGCGGCGGAGGCGCAGACTCGGCCGATGAGCGGAATTCTGGCAGTTGCGGGGCGTTCGGAACCGGAGTACGTTGTCGACGGCGTGCCGGTTTCCTTTGCGCGAAATGCGGTGACGCTGCATCCTCACGGTGCGCTGGTGCGCATAGAGACGGCCGCACCCTTGTTTCCCGGCACCGAAGTGCAGGCGGTTCGCACGATCCCTCGCGAAGCGTTCGAGCTTGCCAGCGGACCTCGATTCGGCGGCGCCGGCTACCGCAGGTGCGCGGCGCTACGCATGGCGGATCCATCCGTGCCATTGCGCTTTCTGGATTCGGCCGAGCCCGGCGATGCCTTCCGAATGATCCTCGAACAGCAAGGCGCCGAGGTTCGGTCTTTGCGTAGTCACGCCCCACCGGCCAGTCTCGCGTTGCCTTGCGCGGGAGGGGTGGCCGTCGTGCGGAGTACCGTCGAAGCGCCGGTAGGCTGTGCAGTTCTCGAGGAAGCCATTGGCTGGCTGAACTGTTCGCAAGCCGTGCTCGCCAACGGAGTGGAGGATCGTGTGCTGCTGACGAAGCTTGCCGCGAAGGAGGGGCCGCGGTTCTCGGTGGTCCTCTCGGCTCTCCACCCAGCTTCGTACTGGATCGGGACCATCCTGCCGCATGCTCGGGCTGTGTTCGTCCTCTTCGGCGAGTCCGACGCGGCGCTCGGTGTGGATGCCAGGCAGGGCATGGCGGTTGCGCTCGACGCGTTACGCCTGATACGTTCTTTTCAACGCGAAGGCTTGGCCTTCCTCACTTTCGGGCCGTACGGGGCACTGGTTGCTGGGGATGGCTCGATCTATCAGGTGCGGGTTCGGCGCGCCGATGGCGCGGCGCATGGATCGGGCGCTGGTCAGCGATTCAATGCGAGCGCACGGATGCGCCGGCGCGTTCGCCGAGGCCGAGATTGGCCGTCGGGGCTTCGGTGTGGAGGCCGCCGCGGCTGAATGCCTGAATGCGGCCCGATGGTTGCGGCTCGGGCTCGATTGCTCCGGGGAAGACTTGGAGGTCCATGAGTGTGCGCCGATGGGCCCGGTAAGGAGTGGAAATGCTAGATCGAGGGTACGCGGCTCAGCCCACGTTCGAGCCGGACTTGGACGCACTCGCTCCGCAGGTGCGCCGGATTGCGCGCGCAGTCGCCAGACCGGATGAGGACCTGGCGAATGAAGTGGCACAAAGATCGTTGATCAAGATCTGGAAAGCGAAAGAGAAAGATGCATTGCCAGACCCGCTGCTTCCAGGCTGGATATGGACCGTGGTTCGCAACGCGATGCGCGACATTCTCGATAAGCGAGCGGCTCTGCGAGAGAACCAGGAGGACGAGTCCGGTGTAGCGAGTAGGGAGGCCGAGGCCACGATCGATTTTTCACACCCGGTGCTGACCGAAGAACTCGTTCGGCTCGCCTTGGATGCCGCGGAGGACCGCGTACACCTGGCGGTCTGCTATCTCGCGTGGTTCCTGCTGAACTGGAAACCGGACCGCATCGTGCGCGAGTTCGCCGGAGAATCGAATCCCGGCATCGTGCGCAAGTTGGAACGGGAATTCGCAGCGGCAACAGCCACTCCGGCGGGTTCGCGAATCCTGCTGCCACTGACGCGCGCGCTCCAGGCGGCCCCGGCCTCGCACGACTTCATGGCCGCTCTCGCCGGCTACCGTAGCGCCGATGTGCGCGAGGCTGTCAGCGAGTGGAAGCGGCAGATGGATGGCAGGCTTCAGACGCAGATCCGACTGCAGGAACGCGATGGCCTTGCCGTCGTGCTTTCGTTCGGAAGGCCGCATGAGCCGATGGCGTTTCTCTGGATCCACGCTCTCGGACGGCGGCCGGCCGAGGCGGCGGCGTTCCTCGACCGCACCTACGGGGACGCCGCCGCGTCGTTGCGGGGGGCTTACCTGAGGGAGGCGGCCGTCCGCCTTCGCCACGGTGACGGTATTCAATCATGGTTCGATCCACTCGACCGGCGGATTTCCGATTGGAAACTGCGTGATCGAAGCGTCCCGTTCGAGGAGGCGAAGGGCAAGGCCGTGCAAGCCGGCGAATGGAGTGCGGGCGTACTGTCAAAGGCGCGGCAGGCGCTTTCGGACGGGAAATTGCCGGTGTTATTTGCGCACCGCGCAGGGCTCATGGCAAAGTGGGGTGTCCAATGAACGGCCACTACGGTTTCTCCGCATTGACGAAGTACTTTCTCGGAAAGATGCAGCCGGACGATGTGACCCGCCTCGAGGAGCACTTGATCGAATGCGATACCTGCGCGGCGCTTGCCGGCGAGGTTCATCGGGGTGGATACGGCGAGTCGCCGTTTTCCCCGGCCGAGTTCGCCCGGCAATACTGGCGCGACCGCCTCGACGAGTCGTCTCGGGAGATCGAGGAGTCCAACCCTGGGAGCGCTCCCTGGATGATCGATGTGTTTCAGCAGGCCTCCGGCGCGGTGCGCGTGGTCTGGGATGTGAGCAGCGTCGTGGCCAATTACGTTCACGGCGCGATCGATCACCTGCTGGCGGCGCCGCGGCTGCTGGCGGACCCCGAGACCGCGCCCGCCGCCAGTCCGGTTTTGGCCTCGGCGGGCGGCCCAGGACCGAGCTTCTGCGAGATCGGTAACGAATCGTTGAGGGCGCACATTACCCGGAGCCGCGAGTCGCTGACGATCAAGTTCCAAGGGGATCCTGGCCCGCAGGGGCCGCCTGCGATGGTGCTGGTACCCGTGGTTCCCGGAACTCCCGCCCGGTGCGAGGCGGCCAAGTACGACGAAACGGAACGGGCTTGGATCGCAACGTTCCCGCAACCTCCGCTCGATGCGCTTTTGCTGTTCGGACCATGAGATGAGGTGAACCGTGACAATGGCTTCAGACCGGGTGCTCGCGGCAGCCGCTGCGGTGGCCGCGCTCGGGATCATCGCCGCGGGTGGCGGATGCGCGGCGCGCAGGCAGCCGGTGAGCACTTATCGCTACGACTCCGAGGGCAGGCTGGCCGCGATCGCGACGCCCGATGACAGGAAGGTCGACTTCTCCTACGGGGCCCACGGGCAACTGCTGAAGGCGACTTACGCTGGCGGCTTTGTGGCGTTCGGCTACGACAAGCACGGCAACCGGATTCGAATGAAAGATCCGGGTGGAGAGGTGCGCTACTTCCACGACGCGTTTGACCGGCTCGCCGCGGTTCATTGGAGCCGCGCCGGAGGGAACCTCGTCTCCTATGCCTACGGTCCCGCGAGCCGCATCAGCCGCGTCTCGTTGTATTCCATGGCCGGATCGGGGGCCGCGTTCTCACGGTTCCTTTCCGAAGGCGCGTCCGAAGAGGAGTGGGGGCAACGCGAGCGCGGGCTGCTCCGCCTGCTCGAGGCTTCTGACGCTCCCCGGCCCGATTATTCGATCGCTCTCTTCCACGACATCCTGGGCCGAGTGACGCTCGTGGAGACGCCGGCTGGCGCGGTGACCTATGAGTATCTGCCGAAGCTGCGCCAAGTGCGGCGCAATTATCCCAACGGGATTTCCACCACCTTCACGTTCGGCTCGACTGGGCAGATGGCGTCGATCCGGCACGAGCGCGCGGGGGCGGCTTTGCTCGCCGAGTTTCGCTACGAGTATGACGCGGCGGGACGAGTGACGAAAGTAATCGAGACCGCTTCGGACGGGAAGCAAAGAGAGAACAAGCTCGAGTGGAAACCGGGTGGCTATCTTTCGGCATATGTCGACGCCGCCGGACGGCGCACGGAGTTCGAATACGACGAGATGGGCAACCGCTCGAGGAGCAAGTCGCCGGACGGCACGACAGAGTACGACTACGACGAATACGGACGGCTGACATCGAACGGTATCCGTCAATTCAAATGGACGGCTGGCGACTTGTTGCGGGAGATCGAGACGGCCGGACGGAAGACCACTCTCGACTACGACGGGCGCGGCTTGGCGCGCCGGCTGCGCGGAACCGGCGCTCAACTGGATCTCGATTGGGATGGCGACGGCAATCTCGCCTGCCAGGTTCGCGAGGGCGCCGGCACGTGTCATGTGCCCGACTTCGTGTTGCCCGATGCTCCGCCGCTGGCCGATGTCGACTCCGGCGGCGCGGTACGCGCATTCTATTTCCACGACGGACAGCGGCTGCTCGGATGCGCGGGTGCGGCGGGTGCGCAGTTCTACCTCGAAGACGGATTCAGCTCGCTGCGGATGTCCACCGATCGCAGCGGTACCGTCATTGGATCGCAGGACTTCACTCCCTTCGCCCAGCGCGTGCGTCACGAGGGCTCAGCGGCTCCGGAGTTTCGCGCGATGGGTGAGCGATACATTCCTGAACTCGACTCGTACCTGATCCATCAGAAGCTCTACTCGCCTTCCGAGGCACGCCTACTTGCGGGCGGACCGGGGCTGGCATCGATGTTCCGCTTCGACAGCCTCAACCCGTTCGCGCACTCGTGCTCGCAGCCAGAGTTGTTCTCGGCTCCGCGTTGCAATCAGACGCAGCGCCGTTCGAACGATGTATTCGTGGCCGGTATCGAAACTTCGCCGCGCGACCTCAGCGAGGTTTCGGCCAGGCACGGAGTGGCCACGATCAGTACGTCAGCAGTGGGAACCACGCCGGTTCTACCGCAATGGGCGGAGCGCATGATCGACCCCTTCCGCGCCGCAGCCAACTATGCAGGCGTGCCGGGCGGAAAGACTCGCGTGTTGAACCAACTGAGAGCCGCGTACGACAGCGATCCCACCAAGCCATTATCGATTCGCGCCCACAGCAACGGCGCCATCACGATCAACAATCTGAAGAAGCAGATCGCCGCCGACGTGAAGTCCGGACGCATGCAGGTGAGCGAGGTGGTGGTCGCCGGAGCCGGAGTGGCGAACTCGTTGCGCGCGTACTTCGAGAAGGCGGGTGTCAAGATCCCGGTGCGCGAGGAGAATCCGGCGAACCGGTTCTCCGACATCGTGCGCGTGATCACTACCCCCGTGGGCGAGTTGGGTTCGGAGGTGCGCTACTCCGGACGGCTTCCTGGCGGCGTCAATGGCGCCATCGCGAAGATTGCGGCGGTGGCCATCTGGGCTACCGAGCCCTTCCGGCCGGGCGAGATCGTGGGCACCGCGCATCACGGGATCGAAGAAAACTATCCGGGCTTGCTGCCGGAGCGCGCTCCAGGTCCGGTGTCGCGGCTCGACTTCTCGACAGACCTGTTCCGCGCGCTGGACCGCGAATTGGGCGGGATCAATCTGTCCGCCTCGGCGGAAGGCTCGCTCGAGTTCGGGCCGATCGCCGGCGCCACACTCGATGGGGCGGGGCAACTGACCATCCTCAGCCGCACGCAGGGCAGCCTTCATGCAGTGACCAGTCCCCATGACTTCGCCATCGCGTGGATTCTCGCCGGAGAGGCCCTGGCCCACGCCCACAATGGGAAGCCGAAAGTACAAGTGGCGTTTTCGCTCGATCCCTTCGACCCGAAGAATCCGCGAGGTCCGTGGTTGCGGGCGGTCTATCTTCCGAAGGAAGAACTGCTGGCGGGGACCGGTATCGGCAAGGCGATGTTCGACGCCGACTGGCTGCTGAAGCAATACTCGTTCGGTGTAGCCATCGATGAACACGGAAGGCAGAGCCCGCGCATTTCCCGTGTACCCGGATTCAAGAACGTCATGGAACTGCTGTGGGAGTCTGGAGAATCTTCGGGACGCCAGAGCGCAATGACGCGATTCTGGATCGAAGTGAAGGATAGCGAGGTTGGGGTTCGCCGCGATGGCTCGGCGATCCTGATGGACGAACCGCGAATGGTGGTCTTTGCGCGCCCAGTGACGGCGGATCCGCTGAGCCGTGGCGGCCTTCGCGATAGCGGTGAACGTTTGAGCGCGGTGGATCGCAGGTTCGTGGAGTCGTTCACGCGGCTCTATGACGAGATTGCCCTGGAGTCAGGAGAATTCGCGCGCCTCAAAGAGGTGATGAAGACTCTGGTGCTGGCCTTGTGGCTGCGCGAGAACCATGTTTCGGTGGACCCGGAGTGGGTTCGGCAGCAGGCTACTGCTGGAACGCCCACGGTTTCGAAAACATCGGCGGTATCGTCTTCCGAACGGCGCACCTTTGGCAATCGCATTGTGACCCGCTCCCTGTTCGGTGGTGTGAATGGTACTGTGGGCCCGGCCTACAGGCCTGCTGGAGGAGAGGCCGCGCGCATGAAAGACGTCATCGGCGCTGCGCGTGGCAAGGGCGGCTCGCAGCAGGCCGTTCTTGTTTCATTCAACGGACAGGGTTACGTTGCTTCCACGATGCCGATGCGGCCCACGCCGGCGAGCCAGGCGCCCCCAAGTCCAGTGATCCGGCGGGGCGGGAACACGTACATTGCCACCGGGAACGGACGCAGGCGGCGTGTCACGGAAAAGACCGCGGGCGACGGTAGCAAGACCACCTTCGGCTACGGCGGTGAGTCCGGACGCCCCGACTCGGCCATGCTTTCCGATGGCACGGGTTGGTCCGCTTCGGGCAGCCGTATAGCGGATGGGGCCGAGTGGAAACTGACGTCGGCGCGCGGGAATGAATTTCGGCGCCACTACGACAGCGACGGACTGCTCAAGTCAGTGGAAGTGGACGGGAGGCGCCACGTCACCTTCACGCACGACGGGCATGGCCGTGTTGCGAGCGCGGCTTACGGCGAGTATGAGGAGCGTTTCGCCTACGACGCCGCAGGCAGGATGACGGAGTACTCGATGCGCTCCACCGATCCGTTGGCGCGCGCGAAAGGCAAGGAAGATAAAATCCACATCGAATACACCGAGCAGGGAATGGTGGCGCGGATCACCGGAATGGGGCTTCCGATCCTGGAGGTCGCTTATGCCGGTGACGGCGTCACGCCGGTGAAACTCTCGGGCCCGATGGGTTCGGTCAGTTTGACAAAGTTTGAGAACGGACGCTTCTCCGCCGTGTGGGACAACGGGACGAAGATGGAATTACGCCACGGTCCGGACGGCCAACTGGCTTCGGTAGGAATGAGCTTTGACGGCGCCATGTCGGAGTACAAATTCGACGCGAACGGGCTGACCTACGAACGCGACATGTCCGGCACCGAATCGCACTTCGAGACTTCGCCTTGGGGGCCAGTGAGAGCCGCGCGGGGCAACGTTGAAGCCACGGCCGCCTACGACGCCGAAGGGCGGCCTCGCGAAATCTCGCTTCCCGGCGGAGGCCGGATTCGCTATGAGTTCAAGACACGGCGGGAGACGGAAGACGTCGAATCGCTGCGAGCGGCGCGAGAAGCGCGGGCGAGAAAACGAGAAGGTGAGA
Source organism: Bryobacteraceae bacterium (assembly GCA_046331625.1). Lineage (GTDB taxonomy): Bacteria > Acidobacteriota > Terriglobia > Bryobacterales > Bryobacteraceae > JAXLQL01. The sequence continues at coordinate 162,734 of JAXLQL010000017.1, forward strand.
GACGGCCCGAGCAGCCGCCACCCAGACCCGGCGGCGGCCTCGAGCGGCGGTTCGCGCCTGTCACATCGGACATCTGAACCATGGAATACGAATTCGAAATCCGTGACCGAATGCTACGGGTGGTGGAGCCGCGCATGGGTTCCGCGTTCGTTGCTGCTCCTGGCATCGCCGTCTCGTGTTGCCACGTAGTGGAGTCAGAAGACCGCAAGGTGAAGATGGAATACCGTTCGCGCCAGCAGGAGCCGGCCGAATGGACAATCGAAGCGGAATACCTGCCGGATCAGTCTGACCCCTCTCACGACGTAGCCGTTGCGCGGCTGCACCTTCCCGAGGGCTTGGATCTTCCGGCAATGGGAATGAGCCTCGACGCCGATCCGGGGTTTCCCGTTGGGGCGTTCGGATTCCGCGAAGGCCAATACTGGGCGGAAGAAGCGGACGGCTACGTGTTCCGCGATCCCGTCCGGAGAGTGACCTTCCAGTTCGGGACGCGAATGCAGATTCTCGAGGTGCTCCGGATCGACCCCGGGCGCCTATCCGAGGGCCGCGACGATGTGTTCATGAGGGGAATGAGCGGCGGCCCCTTGTTGAATCCCCTGACTCTGACTGCGGTGGGAATCGTAGCAGGACTGGCGGACCGCGGGGTCACGGGCGCCTATGCGCCCCCGGAAGGCTACGCGATTTCGCTCGAACATTTGTGCGAGTGTTCTTCGATTCTGCGGCCGCACGTTCTGCCGGCCGTTTGGGAAAAGGCCCGGTCAGACTATCTCGTGTCCCGATGCGGCGGCAACAGCCTTCTGCGTGACCTGATCGTTCAATACGCCATCGCCAAGGAGCCCAATGCCGATAGCGAGCGTTATTGGTGGTATCTGACGCTCGGCAGACTGGGGGGAAGAGCCGCCCGGGCCTACGTCTGTCTCGGCCTCGAAGAAGAACCGCCGCATTGCATGGCGCGGCTAGGTGCGGAACAGGCGCTGGCATTCGCCAGGACACCGAGACTGCCATGAGACGCTACCGCTGGCTCGTATCGTTGGCACTGCTGGCGATCTCGGCTTGTTCGCGGGGCACCGAAAAGCTCGATCCCGCAATCTCCAGCGACACTGTGTCGCTGGTTCGCTCAGGCGCCGCGATCACGGGGCAGACTCCAGTCTACGTGCTGCTCGAGAACCATGCCTCGCGGCTCGGGCAACTGGAACTCGCGCTGACGCTCGTGCGCCTCTACAAGTACAAATCCCTACGCGGCCTCGTCGTGGAAGGATATGTCGACGGCGAGCCGGAGCCAATGTTCGAATGGGCGCGAGACGGCGGCCCCGAAGTGTTTCCCGTAGCGTTGCGGCTACTGGAAGACGGCGAGATCGGCGCGCCCGAATTCATGAAAGCGGTGTGGCCGGATCTGAAGCTGCATCCTGGCGAAGTCAAGGCGCAGTATTTCGCGGCACCCGAGGGCGTCAACGCGGTGGCGCCGATCTCGCTGATCCTGCAAATGGCCGAAGCGAAGCTGTCTGTCTCCGAAGCCCGTGATGTGCGGGAGGCTCGCGCGGAGTTCGAGCGCGCCGGCCCGGCCCAACAGGAAGAATCTGCACGGCGCACGGTGGATCTTTCCCTGGCGCGCGATGCCTGGGCCAAGAGGGCGTTCGAGACGTTGTCGAAAGGAATCTACGAGAGACGCACTGTACCAGTGGAGCAACGGCTCCGCGTCATTGTCGAAGTGAAGGACCGCGCCTCCAAAGCCGGATTGCTAGACCGGTCTGCCAGTGCGGCGATGGACGAGCACGTCGGATTCTGGCAGGCGCGCGTGGCGTCAAATGAAACCATGGCTGCTCGTACCGCGGAGTTGGCGATTCGTGAACATCCGTCGCCAGTGGCGTTGTTGACGGGTGCGGGCCACGGAGAGGGCGTCGCGCGGGCCCTCCGAAGCCGGAAGCGCGCACATCTCGTGCTGGCGCCGCAATCGCTCGAGCAAGGCGCGGGGCCCGCTTCCCGCAGGGCGGGACGCAAGACGCTGGACGACAGGATCGCTTCGGTAACCACGGGCCTGCGCCCGTCACTTCAGAGCGGCCCTGCAGCGAAGCTGAACGGCTCGGCCCTGTGGACGCTGCTCCACCTTCGCAATCAGAGTCTGAGAGGCGGCACATTTGGCGCCGTGATCGTGGACTCGGCGCGGATCGAGCGAGTGCCCTCTGGAAACGGAAGGGCCCGCGTGTTCCCGGTCTCACTCAAAGCGCCAGACGGGAGGCGCAGCAAAGAGTTCTGGGTAAGGGTACCCGAGGCCGGCCAGGGCGCGGGGCTCGGCGGGCGGGAGGCGGCGGAGGAGTTCCTAGAGGTAGCAATCCAGCACTATCGGAAGGAGAACGGGCCACGAGACAGCGGAGGGATCGAGTTTCCTGGCGGCTTCACGATCTGGATTGGCTCGACGCGGGAGGACGTGTTCGGGCAGGGTAGTTCTGGACCCGTGCCCGGCGGTCGATAAGCCCCGGTTCCGGTGTCAAACGAGACAGTCTCGCCGAATAGGTGGCCCAACCTGCTGGAATTGGGCTATCCTTCGAAAACTGATTCCGAACCTCCCAAAGCGCGCACTGTGTGGCCCGCCTTGATTTCGACGTGCCGCGCGAAGGCGGGATGGGGCGTGGAAGCGAGGATCGGCGTACCGGTACCATGTCAGTGTACGTCAGTGGAGGTCGACGCAGGGCCCCTAGGGGCCCCAGGTCCTAGTAGTGCCGGAGAGCGAATTTGTGGCGCCACGCACATTGGCCGGGTCGAGTTGCTGCCCGGTCTTGAGAACGATCCTTATGAACGCCGGCTCTTAGTTCTTCGAAGGGAGCCCAAAACCAATCAAGACGTTCGGGCGGCGGGGGCCGGGTGGCGAACCCGTCCGGTTGCCTTTGAGTTGATCCATGCGGTTCGTCGAGTCAGGGCCTAGCGGCCCTGCGCTTCCGCTCCAGAGCGTGCCGCTTTTCGGGATCTGCAGTCTTGGAAGACGCTCGCTCATACGCTGCCGTGGCCGCAACTCGATTTCCGGCGGCGTACTCGACGTCTCCTAGCGTCTCCTGCACACGGGGATTGTCGGCGCGTTCGATCAAAAGAGGTGCCAGTTCCCGACGTGCCTCCTCTAGCGCCTTCGTCGACGTCAAGAAACGGACTAGAGCTAGGCGCGCCTCGGCAAAACTCGGCTTGGCCTCGAGCACCCGGCGATAGTTCCCTGTGGGGAAGCATGAAGTGCACTTCGTGCACGACGGAGCTGAGGTTGGTTCCGCCTTGGCCCTCGTCGCCATGGGCCAAACGACAAGAATCGAGTGCGCGGCTCCGCCCCTCGAGTCTGAGCCGACTGGAGCTTCCGAGACAGATACTCAGACCTTCGATGGGCCGTTCCGCACCCGGCGAGACGGATGGCTGCTTTTGGAATCAGGCCGCATCGCCGCGTTCAGAGGATCGCTGGCACGCGATGTTTCGTTTCGAGTCATGAAAACTGGCGGGTTCGCCGGACGTGGCGCGCGAGCAGAGTGGCGCGGCGATCTACATCCGACCGCATGGTGAGCATCCGCTGAGCCTAATCGATGACCTGAAGCCGGAGACGTTGGCGGAGATGAAGAGATCGGGGTATCGGCCTGCGCTGGTGGTGGAAACATCACCGGGGAACTATCAGGCGTGGATGAATCATGGGGTGTCCTGGGGAAGGCGGAGTCGACGGCGGCGGCGCGGGTGCTGGCGGAGCGGTGGGGCGGGGACATGAGCTCGGCGGACTGGCGGCACTTTGGTCGGCTCGCGGGATTCACCAACCGAAAGCCGAAGCATGTCCGCGCAGACGGCCAGTTTCCGTTCGTGCGTATCGTGGAGGCCGAGTCCGGTCGAGTGCTCGATCGCTCGGGTGCGGTCCTTGAGCACGCGCGGGCGTCCATGAACGCCAGACTGCGCTCGGCCGAGGAGCCGAAACCGCGAGTGGAGCGGGGCGCTTCGAACGGCCGACTGAAGACCATCGGCGACTTCCGCGTCGATCCTCGGTACGACGGAGACGGCAACCGGACTGACCTCGCCTACGCGCTCTATGCTCGTTCCCATGGCGCCAATGAGGAGGACATCCGGGCACAGATCAACACAAGAGACCTTTCCAAGAAGGGTGGGAGCGCGCGCCAACAGAAGTACATTGAACGAACTGTCGCGAAGGCCACCTGCCGTCAGGCGGCTCGCGTTCGATAACATGGATCGCGCCGCCTGGAAACAAGCGATGCCGTGTTCATTCGGAAAGAGATCTGTACGGCTCGCCAGCGCGTAGGGCTGAATGGCACCTCCGGACGGGACGCCCTAGCCTAGCCGTTCTTCGGCGCCAAACTCGCGTGCCGGAACAATATCCCTGACGACGCAAACAACACCGCGCAGACAGCGTGCCCGATGGCCATTCTCCAGGCTTGGTCCGGCGGAGCGCCGGAAGGCAGGATTACGGAGATCAGCGCCAGTACCGCCGCCATCCCGAACAACGTGACAGCCAGTCCTGACGCCTTCAACCGCGCCAGGCTCGCCCCAACCAAGCCCACCACGAGCACGCATAGATACCACAGGCGCTCCGGGTGGCCCGAGTCCGCCATCTGAACCATGGTCGACCATCCCAAGGCAAACCCGTTCAACAGGGCCAACGCAACGCCGGTCTTGTACGACCACACGCCCATCCGCCGCGCAACCAGCGCAATGGCCATCCCGGTCAAGAAGAACAGAAAATACACCCAGACAAAACCGCCCACGCCCCAGTGCCAGTCGTCCACGAATTGCGCTGCCACTACAGGCACCATCCACACTGCCAGCGCTCCTAGCGCTACACGAAGCGCCGTTTTTCCAATCGGCATATGAGTCATGTTCTCCCTCAGAATTTCCAGCAAGGTGCCGCCATACACCCACAGCGTCAGCCCGAACAGGCCGCGCCCGGCGGCGGCGGACTCCCGGCACATGTCGCTGAACGTCTGCGCCATCCCTTCGCCGAATCGCTCCCGGTAGGCTCGCGGATACAGCCGCAACAACAACGCATACCAAGCCCTGTAGCGCTTGCCAGCACTATTTGTTGTCATGGACCAAACGTCCTTCAGCCACAGATACGACGACGCGATACCGCTCGAGTTCCGCTTCCAGAGCCGAGCGCCCAGCCTTCGTCAACTCGTAATAGATCCGTCGTTCGTCGTCCATCGCAGGATCGACGCGCCGGTCGCATTCCCGAACTAGCCCAGCATCCGTCATCCGAGCGATGGAGCCGTACAGTGTGCCCGGACCCATCCTCACCTTACCCTCGGAATCCGCCTCCACTTCCTTCATGATTCCGTAACCGTGCCGCTCGCCTGTCGAGAGCGCCAACAAAATGTGCAGCACAGCGGGACTCAGAGGACCTTGTCCGGTGTTCCTCTTTGCCATGATCCAAGCATATATCCATTGCGGATACATGTCAAGGAAATGGCACCGATCAGTTGCGAGTGGCGCGCAACGCCGTATCGGCACCCACCGCCACTCGCACGGACGGAGCCCGACGACGAGGATTATAGGACAATAGCCTTCATGCCTCGTCGCCGCGATTTTCTCCAACTGGCTCCCGCCGCACTTGCAGGAACCGCACTCCGAGCCGCCCCGGCCAAGCAGTCCGGCCTCGGCGCCAAGCTCGCCGCGGCCATGGCCGCGCCGGTATTGAAGACGAGCCTCTTCTCAAACCCAGTCAAAATCCAGTCGATCGACCTGCTCAAGAATGGCAAGAGCTACGTCGTCCGCGTGCGATCGACGGATGGCGTGGAAGGCTTCGCCGACGCACATTCGAGCGTGATGAGCGCGGCTTACCCGATCGTCGTGAAGAAGGTGGCGCCAGTGTTCGTAGGCAAAGACGCGCGGCAGCTCGAGGCGCTGCTCCAGGAAGTGTACCTCGCCGGGTCGAACTACAAGTGGCAAGGCTTGCCGTTCTGGGTGAGCGTGGCCGCGGTGGAAATCGCCACGCTCGACATGTTGGGAAAAGTTGCCGCCAAGCCCCTCGGCGAGTTGATCGGAACCGTGGTGCGGCGCGAGATCGCCGTCTACCGCGCCAGCGGCAATCGCGGCAATTCGCCGGAAGCCGAGATCGAGTACCTGCAGAAGATCGTGGGCGAAACCGGAGCCAAGGCGATCAAGTTCCGCCTCGGCGCGCGCATGCATTATGATGACGCCTCCACCAAGCGCGACCTCGCAATGATTCCGCTCACGCGCAAAACCTTCGGCGGCAGCATGGCCATTTACGCCGACGGCAACGGCTCATATGACGTGCCGATGGCCATCAGGATCGGCCGCATGATGGAAGAGTACAAGCTCGGATTCTTCGAAGAACCCGTCCCCTTCGACTACTACGACGAGACCAAGGAAATCGCCGACACTCTCGATATCCGCATCGCGCTCGGCGAAGAGGAGATGAGCCTACGCGGATTCCGCCGCATCATCGAACACGGCATCGCGCAAGTGATCCAGCCCGATCTGCTCTACTTCGGCGGACTCATCCGCTCGATGAAGGTAGCTCGCATGGCAGCCGTTGCCGGGCTCGACTGCACGCCTCACATGTCCGGCGGCGGACTCGGGTTTCTCTACATCGCGCACTTCGCTTCGGCTGTTCCGAACTGCGGCGCTCATCAAGAATACAAGGGCGACGACGATACCCTGCCGGTCAAATCCGACACCTCGTCACTCGAAAGCGAGAAAGGGATGCTGAAGGTTCCCACGGGCCCGGGCCTCGGCGTCACCATCGATCCTGATTTTCTGAAGAAGGCTACCGTGGTGAAGGCGTAGCATGCAACGGACACTCGCATTGATTCATACCAGCCCTGTGCTGGTTCCGGCGTTCACCGAGCTCGCCACGCGACACCTCGAAGGCGTGAAGATCTTCCACATGGTGGATGAAAGCCTGATCAAGAACACGATCCAACAAGGCAAGCTCACCAAGCCGACGATCCGCCGCGTCGCCGCTCACGTGGAATCGGCGTTTCAAGCGGGAGCCGACGCGGTGATGGTCACCTGTTCGTCCATCGGACCGTCAGTCAACGTGGCGCGGGGCCTTTTCGATGGCCCGGTGTTGCGGATCGACGAGCGAATGGCCGAGCGTGCGGTGCAATCTGGCGAGCGGATCGGCGTCATCGCCACGCTCGACACCACGCTTGCGCCCACGGTGGAACTGGTGCGATCCACGGCGGAACGACTGGGCCGCTCGCCGCAGATCGTCTCGCGACTGTGCGAAGGCGCGTTCGCCGCGGTGCTGCGGGGCGACACTCAAACCCATGACCGCGCAGTCAAGGAAGCGCTCACCGAGTTGGCGAAGGAAGTAGATGTGATCGTGCTCGCGCAAGCCTCGATGGCCCGCGTGGTGGAGCAACTTTCGCCCGAGCAGCGGAGCGTGCCCATCCTTGCGAGCCCTCCGCTGGCAATGGAGCAAGCCCGCGAAGTGCTGGCGGCGCTGGGCTAGCGAATGAACCGCCACGCGATTCTCGCGCTGCTCGTCCCGCTCTCGATCATCACGTTCCTCGATCGCATCTGCATCTCAGTAGCCGGACCGCGCATGCAAAGCGAACTCGGCCTCTCACCCGAGCGCTGGGGCTGGGTGACCGGCGCATTCGTCCTTTCGTATGGGTTGTTCGAGATTCCCACGGGCGTCATGGGCGATCGCTGGGGGCAGCGCAAAGTGCTGGCCCGCATCGTGGGCTGGTGGTCCGCGTTCACCGCGTTGACTGGTGCGATGTCGAGCTTTCTTCCGCTCGTGATCACGCGATTCCTGTTCGGGATGGGCGAAGCCGGCGCTTTTCCGAACATGGCAGGCGTAGTCGCGCGTTGGTTCCCACGCAATGAACATGCACGCGCGCAAGGATTCATCTGGGGCGCCAGCCGCGCGGGCGGAGCGATCGCGCCGTTGCTGGTGGTCCCCATTCAGCAGGCATTCGGATGGCGCGCGGCGTTTTGGATTTTCGGAGCGGTAGGAGTGGTCTGGTGCGCAGTGTGGCTCGCCATCTATCGCGACAAAACCTCGGAGCGCCCAGCGAACTCGCACTCGGTGGACTGGAGCATGGCGTTACGAAACCGGCAATTGTGGATCATCCTCGGCATGTACTCGTGCCAGGCATGGGCTTCTTGGTTCTACTTCTCCTGGATGCACACGTTCCTGGTGAAAGGGCGCGGATTCAGTGAAGGCCAGATGGCCGCGGCGTCGGCGTTACCGTTTCTGCTCAGCGCCGCCGCGACGGTCGGCGGAGGATTCTTGAGCGAGATCGCATGCCGCCGGTTCGGATCGAACCGCGGGCGTGTGCTCATCGGGACCTGTGCCCTCTCCGCCTCCGCCGCGATGCTCGCTGCCACGGCGCTGACCACGGGCAAGATCGCGGTGGTGGTGTTTCTCGCTTGCGGATTCGGCGTGCTCGACGTCATGCTTCCGTCGGCTTGGTCACTGTGCATCGAACTTGGAGGCGAGCACGCGGGCGCGGCAACGGGCGCGATGAACTCGGCCGGACAACTCGGCGGCTTCCTGTGTACGGTGATTTTCGGATACCTGGTGACTGCGCTCGAGAGCTATGACAAGCCGCTTTTCGCCATCGTTACCATGCTCCTGATCGGATCCTTTCTCTTCTCGCGCATCGATGTCTCGAAGCCTCTGCTTGGAGCGAGCCGATGAAGGATCGCATCCGAGCCGAGTACTGGATCGAGACTGCCTTCCAGCTCGAAGCGGCCGCCGAGACCATGGCAGGAGAGCAATCGTCCGGTACGTTCGTGAAAGTCCCCGGCGAGACGGAAGAATTACGCGAACGTTACGCCGCCCGAGTGGAGCGAATCGAGGAGATCGAATCGACCGCCTCACCATCGCTGCCCGGCGCACGCGTTCCCAAAGGCACGCCGCCGGTTTATCGCCGTGCGCTCGTCTCCCTCTCATGGCGGCTCGCCAACCTGGGACCCTCGCTTCCGAACCTCATGGCCACTGTGGCCGGAAATCTCTTCGAGCTGCAGCAATTCTCCGGACTGAAGCTGCTCGACGTTTCCCTGCCCCAAGCCTTTCGCGATCGCTACCCCGGTCCGCAGTTCGGCATCCCGGGAACACGCGCGCTCACCGGCGTGCCTGCTCTGCCGCTGGTCGGGACCATCATCAAGCCCAGCGTTGGGCTCTCACCCGAACAAACCGCGGCCATGGTGTCGCAATTGGCGGAAGCCGGAATCGACTTCATCAAAGATGACGAGCTCCAGTGCGATGGCGATGGATGTCCGTTCGCTGAGCGCGTGGAAGCGGTGATGCGCGTGATCAATCGCCACGCCGATCGCTCCGGAAAGAAGGTGATGTTCGCGTTTAATGTGACTGGTGAAGTCGAGGAGATGCTCGCTCGCCATGACCTGGTCGCGAAGCACGGCGGCACGTGCGTGATGGTCAGCGTGAACGGCGTGGGCTTGGCCGGAGTCTCCGCGTTGCGCCGCCACAGCTCGCTCCCGATCCACGCGCATCGCAATGGATGGGGCATGTTCAGCCGCTCACCCGCGATCGGCATGAGCTACGTGGCGTACCAGAAATTCTGGCGGCTCGCTGGCGTGGATCACGCGCACGTCAACGGCATCCGCAATAAGTTCTGCGAAAGCGACGAGTCCGTGATGGCGTCGGCGCGCGCGTGCCTCACTCCGATGTTCGAAGGCGCGGGCCGCGGCTGCGAGATCATGCCGGTGTTCTCGTCCGGACAATGGGCAGGCCAGGCGTTCGACACTTGGCGCGGAATCGGCTCCGCGGATCTCATCTTTGCCTGCGGCGGCGGCATCATGGCGCATCCGGCAGGGATCGCGGGCGGAGTCTCGAGCGTCCGCCGCGCGTGGGAAGCGGCAATTTCCGGCGATGACCTCGCCGCCGCGAGTGCGAAGTATCCCGAGATTCGCCAAGCCGTGGAGATGTTCGCCAAGTGAGCGATGTGCCGCATCGGCTCGCAGCACGCCGGCTCATTGCATGGTACGGCGATGACTTCACCGGATCCACAGACGTGCTCGAAGTCCTCGCTACGCGCGGCATCGAATCCGCGCTCTTTCTCTCGCCGCCATCCGATGCCTTGCGCGAACGCTTCGGCGGCTATCGAGCGTTCGGGTTGGCGGGAAGCAGCCGCAGCCGGTCTCCCGAGTGGATGGATGCGAACTTGCCCGAAGCCTTCCGCGCCCTCGATCGCTTCGAAACGCCACTCGTTCACTACAAGGTCTGCTCCACGTTCGATAGCGCGCCGGAGACCGGAAACATCGGTCGCGCCCTCGAAATCGGCCGGAACATTTTCCGCGCTTCTTGTGTTCCGATCGTCGCGGGCGCTCCAGCCCTCGGGCGCTACACCGCATTCGGGAACCTGTTCGCGCGCTCGCCCGAAGGAATCGCCCGCATTGACCGCCACCCGATGAGCCGGCATCCGGTGACGCCGATGCTAGAAGCCGACCTGCGGCTCCACCTTGCGAAGCAGACGGCGCTCCGCATTGGTCTCATCGATCTGACCAGCGACACATGGACCGATGGATTCGACGCGATGCTGATCGACGTGCTCGACGATCGAACGCTCGCCCGCGCTGGAGCCTTGGCATGGAACCGCGCCCTGCAAGGCGACCGGTTCATCGTGGGCTCGTCGGGAGTCGAGTACTCGCTCGCCGCGCACTGGGGACTTCGCGACGACGCCGTGACGACGATCCGCCCCGCCGATCGCCTCGTCGTGCTCTCCGGAAGTTGCTCTCCCGTAACCGGCCGCCAGATCCGCGCCGCCGCGGCCGCAGGTTTCGAACTGATCCCAGCCGGCGAAGACGCCGCTTCCCAGGCGATCTGCGAACTCAAAGCGGGAAAGAGCGTGGTCATCCATAGCGCCATCGGACCCGAAGATCAACTCCCCGCCGGCGCCGCTTTCCGCGAGCAACTCGCCACTCTCGCCGGCCGCACGCTGACGCGCGTGCTCGATGAGAGCGACGTGCGGCGTGGTGGTGGCCGGAGGCGACACGTCATCGCACGCCGGAGCCGCGCTCGGAATCGACGCGCTCACCTTCGTCGCCCGAGCCGCCACGGGAGCTCCGCTCTGCCGCGCATGGTCCAGTAATCCGCGTCGCGATGGCATTGAGGTCGTCTTCAAGGGCGGCCAAGTCGGCGCGGATGATTTCTTCGCCCGCGTCAGAGGTTGATCACCGGCTGAGCAACTCCTTCGCCGCGCGACTCACGCCGGCATCTTCGCCGGAAGCGGCCACGCTCCATTCAGCCCGAGCTTCTGTCACGCGCCCCCTCGCGGCCAGCGCCAGGCCTAGATTCAGGTGCACCGCCGGAAACCGCCCCTTCGCTGCCGCTGTCACGAGTCGATAACGCGCGATCGCTTCATCCACACGAGATCCGCCGAGCAGCAGATTCGCCAAATTCACTTGCGCTGGCGCGAGATCGGGGCGAATGCGCACAGATTCGCGAAACGCGGATTCTGCTTCGTCGCGTTGAGTCGCGGCCACCAGCGCCGACCCCAGATTGTTCCACACCTCGGCCATGTCCGGATTCCGCGCAAGCGCGCGGCGATAGGCGGCGATCGCCTCGTCACGCCTGCCGAGCCTCATCAGCGCTTCGGCCGACGCGAACACAATCGTGGGCTCGGCGGGAGCAAGCTGCTCCGCCTTCCCCAACACCTCGAGAGCTCGCGAAAACTTGCCGGCGGCGGTGAGAGTGAGTCCGTAGCCGTACCAGTGCACCCACCGCGCGGGCGAACGCCGGCACGCTTCGGTGAATGCCTGCTCCGCGCGCGCGAAGTTGCCCGCGTTGCGAAACGCCTCGCCGAGTTCGAAATAGGCCTCGCCAGAAGCGGGTTTCCAGCGCGCAATGGCCGCTTCCAGCCGCCGGATTCCCTCGCCTAGATTCGCCTGTTGTTTCACCTGCGCGATCGCCGCCGTCAATTGCTGCTCCGCATTCGCCTTGAGTGCAGCCGGATAGTAGAGCTTCACTTCGCCGCGGTACGGAGCTGTGTTGCCATCGTGGCGCTCCTCTGCCGGTGGCGGCGGCGCCGTGGGCCGCGCGCGAATCCAATGATCCGTGGCCATGGCGTGGACCACGTCTTCCGGACGCCGCTTCGGCATGTGGCACGAGACGCACTCGGACACCGTGCTGTGCGCCGCAGCCGAAAGCGCCTGCGAATGGCACGATCTGCACACCCGCGAATAGTGCGCCACAGCCGCCTGGCCGCGAGGAATCCGGTGCGGGTCGTGACAAGTGGTGCATGTCATCTTGCCCGCCGAACGCAAAAAGCAAGCCGAGTCGCGCAGCCGCGTGACCGAACTCACGAAGTCGAAGTGCTCGCGAAGATCCGGAGGTTGAAAGAACAGCGCGTAGTTCGCCAGAGGCTCCCCGGGGCGATAGGAAAACACACCGCGCCCCGGCACCGTGAGCGCGCCTGGCAGCGCGAGACTCGTAGTCTCGAGGTGGCACTGCATACACACCTCCATCTGGCGATCCGCGGGCAGGCGCGCCGGATTCACGATGGAGTCACGAAGACGCGCGAGCGAGCCCGAGCCCGCAGCCGACACATGCGCCGCGCCCGGACCATGGCAGCGCTGGCAATCGATTCCCTCGGGCAGCGTCTCTGGAAAGACCGGCGAGTTCCTGGGCCAATCTTCACCCGCCCGCATCGCCGGATAACCGTTGTGGCAGAACATACACTCGAAGCCGATCTCGCGCGTGAAGCCCGGATGATCCGGACGATCGAACGCCGGGCTCATCGCCCAATACCCGCCAGACTCCGGGTACCACGTGAGCGGAAGTTCCACCAGACGGCCCGCAAGCGTCCGCGAGAGAAAGCTGCGGGCGTGGTTGCCCGATCCGAAAATGTAGTGGACCTCTTTCCCTGCTCCGCGCGGATCCAGCGCATCCGGCGCGCGCTCGAGGAACAGCCGCCCCCCCCGCGTCACCGCCCGGAACTTTTGCCCCCGATGCGAGAATTCGCGGCCGTCGAACCCTGCCAGCACCTCACCCGGCCGCACGCGGCGGAAGGAACGCCCCATTCCGGTTTGCGCGTAAGACGCCGCGATCTCGCCATGGCAGCCCGCGCACACTTCAGGGCGGACGTATCCTTCCTGCGCAAGCACAGCAAGCGAGAACAACACTCCCCAGCGGACCCGGGCGAACATCAGAACTTATGTTATCCCCGTTGCCGTTACACTGGACTCTTCATGTGGAGGGATCGACTCTCCGCCGCATTCGAATCCAGCGCCGAACCTGGACGAATCCTGGCGATGGATGGCGTGCGGGGGCTGGCCGTGATCCTCGTCTTCTTCGTCCACTTCCACAGCAACTTCGGCGAGTGGGCGCCGCCGGCTTGGAGAAGCGCTGCGCTGTGGCTCGCCGATGCCGGACATTCCGGAGTGGATTTGTTTTTTGCCCTCAGCGGCTTTCTCATCTACGGAATCCTGGTGGAGCGGCGGCCACCCTTGCTCAGATTCTGGCGCAGGAGGATACAGCGCCTGTACCCGACGTTCGCCGCAGTGCTCGTGACATACGTGGCGTTGTCGGCGCTGTTCCCCGAGCGGTCGAAGATTCCCCCGGGCGCAGCCGCCACATCCATCTACCTACTGCAGAATGCGCTGCTGCTGCCGGGTGTGCTTGACCTGAAGCCCATCATCACCGTGGCCTGGTCACTGAGCTACGAAATCTTTTTCTACCTGGGCCTCCCGCTCGTTGTGTGGATTTCCGGCGGCCTGGCTCGCATGGCCGCGATCACCGCCCTGGCGGCTGCCGCGATGATGTTCGTCTTCAGCGACCCCACTCGCTACTATCCGGCGATTCCCTTTTCCCCGCTGGTGCTCATCGGATTCCTGCTGTTCCTCCCGGGCATCGTTTCGTGGGAACTCCGCCATCGAAACCCACGGATTCCAGCGCTAGGATTGGCAGGGCTTCTCATCGCAATCGCTGGCGTTGCCGCGCTCCTGCCGCGCGGAACCGAAGCCGACAATCCGCTCGGCGAAGATCCTTGGCGAACTCTCACCCGCACATTGATCGTCGCTGTCAGCCTCACCCCATTCGCGCGCGAATGTTTCGCACACCGCGGATGGCTCGCGCGAGCCTTCGAATGGAAGCCTTTGCGGCTACTCGGCGCAATGAGTTACTCGTTCTATCTGGCGCACAGCCTGGCGCTGCACGCGTTGGCGATGGTGGTGGCCAAAACGCACGGTCCCGCGCGAGCGGGAGGGGGGGCGTTCCTGGTGTTGCTGCTTGCGGCCTTCGCCACAGCGGTTGCAGCATCCCTGGCGCTGTTCCTCGGCGTGGAACTGCCGTTTTCGCTCCGCAAAACCCGGGCGTCACGTGTAACGGAAAAATCGTAAGTCACTTTGTTCTTCGTCGTTTGGCGGAAACGATTTTGCATCCGGTTTCCGTCTAGGCGTTAGCCTCGACACAGAGCCGCTAGTGCGCGCCCAGGCGCGTATCTGGCGGCTTTTGCTTTTCGGGACCGGAGAGACAAAAGTGAAATCGCAACCACGTCTTTCGACAGTTCATCAGCGCCGCTGGGCGCCGGCCGCCGGGCTGGCACTCATCCTGTTTCCGCTGGGCGGAACCGCGCAAACCACCATCGACCTGCGCACGCAAACCCGCAACGTCGACTTCTCAGCAGCCGGGTCCACCAAACCGGCCAAAACCGGAACAACGCTTCCAGCCACTTGCGCCGTCGGAGAGTTTTTTTTCAAAACGAACTCCCCGGCCGGCGCCAACCTCTACGGTTGCACCGCGGCCAACACCTGGACTCTCGAAACCGGTGGCGGCACAGGCTCCGCGAATCCGTCGCAGTCGTTCGTCTCCCAAACCTCGGTCACTGTCACCCACAGCCTCAACACCAACAACGTACTGGTGAGCTGTTACGACACTTCTGACCAACTCGTGGAGTACGACAAGCTGCTGATCACCAATACCAGCACCGTGGTGGTCACCTTCGCCAGCGCGCAAAGCGGCCGCTGCGTGGTGAACGGCACGGGCGGAGGCGGCGGAGGAGGTGGTGGCGGCGGTGGAACCGGTGAGGCGAACACGGCTTCCAACGTAGGCGTCGGCGGAGTGGGCGTCTTCAATCAAAAGACCGGAGTCAACCTCGAATTCCGCAACATCAACGCCGGCTCCAGCCGCGTCTCGGTCACCCAAGACGCAACCAATCGCGAAGTCGACCTCGACGTAGTGCAAGGCCAACTGGACCTCTCACTCATCGGAGGCTCCCTGCAGTCATCGCAGATCGCGGCGGCCAGCCGGCAGGGTGGCGGCACCAAGGTCCAGATGTTCGGCGGTGGCACGTTCGCGGCCGACGACTGCGCGCGCTTTGACGCGTCAGGCAACGTGGTCAGCAATGGCGGCCCGTGTTCAGCGGGCGGATCCGGAGACGTGATCTCGGCCGATAGCGGCATCCTGATCACGCCGATCGCGCCGGGCCAAAAGCGGATCGGTGTCGACACAGCGTCCGTCCCCACCTACCTCACCGCTACTATCTCCTACGACTTCCCCACCATCTCTTCGGGAGCATGCGCCGAAACCACCATCTCGCTGCCCGGCGCCGGGACACTCGATTCCATCGCGCCAGGTTGGCCGCACACGCTCGACGCCGGACTGGTAGGCGTGATGTACGTCAGCGCCACCAACCAGGTAACCGTGCGGCTGTGCAAGTTCACATCCGGAGCGGTCGATCCGCCAACCCAAAACTTCCGAGCCACGATTGTCCGCTCGTTCTGAGGAGGAGCCAACATGAGAAGCTACATCGTTCTTTTCGCTTTGCCGCTGGTGGCGCAGACCACCGTCAATGGGACCCGGGACTGGGTCCGTGTATCGCCGCCCGCCAACGCGCCGGCCGGCAAGCTTCGGCAGTACGCCAACAACACCACAGGCAAGCTCGCGTGCGTCGACGAGAACGGCGGAGACTGCATGCCGGTGGGATCGGGAGGTGGCTCGTCGGTATCGCGCACGCTCGATGCGCCTGCATCCACCATCGTGGCCGGCGACACGCTCTACAGCTACACCAAGACCCTGACCGCCGGTAGTCTTGCCAACAAGCGCCTCAAGGTAGTGGCGCACGGCACCCACGTGAACGATCTGATCGGCTCCATGCGTTGGCGCCTGTGCTCCAACAGCTCCTGCTCCACAGTGGTGGCCGAATGCAACCCCGGGTCGGGTCCATGGCTTTCCAGCACCACCGGAGCATGGATGCTCGACCTCGACGTTCAGTTTTTCGGAGCCGGCTCCGGTACGGCGATGCGGGGCGCGTGCCGATTCCACCAGTCGGGAGGGGGATTCGCGGTCACGCTCCCGTCATCGGGCACCAACCTTCTTCCCGCGGTCGACGTAACACAGACTCTTTATCTGCGGATCGTCTCCTATGGCGCATGGTCCGGCGGAGGCAGAAGTGCCACGCTTGACCGCGTTCTGACAGAAATCGAAGCGCTGCCGTAATCGAGACAGAAACAGGAGAGAAAGGCATGAGGACAATCACTTCGATTTTGATGGCAATGTCGAGCGCGCTGGCGCTCGACAACGCCGTGCGCATCACTGACCGGACTGCCGCCACGCAGACCGGGCGTCCCTTCACGATTCACCGCTGGTTCGCCGAAGACGAGCTCTGCAACTTTCCGCAGCCGTATGTCGATGGCGTGGCAGCAAGCGAGTGGCAGTCTGACCGCGTCAATCGCTGGCCTCCTTCATCGCGCTGCTCGCTCGGGGCAGTGAAGTCGGCGCTGATCAGCTTTCGTGCAACCGTCGCTGCCAATGCCACCATCACGGTGGACTTCCGCAATTCCGCAAACGCGTGCTCGGCGGCGGCGAACGAGGCCGCCTGCCGGGCCGCGGGCATCACCGCAGCGCAAGCGCTCGACTTCTCCGGCGGCGCCTGGGGCGCCAAAATGCGCTTCAAGGCGACTCCGCAAGGCGCAACCACGCCGCAGACCGCCGATGCGCGAGCAATGCTTGCATCGGGAAATTGTTGGGCTTACCTATCGGGACCCACAGTTACCCAGTACGTCTGCGGACCCTACCTGAACGATGGATCGTATGACCAGACGCGGCCTTACGCTCTCGGCTTCGCCAGCACGCAGAACGTGAAGTTGGCCGCTCCATTGTCACCCACTGACGTAACCATTCCGGTTCGCGACGCAACTCCGTGGGCCGGGCTCGCCACGCCGTTCAAGATCTTCACGGCGTCGTTCGACAACCCCGAGCGGATCAACATCTGCGCGGTGGATGTCAGCGCGAAGCAATTGACCATATGCTCTGGTGGGCGGGGCCTTGACGGAACCACTGCAGCGTTCCACTATCCCGGCTACGGCAACGATCTCTGGTTGATCGACTCGAATGATCTGCGCCTGTCGGCCGGGCTCACAGGAGCCACCAGCACGATCCCGCTGGTGGACGCATCCGCGGTAACGGTGCCTGCCGTGATCCAAGTGGCGGCCGAAAAGATCCGGGTGTGCGCCAAATCGGGAAACAACTTGACCGCGGGCCTCGACGTCGCCTGCAATCCGAATTCCGATGCTCGCGCATACTATGGCAGCAACCCGCAGACCTACAGCGGAGGACGCTTCTGGCATGCCGGCCAACCGGTCTACTTCTCGCAGAGTTGGATGAATGCGCCTTCGGACAACTACAAGTCCATCAGCCCCGTCTTCGTCCTCACTTTCTTCGCGGGCTGGACGGGCGTGGGCATCGAGTACGTGTACGAAGACTCCTGGACCGATCGCATTCAAGACCAGGAGTTCGACGTCGACTTTCTGCGCGGAACCGCAGACACGGTGGTGACGGCCAAGACCGGCATCCGATTGGCAGGCTTCGCCAGGCACCACTACCCAGAAGGGACGAATTCACTGACATGGACCGCGGATCGAAAGATCTGGGACGGCGCCACACCAGGGGAAGTCCGCTACGACTTCAATCTTCCTTACATGCGCTACGCCGGTTTGGTTCCGTATGACCCGTCCGTCCAGGCAAGCGCGGGAATGATCGCCAATGAACTGACGAACAACAGCGCCACGCAGGATGGCAACTCGCCCGCGTGGGACAACGGCTCGAAATGTGCGTTGGAATCGCTGGCAACCACGGCGGGAGCCGGCCGCGTATTCTCCGGGCCGGTGGACCGTCTCTATCCGTCGCCAGGTGGCCGGCCCGACATTGCGCTGAATCCGCGTTGGCTGGTGAGCGGCCTATTCGCAATGGCCAGCGCGCTGCCGAACTCGCACCGCTGGTGGGAATGGACGATCGGAACCGGATACTGTGGCGGCTATGCGCCAGTTCACCTGGCGGAGCACAAAGCTTCCGCAAAGTTCTGCGACAAGGGTTCGAGTTCCGCTGACCCGTCGACGGCATGCACGGGCGCGAACGTTGCGGTTTCGGCGTTCGGATATCCCGTGTCGCGTCACGCGCGCCCTTCGATCAACATCATTGGCCAGGCAGCGTCGACGGCGTCAGATGACCAGGTGCTGGCGGTGGGTGTCACCACGCTGGGCGGTTATTCCCTGTCGCAGTCAGACGCCATGGCGCACTTCCCAGACGTATATTGGATCCCCTATGTGCTGACCGGCGACTGGTATTTCTACTGGGGCGTCATGCACCACGCGGCATACGCTACCCAAGTCAGCGGCAACCCCACCGGTTGCTATCTGGCCGACCCGGCTCTCGGTGGACGCCAGAGCTGTTCGCACCTGGATTGGGGCCTGTTCGGTTACATAGACGGGCAGAGGAATCTTGCTTGGGCGTTTCGTGAGGTAGGGCGCGGCGCGGTGGCGGCTCGTGACGGATCACCGGAAAAGGAGCTCTTCACGCGCACGATCAACGCCAACATCGCGGCGCTCGAGGGAATGTACAGCCTCACCAACGGGAGCTTCTACCAACCGTGTCCTGCCCCGCTTGCCGGAAACTACGACTACAGTTTCTGGTGCCTGGGATTCTGGTTCCGGGGCAACGGCGATCCCAACGTCGGCGTTACGATCCCGGGGCATGGCTACGGCGGCGTCAGCGCCAGTCCCCAGTTCGGCGCCGACTGGATGACTCACTTCATCTTGGTGTCGATGACCGATCTCGAGAACCAAGGCTTGACGCAGGTGCGTCCCATTCGGGCTCGTATGTCCAGGCGGCTTCTCAACATGCTGACGAACCGGACGCAGTTCCTCAACCCGTTCGCCGTCAGCGCCTACTATGCGCCGTGGGCTCCCGCCGGGCCAGACGCCAATACGCTCGGGAATCCCATGGCGTTCGCCAACTTCGCCGACGTTTGGGCGGCTGTCCCCTCTACGGACAAAGCCTTGACGACATTCGTCAATGACGACAATACCGAGGGCGGCTATGCGCGCATCGCCATGGCTGCCGCATCTGCTTTGCCGGACGGAGTGACCGACGGCGCTCTGCGCGGCACAGGAGCCTGGGATTGGATCAGCGGCAACATTCGATACCGTCAGTTCGACTCCGACAATGCCATGTGGGTGTATTCACCGAAGAACCAGCATCGTGTTTCGAACATTCGCGTGATCGATAGCGGTGCCGGTACGGCAACGGTTCGATTCGTACGGCCGGCCAACGCTTCGTCGTGCTCCTACACGGCGGGAACGGCGCGGCCGGCTTCGTCGTTCACCACCGGTGAGACAGTGCTGGCCGCGGGCAACCGGGAAATGTCCATTGCGCTGACGGGGCTGGCCTCGGGCACCCAGTATCACGTGCGGATCACCTGTCGCGACGCGCGCGGCGAGGTGAGCTTCACCAAGCAGTAAGGGACCAAGCAGTAAGGGACCAAGCAGTAAGGGACCAAGCCGTAAGGGACCAAGCCGTAAGGGACCAAGCCGTAAGGGACCAAGCCGTAAGGGACCAAGCCGTAAGGGACCAAGCCGTAAGGGATGGTGGGGTAGGCGCCGCCTGCCCCACCCCGTCACTCTTCCTTCGCGGGCTCTTCTTCGGACTTCGGCGCTTCCTCGGCGTGCCGCAAGTACACACGCTGCACGTGATCGAAGAACGACTCGACGTTGTGTGGACCCCGCCATTCCGCCGTGATCCGCTCGATGGTCTGCTCCCCCAGTCTCCGGTAGCATTCAAACTGCGTCTCATCGAAGAACTGGTCCGCCGTGGATTGATGCGGGAACTGGGAGTGGTCTTTCGCGTATCGATACACGTCGGGCGAAAGCGTCCGCTCCACGCCGGAGAACGAAGGCTTCACGTAGACGATCAAACCCGACTCTTCGTCCGAGTACCTGACTCGAAGCAGAGCGCAATGCAGGCCGGGAGCGTCGAGCTTGCGGTGAAACGCCGGCGTCCCGAGAAATTCGACGGCGTAGCCCAGGTCCACGCGGATCTTCTCGATCGCGTTGGCCAAGTCCTTCAGTTCGAAGTTCGGGTCCGCCGAGGCGTCGCTGACAAAGATGAACTTCAACTTGCGGCGCGCCATCTCGTAGAGGCCGAGGTTTTCGAAGTGGCCGCCGTCAGACAGGTAAATCCATTGTTGATGCGCGCCGGCCAAGCCGAGCAGTTCCTTGAGCAGGATCAGGCGCGACCGCGGTTCGCTGCTCGCAAGAGTCTCCGCGTGAGCCGTTTTCGGATTGGGTAGCCAGAGCCCGAGCCTAGCATTGAACAGCGTCATCACGATGGTCAACAATTTCGAAGTATACGAGCCCATGTTCGGACTCGCCGCCGCACCAGAGACGGAGACCGCGGTACCGAGCGAAAGTCCACCGTCAGTGTATCCAGACGTGGGAACGTAGGAGTCGGCGAAGCCACAGTACAGCGGCGACGCCGTGAACGACTGCGCTTGCCGCTTCTGCCACGCCAGCTCTTCCCCGGTGGTGATGTTGAGCGTCAGGTTCAGCACATGGTAGGGCCGTTGCGCGGCGCTGATGGCGGCGAGGGCGACGTTGTCCTTCTCGTCGAAGCCGGTCAACACGTCTGGGTTTCGTTTCCGAGATGCGCCGAGGTAAGCACGGATCAGCCGGTTGCGGTACATCGCGTTCAACGAGAACCGATTCACAGACAGAACCCACCCTGCCGCATTTCCGAAGACCAAGCCTGCCACCATCACGCCCGCCGCCCACATCCACGCCGCGGTCGAGGTGAGCATGTCGAGATGGCAAGCCGCGGTGGGGATTGTCCACCCATTCTGCGCCCACGAGATCAGCAACGAGAGTTCCGAGAAGAGGAAGAACAGGAACACGGGCGCCAGCACTTTTTCGGCTGCGGCCAGCGCGATCCGGCCAGCGCGGCTCTTGCCGTCTTTTCGCGTGAGCAGACTCGCGACGAACGGGCGCGCCTTCCAAGCGATGTAAGCCGAAAGCGCACCAGACAGCGTTCCTCCCACCGATACCCACCATGCCCCTATGGATTCCTTGAAGCGCAGCAACACCCAGGGTCCGTAAAGGGAAATGGAGGTCAGCAAGAGCCATCCGAGCGCGGCGATCAAAACCCACCCGGCCGCTCGCGCCCACCACTCGCGATCGGCGTCACCGGCGGGCCTCCGGAATCCGGTGAAGCTCTGCACGCCGATCACGACAAACGAAACCACGAGGACCGTCGCGGCGAGCATCGGCACGGCCACCACCGTATAGAGCACGGGATCTTCGAAGAAACCCGAAACCTTGGCCATGCGCCAACAAAGAATCGAGCCCGAAAGCGCGAAGGTAAACGACGTCGCGAAATCGCTCGCTTCGTAACGGCGAACCTTGCGCTGCCCCCACCACCATCCGATAGCGGTCAGCGAAAGAAAGAACGTGAAGAATGCGTTCCAACGCTTCAATTCGCTCCACCAGTCGAGCCAGCGCGGCGCCAGTGGATCGCGCAGATAAAGCCACGGTCCAGCGATGCAGGCATAAGCGAGAATCTGCATCGCCACGTGCAAGCGCACGAACTCGTTCTCGTTTTCGAGCGCCGGAGACTCTTGCCAGCGCATTCCGGGTAGCCACTTGGAGATCCGGCTGAAGGCGACCAAGGCAAAGAACCAACCCATGCCCAGCACGGCTGCCGCGGCCCACCAGTGCGCGGAATCAGACGGCACGCCCGGCGCGGGCAACATCGCCACCAGCAAACGCGGAATCGCCATCCCGGCGAAGAAAAGCGGAAACAGAACCAGCCAGTTGAGGAGCAGGTTTCGCATGTACGTGGAAACTAGCGTCCAGGAACTGGCCGAGAATAACCCGAGCGAAGGGCTCAGATAGTTGGAGAACTGGCGAAGATGATGAACCGGAGCACACAGCCCATTGCCAAGGCACTTCTTAGGATCATCGGTGGTGTTGCCATTGGCGAAGTTGTGCTTCCAGGCCGTGAGCCAACCGCCGATGTAGCCGCCGCCCGAGACGGTGGAAAGGTAGTGGAACCGGTCGAGCAGCCCGAGCCGCGCCAGCCCCTGCAGCACGCCCAATCCGAAGGTGGCACTCCGGATTCCCCCTCCAGACAGGCACAGCGCGCTGTCTGGGGCGCCGCCGAGCACGTCAGCTTCGGCTTCTTGGGCTTGGATGAAGGTCTTCTTTTCCAATACGCCCATTCGATACGTAGTGAGGTTCGAGGCTCGATCGTATCATGCGCCAGGCGATCGGCTGCGGGTATAAGATGGAACCGTAAGCAATCTTCCATGCGGAAACAAAGTATCGCCGCGGCGTCAGTGGCGGCAGCCGGGGTTTTCTTGTACGGCCCCGGACCAGCCTTGCGCGCCCAAAACAAAATCGACTTCTTACGTGACATCCAGCCGGTACTCGAAAAGTCCTGCTATGGATGCCATTCGGCCGCCAATCAGATGGGCGCGCTGCGGCTCGATTCCAAGTCCGCCGCGGCCAAGTCCATCGCCCCCGGCAAAGCAGCCGAAAGCAAGCTCTACCAGCGTGTCGCCGGAGCCGGGGACGCCCCCCGCATGCCAATGGGCGCCAAGCCTCTCGACGCCGAAGTGATTGCCAAGATCAAGCAGTGGATCGACGAGGGCGCCGAATGGCCCGATGGCGCAATTGGAAGGCCAGCCGAAACCAAGAAGCACTGGTCCTATGCCGCACCGCAGCGCCCCGCGCTGCCCGCCGTATCAAAGCCGGCATGGCCCCGCAATGCGATCGACCATTTCATCCTCGCCCGGCTCGACAAGGAAGGTCTCGCGCCCTCACCCGAAGCCGACCGCGTGACCTTGCTCCGCCGTCTCTCGCTCGACCTCATCGGCCTCCCTCCCACTCCCGCCGAGGTGGACGCCTTCCTCGCCGACAAGAGCCCGAACGCCTACGAGAATCAGGTGGACCGGCTTCTGCGATCGCCTCACTTCGGCGAGCGCCAGGCGCGGCACTGGCTCGACAACGCGCGTTACGCCGACTCCGACGGTTTCGAAAAAGACAAGCAG
>JAXLQL010000018.1:0-178843 GCA_046331625.1 Bryobacteraceae bacterium
AGCAGCACATCCTGCCCGCGTTGCGCAGCTACTCCCAGACGCTGCATGCGCACGGGAAATTCCTCATGACGCACACAGACGGCGAGAACCGCCGGCTGATTCCGTTCTACCTCGAGGCTGGCTTCGACATCGCAGACTCGGTTTGTCCGAATCCGATGACTCGCCTCAGCCTCGACCAATACCTGGATGCCTTCTCCGATCACATCACCGTCTGGGGCGGCATTCCCTCGACGCTGCTGTGTCTCGACAGCACGCCTGAAGAGCAGTTCCGGCGAAGCATCGATGCGTTGATCGAAAAGCATGGCCACCGCCCGCGCTTCGTGCTCGGCGTCAGCGACATGGTCACCGCCGACGCCGAATGGAGCCGTCTCGAGTACATCACCGAGCGAGTCAACGCGATCCAATAGTGCGCGGGTTTACGAGCCCTACTCTACCAGGGCATCCCGCGTTTGGTAATCCGCCGCCCGGCGTTTGCCGCCGCTTCGTCGCCCGATCCGATCATGATCCCTTCCTTCAGATTGGCTTCGATCGTGGGCACGCGCACGCCATCGAGGAAAAACTTCTTGTTCGCTTTCACTGCGGCGAATACCTTTGACCTCATCTCGAGCATCGCTGGCGGATACGGCTTCGAGTGATCCACGGTCAACTTGAGAGACCACGCCATGTCCCCTGGTCCCCATTCGGCAAACGCGATGCCCGGCACCGCCACCGATCGCGCCACGTTGGCAACGGCGAAGCGATCTTCCACCTTCAAGCCCAGCAGGATCTCGCCCTTGGGATTCAGCGGCCACGTATCGGCCACCGAGATATATTGTTCGCCGGAAATCCCCCAGATCTGTGACGCATAGCCTTGGCTGCCGCTGCCGCGTGTGCCTTCGCCCAGCCCCTGGGCCGGGGCTTGGAACGGATAGCGCACCGCCTCGACAAACGCGCGCACACCCTCGGGCGACCGCGCATGGCACATCAGGATCCCGTGAACGCCGGTCCCCAACACCTGTTGAATCATCCACGCGTTGGCGCGCACGGTGTTCTCATCGGAGACGACTACGGGCAGCGTCACGATCACAGCGGGCGTTCGATGGCCGCTCTTGGTGGGCCCTGCGTCCACCAGTCCCTTCATGAAGGCGCGCAGCGCACTGATGTCGAACGCGCCGTGTTCCATCTCGTAGTTGATGTAGTCAGCCCACGTCTTGGCCATCTTCTTGCCGTCTTCGTAGCCGCCGCCGCTCGTGGTGGTGTAGTAGGCAGGCTGGCCCTGTTCCAGCAGTTCGATTGCTTTGTTGATGCGCTTCGGCTTGTAGGGATCCGCAGCCAGCGCCGGGTGAATGTTCGCAAAGAAGAGGACGAGGAATAGTAGGAGCATAAGTGTCTCGCGGTTCGATTCTACATCACTCGAGCCGGGAGCATTGCCGTGGATTGAGCGCTTCATTCCACCGGGACCCAAACTTGCATTGTGGTGGCGCCACGATTCATGAACGCGTAATAAGGAATGAACGTGACTTCGCCGTTCTTGCGCTGCGGCGGTGGCCAGGCTGGATACCGCTCGTAGATCGGCCGCGAGGAAGCGGATTCTCCGGGCCGGCTCGCCTTCCCCTTCAACGTCAGGACTCCGCCCAACAGGTTCGGCTGCCAGTCCTCTTTGAATTGCGGGTTGCCGGCTTTCAGATACCAGTCGAACACCGTGGTCCCCTCGGCCTGATCCAAGCCTTCCATGCAATAGAGCAGCGGCCCCTTCTCCAGCGCCACTTTGCCGATGTTTTCCCGCACGCGTAGATTCGACTGCATCATGCGGGGCGTCAGGTCAAACACCAACCGCACGGCGTCGCCCGCTTTCCAACTGCGTTTGATGTCCACGTACTCACCGGCCTTCAGCGGTTGGGCCCAAGGCTTGCCATTGACGGTCAGGGTCGTCTTTCCGGACCACTGCGGGACTCTCATGTGCAGCACGAACTCGCGAGCCGTTCGGGGGCTGACCGTCAGGTCCACGGTTCCCTTCCACGGATACTCCGTCTTCTGCTCGATCTGAATCGGAGTGCCATCTTCCAGCTTCCAGTCCATCGCCGAGGCGTGATAGAGATGCACCCAGAGGCCGTCTCGCGAAGTGCTGTATGCGTAGCCCGGCAACGACGCCATGATTCTTTGGAGATTGGGCGGGCAACAAGTGGTGTCGTACCACGGATTGCGGATCTTGTCGCCCGGATTGCCGGTCAGCTCGAGCGGGTTGCGATAGCAGTAGAGCCGCCCATCCAAAGAGAGCCCGGAGTTGGCTCCGTTGTAGAGGGCCCGTTCGAAGTTGTCCATGTACTTGCCTTCGGGCCAGGCATGCATCATCCTCCAGTTCCAGAACATGGTCGCGATGGCGGCGCAGGATTCGGTGTACGCCTGCTGATTGGGCAATTCATAAGGCTCTCCGAACGCCTCCTGGGCGCCGCGAGAACCGATTCCGCCGGTGATGTACTGCTTTCGCGAAGTCATGTCTTGCCACAGGCGGTTCAGCGTAGCCGCGTACGTCTCGTTGCCAGTCTCGAGATAGTAGTCCGCCGCGCCGGAGCAAGCGTAGCCGGCGCGCACGGCGTGGCCTTCCATGATTTGCCTCGAGACGAAAGGCTTCACGGTAAACAGGTAGACGAACTCGCGCGGCGGAACTCCCGCTTCGTTGCGCTGGTCTCCGGCGAGCATGTATCCGGCCGTGTCGAGATACTTCTTGTCACCGGTCAAACGGTACAACTCGATGAGCGCGAGCTCGATCTCGGGATGCCCTTCGAAGATGGGCTTTCCCGCGGCGACGAACTCCCGGTGGACATAGTCCGCCATTTTCCGCCCGGCATCCAGCAGCTTCGTTTCGCCGGTGGCGCGTTTCCACGCGATGCCGGCCTGGATCAGGTGGCCGAGGCAGTACAACTCGTGCCCATGCCGCATGTTCTTGTGGCGCAGGCCGAGGTTCTCTTTCGAGAAGTAGGTATTGATGTACCCCGAGGCTTCTTGGGCCGCCGCAATCTCGTCGATCACTTTCGATGCGGCTTCTCTCAGCTTCGGGTAGTCACGCTCTTGCAGAAAGAAGCCGATCGCCTCCAGCCACTTGTACACGTCCGAATCGGTATAGAGCGGACCGCGGCGCGCAACATCCTTGTGCCCGTTCAACCGTCGAAAGTTGTCGATGATGCCGTTGGCTTCGAACAGCTCGAGCAGGGAAGGAAGACTCGCATCGGCCGTCACTTTTCGGCGAGGCGTCCAGAACCCTTCGCCGAACTTCACAGCCGAGATCGGGACTCCGTGCAGCACCGCTTTGGGGGATTGCGCGGTATCCAAGACCGGTTTGTTTTTCCATTCATCTCCGGCCAGGACTGCTGCGAAAAGGAACGAGCAGACAACAAGGCGCATGACGTCAATCTCCCTTCACTGCTGGTATTTCGGCCGCGCCGGGGCTACGGCTCCGAACGAGCCGGGTGCCCACAGCGATGGATTCGAATGCGGCAGGCGCCGCTATTGCTTCTTGCGTTGCGCCGGCTGACGGTAGCGCTTGACGTACTCGTCCCAAAGGCGTGGCTCGATGCGCGGCTTCAGATAGTCTTCGTATTCCTTGATGAGCGCTGGATCCGTGGGCCGCCCGTAGATCTCTGTCGACTTGTACTTGCCTTCGTCGAACTTCCGCTTGGTCCACTCGTCGTGAACGTGAGTGATCTCGGCCTCGTCGACGATCTCCTGGAGAAGGTGCGGCGGGATGAAAAAGACGCCCTCGCGATCGCCGAAGACGACGTCGCCCGGCATGACCGTCACGTGGCCGATGCGGACAGGCACGTTGATGCCGGCGACCATCACTTCGCGAATCGCCGCTGGCACAGCGCCGCGGTAGTATCCGCCCATGCCAAAGGGCTGGATTCCGTTCAGGTCGCGGATGGCGCCGTCGATGACGAAACCGGCGCCCGTGGTCTTCCAAACGTAGTAGGCAAGGTTGTCGCCGACAATGCCGCCGGCATTGAGGTTTCCGAAGGCATCGACGACGAACACATCTCCCTTTTGCAGCATGTCGAGCGCGGTCTGGTGAGAGAGCCGGCCGCCGCCGTGCTTTTCTCGCCATTCTTTTTGATCGACGTCGCTGATGTCGGGCCGGGTGGGGAGCAACTGCAGAGTGAACGCCCGGCCGATGAGGTTCTTGCCCGGGTTGAGAATCTTGAAGCCATCCGCGTATTGATTCGGATAGCCTTTGCGAATGATGCCGAGCACTTCTTCCGAGGACATGGCCTCGAGTTTCTTGAGAAGGGCGTCGGGTACTTTGGGCCGGCCGTCCTCGAAGCGCTCAAAAGGATTCTGCGAGGTGTACTTGGTCATCTGCTCGCGCGAGAGCGAGTGCATCTGCGCGGCAACGGGAATCAAGACTGTGAGGGTGTATGCAAGATAGCGGAACATGGATGTCTTTGATTAGAACAAATATTTGAGCGCGAATTGCAGCTGGCGCATCGTCTTGGCCGAAGTGATGACGCCGAACGAACCCGGATTGCGAGCGTCCGAACTCGGAGCGTTCCAGTTGGGGTGGTTCGCGGTGTTGAAGGTCTCGAAGCGGAAGTTGAGCGTATGCCCCTCCACAATGCGGATGTTGCGGGCGAGTGAAACATCGCCTTGCCGGGTACCGGGGCGGAAGAGCGTGTTGCGGCCCATGTTGCCGGGGCGGTAGCTCAACGCGGGATTGGTGACGTCGATGGCGGCGATGTTCCAGAACTTGTTCTGCGAGCGATCCGAAGGGACCGGGCTGATGCCGGTGGCGTCTGGCTGATTGCCGAGGGTGTTCAAGGCGGCGGTGTCTCCGAGTTGGGCGACGTTGACGGGTGCGCCATCGGCGAAGGTGACGATTCCTCCCAACTGCCATCCACCGGCGATATGAGAGAGAACTCCTTCCTTCAACAGGGTCTTGCCGGAACCGAACGGCAACTCGTAGACAAAGGAGCCCACGAAACGGCGGCCCACCTGGAACTGCGACAGGCCACGCTCTGCGCGGAGGTTGTAGCTGTTGACGGGCCAGAGCGTGTCGCCGGAATTGGTGCGAATGGCGCTGCCGCCGTCGATCGCTTTTGACCACGTGTAGCCGAGCATGTACGTCAAGCCACGGTGAAAACGTTGCGTCAGCTTGGCGCTGAAGGCGTGGTAGCTGGCGGAGTCGACGCCATCCACCATCTGGAGACGGCCGTAGGCGGGCCACGGAGTGCGCTGGGCGACGGAGCGCGTATCAGCCGGTCCGGTCTTGAGGATCGGCTGGTTATAGACACGAAAGCGGGGCAACCGATTGCCGGAGCTTCCCTGATATCCGGTTTCGAGAACGAGATTCGAAGAGAGCTCGCGCTGAATGTTGAACAGCCATTGGTAGACGAGAGGTGTGCGCAAATTCTGGCTGTTGGCGAGCACCTGCGGCGTGGCGAGGCAAGGTCCGGACCAGCCGGTGCAAGATGCGCTGGCGCGCGCGGAAGCCCACGGGTCACTGAGGTTCGCGTTGCGGCGCTCGATGTTGGTGATCAGCAGGTCGCGGCCGCCTTGGTTGCGAGCCATGTCGAAGGTGGGGTTGCCGCTGTCCTGTACGTAGAACATTCCCGCGCCCGTACGGAAGGTCCAACGGTTGGTGGGGCTGTAAGAGAGCCCGAGGCGCGGGGCGACGTTGTTGTTATCTGCATTGACGAGAGCGCGGCCCATGTACTGGTCGCCTGCCTGGACCGCTTGGCCGTTGGCGAAGCGGAAGTTGAAACCTTCATAGAAATCGCCAGCTCCGGGGCGCGTGATGATGGGCGGGTGGGAGCCCTCGAGGAAGCCGTTGGGGCCGACTCCGGAATCGAACAACTGAATGTTCATAATGCCGCGATATTTGTCGGTCCAAGGGCGGGGATTCTCATAGCGGACACCGATATTCAGTGTGAGGCGGCTAGTCACCTTCCAGTCGTCCTGTATGTAGGTGTAGTAGGAAGTGCGGCGCAGCATGGCGTTCGCCATGGCTAGGATGCGCGCTGCGGTGGAGGTCTCGCCGAGCATGAAGTCGGCGAAGATGAATCCGGTGGCGCCGCGGTTCGCCGGGTTGAAGGTGGCTTGCCCGTCAAAGAGGAACTCGCCCGTGGCTTTCTGGTTGCCGTATTGGTTGTAGCGGTCACGGCGGATCTCGCCGCCCACTTTGATGGAGTGGTGGCCGCGGACGATGGAGAGGTTATCCATGAACTGGAAGCTGTTGTTGCGGGTGACCCAGGGCGTGACGCCACCGAACGAGCTGATGCCGCCGCCGAGTCCGATGGCGGGGACGCCGTAGGCGAGCGGGCTGGGCGCGAATAGGCCGGGGATGCTCAGATCGCCCTGGATGTTGCGCTGGTTGGCGAAGTAGCCGACGAAGTCATTGTTGAACTGGTTCCAGGAGCCGCGCGCTTCGTTCACCAACGCGGAGCTGAGAATGCGCGTGTTCGAAATCATCGCCTGGCGGACGAGAGTCAGCGTTTGTGTGGAATCGGAGAGAACGGCGGAACCGTTGAGTAACGAGTCGTCTCCCCAACTGAAGCGGCCGAACCAACTGCTCTTGTTGCTTTCGTTCCAGTCGATGCGTTGGTTGAATTGGGTGGTGTCGACGGTGGATCGGGCATTACGGCTATAGTTGGCGGCGAGGTTGTTGCCAGGGACGGTGGGCGCGGGGAAAAACTCGAGCAAGCGCACGGAGGCGCCGCTGAGACGACCTCGCGGAACCACGTTGCCCGCGAAGGGCGTCGCGCCGATCGCGTTGCCGGCGTCGTTGAACGTGCGCGAGAGCGGATCGAAAATGGCCCGGCTTTGTCCGGAGAAGTCGCCGTTGCGCATGTCGGCGGTGGCGACGCTGGTGCGCAGGAAGTTGGTGGTGCGGTCGCGATTCTGCTCGAAGTTCGACATGAAGAAGAGACGGTCCTGGCCGCGGAAGACTTTCGGGATCGTGAGTGGACCGGCGAGCGTGAATCCGTATTGGTTGCGGCGGAAGGGATTCTTCTGACCCTGAGACTGGAGCCACTGCCGTGCGTCGAGCGAGGAGTTGCGGAGGAATTCGAAAGCAGCGCCGTGATACTGATTGGTGCCTGAGCGAGTGGTGACGTTGATCTGCGATGCGCCGCGGCCGAACTCGGCGGAGTAGATGCCGGTTTGAACCTTGAACTCCTGCAGCGCGTCGACGGAGGGCTGGATGATGTAGGAGTTGAAGTTGGGATCGGTGTTTTCGACGCCATCGAGCGTGTAGCGGTTATATTCCAGGCGCTGGCCGGCGATGGAGAGAGAGGTCTGGCTGCGCGCGCCGCCTTGCAAGCCCGATCCGCCGCCGGCTCCGCCTTCGGTGGTGACGTTGGGGCTCAGGGTGACGAGTTGGAGGTAGTTGCGGCCGTTGAGAGGCAGGTCGACAATGCGGCGATTCTCGATGACCGTGCCGAGCGCGGAGGTTTCGGTGTTGAGAAGCGGAGCTCCGCCACTGACCTCGACCTGCTGCGAGACTTCGCCGACCTCCATTGCGAAATCGATGCGGGCTACGGCGCCGACCTGCAGCACGATGCCCTTGCGAGTTGCCGCCTTGAAGCCGCCGATTTCGACGCGGAGATCGTAGGTGCCGGGGACCAGATAGGGGAGCGAGTAGTTGCCGGTTTCGTTGGTGACGGCGCTCCGGGTCTGGTTGGTGTCGGTGTTGCGGATGGTCACAGCGGCGCCGACCATCACGGCGCCGGTGGGGTCAGTGACGGCGCCGGTGATTTCGGCGAAGTTCTGGGCGCGGAGGGAGAGCGCGCAGACGAGCGCCACGGGAAGAAGGGTCAAGAGCGATCGGGGCATGGGGACCTCACAAAGTTGTGTCTGGGCGGAGCTTATCAAAGCGGGGGGCGGAGTGCAATGCAGTGTCAAGGCAAAGTAGAAATGTCCGGTTTGGGCAGGCCGGCCTGAGACTGACTGTAGGCTGCACATGCGTGAACAACGTAATCGCCGCAGCGACGAAGTGAAGCGGAACCGGAGACGACTGGGCGTGAGCTGGCACAGGCGCGGGTCCTGCAAGAGCTATTCGATCGCGTTCTTCTGGCACAAGGGGGCCTCAAGCGGCCGAAGGGGCGTCGCCAGGGTTTGGGCTGGCCTTGGCTGTCGAGCGCCACATTTCTGGGCGGATCCCGGTGAGGGGCATCAATCACCTGGAGGACGAAGTGGTGAAGGTGTTCCGGGTGATGGGACGGTCCCGTGCATCAGGAAGCGGAGGCCAGTACGGCGCTCCACTTCGGATAAGGAGCAGAAGAAGGCGCTGAGCGCTTGGACTGGGTTGCCGGAGTTGGGAAGGATGGCGGCGAGTACAGTCCGGGTAGCGCCGCGTGCGATGACGGCAACCTTGTAGAGCTCGCAGGGGACGGCGACGGCATTGTCGCCGATGCGAGGAGAGTCCGGGCAGAAGACGGGTCCGGTGAAGACGAGGACGATGTCTGCCGTGGCGGTGAGGCGGCGGATTTCGTTTTCGAGGGCGCGCCACCTTCCGGAGTTGAGTTTTGGGTCCTGAGGAACCACGTTCGATAGCTGGAAGGATTCGCGGAGGGCATGTTCGTTCCAGGCGAGGTCGGCCGCGGGGACCCTGTGGCCACGGGAGAATCCGGAGTTGCGGTAATCGGAGAGTGCTGCGCCGGGGTGGGCGAGGTTCGGATCGCGGCGGAAGCCCTTGGGGCGAGGTGCACTGCCGTGGAGGCGATCGGGAGTGAGTTCGTAGGCGGTCCAGAGCGGGACGCGAAGCGAGGCGCTGTGACAGAGAACGAAGGCGGTGCGGACGGCGAGTTCCTGGTCCGGAGCGGAACAGGCGGGTAGGGAGGAGGGGTCCGGCCCGGCGAGGAGCGGGATCGCGAGGAGGAGGAGAGTCGCGGCTCGGCGCATACGTACATCTATCGGCACGTTTCAAACATTTCTGTAGAGAAATGTTTGATTTGATCCGGGAAAATGGCGGCGGGGCGGGCGGGTCGCGGCGGAACGGTCTCGCGGCGGAGTGCAGCGGGTTGAAATTGAAGTGCGGCGGCGCGGTTCGAGCAATTGCAGGCCGAGCACCGGCGCCGGTTCAGTTTTCGGTGGAAGGCGCTCGAAGGCCAAGCCACGTGATCCGCCCAGGGGTGCGGATCAGAAGATCAGCTTCAGCCCAAACTGAATCTGCCGCGGCGGCGTGGTCAGCGTGGTAATCAATCCCGCCGATGCGTTGCTCACGAAGTTCGGTGCAGCCGCAGTGCCGGCATTGGTGAACACGGTTGCGTTGGGCGTGCCGAAGTTGGCGTGATTCGTCAGGTTGAAGAACTCCGCTCGAAACTGCAGAGTGAGCCGCTCGCTGACCGCTGCATTCTTGAAGAGCGAAACATCCGCGTTGGCCAAGCCCGGACCTTCATAGACGCCTCGACCCAGGTTCCCGTACGTTCCCGCGGCGGGAACCACGAACGCGTTCGGGTTGAACCACTGGTTCGGACTGCGCGTCAGCACCGCACTATTGAATGCGGGATTGAGCGACGGCCGGTCCGGATTGCGCGTGTCCCCATCGCCGGACCGGTTGGCGCCGATCAGCGGCGTTACGGGAAAACCGCTCAGCAGCGTCACGATTCCGTTCAGTTGCCAGCCGCCGATCAGCTTCTCGCCGAGTCCGGTCGCGTTCGCCGCCCATCGCCTTCCCCGGCCGAAAGGCAGTTCATAGCGCGCGGAGATGCTTACCTGCGAAGTGGCGTTCAGGGCGGACTTGCCCCAGTCTCGGCGGAGGTCGTTCCGGTCCATCACCATCTGGGCCTGGTTCTGCGCTTGGGCGCCCGTGAGGCTCGAATTCATGTCGAGGTTCTTCGCCCACGTGTAGTTCGCGCGGAACTGCAGTCCGCGCGTCAGCCGCTGCGAAACCTGTAACTGCAACGCATTGTAACTGCTGTTGGCCTGGCTGAACCAGAAGAATCCCGCTCCCAGATACGGGTTGGGACGCGATCCAACCGGGATGTACTGCGCACCTCGCGCGACCCGGCTCTGGCTCCCCGCCGCCGTAGCGATTCCGCCCGCGAGGCAACCCGCATCGCTCGAGCAGATTCGCGCCGGGATGGTGTTGGGATCGATGCTGAGCAATCCGTGGTAGCCGAACGATCCAGCGTAGGCGGCACTCAAGGCTGTGGCCGGCCCGAGTTGCTGCTCGATCGTCAAGTTCCATGACTGCACGGCGGGTGTCTTCGCGTCGGCTTGCACACCTTGCGGGGCGAAGGTGGAGCAAGGCGCGGGCACTCCTGGACCGCAGGCCGGCGGAATCGGGGTTCCGGGAACGATGGGAACGATCGACGACAACGAACCCGTGGAGGTCAGCGCCGAGTTATGGGGCGGCAGCGAGTTCAACAGAAAACTCAAATCGTCGATCAGGGAATAGTAGGTTCCGAAGCCGGTGCGGAGCGCGGTTTTGCCGTTTCCGAACACATCCCAGGCCAAGGCAACCCTCGGCCCGAACAATCGCTTGGCGGTGTTCTTCGTGAATGCGGAGGAGCCGGTGCGCGGTGTGGTAATCAACACGCCGTCAGAATCGGTGATCCAGTTCGATGCCCTCGAGGCCACCTCATTCCAGCCGGTGGTGAACTCGTGGCGCAAGCCCAACGAGAACGTGAGATTCGGGTGAAGCTTGATGTTGTCTTGAACATACCAGGCGCCGAAGAGACTTCTCCAACCGAGGGTGCTCGCGCTGGGCACTACCTGAAACGTACTCACGGTTCCCTGCAGGAATGTGGTGAGACCGGTGAAGGTGGCTTGGCCGAGCTGGCGCGAGGCGGAGTTCTCGTTGTCGCGCACGCGCTGGAACCAGACGCCGGCCGTGATCTGGTGAGCTCGCAGGTTGGCCTGCAGATGGTCCGTGTAGGTAAACAGGTTGCGCCGGTTCCACACGCCGGCGGCATTGTTCGGTCCAGCAGAGGTGATGCCGGAAAGCCCCGTCGTAGTCACGCCGCCGCTCACTACGATTCCTCCCGGTCCGGAGCCGGCAACGAAAGCCAGCTCAGGAGGAAACGACGCCAGCAGAGCCGAATCGAGATTGAATCCGGCGCGGGAAAACCCAGCGCGAAAGTCATTCAGCACGCGCGGAGAGAAGACATGCGTTTCCGAGACGCTGGCTACCTGCATGCGGAGCTTGCTGGCGGAAGCAAACAGCGGATCCGGCAAAGGGATGAGACTGTTGCCGCCATCGATGGTGTACATCGCCGATAGAGAATCCCGCTTGCGGAAGTAGTCGGCGCGCATCGTGCCGAAGTCTTCGCGGATACTCTGCTGGGGAGTGTTGTAGGAAAGCGCGGTTCCGCTCGGCGCCCCGTTCGAAAGCAACAGCGGGCCGTTCGGCTGCGGCCAGAACGCCATGTACTGGAGCATGCGGGGGTTGAGGTTCGGGACCGGTGCATAGACGCCCGACGCGTTGGGGAGCAGTCCGCGCCGAGCCTGCGCGTCTGGGACCACGCTCACGCTACTCTGCGTCAGCGCCTGCCGAAACCCCTCGTAGTTGCCGAAGAGAAAAACCGAGTTCTTTACCAGCGGACCGCCAAGCGATCCACCGAACTGGTTCTGCCGGAATGGCGGCGGCGATGTCGTCTGCGCGAAGAAGCTGCGTGCATCCAGCGCATTGTTTCGAAGGAATTCGAACAAGGCGCCGTGGAGCGAGTTGGTACCCGACTGCGTAACCACGCTGACCTGCGCGCCCGGACGTTTGCCGTACTCGGCGCTGTAGGTGCCGGTCTGGACATTGAATTCGCGAACCGCGTCGATGCCCAGCAGGTTTCCACTGACGCCACCCGGGGTGATGGCGAGTTGGCTCGATCCGGTGTACTCGATGCCGTTGAGCAACACGATATTGTCCATAGGGCGCCGCCCAGACACCGAGAACGTGTTCCCGTTGCTGGTGCTGGTGTTGGCGCTCTTGAGACCGTAGTTGATGACCCCCGGATTGAGCGCCATCAGGTTGTCGAAGCTGCGCCCATTCAAGGGCAGATCTTTCACCTCACGCTCGCCCACCAGCCCGGTCACCGAAGAAGTAGTGGTGTTGACGATGGGCGCATCACCGGAGACCGTCACTTGCTGCACAACTTCTCCCACTTCGAGCTGTAGGTTAACCACCGCGGCCTGACCGACGGTGAGATTGATGCCGGTGCGAACAGCGGTCTTGAAACCGGTCTTCTCCACGCGAACCTCGTAGGGCCCCACAGGCAGCGATGAGATCGTGTAGTCGCCGGCCGCGTTGGTGATGCCATCGCGCGACGCCCCTGTTCCCGCACCTTTTGCGGCGACGGTCGCGTTGGGCACGCCGGCTCCAGTAGCGTCTTTGACGCGCCCCGAAATGGACGCAGTGACCTGTCCCCACACCGTGGCATGGGCCATGAGCATCGACATTGCGAGTCCAAACAGGTTCCGCCTGATCAAGCGATGTTTCATCCTAAGCTCGTGAGCGATCGAATCGCCATCTGCCAGTCCCATTTTGCGCACGCGCGGGCCGCATCGGCGTCCCTCATGCCCGCTGAAAGATCTCACGCAACCGCGCCAGCACGATCTTGTGCTCGCCCGGCTGCATCATCCATACCGAGATCTTCAATCGCCGGTCTCCGAATCCCGACACGGCGATCGCGGGCTCGCCTTGCATGAGCTTTCGGGTCACCTCATCGGTTTTCAGGGGACAGGCCTTTTCCGTCCAATTCACCAGCACGTGCGGCACATGATTGGCGATGGGCGGCACGTAGCGTTCCGTGGTCAGTCCGTCGAAGCCGACAAGCCCCTCGCGGATTTCAGCCACGCGCGCTTCCAGCTCCTTTTGCTCCTTGTCGTGATCGGCCTTCAAATAGCGCTCGAGCGCAACCAGCAGTCCGACCATCTCTTCCTTGCCGACCTTCATCCCGCGACCGATGCTCGCGTAGGGATTGAATCCCGGGAGCGCGGCCGCGATCAGATCTTTGCGCCCCATCAGGATCCCGGAGCACTGCGGTCCGCGAATCGCTTTGCCGCCGGAGAACGCCACCAGATCGAACCCTTCCTTCTGGTACTGGAAGAGCCGTTCTCTCGGCGTTGCGTCGGAAGCGGCGTCGTTGAACGTGGGCACTCCGCGCCGCTTGCCCACCTCAATCCACTCGTGCCGGGAGATCTTCCCTTCCGGCTCCATTTCGTTGTAGAAAAACATCATCGCAGTGCGGTCATTGATGGCCCGCTCGAGTTCTTCCTTGGTCTCCACCCACACAATCTTGGCGCCCACCAGCATCATCTGCTGTTCATAGCCGCCGCGATGGCTTTTCTGCTGCACGATCTCGTTCTTCATCCCGGTGGTGTCGGGAAGGCGCTTGAGGTTCTCGCGGTCGCCGCGAGCGACGCACGCCACCGTGCCCATCGTGATGGCGGAAGCGCATCCGCTCGTTACCATCGCCGCCTCGGCGCCGAGCAGTTCGGCGATCCTGCTGCCCACCTTGGCCTGCAACTCGGTCAACGGTACGAAGCTGCGCGAAGCTTGCTCCATCGCGCGGGCGACCTCGGGATCCATCAGCGATCCACCCAAATGCGTTACGACGCCGACTCCGTTGATCACCGGCCGAATGCCGAGTTGGGCATATACATCGGAAACCGCACCGGCGGCCGCGGGCGCGCATAGTGCTCCGGCGGTCGCAGTCGCTACTGTCGTCGCAGCCAGAAATCCACGGCGGCTTGTCTCGCTGTCCATGACGCCTCCCGTCTGATGGAGATCAGAATCCCTCGAGGCGCGGCCGGATCGATCCCTGAACAAGTCACGCCCCCTTCACTCTACGACGCGTGCCGCCCTTTCGCAATCAAGGCCCGTGGGAAGCGGATCGCGCGGCTCGATTCGATACTTTGGCGGGGTGCAACCGGCTTGCGCACCTGCTTCCTACGCGTTCCCGTTCTACGTGCACCACTTGATTCCGCGCCGCACCACTCCCGTCGATCAGTTGCCGGATCGCTGGGCCTGGCCGGTCAGTGCGCGGAATGAGCTTCAGCCGCCAACTCGGCGCGAGCCGCGGTAGTCCGTCCGGCGCGATCGGTTGCGAGCAATCCGTTTCGACAGACATCCAGGCATCGCGGCCAGGAATAGAAGCGAACGTCCGCATGTGGCTGGCAGCATGTGTGATCTCGATCTTCGCGTAGATCATCGGGGTCCCGCAAGTCTCGCGGCCCGCGGCGATCCCTTCCGGACCATTGTGGAAGACGTGCGAGCAGTAGTAGCCGGCCTCACCGCGGAACCGGCATTTCAACCGGTGTCGTCATGACGTTGCCCAACCGGCGTTAGCACGGCGGAGACCGTCGTACCGCCACAGCGCATACAGATCGCGTCGCCTTCGCGAGGATCATCGAGAGCGCGTGCCGCGCGAGGTCAATGAGTCAGATCGTATACGAAGTAGTTCATTGCCACCCGGTAGGCGAGACTCGCCATTTTCTCCGGATAGCGCGGATCATCCGACCACTCCCAAGCGTCTCCCAAATCCATGTTGTGACAGATCGCGACGACGATGCGGCCCGAGTCGTCATAAATTGCCCGCCAATGTTCGGGCCTTCCGCTCTCGTCTTTCTCGTACGTCCGGCCACTCGACACATACTGGGCGCCGGGGACCTGGAATCGCTCATCAAGATCGTAGACCGTGTGGAACACGGGGTCGTTGCGCGGGATATCAACCACCAGGCGTCCTGGAAAGACGCGGTGCAGGCTTTCCATGAAGGTTCGCCATTCCTGATTGGCGTGGAAATCGTCGACCATGAGGAATCCACCTCGGTTGATGAACTCCCGCAACTGTCCGGCTTGCCGCTCGTCAAGCACCCAGTGCCCGGCCTCCACCGCATACACCATCGGCCAGTTGTAGATGTCGTCGCTGCCGTCCAGTTCCACCACTTGTTCCACCGAGCGTGCGTCGATCCTGGTCAACCTTCGCACGCCTTGCAGCAAGTGCCGGTCTGAGCGCGGATAATCCATGGTCCAGTAGCCAGGGAAATCAGGAAAGGCCGCGTGGCTGGGATACCCCGTGACATCCGGGTAGCGCAGCCGCGCCCGGGTCCATTCGTGCGGTGTGTTGTAGTCCGGCGGGAGCGACAGCCCATCGTACTCGATCGCCGGCCACTCCCGGAAGGGCCTCTGTGCCTCGAGCAAGCAGGACAGGCCCAGCACGATACAGCCGGCGGAGAGGGCGACGCTCGATAAGCGCATGAGGACCGCGGGTATTTTAGCTCGAGTCTTTCCGGACCTACTGGGGTTCGACGCGGCTCCCGAGACGATGGTTACCGTCGAAGATCATCTGGGAATGGCAGCCGGAACCACGCGTCGGGCGGGTCACTCCGCCGAACGCCGCCGTCAATGCTCGATCGCGCATGCGCTTTGGCGGCACCTGATAATAGATGGATGCCGGCTCCTCTCGAGGGCATCCTCGTTCTCGATTTCACCCGCGCTGTTGCGGGCCCTTACTGCACGTTGCTGTTGGCCGACCTTGGGGCCCGCGTGATCAAGGTGGAAGAGCCGGGTTCCGGCGACGAGACCCGGAAGTGGGGTCCGCCGTTCGTGGGTCCGGCGAGCGCCTACTACTTGTCGATGAACCGCAACAAACAGAGCATTGTCGCGGACCTCAAGTCCGAAGCCGGACGCAAGCTGGTTCGTGCGATCGCGGCGAAAGCCGACGTAGTGATCGAGAACTTCCGGCCAGGGGTGATCGAGCGGCTCGGGTTCGGATACGCGGATTTGGCGCGCACCAATCCCGGGATTGTGTACGCATCGGTGTCTGGCTTCGGGCAGACCGGCCCCGACCGGTTGAAGAGCGGCTATGACCTGATCGTGCAGGCGATGAGTGGGTCCATGTACACGAGCGCATCGGCAGAGCAGAAGGCAGTAAAGGTGAGCTATCCGGTGTGCGATCTCTTCACGGCAATGTTCGCCGGGCAGGCCATTCTGGCGGCTCTGGTGGGGCGAAACAAAACCGGGCAAGGGCGTTTTATTGAGGTGGCGCTACTCGAAAGCGTGTTGTGCGCGATGAGCGCGCTCGCCTCGGGCGTGCTCGCCACGGGCCAGGAGCCGGTGCGCGTGGGAACGGCGCAGCATCACATCGTTCCGTATCAACTTTTCGACTGTGCGGATCAGCCGATCATGTGCGGTTCTCCGAATGACCGGCTGTGGCGCAAGTTCTGCGAAGTGCTGGGGCATCCGGAGTGGCCCGAGGATCCGCGCTTTGCCGACAATCCTTCGCGCGTGCATCATCGCGATGTGCTGGTGCCGATGATCCAGCAGGTGCTGCTGACGGCGACCGCGGCCGAGTGGGTGGAGCGCATGGAGAAGTTCGATATTCCCTGCGGCCCGGTGTTGTCGCTGTCGCAAGCGCTCGAGCATCGGCAGGTGAAGGCTCGCGGCGTTGTGGTGGAAGGTCACGACGAGAAGCTCGGGTCAGTGCGGTGGGTGGGAAATCCGATGCGGATGGAAGGTTACGAACCGCCGCGGCGCGTGGCTCCGGAGTTGGGCGCGGATACGGCTGCGGTGGAGAAGGAATTCCTGGGATGATTGACGGGCAAGTGCTCGCGTACACGGCGATGGCAGCGGTGTTGACGCTGATTCCCGGCGCGGACACGATGCTCGTGGTACGGAGCGTGCTCGCGCGAGGAGCGGTGGCGGGTATGCTCACCACGCTTGGAATCTGCGCGGGATGCCTGGTGCAAGGGACGCTTTCGGCGTTCGGACTCTCGGCTGTGTTGACGCGGTCGGCGGCGATGTTCGAAGGCGTGAAGTTGGCTGGCGCGGTGTATCTGATGTACCTCGGCGTGCAGTCATTGCGGGCGGCGCGCAACGCGGCGTCATTCGAAGTAGGCTCGTCGCGCGGGCGTTCGTTCGCCGAAGGGCTCACCACGAATCTGCTCAATCCGAAAGTGTCGCTCTTCTATCTGGCGGTGTTGCCGCAGTTCCTTTCGCCGAGCGATGGATTCGGCAAGGCGCTGCTGTTGGCGGCGATTCACGCGGTGCTGGGCTTGCTGTGGTTGTCGGCGGTGTCGGTGTTCCTGGGAAGGTTGCGGTCGTGGTTGTTGCGTCCGAGGTTGCGGCAGTGGCTCGAAGGTGTGACCGGTGCGATGATGATCGGACTGGGCGTTCGATTGGCATTCTCGAGGAGGTAGCGATGCATTGGTTCCTGGTGTTCGTCTCGGCAGCGGTATTGAGTGCGCAGCCTCGTGCGCGCGATCTGGGTGTTCCATTCGATGGCCGGCCAGGAGCGCTTGATGCGATCACCGATGTCGCTGGAGTCGAAGTGGGCCATGAGACGCTGATCCGCGGAGAAGGCAAGAGCGCGGTGCGCACGGGCGTGACTGCCGTGCTGCCGCGCGGCCGCAACTTCGCGGATGCGGTGTTCGGCGGATGGTTCTCGTTGAATGGCAACGGCGAGATGACGGGCACGGCATGGCTCGAGGAGTCGGGATTTCTCGAGGGTCCGGTGATGATCACGAATACGCACAGCGTGGGCGTGGTGCGCGATGCTGTGATCCAGTGGGGCGTGCAACAAGGCAAGGCGGGCTTGCAGGCGTTCTGGCTCCCGATGGTGGCCGAGACGTTCGATGGGTATTTGAACGACATCAACGGATTCCATGTGAAGCCAGAGCATGCCTTCGCGGCGATCGACAATGCGCGCGGCGGCAAGGTGACGGAAGGGAGTGTCGGTGGCGGCACGGGGATGATTTGCCATGAGTTCAAGGGCGGCATCGGAACCGCGTCGCGGATAGCCGGCGGATATACGGTGGGCGTGCTGGTGCAGTGCAACTACGGGCTCCGCGGGCAGCTTCGTGTCGCTGGTGTTCCCGTGGGTGCGGAGCTGATGGAGGGCACGTTTCGCCAGCAGGAGCAAGGCTCGATCATCATCGTGGTGGCGACCGATGCCCCGCTGGTGGCGCATCAGTTGAAGCGGTTGGCCCGGCGCGCGGCGATGGGGCTGGCGCGCAACGGGAGCACGTCTGGCAATGGGAGCGGCGATTTGTTCGTGGCGTTCTCGACGGCAAACGCGGGTGCGGCTGCGGGTGGGGGAGTGCGAAAGCTCGACATGCTGGCGAACGACAAAATGAATCCGCTGTTCAGCGCAACGATCCAGGCGACCGAGGAAGCGATCATCAATGCGATGGTGGCGGCGGATACGATGACCGGGTATGACGGGCATCGCGTGGTCCGGTTGCCGCATGACGGTTTGCGGACGGCGCTCGAGAAGTACGGCCGCTTGGCGGAGCGGTGACCTGGCGAAAGGGCCGTGCGGCCGGGTTCGACTATAATTTCATCGAATGGACATTTTCGACGAGATTGTTTCGCTTCGCCGGAAGGGTCAGAAGTGCGCGCTCGCGACGATCGTGCAGGTGAACGGCTCGATTCCGAGCTATGAGAGCGCGAAGTTGCTGGTGCGCGAAGACGGTTCGATGATCGGGACCGTCGGCGGCGGATGCGTGGAAGCCGAAGTGTGGAATGCCGCGCGCGAGGTGATCGAGAACGAGCAACCACGGCACCTGACGTTCTCGCTCGGTCAGGACGCTGCCTACGACAACGGCCTGATCTGCGGAGGACAGTTGAACGTTTTCGTGGAACCGATCATTCCGCAGCCGCGCGCGTTCATTTTCGGAGCGGGACACATTTCGAAGAGTCTTTCGAAGGTCGCGACGCTGGCGGGCTTCGGCACGGTAGTGGTGGATGACCGCGAGCAGTTCGCCAATCGCGAACGCTTTCCTGAAGCCGAAGAGGTACACGCGGGCGAGTACGAATCGGTGTTTCCGAAGCTCGAAGTGAACTCGTCGAGCTATCTGATCATCGTGACGCGCGGGCATCGCGACGACATGCGGGTGCTCGAATGGGCCATCGGTACGCCGGCGCGCTACGTATCGATGATCGGTAGTAAGCGTAAGGTGCTGGGCGTGATGAAAGAGTTGGTCAAGAACGGCACGCCGCGCGAAGCGTTTGACCGGTTGCATGCGCCGATGGGTCTCGAGATCGGCGCGATCAGTCCCGAGGAAATCGCGATTTCGGTAGTGGCGGAGATGATCGCCGTGCGCCGCAATGCGGGCTCAGACTGGCGGTCGATCGCGAAATCGATCTACGTGAATCCGGCGCACCGGACCGTTTTGAAGTGAGCCATCACGCACGCTTGGGTGCGATCATTCTGGCGGCTGGAGCTTCCAGCCGGATGGGGCGGGTGAAGGCATTGTTGCAGTTGGCGGGCGAGACTTTCATTGACCGCTTGATTCGGGTGTTCGGCACGCGGTGTGATCCGGTGATCGTGGTGGCAGGGCATCACGCGCTCCAGATCGCGGACGGGTCGGCGCGGGCGCTCGAGGCACGGTGGGTGCTGAACCCGAGGCCCGATCGCGGGCAGTTCTCTTCGCTACAGTGTGGCGTTCGCACGCTGCCTGACACGATCGATGGATTTTGTTTTTGCCCGGTGGATGTTCCGGCTTTCGCCGAGTCCACACTCGATGCGCTGATCGCGGCCTTCGAAGCAAGCGATGCAGCCGTGTACCGTCCACGCCATGGGGAGCGCCGAGGGCATCCGGTGGTGGTGCGCCGCGCGGTAATCGAGGCGATGCTCACGGCTCCGGCCGAATCTTCGGCGAAGGAAGTGCTCGCCGCGCACGCGGGCGCGGAAATCGTAGTAGACGATCCGGCGGTCCTCTTCGACGTGGACGAACCGGGCGACTACCGGCAACTTGTTTCCATGCGGCCCGGCGATGTCTGAGCGCGTTCGCAGGCTTTGGTGGATCGCGCCGCTGGTATTGTTGGCGGGCGCGCTGGCGGCTCCGTTCATCGGCGCCGATCGCTTCGCTGAGCCGATTCGCCGTGACCTCGAAAAAGCGCTCGGGAGAAAGGTGCAAGTGCTCGGGCAGGTGCGATTCCGCGTACTGCCGCGGCCGGGCTTCACGATCTCGGATCCGGCGGAGGGTGCTGGCGTGCTGGTCGAAGAACTGCCGGAGTATGGCGTGGAGCCATTCGCCTACGTGGAGACGCTGCAGGTGACAATCTCGCTGCCGGCGCTGCTCACGGGCCACATTCGCGTCAGCGGGATCCGGTTGCTGAACCCGAGCGTGAATCTCACGCGGCAAGCGGACACGGGATGGAACGTACAGAGCCTGCTCACGAAGGCGGTGGAGCGCCGAACCGGTGAGAGCGCGCCGCTGCCCTCGATCGAGATCTCCGGAGGGCGGCTGAACTTCAAAACAGGAGAAACCAAGTCTGTTTTTTACCTCGCCGAGCCGGAATTGCTGGTGGAGCCCGACAACACCGATCCGGACCGGCTGGGAATTCGCATCGAAGGCGAACCCGCGCGCACGGACCGTTCCGCAAGGGGCTTGGGCAGGTTGAGCGGACGCGGCTCCGTGAAGCTGAATCGCGATTCCGGCAAAGACGCCGAGATCGCGCTGGGTCTTTCGATGGAGCGCGTGTCGCTCAGCGAGATCGCGGGGCTGTTCGGATTGCGCAGTTCCGGTCTGGGAGGCCTGCTCGCCACCGATGCAAGGCTTGCGGGTCCTGTTTCAAACATCGCGATCACAGGACGTTTGCAGTTCGACGAGTTCGAGCGCTTCCGTTGGCTGCTGCCGCGGTCGCTCGAACGGAGCGTGGAGTATCGCGGCACGCTGGATGTTCGCGCGCAGCAGTTGAGCCTCGAGACGCCGCCGCGAGCCGATTCGCCGGCGTTGGTGAAGCTTCGCGCAAGCCGATTGTTCGGCCAGCCGAAGTGGGCCGCGCTGGTAACGGTCAGGACCGCGCCCGTGGCGGCCGCGGCCGCACTGCTCAAAGAAGTGGCGCCAGGGGCGGCTCCATCGGCGGCGATGGAAGGCAATGTTTCCGGAGCGATCGGATTCTCGGGCGGCGTGGCGCAGGGGATGGCGCGGATCACTGGTGCGACGCTGAAGCCACCGGAGTTCGAGGAGCCAGTTGCGGCGAGCGACATCGCGGTACGCATTCACGGCAATGCGTTCGAGGTGGCGCCAGTAACGGTTCGGTTGGGCGGCAATCAAGATGTGCGAATCGAGGCGGCAACCGATCCGAACGGTTTTCGCGAAGTGCGCATGCAGACGCTGGGCGTGGGCTTGGCGCGCTGGACCTCGCTGTGGCGCGCGATTTCGAGCGTACCGCTCGACCCGCTGTTCGGCCGCGTGGAAGAAGGCCGTTGGGCGGGAACCATCCGATACGCGCCGGGCAAGGAGGGCTCGGGTGCGTGGTTCGGCGACATCCGTTTGGTGGAGACGAAGATGGCGATCGCGGGGCTAGCCGATCCGGTGCGAATCCAGAGCGCGGCGGTGCGGCTGGCTGGGCAGCGCATCGTGGCGCGGCCGATTGCGGGTGCGCTCGGCAAGGTCCGCTTTGCGGGAAGCTATGACTATGACGCGGCAAGAGCGAGACCGCATCGGTTGGATCTCGTGTTGCCGGAGGTGGCCGCGAGCGAGCTGGAAGAGATTCTGCTGCCGGCGCTCGAACGGCGGTTGACGCTGCTCGATCGCGCGCTGCGGCGGCAGGGGACCGCGCCTGACTGGCTGGATTCGCGCCGCCTCGACATCGCGCTACGCGCCACCGCGGTCACGTTCGGAGATCTCAGGCTGGGCGGATTCGAATCGCTGATGTCGTGGGATGGCCCGAAGCTGATCTTGCGAGACATCGCGGCGCAGTTGGAAGG
The DNA here is from genome assembly GCA_046331625.1 of Bryobacteraceae bacterium. GTDB lineage: Bacteria > Acidobacteriota > Terriglobia > Bryobacterales > Bryobacteraceae > JAXLQL01. The sequence goes on from JAXLQL010000018.1 coordinate 21,621, forward strand.
CGGCAAGCTCACCGGACGCGCCACGATCACCCTCAATCGCGCCGAGCCGGTGTATGAGGGCCAGTTCGCGTTGCGCGGTTTGCCGTGGTCAGAGGGAACGGTGACCGGCGAGAGCGAGTTCATTTCGCGCGGAGCGGGCCGCGAGTTCTTGCGGAATGCGGCGGCGAAGGGCTCGTTCCAGATGCGCAACGTGATGCTTTCTGGCAACGCGGTGGACGCCGCGAACGGGCGGTTCGAGTGGTCCATTCACGGCAGCGGGCCGCGTTGGAGTGCGACGGTGGCGGGCGCTTCGATCTCCGGCGAGACTTACGAGGGTCAAGCTGCGACGGGCGCCGATTCGCACATCGCAGTGGACCTGCAAAGCGGGGGCAAACCGCTGCGGATCACCGGAAAAGTAAACGGCTTGCGGGTAGAGTTTCCCCGCTAACGGGGATTTCCGGCGGTGTTAAAATTGTCGGTACCGCTCGGAAGCGCACAGGCCGCGAAGGCGCGGCTCCGAAGCCAGAGGAACACTCCGCGAGCCGGGTGCCGGAGCAGGTCCGTTGTGCGCGTGTTCCTCGGAAGAAACGATCCAGGATGGAGCCAGCTCCCCCTACCAACACGACATTGCAGGAGACCATCGATCAGGCGCGAGACCAAGCTCGCGAGCAACTGACCGCGGCGTGGCAGCTCTACGTAGCGAAGATCGAAGAGCAGTTGCGTTCCGGTTGGGACCAGCAACTGGGCCAGATCGTGGAAGAGCGTTTCGCCGAGATGCGCGGACAGGCGCAGGCTCGCATGGAGCAGGTAGCGGCCGAACGAGTGGCGGCGCGGGAAGAAGCGCTGGGCTCGCAATGGCGCGAGCGCTTGGCGGCGGCCGAGACGGTTGCCGAAGAGAAGCTGCGCGCCAAGACGAGCGAGATCGAGACCGCGCGCCAGGAACAGGTGCGGGCGATGCAGGAATCGTACCGGCAGCAGGTGGAGGCGATCGAGAACGGGCATCGCGCCGAGATCGCCCGCGTGGAGCGCGCCTGGCAGGATCGGGCCGAAGCCGAGGCGGCGCGGCTGGCGGCGCAGCAGCGCTCTCGTGCCGTGGCCGAAGTGGAAGAGCGCTTGCGCGCCGAGATGCAGGCGAAGATCGACACGCAGATCCAACCCGCGCTGGCGGGGCGGCTGGAAGAAATGCGCGAGCGCGAGCGGCGCGACGCTTCGCGGCGTTTGAGCGAGCAACTCAACCAGGCAGTACGGCGGTTGCGGCAAGCGGGTATTCGCGAGGAGTGGAACTCGGCGCTGATCGATGCGGCGGCGAAGTTCGGGCAGCGCGCGGCGTTGTTCAGCTTGCAGGGCGACTATCTGCATCTCGAGGCGTCGTCTGACGGCGTTTCGTCACCGGATATCCGATTGACGGAAGCCGCGGCGCTGCAGGAAGCGGTGCGGGCGAAAGAGCCGGTGGTGGCCGCGCGCACGGTGCGCGAGATCTCCCTGATGTTGGCGCAAGCGTTTGAAACATCCAAGGGTGATCGTGTTTACGCATTCCCCCTCGTTTCCGGGCAGAAGGTAGCCGCATTGCTCTACGTGGAAGGTCCCGCAAACGGCGTGGACATGAATGCGCTCGAAACGCTGGCGGCTGTGGCCGCGTCCGTTCAGGAGGCGAGGCTCGCGATGACGGCGCCTGCTCCGGCAACGCGCGTGGTTGCGGCTCCGGCTGCTCCAGTGGCCGAGGGCCTGGTGGCGATTCAGGCGGCGGCATCGCCCGCGGCGGCTCGGATTCGCACCGGACCTCCGGGAGCGCTCTCACCCGGCGTCACTCAGGCAGCGGCGGCAGTCGCGACAGCGTTGGCGCGGCCGGCGGCCCGGCCCAGTTGGTCAGAACTTCCGGCCGAGGAGCAGGATCTGCATTTGCGGGCGCAGCGGTTCGCACGGGTACAGGTGGCGGAGATGCGCTTGTACAAATCGCAGGCGGTGAAGCAGGGCCGCCAGGACAAGAATTTGTATCGGGCATTGAAGGAGGACATCGATCGGGGGCGGGAGGCGTTCCGGCGGCAGTTCGTGGGCAACTACGGCTCGATGGTGGATTACTTCCACGTGGAACTGGTGCGGACGCTAGCCAACGACGATGCGGCTTTGCTTGGCACGGAATATCCGGGACCGCTCATTTAGGTGGCTCGCGTTGGCTTCGTGCGCGGGCGTGATGTCCGCGGCCGATCTCGACGTGTTGGTGCGTGAACAGCGGGCGAACCCGAAGGGCGACAACCGCGCCGCGATCGAACGGATGGTGAACGAGAGCGACGGTGGGCTGGCGCTGCTGGCGCTCGGCGTGATGGATCTCGAATCGCAGCGCTATGCCGGCGCGCTCGAGAAGTTCCAAGGCGCGCGACTGCGCGTGGCCCGGATCGCGGACTACGCCGATATGGGCGCGGCGCGCGCGTTGGTCGGGTTGGAGCGGCGGCAGGAGGCGGTGACGGTGTTCCTGCGGGTGGCGCGCTATGCGACTCCGGTTTCGCCGATGCGCGGTCAGGCTGCGCTCGAAGCGGCGAATGCGCTGATGGAAGAGCAGGACGCCGATCGCGCAGCGGGGATATTGAAGACGTACGCGAAAGATCTGCCGCAGCCGCGTGGCAGCTATGCTTCGGGCTTGGTGCTCGATCGTTTGGGCCGGCAGCGCGAAGCCGCGCTCGAGCTGCAGAGCGTCTACTACGGGTATCCAAAGAGCGACGAAGCGAAGCTGGCCGAGCCGATCCTGACGCGGATCCAGACCACGCTCACGCTCGAGTATCCGCCGCCCACGCCTGCGATGCTGCTGGGGCGCGCGCGCAAGTTGATCGACGGGGGCGAGGCCAAGCAAGCGGCGTTCGAGTTGACCGAAGGCCTCTCTGTGTTCAGCGGCGCCGATCGCGACAACGCATTGCTGCGGATCGGCGAGGCGCGCTACAAGGCTCGCGAGTATACGCAAGCGATGGAGTTCCTACGCTCGGCCACATTGACGACGGCTGCAGCAGATGCAGAGCGGTTGTTCCTGCAACTCCAATGCGCGCGGCGCCTCGACCGCACGGGCGAAGTGGATGCGCTGCTCGACAAGCTGGGGCGCCAGCATCCGAATTCGAACTTCCGCGCCGAGGCGCTCCACGGTGCGGCGTACCGGTTCCTGGTGGCGAACGAAGCACAGAGCTATGAGCCGCTCTATCGGAGTTGCTACGCGGATGTTCCGGCGAGTCCGCTGGCGGGCGAGTGCCACTGGAAGGTGACCTGGAGCCACTACCTGCATCGGCTGCCGGATGCGGAGCAATTGTTGCGCGAGCAGGTGGAGAAGTTCCCACGCTCGGAAGATGCGGCCGCGGCGCTCTACTTCATGGGGCGTGTGGCGGATCGAAAGGAGAAGCCTGATGAGGCGCGGGCGTACTTCGAAGCCGTGACGTCGCGCTTTCCGAACTTCTACTATGCGATGGTGGCGCGCGAGCGACTGGCAGAGGCGAAGTTCGAGGGAGTGGAAGCTTCAGCGGGCGTGGTTGCTTCGCTGGCCGCAGTGGATCTGCCGAAATCCGGCGTGGGTGCCGATTTCACGATGGACGAGGCTACGCGAGTGCGGCTCGATCGCGGGAAGCTGCTGGGGCGCGCGGGGCTCGATGAGTGGGCCGAATTCGAGTACCGCTATGCGGCTTCGCACGGAGCGAAGCGTCCGCTGATCGCGATCGACTTCGCGCAGATGCTGGTGCGCAAGGGTTCGCCGGAACTGGCATTGCGCATCATGAAGTCATACGGAGCGGGGTATCTGACATGGCATCCGCAAGACGCGCCGAAAGCTTTTTGGGAGCAGATTTTTCCGCTGCACTATCGCGAGTGGCTGGACAAGAACGCGGCGGCGAACGGGCTGGACCGGAACGTGGTGGCTGGGCTGATCCGGCAGGAATCGGAGTTCGACGCGAAGGTGGTGTCGCGGGCCACGGCGGTGGGCTTGACGCAGATCATGCCGCTCACCGGGCGCGACCTGAGCCGGCGGCTGGGCATTGCGCCATTCCGGACGTCGATGCTCGCCGACCCCGAGATCAACCTGCGAATGGGAACATTTTATCTGAAAAATGTTTTAAACCAGATGCAGGGAATGTGGGTAGCGGCGCTGGCGGGGTACAACGCGGGTCCGGCGAGGGCCAGCGGGTGGCTGAAGTGGAACGATTTCCGCGACCGCGAGCCCTCGGAGTTCATCGAGACGATCCCCTACGTGGAGACGCGGCACTACGTGCAGTCAGTGCTGCGCAACTCGGATGTCTACCGGCGCCTTTACGGACCGGGCGACAGTCAGCTAACCTCGACAAGTGGACCAGAAATCGCAAAGCCTGTCGCTCGACCCAAACCCGCCGCTGCCAAGCCCGCGGCTCGGCGAGCCGGCACGCCGTCCGTCAGTAAGAGCCGAGCAAGCGCCAAACGCACGCGAACGGTTCAGAAGTAAGCGCACGCAGTACTTCACCGAGTCGGTGATCCGCGAGATGACGCGTCTGGCCGTGCAGCATGGCGCGGTGAACCTGGCGCAGGGGTTCCCGGATTTCGCGGCGCCGGAAGCGATCAAGGAAGCAGCGCGGCAGGCCATCTCGGCCGAGCACAACCAATACACGATCACGTGGGGCTCGAAGAATCTACGCGAGGCGATCGCCGCTTACTACGGGCGCGTGAACGGGCTTTCGCTCGATCCCGAGCGCGAGGTGACAGTGTGCTGCGGGTCCACGGAAGCGATGATCGCGACCCTGCTCGCCACCACGAATCCGGGTGAGGAAGTGATCGTGTTCGAGCCTTACTACGAGAACTATGGTCCGGACACGTGGCTCTGCGGAGCGGAGCGCCGGCTGGTGCGGCTGCATCCGCCGGACTGGTCATTCGATCGCGAGGAGCTGCGGCGAGCGTTCAACGCGAAGACGAAGGCCATCGTGATCACGAACCCGCACAACCCGACGGGCAAGGTGTTCACCCGCGAGGAGCTCGCTTTCATCGCGGAGCTGTGCCAGGAGCACGACACGCTGGCCATCACCGACGAGATCTACGAACACATCCTCTATGACGGCGCCGAGCATGTGCCGGTCATGACGCTGCCGGGAATGCGTGAGCGCACGGTGCTGGTGAACAGCATGAGCAAGACGTTCTCGGTGACCGGATGGCGCGTGGGTTGGATCCTGGCTGCGCCGGATTTGACGGACTCGATCCGCAAGGTACATGACTTTCTCACGGTGAACTCGCCCGCGCCGCTGCAGCAGGCGGCGGTAATGGCGCTCGGGCTGGGGAATGATTTCTACAAGGGCCTGCAGGAAGGCTATCGCGAGCGGCGGGACTATCTGCTGGGCGTGTTGGGCGCGACGGGATTCGATCCTTACGTACCGCGTGGCGCTTACTACGTGATGGCTGGGATCCAGCGGTTCGGTGCGGCGAGCGATCTCGAATTCGCGCGGCGGTTGCTCGAGCAGGGTGGCGTGGCGGCGGTACCGGGGTTCAGCTTTTTCGAGGACCCGGCGAATGGATCGGGGTTGATCCGGTTTTGCTTCTGCAAGAAGATGGAAACGCTAGAGGAGGCCGGGAGGAGGCTACGGGCGTTCGCGGGATAGCTGCTCTCAGGGCAAGAGGGCTGCTACAGAGATCGGACTCTCGGGTTTCGCGAGGGGCGCGACTGAATCCGATTCGTGGAACTCGAGGCGCGTCCGATATGCGCCTTCAGCTGGATCGCGAAGCACGTGGAGACCGCGGCCGTTGAGGTCGAGCACCCAGTACTCAGGAATCCCGGCGCGCGCGTAGAGAGTCGATTTTGTTCTGAGATCCTGCCGCAGCGTAGTGTCGGCAACTTCGACGAGGAGCACGATCTCGACCGGCTGTGGATTGCTTGCCATGTCGTCGTGCGGTGCACGAAGTACTATCACGTCCGGCTCGGGCTCGTTCTTCCGAAGGTCGTCCGATGCTACGTCGATCGGCACTTCCTGCTCGACCATGCGCCGGCCGAAGAGAGCCGTCAACACAGTTCGGAGATTGTCGGTTGCCCTCACGTGCGGTCGCTTCTTGCCCATCTTGTCGATCAACTCCCCGTCGATGAGCTCGTAGTGCGTTCCCTCGAACACACCCGTCGACTCGAGGACCGCGAGTTCCTCTCGCGTCCACGTCTTGTGCGGGAGCACGTCGGCTTCGCCGTATTCGGCATCGCTCAGCAGCACGGCCATAGTCCTATGCTAGCCTCAAACCTTCACCCATGCATCGCGCCGCCATGTTGCTGCTCGCCGCCACCGTCTTCGCCGAAGATTGGCCAGAGTGGCGTGGCAAAGGCCGCCGGGGTGAGTGGACCGAGTCCGGCATTGTCGACCGCTTCGCCTCACCCGCGCTCACTCCCGAATGGCGCGCGCCGTTGCGCACCGGTTTCGGCGGACCGTCCGTCGCCGCCGGCCGTATTTTCGTCACCGATTTCCAATCGGTCAAAGTTCTGCAAGGCATCGAACGCGCGCTCGCGCTCGACGAGCGGAGCGGCAAGGTCCTGTGGACGCGCGAATGGAATGTCGACTACAAAGGCCTCGCCACCACCTACGCCACCGGACCTCGCGCCTCGCCCACCGTCGATGGCGATCGCGTCTATGTGCTCGGCGCGAAGGGCGCGCTCGTTTGTCTCCGCGCGCAGAATGGCGAAGAGGTGTGGCGCCGCGATTTCGTCAAGGACTTCGCCACTGAGGTGCCAGTGTGGGGCATGGTGGGAGCGCCGCTCGTGGATGGTCCGCGGCTGATCGTCGTCGCTGGCGGACGCCCGGACGCGAAGGTGGTCGCGGTCGACAAGATGACGGGCAAGGAGCTATGGCGCGCTCTCTCCGGCGAAGCGAGCGAACCCGGATATGCGGCGCCGGTGATCATCGACGCGGGCGGCCGGCGTCAGCTTATCGTGTGGCATGCAGGCGGAGTGGCTTCGCTCGATCCAGAGTCGGGCAAGCTTCACTGGGAGCAAGCGTTCCCGATGCGCGTGGGGCTCAATGTCGCAACGCCCGTGTTCAGCGGATCGTCACTGCTCGTCTCGGCGTTCTACAACGGACCGATGATGTTCTCGCTCGACTCCGCCAAGCCCGCCGCCACCATCGCCTGGCGTGGCACGAGCGATAGCGAGACCCAGACCGACAAGCTTCACGCGTTGGTCAGCACTCCGGTGATCGACGGCGGATACGTCTACGGCATCGATAGCTATGGACAGTTCCGCTGTCTCAACGCCGATACCGGAGCTCGTGTGTGGGAGACTCTCGACGTGACGCGCGAGAAGGCGCGCTGGTCCACCGGACACATCGTTCGCAATGGCGGCCGCTACTTCATCAACAACGATCGCGGCGACCTGATCATCGCCGAGCTTTCGCCGGAAGGCTATCGCGAGATCAGCCGCGCCACGCTCATCAAGCCCACGTCGAACTCCGGCAACCGGCGCGAACTGGGCGCCGTGAGCTGGACGCATCCCGCCTACGCGAACCGCCACATCTATATGCGCAATGACGAAGAGATCATTGCGGTCTCGCTGGGGAAGTGAGACGTGAAGACTCTCGGCTTGGTTGGCGGACTCGGCGTCGGCGCCACCATTCATTACTACTCGGAGCTCGCCGCCGCTCATCGCGCGATTGGCGAAGATGCGCGGATCCTGATCTCGCACGCCGAGACGCGCCAAGCGATTCGTTTCGTGGAGCAGAAGGACTGGTCCGGCTTGGCGCGTTACCTCGCCGGGTTCCTTCAGCAACTCGCAGACGGTGGCGCTGACATCGCGGCGATTCCGGCGATCACGCCGCATGTGTGCCTGGCGGAGCTCGAACCGCTGTCGCCGCTGCCGCTCGTCAGCATTCTCGACGCCGTACAGGATGCTGTGCGGCAGCGCGGGCTGCGGCGCGTGGCGCTGTTCGGTACGCGCACGGCGATGGAGTCGAGGATTTTCGGCAGGCTCGATGGCGTGGCCGAGGTGGTTCCACTCGCTTCCGCGGAGACGGACTTGGTTCATCGCATCTACATGGAACTCGTCAATCGCGGCGCCGGTTCCGAGCATCAGCGCGAGCAACTCTCGCGCGTCGCGGCTGCAGCGATCCAGCGCGAGCACCTGGATGCGATCCTGCTCGCGGGCACTGACCTGCTGCTCGTGTTGAACGAGAGCAACACTCCGTTCCCATATCTCGATTGCGCCCGGGTCCACATCGACGCAATCATGAATGGGCTCGGTCCTGGCGTAGCATAGAGCAATGCACCGCCGCGCCTTTCTGCCGCTCGCACTCGCTCCGTTCGCCCGAGCCGAAGAGTATCACTACGGGCCTGACTCGTCGCGCCAGCCGGGAGTCCTCACGGGGAAAGTCACCAAGCATGTGTGGACGAACAGCAAGATCTATCCGGGCACGACGCACGACTACTGGATCTACGTGCCCGCGCAGTACGACGCATCCAAGCCCGCGGCGGTGATGGTGTTTCAAGACGGCGCCGGATACGTCAACGAGACCGGGCACTCGCGCGTACCCATCGTCTTCGACAATCTCATCCACAAGGGCGAGATGCCGGTGACCGTCGGCATCTTCATCAGTCCGGGTGTGCTGCCGGCGCGCAACGCGGGCGAGCAGGCGCGCTTCTACCGGAGCTTCGAGTACGACGCGGTCACTCCGCGCTACGCGAACTTCCTGGCCGAGGAGATCCTGCCGGAAGTGGGCAAGACCTACAAGCTCACGTCCGATCCGAACCTGCGTGCGATCTCCGGCGCATCGTCTGGCGGCAACTGTTCGGTCACGGCGGCGTGGAATCGACCCGATGTGTTTCGGCGGGTGGTGAGCTTCATTGCGGGATTCACGCACCAGCGTGGCGCGCTCATACTGCCTTCGCAGGTGCGCAAGTTCGAAGGCAAGCCGCTCCGCATTTTTCTGCAAGACGGCACGGGCGACGTGAACATCCAAAGCAATCAGGACATGATCGCGGCGCTGGATGGCGCGGGCTACGATGCCAAGCTCGTGGTTGGCACGGAAGGGCACAATATGAAGCACGGCGGTCCGCTACTGCCGGATGCGCTGCGGTGGGCTTGGCGCGATTGGAGCAAGCCGATCGCGAAACCGCTCAAGTCTTTCGCGGCGCGCTTCGTCGATCCGGCGATCGAGTGGGAGCAGGTGAGCCAAGGGCATCGGTTCACCGAGGGGCCGGCGGTGGACCCGGCGGGCAACGTCTACTTTTCCGACATTCCGAACAACCGGATCCACAAGATCGAGCACGCGTCGGGTAAGGCTTCGGTGTTCGTGGAGAACACCGGAGGCGCGAACGGGCTCATGTTCGGACCCGATGGCCGCCTCTTTGCGTGCCAGAACGGACGCCGCCGCATCGTTGCTTATGACACGGCGGGCAAGGAGTCTGTTGTTGCCGAAGACGCCGCGTCGAATGACTTGGCCGTGACCGCCAAGGGCGAGATCTACTTCACCGATCCGCAGGCGCGGCGTGTGTGGTTCCTCGATGCGAAGGGCCAGAAGCGCGTGGTTCACGAGGGCATCGCGTTTCCGAACGGCGTGCGGCTCTCACCCGATCATTCACTGCTGCTGGTTGCCGATACGCTGAGCCGGTGGGTCTGGTCATTCCAAGTACAGCTCGATGGCTCGCTCGCGTATGGACTCGCGTTCCATCGGTTGGAGATGGAAGACGAGGTTGCGCCTGGGGAGATGCGGTCCGGCGCGGATGGATTTACGGTCGACAATGAGAGCTTCGTGTATGTGGCGACGAGACTGGGTATCCAGATCTCGGATCCGGCGGGGCGAACGAGTGCGGTCTTGCTCAAGCCTTCGGAACGGGATCCTTCGAATGCGGTGTTCGCGGGTCCTTCGCTCGATACGTTGTATGTGACGGCGGGCGATCGTGTGTTTCGCCGGCCGACGAAGCGGCAGGGCGTGTTTCCTTGGAAGCCGGTGAAGCCGCCGGCGCCGCGGTTGTAGGGTGGCGGGACTGAAACGCCCACGGCTTGCCGCCGATCCAAGGGTACGAAACTCGCTGAAGACGGTTCGGCACGGAACTCCGGCGGCGGGACTGAAGCCCGCGCAGGCTGAAGCTTGCACCACAGTTGATGCCATCTCTACGAAGACGCGCATTTCGGCGGCGTGGTAATGCCGGCTTTGAGGGCTCGGAGATGAGCCATGGTCCAGCGGGATTCGGCGTTGAGGCGGTCAGTGAGCGGGTCGCGCGTGGGCGCGGGTTGGGTTCGTTTTTTCAGCTTGGCCGAGTCGGCCAGTGGCGACGTTTCTTCAATGGGTTGCGTGGACGCGTCGCGTTGGGCGCGTTCGGTTTGGAGCTTGCGAAGTTCCGAGAGGGCGCGGTAGTAGGCTCGCTCGAAGCGGGCGGTGTAGCGGGCATATTTGTCGAGGCTGGCTTCGTTTTGTTCGGCGAGGGCTTGGGCTTCGAGGCGGCGGGTGGCTTCGATTTTCCACGCGGCCTGAACGAGGTTCGAGAAGATCAACTCCTCATTGATGCCTTGGGGGCGAAGCTCTTCGCGCTGGAGTTGGAGGAAGATGTCGAACTCTTCGCGGTCCTGTGGTGCGACGGCGAAGGTTGCGGAGAAGAGTCCGTGGGTGGTGGCGTTCTGCGACGAGACGGCCTTGCCTTCGGCGGTGCGGGGTCCAGTGGAATGCTGCGCGTTGGTGCGATTGGCTTCGAGTTTGCGATCGGTCATCATGGTCCCGTTGTAGCGGGAGGGTGTTTTGGGCTTGCAAAATCGATCCAGGGATGTGATTGAGGGGGAAGGAGATGGCGTTTTTCGAGTACACGTGATCGTCAGGCGGCCAATCGGGGGTAGGGCAAGGGGCCGGTGCGTTCGTTGCCTGTGCTTGCAGGATTCCCTGGCGTAGGACCGTCGACGGTGCGGGGCGGTTGGCTGGTCCTGGTGGTGACCGCGTACCAGTCTTCGTGACGCTGTGGCGTTACACAGGAGCTATTTGGAACGCGCCCCTATCCTGCGCGCTTCAACTCTTCCCGAATGACGCGCCGCAGGGTGTTTTCCAAGGGCTCCCGGCGGCGGTTCACAAAATCGCGGAGCGCCAGGTTGATCAGAGTTTGATAGTTGCCCCCTCCGGCTTTGTCCACTTCGTTTCGAAACCAGTTCAGTACGTCTTCGTCCAGCCTTATAGTCACGCGTGTTTTGCCCGTTGGCGCAGTGACAACGGGTCCGCGCTGGCCCTTGCTGAAATCGTATTCCTGCTTCATGTGTTCTCCAAGTACTGTTGCCGTTCTCTCGGTGTGGCGGGCCGCGCTGGGATGATTCGGACACTGTCGCCGCGCCAACTGTAAACGACGGTCAGTACCCGGCCCAGACCGTCAGTTCCGATCGTCACCCATCGCTCTTCGTCGATGGAATCGTCGCGCAAGGTAAGGGCTTGTTCATCTTCAAGCACCATCACCGCGTCTGCGAACTGAACTCCGTGTTTTCGGACGTTGCTCGCAGCCTTTCGAGGATCCCATTCGAATGCCGTCACTGTGTACAATCGTACACCACCAGACCGAAGCGCAGATAGTCACCCCGGTCGAGGGTGAGCACTTCGGCGCTCGCGAGAAATGACCCTACTGTGCTCACGAAAAGCGGTCCACTTCACCGCCACGGCTCCAGTACCAAGGTTTGGGTGACTTCGGGTGGCAAGCAACGAGCGCAGTTCTCGGAGTTGGAGTCGGGTTCGCGCAGGGATGTTGTTGTGAATGAAGAACCTGTCTCTGTACGCGCGCGCGTGCGCGGCGCAAAGAGGCGCACGCCTGGCGGCGTGGATAACACTGTCGCCCCCTCGAACGCGCGTGCAGACGGCGGTAACTGCGGTGGGCAACTCTATTTGAGCAGATGTGGTCAAATTCTCGTGAGCGCCGAAGGTGAGCATGGCGTTTCTCGTTCTCTATCGGCCTGAGCGACAATGATGCTGGGACGAAATGGACGTTTCCCAGATCATCACTCGGTATCGAACGAACACCGAGCCCACAGTGCTCGCGCTGGAAATTCTCGGGGTGACGTATGCTTGCGTGGCGGGTGCGTTCGGGGCGAGGCTCGAACTGCTGCACGGTATCTCCGATCTGCCCAGGCTCCTGCTACCGGTGTCCGTAGCGATGGGGGTTCTTCTGGCCAGAAGCGGACGCCGGGTCTCCAACGAACACAGTGCTTCGACTTCGGTGGCCGATGTGCTACTCGCCAGCGCCGGAGTTCTGGCGGTTGAACTCCTGTTGTCGGTTCTAAAGGCGGATTGGGTAATGCAACGGTGGGCTCCCACGCAAGGAGGATTCGTTGGCTTTTGCTTCTTGACCGCGGTGCGCACTGCCTTTCCCGCCGGGCCAAAGCCGGAACGGATGATGCCGGCAGTCTCGGCGGAGGAACTCGCCTTGCGCCATGATCACCTTACAGAATCGGGGAAGAAGATCGCCGGCGTCATTCTGTTCGCGGCGGCTGTGCTGTTCGGGTTCGGTGTTTTGGGGCTGATGAAGGCAGCTTCAGCGCCGCGGTTGGCCGGAGCGGTTCTCTTGCTGCTCTTCTCGATGTGGTCAACTGCGGGTACGCTCCGAACGGCAATCGCGCCACCGCCGGGCGGGCCGGATTGGCAGTCCTATCGAAAGGCACTGCAAAGCCGGCGAACACTCCTCCGCCAGACCTTGTTCGGCGTCCTGACGTTCCTGATGCCCGGCCTCCTGTGCGCGCTTCATGGTTCGGAAGTGTATGCGTTCGTCGTTGTCGTTTATGTGCTCGGCATCACTGAGGCGATGCGACGCGCAATCACCACTGTCGACGCAGAACTGCGTCTTGTATCAGTACGCTCAACCTGAGTTTCAGCCCTTGCCTGGAGAACACTCCGCGAAAGTCGCGAGGTGGGCCTTTGAAATGGGAAGCGGGCGCCTCGCGACCAGCCGCCGACCGTGAGCGCGATGGCCGCCTGTACGGAGACGAAGTCGGCCCCGAGATCCAATCGCAACCGGTGTTGATCGTTCCTTATCCACTCGGCCTGTTGCCGCGATAGACTCAAGAGGATTCCCTCCCGAAGAACCAGTGCCGCGCGGATTGCTCCAGCGGTACTTGCGATGGCTCAGCTGGCAGCACCCGCGTTTGGCCAGACTGCGGCAGCGGGTCAGCGTCCGAAGACCCACTACATCGAAGTCGAACCGGACGTGCGGCTCGAGGTGTTGGATTGGGGCGGTAGCGGACGCGCTGTCGTCCTGCTGGCCGGCAACGGGGAGACAGCTCACGTCTACGAACATCTTGCGCCGAAGCTTGCGAGGCGGTACCGCGTTTTTGGCATCACCCGGCGGGGCTTCGGCAATTCGAGCAAGCCCACTTCCGGATACACGGCCGAAGGCCTGGCTAATGATGTGCTCAATGTACTCGATACGCTGAGACTCGAACGCCCCGTGCTGGTTGGACACTCAATCGCGGGCGAGGAGCTTTCCTCGATCGGCGCGCGGAGGTCAGACCGTATTGCTGCTCTCATTTATCTCGATGCTGCCTGGGACCGCACCTACGTTCCTCCCCAGGCAAAGAAGAGCGGCCCGGGCGACTTCGACAAAGTAGGCATTCCCGACCAGCCCAAACCAGATCCTGCGCGATTCGACCCTGCGGTTGCCGTGATGGCTGGCGTGCAGAAGCCAGACTACGCTCGCATTACCGTGCCAGCACTGGCGTTTTATGCCGCGCCAAGAACGTGGAAGGAAATGATGCCCGGCCTGCAAAATCGATCCGGGCATGTGATTGAGGGTGAAGGAGATGGCGTTTTTCGAGTACACGTGACCGTCAAAGCGGCCAATCGGCGGGAGGGCAAGGATGGCGAACAGACACTGGGTGTGTAAGGATCCTGGCGCTTCGAGTGACTATCTAAGTATTGGACAACCGCGACCGCATCTACGATGACGCCATCGCCACGTACGGCGCAGCGCTGGACCGGTTGGCCAAGGGCTATGAATCAGATCCAGACCTTCGGCAGGACTTGCTCCAGCAAGTGCATGTGGCACTGTGGAGGAGCCTTACCTCTTACGACGGACGGTGCAGCTTGCGGACTTGGGTGTACCGGGTGGCTCACAATACCGCCGCCTCCTACGTCCTGCGAAGCCGACGGGCCTCGTCCAGGTGGGTGAGCCTTGACAATCTTGAGACTGAACCTGGATTTCGTGATGGGCAAGCGGATGCCGACCGCGCTCATTCGCTCTCGAGACTCCTCCGCCTGATCAGCGAGCTCAAGCCGCCGGATCGCCAGACATTTCTGCTCTACCTCGAAGGCGAAACCTCGGAATCGATCGCCGAGATCACCGGGCTCTCTGTCGCGAATGTCTCGACAAAGCTCCATCGAATTCGCAAACTGCTGATCGAGCGCTTCAACCAAGGAGTCGAACATGAACCCCGACCAAGGTAGCCAAGACTGGCAGGCCAACTGGAAGGCCCAACAAGAAGGAATGCCACCAATGAAATCCGATCTCGTATGCGCCAAGGCTCGCACCCTCGAACGAAAACTGAAGCTGCAGTTCTGGGGAGTGCCCGCGCTGCTCGCGCTGTTCACCGTAAAAGCAGGGCTGTACTTCACGCAATTCACCGAGCCTTGGATCAGAGCAGGATGGGCTTGGGGAGGCGTCATATTTATCTATGCGGCTGCTCGATGGCTTCAGACCGGGCAACCGGTAGCGTTGCGGAGCGCCGCCGCATCGGAAACCTGCGCCGATTTTCTCCGCACCGAGTTGGGGAGAAAGCGCGCAAGGATCTTGGAACTGCGGTGGATACTGCTTCTCCTGTTTCCAGCTCAGTTCGCAAGTTGGCGGGGCGGCGGACCCGTTACTGTTGCAAAGCGCCTCGGAATCGAGTGGATCGCTCTCCTCCAGTTCCAGGCTTCTCCGGGTCCACTGATCGGATTCGCCCTCCTGCTAGCGTTCGTCTGGTTCAAGTTCGGTAAAGAGGCCGATGCGCTTCAAAAAGAGATAGAGGCGTTGCGGTAGAAGGCGCCCTCGAGCCCGTCGGCATGCAGAAGCGCCGTCTGGCGGCGCCGGATTTCGCCGGATTGAAGTAGGCGCTCTGGGGACTGCCTAGACTAGCAGCCCGGTGGCTCAAGTCGCGTGGGCCGCGTTGCGAGCGCCATGGGGCCAGATGCGAGGCGAGGCGAAGCACGCAATGCCCATTTCGAAGGAGGGGCAACGAAGCAGATGGCCCCATGCCGCCGCAACCCTGTGGGCGGCCGGGGTTTGTGCCCGCATGCTTCGTTGCTCGCCGCTCGAGATGGGCAGGCATCGCTTCCTTCTCGCGCCTCGCCTTCGGGCACAGATCCCGCGCCGCGCGACCCACGGGACTCGAGCCACGGGCTGAAGCTAGTTTCCGGCGCGAAATTCGAGAGGTACTCGCCCGCCATCACCCGCCAATAGCGGAAACCGAAGTGGAAGCCGCCCAAGCACCCTTCGGGAGGGGCCTGGGCACCGGGCATCGGAAGCGGGACTGAAGTCCCGCGCAGGCTGAAAGCCTGCCCCACAATTTGAACCATGGAATTTTGCGCCGGAAAGTAGCTAGTTCAACGAAATGAAAGGGGCGGACGGAGGCTCTCGGACATCGCTTCCGAGATCCGGAACCGCGTTTCGGTTTGGCATCGAGCATGGCGCCTGTGGAGAGACACATTGCTGGATGTCGACCCGAAGGGCTGAAACGCCGTCCTAATCCGCTCCTCGCGACACGGAAAGCGCCTTCTTCAGAACGACGATCTGGCCAGCATGGTACACGTCGTGCTGCGGTGCTCCGCAGAACTGGGTGTAGGCGGAGTACTCGGAGCCGAGTGGCTGCGAAAGGAGTTCCGCTGGGAAGAAGCGCACGGCGCTCTCGAGTTGCTGATTCAGTTGCTCCAAAGTGCGCTGGCTCTCGCGCCATGCCTCCGAACTCAACGTTGGCACGGGAGGCCACTCTTCGCCCAGCGCGAGTTGTGCATGCTCCCCATGAATCCGCCGCAAGACCAACTTGTATCCAGCGGTCATGTGAAGGACGATTTCCCAAATGCTGTGGGCGCCTGCGATCGGGTGGGCTGCTGCGTCTTCGGCCGAAACACCCGCCAACACCTCGAGCACCGAGGGCCCATGCCAGGACTCGCCCCGAAAGGCTCGGTGGATCTGATCTGCCATTATCTCCACACCCAAAGGCATCGTTTGTCCCTCTGCATGACCGGCTTGGCTTACCGAAGCGCTCACCCGCAAGCGACCATCGTCGCACAAGTGGGGTGGGATTGCCTGCAGGGCGCAGCGCCCGCCAAGGAAACGCCTTTAGTCGCGATCTCGCCCGAAGACTGGACCTCCAGTGCGTTTGGTACCGGAGAGCCGACCCCTCGAAAGATGTGGATCGCTATGGCGTTTCGCGCGGCGTGCCCTTGCACCAGAGTGATGCAGGGGCTCACGCCGTACGGTCTCGAAGGGCAACCACCATCGGCAGCGCTCGGTACACCGTTGGGCTGGCGCCGAGCTTGGCGCACCAGGTGGAGCGGTACGCCAAGGCAAACGAAAGTAGCATGAGCAAGGCGATCGCCGCGCTGGTGCGGATTGGCCTTGAAGGCCAGGAACACCGGAAACGAGACTTCTTCAAGAAATTGAAAGCGAATCTTGCGAGCGCGGACCCGAGCCGTGAAGACGAATTGGTGGATGAGTTTCGGCCCGTTGATTCCCGGTCACTAATTCGATGCCGAAGATCCAGTGGGAACACCTCCCCAGAGACAAGTGGGCTCACTTGCGAGACCGTGCCAAGGAGTAGTCGGGCCGCTCCATCACCAGCGAATACTTGCGGGTCATGCGCTCGACGCTCCGGAAACGCGATCGAAGCCGCGGGTTGGCGGCTTGTGCGAACCTCTGGCGACCATCACCAATTTTCGAAGGCCCCAGAGGATCTCCGCTCGCCACTTCCAGATCGCCCAGCGACTCTGGCGCTCGCTGCCGGCGAGAGAGAGCGAAGGGGAGTCCGCGAGCGGGTCATCGCGGGTTATCGCTGTGAGCCGGTTCAGGAGCATCGGAAGCGCGCCCTGCGCGGAATCGCTTGCCTTGACTTGCTGAGCGGTGCTCGGTCACAATTGACCGCGTGTCGACCCATCGCAGGAACGTACTGAAGACGCTCTCCGGACTCTCGCTCTCGGCTGCGGCTTCCGCGCAATCGCCATCCGCAGTGCCGCCCGCGCGCACGCTGAAGATGAAGATCACCAAGGCCGAGCCCATCCTCACCGGCACCGATGTCTACCTGAAAATCGAAACTGACGCGGGCATCACGGGCTACGGCGACGCCACGAATCACTTCCTTCCCTATTCCGTGGAAGGCATGCTGCGCGACCTCATCCCGTACCTCATCGGCGAGGATCCCGAGCGCATCGAGTACCTGTGGCAGGTGTGCTGGCGGCGGCGCTTCCAACGCGGCGGACCATCGTCGGGAACCGCGGTCGCCGCCATCGACATGGCGCTGTGGGACATCAAGGGCAAAGCGTACGGAGTGCCCGTGTATCAACTGCTGGGCGGACTGGCGCGCACCAAGGTCCGGGTCTACGGTCACGTCAATGGTAAGACTCCAACTGAGCAGGCAGCGCAGGCCCGCGATCGCGTGGCGCGCGGAGTCACCGTGGTTCGCTTCCGCGCCTTCCATACTTATGACGATGTCGATTTTCACGACCACAAGCTCGCCGTGCGGCAACAGATCGAGCATTTGGCCGCAATCCGCGAAGCCGTGGGCAACGACATCGACATCATTCTCGAATGCCATGGCCGGTACGATCCGGAGTGGGCGATTCAACTGGCGCAACTGGCCGAGCCCTATCGCCCGTTCATGATCGAAGATCCGATCCGGCACGAGAATCCCGAGATGCTCGGGCAGGTGCGCGCGGCCACGAAGATTCCGCTGGCCATCGGCGAACGCTATCACAGCAAGTGGGATTTTCGCGAGACCATCGCCAACAAGTACGTGAACTATCTGCGGCCCGATGTTTGCCACTGCGGCGGCATCAGCGAGATGAAGAAGATCGCGGCGATGGGCGAGGTCTACTATCAGAGCCTGATTCCGCACAACAACGCGGGCGCGCTCGGAACCGCCGCTACACTCCATGCCGCGCTGGCGATCCCGAACGTGGAGATGATCGAAGCGCCGTGGGTCAACAGCGATCAGAAGCAAGGCGTGGTGTGGCCGTATCCGAAGATGGAGAAGGGATTCGCGCTGCCGCTCGAGGGTCCGGGACTCGGCGTGACGTTCGATGAGAAGCTGGCGCGCTCAATCCCGTTCAAGAAGCCGGGACTGCAGCCGCGGCTCAACGCGCCGGATGGCTCGGTACGCGAATTCTGAGGGCGTGATATCTCAGCGGGGCAATCTCCACCAACCAGTTCAGTATCGAAGCAATATAATGGGGGCCGAAAGGAGTCTGCATGTCGTCTCTGAATCCGTCGTCCTCGAATCGCCGGCAGTTTCTCGGAGCCCTGTCCACGGCGCCGCTCTTTATTCCTTCATCCGCCTTTGGCGCCAATGACCGGATCTCGTATGCACTCATCGCCGCCGGTGGGCGCGGCCGCTACCTCAACAAGAACTTCCAGAAGCTGGGCGCCAAGTGCGTGGCCATCTCCGACGTCTACGATGTGAACGTCGAAAAGGTGCTCGAGGATTCACCTCAGGCCAAGACCTATCTCGACTATCGCGAACTGCTCGACAAGGAAAAGAGCATTGACGCGGTGGTGCTCGCGCCGCCCGATCATCATCACTGCCCGATGCTGCTGGCCGTGCTCGACGCCAAGAAAGACGCCTACGCCGAGAAACCGCTCTCAAAGACGCTGGAAGAGAGCAACATCATGATCGAGGCCGTGCGCAAGAGCAAACGCGTGGTGCAGATCGGCATGCAGCGGCGCAGCGCTCCGGCCATTCATCAGGCACGCAAGCTGGTGGCTGATGGCATGCTCGGGCGCGTGACGCTCGTCAAAGCGCAATGGCATTGGAACGTGGCCAAGAAGCTGGACAACTCGCCCTTGCCCGGCAAGCTCGACTGGAACCGCTTCCTGGGCTCAGCGCCGAAACGGGAGATCGAACCCATGCGCTTCCGCCGTTGGCGCTATTTCTACGACTACGCCGGCGGCAACATGACCGATCAGGGCACGCACCTGATGGACGTGGTGCAGTGGTTCATGCAATCGGGACCGCCGAAGTCCGCCGTGTGCCAAGGCTACGTGGCCAAGATGGAAGGCTCCGAGCATCCTGACGTGTTCAGTTCAGTGTTCGACTATGGCAGCTACATGGCCACCTGGACGCTCGACTACTCGAACTCCTTCCAGAACGGCTGGTCGATCTTGTTCATGGGCGACGAGGGCACAATGATGCTCGATGACGCGGGATTCAAGGTGTGGGCCGAGCCGTGGAAGAAGGACGCCGAGCCGAAGGTGGAAGAGAAGGCGCCGGTGCCGATCGAGACGCACATCCAGAATTTCCTCGATTGCGTGAAGTCGCGCCAGCAAACCAACTGCACGGTGGAGATGGCGGCGAATGCGGTAGCGGGTCCGCATTTGGCGAATCTGGCGATGTTCAGTGGGAAGAAGATGAAACTCGAGCCGGCGGGATTCAAGGTTTCCGACTGATCGTCTACGGCTCGGGGAACAGCGAGTCCACTGCAATCTGCGCTCCGGGCAGCACCTCGGGAGTTTCGATGTGCTGTCCGGGCCGGCTTTGGCGATGCTGCCGTCGCGATGGTGTGCGATCACGTGATGGGTCTTGGGCCACACGAGAAGGACGATCTTCGTGCCGGCGGACAGGTATGCGTCGATTTCCCGTCCATGTCTTCTGCAGTGTCGCTGGGCAGGACGATCTCCACAGCTAGGTCAGGAGTGCCCTCGGGGGCTTCGCGGTACTCCATCTTGCCGAGCGCTTTGCGGTGAATCATCAATGGGTCGGGGACAAGGACGGTTTGATGGTTGACCACAAAACCCGTGCGAGCCGCGACCACGAGGTCAGGAAGCGACTCAGCCAGAGTGTGGAGCAAATGGCAGATCTCCACATGGACCTCACCATACCGGAACGGCGGCCACGGAGTTTCGGCCGGTCTGCCGTTGATTCGGCACCGCGGCTCGTTTGTTCAGCGCGACGCTACGACTGGCGCGATCACCCGCGACGCCATCGCTCCGCCATGATGCACCGTGTCAGTGGCCACCACAGTCTTCTGCGGCACCCCAGAAGTGATGCGTAGCCCTGTGTTCGGATTCGGCTCGTAGAGATCCGCGCCAGTGCTACCCACGCCGATGCGAATGCGGTGCCCTTTGCGGAACACCTGGCTGAGCCAGCCCACATCGAACCGTAGCGGCACGGGCTTTCCTGATTCGAGCAGCACTTCGCGTTCGAAGCCCTGCCAGTAGCGCGCGCGTTGAATCGCGTCGAGAATCAGGATCGAGCGGCCGTCGGGATAGACGTCGCTCACGCGCAGCATGACGTCGGTATCTTTGGCAGTCGAAGAAAGCCAGATCTCCGCCTTCACGTTGCCCGTCCATTCCACATCGGCGGCGAGTGGCTCGGTGGTGAACGTGCGCGAGTCCCGGTGCTGTTCCCATCGCCGGCCGTCCTGCGCGCCTGGGAATGAACGTCCGGGAACCGGCGCGGGATTGTCTGGATCGCTGATGAAATCGGTGCGGCCCTCGGACGCGGCGCGGAGGTCGAGCTTGCCGCCGCCGTGTAGCCAGTAGCTCGTTTCTTTTGCGGGCACCGGCCAGTCCGGCGCTTCGTGCCAAACGTCCGTACCCATCGTGAAGTAGCGCACGGTGGGGTCCTTGTCAACGCCCGTGGGCTTGCCCTTCAAATAGAAATCGAACCAGCGGATCATGTGCGCAGGCATGTCGAATCCGCCGGTAGCGGTGTAGTCCATGTCGCCGACCTTGGGCACGGCCTTGTTGCCACCGTGCAGCCACGGACCGAGAATCAACTGCTGCTTGCCGCGCGAGTTCGGTCCGCCTTTGTGTTGGCGTCCGATGTAGCTGTCGATGGAGCCCACGTTCATGAAGTCGTACCAACTGCCGAGCGTGAATGCAGGCACGTTCATCTCGCCGAAATGGAGCGTGCAGTCTTCGTCGCGCCAGTAGTCGTCATAGGTGGGATGCAGCAACGTTTCTTCGAGCCAACGCAATCCGTCGGCTGGGTCGCGGCAAACTTCGAGCATGCTCAAGAAGCGGCGCGGACGCGTGGTGCCGCCGCGGCGATATCCGAGGTGGAAGAGGCTCAGTCCCGTATCGGTCATGTACTGCGCCACCAAATGCGGAGGCTGCGTGACGGCGAGAAAGTTTTGCGCGTAGCCGGCTTGCGAGCCTCCGAACGTGCCGATCTTGCCCGTGGACCACGGTTGCTTGGCGAGCCACTCCACGGTGTCGTACCCGTCGCGCAACTTGCCCCAACCGAGCGCGCGGTATCCGTCGTAGTGTCCTTCGGAGAGCTGCGTTCCGCGGAAGTTTTGTGCGGCGACGACGAACCCGCCCTGCGCCAAGCGCGCGTAGTTGCGGCGCGACGATGCCGAGCGCGTGCTGGCATAGCGCTGTTCCAGGAGCACGGGCCATGGTCCGTTGCCGGGCGGGAAGTAAAGGTAGATCGAAAGGCGGACGCCATCGCGCATGGGCGCCATGACGTGTTCTTCGCGGACGCCACCGAGGTCCACGTCTTGAGCAGCGAGCACAGCGGCGGCGAGAAGGAGCAGGAGCGGCATGCGGACAAGAATATCGCACTCGCCGTGAGGGGGCGCTACGCGTTGATCAAGAGCGGGACTGAAGTCCCGCGCAGGCTGAAAGCCTGCCCCACACGCGGGGTCCAAAAATGTCGCGGCCGGCGAAGCAACTGAAGGATAGTACATCGCGGCGGAGCCGCAATCGCGGATCGCCGTTGCGTAACCTACGTGTGAAAAAAGGCTCGTTCTCCGGGCTGATGCGCCGGCATCGGAAGCGGGACTGAAGTCCCGCGCAGGCTAAAGCCTGCCCCACACGCGGGCTGAAATCTTCGCGGCGGTGGAAGAAACTGAAGGATAGTAGAACAAGCCGATTGCAGTGCGTAGGCCCAATAGCGAGTTTCTAGAGAGTCCCGCGCAAGCAGAATGCTTGCCCACAATCGATTGCATCGGAGGCAGCTACGCGCGCGCGACGCGGCCGGCTTCGCCCACAGACTGCCCGCGCCGCCGTTCTTTCTGCTGGATCGCCGCTCCGATGAAGGCCTTGAACAGCGGATGCGGTTCCATCGGCTTCGACTTGAACTCGGGATGGAACTGGCAGCCGAGGAACCAAGGATGGTCCTCGATTTCGCAGATTTCCACGTACACGCCGTCGGGAGTCTGGCCGGTGAGCCGGAGCCCGTGCGCTTCGAGCACCTGCTGATGCTCGCGGTTGAATTCGAAGCGGTGGCGGTGGCGCTCGCTGATCGCTTCGACGCCGTAGGCCGTGCGCGCGAAGCTTCCTTCGGCGAGTTCGCACGGATAGGCGCCCAGGCGCATCGTGCCGCCGAGTTCATCGACACCGCGGAGTTCGCGCAGTTTGTAGATCACGCGATAGGGCGGGTCCGGATCAAACTCGGTGGAGTGGGCTCCGGCAAGGCCGCATACGTTGCGCGCGAACTCGATCACCAGCGTTTGCATGCCGAGACAGATGCCGAAGTAGGGCACCTTGTTCTCACGCGCAAAGCGGATCGCGTTGAGCATCCCTTCGATGCCGCGCTTGCCGAAACCGCCAGGCACCAGGATTCCGTCAAAGCGCTCGAGTTGCCGGCCGCAACTGGGCCAGTCCATGTCCGCCGCTTCGAGCCAGGTGAGCTTCACCTTGCGGTTGTGCGCGAGCCCGCCGTGCAGTAGCGCTTCTTTGAGGCTCTTGTAGGAGTCCTCGTACTCGACGTACTTGCCTACCACCGCGATCTCGACCGAGCCTTCGGGCTGCTTCAGGCGGCTGAGCATACTGGTCCAGCGGGTGAGATTGCGTTCGCCCGCGGGCTGCCGCAGGATCTTCAAAATGATTTCGTCCGTACGCTGCGCGGCGAGCTCGAGCGGAACTTCGTAGACGCTCTCCACGTCGCGTGCTTCGATGACGGCCTCGGCATCCACGTCACAGAACAAGCCGATCTTCTCCTTCAGATCTTCGGGAAGTGGCTTTTCGCAACGGCACAGCAGCAGGTCAGGCTGGATACCGATGGCGCGCAGTTCCTTCACGCTGTGCTGCGTGGGCTTGGTCTTCAACTCGTGCGCGGCGGCGATCCAGGGAACGAGCGTCACGTGAACGAAGCACGTGTTCTCGCGGCCAAGTTCGTGGCGCAACTGGCGAATGGCTTCGAGGAATGGCAGCGACTCGATATCGCCCACGGTGCCGCCGATTTCGACGATCACCACATCCACGTCTTGCGAGACCTTCTTCACCGTGGCTTTGATTTCATTGGTGACGTGCGGGATCACCTGAACGGTCTTGCCCAGGTAGTCGCCGCGGCGCTCGCGGGCGATGATCTGCTCATAGAGCCTTCCCGAGGTCAAGTTGTTCGACTGGGTGAGATGCGCGTGCGTGAAGCGCTCATAGTGGCCCAGGTCGAGATCGGTTTCGGCGCCGTCGTCTGTAACGAAGACTTCGCCATGCTGGAACGGGCTCATCGTGCCCGGATCCACGTTGAGGTACGGGTCGAACTTCTGCAGCGTCACCTTCAGCCCGCGGCTTTCGAGCAGACATCCGATGGATGCGGCGGCGATCCCTTTCCCCAAGGAACTCACCACGCCTCCGGTCACAAAGATGTACTTCGCCATATCCTCTCCCTCGAGACCGGCGCAACGGCCGGTCCGTCCACTAACAGCTCATCCACTACTAGCGGCGCGCTACGGGGGCGCCTTGAAACAACTTCGAAACCGTCTCTAGATCTTCGGGCGTGTCAACACCCAGCGACTCATATCGCGTTTCCACCACGCGAATGGGAAATCCGTTTTCGAGCGCGCGCAACTGCTCCAGGCACTCCGTCTTCTCGAGCGGCCCTACGGGCAGCGACGAGTAGCCGAGCAGAAAATCGCGGCGATAGACGTACAACCCGATGTGCTTGAAGTAGACCGCGCCTCCGGCACGATCGTAGGGAATCGGGTTACGGGAAAAATAGAGGGCGTTGCCGCCGATGCCGGTCACTACTTTCACCACGTTCGGGTTGGTGATCTCGTCGACATGCTCGATCCGCTTGGCGAGCGTTCCCATCGGCAGCGAGGGATCGTCGATCAGGCAGCGCGCGGCCGCGTCGATGGCTTCGGGATCAATGAGCGGCTCGTCGCCCTGGATGTTTACGATCAGCGTCGCGTTCACCGCGGCAGCCACCTCGGCCACGCGATCGGTCCCTGAAGGGTGATCGGAGCGCGTCATCCTTACTTCAGCCCCAAACCTTCTGGCACAGGCTTCGATTCGCTCGTCGTCAGTGGCGACAATCACGCGGCCAAGCGTGCGCGCTTCGCACGAGCGCTCATAAACATGTTGGAGGATGGGTTTGCCGGCGAGGGGGACAAGTGCCTTGCCCGGGAATCGGGAAGACTGGAACCGGGCGGGAATCACACCCAGAACACTGACTGGCACGTTCGATCATACCATGGATGTCCGGCTACCGAACTCGCTGTTGCGCGTCTGCGATAATCGGTCTGCGATAATAAGGGAGTCCCCCCTTCTTCTTCATGGATCCGGCGTTCATCCGCAATTTCTCTATCATTGCCCATATCGATCACGGAAAGTCGACCCTGGCTGACCGGTTGCTCGAAACCACCGGAGCGCTTTCGCAGCGCGAGATGATGGAGCAGGTGCTCGACTCGATGGACCTCGAGCGCGAGCGAGGTATCACCATCAAGGCTCACGCCGTGCGGCTGATGTACAAAGCCGACGACGGACACGACTATCAACTCAACCTCATCGACACGCCGGGTCACGTGGACTTCACGTACGAAGTCTCGCGCTCGCTGCAATCGTGCGAAGGCGCGTTGCTCGTGGTGGATGCGTCGCAAGGCGTGGAAGCGCAGACGCTCGCCAATACGTATCTTGCCCTCAACTTCAATCACGAGTTGATTCCGGTGATCAACAAGATCGACCTGCCTTCGGCCGAGCCGGACCGGATCAAGGAACAGATCGAGTCGCTGATCGGGCTCGATGCGGCGCATGCCGTGCTTGCGAGCGCGAAGCAAGGCGTTGGGATCAAAGACATCCTCGAGGCCGTGGTGCACTTGGTTCCGCCGCCGAAGGGGAATCCGGACGCGCCATTGCGCGCGCTGATCTTCGACTCGTGGTTCGATCCGTACCGCGGTGTGATCATGCTGATCCGCGTAGTGGACGGAAGGATAGCATTGGGGCAGAAGATTCGCCTCTGGTCGAACGGAAGCACATATGAAGTAGAGGGTCTCGGGTTCCAGTCACCCAAGCCCGTGCCGCTTCCGGAACTGAGCGCGGGAGAAGTCGGCTACGTCTACGCGAACATCAAGACGGTTTCCGACGCGCGCGTGGGCGACACCGTTACCGATGACCGCAAGCCCGCGGCGGAGCCGCTTCCCGGTTTCGAGCCGATCAAGCCGATGGTGTTCGCGGGATTGTATCCGGTGGAGTCACACGAACACGGCATGCTTCGCGAGGCGCTGGAGAAGCTTCGCCTCAACGACAGCGCGTTGAATTTCGAACCAGAGAATTCGGTGGCGCTCGGCTTCGGATTTCGCTGCGGGTTCTTGGGACTGCTGCACCTCGAGATCGTACAGGAGCGCCTGGAGCGCGAGTTCAACATCGATCTCATTACCACGGCGCCGGGCGTGCGGTACAAGGTCACGCTTCGGGGGGGGGAAGAAGTCGAGGTCGACAACCCGACACGGTTTCCGAATCCCGCCGACATCGAGAAGATCGAGGAGCCGATCATCGAAGCCACGGTGATCACGCGCGAGGAGTTCATCGGCGAGATCCTCAAGCTGCTGGAAGAGAAGCGCGGGACGCAGAAGAAGTTCGAGTACATCGGCACGGGGCGCGTGCTGCTCACCTATGAGTTGCCGCTCAACGAAATCGTGCTCGATTTCTATGACCGCCTGAAGTCGGCTTCACGCGGGTATGCGTCGCTCGACTATCACTTGGCCGGCTACCGTGTCTCGCCGATGGTCAAGCTCGACGTGCTGGTGGCGGGTGATCCGGTGGACGCGCTTTCGATGATCGTGCACCGCGATTTCGCCTACGACCGTGGCAAAGCGCTCATCGAGCGATTGCGGAAACTGATCCCGCGGCAGATGTTCGAAGTGGCACTGCAGGCAGCGATCGGCAGCAAGATCGTGGCACGAGAGAACATCCCGGCGATCCGCAAGAATGTTTTGGCAAAATGCTACGGCGGCGACATCACGCGCAAGAGGAAGCTGCTCGAGAAACAGAAGGAAGGCAAGCGCCGGATGAAGCGAGTGGGCCGCGTGGAGATTCCACAGGAGGCGTTCCTGGCCGTGCTCAAGGTCGGGTCCGGCGACAGCGAGGAGTAGGGCGCGGCGCTTCTGGAGGTCCATTTCGGACCGTTCGCGGCGCTCAGGTACGGGTACGAAGCGCCCGCTTGACTTCGATTCCGGCGAGTTCGATACTGGAGTTGATGCAACTGAGTGGCAAGAACTCTCTGACCTTGGCGGACCTCAGCCACGGCCAGCAGGCCGAGGTCGCAGGCATCGAGTTGCCCGAAGACGTTGCTCGCAGGCTGATGGAACTCGGCTTCCTGCCGGGCGGTTCGGTCCGTGCGGGCCGTGCTGCTCCTGGCGGCGATCCGCGCGTCTTCGAAGTAGATGGTTCCGAGGTGGCGCTCCGCCGCGAGACCGCAATGCGCATCAGAATCAAACGGAGCTGAGGCTGTTTCATGGAGCATTGCGGCGGCTCCGGACCCGCCGGTAACGTCCAAATCGTCTCCCCGCCGTTTTTGCGCAAGCGCACGGTTGCGTTGGTGGGGCCGCCGAACTCCGGCAAGTCGACTCTGTTCAATCGCCTTACGGGCCTGCGCCAGAAGATCGCCAACTATCCTGGCGTGACGGTGGAGCACCACCTGGGACAGATGCAACTGAGTGGCGGAGGCGTAGTCGAACTGATCGACTTGCCCGGCATCTACAGCATGGAGCCGCGCTCGGAAGACGAGCGCATCACGCGCGACGTGCTACTGGGCGCGATGAATGGCACACCCAAGCCCGATGCGGTTTTGCTGATCCTGGATGCCACCAATCTCGGGCGGCACCTGATGCTCGCGGCGCCGATACTCGATATCGGACTTCCGACGCTCATCGTGCTCAACATGGCCGACGATCTCGCCCGGCGCGGCGGCGAGATCGATACGCAGGAGCTCGCCGGCAAGCTCGGCGCCCCGGTGGTTCTTGCGAGTGCGGCGAAAGGGCAGGGCATCGAGCCGATTCAGGAATTTCTTCGCGGCGACCTCGGGTTGCCCAAGCCGGTGGAGCTTCCGGTTCTCAACAGCGTTCCGGCATGCCGCGCGTGGGCGGCGCGCGTGTCGTCGGGTTCGTATCATGCGCCAGCGCCACCATTGTGGAGCCGCCGGCTCGACGCGGTGTTCCTGCATCCGTTGTGGGGACCACTCGTGTTCCTAGTGGTGCTGGTGGCGGTGTTCCAGACCATCTTTTCGGTGGCGCCTCCGATCGGCGATGCGTTGGAAGCGGCCATCAACGCCGGCGGCACGTGGATCGCAACCCATTTGCCGGAAGGTCCGCTGAGAGGGTTGATCACGGAAGGCGTCATCGGGGGCGTGGGCAGCGTACTCGTGTTCCTGCCGCAGATCCTCGTGCTGTTTCTTTTCGTAGGGCTGCTGGAAGATTCGGGGTACCTGGCGCGCGCGGCGCTCATCGCGGACCGTACGATGGCGCGCGCGGGCTTGCAGGGCAAATCATTCATCCCGTTGCTGAGCGCGTACGCATGCGCGGTGCCGGCGATCATGGCGACACGGACGATCGAGAACAAGCGCGACCGAATCGCCACGATTCTCATCGCGCCGTTCATGACGTGCTCGGCGCGGCTGCAGGTCTACACGCTGATCATCTCCGCGTTCATTCCGGATCGCCAGCTTTTGGGACGCTTTTTCGGGACGCGCGCAGCAGCGTTGTTCGGGCTCTACCTGCTGGGATTCGTTGCGGCGGTTCTGACGGCGCGTCTGCTCAAGTCTTCGATCTTGAGGAGCGACCGTACGCCTTTCGTCATGGAACTCCCAGCCTATCGCTGGCCCACCTTCGAATCGCTGGGCCTGCGGCTGTTGGATCGGGCCAAGGCGTTTTTGTTTCGGGCCGGCACCGTGATCCTTGCCATTTCGGTGGCGCTGTGGGTATTGGCGCACGTTCCCACGCATGAAGGCAAGGCTCCCGAGATTCGCGATTCGGTTGCGGGAGCGATCGGCCGCGCCGTGGAGCCGATCATCTCGCCACTGGGTTTCAACTGGAAGATCGGGGTGGGGCTGATCACCAGCCTTGCCGCTCGCGAGGTGGTGATCGGGACGCTGGGCACGCTCTACGGGATCGAGAACGCGAATCAGGAATCGGTAGGGTTGCAGAAGGCGCTGCAGGCGGACCTCTCGATGGGCGGAGCGGTGGCGCTGCTCATCTTCTTCGCGTTCGCGATGCAGTGTATGTCGACAGTGGCTGTGGTGCGGCGGGAGACCGGTGGGTGGCGGTGGCCGGCAATTCAGTTCGCGTATATGACAGGGCTGGCGTACGTGTGTGCGTTTGTGGCGAACCGGATCTTTGCGTAGCTGCGCTGTGCGCAGATCGACTGCGTTCCGCGCAGACGAACATGGCGGGACTGAAGTCCCGCGCAGGCTGAAGCCTGCCCCACATCGCGGCGGAGCCGCTATCGAGGATTGGAGCGTTTGTACGAGCGAATGGAGCCACATCGGAAGCGGGACTGGAAGTCCCTCTGCGGGCTGAAAGCCCGCCCCACCAAACCGGGTCCAAAATCTTCGCGGCTGGCGAAGAATCTAGGAGCGAACATGCCCGCATCGGAAGCGGGCACTGAAGTGCCCGCCAGCACGCTGAAGCGTGCGCCACACTGGGACTGAAATCTTCGCTGCCGGCGAAGAAACGGAAGGATAGTAGTACAGTGGGATCTTATCGGCTGAGGACGCCTGCCAGGAATTCCTTCACCATTGGGACGATCGCGGGATCCTTCTCGAACCCGGTCCCGTGACCTCCGCCCTTCACCGTGTAGAGCCGCACGCGCACTCCTGCCTTGCGCAGAGCCTCTTCCAGGATCTCGCTCTGATGATGCGGGACGAGCGGATCCTGATCGCCATGCACGATCAGAAACGGCGGATCGTCTTTGGTGGCGTAAGTGGCTGGGTTGGCTCGCGCGACGGCCAGGTCATTTTCGCGAATCGGACCGCCCACCAACTGCGACTCGGGTGAGTCCGGCGCATCGTGCTTGAAGGGCGCGGCGGCGAGCGCGTGCGCGTCCATTTGAAGGAAGTCGGTGGGCCCGTAGTAATCGACCACTGCCTGCACTCGGCTGGACTGGCCGATGTTCTCGCCGATATCGAACTTGTCGCCCGCGGTTCCGAGCAGCGACACGAGGTGCCCGCCCGCCGAAGAACCCCACGCGGCGAAGCGGGCGGGATCGAGCGAATAGTCGGCGGCGTGCGCGCGCAGCCAGCGGACGGCGGCCTTGCAGTCCTCGATCTGCGCCGAAAACTTGGCCATGCTGCTCAGCCGGTACCCGAGCGAAGCGATGGCGTAGCCCTGATCTGCAATCAAACGTAACGGCAGAGGATTGTTTTTATCGCCGCCGATCCATGCGCCGCCGTGGATCCAGATCACCAGCGGCAGCTTGCCGGTCTTGGGCGGCAAGTAGAGGTCGAGCCGCTGGCGTGCGGGCGCGTTGGTGACGTAGGCGAGATCGCGATGGACCTTCCAGCCTTCGGGCACCGTGACCGGCGGGGCTTGCGCGAACATGGCTGCGGTGAACGCGGGGGCGAGCAGGAGGCGCATGGGTAGATGTTATCGCGGACCCGCTGGCAGCGGGCGGCCGATCATGGCACTACCGTAAAATTCGTCACTCCAGGACCGCCCGGCGCGTTGGACCACGGTCCCCAACCGGAATCCGACTGTAGCGTACACGTTCCCGCGTTCGCCTGCGGGCAGGCGCGCATGATCGCGCTGTAGCGCACGGATGAACCCTGCGCCGAAAGGGGCGCCGACACCTGCAGCCCGGGCGTGAGTCCGCTCGATAGCGGCGCTGAATCACCCACGCGGAAGACCGCGTATTCATAGAAGGCCGCGCCTTCCACGGGTGTCCAGCCGATCGAGACATTGCCTTCTTTCACGGTGCTCTCGAGCGTCGGAATCACAGGCGTCGGGGAAGGAGAACTCGTTCCCTGCACGATGAACCCCACCGCCGGACCCACCACCTGCGACGCGCCGGGATTCGACACCACCACAGCATCGTAGCGGCGGCCTTCGGCGGCGAACAGCGCGCCATAGAAGTTGCCCCGAGTCTGGACATCGAGCGCGACGCCGTTGCGCGAAAGGTCCTGGGCATACAGCCGGTAGAGCGTGTTTGAGCCGTTGTCGCCAGGCACGCGGTTCCACGTGAACAAGACTCCCGGACCCGCCACGTTGACCACCGAAATCGGCTGCCCCAGGATGGGCGCGCCGGAGCTAGGACCCGCAGGATTGATGGTGAACGGAGACGAGTAGGGTCCGCAGCCGCGACCGTTGCAGGCTGCCACGAACGCGCTTGCGGTTCCAACGGGCACCGTGAGGGTGACTTGCGTGGTGGCGGTCTGCGTGGATGCGACAGTGAGAGCTCCACCGCCAGGACCAGCGCTCGGCTGCACTACTTGGATCCGGTAGATATCGGCTCCCGAGACGGCCGTCCAGTTAAAGCGGAACGAGCTGCCGGTGAGCGCGGCGCCAGAAGTGATGGATGGCGCCACGACGGGGACCGGTGGCAGATTCGTGCGGAAGCTGCGGATGGCGGGCGTCCCGCAGACGAAGTCGGTGCAGGGGGCCACTTCGAGGGCGTAGTCGCCGAGACCTTGCAGCGAGTAAATGGTCGAGAGTGTGGGTGTGAATATCTGCATTTCCGGGGAAATCTGCCCCACGGGGCGCAGTTTCACGCGATAACGGGTGGCGCCGGTGACAGCGGTCCACTTGAACTCATTGGTGGATGCGGTGAGCGTCTCGCCGTCGAGTGGCGCGGTGATCGTCAGCGGGCCGAACGTATTGGAGAACGTGGAGCTGAACGGGACCTGGGCGACTGGTCCGCAACCGGCGGCGTTGCAAGCGCGGAGGAAGAAGACGAGCGAGCCGGTGAGCCCGTCGATGCGCAGTTGCGTGGAGGCGGAGTCGAGCAGAGAGCCGCGAAATACGGTGCTCTGCAGAGGCGCGCCCGCGGTTCCGCTGCCGACACGGATATCGTAACTGGCTGCGCCGGCGAGCGCTGACCATGCGAAGGTGAGTCCGCCTTGGTCGCGGAAGGCGGCGCCGGAGGCGGGTTGCGTGACGGCCGGCGCGGCAAGATTGGTGGTGAACGCACCCCCTTCCTGTGTGACTGCGACCGTGACTCCGCCTACGGTGAACGAGCCATTGCGCAAGCTGAGTAAGTTCGGGGCAATGCCGATGGCGAATGCGCCCGATCCCGTGTGGTTGCCGGGTACGATGGTGATCCAAGGGGCCAGCGTGGCGGCGTTCCAGGTGCAACTGCTCCCGGTGGTGACGTTGACGGTGAAGGTTCCCCCTTCGAATCCAGAAACGAGTGCGGCGGGAGAGAGCGCAAATCCGCACACGCCGGATGAGTAAGTGGCCGTGTAAGTCTGCGGCGAGCCTGGCGTGGCGATGATTTGCGCGGCGCCGCCACCCTGGGACCAGGCTGCGAATCCGAGGCCGGCCAGCGCTCCGGTTTGGGCGACATTGGCGTCCACAGCGTGCGAGATTCCGGGTTGCCAAGCCGCCGAGTAGGGCGTGGTGACGAAGCGTCCATCCACGCGCAGGCGTCCGCCGGCGGGACTGGTAACGAACGTGACTGTCACGGGCGCGGGCGCGTCGTCGAGCTTGACGGCGAATGCGTCATTGCCGGAGTTGTAGGAAGCATCGAAGGTAGAGTTCGCCGGGAATGCGGGCGAAGAGCAGCAACCGACCCGCCCGGCGATCCACGTGGACGCGCCGTCAATGCGAACCGCGCGGGCTTCCGCGATTTCGCCGCCGAGCAGGAAGGTGGAATAGTCGATGGCTGCGCCATCGGCACGGAGCCGCGTGACGAAGGCGGGCTGTGAGCCGAGAAACTCCGGCTGCGATGCGCCGTAAGTGGGGAAGTCGGGCGAGTTGGTTTTTCCCGCGATGGTGGCGCGGCCTTGGGAATCCACGGCGATGGCGAGTGCAGTTTCTTCGTTGGCGCCGCCCAGGTAAGTTGAATAGACGAGAGCCGTGCCGTCTGCGCTGATTTTGGTGACGAAGGCATCGCGGGTATTGAAGAGCGCGGGTGAGGACATTTTCGTGGGATAAATCGCGTTGCGCACGGGGAAATCTTCTGACTCGGTCCAGCCCGTGACGTAGGCGTTGTTGGCGCTATCCACGGCGATGCCGTAAGGCTCGTCGCCACGCGATCCGCCGAGATAGGTGCTGTAGATGACCGCTGTGCCGTCGGGCGTGAGTTTCGCGACGTATGCGTCGAAGCCAGCGGTGCCGCCGGGCACGGCCTGCGGTGCTCCTCGGGTGAGGATGATCGGGAATGCGAACGATTCCACGATGCCCGTGACATAGATTCCCGTGCTGTCGACGGCGATACTGCGTGCGTCTGTGGAACTGCCGACCGAGTACATGAAGGTGAACGCGAGCGTACCCGTAGCGTCAAGCTTGGTGACGAACGTGTCTGTGTTTGCGCCGTCGCTGCCGCCACCGGGGAAGTCAGTGGACGACGTGCCGCCGGCGATGTAGGGGGCGCCTGAGGAGTCGATCGCGATCGCTCCGGCATGGTCATCGGCGGAGCCGCCGAGGTAGGTGGAGAAGACGATATTTCCGGCGAGGCCGAGGCGGACGGCGAAGGCATCGGGGAGCGTGGAGGGCGTGGCGCGGAAGGCGTTTGCGACGGGGAGGTCCGTTGAGTAAGTGGTGCCGGCGAGATATACGTTTCCCGATGCGTGGACTGCGATTCCGGCCGCCGATTCGACGCCCGAGCCACCGAAGTAAGTGGAATAGACGAGTGTTTTGCCGTCAGCGGTGAGCTTGGTGATGAAGGCGTCGGCGCCGGAAACGGGGTCGGCGGGATTTTGTAGGGGGAAATCGGTGGAGTTGGTGACGCCGCCGATATAGATCGCGCCGGAGGAGTCAGTACCGATGCTGACGGCGGTGTCGCTGGATGCGCCGCCGAGGAAAGTTCCGTAGGTGAGGATGGGGTCAATCACGAGGGGACGCGAGGGGTCATAGGCGGCGAGGGCGAAGGTGGCGGTGACGCCTTCGAGGCGGTATTCGGCGGCGATCTCGACGCGGCGGCCGGCGATTTCCTGGTAGACGCGCGGCTTGTGCTGGCGGAACTCGCCGGCGGCGGTGGAGAGGACGAGGTCGCCGTGGTGGAGGCGGATTTTGGTGGCGCCTTCGAAAGCGAGGCGAATGGCGCCTGGATCGGCACCGGGAGCAATTGAAAAGTCGTATTCGACTTGGCGTCCGCTGGCGTAATAGATGGCATCGATGCCTGGGTAGACATCGCGTGAGATGACGCGCGCAAAGTGCGGTACACCGGTGCTCCACTTGGCGGGATTATTGCCGAGATAGTAATTACTGACGCCGGGTTGGCGCTCGAGCCCTTCGAGTGGCTTGCCGTGGGAGCCCGCGAGTTTCAGGAGGACGCGGGATCCGGGGGCCGAGAGGACAGCTTCGTGAGGGGTGATGGCGGCCGAGAGGGTGGCTCCGCGGGAGACGAATCCGCCGGGGCCGGGCTCGAAGTGGACGGGGAGGTTCCCGAGCGGCTCCATGCGAGGAGCGGCAATCGCCATGGCAGGCAAGGCGATCAGAATGAGTTTCCTCATGGGACTACGGTGAATATGTGGGGGTCGGACCAAATGCCGGTGCTTGTTCCGGATTCGAGGTTACAGGTGTCGTCTGTACAGGCGCGGACTTGGACGCGATATCGAGTTCCGCCTTCTTTGGCGGTGAGAGGTACAAGGACGCGGATGCCGGTGGTGATGCCTTCGGCTACTGGGGTGTCGTCGCTGGCGCGAGTGATGAGGTAGCGGTAGGTGGCCCGCTCGCGTTCTCTTCGGTACGGACCGATCTCGACCTCTGACCACGCGATTTCCACTTGACCCTGGTTCACTGTGCCTTCGTTCCTGGGTACGACGACGTTGGGCGCGAGCGCATTGTCGCCGAGAACGATGAAGCTGATCGCAGGCCCGGCACTTTCTCCGTCTCCGGGATTGGCGGTGACGAGAGCACCATAGTGCCGTCCTTCACCGGCAAGTTGTGCGGTGAATGACGTAGTTGTGGTAACTACGTCGAGCGCGGGAGAGTTCCTGAGAAAATCCTGGACGAACAAACGATACTTCGTATTGGTTCCATCGTCGCCTGGGATGCGGCTCCAGGAGAAAGTTACCTTGGGTCCATCGACTGTTCCGTTGGCCATAGGCTGCCCGAGGACCGGAGATGTGGGATTGGGTCCGGTTGGGTTGACCGCGGCGGGAGGCGAATCCGGACCACAGCCACTGCCGTTGCATGCCGCGACGAGGGCACTGGCGGGTCCAGTTGAAAGCATCAAGGTCGCTTCCGTGGCCGTGGTCATGACGGAGGCGATTGGCACTGAGCCACCTCGGGGAAAGACACGAACGCGATAGCGGTCCGCCTGGTTGACGGCAGTCCAATTGAACCGAAATGAGTTACCTGAGAGTTCAGCCGGGGTGACGGCCGGTGCAACACTCGGTGTTGGCGCCGGGCGATGGGTGAACCGCACGCTGGCAGCGAAGTTGTTGCACGAAGTAGTGCACGCCTGGACCTCGAATTCGAAGCCACCGAAGTCGGATCTGAGGCCTTGCATGAAATGGGTGATCGATGTCTCTGTGGTCAGTGTCTGCAACTCGGTCAGAACCGGAGGACAACTCCCGGGTCCACAATAGATGTACCGTGGCGTATGAAGCCAGACTCGATAAGACGTTGCGCCGGAAACCGGGGTCCATCGGAACACTTGCGGTGAAGATCTGATCTGATCAAAATCCGATGGAAAGATGATCTTGGGACTAGGCAGCCGGGTCTGGGCGTTCGCAAAGCTAGCGCTAGCAGCAGGCCCACAGGCTGATTCGTCGCACGCGCGAACTCGAAAATCGTTGGCTCCGGGGAGGTCCGCGAGAATTGATGTGCCCCGTTGGATCCCTCTGAACATGCCACCGCCCGTGTTCCACATCTCGTAGGCGGTAGCGCCCGGCACGGGTTCCCACTCGAAGGCAACACCGGGCAAGTCCGTAGCAGCGCCAGAGGCGCCGGCCGGAAAGGAAATCTTGGGTTCCGACAGACTCGCGGAAACGCCACGCTGGAGCACTGTGAGCGTCCCACTACCGGCGGTCACCATGCCTGACCGTGGCTCCGGACCTAGGTTTGGTTGAACCGCCACACCGAACGACTGAAAATTCCGGGAATAGAAATCAGGCTGCGGCTCGATCCAACTCGCGCCGAATGTCAGCCGCCATTGACACCCCGCCAGACCGTTCACTTCCGCTGGGAAACTACTTCCTTCGCTGGGAACCGTGATGTTTGACGGGCGAACCGTGAACGCGCACGGCACCGATGCAAAGTCAACCGCGTAGGTTTGCGCGGATCCCGCGGACACAATGGTCTGCGCAGCGTTGCCGCCGTGTCTCCACGAAGCAAATCGATACTCCTGCGTGCCGTCGGTTTGGGGAGACACGACGTCCAGGCCATGCGATGTCCCAGGCACCCAGTTGATCGTAAACGGCGTGGTTACGGCGCGGCCATCAACCAAGACTTGCCGCCCTGTAGGGTTACTCGTAATCGTTACTGGAGCTGGTGCGGGACCCTCGTCGAGCCGGGCGAATCGAATGCCCGCGCCAGAGACCCAAGTCGCTCCCGACGGATCGAGCGCGATTGCGGCGACACTCGAGTCGACTCCCTGCGGTCCAACGAACGTCGAGTAGTCGATCACCTTTTTGCTCGGATCGAGACGCATGGCGAAGCCGCTCGTCGCCCCGGGCTTCACCGCCAGTGCCGCGCTTTGCGTTGGGAAGCTTGCCTGCGCCGTGCTGCCCCCGACCGTGGTCCGTCCTCGAGGATCCACGGCAATCGCGGTGACGGGTTCCGGCAAGAGGGTAGAGAACACGCACGCCCCGCGAACATCCAGTTTGGCGACGAACCCAACGAGCCTGGCAGTGCGTGGGTTGAGGTCGCCAAAGCGGAAGAGTGTGTCCTGCACGGGAAAATCCTCAGAGAGTGTGGCTCCACCTGCGTAGGCATTTCCGTCCGCGTCGATGCCGATCGCTGTGGCGTAGTCGTCGGCGCTTGCAGTCAGCACGGTCCGATAGAGCGTCTGGATTCCGTCGATGCTGATCTTCGTGACGAATGCATCCCGCTCGTGATAAAAGGGTCTGCCGGGTGTGGTGCCGGCCAAATACAGGCCGCTCTTGTCAACCGCACAGGCGCTGATTGTGGAATTGGGAACAGTCGTCGTGAATAGAGCGGTCAATCCGATCGGCCCGATTCTAAGAACCTTCTCGCCACCGGCGACGTAAGCGCTTCCACCAGAGTCGACCGCTATGCAGTCCCCACCAGCAAGCGTGCTGTAAACGATGGCTCCCGAGGGATCCAGGCGCGCCGTGAACCGCCCAGGAGTCGTGTTCGGGATCTCGTTTCGCAGAGGGAAATCAGAGGACTCCGTGAACCCCGTGACGAAGATGTTGCCCGAGGTCCAGAGCACCATGCCGGAAATTCGGTCGCGAGCGCTTCCGGCGAGCCGGGTCGTGTAGAGAAGCGATTTCCCATCGGGCGAGAACTTCAGCACGAACGCGTCGTCGCCGGAGTTTTGGGCGACATAGACGCCGGTCGAGTCGGCCGCGATGGCCACGGGAGTGTCACGACTGTCCTTGTCGAGATAAGAAGTGGCGGTCAGGACGGGATCGATCACGAGTGCCAGTGACCGGTCATACTCGCCCAAATCGAAAGTGGCGCGGCCGTTCGCAAGCCGGTAGCTGGCGGCTACCTCGACGCGCCGGCCCGTGATCTGCTGATACGCCCGGGGCTTGTGTTGGCGGAGTTCGGCGCCGCTGGTGGTCAGAACGAGG
The DNA here is from genome assembly GCA_046331625.1 of Bryobacteraceae bacterium. Lineage (GTDB taxonomy): Bacteria > Acidobacteriota > Terriglobia > Bryobacterales > Bryobacteraceae > JAXLQL01. The sequence goes on from JAXLQL010000018.1 coordinate 58,777, forward strand.
TCGCCTTTGTCATCTACGCGAATGCTCTCGGCGCCGCTGTAGGCGAGCTGGATCGCGCGCGGGTCGGCGCCAGGGGAGACGAGGAAGTCGAACTCGAGGTTGGGTCCGTTGGCGTAGTAGACGACGTCGATGCCCGGGTAGACCGCGCGTGCGATGAGGCGAGCGTAGTTCGGAATTCCGGTCCGCCATTGTGGGGGATTGCCGCGATAGATGTTGGTGACTCCAGGGAGGCGATCCAAGGGTTCGAGCTCGGCTGCGCGTGCTCCCTCGAACGCTACGTGGCCGTTCGCCGCCGTGACCACTCCGGCAGCCGAGACGGCGAAGTCCCGTGTGCGGAAATTCGCGCCATCGGGTTCGAATGCGAGGGGGATTTGCCCGAATGCAGCGATCCGGGCCAGCAGGGCGAGGGCAAGAAGGCGCACAGAACCTCCTTCAGGCTAAGACCCGCGAGCGCGGGCTCTCCACTACAGATTAATGCAAAATCTTTCGGCGCGCAGCAAAACATTTGATTTACGGGAAACGTGGCAATCCCGCCAGGGTCCTGACCTGGGAACCTTGTTGGTCAGCCGCGATGACGCACGCGGCGAAAGCGAATATGGACAATTGGCTTTTCATGACAGACCTCGCTCCGGAAGTAAGATGCGTTACATTACCTGTCCGAACGGACTTCTCCGAACTTGCTGTCTCGAATTCACTCAGCGGAATCACCTGTCGAACCTTGCCATCCAGGGACCCTGGCGGCTCGGAAGCGCAGCGGCCCGAGTCCGAGCCCAAGAGCCATGAGCCCACGTTCCGGCGGCGCACTGGCGGCGAGGCGCGTCACGGCTGCCGCCTTCTCCCGGTGGAAGCTCCCTCCCAAACTGAGCCCTCGGATAACTCAGCGGATTCCCGGGCGAAGTCTCGCCAACTCACCCCCCCGAGCAGGATCCGCTAGAATGGCTGATCCATGGCCAGTGCGGCAATCACCGCGCTTCTTCGCCGCTACCGGGAGGGAGACGCCGAGGCGCTCGAGGAATTGATCCCTCTCGTCTACCCCGAGTTGCGCGCTCTCGCCCGCTCTCGACTGCGCCACGAAAGGGCCGCGACAATCGAGCCTACAGCTCTGGTTCACGAAGCCTTCATCCGCCTCACTGACCAGCAGGACCGCGGTTTCGAGAACCGCCGCCACTTCTATTTCTTCGCTTCGCACCTGATGCGCCAGATTCTGGTGGACCACGCTCGCAGCCGCCTGGCGAAAAAGCGCGGCGGCGAAGTGGAACGCATCACCCTCGAGGAAGCCGCCGGAGCTCCCGTGGAACACAGAATCGACGTACTCCTGCTCGACCAGATGCTGACCCGGCTCGCCGCGGTCGACGAACGTAAGGCCAAAGCGGTGGAACTGCGTTACTTCGGCGGAATGTCGCTCGAGGAGATCGCCGCGACGCTCGATGCCTCCGAGCGGACTGTGTCTCGCGACATTCGGGTCGCCATGGCGTGGCTGAACCGTGAAATGTCCGGGCCGCTAGCGCCCGATTCCCTCGCCGAGTAACATCGCTCATGGAAGAGCCGATCCAGGAGCGCATCGATAGCCTCTTCGAACGCGCCCTGGCCCTGCCCGCCGCCGAGCGAGACGGCTTCCTCGCTCGAGAATGCGGCGATGATGAGCGCCTTCGCCGCGAAGTCGCCTCACTGATCGCCTACGACGTTGGCGCCGAGGACGTGATCGCCGGTGCAGTGAGCCGTGCCGTGGACTCGCTCCCCGCGCCACGCCCCAGTTTCGAAGGTAACGCCCGGTTCGAACTCGGGGGCGAGATCGGCTCCGGTGGATTCGGCACGGTGTACCGAGCCACTGACCGCGAACACGGCATCGTGGTTGCGCTGAAAGCGCTGCATCGCAGCAGCACCATCGCGGTTGCTCAATTCAAGCTCGAGTTCCGCTCGCTCGCCGAGATCGTGCATCCGAATCTGATGCGCCTCTACGAGTTCTTCTCGCTCTCGCCCGAGCAGCATTTCTATACGATGGAACTGATCGATGGCGTGGACATCGTGGAGTCGGTCAGGCAACGGCCTGATCAGGTCCGCGCCGTCTTCCTCCAGTTGGCGCGCGGAATCCAGGCCTTACATGAGGCGGGTGTTCTCCATTGCGACCTGAAGCCCTCGAACATTCTGGTGACGCGCGAAGGCCGCGCGGTGATTCTCGACTTCGGGTTGGTTCGTCCATCGGCTCCGCACGCGAGCGAGGCGAGTACCTTCGGAACACGCGGCTATTCCGCACCGGAGCAGGTGGCGGGATTGCCCGTCACGCGAGCCTCGGATTGGTACTCGGCGGGTGTGGTGATGAAGGAGTGCCTCGAGCCGCTGCCCGCGCCGCCGCCGGATGACTTGCGCGATCTGGTGCAGGCGTTGACCGGCGATGACCCGAAGAGCCGCCTGTCGGGAGCCGAGGTCTTGGCACGGCTCGGCGATGCATCGCGGACTGAGCCCGCACTGAACGAGCAGATTTTCGTGGGCCGCGAACGGGAACTGGCGGCACTCGAGGATTCATACATCGCAGCACGCTCCGGAACCACCGTTCAAGAGGTGATCGGACCGCCGGGCATTGGCAAGACGACGCTGGCCCGCGCGTTCGCGGCGAGCGTGGAAGCACACGGAGGGACAGTGCTCGCGAGCCGTTGCCGCAATCGCGAGTCCACTCCCTTTCGAGCACTCGACGAGATCGCGACGGGCATCGGCCGGCTTCTCGGCAAAGCGCCGGCTCGTGGCTCCGATGCCGCTCGCGAACTCGCTGCCGTATTGTTCCCGCAGCTCATCTCGCTGCCTCTTACTCACGGGCAAGGAGTCAACCGCCGTGCCTGCTTTCAGGCGTTCGAGGAACTGCTGCGGCGCCTGGTGAAGCAGACCGGGCAGCCTCTCGTTTTCTGGATCGATGACGCGCAGTGGGGCGATGCCGACAGCGCGGCCTTGTTGACGCATCTCGAGTCGGGCGTGTCGGAGCCCTTGCCGCTTTTGATCCTGATGACGCGGCGGGAAGGCGAGGCTTCGGGTGGCTTGGCCAATCGCGCCGCTCCGCATCGGCGGCTGCATCTGGGTGCGCTCCCGATCGACGCCGCCCGAGAGCTGGTGAACGCTCTCGCGCCCCGGTATAGCGCCACCGACATCGGCGTTCTGGTTTCCGAGGCGGACGGGAATCCCTACCTTCTGTCGGAGCTTGCACGCGAACCCGGAGCGGCGGGCGCTTCGGGCATGGGCGAGATCGTGCAGCGCCGCCTCTCGAACCTTCCACCCTCGGCCCACGGCTTGCTCCGAGTTCTCGCGGTCGCGAATCAAGGGGTCGATTGGCGCGTGGCGAGATCAGCGGCTGGAGACGAGCCTCATTCCTATGACTCGATGGTGATGCTGCAAAGTGTGCGTTTGCTTCGCGTCACACCCGTGCCGGGGTCCTCCGCTCCGAAAGTCGAAACCTATCATGACCGCATCGCCGACGCGGTGCGCCACTCGCTCACGGATGGGGAGAGCCGGGGACTGCATCTTCGTCTCGCCGAGGCTGCTGAGTCGATCACACCGAATGACGCCGAGTCCGTCGCGTGGCACTTCGCCGAAGCTGCCGAGCATTCGCGAGCTTCGCCCTACGCTCGCATCGCTGGAGATCGCGCATGGTCGGCCACCGCGTATGACTCGGCTTCCCGTTTCTACAGAATCGCCGAGCGAGGTTCCGATAGCGTGAGCCGTGCGGACATCCGGCGAAAACTGGCCGCGGCCTGCGTCAACGCTGGGCACGCGCATGAAGCGGCGGAATTGTTCGCTGCCATGGCGGAGACCGACGAGCCGGGAATGTCTCTCGAATTGCGCATGAAGGCGGCACGGCATTTTCTCATCAGCGGCCACATCGATCGTTCGCGCAAAGTGATGGGTACCGTTCTGAAAGACGCCGGACTGGAGATGATCCCGGAGCCTGATCGCGCCATGCTTACCGGTATGCGAATGTCGATGCAGGCCGCGTTGCTCAGCATCTTTTCCACGCCTGAGCCATCGCTGCCGGAGCATCAGAGGCTCATGGAGATCTGTCGCATGATGGGCACTACTTATGCGGTGTTCGATCCGATTCAGGGCGCGTCGTTCCAAGCACGCTGGTTGTTGTTGACGTCGCAATGGCGCGACGACGCATCTCGCAGCGCGGCCCTCGCACAGCAGGCGCTCTATCTTTCCAGCACCCCGCTGTTGCGCCGCCTGACGGATCCGTTGCTCGAACGAGCACGAAAGGTGGCGGAGCGGTCCGGCAGTCCGTTGGCGCAAGCGCGGGTCTTGCTGACCTCTGGATTCATTGGTTCCGCTCACCTGAACTGGCGGCGTGGGCTTCACTATGTCGAACTGGCCAGCCGCTTCATCTACGAGCGATGTCCCGAGAGCGCATGGGAGCTGTCAGTGCACCGGCTCCTCCTCGCGAAGGCGCTCTACATGTGCGGCGAGTATGCTCGGTTGCGGGAGATCATTCCGCAATACTGGCGCGATGTAGGTGAGCGCGGCGATCTTTATGTCGCGCTCCCTCTCGAGTGCTTCCTCTCGATGCTCGAGATGCTCAGTGGTGGAGATTCCGGAGCTGCGCGTACGCGGGTGGAACAGGCGGTGAAGCGCTGGCCCTCGCGTCTAATCGGACCAGTGGGACACGCGGTTCTCCTGGCCCAACTCGAAATCGCATCCTACGAAGGCAACTACGGACTTGCCGCGGCGCATTGGCGATCGGCTTGGCAGCGATTGTGGCCGGCTGAGAACATCGCGACGCGAGTCATGAACATGGACCTTCGAATTCGCAGAGCGAACGCAGCCGTTGGGCTCAGCCACCGAGCCGCGGGCGCACAAAAGCAGGCGCTAATCGAGAGTGCGCTCGCGGACTGTAGCCTGCTGAGCTTTCCGCCCACGCCGCTCGGGAAAGGAAGCGCTACAGCCATCAGAGCCGCCGTCGCGATCGAGCGTGGTAATCGGCGGAAGGCCGCGAGGTTGTTCCTCGACGCGGAAAAGACTTTCGAAGCCGCTTCGCTGATCGGCTATGCAGCCGCGGTCCGCCGCCATCGAGGCGTGCTCCTCGGAGGCAGCGAAGGAGGCCAACTGGTGGCGGACGCCGATCAGCGCTACCGCGCCCAAGGGATCGCGCATCCGGAGCGAGTAGCGCAGATGCTGATCGCAGCGCCGAGTCTCGCGCAATAGCCTCCCCCCCTGCACCCATAACACTCCGCCCAATATAGTATGATGTCCCCCATGTTCGCTTCGGGGACCCTTTCGGAGACTACCAAACACGCGCCCTTATCTCGCGCAGTCCTTGTAGCCCTGGCATTTACTATCACGCAACCGGCCGTGTGCCAAGAAACGGGCCGAATCGCGGGCGAAGTCCTGGACCCAAGTGGCGTACCCGTGCCAGGAGCACAAGTGGAGGCGCGGGCAACCGGCACCGGCGTCGCGTCGTCGTCCCTCACCAGTGTCACAGGCCAGTTTCTGTTCACGGCACTTCGACCTGGCGCCTACGAACTTACTGCCACTGCGGACGGCTTCAAGCGAACCGTGCACAAGAACATCGCGGTCCGCGTAGGCGACACAGTGCCCGTCGCGATGCGGCTCGAAATTGGCGACCGAGCCGAGTCCATCACCGTTTTTGGCGGCAATTCCACCTTGGACACGGCGAGTTCCACCGTGTCCACAGTGTTAGGCGACCGCCTGATTCACACCCTTCCGATCAACCAGCGAAATCCGTTCAGCTTCTCCTCTCTCGCTGCGGCCGTAATCCCCAGCCGTACGAGCGTGCCCGTGGGCGCCTACTCGAACAATTTCCAGATCAGCGGAAATCGCGGCATGTCGAACGAGGTCTACGTCGACGGATCGCCTGCCACCGTCACGGAAGGCGGCATCGGATCCCTGCGTGCCACCGTCGAGACGCGCACGCTCGAAGGAGTGGAGGAGTTTCGCGTGCAAACAGGAACCGCGGCGGCCGAATTCGGCGGATCGGGAGGCATCGTCAATCTCTCCACGCGCTCGGGCTCGAACGATCTGCATGGCGTCATCTTTGAGTTCGCCCGTGACAGCGCGCTTGACGCGAATGGCTTCTTCAACAACCTGCGCGGCCTGCAGCTCGAGAGTTTCCAACGGCATCAATTCGGCGGAGCAGCCAGCGGACCCTTTCGCCTTGGCCGCAAGAAGGCCGAAAATCGCACCTTCTGGTTCGCCAGCGCCGAGTTCTTGCGGGCATCCACCACGGCGCTATACTCTGCGACTGTTCCCTCGCAGGCAATGAGAGCAGGCGACTTCACCTCTGTACTGGGGCTATCCACTCAGATCGTCAATCCCTGCAACGGCCAAGCCGTTCGTTCCGGACAGATCTTCAATCCGTTCAGTGTCCATGTGATCGGCGGACAGTTTTGTCGCGATCCGTTCCCGCAAAACTTGATTCCGGTGGGCCTGCAGAATCCAGTGGGACGCAAAGTGCTCGACCAGTTTCCCGCCCCGAATGGTCAGGGATCTCTGTTCAACTACAACCGCGCGCAAGTCGTCAAAACGAGGGACCCTCGCGGCGAAGTTCGGATCGACCACTTCGCCAACGCGGGCCGCTTCTTTCTCAGCGGAACCTTGCAACGGCAGTCCACGACTTACGACAATGCGTTCGGCAATGCCGCCTATGTACCGCCCGATGTGGCAACGAATCCGTGGGTGGCGAGGCTCGGTTACGAACGCGCCTTTGGCCCGAGATGGCTGACGGAGTTCCGCTACGCCCACACGTTCATCACGTCGATTCTGAGTCCCGCGCCCGGTTACGACATCCGCGCTCTCGGGTTTCCAGACGCAGTCAGAAAAGGACTGCAAGTACCCGCGTACCCGGCGTTCGCATTCGCCGGACTTGCCTCGCAAGGTCCCATCGGCAATATCAATCAACGCCAGAGCATGGATTCCGTGAGCGGAAGCGTAACTCGTGTCAGCGGCTCCCACGCCTTGAAATTTGGAGGAATGGCGCGACACGAGTACGCGCGCCGGCTGATGATTTTCGGGATGGGCTTCTCCTTCTCCAGCCAGTGGACCCAGGTGAACGGCACGGTCCCCGCCGGCGGAAATCCCTTCGCCTCGGCGTTGCTCGGTCTACCCAACAACGGCAGCACCGCCTCGCCGGTTCCCGATGGCGGCAACGCCGTGAACACCGACAACCACTCCCACCATTGGAACCACGCATGGTTCGTGCAAGACGACTGGCGGGTTACCCGGCGCCTGACGCTGAATCTCGGGCTCCGCTGGGACTTACAACTCCCCATGGCGGAGAACGACAACTTATTCTCCTGGTTTGACCCGGATGTTCCGTCGCCGCTGGCCGCGCGCGTTCCGGGCGTCAAAGGCATCGCGGTCTTCGCCACGCCGGACCGCCGCAATCACTTTCTCCGGAACACGCGCGACTTCGCTCCCAGGGCCGGGTTGGCCTACCGCATCGGCGATCGCACGGTGTTGCGCTCGGGATACGGCATCTTCTACGGACAGAACATGTGGCAGGCGACCCCGACAATCGGGATTCGTGGTCCCGGCTTTCTCGGATTTACTCCGTACGCGGGAACGCTCGATGGCGAGACTCCGTTTCCCGGCTTCAATCTGTCGAATCCATTCCCGTTCGGGTTCCTTCTTCCCGTCGGGTTAGGCGGTCAACCGGGTCCCAATGCCGACCTCGGCTTGCTGATGTTCTATGCTTCCGCGAAGAGCCCAACTCCCCGAATCCAGCAATGGAACTTCGGGCTGCAGCGGCAGATCGGGCAGGCGCTGATACTCAAAGCGACGTACCAGGGCGCGTCGAGCGCGAATCTCGTGGACCGCACCTACAATATCAACCAACTCAGGGCCGACCAACTCGGGCCGCAGACCTTGGCGCCGGTTGCCAACCCGTTCTTCGGCGTGATGCCGCTGAGCCCGTTGGCATTGCCGCAGATTCCAGCCGGACAGTTACTGCGGCCGTTTCCGCAGTATATTGCAGTGACCCTGATCAATCCCACGATTGCGTCGTCTTCTTACCACTCGATGCTGCTCGAGGCATCGCATCGTTACCGGAACGGCCTAACCTTGCTCGCGGCTTACACGGCGTCGAAGCTGATCGATTCGAATTCCGGAGCGGCTTTCTATCTCGATAACCCGTCGGCGCATCAGGACCACTACCGCTTGAACGCAGACCGCGCGATTTCGGACAACGATGTCCCACAGCGGCTGGTGGTCTCGGCAGTGTACGAACTGCCCTGGGGCCGCAAGCAGCGGTGGATCGGTGGTTGGATCCTGAGCGGCATTTTGGCGCTGCAAAAAGGGACCCCACTCTCGATGTCGATGCTGCAGAACACCTCGTTCTCGGGCAGCGGTGTGTTGAGGCCGAACGCTGTGGCGAGATGTTCCGGCAATCTACCCGGCAGCCCGCAGTCGCGCCTGACGCGATACTTCGACACGGCTTGCTTCGCCACGCCCGCGCCCTTCACTTTCGGAAACGCCCCGCGCACGCAGCCGGATTTGCGAGGTCCGGGGATGCGGAGCCTGGACGTGGCGATCCACAAGCGCTTCCAGGTGAGCGATAGGTTGGCGGTGGAGGTCCGCGCAGAGGCGTTCAACGTCTCGAACACTCCATTCTTCGCGAATCCTCTGACTGTGCTGGGGAGTCCTCTGGCGGGGCAGCTTTTCGCGACGCTCGGACAACCGCGGCAGATTCAGATGGGCGGGCGCGCGGCTTTCTAGACTGGCGCGTCGCGCAAGCGCCGGCGGGATGTGCGGGAAAGGCTCCGGCCCGCCGTTGATACATCAGGGTCAGCATTGGCACGTTTGCATCGTAGCCGATGACCTGGACCACCTTTTTGCATTCATGGAGCCCAGTGCAGGCACCCCTGTCCGTCATTCGGGTCTGCAACTACGGGGTGGTCGTTCAGCATGATTCAGCGCTGCTTCGAGTTGGCGTCGCAGACCAGCATCGTTTCCGCCTCTTGCCCGGCGAGACTTCTGTTTTTCGATAAGTCCTTCATTCCGGCGCATACGGAGTAACCGGAGTAACGCCAAACAAGTGCGCCAGAATCAGCCATTTCCGGACTCAAATCCGGCTCGAACGCCCCCGCGTTACCCACGCACTCGCATCTGACGCATCCGTATGGAGCGGCAAACTTCTGGCGAGCCGGCGGCGGGTAAATCGCCGGCCACCGGCGAGCACCTTTCGCGGCCTCACCGGAGCGCCGTCTAGCTATTGCCAATTCCCACACTCGCCGAATCCGGGCTGGCGAGCTCTAAGGCGAAACCGGCAATTCTTACCAGGTAATTCCTCCCGAACCCTGCCACCCTACGGGGGGCCGCCCACTCCAAGAACATGGACTTTTCCCGAAAAGTTCCAGTCCCAATGGGTATTCCGTATATTTCTCCCCTCTAGTACTGCCCCTCTACGTCGGGAGGCCAAATTGGGCCGTTCCCGACCACTATCCAACGGACTTCCGTTCGGGGAGGGGACCGACAACAGACGTGAGCGTCCCGGCCAGAGGAACACCGCGTGCCAACCAACACCGGATCGCGACTGCGTGGAAATGCGCCATCCAACTCTTACTCGGGGTTGCCGTGATGCTTTTCGCGCGGCCTGCCCTGTTCGCACAGATCTCGCCCGGCCCCCTGTCGAGAGCCCACTTGACCCTCGAAGGCGCCACCAAGTGCGCCTACTGTCACAGCTTCGGCTTCGGATCCAAGGCGCTGAAGTGCCTAGAGTGTCACGCCGAGGTCCGGAAGCGGCTCGACGCCGGCGCCGGATATCACGCGCGGGTCTACGATGCCAAGCGCGGCCAGCTCGACTGCGCCCGTTGCCACTCCGAGCACAACGGCCGCCAGTTCCAACTCACCAAATTCGACAAAGCGAAGTTCGCCCACGAGCAGGCGACGGGCTTCGCGCTGGCCGGAAAACACCAGACGCTCGAGTGCAAAGCGTGTCACACCGCAACCAAGATCACGGCCTCCTGGAGCGCCGACATCAAAGTCAAAGACCGGAACCACACCTACCTCGGGCTGGGCGCTACCTGCACTTCTTGCCACAAGGATCCCCACACAGGCCAGTTGGGAGTTGCCTGCCAGACCTGTCACTCGCAAGATGCCTGGAAGCCCGCCTCCGGCTTCGATCACGGAAGAACCTCGTATCCGCTCACCGGCAAGCACGAAACCGTTCCCTGCCAGAAATGTCATCAGCCCTCGGAAGACGCCGGAGCCCGCGTAGCTGCCCTGAAGTTTCGCGGACTTCCCATGCGCGGCTGCCAGGGATGCCATCAGGATCCACACCGCGGCGCGTTCCAGGATGCCGAATTCCGCGGCAGTTGCGAGAGCTGCCACGTCACCGCCGGGTGGAAAGCGTTGCGGCAGCACTCGGGCTTCGATCACCAGAGGACCAAGTTCCCGCTGCAAGGCAAACACGCCGAACTGACCTGCTTCCGCTGTCACAAGTCGACCAACTTCAGCCAGCCGATCGCTCATGAGAAGTGCGGCGATTGTCACGAAGACATCCACGGCGGGCAGTTCTCCAAGCGCGCCGCCGGCGATGACTGCTCGGCGTGCCATGGCGAGACGAGCTTCAAGCCCGCGCTGTTCACGCGCGGCCATCACCAGAAGACTTCGTTCCCGCTGCGAGGCAAGCACTTCTCGATCGAGTGCGCGCAGTGCCACAAGCCGGCAGGTAGAGACGCCAAATACATGCTGGGCGCGCAGACCTGCGTAGGCTGCCATGAAGATCCGCATGGAGGAGAATTCCGCGGCGAGCCGCACGCCAACCAGTGTGAGAAGTGCCACACGCAGGATACGTTCCATCCCTCGACTTTCGACACCACCCGCCACTCGAAGACCAAGTTCACGCTGGCCGGCGCGCATGCCGCGGTGGTTTGCACAGACTGCCACAAACCTCTGCAGGGGTTCACCGCAAAGGCGGCCCGGCGGTATCACCTGGAAGCGCAAAAGTGCACTGAGTGCCACGCCGATCCGCATCGCACGACTCAGTCGTGCGAGACCTGCCACAACATTCGGCAATGGCGCGAACTGCGCAACTTCGACCATAACTCGACGAAATTCACCCTGGAAGGCGCGCACCAGACGGCTTCCTGCGTCGATTGCCACCGGCCAAGCGCGGGAGCCGCCAAGAACAAGAAGCCCGTGCCCGAATTCTTCCACACGCCGCAAGACTGCTCTGGCTGCCACGAGGACATTCACGGCGGACAGTTCGCCAGCGGAGGGGCGGAGAAAGAGTGCTCCCACTGCCACGCGATCACGAAATGGAGCGCGGTGGGATTCGATCATGGCAAGACGGCATTTCCGCTGACGGGCGCGCACGACAAGGTTCGTTGCGGGCAGTGCCACACCGGTCAAATCGAGCGGGAAGGGAGGACGATCCGGGTCTATCGCGGAACGCCGGCCAAGTGCCGCGACTGCCACGGCAACACGCCGGTTCAGTAACGGTCGTAAGAGGGAATGAAGTTATCGCACGCCATCGCCGCCGTATTGCTGGTTTCCGCGGCGGCGCTCGCCCAGACGCCGCGCAACCCGCACGGCCCGCTGGCGATCCCCTGCGAAAACTGCCACACCACCACGGGATGGATTCCGCTGCGGGCGAAGGTCGAGTTCAATCACGACACCGAGACGAAGTTCGCTTTGCGCGGCATGCACGAGAACGTACGGTGCTCGAGCTGTCACGTCTCGCGGGTGTTCACGCAGGCCGGAAAGCGTTGCGCCGACTGTCACGCCGATTTCCACCGGCGGCAGTTCGGAGCGCAGTGCGAAAATTGCCACACCGTGCAAGGGTGGCGCGTGGCGACGCGCGCGATCCAGGATCACCGCAACCGCTTCCCACTGCTCGGAGCGCACGCGAGCGTGGCCTGCGATGCCTGCCATCGCGGCGCGGCAGCAGGCGTGTACACCGGGTTGAGCACGCAGTGCGTATCCTGCCACCTCACGCAGTTCCGGCAATCGCAGACGGTCAACCACGTTGCGGCCCGTTTCGCCACCACTTGCGAAACCTGCCACAACGTCGACAATTGGCGGGCGGCCCGGTTCGACCATAACCAGTTCACCCGCTTTCCGCTCACCGGAGCGCACCAGACGATAGCGTGCTCGAGTTGCCACGTAGGCGGCAGGTTCCAAGCCGCCGGAGCTGATTGCGCCACCTGCCACGCCGACGATTTCGCCAAGACCGCCAATCCGAACCACGCCGCCGCGGGCTTCCCGAAGGATTGCGCCACCTGCCACACCACCACTACATGGCAAGGCGCACGGTTCGATCACGGCGCGCTCACCAAGTTCGCGCTGACTGGAGCCCACGGCAAAGCCGCCTGCTCCACCTGTCACGCCGCCGGGCGCTTTGCCGGCACTCCGCAGAACTGCATCGGCTGCCACACCCCCGATTTCGAGCGAACCACGAATCCGGATCACCGCCGTTCGAACTTTTCGACCGGCTGCCAGGGATGCCACTCGACTGATCGCTGGCAAGGCGCGAAGTTCGACCACTCCTTGTCGCGCTTCGCGCTGACGGGCAAGCATACTTCGGTCGAGTGCGCGCAGTGTCACGTCAACAATCGATTCACCGGTACATCGTCGAATTGCGTCGATTGCCACCGCGCTGCTTTCGAAAAGACCGTCTCGCCGCCGCACGCCACCTCGGGCTTCCCCACCGACTGCACCACCTGTCACAGCACGGCGCAGTGGACCGGAGCAACGTTCGACCACTCGAAGACGAAGTTCCCGCTAACGGGCAAGCACACCGCGACCACGTGCTCGCAGTGCCACACCTCCGGTCAGTTCGCCGGCATAGGCACGGCTTGCTCCACTTGCCACCTGCAGGACTTCCAGAAGACGGCGAATCCCAACCACGGCGCGGCCGGGTTCTCCACCGATTGCACTGTTTGCCATACGACGGTCCAGTGGACCGGAGCCGCATTCGATCACACCAAGACGAAGTTCCCCCTGACCGGCAAGCACTCGGCGGCCACATGCGCGCAATGCCACACTTCGGGCCAGTTCGCCGGCATGGGCACGGCTTGCTCCACCTGCCACTTGCAAGACTTCCAGAAGGCCACCAACCCCAACCACGCGACCGCGGGATTCCCGCAAACGTGCGAGACGTGTCACGGTACCGCGCAGTGGACCGGCGCCACCTTCAATCACTCGAACACGAAGTTCCCGTTGACGGGCAAACACACGGCAACCACGTGCGCGAGCTGTCACGTGGGCGGCAAATTCGCCGGACTCGGAACTGCCTGCTCCACATGCCACCTCCAGGATTTCCAGAAGACCTCGAACCCGAACCACGCGGCAGCGGGATTCTCGCAGAACTGCGAGACCTGCCACACCACAGCGCAATGGAAGGGAGCGGTGTTCAATCACGCGAACACCAAGTTCCCGCTCACCGGCAAGCATTCGTCGCAGACCTGCGAGACCTGTCACGTGGGGGGCAAGTTCGCCGGACTCGGCACGGCCTGCTCCACGTGTCACGTGAAGGATTTCCAAAAGACCACCAATCCGAACCATGCGGCGGCGGGTTTCCCACAAACCTGCGAGTCCTGTCACAACACCACGCAGTGGACCGGGGCGGTGTTCAATCACGCCAACACGAAGTTCCCCTTGACCGGAAAGCACACAGCGCAAACGTGCGCCACCTGTCACGTGAACGGCAAGTTCGCCGGGCTCGGAACCGTATGCTCCACCTGCCACCTGCAGGATTTCCAGAAGGCCGCCAGTCCCAATCACGTAGCCGCGGGATTCTCGCAGACCTGCGAGATCTGTCACACCACCGCCCAATGGCGCGGTGCGGCGTTCAACCACTCGAACACCAAGTTCCCGCTCACCGGCAAGCATAGCGCCCAGACTTGCGAAGCCTGTCACGCCGGCGGAAAATACGCGGGGCTCGGCACGGCCTGCTCCACGTGCCACCTGAAGGACTTCCAAAGGGCGACCAGCCCGAACCACGCTTCGGCCGGGTTCCCGCAAACCTGCGAGACCTGCCACAACACCACGCAATGGCTGGGAGCGGTGTTCAACCACTCGTCCACAAGATTCCCGTTGACCGGAAAGCACACCGCGCAAACGTGCTCGAGTTGCCACGTGGGCGGCAAATTCGCCGGGCTCGGGACCGCCTGCTCCACCTGCCACCTGAAGGACTTCCAAAAGACTACCAACCCGAACCACGTCACCGCCGGATTCTCGCAGTCGTGCGAGACCTGCCACACCACCACGCAGTGGAAGGGCGCGGTGTTCAATCACTCGAACACCAAGTTCCCACTTACCGGCAAGCATAGTGCGCAGACCTGCGAGACCTGCCATGTCGGCGGAAAGTTCACCGGACTCGGCACCTCGTGCTCCACCTGCCACCTGAAGGACTTCCAGAAGACCACCAACCCGAATCACGTTACTGCCGGATTCTCGCAGTCGTGCGAGGTCTGCCACAGCACTACGCAATGGAAAGGAGCGGTGTTCAACCACTCGAACACCAAGTTCCCGCTCACCGGCAAGCATAGTTCGCAAGCCTGCGAGACCTGCCACGTGGGCGGAAAGTTCGCCGGACTCGGGACCGCATGCTCCACCTGTCACCTGACGGACTTCCAAAAGACCACCAACCCGAACCACGTCTCGGCGGGATTCCCGCAAACCTGTGAAACCTGTCACAGCACGACGCAGTGGAACGGAGCGGTGTTCAACCATTCGAGCACGAAGTTCCCCTTGACCGGTAAGCACACCGCGCAAACGTGCGTGAGCTGTCACGTGAACGGCAAGTTCGCCGGGCTCGGCACTTCATGCTCCACCTGTCACCTACAGGATTTCCAGAAGACCACCAATCCGAACCACGCAGCGGCGGGATTCCCGCAGTCGTGCGAGACGTGCCACACCACCGTGCAGTGGAAAGGAGCGGTGTTCAATCACTCGAACACCAAGTTCCCGCTCACCGGCAAGCATAGTTCGCAAACCTGCCAGACCTGCCATGTGGGAGGCAAGTTCGCCGGGCTCGGTACCTCGTGCTCTACCTGCCACCTGAAAGACTTCCAGAAGACCATCAACCCGAACCACGTCACCGCTGGATTCTCGCAATCGTGCGAAGTCTGCCACACCACCGTGCAATGGAAAGGGGCGGTGTTCAATCACTCGAACACCAAGTTCTCGCTAACCGGCAAGCATAGTTCGCAGAGCTGCGAAACCTGTCACGTGGGCGGCAAGTTCTCAGGACTCGGGACGGCCTGCTCCACGTGTCACCTAAAGGACTTCCAGAAGACGGCGAATCCGAACCACACCGCGGCAGGCTTCCCGCAATCGTGCGAGACCTGCCACAACACGACGCAGTGGACCGGCGCCGTGTTCAACCACTCGAACACGAAGTTCCCCTTGACCGGCAAGCACACCTCACAGGCTTGCACAACCTGCCACGTGGGCGGTAAGTTCGCCGGACTCGGCACGGCCTGCTCCACCTGCCACCAGCAGGATTTCCAAAAAGCGGCCAATCCGAACCACGTCTCGGCCGGATTCCCGCAGTCGTGCGAGGTCTGCCATTCCACGGCTCAGTGGAAAGGAGCGGTGTTCAATCACAACACGGCAACGAAGTTCGCGCTGACCGGCAAGCACTCCACCGTCACATGCGCGCAGTGCCACACCGGCAACCGGTTCGCGGGGTTGCCCTCTTCCTGCGCCGACTGCCACCGCTCCGATTTCCAGAAGACCACCAACCCCAACCACCAGGCGGCGGGCTTCTCGCAGAATTGCGGAAGCTGCCACACCACCGCGCAATGGAAGGGCGCACAGT
The DNA here is from genome assembly GCA_046331625.1 of Bryobacteraceae bacterium. Taxonomy (GTDB): domain Bacteria; phylum Acidobacteriota; class Terriglobia; order Bryobacterales; family Bryobacteraceae; genus JAXLQL01. The sequence continues at coordinate 74,537 of JAXLQL010000018.1, forward strand.
TCGATCACGGCAAGACGCGATTCCCGCTGACAGGCAAGCACTCCACGGCCACCTGCGCCCAGTGCCATACCGGCGGCCAGTACTCGAGCCTCGCCACGAATTGTTCCAGTTGCCACTTGGCCGCGTTCCAGTCGGTAAAAACGCCGGACCACGTGGCGGCCGGGTTCCCGCAGTCCTGCGAGACGTGCCACAACACCACGCAGTGGAAGGGCGCGACCTTCAATCACTCGTCCACCAAGTTCCCGCTCACGGGCAAGCACACGTCGCAGACCTGTACCGCGTGTCACGTGAATGGCAAGTTCGCTGGCCTCGGGACGGCGTGCACGACGTGCCACCTGCAGGATTTCCAGAAGACGGCCAATCCGAACCATCCCGCGGCCGGATTCCCGCAATCGTGCGAAACCTGCCACAACACCACACAGTGGAAGGGCGCAACGTTCAATCACTCGGCGACCAAGTTCCCGCTTACGGGCAAGCACACTGCGCAGACCTGCGTCGCGTGCCACGTGAATGGCAAATTCGCCGGGCTCGGCACCGGCTGCGCTACCTGCCACCTGGCGAAGTTCCAGGCCACCACCAACCCGAACCATCCGGCAGCGGGCTTCCCGCAGTCGTGTGAAACGTGTCACAACACCAATCAATGGACCGGCGCGACGTTCAACCATTCGACGACCAAGTTCCCGCTCACCGGCAAGCACACCTCGCAGACCTGCGCGGCGTGCCACGTCAACGGCAAGTTCACCGGACTCGGCACCGCCTGCGCGACGTGCCATCTCCAGGATTTCCAAAAGACGGCGAATCCGAACCATCCGGCGGCTGGATTCCCGCAGTCGTGCGAAACGTGTCACAACACGACGCAGTGGCAAGGCGCGACCTTCAACCACTCGAACACGAAGTTCCCACTCACCGGAAAGCACACCTCGCAGACGTGTGCGGCGTGCCATGTGAATGGCAAGTTCGCCGGACTCGGTACCGCCTGCGCTACCTGCCACCTGGCGAAGTTCCAAGCGACCACCAACCCGAACCATCCGGCCGCTGGCTTCCCGCAGTCGTGCGAGACGTGCCACACGACGACGCAATGGACCGGCGCGGTCTTCAACCACTCCAACACCAAATTCCCGCTGACGGGCAAACACAGCTCGCAAACGTGCGCCGCCTGCCACGTCAACGGCAAGTTCGCCGGACTTGGGACGGCTTGCACGACGTGCCACCTCCAGGACTTCCAGAAGACGACGAATCCGAACCACCCCGCGGCGGGATTCCCGCAGTCGTGCGAGACGTGCCACAACACCACGCAATGGCAGGGTGCGATCTTCAATCACTCCAATACGAAGTTTCCGCTGACCGGCAAACACACCTCGCAAACGTGCGCGGCGTGCCATGTGAATGGCAAGTTCGCCGGACTCGGTACCGCCTGCGCTACCTGCCACCTCCAGGACTTCCAGAAGACGACCAACCCCAACCATCCCGCAGCGGGATTCCCGCAGTCGTGTGAGACGTGCCACAACACCACCCAATGGAAGGGCGCGACATTCAACCACTCGAACACTAAATTCCCGCTCACCGGCAAACATACCTCGCAGACTTGCGCCGCTTGCCACGTCAACGGGAAGTTCGCCGGACTCGGCACCGCCTGTGTCACCTGCCACCTGGCGAAGTTCCAGGCGACCACCAACCCGAACCACCCGGCCGCCGCATTCCCGCAAACCTGCGAGACCTGCCACACGACGACGCAATGGACCGGCGCGGTCTTCAACCACTCCAACACCAAGTTCCCGCTCACGGGCAAGCACACCTCGCAGACGTGTGCGGCCTGCCACGTCAACGGCAAATACGCCGGACTCGGCACCGCCTGCGTCACCTGCCACCTGGCGAAATTCCAGGCGGCCACCAATCCGAACCACGTCGCCGGAGGTTTCCCCCAAACTTGCGAAACGTGCCACAACACCAACCAGTGGCCCGGCGCGACCTTCAATCACAACAGCTTCAAGTTCCCGCTCACCGGCAAGCACGCGAGCGTTACCTGCGCTCAATGCCACTCGAGTGGACAGTACGCCACGCTCCCCACCACGTGCGTCTCCTGCCACTTGGCGAAGTTCCAAGCGACCACTAACCCGAATCATCCCGCGGCAGGGTTCCCGCAAACCTGCGAGACCTGCCACACGACGACGCAGTGGACTGGCGCTGTCTTCAACCACTCGAACACCAAGTTCCCGCTCACCGGCAAGCACACCTCGCAAACCTGCGCCGCCTGCCACGTTAACGGGAAGTTCGCCGGGCTTGGCACCGCATGCGTCACCTGCCACTTGGCGAAATTCCAGGCGACGACGAATCCCAACCACCCGGCCGCCGGATTCCCACAGACATGCGAGACCTGCCACACAACCACGCAATGGACAGGCGCCGTCTTCAATCACTCGAACACCAAATTCCCGCTCACGGGCAAACACACGTCGCAGACTTGCGCCGCTTGTCACGTCAACGGCAAATTCGCCGGACTCGGTACCGCATGCGTCACGTGCCACCTGGCCAAATTCCAGGCGACCACCAACCCGAACCACCCGGCCGCCGGATTCCCGCAGACCTGTGAGACCTGCCACACCACCAACCAATGGCCCGGCGCAGTCTTCAACCACTCGACCACCAAGTTCCCGCTCACCGGCAAGCACACCTCGCAGACCTGCGCGGCTTGTCACGTCAACGGCAAGTACGCTGGACTCGGTACTGCTTGCGTCACATGCCACTTGGCCAAATACCAAGCGACCACCAACCCGAACCACGTCGCCGGAGGTTTCCCCCAAACTTGCGAGACCTGCCACACCACCAACCAATGGCCCGGGGCGACCTTCAACCACAACAGCTTCAGGTTCCCGCTCACCGGCAAACACACCAGCGTTACCTGTGCCCAATGCCACTCGAGCGGACAATACGCCACGCTGCCCACAACGTGCGTCTCCTGCCACTTGGCGAAGTTCCAGGCCACGACGAATCCCAACCACGTCGCCGCCGGATTCCCGCAAACCTGCGAGACCTGCCACACCACCACGCAATGGCCCGGCGCCACTTTCAATCACTCGAACACGAAGTTCCCGCTCACCGGCAAACACACCGCGCAGACCTGTGCAGCCTGCCATGGCAGCGGGAAGTACGCGGGGCTCGGCACCGCATGCGCCATTTGCCACTTGGCCAACTATCAAGCAACGAAGAATCCGAATCACGTCGCCGCCGGTTTCCCGCAAACCTGCGAGACGTGTCACAACACCAACCAGTGGCCCGGGGCGACCTTCAACCACAACAACTACCGCTTCCCGCTCACCGGCAAGCACACCAGCCTCACCTGCGCCCAGTGCCACTCGAGCGGACAGTACGCCACGCTGCCCACGACATGCGTCTCCTGCCACTTGGCGAAGTTCCAGGCGACCACCAATCCCAATCACGTGGCTGCTGGATTCCCGCAAACCTGCGAAACCTGCCACACCACCACGCAATGGCCCGGAGCCACTTTCAACCACTCGAACACCAAGTTCCCGCTCACCGGCAAACACACCTCGCAAACCTGCGCCGCCTGCCACGGCAGCGGAAAGTACGCGGGCCTCGGCACCGCATGCGCCATCTGTCACCTGGCGAAGTTTCAGGCAACGAAGAATCCGAACCACGTCGCCGCCGGATTCCCGCAAACCTGCGAGACCTGCCACAACACCAACCAATGGCCCGGCGCCACCTTCAACCACAACAGCTTCAAGTTCCCGCTCACCGGCAAACACACGAGCCTCACCTGCGCTCAGTGCCACTCGAGCGGACAGTACGCGACGCTCCCAACCACGTGCGTCTCGTGCCACCTGGCCAAATACCAGGCGACCACCAACCCGAACCACGCCGCCGCCGGTTTCCCGCAAGATTGCTCCCTCTGCCACACCACCACTCAGTGGCCGGGCGCCACCTTCAACCACGGCGCTACCGCCTTCCCGCTCACCGGCAAGCACACCACGGTCGCCTGCTCCCAGTGCCACGTCAACAACGTCTACAAAGGAACTTCGAAGCTGTGCTCGGGCTGCCACCTGGCGAAGTACCAAGCCACAACTAATCCCAATCACGCCGCCGCGGGATTCCCCACCACCTGCGACACGTGCCACACCACCACGCAGTGGCCTGGAGCCACCTTCAACCACTCCACCACCGCCTTCCCGCTCACCGGTAAACACACCGCCACCACGTGTTCCAAGTGTCACGTCAACGGCGTCTACAAGGGCACTCCCAAGCTCTGCTACAACTGCCACTCGGCCGTCTACAACCAAACCACCAACCCCAACCACGTCGCCGCGGGCTTCCCGCAGACCTGCGAAACCTGCCACACCACCACGCAATGGCTGGGCGCCACGTTCAACCACACATGGTTCCCTATCACCAGCGGCGCGCACAAGAAAGGCACCTGGAACACCTGCGCCGACTGCCACCCGAACTCCACCAACTACAAGACCTTCCAGTGCACCACGTGCCACACACAGACGAAGACTGACGGCAACCACAAGGGCGTCAAGAATTACGTCTACAACAGCACCAACTGCTACAGTTGCCATCCGCAGGGGAGGAGTTGATGCCGCAACGCCTCTTCGCGCTCCTCATCGCCTCAGTTGCCGCGGCCCAAGTCGCGCAGTTGCGGAGCACGTTCGAAGTTCGCTACGTCACCGCCGAAGCCGTGTACTTGAACGGCGGCCGGGACGAAGGATTGCAGGAGGGTTTCCATCTCGCCGTGAAGCGCCTGGTGCCCGGAGCACCCGCGCTATCCGCCGAACCCGTAGCCCGGCTCGTGGTCACCGCCGTGGCAGCGCATTCGGCGGTTTGCCACATCGAGTCGTCTACGACTCCGGTGCAGACCGGCGACATCGCCGAGGTGGCCAGCGAAGAAATGGAAATCTCGCGGGTCATGCTGCAGTCGAAAACCGCGCGCCGTTACGGACAAGTCGTAACGTTCACCGAGGGCGACCCGCTCGAACAGGAGCAGCGCGACTACGTCCCCAGGCCTCCCTCGCCCGTGGTCAATCGCGCCCAGGCGCGCGTGAGCTTCGAGTACAGCACCCTCGCCGACCACACGCTCCGCACCACCACCGATCAACAAGGCGTCGTCATCCGCGCCGACGTCACCCGCATCGCCGGATCCTTCTGGAACCTCACCGGCTACTGGCGCGGCCGCTTGAACAGCCGTTACTCCGCCGCGTCGCAAACGCAGACCATCCGCGACATGGTGAATCGCACCTACCACATCGGTCTCCACTACAACAATCCGGAGTCGGCTTATACGATCGGGGCCGGGCGCTTGCTGATCCCGTGGGCCGCGAGCCTCTCCACCATCGATGGCGCATACTTCGGACGCCGCCTCGCCAAGGGGCTCACGGCGGGCGCATTCGGCGGCTCCACGCCTGACCCCACGGCCTGGGACTACAAACCTGGCCGCCAGATCGCCGGCTCCTTCCTGGCCTTCGAAGCCGGCGACTTCGAGAACGTTCGCTTCACCGAATCGGCTGGAATCGCCATGAGCCGCCTCAATTGGAAAGCCGAGCGTGAGTATGCTTTCCTCGAAAGCAACTTGTCGTGGAAGCAGAATGTCTCGGTCTACTACAACCTGCAAGCCGATCGCCTCACCCGGGGCCGGCTCGGTAACACCGAGTCCGGCGCCGCGCTCAGCCGCAGCTTTCTCACCTTCCGTGTGCAGCCGGTCCGGTGGCTGGCGATCGATGTGAACCACAATTACTTCCGCACCGTGCCGACCTTCGATCTGGTTCTGATCGGAACCGGCTTGCTCGACCGGTTCCTATTCACGGGTTTGAGCGGAGGCGTGCGCATTGAACCCTCCCGGAACATCACTCTCTACGGCACGGTGGGCCAAAACAGCCGCAGCGGCGACCCAGGTGGATCACTCAGCCAGATGTACGGCGTCACCTTTCGCAACGTCGCCTCCACCGGATTCCGGGCCGACGTGCGGCGCTCGGTGTTCCACTCGCCGATCGCCAGCGGCTGGTATCAATCGGTGTCGCTCTCGCGCGACATCGCAAACCGTCTTCGGTTCGAGATTCAGGGCGGCGATCAGGAACTGCGCTCGGCGATTTCCCGCGACAATCGCGCTCTCTGGATGACCTCCACACTCGACTGGTTCCTCGGAACTCACTATGTCCTCGGGGCCGGCTGGAACACGTTTCATGGATCCGCGCAAACCTATGACCAACTCTATCTTTCTATTGGTTATCGCTACTAGCGCCCCCGAGGCAAGCGGCGCCGGCTCCGCGCTGCTCGATCGCGCCGGCGAGCGTGTGCGCAAGTTCTGGGACGAAATGTACTCGGTCACCTGCGTGGAACACATCCGGCAGGAGAAGTTCAACGACAAGCGAAGAGTCGTCCTGCGGGCCGATGCCCAGAACGACTACCTGCTCTCGATGCGCTGGAACGCCGGCGAGCTACTCGTCGACGAAGCGCGCACCGAATTGGGGCCGCCGCCGAAAAAGCACCCCAAGGGATCCCTACTCGCAACCCGAGGCTTCGCGACGCTGCTGCTCGTCCTTCATCCGGAGTTCCAGCCGCACTATCACTTCTCGGTGAGGCCTGTGCTCGACATGGACCGCAGCGGTCTGGTGCCGGTCGACTTCGTCCCCCGCGCGGGAGGGAAGACTCCCGGGGTTCTCGAGCTGAAGGGCCGCGAGTACCCGATCGCCTGGCAAGGCACTGCCTGGATCGACTCCTCCACCGGAACCATCGCCCGCGTCGAGGCGCGCTGGAAGGAGCCTCCCGAAGAGATTGGCCTCGCGCGCCTGGCGAGCGATGTCCGCTACGGGCCGGTGAAGCTGCGCACGCAGACTTACTGGTTGCCGCAAAGTGCGCACGTCGAGCTCGAGACCCGGCATCAGATCTGGAAGAACGAGCACCGTTTCGACGGCTACCGGCTGTTCTCGGTCGAAACCGAAACCAAAATCGAGGAGCGAAAGTAAGTCCATGGCTACCGCGATATCCACTGCCCGGCCGATGCCACGGCGCAACCCCGATGCCGCCCATCGGATTCGCGTCACCGTGACGTCGTTGCTCGCGGCCGCGCTGATACTCTGGCTCACCATCTACGGCGCGGGCTACTACAGCCTTGGCTTGGCCGAGCGTGCCGAGTCGCCTTTGCATCCGATCCTGCGGCCCAGCGGCGCCATCGGAGTACGGCTCGGAATGGCCGGGTTCGCACTGTTCCTGCTGCTCGCGCTGTACCCTCTACGCAAGCGCTGGCGCTGGCTCGCTTCGATAGGCAAAACGAGTCACTGGCTCGACTACCATGTCATCGCCGGCATCACCGCGCCGATCCTCATCACGTTCCATTCGTCGTTCAAGATGGGTGGGCTGGCGGGCTTGGCCTACTGGATCATGGTCGCCGTGGCCGTGAGCGGATTCATCGGACGTTACCTGTACGCCCAGATTCCCCGGACCCTGAACACTACACAGCTCGACATGTCTGACCTCGAAACGCAAGCGCGGGACTTGGCCGCCGAACTCGATCGCCAATCCGTCTTGCCGGCTGAAGCGATGGCGCCGTTGCTCCGGGTGCCGGCGCGGGCCCAAGTTCGATCGATGTCTCTGCTTGCCTTGCTGTGGACCATGTTGCGAATGGACTTCGAACGGCCACTGCTCGTTTCGCGCCTGCGCCGGCGCACCCTCAGCGGCTGGCAAAAGCTGCTGTCTCTGGGCGGACTACTGAGCTCGGGGCAGCCGGAGCTCGAAACGGTGATCTCCTCGGTCAGGCGGTTGTCTTGGCTCGCGATGAAGATGGCCTTTCTCGATCGCGTGCGCCAGGCATTTCATCTCTGGCATGTGGTTCACCGCCCGTTCAGTATCTCGTTCGCCGTGCTCGTAGCGGTGCATATTGGCGTTGTTGTCATGATGGGTTATTATTGATGAACGAAGAAATATTCATTTATGCGCTGATAGGCGCGGTGCTGTTACTCCCTGCCGGTTTCTATTTCCTCAGCCTGAGGAAGCGCGAGCGCCGTGCTCGTGAGTCCGCGGCGCGAGGCGAGATGTACTCGGAGGGCCCCCAGGCGCAGCATCCGTCGATCAACACGACCTTCTGCATCGGATGCCAAAGCTGCACCAGCGTCTGCCCCGAAGGCGATGTTCTGGCGATGCTCGGCGGCAAAGCCGTGATCGTCAACGGTCACAAGTGCATCGGACATAGTCTTTGCTCGGAGGCCTGTCCCGTCGGCGCGATCACCATGCTGGTGGCGAGCCCACGCATGGGAGCCGATGTGCCCTATCTCACCGAAGAACACGAGACCAGCGTTCCCAACCTCTTCATCGCCGGCGAACTCGGCGGCTTGGCCCTCATCAAGAATGCCGTCAATCAGGGCCGCGACTGCATCGACCTCATCGCCGCGCGCCGCGCCGAGCGAGGCTCTGTGCGGGATGGGATCCATGACGTGTTGATCGTGGGAGCTGGTCCGGCGGGCATCAGTGCTTCGTTGCGCGCCATCGAACAAGGGTTGAACTACCTCACCATCGAACGCGACGAGATCGGCGGCACGGTCGCCAAATACCCGCGCCAGAAGATGGTGATGACCAGTCCGGTCGAGTTTCCGCTCTACGGGAAGTTCAAGAAGACAGAGCTCTCCAAGGAAGCGCTGCTCGAGTTCTGGAACAAGGTTCTCGAACGCGCCGACTTCAAGGTCCGCACGCACGAACGCGTGGAAAACATCCAACGAAGCGCCGACGGTGTTTTCCGCATCGTCACCGACAAGGGCGAATACCTCTCGCAGGCGGTGGTGCTCGCGCTGGGCAAAGCCGGCACGCCCCGCAAGCTCGGCATCCCGGGCGAGGAACTGCCGAAAGTGATGTATCGCCTCATCGAAGCCGACCACTATCGCGACAAGAAGATTCTCGTGGTGGGTGGCGGCGACAGCGCCATCGAAGCCGCGATGGGTCTCGCCAACCAGCGCGGAAACCAGGTGACTCTCTCGTACCGCAAAGAGTCATTCTCGCGCCTCAAGGAGCGCAACGCCCGGCGCATTGCCGAGTACATCCGCGACAAGAAGCTCACCGTCGCGTTCCAATCGAATCCGGTCGAGATCCGGCCGAATTCGGTGGTGCTCGAGGCCGCCGGGGAACGGCGCGAAATTGAGAATGACTTCGTGTGGGTTTTCGCCGGCGGCGTTCCACCGGCGGACTTCCTGCGCAAGATCGGCGTCGATTTCGGCGCCAAAGACATCACCATCGAAGCCGCCGCGGAAGCTCGGCACGCCGCCACGGCCCTGCGGCAACTCGCCCAGGCCTAACCCAAACAGCATGGCCCAGACACCAGGAGAATTCGCATGCAAATGAACACCAAGGCAATGAAGATCGCGCTCCCATTGGCAGTGGTGGCCTTTGGCGCCGCCGGAATGATCGGTTTCGGCCGCCGAAGCCATCCACCTGCGGCCACGAGCGCCGCGGCAGCCGCCAGCAGCGCCCCCACTGCAGCCGACAGGATCCACGAGAGAGCCGGCCTCGAACAGGACATCAAGAAGAATCCCGGGCATGTCCCCATCCTGCTCCGCCTGGCCGAACTCGAACGCGAAGACGGCCATCCGGACAAGGCTGCACTACACCTGCGCGAGGTCCTCACCCAGGAACCGGGTCGTGAAGACGCGCGCCTCGAACTCGGCCGCGCACTCTATGAAGCCAACGATTTCGACGGCGCGTTGAAAGAAACCGAACGCCTCGTCAAGGATCACCCCGGCAGCGTCGACGGACTCTACAACCTGGGCGCCATGCACGCCAACGCGGGCCGCATCGACAGCGCCCGCGAAATCTGGACCCGCGCTGTTGCCGCCGGCCCCGGCACCGAAAGCGGCCGCCGCGCCAAAGACGCCCTGGCGAAAGTCAGTGGAGCGTCCAACCCCGCCCTTCCTCCCGGTCATCCTCAGATCGGGGATGCTCCCGCCGCGAATACCCCGGCCAGTAGCGCGCCTGCCGGATCGTCCATCGATCCCAAAACCGCCGAGCTTCTCAGCGACATGATCCGCCGGAAATAGCGCGCCGTTTTGTCTGGTGGTGAGGCTCGGTCGAGTGCGGACAGACGTTCCGTGTATCGGTGCTGCCGGGACAATCCGGAGAGGCGGAGATGGGTTGCAAGGAGCGAGCGCTGCACAGGCGCGACTTCAGTGCTTCACTTCCCGTTCGGCTCCGGCAATCCCAGCCCCGCCCGTATCTCCTCGAACACCCCTTCCACCGCCTGATTCCCATCCACTGTCAGCAGCATTCCCTTCTTCTGGAACAGCTCGAGCAGCGGCTGGGTCTTCTCCACGTACTCCCTCATCCGGACCTTCAACGCCTGCAAGTTGTCATCGGCGCGCTTGGTGAACCCCCCCCCTTGCCCCACGGCCACGCGCTTCAACACGCGATCCACCACAACCTGATCCGGGATGTCGACGTAAATCGCGCGATCCATGTTCCAGCGCTCGAACAGGTATTCCGCCTGCGAACGCGTGCGGGGAAAGCCGTCCAGCACGAAGCCGAAATTCCAATCGTGCACTTCGAGCCGGCTGCTCACCACTTCTTCCACGATCTCGTCGGGCACCAGCCGCCCTTCGTTCATGATGCGCGTGACACGCGCCGCGAGCTTCGTGTGATTCTTCATGTGCCATCGGAAAATATCGCCGATCGAGATGTGCACGAAGTCGTATCCGTTGCAGAGCAGCTCGGCCTGAGTGCCCTTGCCTGCGCCCTGCGGGCCGATGATGATGTACTTGTCCATACGCGCAAAAGGCGCGTGACGGCTCGGTCACGCGCCAGACTCTCGCATTGTATCCTAAAAGGTTTGGAGTTCCCTTCTTGTCCCGTATCTCCCTCGCGTTCAAAAGCTTTTTTTCGCTGCTTTTCGGCGGCCAACTGCCGGAAGACGTTCTCGCCGCGCTCAATCTGACGCGGCGGTTGATGACCGCTCCGGCCGCGGCAAAGCCCGAAGCCGCCAAAACAGAACCGGCCAAACCCGTTGCGCAGCCCGCCGATGGCGCCGTGCAGCTTCTCGGCCTTCTGCAGCGCGAGGCGCGGCTGGTCGACTTCCTCCTCGAAGACATCTCCTCCTATTCCGACGATCAGGTGGGTGCCGCCGTTCGCGATGTTCACAAAAACTGCCGCACCGTGCTCGATCGCCACTTGAAGCTCGCGCCCGTGGTCGACGGAGTGGAAGGCGCGGTCACCAAGGTTTCCTCGCTCGGCATCAACGCCAAAGACCAAAACCTGCTCAAGATCGTCGGTAAAGTCCCGCCCGATGGCAAAGTGGATGCGGGCGTGCTCCGTCACCGCGGCTGGCGCGTCGAGAAGGTGGACCTTCCTGGCGTCAAGCCTGGCGAACGCGTCGTGACTTCGGCGGAGCTGGAAGTCGAGTAGTCCGTGCGCTCCTACGTCGGCATCGATCTCGGCACCACGAATTCGGCGCTCGCCTACATTCGCGGATCGGAAGCGGAAGACTCTGACTTCCCGCCCATTCACGTACTGGAAATTCCGCAGCCCGTGGCCGAAGGCGTGGTTGCGCCGCGGCGCACGCTGCCTTCGTTCCTGTTCCTCGGTGAGCCGGAGCTCTGCGGCGCCTTCGCACGCGATCAGGGCGCGCTCACGCCCACCAAGCTGGTCCACTCGGCCAAGAGCTGGCTCTCGAATCCCAACGTCGACCGCACCGCGAAGATCCTCCCGTGGGATGCTTCCGAAGGTGGACGCCTGCTCAGCCCAGTGGAAGCCTCCACGCGCTACATCGCCACCATGGCCAAGGCGTGGGAGGCGGCCAGCGGCGAGCGCATCGCCGATCACGAAGTGGTGCTCACCGTTCCCGCTTCGTTCGACGAAGAAGCTCGCGAGCTCACCGTGGATGCGGCTCGCGCCGCCGGACTCGAGAAGCTCACACTCCTCGAAGAGCCCGCCGCCGCGTTCTATTCGTGGATTTCCAATCACCTCTCGCAATCGCGCAAAGACTTGTTCGATGGCCAGGTAGTGCTCGTCTGCGACGTCGGCGGCGGCACCAGTGACTTCACGCTCATCCGCGTCTCGCGCACCGGCGACAAGATCGACTTCACGCGCACCGCAGTCGGCCGCCACCTGCTCCTCGGCGGCGATAACCTCGACCTCACCCTCGCCTGGCTCGCTGAAGAAAAGCTGAAGACGCAACTGAGCGTTCGCCAGCGGACCGCGCTTCGCCGCCAGTGCTCGGCCGCGAAAGAGAAGATGCTCGCCGACCCCACCGTAGCGAGCGTACCCATTACCGTGCTCGGCACGGGCCGTTCGCTCATCGGCGGCACGCTGCGCACTGAAATCCTGCGTGAAGAAGCGCTCGAACTCGCCCTGGAAGGCTTTCTCCCCTTCTGTGAACGCGATGAACGCCCAAAACAAGAAGAGATGAGTCCGTTTGGCGAACTCGGCCTGCCCTATGAAGCCGACCCCGCCGTGACACGCCATCTCGCCGCGTTCCTCGCGGATTCCGGCGGCGCCAAGCCCGACGCCGTCTTGTTCAACGGCGGCTTCTTCATCCCCGATCTGCTGCGCACCCGCGTGGCTGACGTGATCGAGAAGTGGAACGGCAAGAAGCCGCTCATCTTCGAGAACCGCGACCTCGATCTCGCCGTCTCGGTCGGCGCCGCCTACTACAGCTACGTGCGCTCCACCGGCGCCGGGCTCATCGTGCAAGGCGGCCTGCCGCGTTCCTATTACATCGAACTCGATGCGCGCGACAAGGTTCGCACGGTGTGCATCATGCCTCGCGGCACGCAAGAGGGCGATCAGCTCGAGCTCGATCAAGAGGGACTGCAGTTGGTGGCCAACAAGCCTGTCTCGTTCCGCTTGTACAGTTCGCTCACGCGGCTGGAAGACAAGATCGGCGACCTCGTCGAGTTCGACAAATCCGATGTCGCCGAAGCGAGGCTCCATCGCCATGCACCGCTGAATGCCGTGATCCGATTCGGTAAGCCGGGACTCGAGCGCACGGTTCCCGTGAAGCTCGGCGCGCGGCTGACCGAAGTCGGCACGCTCGACCTGTGGGCCGATTCCAAGCAAAGCGATCACCGCTGGCGGCTGCAGTTCGAGTTGCGCAGATCGGCTTCCGCGCAAGCAGCGAAGCCAGCCGCGGTGGTAAGCGAAGAAGCACTCGCGCAGTCGCTCCAGTTCGTTCGCGACACCTTCCAGCACGGCGCGATGGAACCTGAAGCGCTGCCCGCCAAACTCGAACAGACGCTGGCGCTCGGGCGCAATTCGTGGCCGCTCTCGGCAATCCGCAAGATGGCGGACGTGTTTCTCGAACTCGCCGACGGACGCCGCAAGAGTCCCGCGCTCGAAGCCCGCTGGTTGAATCTCGCCAGCCTGTGCCTCCGGCCGGGCTTCGGCTTCCCTGGCGACGAATATCGCGTGGAGCAAGCGCGCCGCATCTTCGCGAACGGCATGGCGTTTCCGAATTCGGTGGAAGCGGAGAGCCAGTGGTGGATCTTCTGGGGCCGCGTCGCCGGCGGGCTCAACCGCAATCAGCAGGCAGACATCTACCAGCGTCTCTCGGCCACCATCCTTCCGCGCAAGGGTCACAAAGTGCGCGTGAACTCGAGCCTACTCCGCGAAATGTGGCGCTGCGCCTGTTCGCTCGAACTACTCCCCGCCGGAACGCGGACCGAACTCGGAGACTCGCTCATGGGCCGCATCCGCTCTGGCGATTTCCGCGAGAGCGAACTTTGGTGTCTGGCGCGTCTCGGAGCACGGGATCTGTTCTACGGTCCGCTGAACCAGGTGCTGCCGCCGGCTACAGTCGCGCGATGGGTGGATGGCTTGGGCAAGGTCCCGATCGCGGCGGAAGCTTTGGCCTCGATGGCGCGCCGCACCGGGGACGCCTATCGCGATCTGCCTCCCGCATCCGTTGCGATCGCGCGCAAGGTGATCGAGCAGCACAAAGACGCCGAGCGATTGACCGCGCTGCTCGAAGGCCGCGCCGCCCGTGACACCGAGTCGCTCAGCCGCATCTTCGGCGAAGAGTTGCCGAGCGGCTTGGTCGTCGCTCTCTGAAGAGTTGCTCGTCCGGGTGGGCAGGCTTTATCAGGCTGCCCGCGCGGAAACTGAGATCTCTGACCCAGCGGCGTAACGGAAGGATAGTAGTACAAACAGCGTCAGACTTGGGCCGGGACGACGTAGGGCTCGCGATAGTTGCGCGTGGCGAGCGAGTTCGCCTCGTCGTCAGAGAGGAAGCGGCCGTTCGACTGCGACACGCGCACCGTGCGGCCAACCCGATAGGCGATGTTGGCGAGGTGGCAGAAGGCAGCGGCGCGAGCGCCGATGGCGATATCCGCGTTGAGCTTGGTGTAGTCACGCGCGCGGATGGCGTCAAAGAAGTTCTTCATATGCGGCTGCGTCGACCACGAGTTCGCCTCCTGGGCCTTCTCCTCGTGCACCTTCTCGTACTTCTCTTTGGATCCGGCGCCGGCGCCGCGAGCCGCATCGCCGCTGATGTTGACCGAGCTCTTGTGCACCTCGAAGCCGCCCGGTTCCACAACCATGAAGCCTTGGCTGCCGAAGAAGATATTCCCCGTGTAGTTGGGACCCTTCATGCCACCGAGGCCTTCCGGCGGCGTGGGCAGGTTGCGAGTGTCGAAGGTGATGGTGGCGTCGCCGAAGTCGAAGCTGGTCTGCAAGACGTTCGGTGTTTCCTGGTCGTCTTTCCAGGCGTACTTGCCACCCGTCGATGAGACGCTGATGGGCCAGCCGCCGCGCTGCAAGCCCCAGAGGCAGACATCCATTTCATGCACGCCTTGGTTGCCGATGTCGCCGTTGCCGGTGTCCCAGAACCAGTGCCAATTGTAGGCAAATTTGTTTTTGCTGTAGGGCTTGTACTGGGCGGGGCCGAGAAAGCGGCTCCAATCGAGGCCGGCGGGCACGGCTTCTTCGGGCGAGATGCCGATCGAGAAGCGGCGGCGATAGCACAGGCCGCGAGCGTGATAAACCTGTCCGATGATTCCGTCGCGCAGCATCTGCATGGCCTTCATCTTGTGCGCGATCGAACGGCTCTGAGAGCCCACCTGCACCATCCGCTTGTATTTCCGAGCCGCCCGTACCATTTGCACCGACTCATACAAGTTGTGGCTGGCGGGCTTTTCGACGTAGACATCCTTGCCGGCCTGGCAGGCCCAGATAGTGGCGAGCGCGTGCCAGTGATTCGGTGTGGTGATGGAGACGGCGTCAATGTCCTTGGACTCGAACATGGCGCGCATGTCCTCGTAGTCCTTGGCTTGCCAGTTCTTGAGCTTGGCCACCAGGGCGACGGCGCGCTCGCGGGCAGCTTGATTCACGTCGACCACGGCCGCGATGCGGCATTCGGTGTCGAGCGTGGAGTAGAAGTTCATGTGGTCAGTGCCGCGGCCGCCGAGGCCGACGACGCCGAGGTTGATGCGATCGTTGGCGCCGAGGATGGGGAATCGCGACGTGGCGATGGCGGCGGTTGCCGTCTGGATGAACTGGCGTCTGGAAGACATGGCAAGCTCCCTGAGTCTGGAATTCGGTCCTGGGGCTTATTGTACAAGTACATTCACGTCTGCTTCGACACCGGTGAGACCGACGTCCCGCGCGGGCTGGAGCCGGCGCCGCCGTTTTGGGTATCGGCGGGTGTCGGATTCTGTCGAGTGCGAGATCCGCGAGGTCCTGAATTTCGTCGAACGGCCGTGATTGGAGCAAAGCGCGGCCATGAGAGAGCGCGAGGCCGAAACGGGCGTCGCGTCCGGTCAGGGATGGTGGAGCGGTGCACATCGTGTTGCCGCGCGGAGGTGCAAACAGACTCTCCCGAGAGGAACTGGGCGAGCACTTGGGTTTGTTTTGGCGAGAGGTCGAAATCCGGCTTCATCGCAATATCGATCCCGGGATACGATTGATGCAGAAGGAGTAGAGAAAATCGCACGACACGGGATCGCCGTCTTCCAGACCTGCGCGATCCTTCTCAGCGCGACATGGGGGGCTGCGGTGGCAGACACGGATCGCGCGCTGTGGGCCTATTTCGCCAGGGATTGGGCTATCGCGCACAAGAAACTGCTGGCCGCGGCGAGCGAGGGAGAAGTAGAGGCTTTGTATTGGCTGGGCGACTTCTACTCGCAAGACCGGCCGCCGTATCGAAAGGATCCGGCGCGCTCGTTCGGCTACCTCTCGAGGGCAGCCGAAGCCGGACATCCCACGGCGGAGTTTCTGGTTTCGGAGGCATACAGGAACGGCGCGGGGGTGGCGGCAGACGAAGCGAAGGCTTTGCGGTGGCTGCTGGTTGCGGTGGAGGATCAGGTGCCGGAAGCGCAGCGACTGCTGGCCGCGCGGCTCGAGAGCGGGCGTGGCGTCGCGAAGGATGAGACGCGAGCCGCGGAACTGAGGCGCATAGCGGACACGCCGCACTCAGACCGGGAGAAATATTCGCCCTACTGCGCTTGGACCGCGGAAGCGCGGCTGGCGCTCGCGCGAGGCGACGTTGCCGGCGCTGCGCGGCAGTTCCGCGAACTCGCGGCGCGAGGTGTGTCGACAGCGCAGTTGCGCCTCGGGTTCTTGTACCGCGAGGGACGGGGCGTCGAGAAGGATGCGGGGCAGATGTCGCACTGGTTAGGCCGTGCCTCCGAACACGACTTCGTCGCGGCGTACGCGTTGGCTGCGTTCCACCTAACCGGAACAGAATTGCCGAGAAATGTTCCGAAGGCTGCGATGTATCTCGAACGGGCCCTTCGTTTGGGAACGGGCGATGTGGCGGCTGTCCAGGCGCGTCTCTTGCTTGCGACCATCCATGGCCGCGGATTGACTGGTAGGCCCGATCCCAAGCGCGCCGCGGACCTGTTGCTCTCGATGCCGCCGATCGCGATGACGAACCCTCCACGGCAACCGCATCCGGACTCGGCGTTGGTCGAGCGTCTACCGCGAATGAGCGTGGCTAGTGTGGCGGAGCAACGGAGTTGGATGGTGGCGGCGGCGAGGTCGGGGCACGTGGATGCGCAGAAGCACCTGGGTCACATGTTCGAGTTCGGAGTGGAGCGGGGTCCGGCGGAGGGGATGTTGCGGCGCGATTTGGTGCAAGCGTACAGGTGGTATGCGTTGGCGGTGGGGCAGGGGGATTCGGAGGCGGGTCCGTTGGTCGAGCGGGTGAAGCGGAAGATGACAGCGGAGGAGATTGGCCGGGCGCGCGGATCCGCGCGGTGAGTGACAGCCAGACCAGGTCTTTCCGGTAAAGCTCTCTTCGTTGTCAACGCGACCAATCCCAGCAGAGGCGCACTCTTCGTGCCAGATTCCTGGAGGTTGACCTCCGCTCGCCGCTTCGGCAGACACGCAGAAGTGCAGATCGTTTCCTGCTTGCCACAATCTCGCCCAGCGCTGCCCGCGATTGCAGACCTGCACCGCATTCCGCCACCGTCCGCGGAGATTCGGAAGCGAGCGCGTTGCTCGAAGAGAGGAAAGTGCTCGGTGACATCGCCGATTGAGTCAACCGTCCGGCCGAGGTGGCCGAGCGTCCGGGCTTGACCTTTTCCTGTGCTGCTCTGCAATGGGTTGACGATCACGCCTGCGTGTTTCCCAGATTGCTCAGGAAGCTGGCGCCCGGGAGGAATCCTGGCGGTTCACATGCCGGACTACGAGGCGGTCCCAAACCGCATCAGGCGCGAGATGGCGGCGGACGGGCGATAGGCTCGTTGGTTCCCGAACGGTCGGGCGAAAGAGTGGCGTTCGCACAGGTGGGGTTCCACTACGAGGCGCTCGCCAGCGATGCGAATGGATCGATCTTTGGGCCACCGGCCATGCAAGTCATGCCGGGCCTGGACGGAATCGTCGAGTGGTACAAAAGCACCGGCTTGCACCTTTGTCTGGACCGGATCACCGATGCAAGCCAACGTCAATCGTTCTTGGACCAATATCGCGAGCGTGTCGCTTCGTTCTTTCCAGAATCAAAGGCAGGCGGCGTTTCATTCCAGTTCCGCAGGCTTTTCGTTGTTGCTTGTGCGTAGGAACTGGCGGCCCGGCGCTGAACGCGAGAGGAGAGCCCGCAAGTGAGATTCCGGCGGCGAGCACGGCATCGGAACGCCTACACAGAGCGAATGCTCCGCTCCGGCATCAACCGGATCACCACCTCGAGCCCCGACGGCTCCCGATTGCGGCAGAACACCGCTCCCCGGCAAACATCCACGCAACTCTTGACGATCGCCAAGCCCAGTCCCTTGCCCCCCGTGGATGTCGTCCTCGACGGATCCAGCCGGTAGAACGGCTCGAAGACTTGCTCGAGTTTCGACTCCGGCAGTCCCGGACCATGATCGGCGACGATCAGTTCCACCAGTCCCTCGTGGCGCTGCGCGCGAACCTCGATGGGACCCGCCTCTCCCGCATACCGCCGGGCATTGCGCAGCAAGTTCGAAAGGGCTCGGATGAGGTAGACTTCGTGGCCCATCGCTGTGAGCCCTGGGTCCACGGCGATCTCGATGGGAATGTTCTCGCGATCAGAGGCGCGCTGGGCCGCGGACCGCAGATTCACCGCGGCGAGAGGCGCAGAGCCGCTTTCGAAGCTCACCCTCGAGAACGACGAGAGCTCATTCACGAGCGTGGACATCTCTTGAATTTCGTCATGCAGCGCCTTCACATCCGCCTGGTGCTCTTCGCCGATCGTCTCCTCGATCACGCCGAGAGCAAATTGAATGCGGGCGAGCGGCGCGTTCAACTCGTGCGCCACGTCGCCGAGGAAGCGCTTCTGGTCCTTCAGGATGCCATCGAAGCGCTGCGTCATCCGGTCAATGCTGCGGCCGAGCGGCGCCAACTCGCCATTGCCGGGGGGAGTTCGCTCTTCGAGGTGGCCGCTGGCGATTCGAGACACCGACTTCTGCAGCCGGGCAATCGCGTGCGAAATCCTCCACAGCGGAGGCGCCCAGCAGAGGGCGGAAACCAGCGCCAATGCGACGGCGATCGCGACCCAATGCAAAGCTCCAGGCGGCCACGCGCCGAGAACGCGAGACGCCGCCAAGAGCAGCACCGCGGCCAGCAGAGCATTCAACGCAGTTCTGAGAGCGATCCTGCCGGCCATTGCGTTGGCTCTCTACTGCCGAGTCTCCTGCCGCAGGAAAAGGTATCCCACGCCGCGCACGGTTTCGATCCAGCGCGGCGACTTCGGATCGTCACCCAGCTTCTTGCGCAGCGAAGAGATGTGGACGTCGATCGAGCGTTCGAGGCTGTCGCCGTCGCGTTGGCCGACTTCGACCAGGAGATTCTCCCGGGTGCGAACCCGGCCAGCCGAACGCGCCAAGGTGTCGAGCAGATCGAACTCGAGCCGCGTCAGATCGAGAGTCCGGCCGCCGAGGGTCGCCTGGTAGGCGGAGGGATCGATGGCGAGTTCGCCGAACGTCAGCGGCTGGCGGCGATCGGCGGATCCCTGCCGCGCCAACATCGAGCGCCGGAGCAGAGCGCGCAGGCGTGCCAGTAACTCCCGGGTGGAGGTGCTCTTGGGCAGATAGTCGTCGGCGCCCATTTCGAGTCCCACGATGCGGTCCGTCTCGTCCGTGCGGCCTGTCAGCATCAGAACCGGCAAGTCCGACTCGGCGCGGAGCTGGTGCAGCAGCTCGAAGCCATCCATGCCGCCGGGGAGCATCACGTCGAGGATGAGCGCGTGGAAGGACATGGTGCGTGTGCGCTGGAGGCCCGCTTCGCCGGTGTGGGCGAGTTCCACCGAGTAGCCCATGGTTTCGAGGTAGCGCTTCACCAGGCCGCACAGGCGCACATCATCCTCCACGATGAGGATGCGAGGCTTGGTGGCCTGGTCCGCTTGTTGACCGGTTGCGGGCATGCAACTCCCTCACTGTAGCCGGTGGGGGCGTTTCGTGTCCACATCCACTCCGCATCAGGGGGTAACGATTTTCGAGAATTCGTGGGCGGGCGCCGTCACTTCATCATTTCTAAACAATTCCTGGAGACGCGCTTAATGCGGCTTGGATAGCATCGTCGGAGATTCGACGGGGGAGATTTCCCTGACATCGCATCGCGGCTCCGGATGCCAGGCCGGGGCACGCGTGCCGGGTCTCGAGATGAGCCCGAGAGTAGTGGAGGAGAGAGACGATGATGACAAAGCTGCGGAGCCAGATTGGCGGTCTCGTGTCGCTTGGATGGAGTTCGAGAACAGCGTCGAAGCCAAATCCGGCCAGGCGCGGACTGCTTGCGGGAACGACGCTCCTGCTCGTGCTCTCGGCGGGAGCGCCGGCGTATGGGACACCTATTGACTACGTCTTTAACTTCACGACCACCGAACAGGGCCATCTGATCCCGACTGGCGGCTTCACTTACGATAGCGGCACAGGGCTGTTTTCGAATTTTCTGGTCCATTTGGATGGACTTACGTTCGATTTTACGGGCGAAGCGAACCGGATTGGCGGCGGAAGGCGGCTGCCCTTCGAATTGGGCTCGCTGGCGCAGAACCTGATCGATGGATACGGCCCGCTGGGTCCGGAGCTTTCGCACTGGTATGCCGGGCCGGAGGGCTTCTACGGCTTCGAGTGGAGAACGCCGGCGGCGGATTTTCTCTACTATGACCTGACCGCCGGCGCCCCGGCGAGCCCCATCTCGGACTCTCCGCAAGTGTATGCGGGGACCTGGAGCACCACGATTGACACCGGCACGCCGGAAGTGGCGGAGCCGGGGACTCTCGGCCTGACGGCCCTGGCGATGGCCGCTGGAGTGGTGGCAAGGCGCCGCAGACAACGGTCCGCTCTCGCCGCCTAGGCCGACGCGAGCTTGGCTCGATTCCGAAGTGGCACGTCGCCATTCGTTCGGCCCACGCTGGGCCTCAGCCGAGCGCGTCCGACGTTGAAGCATAATCCTCGACATGGCTGGTGCCAGAAGATCTGACTCCCTTCGTGGGGATCCGCGTCACAACGAGCCTGACTGGCCGGCTGCGGAAGCCCATCCCGGATCGCGGCACGTCATTGAGGAAGTCGCGCGGGGCCTTGTCGATTTCGTCGATGAGGGCGACGCAGCGGCGGCCGTCCTAGCTTTCGCGCATGGCTTCGTCGAGGGCTCGGTACTGGATGAAGTTCGCGGTCTCGGCGGCGCCGCCGGTATGGGTGGCGCGGAAGTGGCCGAGAGCGTCGTAGTGATAGAAGCGGTCGCGCGCGATGGATCTGGTCTTGGCGACGAAGCGGATGAGGGGGATGCTTTCGCGTGAAGCGGATCTCTTGGCGCACGAGCTTGCGAAGCGGTCCGGCCAATCAGTTGGCGCCGCGGTAGTCGAGGCCCTGCGCGAGCAGATTCAGCGGCAATCGCTGGATAGCGGCAGGCAGCAACTCGAGGATGACCTGAACGCCATCGGCTCCCGTTGTGGGGCACTCCCTGACATCGACACGCGGAGCCCGGAGGAAATACTGGGATACGATGAGCGCGGTTTGTTTCGCTGACGATGGAGATTGATTCGTCCGCTGTAATCGCCATTCTACTGGATGAGCGGACAAGCCCGTGTTCTCGGCGGCCATCGCAGCGAACGATGTTCGAATCAGGTCAACGCATTCGAAGCCGCAATGGTGATCGAAGGCTGAAAGGGTGTTGGCGGGCATTCGGAATTGGATCTTCTTCGGCTCGCCGGTAACTGCCGCCAGCGCATAGGCCACGGCAATCGCCGAAGTTCAGACTCGCTTGATGGTTGCCCTTGCCGAATCGTCTCCACGCCAGCCGGCAGCTTCGAAATGTACGGCTTCGAACGCGACCAACGCTGTCCTTCGAAGGCAACGACTACTTCAGGACCGATATTCGCTCCGCGCTTCCCGCCGATCCGATACCTTCATAAAGAGAAGAGGGCCGCCGAAGCGGCCCCCTCGCACACCACCGAAGCGAACCCTACAGCCGGACAATCTTGTTCGACTTGTACCCCTTCAACGCATTCCGCGTATCCACGATCAGCGACGCCTTCTCGATCACGCTCGAATACGGCGAATTCGTGTGATTCGTGATAATCACCACGCAATCGGCCTGCGCCGCGCACTGGATCGGATCCTGCGCGAAGAACTCTTCCTTGTCCACACGGAACACCGGCACATACGGATCGCTGTATGTGATCTTCGCCCCGCGCTCGCGGAGTAAGTGCACCACGTCGATCGCCGGCGACTCGCGCATGTCGTCGATATCCTTCTTGTACGCCACGCCCATCACGTGAATGTGCGACCCCTTCACCGGCTTCGACACGTCGTTGAGCGCGCTCTGGATCTTGTCCACGACGTAGTGCGGCATCTGCCCGTTGACGTGCAGGGCCAATTCGACGGAGCACATCAGACAGGGCTGCTGTCCGACGGTGCCACACTCCGGGGCAAGCAGGCAAATTGAACGGGGCGCGCCGCTAGCACGCGGTAAGCGAAGACGGAAGGCAAACCGGAAGGATGGCAAAACGGAAGGATTGTACCGAAACGTAGGACTCGATATACTACAAGGCTCCCATGAAGTGGGCATCGGCAGATGGAGATAACATTACTGCGCTACTCAAGCGGGTTTCGAGCGGCGACCGTGAGGCCGAGCAGGCCCTCCTCGACCGAGTTTACCCGGACCTTCACGCCATCGCCCGCCGGCATTTCCGGTTGGAGAAGTCCGCGCACACCCTCCAGCCCACAGCTCTGGTAAATGAAGTCTACCTGAAGGTGTTGCAGCATTCAGATACTGACTGGAAAGACCGGGCTCACTTTTTCGCTGTCGCCTCGCGGGCAATGCGGCAGGTCCTGATCGACCACGCCCGGCGTGACCGCTCGGAGAAGCGGGGCGGTGGCGCAATGAACCTTCCACTAAACGAAGGGATAGCCTCGACGCAGGCGGCGAGCGTGGAGCTCATAGCTCTTGACGAAGCCCTCCATGCTCTGGAGGAGATCAACCCGCGGCTGGCTAAGGTCGTCGAGTACCGATACTTTGGAGACATGACCGAGCAAGAAGTCGCGGAAGCACTGGGCGTTTCCACACGCACGGTAAAGCGCGATTGGGCGTTTGCGCGCGCTTGGCTCCGCGATCGCTTGATCAGGTGACTTCCCGAATCGAAAAGCGATGCATCCCCACGGTGAACGCATGTCCCCTCACGAAGGCGGATTGCGCATTCCCGAGCAGAAACCCGTGGATGATTTAGAACGAAGTGAATGGGAACGGCTCCAGGAATTGTTTGGACAATTGCTCGAATCGGAATCACCCGAGAGCCTCCTGTCGGCGCAGGTGGCCGCGAAGTGTCATCCGTACTTGCTGCGGTTGTGGAAACAACACCAGGAGTCCCTCCAAAGCGGCTTCCTAGGGACCCCGGTTTCGAGCGTCCGGGCGTTGGCTGCTTCTATGCCCTGTTTTGAGCTGGGCCAGATTCTAGTAGGGCGGTTTCGTATTGACAGGCTTCTCGGTGCGGGCGGAATGGGTGAGGTTTACCTCGCGTATGATCAGCGGCTCAGCGAGCACGTCGCACTGAAGACCATCCGGCGCCGTTTGGCGCAGGAACCCGAGATCCGCCGCCGTTTCGTGGCGGAAGTACAGAGTGCCCGCCGTGTTACTCACGCCAACGTTTGCCGTATTTTCGAATTATTCGATGACGGCGAAGTTCCGTTTCTTGCGATGGAATATTTGGAAGGGCCAACTCTCAGCACTTGGCTGGAAGACGGGCCTCGGCATTTGGATCTGCGCCGGAAGGTTGCATTGGATCTGGCTGAAGGCTTGGCCGCTGCGCACTCCAAGGGAATAATCCATCGTGACTTCAAGCCCGACAACGTGATTCTCACGGGCTCCGAGGCGCAGCTACGGGCCGTCATCACCGACTTCGGCCTTGCCCGTCCTTTCAGCGATCCCGATAGCGCTCCAGGCCAATCATTGGGAGGCGGTACGCGCGATTACATGGCGCCCGAGGTGAAGGCGGGAGCGCCTGCCACCGTCCAGAGTGATCTGTATGCCTTTGGCTTGGTTCTGGACCAACTCCTGCCCGGCAATCGGTTCGCCGTTGAGTGTGCTGCGCCGAATCCCGAACGCCGGCCGAAATCGCTCGATGGAGTGATTCGCGAGTGGCGATCCAGTCATTCCCGGCGCCTGTGGCTCCTCGGGTGGGTCGCGGGTCCAGCGGCCGCCATCGCGGCATACGAATGGATGTCCCGCCCGCGATTGGCCGTGGCTTCTCGCCAGAAATGGGCGCTCAACATCTTCGATCCGGGCACGGACTCACTGGCGTACCCGTTGCGCGAATTGCTCATCTCGGGGCTGCGGCAATCCCCGCTGGTTTCGATTGTCTCTGACGAGCGAATCCGCGCCTTGTCCGGTGGTATGTGGCCCCGCGGAGACATGTTGCTCTCCGCCGCGCGAGCCGCCCAAATCCGCTTCGTCTTGAAAGGCACACTGAAGCGTTTGCCCGCTGGACTGCGCATTGACGTCGAGGTGTTGGAGTCGCTTGGCGGCACGGTTGCGTTGCGCCTCGGCAAGACCGGCGACGTCCGGCGGCCGGTTGCGCTCGCGGATCAGGTTGCGTTGCAGTTGCGGCGTGAACTGGGGGAATCCGAAAACTCGCTACGAGCTACCTACAGGCCGCTTGCGGCCGTTACTTCGGACTCACCAGAAGCCGTGGATGCCTACTTCCAAGGGCAGCGGCTGTACGAATCGTCCGATGCCGATGGCGCGGTCACGTGGTTCGAGCGGGCAATCGAGATTGACCCGTCCTTTGCCCTGGCTCATCTACGCCATGCACTTGCGCTTGCTTCAAACGACAAAGAAGCCGAATCGCTGCCTTCCTACCAGAAGGCTTACCAGTTGCGAAGCCGCGTCTCGGAGCGGGAGCGGCTGTGGATTGAATCCCAGTACTTGAATATAGCTGCCCAGGATCTGGCAGGGGCGCTCAACGCGCTGCGCCGCTTGGTCCGGCTGTTCCCGGACGAGCCTACCTTCCAAAGGCAGCTTGGCTTGGCATTCGCGCGAGTGGGGCAGCCGCTGGATGGAATCGAGGCTGCCAGCGCGGCGGTCGCACTCAACCCTTCCAATGTCAATAACCGCAACGTACTCATTTCGAATTATGCGCAGGGAGGCCGTTGGGACGACGCCCTCGAGCAGTATGAGGTCTGCCGGCGGGAAGGCGTCACTGCGGACGCATTGATGCGCGGAGTCGGCCTTGCCTACATGGGCAAAGAGGACTATCCTGCGGCCCTCGCCGCCTTTCGCAAAATGAACGCTCCGCCGGAATTGCGCGGTGAAGGCCAGTGTCTGTCGTGGGGCCCTCTTGTGCTCATGGGCCGCTTCGCTGAGGCCTCAACCGAAATGGAATCGGCGGCATCGGTGAACGCGTTCGGCGGAGCCAGCCGTCAGCGCGATTGGGCCAGAGTGTACTTGGCGTGGTCGCGCTGGCTCATGGACCAGCCGATGGCAAGCCGGGCGCGATTGGCCGAGATCCTCCAGCTTGACCGGATCCCGCTCAATCTCCCGTTCATTGGCCCGGCCGCGGCGCTGGCATTCCTCCTCAAAGACCCGCAGCTTGTCGAGCAAGCGCGGGCCAGCCTCCAGGTCATCGCCGATCGGTGGCCATCGACATATTCCAAGGGCACCCTCGCGCTCGGAACCGCGCTCGAGCGTTGGACCCGTGCCGAACCAGGGGCCGCAGGCAGCTTCCACGAAGCCCGCGGGCTCTGGCCAGATCCCCTGACGAACTTTCTCACCGCCCGATGGCAGTCGGAGCAGGGAGATTTCGAAGGTGCGTTGGTCAACCTGAATCATATTCAAGCGTCTCTCGGAACCTTGTTGCAGTACCACTTCGCCGGGCTGGCCGTGCTGACTCGAATCGATCAGGCCCGATGCCTGCGAAGGTTGTCACGTTTCAGCGAGAGCTTGCGCTTATACAAAGTAGTACTCAATCATTGGGGACGGTACGCCGGTGGCTATGGAGTCGTGCAAGCCGTTCGTTCGGAATATCTCAAAACGCAACAGGGAGCAAAAGGAAATGGTTGATTTCTGGGAAATCGTTGGCCGTGTCGCAACCGACAAGCCGTTTCGAGACGCAATGTACGGCAACCTCGCCACGAAGACGCCACTCGCGGGAAAGCACGAATTCTGCTGTCTCTTCGATGACGCTGACTACGATGCGGTGAGGAGACTCGTGGTCCAACAAAGGAGAGGGCCGGTTTCCCTGATGGCGCTGGGCGAGTGGCTCTACGTCGCGATGCTGCATCCGGCAACGCGAAGAGTCGCGGAGAAGGTAGAGATCCTGCTGAGATCGCAACTGGATCCCGTGCCGTCCACACAGCAGTTCTATCAAGCCCTTGGGGCCGCGCTCTGCGATTCGGAATTCCGCGAGTCGATGCGAACCGGCGGCCAGACTTCGGCCGGTTTCGATTTCACTCCCGGCGAGGCAGCCGCCTTCGAAAAGATTCTGAACGATCCCCAAAACACCTTCGCCGTGCTTGGCGACGAGTTCCATGAGCTTTCGTGGTCCCAAGCCTGCTTCGCGATGGCAATTCAGTGGACGGCGAATCGCGTAGCACACCCCCTCACGGCGCCTCTCTCCGGTCTCCTGCGCGGGCGGGCCAAGGAAGCCGTTTCGTGAAGTGGTTCGCGAAACTCTCGGCCACGGCTGCAACACTATTTCTGGCCTGCTCGCGCGAGCCAACCGCGGCAGGCCAGCCTCTGCCCCTCCCTCAGGTTGCGTTGTCCAACTGCAAGATTCCTACATTCGAAGAAGCCGTCTTGCCCCCGGAGATTGAGAACCAGCGGCCCGCCTTCGACCGCTATTCCTGGCAAGCGTTTCTCGCGGTGGTCTGCGACCAGAAGACGGCCGGCACCCGCGGCGAGGGCGACCCCGCCGGGACGTGGGGCGGAACTCGTCCGGCCGCCTTCGAAGGCTTCAAATCGAACTGGGAATTATTCCACCATGGTCCAATCAAAGACTGGGACGCCATGGAGGACCACAATTACAGTCCTTGCAGTTCGGAGCCTGCGGCTCGAGACCAGTTTTTGCTGGCCTCGACATCCAAGTTCGATGTGCTCCAGGCTGGCTCCGAAGGAGCGCTGGGCATTGCGCTCCCGGCTCAAAATGGCACCTACGTCCGCTACCTCACGCAGTACAACAAGACGAGCGCCGACTATATCTCCAAGGTCATGCGGGAGCATCTTCACGGTAAGTTCGACTTTCCGGTTGGGAGCGTCAACATCAAGTCGGCGTGGGTCGAGATGAAAGGTCACGACTCTGCGAAGGACCCGGATCCATCGCTGTTCCATACACGGGAGGCCTGGATCCGTGATGCCGGGGCTACAGGCGGATGCCGAAAGGCCCTGTTTGGCCTGGTTGGGTTACATATTGTGCAGAAGACCAAGGGACGGCCCCGCTGGATCTGGTCGACCTTTGAGCATGTAAACAACGCCCCGGATTCGGACATCTGCCCGCCTGCGCCGGCCGGCGGGCCGTTCACGTTTCACGATGGCTCGTGCAAGACGATGGAACCGTCAGACAACGACGTCTCCCAACCGCCGACCAAGATGATCAACGTGTGGCGAACCCGGCGAATCGATCGCAAGTCGACGGCGCCCGCAAACCAGGAGTATCGTCAAAAGCTGAGTCAATCGAAATGGCGCAACTATCGGCTGGTTACTACGCAGTGGCCAATCGGGAATCCGCCCGCAGGCAAAGCAGGGGATCCTGAGTACTCTTTTCCCGGGAAAGAGGGTCACCCATTTGCGAACGTCACAATGGAGACCTTTCTCCAGAATGCCCCGAAAACCAGTTGCCTGGGCTGTCACGCTCAGGCGTTGACGGGCGATTTTGTGTGGTCAATCCTGCTCGAACGTCCGGCCACGATGGAGCCAAGCCTGAAACTGCTCCGTTCCGTGCTCGAGAATTCGGGAATGTTACGCAAATAGGCGTCCCAGGCGCGCCCGCCAAAAGCGAAGAGGGCCGCCGAAGCGGCCCCCTCGCACACCACCGAAGCGAACCCTACAGCCGGACAATCTTGTTCGACTTGTACCCCTTCAACGCATTCCGCGTGTCCACGATCAGCGACGCTTTCTCGATCACGCTCGAATACGGCGAATTCGTGTGATTGGTGATAATCACCACGCAATCGGCCTGCGCCGCGCACTGGATCGGATCCTGCGCGAAGAACTCTTCCTTGTCCACACGGAACACCGGCACATACGGATCGCTGTATGTGATCTTCGCCCCGCGCTCGCGCAGCAAGTGCACCACGTCGATCGCCGGCGACTCGCGCATGTCGTCGATATCCTTCTTGTACGCCACGCCCATCACGTGAATGTGCGAGCCCTTCACCGGCTTCGACACGTCGTTGAGCGCGCTCTGGATCTTGTCCACGGCGTAGTGCGGCATCTGCCCGTTGACGTGCCCGGCGAGTTCGATGAACCGCGCCTCGATGCCGAACTGCTTCGACTTCCACGAGAGATAGAACGGATCGATCGGAATGCAGTGACCACCCAAACCCGGACCCGGATAGAACGCCATGAACCCGAACGGCTTCGTCGCCGCCGCGTCGATCACTTCCCACACATCGATGCCCATGCGCCCGCACATCACGGCCAGTTCGTTCACGAGGCCGATATTGATCATGCGGAACGTGTTCTCGAGCAGCTTCACCATTTCCGCAACGCGCGTGCCCGTCACCGGGACCACCTTGTCGAGCGCCTGCGCATAGAGCAGCGCGCCGAGCTCGGTGCACTTGTGCGTGGTGCCGCCCACCACTTTCGGAATGTTGCGAGTCTGGAAGTGCGGATTGCCCGGATCCACGCGCTCAGGCGAGAAGCACAGGAAAATCTCTTCGCCTACGCGCAGGTCAGCTCGCTCCAGCTTGGCGCGGACCACCTCGTCCGTCGTCCCCGGATAAGTGGTCGACTCGAGGATCACGAGCGTCCCCGGGCGAATGTACTTGGCGATTTCGTCGCAGGCATCCTCGATGAACTTCATATCGGGATCCTTGGTTTTGCCGAGCGGCGTGGGCACGCAGATGTTGATCGTGTCCATGTCCGCAATGGCGCGAAAATCGGTTGTGGCGTCCAACTTGCCTGACTGCACTAACGGGGCTACGTCCGACGTAGGCACGTCCTGGATGTAGGAGGTACCGGCATTGATCTGCTGCACCTTCGATGCGCTGATGTCGAATCCCGTCACGTGGAATCCGACCTTGCCGAATTCAACGGCCAGAGGCAGGCCCACATAGCCTAGCCCGACCACGCCGCAACGGGCTTGGCGAGTCCTGATCTTCTCCGCAAGTGCCTCAGCAACCTGAGGTTTCGTTACTTCCATGATTCCTTCTTTCAAGTTCACACCCTTCCAAATAGATATTGGCCGCTCGCCAGGATCTCAGCCGGACCTGTCAGGTAGAGCGATCCACCTTCCTCCAACCCGGTGGCTCCTTTTCGAATGTAGAGCGGACAGAACTCAGTTTCAACCGTAACAGGAGTACTGACCAATCCAAGCATCAGGGCTACTCCCGCTGCCCCAGTCGATCCGGTACCGGAACTCAACGTGTGGCCGGCCCCGCGCTCATAGAACCTCGCCTCGATCGTGTGCTCGTCTTTGCGCCGGATGAAGCTCACGTTCGTGCGATTCGGAAAATGCGGATGAGCTTCGATCTCGGCCCCGAGCGAGACCCAGTCGAAGTCGAAGTCATCCACCACAACGGCGCACTGCGGATTGCCGACGTCGATGATCGCCACCTCCCGCACGCCCGCCGGGAGCGGAAGCGGGAAATGCAGATCGCCGGGAACCGGCCGGCCCATCTCCATTTCGAACCACAGCGCTCCGTCGCGCCGCCCTTCGAAGCGGAGTTCCTTGAGACCAGCGCCGGTCTGGATCAGCACGCGATCACTGGCCATCCCGCGATCCACCAGCAGCGCCGCGGCGCAGCGGGTACCGTTACCCGAAAGCTCGGCCTTGCTGCCGTCGGAGTTCCACAAGCGCACACGAGCATCGGCGCCCGCGGCGGGCGAGTCGATGAGGTACCAGCCATCGGCGCCGATTCCGGTGTTGCGATGGCAAATGGCGCGTGCGATTTTGGGGAATTGCTCGTCCGGCGGCGCGGGCGAGAGGCCAGAGGCGAAGGTCAGCAGAAAATCATTCCCTGCGCCGTGGGCCTTGGTGAACGGGATCAGCAAACCAGCAGTCGATCCTCCGTCAGGACTCCTCATTATCATTGTCGCACGAAAGAAGGCTCCTAAGGCGATAGAATGAGGCGATGAGCCAGTTGCGGCAACTGACCGGCGACCGTCTTTCACGGGCGATCGAGCGGTTGCGCAATCCGGCGCCAGGAAGCAAGATCGCCGCTGCGCGAGACTTCGGCGTGGACCTCACGCTGCTGATCGAGCAGATCCAGTTGAGTCCGGCTGAGCGGGCGCGGCGGATGCATGAGCTCGCACAAGCGGCCGAGTCCGCGCGAGGTGGGGCGCGTAGGCGTAGATCCGGCGCATGAACTTCGAGGCGGCTGTGCAGCGGCTTTGCGACGGCGGAGTCGAGTTCGTGGTGATTGGAGGATGGGCGGCGATCTTCCACGGCAGCGCTCACGTGACCAACGATCTCGTTGGTTGCTTGTCCCGGTCGAAGGAGAACCTGCGGAAGCTGGCGGCGGCTGGGACGAAGTGTCAGGAGCCGGTAGCTACGATGACGCCCTGGCCGCGTCCGTTGAAGTGGATGCCTTTCGCACAAAAAGTCCGCACGCTCGGCCGACGCGCCCCTCGTCTCGGCCAAGAAGACAGCGGGCCGACCGAAGAGATCCGCTGATGCTGCCCGAGTAGTTCCGCTCTACAGGTGCGTGTGATGGGTCAGCTTGATCGTGTAGAAGTGCGCGCCCTGCGGATCGCGAATCAGCGCAAAGCGGCCGACATTCGGTATGTCATGCGGACCATGCACTAAGGCGCCGCCGAGTTCCTTCGCTTTCGCCACGGTGGCGTCGCAATCGTCCGTCATGATGTATAAGGCCCAGTGCGCTGGGATGTTGCCCCACTTCTCGTCCATCTGCATCATGCCGCCGATCGAACGGCCGCCGTTCTGCCATTCGGAGTAACCGGTCTTGTCGTCGTGCTTGACGCCCCATCCGAACACGGTGGTGTAGAACTGCTTGGCGCCGGCGCTGTCGCGCGTGGCCAATTCGCCCCATCCGATGGTGCCCGCTTCGCCCACCACGAGGGATCCCTTGTGTGACATCGGCTGCCACACGCACTGGAAGACGCCCTCGGGATCCTGGAAGACGCACATGCGCCCGAAGGTCATGACGTCGAATGGTCCGGCCACCACTTTCCCGCCCGCCGCGGTGATCTTGGCTGCGGCCTCGTCCGCGTTGAGCACCTGCACGTAGAGCTTCCAGGTGGGCGGCATTCCGGCTTCCTGCGCGCCGAGCTTGTACATACCGGCGACGTCTTTGCCGTGCTTCTTGGGCATGTAGTAGAACTCGCCGGGTCCCATTGGGAACTTCGCGACTTCCCAACCGAAGAGGCCTTGGTAGAAGGTGGTTGCTGCGTCCGGATCGGTGGTGCCGAGTTCGAACCAGCAGAAGTCACCGGGCTGATGTTGATCGATGATGGGCATTTCGACAGTCTAGCTTGTGTGGGTGGGGGCGGCAACGCAGTGGTGGCGGGAGGCAGAAGAGAGTTGGGGTGAACGGGACACGGCCCGCGAGCTTCCGCGGTAGTCAGCGGCGAGGCCTAGCCATTCCGCTCTCGCGCTTGGGTGGTAAAGCGCGGCCTTCGCCGCCGTGCCTGGTGGGAGTGTGATCAGGACTTCGCCCCGGCGAGGGCGGGATGGAGTGGGTAAGTCGAGTCCGTCGGCGATGCGGCCGGCGATTGCTTCTTCGAGGCAATCGGCTGCTTGCACCATTGCATCGCCGCGAGAGGTTCCGGAGGTGATGGCTTCGGGCAGGTCGCGGAACTGGACGTGAAGGCAGATTTCGGTTCGGGAAGCAGCATCGCGGGAAAGGTGAAACTAGTCATTCATCCTCGTTCAAGGGTCCAGTCTCTGGTCGAGATACGCACCAAGGCAGCTCCGAAGTAAGTGGCGGAGCATTACGGACAGCGGGACTGAAGTCCCGCGCAGACTGAAGTCTGCCCCACGCCCACTGTAACCCGATACTTCCAGTTTGGAAGCGGCCATCGTCATTCCGCTCGTAGCGCTCCAGCGGGATCCACTCGCGCCGCGCGGCGGGCGGGCCAGTAACACGCTGCCAGTCCGACGCCGAGCATCACCGTAGCCACGCCTGCGAGCCATACGGGATCGGTGGCGCTTGCCTTCCACGTCAACTGCTTCAGCACGCGGGCCGCGGCGATGGAGCCCACGATGCCGAGACCGGCGCCGATCAGCACGAGTCGTAGTCCGCTGCTCACCACCATCCGCAGAATGTCGGCGACAGTCGCGCCCAGCGCCATCCGCACGCCGACCTCATGCGTCCTCTGCGACACCGAGTGTGAGATCACGCCGTACACGCCCACCGCCGCGAGCGCCAGTCCGAGCACGGCGAACACGCCGAACAGCACCAGCACGAACCGCACTTCGCCGAACACCCACGTGTCGAGCGCATAGGCGAGCGTCTGCGCCTCGGTCACTGGTTGCTCGGCGTCGATGGCGATGACCGCTTTCCGCACAGCCGGCGCCAACGCGTTCGGATCTCCGCGGGTGAAGAGCACTAACTGGTCCGCCGCACCAATGATTGAATATGGGAAATATAACTCGGGCAGGACCTCATTCATCACGCCGCGGTTCAATGTGTCGCGCACTACGCCCACCACCTCGAACGTGTTGTTGGTCTCGCGGATCGGTTGCTCTGCCAACCGCGGAAGGCGCACCCCCGCTCCCAGCGCATCGCGGCCGCTCAGGTACCGCTGCACGAACGCCTGGTTCACCAGCGCCACGCGGCGCGCTCCGGCCACATCGTCCTCGGCGAGCGCGCGCCCCTGGAGCAACGCGATCCCCATCGCCTTCGGATAGTTCGCACTGATCTGATGCACCACCACCGGACGCTGATCGGCCGCGGCCGCGCCCGCGATCTCCACCGGCATGCTCCACCCGCCGAACGGATGCACGCCCGTGCTCACCGCTGCTTCCACCACGCCGGGCAGCGTGCGCACGCGCTCGAGTAACTGTCGCGAGAATGCGGTGCGCCGCGCAGCATCGGGATAGCGCTTCTCGTTCAGCGGGACTCGCACGGAGAGCACGCGGTCCGGGCGGAAGCCGAGCTCCACTGCCTGCACGGCCACCAGCGTGCGCATCATCAGAGTCGCGCTCACCAGCAGCACGATCGACAGCGCCACTTCGGCAACCACCAATCCGTTGCGGATCCATCGTCCGGCCGAGTTGGCGGCGCCGCGCTCGCGCAACGGGTTGGCGAGTCCGCGCGAGGATCCGAATGCCGGGACCAAGCCGAACACCAGTGTGGTCACCATCGACAACGCGAGGGCGAATCCGAGCACCGGCAAGTTGATCGTCACCTCGGCTTCATCGGGGATCGTATCCGGAGGCACGAGCGCGAGCATCCCGCGCAGAGCGACCACCGCGAGCGCGGCACCGAGGATGCCGCCCGCGAGCCCGAGCACCGCGCTCTCGGTGAGAAGCTGGCGGAACAGCCGCCACCGGCCCGCTCCGATTGCGGCTCGCACGGCGATCTCGCGGCCGCGGCCCGCGCCTTTCGCGAGCAGTAAGTTCGACACGTTGGCACAGGCGATGGCGAGTAAGAGAAAAGCGGCGGCGAATAAGATCCATATCTGCTCGCGGACCGCGCTCGGGAACGTTTCCTTGAATGAGAGTAAGCCAGCGCGCCATTTCTTGGGAAATGCGCCCGGTTGCCGTTGCGCGAGTTCCTCGATGACCGGCTGGAGGTCGGCTTCGGCTTGCGCCGGCGTGACTCCGGGCTTCACCCGGCCGAGCACATGCACATAGCGCACGCCCTCGATCGCCTTGCCGCGCTCGAATCGCAGCGGTACGTAGACATCGGCTCCGCGCCACATGAAGCGCTTGGGCATGATGCCGACCACGGTGCGGACCACGCCGTTGAGCTTGAGCTCGCGGCCGATGGCCGAAGGGTCACCCGCGAATTGCCGCTGCCAAAACTTGTATCCGAGCACGCAGACCTCGGGCGCGCCGGGCGCGAGATCGGCTTCGGTGTACCAGCGGCCGTGCAGCGGAGGCACGCCCATCACTTCGAAGGTGCGGCCGGAGCCGTGATTGCCGCGGAGGCGTTGGGGCTCGCCTTGGCCGGTCCAGATGAGGTCGCTGATGGTGGAGGCGATGACGCCGTTGAAGATGTGGGAGCGCTCGGCGATGGTGAGGAACTGGTCCACTTCGTAGTAGACGCGGCCGCCGCGGCCTTCGAGGTTGCGGACGTTGACGCTCGCGAGCGAGTCGACATCTTTGTAGGGAAATGGTTCGAGCACGACGCCGTAGACGGCGCTGTAGATGGCGGTGGCGGCCATGATGCCGAGGGCGAGGGAGCCCACGGCCACGAGGGTGGTGGCGGGGTTGGCGCGGAGTTGGCGCAGGGCGAAGCGGGCGTCCTGGGTGAGTTCGGAGAAGAAGCTCATGGTCGTTCACCTTTCAGCCAACCTTGATCAATGAGGACCTGTCGCGCGAGCGAGATCTCGTGTGGGCGGAAGTTCTTCTTGCGCTCGCTCCAGGCGTGAGTCCGGGCGATGGCGTCTTCGGCAGTAGTGGCGCCTTCGCGCGTGCAGACCCAGTGGACGGTGGAGAGAAGTTCCAGTCCGTAGCCGGTCTCGAAGCCGTCGATGAGCCGGGTGACGCGCTCGAATCGGGCTTTGGTTTCGGCGTGGGCCGCGAGGACCGGCGCGGACTGTTCGGTGGCGTGCGGGAGAAGCTCGATGGGGAGGCGCGGGTCATCTTCGGCGGCGCCATACCCGGAGGTGAAGTGGCCTTCGATCACGTTGAGGACGTGGCGGAGGTTGGTGGCGTAGGGTCCGTAGGGAGCCTTCTCGTAGCTGAGGCGGAGAGGTTCGCCGGACTCCTGCATGAAGTAGAGGAGCTTGTGGATCTCGAGCAGGGTGATGAAGGGGTCGAGCACGGCGGAGAGGTAGTTCGACATGAGCTCGATGAGGACGGCGCGACCGATGGTCATCGAGGGCTTGCGTTTATCTTTGGCCATTTCGCTTGGGTCCGGGGAGCCGACGGGTTCGAAGAGGAGCACGCGTACCTCGGGGAGAACTTCGAAGGCCTTCTCGATTCGGGGGCGGACGATGTTCCAGTCGAGGCCGCCGAGTCCGCACCCGAGCGGCGGGATAGCGATGGACTGGATGTGACGCTGGCGCACCTCCGCGATCAGCGCTTCGAGTCCAGCGTCGATGTCTTCGAGCCGGCTGTTTCCTTTCCAGTGGCGCTTGGTGGGGAAGTTGACGATGTAGCGTGGTCCGGTCAAGAGGCCGGTTTCGTGTACGAGCATGGACCCGGGGCGGACTTGGCCGCGCTTGCAGGCGGCTTGGTAGAGCTTGAAGTTGTCGGGATACGCCTTTCGGAACTGGAGCGCGATGCCCCGGCCCATGACGCCGACGCAGTTGACGGTGTTGACGAGGGCTTCGGCACTGGCTTGGAGGATGTCTCCGTGGGTGGGTTCAATCATGGCTCGTCTCAGTAGTACCAGTTTCGCTCAACGGCGATTTGCGGGTGATGGTTTGCGTTGCGGATGGTCGCGGTGACCTTCTGGGCTACGTCGGTGTCGATGACTCCGATCTTCGACACGAGGGTCCACGGGAATGATTTGAATACGAGGAATTCTGCCTGCTTGGCTTCGCGCACGACGCTCTCTCTCCAGTCGGTCGCCTGGATCGCATCCCAGTCGAGTTCGTCGAGGCGGTCCAGGTTCTTGAAGAAGGAAGTGTAGTTCATTCCCGCGTTCCGGTTAGTGAATGCCCAACGCCGTTGGCTGTGATCGGCCCACGCGACTACCTCGCGGAGATCAGCTTCGAGGTGGATGATTGGAGTCTGGCCACCGCGATAGCTGAGGTCGGGATTGTTCCCACAGTGGAGGAGAAACAGCATGACGGACCTGGGGCAAAAGTAGAATGGCACGTATTCACCGACTTTGGTGCCCCGATGGCAACCGACTGAGAGCAGTTCGAGCCGCCTTCGCTTGATTCTGCTCATTCCGACGACGGTGCAGTCGAGGGTTTGTCGGATCCGTTCCGCGTCGGACCAGAGGTAGGCGTCAACGATTTGGGCGAGGTTGTCGAGGTGCGTGATGTGGTAGATCTTCGGACGCGCGGGTAGCACCTTACGCACTCCTGGCTACACGGAAGCCGAGTTCGTAGTTTGTGTCGGCTGGGTGAACGCGTTGAAGGCTGCGAGGGTCAGACGACCCACCACGCGCCTCATAGGAGTCCCTTCTTTCGTCATAGGCACTGCTGGTCCATTCCAAAACATTGCAACTCATATCATCGCAACCGTACGGACTTCGACTGTCAGGAAATACGCCAACTGGAGTCGCACCGCTCGGTACAAAGACTACCTCGTAGGGCCCCAGATTAGCGGGTTTATCGCGACTCGGCAGATTGTCTGCTCCCAGGGCAGCCAACATCCACTCTTCTCCCGATGGCAAGCGGCACTTTGTCCATTCGCAGTAGACGGCGGCGACGTACCAGGCTAAATAGCAGACAGGGCGGGAAGGGTGATCCAACTGCTCGTCCCAGTTGTCCGGCAGAGGGCCGCCCGCGTCTACAAACTTACTGTATTCCCAAACGGTGACGGGATAGCGGGCCATGAGGAAAGGCTTGATGTCTCCGTGGCCGGGGATTTCGCACCAGTAGTCCTTGTCTTTCGGGAGCCGAATGAAAGGGTGGCCGGAGACGCCGAGGGCTTCGGCGGCGGCGACGCGGGTCTTGAGGTCGAGATCCTTCGCTCCACCGGGCTCGAAGAGCTTCTTCATTTCGGCCAGCATCGCGAGGTACTCTCTGCAGACAGGCTCGTAGCCCGTGACTCGGAGATCCTGCAGCATGCCGCTCAAGAGACCTACGCAGCGGGCACGATCAGGGAAAGAC
The DNA here is from genome assembly GCA_046331625.1 of Bryobacteraceae bacterium. Classification (GTDB taxonomy): domain Bacteria; phylum Acidobacteriota; class Terriglobia; order Bryobacterales; family Bryobacteraceae; genus JAXLQL01. The sequence goes on from JAXLQL010000018.1 coordinate 111,476, forward strand.
TTGCCGACGCTCGCTGTGATCGCTTCGAAGAGTCCGTGGATCTTGCCTGCACCCTGCTTGGTCCTGAGGATCCCGGCGAGGAGTAGCATGACCTCGCGGTACTCGGCTTTGTAGAGGCGATTGTCCTTGATGATCTCTTCGAACTGCCTCTGGTCCTGCATGCCGGCGAGTTCACGGGCCGCGAGGAATTCCTGGAAGGTGAGGTGCCAGAAGCGGAGGTCCGTGCCGCGGCTGACGATGATGCCACTGTCGAGTTCTTCGGTCTCGAGGAAGCGAAGGGCGTCCTTCTTCGGCATGGGGGCAAGCATGTCCGCTGCAAGACCGCGCTCTATCTGGGTGAGGCGTCCTTTGGGTTCGTTTTGCATCGCCAGGGCGAGGGTGGAGAGTCGGTCCAGGCATGCTTCAGGGCTAAGGCGTCCGGGCTTCTGTTCGCGTGCCCGCGCTAACCACGTGAGAACCGAATCGTAGAGTTCGGCGCGCTGCTCGGGCATCCGCTTGTCGTTCCAATGGACCACAGCGAGCGCGGTAAGCATCACCGGATTGCGGGCCATGCGGCGGATCTCGGGCTTCTCGTCGAGCGCACGGCGGAGTTCGGCGCGATGGGCGTCGGCGGCGGTCTCCTTGCCCTGATGGAGCGCGTTCGACCAGAGTTCGAGGAAGCGGTTCACCGATTCATCGTCGAGATCTTCGATGCGGGTTTCGGTGAAGCCGGAGAGTCCATCGAAGGATGAGGGGCGGGTGGTGACGACGAAGCGGCACTCGGGGTAGAGTCGAATGGCTTCTTCGAGGAGCTTGACGAGCGAGCGGCGGCGCGTGTCGTTACCGGCTTCGTCGAGGCCATCGAGGAAGACGACCGTGCCCGCGGCCTTCAGTTTGACTTCAGCGGACTTGGCGGTGAAGCCCCAGGTTCCGGCGGCGAGGAAGTGGGCGATCCACTGTGGTGCGTGTTTCTGGGCGGGCGAGCCCGGTTCGCCTTGGGATTTCTCGATGTGTTGGTCGAGGTCCGAGACGCGGATGAGGACGGGGAAGCCGTTGACTGGGAGCGCGAGGCGGGGTCCGCCTTCGCGGGCGAGTTCGAGGACCATGCGGCGGAGGAAGGTGGTTTTGCCGGAGCCGGGGTCGCCTTGGATGACGAGGCGTTTGTGGGCGAGCGCCTCTTCGAGGGGGACGGGTTTGCCGCCGGGGGAACTGCGGTCGAGCGAGTGGGTTTTGACGGGGACGTAGATGTTCTCGATGGGGACGCGGTGGGCGCGGTTGTCGCCGACGGCGACGCCGCGGAGGTCGATGAAGGCGCAGGTGTCGCGGAGGTAGGTGAGGTAGGCGGCTTCGGCTTTGGTTTGCGGCGGGTCGTCTTTGGTCCGCCAGTGGTTGAGGGCGGCGAGGATTTCCGCCTTGAGCGAATGCGGAGTGGTGAACTTGGCGCGGATGCGGTCGTTGCCGAGCCAGGTTTTGAACTCGGTCAACTCGGCGGCGCGAGCGTGCTCGAAGTGGCGCGGGAGCCAGGGGTGGTCATCATCGACGACGAAGGCGAAGATGGGGATGCCGAGGTCCTGCGCTTTTAGGCATTCGAGCCAAGTGATGCTTTTGTTCTTCGGGGGCGGCTGGTCCGGCGGGATCCAGCCATAGCGGTGGGCGACGATGACGACGAGGGCTTGGGAGTTCTCGACTTCGCGGAGGCACACGTCGAGTGGGGCACTGTCTTCGGCGGGGAAGTGCTCCATGGTGATCGGATGAAGACCGGCGCTGAGAATGGCGTCTTTGGCGGCGGTGCGGTACTCGCCGAGGTCGTCTTTGGTGGCGGAGATGAAGACGTTCGGTCTTTCGGGCATGATCCTCCTGTTGGAATTTATCAAAGTATCACTGCGCTTGTTGGGACGGGACTGACGTCGAATAGCATCGCTGCGTCTGGAAGGCGGACTGAAGTCCCGCGCAGGCTAAAGCCTGCCCCACATCAAGAAATGACGCTAGGCGGCACGGGCGAGCGGAGGAGGGGAGGCGATGAAGGCGTCGACGGCGGCGGCTGCGGCGTGCGAGGATTGGGTTCGTTCTTTCAAATACGCTTGGCGGATTTTGGGGAAATCGATGAGCGGGGAGTGGGCTGGGGTTTCTTCGGCATCGGCGTAGACCATCTCGCGGAAGGCGCGCTCGGATTGCAGGGCTTTCAACTCCTTCAGCGCGCGGTGGAAGGTGCGCTCGTTGGCGCGGCGGTAGGACTCGATGCGCGTGAAGGCCTTGTGGGCGGCGTCTTCGATGAGGGGATCGATGCCGTTGAGGACGAGGTCCTCTTCGGCGCGCGAGCAGCGGAAAATGCTCCAGCGGGCGCGGAGAATATCGTCGAAGAGGAGTTCTTCGAGGGCGCCTTGGGGGTCGAGTTCGGCGCGGAGGGCGGCGGTGAGCTCGTCGAGTTGCTCCTGCTCGCCTGGCATGACGATCAGGTGTTTGGCGCAGAGGCCGTGGCGGAGGCTATTGGCGGCCGAGCGGGACTTGCCTTCGGCGGTACGGGGGCCGGTGGAATGCTGCGCGTTGGCGCGATTGGCTTCGTTTTGTGCGGCGGTGGCCATGGGGTTTCTCCTCGAATTGGAAACAAAAAAGGCGACCCGGACCGGCGCTTGCCGGCGGATCGCCTTTACGGTTCCATTCTGCCATGGCAGTCAAGAGCTGGGGGTAGATTTCCAGGGGCGTTTACTGAAAACAAAGGACAAATTTCAACGGATTGGCCGTGAACGCCGAATCAGAGGGGTTCCGGAACAACGGGCTTTCCGCTGATGGTGCCGACGATCTTCGCTACCACCTTGCCGTTGACGTCGGAGATCTCGACCCGGAAACGGCCCGCGAGCGAGTCGCCGGATTCGCTGAGCTTTTCCGTCGCGATCACTTTGGCGATGCCGCTGAAGGTTCCTTTGTCGTTATAGACGATGTGGGTGTGGGTGGAGAGGAATTCGCGATCGCCGGTGCGCTGATATGAGCCGACGGCCGAGCTTTCCGAGCGGTCCGATGAGATGACGGTGAGGCCGCCTTGGCCGTCGAAGGTCGCCATGTCGATGGTGAAGGGCGCGGCTGCGCCGTCGACGGTGATGCTGATGAGCCAACTGCCTACGAGTTTCTGATTGGGCGCTTGGGCGAAGGCCGGCGCCGGCTGCGTGCCGAGCGACGCCACCAGGGCGAAGGCTGCCAGGGCGAGAGTTCTGAGGTGTTTCATGTGAGTCTCCTTTGAAGACGCTTGCTGCGTTCACCAGTCCCAGCGACGTCTGGGCGGAAACCGGTCAAAAAAAGTTCGGTAGGATGTTGGGATGCCCGAGGGACAGCCAGCCGGCGTGACCGCGCTCCTGCAGGAGTGCCGTGGCGGCAATCGCGATGCCGTCGATCGGCTGCTGGGGCTGGTCTATGGGGAACTGCGGTCGATCGCCCGGGCTCGGCTGGCGCTGGAGAGGCCGGGGCACACGCTCGAGCCGACGGCGCTGGTCCACGAAGCATATATGAAGATGGCGGGACTCGAGCAAGGCAACTGGGAGTGCCGGGCGCAGTTCTTCGGCTTCGCGTCGCACGTGATACGCAACATCCTGGTGGACCACGCGCGGGCGCGCGGGCGGAAGAAGCGGGGGAGCGGGCGGACACCGGTGTCACTCGAGGACGTGTTGGCGGCTCCGGAGGAGCATGACGCCGAGCTGATGGCGCTGCACGAGGCGTTGGATCAGCTCGCCGAGCGGGACGAGCGCCAAAGCAAGATCGTCGAAATGCGCTTTTTCGGGGGGCTGTCGATCGAGGAGACGGCGCATGTGATGGATCTGTCGGTGTCCACGGTGAAGAACGAGTGGCGGATGGCGCGGGCCTGGTTGTACCGGCAGTTGGAGGCTTCCGGTGAGCGGTGAGTGGCGGTGGGTCGCGGAGAGGGAATGGCGCGGGGCTGATCCGGCGGCCGGAAATTCTCATGAGTGATGTCCGATGAACGGCGATTGGGAGCGTGCGAAGGAGTTGTTCGCGGCTTGTCTCGAACTCGACCGAGAAGGCCGGCGGGCGCTGCTCGGGTCCGTGCCGGATGATGTCCGCTGCGAGGTGGAATCGCTGTTGGCCGCCGATGAGAGTGCGGGCGGGTTCCTCAGCGGCAGGACTCAGCCGTCGCGATTGGGCGCTTATCGTCTGGTAGAGAAGCTCGGCGAAGGCGGCATGGGAACAGTGTGGCGGGGTGAGCGCGCGGACGGGCAGTTCGAGCGGCAGGTGGCGATCAAGATCGTGCGCGAGCACTTCGACACGGCCGCCAACCTCGAACGCTTCCGTGTCGAGCGACAGACGCTAGCGGAGCTCGAGCATCCGAATATCGCACGGCTGTTCGATGGCGGGACGACGGAAGGCGGGTTGCCGTACTTCGTGATGGAGCTGATCGAGGGTCCGCGGATCGACGCCTATGTGCGCGAGCGGCGGATGACGGCGGATGAGACGCTCCGGCTGTTCCTGCCTGTGTGCGAGGCGGTGGCGTACGCGAACGCGCGCGGCGTACTGCATCGCGACATCAAGCCGGCAAACATTCTGGTGAGCGCTGATGGTGCGCCCAAGCTGGTTGACTTCGGGATCGCCAAGACGATCGATGAGGCCGGGCCTGCCACGGCGACAGTGCACCGGATGGCGACGCCAGGGTACGCGAGTCCGGAGCATCTGGCGGGGAAGCCGCTCACTGCCGCATCCGACGTGTACTCACTGGGCGCGACGCTGCGTGGGTTACTCACGGGCGAGGGCGCGGCACCGGCACTGCCCGTGGCGGTGGAGCGGATCGTAGCCAAGGCGATGCACCGGGATCCGGAGCGGCGCTACGCGACGGCTCGCGAATTGGCGGCTGACATCGAGCGCTATCTCGACGGGCAGCCGGTGCAGGCTCGCGGAGATGGGTTGGGATATCGGGCGGCGCAGTTCGCCCGCCCGCACTGGAAGGCGCTGGCAGCACTGGCTGTTGGCGCGAGTGCGGTGGGGCTCTGGACCTATTGGTCCGCGCCGCGTTTCGACAATCGGACGATTGCGGTGGTGGGAATCGAGCAACGTTTGGAAGATCAGCCGTTACATTGGCTGGAGCGCGGCATCGCGGAAACGCTGACGATGAGCCTGCTGCATTCGGGTGCGTTCCGGGTGATCTCGGCGGACCGGGCGCGCGCGGCGGCGCAAGGGAGGTCGCCTGCGGAAGCCGCCAAAGCGTTGCCGGCGGATCTCTACGTTACCGGGGTGTTGGCCAAAGCGGCGGCGAGAATCCGTTTCGATTTGCGAGTGGTGGAAACGGCGAATGCGCGGGTGGCTTTCGCGGAGAGTTTCGAGGCTCCGTCGGCCGAGGCTGCGTTCTCGTTGGCCGATCAAGCCGCGGCGCGCATCACGGAGCGGTTGACGAAAGCGGCGCCGCAGGCGAGTGAATCGAAGGCTCTGTTGACGGCGAATCCCGAGGCGCTGCGATTCTATGAAGAGGCTCGGGCGGAGCATGGCAAGTGGCGGCTGGGACCGGCGGCGGGCGGGTTCCGGCGGGCTCTCGAGGCGGATCCGGATTTTGCGATGGCGTACGCGGGATTGGCGCAGGTGTCCGGATGGTGGGATCGGCCGGGTGCGCGAGGAGCGATCCTGCGGGCGGCCGATATCGCGGTAACTCGAAGACTGCCGAAGTTACCACTCGAGTTGATCCAGGGGCTGCGGCTTTACTATGACGGGCGGCTGGATGAGGCGGTGGCGCTACTGCGTGCGGCGGAGGCGGAGTTCCCGGGGGAAACCGAGCCGCTGTTTTGGGAAGGCATGGCGCAGACTTACGCGTTCCGCCGGGCGGAAGCTCGCGCCACGTTTGGCCGGGTGACGCAGATGGACGGCGGCCACGCATTGGGATGGCTGATGCTCGCCGAGAACAGCGCGCTGGATGCGGCGCCGGAGGATGCGCGGAAGGCGGCGGCGCGATACTGCCAGGCGATCGGCGAGAAGGCTCCGAACTGTCATGGCCTTTGGGGCGATGTACACTTGGCCGCGGAACAGTGGGATCAAGCCTCGGAGCGATATGAGATGGCGAAGATGCCGGTGATGCAAGCCGCGGTGGCGTGGCTTCGAGGGGAGACGGCGGAGTCGCTGCGGCGGACGGCGGGCGTGGCGGGGAATGGCGCGCAGGCGAAACTGGTGGAAGGCAACGCGCTGGCGGCTTCCGGGGACTTGGCGCAGGCGGCGGAACGGTATGAGAGCGCGGCTGCGCTCTATAAGAATCCGGCTCTCGGATATCTACAGTTGCTCAAAGCGGCGGAAATTTGGCTCGAATTGGGAAAGCCGGAGCGGGTGTTGGCAGCCACGGCTCGAATCGAGAATCCATTTGGCGCTGGTCTGGCGGCCGTAGCGCATTCAGTGCGGGGCGATCAGACGGCTGCGGAGACGGAGTTCGCGGCGATGAAAGCAGCATTGCCGCCGTTGGTGGGCGACTATCTGGCGGGCAAGACGGAAGCATTTCATCGGATGCTGGCGGCTCATTATCGAGGCGATCACGAAGCGGCTGTGCGCATGGCCGCGGCTCTGCCGGATCGATTTCGGATGCTGGCGGCATTGCCGGCGGCGCGTTCGTTGCTCGAACTGGGGCGGCTGCGCGAGGCGCGCGAGTTGCTCGAGTTCGCATGGCGCTCGCGACTGAACTTGGGCGGACCGGAGTTGTTCGAAGAACAGTCTGGGTTGCGGGTGGCGTTGACGGAGTTCTATCAAGCGCGGGTGGCGGAACGCGAGGGCCGGAAGGCAGACGCGCGGCGGTGGGCAGTGGCGTTCCTGCGGAGGTTTTCGGCGAATGCGGCTGTGCGGCAGGTGGCGGAGGCGCGGGCCTTGCTCGCTGGCGCGAGTTCCGAGTGAGCAGCAGAGTTACTTAGATGCGCCGATATTTTCGTACCACTTGATGTTGTGCGTGGCGCCGCCGATCATGACGATGTCGAGCCGGCCGTCGCCATTGAGGTCCACTACTTGGCATCCGGAGGCGGACATGCCGAGGTGGTCGAGTTCCTCGTGACGCCAGTTCTGGCCGGCGGCGTCTTGCGAGTAGAAAACGTGCGAGCTCGAGACTTCGCCGCGGGCGCGGTCACCGGCGGCGATATCGTCGAGGCCGTCGCCATTGAAGTCGCCGACGCAAACTTCGTGGCCTTCCTTCAGTTCCGTGAAGATGACCTTGCGCTGCCAGGGGCCTGACTTGCCATTGCGATTGTAGACCACCACTTCGTTGCCGTGCCAGGGCTCAACAGCGGCGAGAAAACGGCGCTTGGCGAGCTTGCCGACCGCGACATCGCTGGTTCCGGCGCGCGGCGCTTCTTCCGTGTGACCCTTGGAGAGCGAGGTATGCTTCCAACGAAGCGAGTCGCCCGAGCCCGCCGGCTCGTGCAAGATGATGCCGTCGAATCCCGCGGTCAGGAGTTGGTCACGCTTACCGGGAGTCCACTTTACGACGCGCACGCGATGCAGTACGCCGTGGAGTTGCTCTTCGATAGTGGTTCGCTTCCACGGGCCTTCGAGATTGGTGGGAACGGGATAGAACACGAGCGGCACCACATCCTGGTCATAGCGAGGAGCGAGTCCCTTGGGTCCGATCAGTGGGGCGTTGATGAGTTCCTTGCGCCCGTCGCCATCGAGGTCGGCCCAGGCGACGTGATGCGAGGTGATCAACTGGTCCACCTTGTAGGCTTTCCAAAGCTTGGTAGGGTCGCCTTGATGATGATAGACCCAGTTGAGGCCCGGGCTCTTGGCGGCTACCATGCTGAATTCGTTTTGCACTGCCAACTCCGGGATGCCGTCGCCATCGATGTCCGCGGCGGCGAGGTTCACCATGGTGGGCATGTCTTTGATGATGACGTGGCGGGTCCAGGAGGGGTTTTCGTACCAGGCGAGTTCGTTGACGCGCTGCGTCATGCCGAGCACGTCTGGGCGGCCATCGTGATTGATGTCGGCGACGATGACGGTGTAGCCGCCGGGGATGTTCGCCTCGATGGTGTGCGTGCGGAACTGGACGGGTCCGGCTGGTTTGCCGGCGGCGGCCAAAGTTGCGGCGGCGGCCAGGGCCGCGATGACGGTGCGCATCAGGGGATGATACCAGCGTTGCGGCGCGATGTCAGCGGACGGCTTCGGCTCGGTGGTCCGGGGTGGAAGGCGAGATTGCCTGGCGGTCACGTTTGCGGTCCTCTACGGGCGCTTCGAAGTAGAGGTCGACGGCCTTCCAGCGCAGAATGTTCCAGCCGGTATCTTGCGCGTGCGCGGCATTGCGCGGGATGACGCGGCAGGCTCCGGTGGGGCGAACCGAGGGCGGCTTTCGCGGGAAGAGGCGGCGGCTTTGGGAGACGGCGCAAATGGTGACGGCCCCAGCGTCTTGGTAGATGACATGGTTCCGTTGTGAATCGAATCGCAACCCAGGCAACTGGATGTGGAGGGGTGGTTCGACGGTGACTTGGTCCGGTACGCTCTCCGGCATGAGCGGCTCGAATTCGACTACGAGCCGAGCGCGCGAAGTCTCGGGCTCCACTTCGAAGAAGTAGACCGCCATTCGGGAGTTTGCGGGAACGCTCCCGATACGCAGTTCGGCGGCGGAAAGTGAATAGCCGAGAGCCAAGCAACCGGCCCATGCGGCGATGGAGGGTTGCAGGCTGCGGGCGAGTCTGAATCGCATCCGCTGTCCTTGGGCCAACTCCTGCGGAATTCGCTGAAGTGGATGGCCTCGACTCGACTATACCGGTTGAATGTCACAACAAGATGAAAAGCTGCTGAGCATTACCGGGCGCGCTGTTCGAGGCACTCGGCCTTGCGCTTCCGGAAGTAGCAGAGCCGCGAAGGGGCCTTCTCCCATTCCTCGACGGACGGGGGCTCGGCCTGAGGCACGAATGGATTAACGATCGGGTAGTTGTCGCCAAAAAGCCAAGGATCCGCCCGGTAGCTCGCCGAAAAGTTCGTCAGTCCGGTGGTAGCCGCCACGGCCTCGGTGAACAGTCGCAGGGCTCCTTTGGAGTCCGGCCAAGTGCGCAGGCGGACGAAGATCTGAGCGCTTTCGTCCGCGGCGCCGGTCAAGGTAATGGTCGAGGACTCGAGCCGAAGCGCAACCCCTCGCTCCGAGGCAATCTCGCGCTGATATGTCTCGTAAGTGCAGCGGAATTCGATATGCAGGATTTCTCCTGTCAAAGGCCCCGACGAAATCATCAGTGGATCCGAGCCTTCGAGGATCTCTCGCGACACCTGCCCATCCCGCTCGCTCATTCGGAGAACTGCGCCCGATGGCGTGGATATCGCCTCGGCCGCGAGCCTTCTTTGATTCCGGTCTCCCAGATACATCGAGCGGAACGAATTGTAAGTGCGATGGGAGCTGATGTTGTGCCACGTGTACGGAACCCGCTCTCCCTCGGGATGAAAGCTGATCTGAGTGAAGGCGCGGTTGTTCGCTTGGACCGCTTCGGCGTGGAGCTTTCGGAAAGTCGCGGGCGAAAACCGGGATGAATCGAGCCTTATGGCTTGGCGGACGCTGTCAGGTCCGATGACTTCCCAGACCTTGCTGGCGCTGGCGTTCTCCTGCGCCGAAACGATCATTCCCAGCCCACACCCGAGTAGTAACTTGACGAGCGTCATATTTGCCTCAGGGGCGAGTTGGCAGCGTGACGTCGATCTGCCGTTTGCCCAGAACCTTCACGGGCTCACAGTGAAGCAGTTCGTTTCCTTGAAAAACGCAAAGAACATACATTCCAGGCGGCGCCCCCACGATGGCAAATTGGCCCTTTCGGCCGACACTGGCCTGATAGAGTCCGCCGTTGTAGAAGGAGCTCAGCTTGACCCACAGGCCGTTTGGAATCCGTTCGGCCGACCGCACGGTCCCGTCTAGCCGTGGATGCTGATATGTATGCCCTTCGGCAACTTGCAACCCGACGCGCAGTTCCACGTTCGGTTGAAAAATGGATATGGTCTCCGAGGCAGCTTCGAATCCGGCAGCTTCGATTCGCAGTTGGTAGTAGCCAAATGGAGCGACGATTCCGCGGCGATGATCCAACGCCTTGTACTGCGTCCCCGACCCGGGTTCCTGCAGCACAGCGACCGCACGCATCTCGAGGGGATCGCCGAGGGCGTCGACCAGTTTGATCGTCACCTTCGCGGACTCTGAAGACTCCGCGACTAAAATCATCACGGCGCCAACGAGAGCGAGGCTCTTCATCGGATATGTCCTCTCTTATAGCGGGATGTTGCCGTGCTTCTTGCGCGGCGTCTGCGCCACCTTGTTCTCGAGCATCCTGAGTGCGCGGATCAACTTCGGTCGTGTCTGCCGCGGTTCGATCACGTCATCGATGAACCCGTGCTCGGCTGCGATGAACGGTGACGCGAAGCGGTCTCGGAACTCGTCGATCTTCTCCTTACGCGCGGCTTCGGGATCGGCGGCGCCTGCGATCTCGCGCTTGTAGACGATGTTCACCGCGCCCTCGGCGCCCATCACGGCAATCTCGGCGGTGGGATAGGCAAAATTCACATCGGTCCGAATATGTTTCGAGCCCATCACGCAATAGGCGCCGCCGTATGCCTTGCGCGCGATCACGGTGATCTTGGGAGCGGTGGCCTCTGCATACGCGTACAGGAGCTTGGCTCCGTGGCGGATGATGCCGCCGTACTCCTGGTCAGTGCCGGGCAGGAATCCAGGCACGTCTTCGAACGTGATGATCGGGATGTTGAACGCGTCGCAGAAGCGCACGAAGCGCGCGCCCTTCACAGACGAGTTGATGTCGAGACATCCGGCCAGGTGCATGGGTTGATTCGCCACCACGCCCACCGATCGCCCATCGAGCCGCGCGAATCCGATCACGATGTTCTTGGCGAAGTGCTCCTGCACTTCGAAGAAGTCGCCGTCATCCATCACCATGCGGATGATGCGCTTGATGTCGTAGGGCTGGTTCGACTGCTCTGGGATCACGGTGTCGAGCGCCGGGTCCTCACGATCGATCGGGTCGGTGCACGTCTTGCGCGGCGGATCGTCGCGGTTGTTCTGCGGGACGTACTCGAGGAGGCGGCGAATTCGGCGGAGGCAATCGGCGTCGTCAGAGGCGAGGAAGTGCGCCACGCCGCTTTTCGAGTTATGGGTGGCCGCGCCGCCGAGGTCTTCCTTCGTGACTTCTTCGTGGGTGACGGTCTTGATCACGTCGGGACCGGTGACGAACATATAACTCGTGCGGTCCACCATGAAGGTGAAATCAGTGATGGCGGGCGAGTAGACGGCGCCGCCCGCGCACGGGCCGAGAATGGCCGAGATCTGCGGGATGACCCCGCTCGAGATGGTGTTGCGGAGGAAGATATCGGCGTAGCCGGCGAGGGAGACGACGCCTTCCTGGATGCGCGCACCGCCGGAATCGTTGAGTCCGATGACGGGTGCGCCGTTTTCGAGCGCGAGGTCCATGATCTTGCAGATCTTCTTCGCGTTGGTTTCCGAGAGCGAGCCTCCGAAAACCGTGAAGTCCTGCGCGAAGACGTAGACGAGTCGGCCGTGGATGTAGCCCCAGCCTGTGACGAAGCCGTCGCCTTCGATGACCTGCTGGTCCATGCCGAAGTCGCGGCAGCGGTGGCGGACGAGCTTGTCCATTTCTTCGAAGGTGCCTTCGTCGAGTAGCAGGTCGATGCGTTCGCGCGCGGAGAGCTTTCCTTCCGCGTGCTGGCGTGCGGTGCGGTCGGGACCGCCACCGGCTTCAGCGGCGGCATGGCGGCGGCGGACCTCGAGGATCCGTTGCGAGGGCATAAATTACAGTCTGCAACACTTCGGGCGGGGTGGCGGTCCGGTGCCGCGCGACTCGCTGTCGAAGTCCAGCTCTGTCACATCCTGGCCCGGCAAGCTTCGAGGAAGTGCTTCCGGATTTCCTTCTTTTCCGCCGGGCTTAGCTCGCGCCCGATCGCTGAACGCGCTCCAGCCAACAGTTGCGCGTCGATGTCGCGTGGGACCTGCCCCACGCGCTCTACGGACTCAACCACGGCCTCTGTTTCAGTGAGTTGAAGTTTCGCGGCAATCCGGGCAGGAAGCGCTCGCAAAGGATCTTCTATCTTGGCCGGGTTCGGCTTCGAATCAGCACCGGCCCCACCCGATTCAGGCATAGGCGGATTCGGCTGGCACTTCAGGAACGAGGAGATCTCATCCGTTGCCCACTCATGGGTCGTGTCAGCTTCTTGTAGCAAGAACAACGATTGACTTCCACGGCTTGGTTTGATGCCGACCAAATGAACTCGCACTCCGAACTCTTGGGCTTGCTGCACTCCGACGCGAAGATCCTCATCTCCGGAAACGAGAACAGCATCGCTGATCGCCCGGTTCCGCGCAAGGGTAATCATATCGGTCACGATCAGCGAGTCAACGCCTTTCTGTTGACCGGCGCTGTTTACGAATCCGAGACGGACCTTCACATCTTGCAGGTCGGCGAGCGTCAAGTGCTGGGCAGTGGGTCCCGTAGATGTTCCGTCGTACCAATAGACCCGAAGAAGAGGCACGTGGGAGATCTTAGTCGCAAATTCACCGAAGGCGCGGACGGCGGCCTCGTGAGCCAAAATGATCTCTGCTCTGGGAAGCTTCCTCCCGGCGAGCAGCGAGGAACCCTGGGCAAAAACGTACCCAGCATCCACGAAGACCGCGACTCGATCCATGGTTCAAAAATAAAGGCTCCCGAGGGAGCCCTGTACTAATCGCCCCAATTGTGTAGGTAGCCGGAGCGACAATTCAAGTATACCGCAGAACAGAAGGTGCGAGGATTCACGATGGCTGCTGGAGGTTGCGCGAACCACTCCTCGCCCCGAGACGTCTCCGCCGCCGCCGGGTTTCACAAGAAGACCCCAGGGACCTCGTACAATTGAGGTTTCGCACCAGGAGCAACTTTGGGCACCAATTTCCGACCGCCATCGCCCCCCCGCGGAATGGCCGCCGCGCCAGCCGCGCCTCGTAGCGCCGACCGATACTTCGAGCTCAAGTCCGAGATTCACCGCAAGCTGATCGGCGTCATCGACCTCGAGCGGGTGGCGTCGCTTGCCAAAGACCGCGTGCGCGCCGAGATCGGACGCGTCGTCGAGCGCCTGATCGAAGACGAGCGCGTGCCGATGACCACGGCCGAGCAGAACAAGATGGTGGAAGAGGTGCTCGACGAGGTGCTGGGCCTTGGTCCACTCGAGCCGCTGCTCAAAGAGCCCACGATCTCCGATATTCTCGTCAACGCGTACAACAAGGTCTACATCGAACGGCAGGGCAAGCTCTCGCTCACCCCGGTTCGATTCAAAGACAACGGCCACCTGCTGCACATCATCGAGAAGATCGTCTCGCTGGTGGGCCGCCGCGTGGACGAAGCCAATCCGATTGTCGACGCACGATTACTCGACGGCTCGCGCGTCAACGCGATCATCCCTCCGCTCGCGCTCGACGGGCCCGCGCTCTCGATCCGCCGATTCGGACGCCACGTCATCACATCCGACGAGATGATCGGCAACAAGACGCTGATGGCGGGAATGCTCAAGTTCCTGGCCGCGGCGGTCGCTTCGAAGGCCACCGTTCTCGTCTCCGGTGGAACCGGTTCGGGTAAGACCACCACGCTCAACGCGCTCTCGCGGTTCATTCCCGAAGACGAGCGGATCGTCACCATCGAAGACACGGCTGAATTGCAGCTCCAGCAGCGGCACGTGGTGAAGTTCGAAACGCGGCCGCCCAATCTCAACAAGCAGGGCGGCATCAATCAGCGCCAACTCGTGCGCACGGCGCTGCGCATGCGGCCGGACCGCATTATCGTCGGCGAGTGCCGCGGTCCGGAAGCGCTCGACATGCTGCAGGCGATGAACACCGGTGTGGAAGGGTCGATGAGCACGGTCCACGCGAACACGCCGAAAGACGCTTTCTCGCGTCTGCAAGCGATGGTGCTGATGGCGGACCTCGAACTGCCCACGCGGGTAGTGGTGCAGCAGCTATCGAGCGCGATCAAGCTGGTGGTGCAGATTTCGCGTTTGCAGGACGGTACTCGTAAGGTGATCTCGATCGCAGAGGTGCTCGGCGTGGAGGATGAAGCGGTGAAGATCCAGGAGATCTTTACCTTCGATCGTCTCGGCGTCAATGATGCGGGCAAGGTGCAGGGGCGGTTCCGGGGGACGGGGAACATTCCGAAGATCATGGACCGGCTGCGCGTGATGGGCATCAAGTTGGATCCGGCGGTGTTCGAAGAGACGGTCGACGTGAACCTCTGAGACTGGGCAGCGGAAGGCTGCCGAAGTTGGTCCGCGGCGAGAGGATATGATGATCGCTGGGGGAGCATGAGGTTATCCATCGCGATCTTGCTGAGCGGGGCGATCGTTGGCGCTCAGGATGCAAGAGTACCGGTCAAGATCGACGGCGAATCTCACAAGCTCATTCTGTTCTCCGATGGCACAGTGGGCGGCTGGGGCGATACACGCGACGGACAACTCGGTCCGCGTGCGGCGATCCCGAACTCGAGCGGACACTCGTCCGTGTTCGTTCCGATCGCGATCCCCGGCAAGGCTCGTGACATCGCCGCCGGAGGACGAACCTCCTACATACTGCTGGACAATGGCACGGTGCTCGCATTCGGCTGGGGTAACGAAGGCCAACTGGGTTGCGGCGAGCGGTGCCTTGCGAGTTCGGAAACTCCAGTGCAGGTGGCGGGCCTTACGGATGTGGTCCGCGTCTCTGCCCGCTTCTCGTCGGCGTTCGCGATCCACCGGGATGGCAGCGTCAGTATGTGGGGCAGCCGCTATCTCGGCAATGGGGAAAACCGGATCATCGTTCCTGAGCGGGCCGCCGGTCTTCCGCCGGTAACACAGGTCGCCGTTGGCACCGGGTTCCTGATGGCGCTGACACAGGAGGGCCGCGTGTGGATGGCGGGCAAGCTGCCGTTCGGGCGCATCGGCGCGGACGATCCTGTGCAACCGCTTGGCGAAGTCCCCGGCTTGCAAGATGTCACTGGGATCGTCGCAACACAGGTTGCGGCGGCGCTCTTGAAAGATGGATCCGTGTGGGTTTGGGGCAACAACGACCAGGCGCAGTTCGGCAACGGCAAACGGAACATCGACGAGCACACGCGCGTTCCCGTTCGGGTTCCTGGAATCACGAACGCGGTGGGCCTGTCAGGCGCCGCGGTTGGCCGCCATTTCCTGGCGCTGCTCCGCGATGGAACCCTACGCACTTGGGGGAATTCCGACTGGGGACAAGCCGGCACGGGCGTCACTGGCCGCGAGCAGGCTGCGGTAGCTGCATTGCGGATTTCCGGCGTAAAGGCTGCCTTTGCGGCGGGCAATAACTCGTTCGCGATCAAAACAGACGGATCGCTCTGGATTTGGGGCCGCGGCTCGTCTTATCCGAACGTGTGGCCGATGACGCGGAATGCCCCGGTGCCCGAGCCACTGCGGATTCCGGAGGGACTCGGCCAGCGCTGATCGCTCCGCTCTTGTGCGGACCTCAGCTACCAGGTCCCGGTACGCCCGGACTCTTGCATCTGGAGGCAAGTAGATGCATACTCTGGGGGACCGCTTTTCCGTGGCGTTTAGTAGGAGGTACCCACCATGCGCCAAGCTTCCGTGGAAGCGATACCGGTCAACCGGACGCTTCTGCCATTCCCCAAAGTGATCATCTTCGAGATCGTCGGCGGGTGTAATTTGCGCTGCATCATGTGCCCGCATAGCCAGTTGACACGCCCGAAAGGGTTGATGAGCCTCGATCTGTACAAGCGCCTGATCGACGAGATCGCCAGCCATGACCGCTTCCAGACCGAGGTATGGGCAACGATCATGGGTGAAGTGTTCGTCCACGGCCACGCCGTCTTCGACTATCTCGACTACGCCAAGCAGGCCGGCCTTCAGAAGATCTATCTCAATTCGAACATGGTGCGCTTCGAAGAGTCGATGCTCGACCGGCTCGAGCGGTGCGGCTTGAACAAGCTCACTGTCGGTATCGACGCGGCGACGCGCGAGACGTACGACAAGATCCGCGTCGGCGGCGACTTCGATCGGGTGGAGCACAACATCCGCTTCCTGCTCGATGCCAAGCGGCAGGGGCGTCTGCCGGAGCTCGAACTGGTGCTGCAGTTCATCGTGCAGGACTTCAACGAGCATGAAGAAGAAGCGTTCAAGGCGAAGTGGATGGGGCAGGGGGCCACGCTCAAGATCCGGCCGCGATTGGGATGGGGCACGGGCGTGCCGGCGCCGAATCTGTGTTTGCCGGATGAAGTCCGGACGATGCCGTGCCCGTGGCTGATGCGCACGATGTCGATTCACTGGACGGGTCATGTGGCGCAGTGCGATGCCGAATGGAATGGGGAGCGATACGTGGGCGATCTGAACCGCCAGACGATCGAGGAGGTGTGGTTGGGCGAGTTGCTCGGCAAGCGGCAGCGGCATCTGAATCTCGATTTCAGCCAGGAGCCGTGCCGCGATTGCAAGGACTGGCAGTGCGGATTGTCCGAGGTGTATCCGGCTTCTCGTGTGGCGGCGGCGGTTTAGTTTCGGCGCGGTGGGGGGGCACGGGGCAAGGTGAAGCCTGCACCGTATCGCGGCGGAGCCGGAATCGCGGAGTCATTGCGTGACCGGCGTGTGAGGCAACTGCCTTCTCATGCATCGATCTTTGGATCCCGCGCCGGGTGCGCCGGGGCACCTCCAGGCTCTCCTCACCAACCTGGCCAAACTGCAAACGGCCGCTCCGACCACAAGTGCGTCATCACCCTCCCCTGGACATGCGCCCCATCGAGCGGACCAAACACACGCGAGTCATTGCTGTCATCGCGATTATCGCCGAGCACGAAGTACTGACCCGCAGGCACCGTCACCGTCGCCATGTTCCGCAGCGGAGACGCACCCGGCGTGTATGCCACGGCGTAGCGACCCGCCTCGCGCACCACGCGCTCTCCGATCCTGTGCACCGGCGGTACCCACCGGAACGAATCTCGATCCAGCGGCTCTTGCGCCAAGGCGGCCCCGTTCACTACGACGACATTCTCCTGCATTTCCACCGTGTCGCCCGGCAAGGCGACCACTCTCTTCAGTCCGCGCATGCCGCGATTCGGCACGTGGAACATCACCATGTCACCGCGCGCCGGGCCCTCGCGCTCCCAAAGCGCAATCGAAGTATAGGGCGCATTGACGCGATACGCCGAGAGGTTGATCAACAGCTTGTCGCCGAGCAGCAGGTTCGGTGCATCGGACGGCCCTGATACCGTAACGGCGCGCAAGTATGCGGGTAGGATAGCCAGTAGGCAAACTATGCCAGCCACGATCGTTCGACGTCTCATGAATCTCCTACGACAGTCTATCGCGGGTACCTGCTGGACGCTCCTTGCCGCAATGGCTGAGAACGCGAGCGCCGAAACCGCCGTGCTCGCGGGGTGGTCCGCAGGGAGCGGCGGTGGTGAGGTCGCCATCTGGATCGGCCGCGAGGGCGCGGTGTGTTCATTCGACAAGTACGAAACCCGCGGAGCGCATTCCTGGCGCGTGGGCAGACGCGTTTCTATCGAGCGCCGGCGGACTGCGCCGTGCAGCCTCGCTTCGCTGGTCCTGCTCGATTCGTACGACGATTCACTGGTTCGAGCCGCCGAAGCAGCGCAGCGATTCCTCGGTCCGCATGCGACAAGGATTGGGCGCAAGCCGCCGAGATGATCGCCAAGCGCAGCCGCAATGATCCGACAATTGAACAAGTCTCCGCAGCCTTGTTTTGCGGGAATCCGGTGGCGATGGGCGCCTCCGCCGTGACTGCAGTCGAGAGACTCCGATCCGGCTGGCGATTCCTCGTATGTCCCTGGCGCGCGGACTGGCGCGGTGATGACCTCGCCATTGACCTGACGGTCGAGCATGGCACGTTTCGAGTAAGCGCACTCACGCCAGCCGGTAAGGGAGCGTTCTTCCGTGCCCTGGCGGTATCCTGATTCCTTGATCGCACTGGCCGTCCTCACCGTCGCCGCCGCATCGGACCTATCGCACCTCGAACCCCAACTCCGCGACCTGGCCCAGCGCGGCGGCGTCGCCGTGCGTTTCGTCTTCGGATCCTCGGGGCAACTGGCGCAGCAGATCCGTCAAGGCGCGCCCTATGACGTGTTCCTCTCCGCCAATGAACGGTACGCACGCGATCTCGAGAAGGAGGGCGTGCTGTCGCCGGGCACGCTGAAGGAATACGCGCGTGGGCGAGTGGCGCTGTGGTCGCCCGCGGGCAAGTTGAAGTCGCTCGACGAACTCGCCGCTCCCGCCGTGCGGCACGTCGCCATCGCCAATCCGGTGCACGCGCCCTACGGCGCCGCGGCCAAGCAGATTCTCGAACGGCGCAATCTCTGGGCCGCGCTCTCCGGCCGCATCGTGTTCGCGGAGAACGTCCGCCAAGCCGCGCAGTTCGCCGAGAGCGGCAACGCCGACGCGGGATTGGTTGCGTGGGCGCTCGTGAAGGAGCGCGGCGCGGTCCCGATCGACGCTTCGCTGCATGATCCGATCGTGCAGGTGGGCGGCGTAGTAGCCAAGTCCGCGATTGCCGCGGATGGCGCGCGTTTTCTAGCGATCCTCACGGGCGACTCGGGCAAAGCGCTGCTGGCGCAAGCAGGCTACGACGCCGCCATCGCCGCCCAACCGGCCGCGGCGGAACCCGCGCCCACCAAGCCACGCGTCAAAAAGCGCACCAAGAAACGGAAATAGCTACGGCATCTTCCGCCGGAACATCAGCGTCAGCCGCTGCTGCTGATCCTGCGCCGTGGACACGAGCTTCCAGCCTTCCTTGCCCAGCAGCGCCGCCGCGCGAGCGATGCCCTCCTGATCGAGGAACTTGATGAAAATCCGCGCGTCATAGTCCACGATTTGCCGCTGTACCTCGATTGCGCTGAACCGGCACCCCGTCTCCTGATAAAAACAAATCACCGCCCGCGTGTACTGCCGTGCGTTGATCCCGATGCCCACCGTATAGGTATCGCCGAACCACAGTTGCGCGTACTCGAAGCCCCGCACCTTGGGAGCATCGTCCGCTTGGGCCGCGGTCTGCGCCGCCAGCGCCGCAGCAAAGAGGAATGGGAGAAAATATCTCATGTCAACCGCCTCCTCGGCCCTTCCAGACGTGAGAGGCGCACCGGAGGTTTCGACGATCATGGCAAAACCGCAAAAGCTGTCTCTCCGCCGCCACATCGCCAAACGGTTCTTCGTTCGATTCCACATGTCGCTGATCCTGGCGGCGGTGATCGCGTCGGGAGTGGGCGCGAGCAAGCTGCTGATGGAACTCGGGCTCGGCGAGGTGCGGGTGCGCTACCCAATCGCGGTGCTCGCCAGCTATCTCGTCTTCCTGTTGCTGGTGCGCATCTGGATCTGGTACGTCACCCCGGGCAGACTTCGCCTTTCGCCGGACCTCGACGGGGACTTCGAAGTGCCCACCTGGGACAGCGCCGACGCCGGATTCAGCGGATTCGGTGGAGGAGGGTCGGGCGGTGGAGGCGCCAGCAGTGACTGGGCGGCCGAGACCACGATTGCGCCGCAGTCCTCCGGCGGCGGGGGCGGGAGTTGGCTGCCGAGCATCGATCTCGACATCGATCTCGATGACGGCATCTGGATCCTGGCCGCCTTGGCCGCGCTGCTGGCGGTGATCTTCGGAGCCGCCGGCTACCTGATCTATGCGGCGCCCCAGTTGCTTCCCGAAGCCGCGCTCCAAGCGGCACTCGCATCGAGCCTGGCTGGAGTCTCCAAGCGCAAAGACGCCACGGGATGGATGGGAGGCGTGCTACGCTCCACCGCGATCCCGTTCATTGCCGTGTTCGCGATGACGTTGGTACTCGCCTTGACGATCCATCATAGATGCCCCCAGGCCCATAAGATACTGGAGGCCTTTTCGTGTCCGGCCGCGAGCTAGAGCTAGTGCCAGTGCTTGTGATTCGAGGCGTGTCGCGTGGCTTCTCCAACGCGGACGCTGGCGTCACCTTCACTTCGAGCGTCACTTTGAAATAGGAGTACAGGTTGCCGCGATCCACCGACACCTCCACCTTGCGGCGGGCGCCGTCCACCCATTGCGTGCCCTCAGTGTGGCCGCTTTTGAACCCGGTCTTGCCGTCGAGCGTCTTCGCCGTGTTCATCGAGGAACAGCACACCTGCAGTCCGTTCTGGCGGAAGAGCTGCTCATAGAATCCGACGATGGTCTGTACGTCTTCGCCGGAACCAAACTCGATCCGCATGGTTCGCTCTCCCCGCTCGTTGTTCGATACGTCCGGAGCCCGCGGAAACTCGTCTCCGGGCGGAGGCTTGAGGAAACGCGGCCACGAATAAGCGGAACCCGGCGCAGCCGCGGCCTCTGCCGCGCGGGCTTGGCTCGCGAGCGCGCTCGCCGATGCACCTGTCGCGTAGCGCGTGTAGACGTTGGTGCCGAGGTCGCTCTGCTGAACCTGCACTGTGGCCAACTGGTTCTTACCCGCGCCGCTCAGCGCGGTGGAGCCTGCCGAGACGGCGAATCCGGCTTGCGTCAGCAATTGGTTGTGATAGGCCAACACCTCTTGCGCTGGAGCGGCCACCCAGTAAGTCGCAGTCACGGCCGAAGCCGACGACCGAACCGCGTAGTCGCGTGCGCCCTGGTAAGGCGCGAGGAACGCGGGGTTGGGAAGCCCCGAACCTTCCGCTGCGGCCAGGCACACAGCAGACACCAGGAAACTGAGTGCTCTCGAGGACATCACCCGAAGCATCGTCGCGCCCGGCGGGTTGCGGTATACGGCGTTCACCCCAGTTTCGCCCGGGATCTCGATGTCGGAAGATAGACCTTGCGCCTATCCTTGTTCGCGCTCGGTGTCTCCGGGGCATTTGCCGATGAGGCCTACTTCGCGGGACTCGCATCGAGCGTGCGCGCTGCTTCGTTTCCGGAACTCGCGGATGCGCACATCGAACTGCGACCTTTCCGCAGCCCTTCGGTCTACTTCCAGGCGCGGTTCACGTGGACGAGTTTCCTGTTCCACCGCAGGCTCGCCTACGTGATCGGGTTCAACGAGGACGCCCTTCGCCGGGGCGCGGCGCCCGAGGCATTGCGCGCTGTAATGGCGCACGAACTCTCACACCTTTCTTACTACCGACAGCGCAACCGGCTTCGCTTGCTCGGCCTCGTTCGACTCGTCTCACCCCGAGCCACGGCTCGCCTCGAACGCGAGACCGACAAGGATACGATCCGCCGCGGCTACGGACCGGGACTCCGCCTCTACCGCCAATGGCTCTACGCGAACATCCCGCCGCGCGAGGTCCCGCGCAAGCAGCGGACCTATCTCACGCCCGAAGAGATCGAGCGTGAGATGCATTGAGGCGCAGTTCGTGTCAGGCAAAACCGTGCTCTGACAGCACGGCGCTACGGCCCTACGACCGCTCGTACAGGTACACGGCCTCTTCCAGCCGGCTCTTGCCGCCATCGTTCACCGCGAACCGCACCGGCTTGACCTTGCCCTGCTCACGGCGGCCGCTCCACAGCGAGCCACCGGCATACACACCGTCCTTGCGGAGCGCATAGAAGCTGATATCGAATTTCTCGAGCCGTGCCTTGTCATGGTCATAGTTGCGCGATACGCGCTTCAGGCAATCGAGCACGGCTTCTTTCGGCGGCATGCCGTGCCGCATGTTCTCGACGATGGTGTGCCCGCCGGCCACTCGGATGTTCTCTTCGCCGCGTCCGGTCGATCCGCCCGCGCCCACCTCTTGATCCACGTACAGCCCGGCGCCGATGATGGGCGAATCGCCCACGCGCCCGGGAATCTTCCACGCCAAGCCGCTCGTCGTAGTGACGCCCGACATCTCGCCGCGCGTGTTCAACGCCAGGCAGTTGATGGTTCCGGTGATTGGGTTCACGGCGCGATCCCAGGCATACGCGAGCAGTTCCCCGGTGGCATCGGGAAACCGCTCCTTCAACCACGCCGCGGTCTTGGCCTTGCCTGGAGGCGCATCCAGACCGTCGGTCCAGTTGTTGTGGCCGCGAGGGTCGCGCAGCGACTGCTTCCACACAAGCCACGCCAGGCGCGACTTCTCGGTGAGCAGGTTGTCCTCGCGGAACCCGAACGCGCGAGCGAAGCGGAGCGCGCCTTCGCCGACGAGCATCACGTGGTCGGTCTGCTCCATCACGAGCTTGGCGAGCTTCGAGGGCGTCTTGATGTTCCGAACCGAGGCGACGGATCCGGCGCGGCGGGAGGGGCCGTGCATGACGCAGGCATCGAGTTCGACCACGCCGTCTTCGTTCGGGAGCCCGCCGTAGCCGACCGAGTCATCGGCCGGATCCTCTTCGTTGATGTTCACGCCAGCCACCACTGCATCGAGCGTATCGCCGCCCGAGCGCAGAATCTCCATGGCCCGCGCGCAAGCGCGCTCGCCGTTACCACTCGAGATGACGATGTTCTTGGGAGCGCTCTGTGCCTGCGCGGCTGCAAGCGCGGCCGAGCCCGTGATCCATTGGCGGCGGTTGATCATAAGCTCCACTATACTAGGGCGGAGAGGAAGTGCGATTGAAGAGCTCCCTGCGCTCCGTGGCCGTGTTCTGCATTCTGGCGCTAGCCGTGTGCGGCGCCGACAAGAAGCGCCCGAAGGCCAAAGCGGACAAGCCGCCGGACCTGGTGGTGGTGACGCTGAAGGTGCAGCGGGAGGCCGGTAACTTCGCTGTGGAAGGCACGGTCCGGAACAACTCCGACAAGCCGATGAAGGGCCTGGTGCTGTTCTTCGAGTTCATGGAGCCGGGCGGCCGCACGATCTCGCGGATGAACACCACAGTGAGCGAGGTGACGCTCGAACCCGGCGAAGAAGGCGAGTTCCTCACGCAGACGCCGGATCAGGTGCGGGCGGTGCACGTGAAGCTCGACGCGGAAGACAAGGACGGGCGCTACTTCACGATCGACAAGCCGGGTCCGTACGCGATTCAGTGACGGCGCTGTACACGGCGCCAGCGCGACCGAAGTCCCGCGCAGGCTGAGGCTTGCCCAACACGGCAGCCAACCGCGAGACCGGGGATTAGGCGAGGCCGATTCGCTTCACCAGCCGATCGAAGCGCGCGTATCCACGAAGCTCGTCGTAGATCGGATGGACCGCGATCGGCACGAGTTGCAGTTCGCGAGCCTCGGCGGCTTGCTCCAAGCGGTCGAGCGCGCGGTCGCGCTCGCCGGTTCCAAGGTGGGCGATGGCGAAGGTGACATGAGCGACGTTGCGATGCAGAGCGAGTTCGGAGAGGCGTTCGAGGAGCTTGCGCGCGGTGGCGCGATCGCCGCTCATACCGTGGATGTGGCCGAAAGCAGCGAGCACGGCGGGTGTGTCGCCGACGATGGCGCGGCTGCGCTCGAGCATCTCGATGGCCTCGGCGAAGCGGCCCTGGAACGAGAGCACGCGGGCGAGCCCCGAGTAGGTCTTCCAGAAGCCCGGCCATTGCTGTCGCAGGAGAATGTATCGCCGCTCGGCTTCCTCGTACTGACGGGCCATCAGGTAGATGTAGTTCTCACTCTCGACAACGCTCGGCTCGAGCGGATCGAGCGCGATCGCAGTGGCCATGCCGGCGAGCGCCGGTTCCCATCGCGATTGATAACCCAGGAGGTCGCAGGCGTACCAGTGATGGGCGGTCGCGTAGCTCGGGCGGAGCTCGATGGCGCGCAAGTAGCGGCGCTCACCTTCGGCCCAATCCCAGTCATGCATCGAGACGACGAAGCCGAGCGAGTTGTGCGCCTCGGCCAGCGTGGAGTCGAGGACGAGCGCGCGCTCGGCAGCACGGCGAGCCATGGGAATGCTGCGAGCGGCGGACTCGAAGCCGAAGTCGCAGAGCAGGCTGTAGGCATCGGCGAGCCCTGCGTGCGCGACGGCGCAATCGGGATCCGTGGCCACGGCGCGCTCGAAGAGCACCACGCTCTGCCGCAGTCCTTCTTCAGTGCGGCGGTTCCATGCGTGGCGGCCTTGCAGGTAGAGACTATAAGCCTCGAGGCTCCCGGTGGCGTGGGCGAGGAATGCGTTTTGGCCCGCATCGAAGCGGACCTGCAACGCAAGCGCGATCGAGCGCGCGATCTCCTCTTGGAGCGCGAGCAGGTCTTCGAGCTTGCGGTCAAAGGCTTGGGTCCAGAGCACCACTCCGCTGGCCGCGTCGGTGAGTTGCGCGTTGACGCGCACGCGCGAGCCCGAGCGGCGGACACTACCTTCGAGCACCGTATCGGCGCGCAAGCGCTCGCTGGCATCGGCGGCGGTGCCCGAGTCGCGGCGAAGCTGATTGACCGAGTTCCATGCAATGACGCGCAGGCACGGCACACGCGTCAGCATGTAGATGAGCTCTTGCGTGAGGCCGTCGGCGAAGTAGTCCGTCTCGGGCGGAGCGGCGAGGCTCGCGAAGGGCAGCACGGCGATGGTGCGCGTCATCGAAGGAGCCGGTGGAGCGGCAGGCGCGGGGGCACCCGCGAATTCGGGCGAGTAACTGCCAGGGTGGAACTCGATGCGAAGCTCGCCGGGGGCGCTGTGCTTGTCGTAATATTCGCGGAGCTTCGAGCGGAGGCGGCGCGCTTCTACGCGGACGATGCCGTCGGTGCGCGGGTCATAGTCAGGCGGGCGATCGAACACGGCCGCGCCTACGAGAGTCTCCTTCAACTGGGGTCCGCGGCCAGCGAGGGACTCTTCGACGGTGAAGGCGAGGAAGCGCTGCATCCGGCGGCTCGAGCGAAATGCGGGGCTCGCCAGAATGCGTGCAACTTGGGCGCGGATTCCGGAAGGGTCCATGGTTGGGTCGAAGCAGAGGGTGCTTCATTCGAGTGTACAGTGCGCGAGGCACAGTGTCAGCGATGCCTTGCCTTCAAGACCTGGAACGGCGGGTTGCGGCCTTCCCAAGTCCGGATCGCCGCACAGAGGTCCGTGGCTCTGAACAAGAGGTCGTCGAAGGCAAGGCGCAGCATAATCATGATGTCTTCGATGGATCGCTGCTTGGAACCCAGAACGCGTAGGAGACCGATCTGCAGAACACTCAGGGTATCCCTTCCGTGCAGCATGCGCCACGGATCGACAGCGGGGACTCCCTCGAGGTGGGCTTCCAGTTGCCGCGGCGTCTGGCCTGGGATCAACTTTGAAGCCTCAGCGAGCAACGCTGCATGATCAGTCGCCCAGGTTTCTCGATTCACGAAGCGGGCGGGCTTCAACTCGTCGAAAGGCAAATTCCAGCCATGCCGTGCGTTCAAGTAGCGGAGATGGCCAAACGCGAGCGATCGCTTCACAAGAGCCTCCCGAACGCCGGTGCCTTCACTAAGTTCGAACTCGTGGATTTTGCCCGCATCACCTGCCTCAGCTAATACCCTGTCGAGGGCTGCGCTGCCCAGGATGAGGCACTCGATGTCACGTGTCTCGGTACGAATGAGGTTGGGCACCGGTAGCGGAGGCGCGAGAAGAGTTTCGTGGTCGTCATCGACGACTCCGAGCACTCCTTTGATGTGCGCCGTTCCGGCCACAGCGCCGATCACTGCCGGCTTTCCACCACCGAGCACAAACCGGCAATGCCGCGGAGAGCATCTGGGTTTCAGCAGTTTGACATCTTCATCGCCTTCCAAGACGAGAAGAGTTCCACTGAAATCATTACGGCTCATCACGATTTCGGAAATGACGTTCCCTACCGTGCGGGTAGCGAACGAGGTCATGAGGCGAGTTGCAACTCTTTCTCGGGCTCAACCGTTTCAGCCGACAACGCGACCATCAGGTCATGCCGGTCTTCGACGATGAAGGGGGAGTGGGTAGCGAGTACCACATCGAAGCCTGTGGTCTCGACCACCTCGAGCAGATCTGGAACGAAGTCCTTCTGCCAAATCACGTGCAACGAGAGTTCCGGCTCATCGATAAGGACGAGCGTGTTGGGACGCACCTTGAATAGGAGGTCGTAGAGCAGTACCAACTCGTGCTGCTCACCGGATGAGAGCGCATCGAGTGCGAGTGGTTTGCCTTCGGTCGTAGTTGCGGTGAGACCCTTCTCTCGGTCCACCTGGATCGTTTTGTGGCGGAACTTTCGGTTGATCTGGTCAAGCAGGATCTCGATCCGCCGTGCGAGGTCTTCGAGAACCCAGAGTTTCTGCGCCGTATCGTCGACGTAGAGCGTCATGACAGAGCGCCGCGTTTCGTCCAGGTCCTCGAGCGCACTTGCATCGAATGGATAGTTGGGATCTTCATCGATGAGGCCCAGCCTTTTGAGCCGATGGCGCTTGTCTTCGAGGGCGCTCATCCGGCGCTTCAAGTCGACCGCCGTCAGTGGCGATCCAGAGTCATGTAGGAGCCTCTGAGGAAAGGTCTGGTCCATCCACTGCGAGTGTTTGCCATACTCGGCGAGAGCGCTCTCTATCTCTGCTTTGAGGCCGGCAGCAAGGGTGCCGACAGTGGCCATGAACGTCTGCTCGCCGTACCAGAGTTCACCGGACTTTTGCGGCAACTGTAAGAGACGTTGTGCTTCGATCAGGTGAGCGCCCACGCGATCTCGAACTGCCGTCATCCAACCTGGCATCGCGGGGGGGCGGGCTAGCGCGTGCTGTTCACTCAGTCCCGCCACTTCGGCTAGAGTCCAGAGCTTTCTTGCGGCTGGCTTGGCGGGGTCCACTTTCAAAGGGCTCAGATGCGTTCGGCCCTGATGATTCAGGTAGCCATCGATGGAGGTGTCCACCTGACCATCTTTGACGCCCTCGGACTTGACGAACCCCAATACAGCACCGTCGCTCAGTGTCACTTCAAAGGTCTGAAACGGTATCCTGGCCAAGTCCGTCAGATCACCTGACAAGGCTGACGCAGTGAGCCGCAATAGCGTGGTCTTCCCGACCCCGTTCGGTCCGTGAAGGATCGTGACCCGGTCCTTGCTTCGGAGCACGACCTCGTGGTCATACCTGCCGAACAGCTTCGTGACCCGGATTTTGGTTACTCGCAAGAGTTCTTGTTCTGCCACGGCTCTTCCTTTTCCCGACACTTCGATGGTAACGGACTCTCCTACGAGCGGGACTCCTTCAAGGTTTCGAATAACGCATCGAGATCCGACACGCGCGTATGGATATGGGTGGAGATTCGGAGGCGCGGGCCGCCGATGGTCCAGATCTTGCGCTCGTGGCAGAGGCGGCGGAACTTGTCGATATCGACGCCTTTGAGCTCCATGGTGACGAGCGATCCATACTGCTGGTCGTTGTCCGGAGTGAGCATGTGGAATCCCATCTCCTCGCTTCGCTTGCGCGCGATCTTGGCGAGGTCGTGGATGCGGGTGTAGATCTTGTCGGGTCCGATCGAGTTGGCGAAGCGGACTCCGGCGAGCATGCCTTCGAAAATGGCGCGGTTGTTGGTGCCGACACCCTGGAATCGCGCGGCGCCGCGGTCCTTGACTTCCCAGCCGCCGGTGACGGTGACGGGCCATAGGCGCTCGAGCATTTCGGGACGGCCCCACAGGATGCCGCAGCCGGCGGGCGCGAACATCCATTTATGCGGACTGCCGGCGTAGTAGTCGCAACCGAGTTCGGCGATCTTCACCGGCAGTTGCCCGTTCACGTGCGCGCCATCGATCACGGTGATCACGCCTTTGGCGCGGGCGGCGGCACAGATCTCCTTCATGGGGAAGATGAGTCCGGTGGCGGTGGTGATGCCGCTGAAGAAGAGCACTTTCGTGCGCGGACCGATCGAGGAGACCATCAGGTCCGCGAGCTTGCCGGGATCGGGTGGGGGAAGCGGAATCTTCACCTCACGCACGGCGATGCCATAGCGGGCCTTGCGCAGGTGCCAACCGGCTTTGCCGCTGCCATGCTCCTGGTCCGTCATCACGACTTCGTCGCCGGGTTGGAGGTCGATTCCGTTGGCGATGAACGAGAGCGCTTCGGTCGCGTTGTGAGTGAAGGCGAGGTCGTCTTTGCGGCAGCCGAGATACTGCGACATTTCCTGGCGATGCGCGTCGAGCGCCTCATAGCCCCAGCGCGGATACTCGAAATCGGGCATCTGCATGCCTGCGCCTTTTTCGAGGAACTCGACCACGGCGCGGATGACGGGCCGCGGCGCTACGCCGAGAGAGCCGTTGTTCATGAAGACGCGCTGCTCGGGGAGGTAGAACTGCTCTTTGCGGATTCGAGCCCAGTATTTCTCGGGCGAGCGCTCGGCGAGCGAAGCTTCCGGCAGCGGCATGTCCCGCAACGCGAACAGCGCGGGGACTCCGGTGAGGTGTGAGATGGCGAGTCGGCGGTTCATGAGGACCACGTTATCGCGTTGCGGGGGGAAGGGCAAATTACGGAGTCCCGCTTGGCCTTGTAGGCCAACAGATCGCGAACATAGATGCGGCGATGGGTTCCGACCATGTGATACGGGATCTCGCCGCGTTCCAACACCTTTATCAGAAACTGGCGCGAGACACCGAGCATCCGCGCACCCTCTACCGTCGTCAACTGGGCATCGCTCTCGACGATGGCCACCGATTGCCCCTCACAGAGGTCGGCGATCAGCTTCACCAGGAACTCGTAAAGCGAAGCGGACAGGTTTTGTGTCTTGCCATTTGGGCCGACGAGTTGGCCCGGTTGCGCTGGATCTTCTGATAGAGGTCCAGCACCATCTCGCGGCGGCAACTGCCCACCCAGCGTTCGGCCAGACCATTCTGCCAGGGGTGCCTGTAGGGTCGTTCGCTTGGGATTCAAGCCCGTTGCGTTCAAGAACTTGACTACGTCGGCATCGAATTTCGAGTCGCCATCCAAGAGGACGTAACGATACGGGACCGCCACCGGAAGAGCTTCGCAACTGCTGGACCACCAACTCCACAGTCGGGCAAGGGCGATGTTGAAGTGCGGGATCCTGCGGCGGCCGTGCTCGATGAGGAAGAAGCAATAAGGCGTTTGAAGGTCGCCGTTGGCACGGTGAAAAAGTCGAGGGCCACGATCACCTCGCGGTGGTTCTGGAGAAAGCAAGGCACTGCGTGTTCCGGTCGCCCCGGCGGCGGACACGCCGGAGATGCCTTGCGACGGTTCCGTTCGGAGATGTCGAAGCCCAGCTCAGAAGGTTTCCTTGGTTTTTGGGCGCGCACCAAGCCGGCATTCTCCTCGGCCCTGCGGCGGATGAGCGTGTGGACCTCGCCGGTGATCTTCGGCCGGCCGCCCCGAGGCTGGGACCGCCAGCGCCAGTAGAGCCGAAAGCCCGCGCGATGCCAAGCGACGACAGTCTCCGCCTTCACGATGACGAGGTCGTCTTTCCAGCGAGGCAGGAGCATCGGAGGAATGTCCCAAAGAGGCGATCAAGGAGCTCAATGTGGGCTGCGGCCGTTTCCGTTTGAACACTGCGACCTGCTGTCGGGGGGGGGGACTTCTAGCGCCGTGTCGCTCCGGCTGCGAAAGAAGACTCCGATGGCAAGCGAGGCTGGAGAGGACGAATTCGAGCGGGAACTCGCCGTAGTGGTCCGGATGGTTGAAAATAATCGCATGCTCAATCGCCGCCACCTTCTCTCCGGTATCGCCGCCGGCGCCTTCGCGCCGCAATCTGCTACCGCTCAGGCCTACGCCAAAGCCACCCGTGGCCTCCCGGCTCTAAAGATCACCAACGTCAAGGTGATTCTCACCAACCCTCCAGTCACCTCCGCGGGGACGATCTCCAGCATGGGCAGGCTCGTGATCGCCAAGGTCGAAACCAGCGAGCCAGGGCTCTACGGCATCGGTTGCGCGTCGTTCTGCTTTCGCCCCGCTGCCGTCGCCGCCGTGATCGAGAAATCACTGAAGCCTTTCGTCATCGGCCAGGATCCCGACATGGTCGAAGATCTGTATCGCAGCATGAATGCCAGTTCGCTCTGGCGAGGCGGACCCATTGAAAACTACGCCCGCAGTGGCATCGACATCGCTCTATGGGACATCAAGGCCAAACGCGCGAACATGCCGCTCTATCAACTGCTCGGCGGAAAGACGCGTTCCGCTGTCCAGGTCTACGGCGACGCCTCCGGCAAAGACGGGGCCGAGATGGCCAACAGCGTCGAGAAGGCGATGGCCAAAGGCTACAAGCACATTCGCCTCAACTACGCCCAACCCAAAGCGCCAGCCACGCCAGCCGTCGAAAACATGCCGGGTCCGTTGCCTGAACCCGCCGGTACTTCCCCCTTTCTCAGTCCGCTCATCGAGCCTGACCGGTGGGCCCGCGAGATCCCCAAGATTTGGGAGGAGGTCCGCAAACGCTGCGGAGACACTGTAGAACTCATGCAGCACCTCCACGGCCAACTCCCGCCCGTTACTACTATCGGACTCGTCAAGCGCCTCGAGCCCTACCGCCCCTACTTCTTCGAAGATCCCTTCTATCCCGAAGACATCGGTTACCTCGGCAACCTCCGCCAGCAGACCACCGTGCCCATCGCCATTGGGGAGAAATTCGTTGCCGATCACGAATACGTGAACCTCATCACTGGACGCCTCGTCGACTACATCCGCGTCCACATCCCCGCAATCGGCGGGCTCACCAAGACTCGCAAGCTCACGACCTTGTGCGAGTGGTTCGCCATCCGCACTGTCTGGCACGCCCCCGGTGACCTCTCCCCCGTGGGCCACGCCGCCAACGCTCACATGGACCTCGCCTCGCCCAACTTCGGCATCCAGGAAGGCTCTGTCATCCACGGCGATGAGATCCGCGCCGTCTTTCCCGGCACTCCGCGGATCAAAGATGGCTTCCTCTATATCAACGAAGCACCCGGACTCGGCATCGACATAGACGAAAAAGAAGCCGCTAAATGGCCCTGTAGCCTCGAAGGCGGCAACTTCGGACCCAAGCGCAGTGTGGATGGATCGATCATCAGCAACTGAGCTGGAGAGCCCGTCCCGCCTGAAGGGGCTGATGAAGGAAGACGGCCTGGTGGGGTTGCGGATCAGCCCTCGGTACGATCCAAGAGTTGTCTGGTTCAACGATCCGGTCATGTATCCGATGTGGAAGGAGGCCGAACGGCTGGGTGCGGTATTCCACATCTTCCTCTCGCCGCGCCAGGTGGGGCGAGTGGCCGGCATGGCCGCACGCTACCCCGGCGTGACGATCGTGATCGATCACATGGCGATGATCGATATCCACGCACCCGACAGCGAACGGTTCGGTCCGCTCCTCGACATGGCGCGATTGCCGAACGTCTACATCCGGACGACCATGGTGAATCCATCCAAGACCAAGGAAGTCCCGTATCGCGATGTGTGGCCGTTTCTGAAGCGCTTGTACGACCGTTACGGCGCGCAACGGATGGTGTACGCCAACTTCTTCGAATACGTCGCGATCAACGATCTGGCGCCGTTCTTCACGCCGGAAGACCGGGCGTGGATTTTCGGGCGGACCGCGATGAAGATCTACGGAATCAAGCTTTGACCCGGTATTTGCAGACGGCGTCCAGGTCGAGATCTAAGCCGAGCCCCGGCCGGTTGCACCACCTTCATTCCCGCCGGAGCGCGGCGGAGCAGTCCGGTAGCCAGCCAGAACCTTCGCCCGCGCCAGCCCGGCCCAACAGCTTGTACAGCCGGTCGCTTTGCCCGTCGCGTCATCGGGCGCCATCTCGAACGCGGCATAGCCGGCTCCGGAGGCCAGAGCGAGGCTCGAGGTTGAAATCGAGTACGTTCTTGCCGGTGGCATTGCGACAACCGCCGCTTCGTGTGCTGGTGGTACCGGCGCTCGAACCTCTCATACCGCGCTCAGGTGAACTTGACTCACACTCGCGACGGAGTCTTCCGCGGAGGGCAATGTCATCACCGCGGGCCACCGGTTCATGCCGGCAGCCCCGGCGAATTAGAACCGGTATTTCAAGCCGAACTGCATTTCGCGATTGTTCACCACGGTCGACGTGATCTGACCGAACGTGGCGCTACCGAGCGTACGGTCCGGGGCGCTGAACTGCGGTGTGTTGAAAAAGTTGAAAGACTCCCAGCGGAACTGCACGTTGTGCCCTTCCTTGATCCGGAATTCCTTGAACAGGGCGAAGTCGAGCGTCTTCGTGGCTGGAGCTTCGAGCGTACCCGTGCCGACGTTGCCGTAGCCGAGTGTGCCTGGCAGGAACAGTCCCTCGCCGGTGGAGCCCTCGTACTTGGAGCGCACATAGGCCGCGGTGTTGAACCATCTCGTGACTGAGCGATCCGGCAACACGCGAGGCGACACCGCTCCGGCCACGACATGAGGCCGTGGATTGCTTTGCGCGCCGGTGTTATGCGAATCGCCGTTCTGGTTGATCGTCACCGGCAAGCCCGACTGCAGCACGACGATCCCATTCAGAGACCATCCGCCCAGCACGAGTCCCTTCAGCCCCGGCGCCTTGCGCAGCCAAGGCAGTTCATAGATGCTGCTCCAGACGAAGCGCAGCCGCTGATCGATATTCGAGCGGCCATAGTCGGCGAGCCGGTTGCGCGGATTCTGGACCACGTTTTGGCCGAATCCCGCACCTTCGTTCGCTCCGTAGGCGATCGCCATCCCTCTCTGATAGGTGAACGCTCCATTGAAGGTGAGGCCCCGGGACAGACGTTTCTCCGCGCGACCCTGCAGAGAGTTGTAATTCGAGCTCGCCCAGGTTTCGAGCCGCCGGATGGTGCCGAACGGCAGCAGTGTGTTCGTGTCTCTGGAATCGACATAGAAAGGGAAGGGCCGCCGCGCCTGCACAGCGCCCGCTCCCGGATCCGGGTTGTTCCAGTTCGGTACCGTGTTCTCGAGGTTCGATGCGGCGCTGCCGACATAGCCGATCGCCGTAACCCAGTCTCTGCCCCAGCTTTTTTCGATCTCGGCCGACCATTGCCAGATGTGGTTGTTTCGGTACTTCGACCTTCCGTTGTCCTGCAGGTATCCGAGCATGACCAGCGCCACCGGAGTGCCGGTCACCGGCGCCCCGGCAAACGGGTTCTGAATGGTCGCGGTGGGTCGAGTGCGGTCATTCTGGAATACGAATGAGCCCGAGAATGGCGGGTTCAAGCTCATGATGCTGAAGTTGTTCGTCTGCTGTGCGTTGTAGAAGTTACCCGAACCGATTCGCAGCACGGCGGTGTTGCTGAACCGGTAGGCGATACCGATGCGCGGCATGACCTGTTTCCAGTTGATGTCGTAGAGGTCCTGACGAACGCCGGGATTCGGGATCAGAGTCGGCGCCACTACGCCGTTGATGGTCCGGATGTCCTGTTTTTCGAAAGAGACGTTACGGATGCGGCCCTGTGCATCTGTTACATGTCCGAACCAGTCCCACCGGACGCCGAGATTCAGCGTCAAGCGGTTGGTGACTTTGTAGTCGTCGAGCATGTAAACGCCGAACTTGCTCTGGCGGATAAACGTCTTCGGCGCGCCCTCGGCCGAGTTCGCCGTGAGCGGAACCCCGAGCAGGAACGCGGCGAAAGCGTCCGGAACGTTGGCGATGTCGCGCGTGAACGAGATCGATCCACGGGGCACGTTGCCGCCCGCGCCGTCAGCCATGTTGTACCGGTACAGGCCGCCGAACTTCAGGTTGTGGCGGCCGCGGGTGACCGTCATGTTGTCCGACCACTCCCACACCTGCTTCTTGTTGAATTGGACGTTGCCGGAGTTAGGGCCCACGTAGCCGTCTATGCCGATGCTCGGAATGCCTTCTTCAAACGGCGTCAACTGGCGATTGTTGTCGAGGGCAACGCGGAAATCGAGACCGAGGTCGCGGTGCGTGAAGCCCGTATCGGTCTGCAGACCGCCCTGGAGCACGCGCATGCGGTTCATTCCGAACCGGAACTCGTTCAGCCAGTTCGGGCTCAGGATCTTCGTGTAACCGATTGCGGCGTGCTGGGCGCGATAGTCCGTGGAGGTAAGAGCAGCGTGCGTCACCGGATCGTCGACGAAGGTGGAATTGACGATGATGTAGTGCGCGAACACTCGATCGTTGTCGCCGAAGCGGTGGTCGGCGCGGCCGAGGAACTGGTCGCTGTCGAGCACCTGGTTGTTCAGACCCGCGAGATTGAGCGTGCTCCGCAGGGAGCGCGCCAGTGCGTCCTGGTTCGCCACCGGAACGAATCCGCCATAGGAGAACGGGCTTCCGTTCTTGGCGGTGAGCAAATTGTTTGAAACGGGATTGATCAGGCTTGCGGGGATACGGTTGTTCGGAAACGGCGCATTGCCGCCCGGCGCGCCGATCAAGCGTGGCTGGGTGTCGGCTGGATACCAGCGGTTGCTCGAGAGCAGTTCGGAGAAGTCGCCGAGGCGCATTTCGTTCGTGGCGACGGCAGTGGTGCCGGGAGTTCCGCGCCGCTCACGCCGGCCTTCGTAGTTCACCAGGAAGAAGGTCTTGTCCTTGCCCTTGTAGAGCTTCGGCACGTCGAACGGACCCGAGAACACGCCGCCGAAACTGTTGCGGCGCAACTTGTTCTTGGGCGCGGTGGGCGAAAGGAAATAACCACGGGCGTCCAGTGCGTCGTTGCGGAGGAACTCGAACAGGGTTCCGTGATACTGATTCGTGCCGGACTTGATGGCAAGGTTGGCCTGCGCGCCGGAGTTCATGCCGAACTCGGCCGAGTAGACCGCGCTCTGAATCTTGAATTCCTCCAGCGCTTCGATGGAAGGCGAGAACAGCATCGCGCTGTGGTGCGAGTCAACCGCCACCACGCCGTCGACCGTGATGTTCTGGTTGGCGTCGCGCTGGCCGTTGGCCGAGATGCCCGCGATCTGGCCCGGCATCGCAAGCACGGAAGCAATCGTGCCCTGACCGTTGAGGCCCATGCGGCTGGCTCCGAATTGTACGCCGGGCATCAGAGTCGCCAACTGCGCGAAGTTTCGGCCGTTGAGGGGGAGGTCGAGGATCCGCTTCTCTTCGACTACCGAGCCCAGCGTCGCGTCTTCCGTACGCAGGATCGCGGTGCGTGCGGTAACCTCGACGGTCTCGGCTTGTTGACCTACCTGGAGCACGAAATCGAGGCGCGCCTTCTGTTGGAGCTGCAACTGGATCCCGTTACGAACTTCGGTCTTGAACCCGGCCGCCGAGACCGTGATCTCGTATTCGCCGATGTCGAGAAGCGGGAAGATGTAGTTGCCGGTTTCGTTGGTTTGGGTGGTACGCATGTCGCCAGTTGCGGGCCGCTTGGCCGTGACCGTGGCATTGGTAATGACGGCTCCGGTGGAGTCGGTCACCAGGCCGAGAATCTGCGTGGACACCGTCTGCGCAGTGAGCGAAACGGCGGCGAGAAACAGAATGCACGATATGCGAAGGCTCATTGTCAGTCTCCTGAAACAGGCTCGAAACCGCAGATGCAGTATATAAGAACTTCGTCGCTATTGCAGAGGAGTTGCCGGAACGGCCGGCCCCTTCCATCGGCTCCCTTGTCTCCATAAAGGCCTGCCTGAACTACCTCCGGCTGGACCTCATCGACAAAGGCGAGATAACCAGGGTCGATGTACCGGCGCCAGTGAACCAGCATGCGGCTGAACTCGAGGAGCGGAGGCTGCGCAAGGGCACGGGGAGGCGGATGAGGAACACGAGGGCAGCGCCGCTGCGAAGGCGGCGATCCACGCAATCTTCGTGCGCACGAGTCTCCTATCGGCGACTGTTTTTAGCCGCCGTGTCACCCAACCACGGCTCGCACCACCTGGCCGCCAATGTCGGTCAACTTGCGGTAACGCCCGGCATGCAGATAGGTCAGGCGATCGTCGCTGAGTCCCAGCAGACTCAGGATCGTCGCGTGCACATCTCGCATGGGAATCGGCTGGCCGATCGACTTGATGCCGAACTCGTCGGTCTCGCCCGCGGTCGCGCCACCCTTGACATCACCGCCGGCCATCCAGACGGTCAGTCCCCATTGGTTATGGTCACGACCGGGCTTTTCGGACGTGAGGTCATTGATGAATGGCGTGCGTCCCATCTCCGAAGTCCAGACGACCAGCGTTTCCTCGAGCAGGCCACGGCTCTTCAAGTCTGTAAGCAACCCCGCCACGGGCGTGTCTACTTCAGCCAGATGTACGGGCATCCGCCCCGCAATGTCGCCATGATCGTCCCAACTGTAGCGGCCTATCTCGACGCCATGAATGCAGAGCACGTGGCGGACGCCGTTCTCGACCAGACGCCGGGCCAGCAGGCACTGCCGTCCGAAGCCCTCCGTCAAATGGTTATCCAGGCCGTACAGACGGCGAGTCGCTTCCGATTCACGTGACAGATCCACGATTCGCGGCGCCTGGACCTGCATGCGGAAAGCAAGTTCATAGGCATCGATGCGCGCCTCGAGTTCGTCTTCTTCGCGCCGGCTGCGGAGGTGTTCGGTGTTGATCGCCTTCAGCAGTTCGAACTCGCGCTGCTGCTGCACGCGCGACACGCCCTTCGGCGGCGCCAGATCGATGACGGGGGCGCCCTGCGAGCGGAACACGGTTCCTTGAAACGCCGCGGGCAAGTAGCCGGCGCTCCAGACGGCGGCGCCATTGACAGGAGCTCCGCGCGGATCCTGCAGAACGACGTAAGCCGGCAGATCCTGATTCGGAGTACCGAGCCCGTAGCTGATCCACGAACCCACCGACGCGCTTCCGGGAAATTGCGACCCGGTGTTTACGTGCATCGTCGCCGGGCCGTGGTTGTTGTTGTCGACCTTGATCCCGTGAAGGAACGCGAGATCGCCGGCATGCGCCGCGAGCTTCGGAAGCAACGTCGTCATCCATCGGCCGGACTGTCCGAATTGGCGGAACTCGAACGGACTCGGAATGGCGCGGTGCGGGTCGGAAAGAAAGCCGTCGATTTCGCCCGACAAGCCCGGCGTCTTCGGCAACCGCTGTCCGGCGAACTTCTGCAAGGCGGGCTTGTAGTCGAACGTATCGAGTTGGCTCGCTCCGCCGGCCATGAACAGGAAGATGCAATGTTTGGCTTTGCGGGGAAAATGCGGAGCGCGGGGCGCGAAAGGATTCCGGGCGTTCTCCGCGGCGCTCGATTCGGCCAGAATGCCTCCCAGAGCCAGCGCGCCAATGCCGTTCCACGAGCGGCTCAGGAACTCTCTTCGGGAACGTTCAATCGACATACAGAAACTCGTTGCCATTCAGCAGCACCCGGCACAGGCCCACCAAACCGTCCTCTGGCTTCGCTGCGGCCTGCAGGAAACCCAGGCTGCGCTGCCGTTCGGCTTCACTCGGCTCGCGGCCGAATGCGATCCGGAACGCCAATCCGATCCAGGCGCCCGGGTCCGCTCCGGTTTGCTTGCGAAGACGCTCGGCGAACCATCGAGATTCGCCATTCACGAACTCGCTATCGTACATCGCCAGCGGCTGCAGCGCGGTTACCGTGGTGCGCCTCCGTTCGCACGACGCGTTCAACACGGGAGCATCGAATGCTTCGAGTATCGGAATCGTCAGCGACCGCCGCTGGTAAACGTAGAGACTCCGCCGCAGCGAATCCGGCTCCGGCGACGTTTCCCAGGTATTGATCGACTGCACGCGCTGTTCCCGGTCGAGGCCCTCGGGCAGCGGAGGAAACACCGCTGGTCCACCCATTTCGAGATTCAACCGGCCGCTCGCTGCCAAGACGCTGTCGCGAATGACCTCGCCCTCGAGGCGCTGTCGCGGAAAGCGAGAAAGCAGACGGTTGGAGCGATCGGCATCGAGGCTGGCATCGGAAGCCTGCGAAGCCTGGCGATACGTATTCGAGGAGAGAATCAGCCGGTGCATCGCCTTCACGCTCCACTTCTTTTCCACGAACTCCGTAGCAAGCCAGTCGAGCAGTTCCGGATGAGTGGGCCGCGCGCCGTTGCGTCCGAAATCGCTCGAGGTCTCCACGATCCCGCGGCCGAAATGATGCTGCCAAATGCGATTGACCATGACACGCGCGGTGAGCGGATTTTCAGGGCTTGCAATCCATTTGGCGAGCGTCATCCGGCGGCCGCGAGTGGGGTGCCGCTTGTAGCGGTCGAGCGGAAGTGCCGCAGCGTCGGAGTTACCGGTGATCGCACTCGGAAATCCTGCGAGCACAACGTCGCCCGGCCGGTCCGGATCGCCGCGCAACAGCAGATGCGTTTGCGGAACGCTCGGCCCATAGGGCGGATCGTCGGCGTTGCGAACCGACATCGCCGAGGGCTCGAGACGCAGGAGGGTGTTCTTCAACCGCCGCTGCTGGTCGCGATAGCCGAGGAACCGTTCGCGCTCCTCGAACGAAAAGGTCTGGTCTGGTTTATCGAACCCGATGGCATTGTTGTTCTCGGCCGTGAAAATGCGCTCCACGTCACGAACAGTCGGCGTTTTGGTTTCGTTTCGCTTTTCCCGTTTCCACACCGCCGCCAGCCGTTCGACCAGTGGTTTGCTGAATTCCTCGAACGCGGCATCCAAGGTTTTCGACATATCCCGCAAGGCGGCAACCTTGGCTTCGATACGAAGCTTCTCTCCCGGACGGTAGAACTCGGCCGGCTGCGGACCGCCGAGTTGCTGGGAATCGCCGGCCCGCGGCGGGGCGATGAACACGCTCGCGAAGAACGCCTTCATGCGATAGAAATCCCGGGAGGGAAGCGGATCGTATTTATGGTCGTGGCACTTGGCGCAACCCACGGTCAGGCCCAGGTAAGCCGAACTTACCGTGGACACCATTTCGCTCAGCAGGATGTCGCGGCTCTCTTCCCCACGCGGTTCAGTGAACGGCGCGAGCCTGAGGAACGTCAGAGCAACGACTTTGTCCGGGTCCGGCGCGGGTAATCCACCGGCTCCGCCCACGTGCTTGTACTCGTCGCCAGCCAGTTGATCGATCAGAAACTCATCGTAGGGCTTGTCGGCGTTGAAGGCGTCCACCACCCAATCGCGATAGCGCCAGGCATGATGAAACTCCGCATCGCCTTCGTAGCCGTTCGTATCGGCATACCGTGCCAGGTCGAGCCAGTGGCGTGCCCACCTTTCGCCATAGCGGGGACTCGCGAGCAGCCGTTCCACCAGATCTGCGTAGGCGTTGGGCGAGCGATCGTCCACGAACCGCTGGATCTCTTCCGGGTCCGGCGGCAGCCCCAGGAGGTCGAAGGAAAGCCTTCGGATCAGGACGCGCTTTTCGGCTTCAGGCGAGAGCGTCAGGTTCTTCTGTTCCAGCTTTTGCAGGATGAATGCGTCGATCGGATTCCCGACGCGGCCGCGATTGCGAACCACCGGCTCCTCGGGCCGCACGGGCTTCACGAAAGACCAGTGCTGCCGCGCGCCCGCTTCGGCCGCTGGCATCGATTGGCCCAGCACCAGCAAAAGCATCGGCACCGAAAGCAACAGCCAGCATTTCATCCCTGGTCATTGTACAATCGCAGTCATGCTGCTGCGCGCAGCCTACCTGCTAGCCATCGCGGCCGCGTTACCCGGCGCCGATCCGGCCGAGTTTTTCGAAACGCGAGTGCGACCCGTTCTCGCAACCAACTGTTACTCCTGCCACGCCGCCACCAAGCTTGGCGGGCTTGAAGTAACCTCCCGCGAGGCGCTGCTGAACGGAGGCAAGTCCGGCCCGGCCATCGTACCCGGCAAGCCCGCCGAAAGCCTGCTGCTACAGGCAATCAGCTACTCGCACACGCGCCTCAAGATGCCGCCCTCAGGCCGGCTTCGCGAGGCCGAAATCAGCGCGCTCGAGCAATGGATTCGAGACGGCGCGGTGTGGCCGCAAGGGAAGGCCACCATCAAATCCAAAGGGATCACCGCCGAGCAGCGTGCGTTTTGGAGCTTTCAGCCGGTTCGCAAACCGGCGATTCCTTCCACACGCGATGATTCCTGGCCCAAGACAGCAGTGGATCGCTTCATCCTTGCGCGCCTCGAGCAGAAGGGTCTCACTCCCACCGCGGAGGCCGACAAGCGCACGTTGATTCGCCGCGCTTCGTTCGATCTCATCGGCCTTCCGCCCGCGCCTTCCGAAGTCGCCGCGTTCCTGGCCGATACTTCACCCGAGGCCTTCACGCGCGTGGTCGATCGCCTGCTCGATTCCCCGCACTACGGTGAGCGCTGGGGCCGCTACTGGCTGGACATCGCGCGCTTCGGCGACGAGAAACTCGCTTCGACACGCGATGAGCCGTATGCGAATGCTTTTCGCTATCGCGACTGGGTGGTGAGGGCCTTCAACGAAGACATGCCGTACGCCGACTTCGTGAAAGCGCAGATTGCCGGCGATCTCATGGAAGTCCCGGACAGGTCGCGCTATCTGCCCGGCCTCGGCTTCTATGGGCTGAGTCCTGAATTTCAAGACGATCGCGTCGATGTCACCACTCGCGGATTTCTGGGGCTGACGGTAGCCTGCGCGCAGTGTCACGACCACAAGTACGATCCGATTCCCACCACCGATTTCTACGCGCTGCAGGGTGTGTTTGCCAGCAGCAAACTGCACGAATACCCGCTTGCGGCGGAGCCGGTAGTCGCCGAGTGGGAGAAACGGAAGGCGGAACTCGATGGTCTCGAAAAGGAGCTGAAGGAGTTCCTGAAACGCGAGACGGCGCAGGTGGGCGAGATTCTCGCCGGGAACATCTCGGCATACCTCATGGCGGCCAGCCGCGTGTTGCTCGCGCGGCCGCCGCAGCAAGGGCTGGACGAGGAAACGGTTCAGCGCTTCGTGACCTACCTGCGGAGCCCGCGCGAGCATCCGTTTCTGAAAACGTGGGATGCACTGATCCAGCGGGGGGCACCCGAGAACGAACTGCAAAAGGAAGCTGACGACTTCCAGACGCTTGCGCTTGCGGTGATTCGGGAAAAGAGAGCCTTAGACGCGCAGCAGGGCCAGGCGCTCGAGCCGGCGAAGGCGATCTTGTGGAAGGATCTGTATTTCTCCAATCCCCGGCCCGATCTTCCGTACCGTCCGCCGCCGGGTCTTCTTTACAACGGCGAGATCAATCAATACCCTGGCTCGGAACGCGATGTCATTCGATTTTTGGATGGCGACCGCCGCCGTCACGTAGACCGCCTGACTGCCGATATCGATCGTCTGCGCAGCGCGTTGCCCCCGAAGTACCCGCTTCTGCACGGCATTGCCGAGGACAAACCGCAGAACATCAAGGTCCACATCGGCGGGAGCGCCGAGAACCTGGGAGCCGAGACGCCACGCCGTTTCCTCACCATTCTTTCCCGAGGTGAACCGAAGGCATTTTCCAAAGGCAGCGGCCGGCTGGAATTGG
Organism: Bryobacteraceae bacterium; assembly: GCA_046331625.1. GTDB lineage: Bacteria > Acidobacteriota > Terriglobia > Bryobacterales > Bryobacteraceae > JAXLQL01. The sequence continues at coordinate 152,410 of JAXLQL010000018.1, forward strand.
CGGAGGCAATCGCCAGCGCAGAAAACCCACTTACTGCGCGTGTGATGGTGAACCGAGTTTGGCACTACCACTTCGGAGAGGGACTCGTCCGCACGCCGGGCAACTTCGGCCAACTGGGGGAACGGCCGACGCATCCGGAGCTTCTCGATTATCTGGCGGCGCGCTTCATCGAAAACAGGTGGTCACTCAAGGCGCTGCACCGGGAGATCATGCTTTCCGCGGTGTATCGATCGAGCAGCGCGCCTTCCGCGCGCCAAGCCGCTGTGGATAGCGATAACAAGCTTTTGTGGCGGACGCACCGCCGCCGCTTGGATGCGGAGGCGATCCGGGATTCGCTGCTTTTCATCGCGGGAAGGCTGGATCTGACCGCCGGAGGACCGCCGGTTTGGCTCACCGAAAACTTCGCGACGAAGAAGGGCCCGGATGGTGAAGCCGACAAGTACAGCCAGGCGGCGGAATGGGTCACCGGGCTGAAGAGCCGCCGGACCATCTATGGATACGTCGCGCGAAGGCGGCCCGATCAAACCATGGCGCTGTTCGACTTCCCGAGTCCGTCGTCGACTTCGGACCGGCGCTTCACCACGTCCACTCCGCTGCAGCAGCTCTTCTTCTTGAATAGCGATTTTGTGGCTCGCCAAGCCGAAGGCCTGGTGTCACGCGTGAAAACCGGAGGCGATCCGGCCGCGGGAATCCGGCGCGTCTATGAAACATTGTTCTCCCGCGAACCGCTGCCGGATGAGATCGACAAAGGCCGCCGATTCTTGAGTTCGGGAGGCGATCGCTGGACCGACTACGTGCAAGTGCTGCTGGCGTCAAACGAGTTTCTTTTCGTGAGGTGAATGAGCGAGAGGTGAATAAGAAATGACACGCCGCGAAATGCTCCGGAACATGGGAAGCGGATTCGGAATGCTGTCGTTTGCCGGTCTGGCGACGGGGGCGAATCCGCTGGCTCCGAAACCCACCCACTTTGCTACGAGAGCGAAGCGCGTGGTGTATCTCTACCTCAACGGCGGTCCATCGCAGGTGGATACGTTCGATCCGAAGCCGGTGTTGAGCCGGTTCGACGGCAAGGGAGTGCCGGACAGTCTGAAGCTGGCGCATGCCAACGGGACACTGCTCGGTTCGCCTTTCCGATTCCAGAAGCACGGGCAGAGCGGCATCGAGGTGAGCGAACTGTTTCCGGAACTCGCCAAAGTAATCGACGAGTGCTGCGTGATTCGTTCCACGCACTGTGATAATCCAGGCCATGAAGTCGCCCTGATGCAGACCAACACCGGCCGGTTGATCACCGGCCATCCTTCGATGGGTTCATGGATCACCTATGGGCTGGGCACCGAGAATCAGAACCTGCCAGGGTTCGTGGTGTTGTGTCCGGGGTTGCCCGTGATGGGCAACCAACTCTGGTCATCGGCGTATCTGCCGGGCGTTTATCAGGGCGTTCACGTGCGCAACCGCGAAGAGGAGGATCCGGCGAAGCTGATCCACTACGTCCGAAGCAGCCGCCGGACTGCGCCCGAGCAGCGCCGCCAACTCGATCTGCTCGCCTCACTGAATCAGGCCGAGATGGATCGCGAAGGGTATGATGCGGACTTCGACGCGACCGTCCAGAACATGGAACTGGCGTACCGGATGCAGACCGAGGCGATCGACGCTTTCGACATACGCAAAGAATCCGCCGCCACGCGCGAACGCTACGGGGAGGGCTTCTTCGCCAGCGGCTGCCTCATTGCCCGCCGCCTGCTCGAACGCGGTGTCCGCATGGTGCAGGTGTACTTCGGCAATCGCAATCCGTGGGATAGCCACTCGGACATCTTCGATCACCGCAAGCTCTCCTACCTTTCAGACCGCCCGGCGGCGTCGCTGATACGGGATCTCAAATCGAGTGGGTTGCTCGACGAAACGATCGTGCTGATCGGAGGTGAGTTCGGCCGCACGCCGTCGCGCGACGGTGGCAGCAGGCTCGAATATGGCCGAGGCCATAATCATCTCGGCTTCACCACCGTGGTTGCCGGCGGTGGTTTCCGTAAGGGTTTGGCTTACGGAAGCACGGACGATCTCGGCTGGAAGTGGGTGGAGAATCCGGTCCACATCCACGATCTGCATGCGACCCTGCTGCACCAGCTCGGTCTGGACCACACCCGCTTGACGTTCCGCCACAGCGGCCGCGATTTCCGGCTGACCGATGTCGCGGGCCGCGTCGTGCGCGAAGTCATCGCCTGATCGGCTTCGGCCGGTTCTTTCACGGCTGCCTCACTCGCCGCCGACTTGGATTTGTTCGAACCTCTTTACGCCACACTCTTGCGTCTCCCGGACTGGGTGGTGAAGCCGTTTCGAGACCGGCGCGGCGGACATCGCCCCCTCGGCGAAGGCGGATCGGCACGGTAGGCGCTCGATGGCCACGCGGCGGCTCCCTTGATCAGGAAGGGACAAGCCCGATTTGTCGAGAAGTCGTTCGTGCTCCAGCTAGCCCCTCTGATCCGACATCGCGGGAGAAGTGGTGCCCACCCCCTGAAAAGCGCCGGGCAACGTAACACGGTAGAGCGGGCGCTACTCGATCCTGATGCCGGGTCGCCATTCTCGCCTACCGCGGATCGGCTCACTGTGTTTCCAAGGGCGGCACGTGATCGTGACTAGCGTGCACCGCCATTGACTTCACAGGAGTTCTTCACCTCGACCGCAACCGCTTCACCTCAGTGAACCGCCGCTCCCGCTCGAGCAACGCCACCAGCTTCGTCTGCACCGCCTCATCGGGCCACGCCTCGAGTGCCCGCCGGTACAGCCGCTCCGCCCCGCGCGACTTGCCCTGCGCCACGAACAAGTCACCCAGGTTCGAGAGAATCTTCGCCACATCCACCGTATGCCCGGGCGCCGCTTCGAAGATCTCGAGTGCCCGGCGATACAGCGGTTCGGCTTCGGCGAGGCGGCGCCCAGCGAGATACGCCTGCGCGAGATTGTTCGCGGCGATGGCGGCGCGCAGATGCGCCGGACCATAGATGCGTTCGGTCGACTCGAGCCCAAGCTCGAGCATCGTGCGCGCCTCGTCCACGCGACCGCATCCGAGCAGCGCCTGCCCCAGCGCCACACGCACCGCCACAGCCTGCGGAGGCGAACCACCGGCCGCGCTTTCGAAAGCCACCAGCGCCACACGCAACAGCGGCTCGGCTTGCCGCGACTGGCCACGATCCTGCCACAACGCCGCTTCCGCTTGGCGAACGTGCGCTCGGACCAGCGGATCCGGGTTGGCGTCGAGTTCCTTGTTGGCGCTCACCAGGTGAGCAGCGGCTTCGTCATGCCGGCCCGTCAGCCGCGCGATTTCGGCCAGCGTCTGAAGGCCCGAAGCGATCTTGCAACGCGGAGCATTCGCAGCGCGCAGTTCGGCGATGCCCTCGAGCGCGAATCGCTCCGCGTCCGCGTACCGGGCCGAGCCGCGCAACAGCACAGCCAGGTTCAGCCGGCACACCGCGCGATCTTCCGAGGCGGGTGCGTGGACCGTCTCCCAGTCGGCGAGCGCCGTTCGATACGCACGTTCGGCGGCCGCGGCGTTTCCGAGCGAGTAGTATGCAGCGCCGAGGTTGTTGGCGAGCCGGGCGCGCGCAGCGCGGTCCGTCCCAGCTTCCCGCATTCCTGTTTCAAACGCGATCGCCGCTTCCCGGTAGGAACCGGCGCGATGCAGAGCGAGCCCTTTGGAGTTGAAGTCGCTCCAATCGGCTATGGCGAGCAGTGCAAAGAGGATCGACATGTCCAAGCATGAGGCGTACCGGGGTCAAAGAGGGAGTGCGAACAGGTGAAGGCCCGAGTTTTCTCACCGTGAGATCACCTTGCTCATGACTCCGATGGGCCTCCGATGTTTCGCGCAAGGCCCGTGGGGTAGTAAGCTTATAGTTACGCTTTTCGGCCCAGAAGGCCAGTGCGCCAAAAGGCCAACCAGATGGAAGCTCCGAACGACTCCACAGCACAGGTCACATCGCTGATCCAGCGGATCAACGAAGGCGACCGCGGCGCCATGGACAAGCTGCTGCCGCTCGTCTACGACGAGTTGCGCCGGATCGCCAACCGGCACCTGGCGAACGAGCGCCCCGGACACACGCTGCAGCCCACCGCGCTGGTGCACGAAGCCTACATCCGCCTGATCGACCAGCGTTCGAGCCACTGGCAGAATCGCCTGCATTTCCTGAGCGTGGCGGCGACGATGATGCGGCGCGTGCTGATCGATCACGCCAAGGCCAAGTACCGCATCAAGCGCGGCGGCGCGGGCCAACAGAAGGTTTCGCTCGACGACATCGACCTGGCAACGGAAGAGCGGGCGATCGAGGTGATCGCTATCGACGAAGCGCTCGACAAGCTAGCGGAACTCGACGCCTTGCAGGCGAAGGTAGTGGAGCTGCGCTTCTTCGGAGGCGTATCGCTCGAGGAAACGGCGCAGATTCTGAGCGTGTCTGAGGCCACCGTGAAGCGGTACGGCAACAGCGCGCGGGCGTGGCTGCAGCGCGAGATCACCGGCCAGAGCGGCGCCCCCTCCGCCAAGCCATGACCCCGGAGCGGTGGAAGCAGGTCCGGGCGCTTTTCGATGAAGCGCTGGATCATCCCTCCGCGCAGCGGCGCGCGTTCCTTGACCGCACCACTTCGGGCGATTCCGAACTGCGGCGCGAAGTGGAGGAACTGCTCAAGTCGTTCGACGATTCGGGCAATCTGCTCACGCAGCCCGCGGCGGTGGGGTTGTCTGCGCTATTGAGCGACAAGACCGCCTCGTCTCCAAGCGTGGCGCTCGAGGGGCGGCGCGTGGGTCCGTACCGGCTGCTGAAGCGGATCGGCAGCGGCGGCATGGGGTCGGTCTTCATCGCCGGGCGCGCTGACGCCGAGTTCGAACAGCGAGTGGCGATCAAGCTGGTGCGGCCCGGCATGAACACCAAGGCGATCCTGCAGCGGTTCCGCATGGAGCGGCAAGTGCTCGCGGGCCTGGATCATCCGAGCATCGCGCGGCTGCTCGACGGCGGCACCACGCAAGACGGGCTGCCGTATCTGGTGATGGAGTATGTCGACGGCGGAATCCCGATCGACATCTTCTGCGACGGGCGCAAGCTCAACGTCACGCAGCGGCTCGGCTTGTTCCAGACGGTTTGTGACGCGGTGCAGTACGCGCACCGCAACCTGATCGTGCATCGCGACTTGAAGCCGGCGAACATCCTGGTGACGGCTGACGGCGCGGTGAAGCTGCTCGACTTTGGAATCGCGAAGCTCCTGGCGAGTGGCGATACGGGCGACCAAGGCCGGCTCACCGAAGACTCCGCGCCCATGACGCCGGACTACGCTAGCCCGGAGCAAGTGCGCGGTGATGCGATTACTACCGTAAGCGATGTCTATGCGCTCGGCGTGTTGCTCTACCGGCTGGTGACGGGGCGCGCGCCTTACAAGCTGCAACAGCCGACATCCACTGCATTGCTCTACGCGATCCTCAATCAGGAACCCGAGCGCGCCAGCGATGCAGCGGTGCGCGGTACCGAGACGAAGGGCGATAGCTTGGCGGCGGATCTCGCTGCGTGCCGCGAGGGCACGCCGGAGAAGCTTCGCCGGCGCTTGCAAGGCGATCTCGACGCGATTCTGTTCAAGGCGCTCGAGAAGGATCCGGCCAATCGCTATCCCTCCGCGGGCCGGCTTGCCGACGACATTCGGCAGCATCTGGAAGGCATGCCGGTGCTGGCGCACAAAGACACGCCCGCCTACCGGATCAGTAAGTTCGTGCGGCGTCACCGGGCGGCGGTAGCGGCAGGCGGGATCCTGGGCGCCACCATGATCGGCTCCACCGTGGTGAGCGTTCACTACGCGAGCGTGGCGCGGCAGGAACAGTCCGTGGCCGAGCGGCGCTTCCGCGACACGCGCGACCTGGCGCGATTCGTGCTGTTCGACTTCGACGACACGATCCGGCAAGGAGAGACGGCCGCGCGCAAGCGCGTGATCGAGAAGGCGCTCGATTATTTGAACAAGCTGTCGTCGGAGGCTTCGGGCGATCCATCCCTGCAGCAGGAAGTGGTGGAGGCTTATCTCCGGATGGGCTCGGTGCAGGGGAACTTCCTCAAGGCGAACGTCGGCGACACCAATGCCGCGATTACGAGCTACCGCAAAGCGCTCGGCATCGCCGAGCAACTCAACCGCGAGCATCCGGGCAAGCCTGTGTACCAGACGCTCGAAGCGCAGGCGAACATCGCGCTCGGCGATCTCATCTCCACAGGCGGCGATCAAAAGGAAGCGCTGGCGCGCTACCGGCGGGCACGCGAGATTCTGGAGCCGATCCACAAGCAAGCGCCGGGCGGCAAGGCCGACGAGGACCTGGTGCAGGTCTACTACAAAATCGGCTTCGTCGAGTACCGCATGGGGAACTCTGACGCGGCGCTCGAGAGCTATCAGCGCTCACGCGATTTGGCCGAGGATTGGTACACGCGCAATCCCAAGGATCCACGGGCGCGGCGCGAAGTGGCGCGAGCGCTGACCGGGATCGGCGAGGCGCTGACGCGATCCGGCAAAGGCAAAGAAGGGCTGCCGTCGATGCGCCAGGCACTCGAGTTGAGCGAGGCGCTGTTGGTGGATTCGCCCACGGATCCCGCAGCCAAGCGCGGTGTGCTGGTGATGTGCCAGCGGCTCGGGGATAGTCTTGTGCAGGCGGGAGATCTCAATGACGCCGTGGCCAAATATCGGCGGGCGCTCGAGATTGCGGAGAGCTTGCGGCGGTCCGATCCCGAGAATCGACAATATCAAACCGACACTTACGTGGCGCTGGGAAGGCTGGCCGATGCGTTGCCGAAGGTGGGCAGGGCGCAAGATGCTCGCGAGATGACGAGGCAGGCGCTCGAAGTGCTGAAGCCGCTAGTGGATCGTCCGGCGCCGAACGCATATGACCTCCAGCAGTACGTGTGGCTGCTAGTGACAACACCGTTCGCGGACCTGCGTGATCCCGGGCGGGCTCTGCCTTATGCGCTGAAGGGCGTGGAGATGACGAACGCGAGCCATCCGGGGATGCTCGATGGATTGGCGCGGGCGTATTTCGGAGCGGGACAGGCTGCGAAGGCGGTGGAGACCGAGGAGAAGGCGCTGGCGTTGCTGCCGCCAGGGCGCTCTGAGTTACGGCGGGAATTCGAAGAGAATCTGGCGCGTTTCCGAAAATAGAAACGGGCGAGCCCGGAACCGGCCGATCACGAGCTGGAGGAGAACCTCGCGCCCGGCCGGCTCGTTTTTTGTGGGCTCGCCCGGAAAAGCAAAACGGGGACCGCTTGCGCGATCCCCGTTTTGACTCAGGAGAGTTGACTTACTTCTTGCGGCGGATCAGCGCCAGACCGATCAGGCCAGCAGCCATGAGGGCGCTGGTGGTCGGCTCGGGAACGATACCGTTGTCGCGGACCGAAATATCGTCGAGCGCGAAGTCGTTGCCGAACTGGACGGTCGAAGTGTTGCGGATCGACAGCGTGTGCGGGCCGGGGGCAGTGCAGGGGGCGCCAGGGCCGCAATCGGCGAGGAACTGTTGCCAACCGCCGACGCTGCCGTCGGTGTTCAGCACCAGTACACCGGTGACAGGCGTGGCGTCAACGAAGAACTGCAGCGTAGCCGGAGCTTGGGTGAAGACGTTGCGGGCATAGGCAGTCAGGGTGTAAGAGTGACCGGCTTCCCATCCGCTCACGCTTTGGGCCCAGGCGTCGTCAGCGGTACGGGTAGAACCGTTCACGATCAGCATGAGAGCGGCCGCATCACCGGTGTGATCGGTGAAGTTGAGCCACGCGGGATGACAATCAGACGCGTGCTGCGCGACGGCGTAGGTGTCTTCCGGCACCATGGCATTGCCGGCCGAGCAGCCGCTCGCGCCGGAACCTTGCGTGCCGATAGCGTGCGCCGCGCCGCTGCCGACGTACTGTTGTCCGTTGATGAATCCAGTGTCGCCCGCTGAGAAGTTCCCGTTCGTGATGATCGGAACGGCAAAGCTGCTCAGCGGCAGAAGCCCCATGGCGAGGGCTAGGTGTAAAGACTTGGTCATGGTTTAGTCCTCCAGCAGGCTTCAGCTTATCATCGGTCCACTACGTTCGTCAATAGTTTGTTGTACAGCGGCCATCGTTTTTTCCGTTAGGTGTAGTACCAGGTGCTATCCCGTTGCCGACAAACCAGTTGCATCCGCCACCGTAGGCCCGTGTTTGTGGCTCCTGTCGCCGCAATTTCCCCCCTGTGAGGAGTGCAATTCCCACTACCAAGAGCCCCCCAATTGAGGGCTCAGGGATACCCGTGAGTGCGGTCACATCGGCGGATGTTCCCGAGAATGAGGCACCTGGATCGATGGTGATTAGCTCCGAGACATTCACGAAGTTGGTGGGGCGACCAAACACGATCAATCCGGTCGGATTCACACTGGTCAGTACTAGCTGGTGGAAGTCTGGGCAAGCGGGGCCAAGCGAGCCTCCAGCACAGATCGCGAAGGTGACCGTCACGCCGGGATCGGCGAGGGCGATCGGTGATCCAGGACTGGGATCGAAGGCGAAAAAGTTGTCGAAGCTGAGGGAGGCTTCGAAACCATCGAGAATTTCGGGTGGGGGATCGATGGTGTACCCCAATGTATAGACCGTCGCACCGCTCGGTAACACACCCTGGAAATTCCCCTGAATCCCAAAACTGACCTTCCCAGCACTCACCCCCGGACTAGGGAAGACGCTACTCGCGGTGAGGGCTCCGGGAACCCCCACGGGTCCGGAAAACGCGAAGTCCTTCGCCGTAAAGTCCCCCACTGCACAAACTTGCGCCTGTTGCATGGCTGCGAACGTCTCGAGTTGCGAGCAGGGCGTCACGATTGTCGCGGCCGAGGCGAGTGAAGTAAGCAAGGATACGGCAGGAATCGCAAGGAGGTGTCTCATCATGGAATACCTAGTCTAACTTTCGACTTTAATCCGATCCAGTACTCAATGCAATATAGTACTAAACCTAGAATAGTCCCTAGGGTATTGGGGGTACCTGAGAGTAGTGGATGTACCAGCCGCCGGCTCCGAGGACCAGCGGCTGGCGCATGCGTCGCCATAGGGAGGCTCATCTCCTCCGGGTTGGGAGTCGTCCCCGGCGGCAAGAGGTCCCGGCCCAGAGCCTCCTCCAGACCCAAGGCCGGGACGATGGACCCGGAATGCCTGGGTCCACTCGCGCAAGAAACGGGCGTGGACCGGGGGCAGCGGGCGGGGCTTCTGGATTTCCTCGCCACACCGGTCCATGCCGCTTTGCTTTGGTGTCGGCCGCCTTCCTCCAGACGGCCCGTTCATAGAAGATCGCGACGGGACCTCCGATGACGGCTCACCTGGCACGAACATTCCTAAAGTTCTTCCCCAGTTCAGCCGATCATCCGAGATTCGGCGTGGAGCCTGCGGCCCCCACCTATATAATCCAGTGAGGTGCTCTCTTCTGACCGGATCGCCTCGGGCGCGCTCGCACTGCTGATCGGGCTCCAACTGCTCTTTTGGATCCCTGCCTACCTCCAGTGGCCCCTGTTTGCGGACCACGATGTATTCTTCACCACTGCCCAAGCTTGGTCAGAGGGGATGCTCCCCTACCGGGAAATGCGGATGAACAACTTTCCCGGCGCCCTCTACTTGGCCTGGGGAATCGGCAAGGCGGGCGGATGGGGAAACCCGCCGTTCGCGCGAGCAGCCGAAGCGGCCCTGGTGCTCGCCTACGGCGCGATGGTGGTGGCGTGGTCGAGGCGGCGGTTGGGAGCGTTGTGGCCTGGTCTCTATGGAGTACTCACGCTTCTCGGGTTCTACCTTTTTCTCGACTACAAGCTGACCGGACAACGCGACACCTTTGCTCCGATGCTGGCGCTCACCTCCCTCATGCTGCTGGACGGATGGCGGCAGCGGTGGGCCTTGGTTGCCTCGGGAGTGGCGATGTCGGCGGCGTTATGCTTCCGCCCGCACTGTATCGTGTTCCTTCCTGGGGTGGCAGCGCTCCTCTTATGGAAAGGAGAAGGGCGGGTTCGTGCGCTCGCACTCTGGAGCTGTGCGTGTGCGGCGGCGACGGCCGCATGGCTTTATCCACTGTGGCAGGCAGGCGTCCTCGGCGATTTCGTCCGGTCAGTGCGATCGGTAGCCTACGGCGGGGAATACAGCGCGCGAAGCGGCGAGTCGACGCTCGCCCACGCGCTCGATCCGCTCAAGAGTGTTCGCGTGCTGGTTTGCCTGGCGGGGTTCGCGGCGGCCCTACGCGACCGTTCCTGGTGGCCGTGGGCCGTGGTACTCGGCGGAGCCATGGCCTACATTCCGATCAGCCCCGCCCTCAAACCCTATTTGACGCAACCCGTCGGAATCGTGGCGGCGTTGCTGGCCGTTCCGGGCGCGTGGGCGCTATCGCGCTGGAGGCGGATCGGCCCGGCAGTAGCGGCGCTGCTGTTGGTCATCGCGATGCGAGGCTGGCCCACCTTCGCGCGGCCGGCTCGCCGAGACGGAGTTCCCACGGGATACGTGTCGAACGTGGGCGGGCTCTCTAGCGTGGTGGTGCAGGACGGCTATCGTTGGCAAGACCTGAGCGACACGCTCGCCTACATCCGAGTGGATCAACCCGCCAACCGCCGCATAGCGAACCTGCTTTCGGGGGCCCCGGCGATTTGCGCATCCACCGGAAGGCTCAGCGCGTTTCCCTTCGAATCGGTGGCTTGGGTCAAGGTGGTGCGGCCTTCCGATACCGGGCTGGTGCGGGAAACGCTCGAAAAACGGGGCGATTGGTTGGTGGTGCTCTCCTCGCGCGAACACGAGTTGCGCTGGATGCGGGATTCGGACGAAGCTCTGCGGCGGAACTATCGCCCCGAGGCGCGCTTCGGAGAGATCGAGGTTTGGAAGTCAGTTGTCAAATAGTATGAACTCGGGCGAAGCGCGTTTGCGAAGCGGTTGATAGATGCACTTGCCGTAAGACCGGCGAGGATACACTCGAATGGAATCGATCAGCGCTGGAATGGAGGTCAGATCCTCGGGCTTGTGCTCGGTGATGACGGCCAGCCGCGGGTGGAAACGGCGAATCGTCCCGGCTGCGCCTTCGAGTATGTCGATCTCGGCTCCTTCGGTGTCGATTTTGACGAGATCGATCCGTTCGAGGCCGAGGCGCGTCACGATGTCGTCGAGCCTGGCGGCTTGCACGGTGACCTTGCGCCCGCCGTGGCCCGGCTGAATCGTGTCTCCCATGCCGCCGCGAGCAAAGAACTCGAGTTCGCCCGAACTGCTCCAAGCGGCCTTCTCCACAACAGTCGCTGTCCCACTCCGGATCGGCGCCGCAAGGTTCCGCCGCAGAGACTCGGCGGTGTCGGGAGAAGGTTCCACCGAGACGACACGCGAGGCGCCCGCCGCCAAGGCTCGCAACGCGAACGTGCCCACGTGCCCCCCGACATCTAGCACGACATCGCCTTTTCGGATAGTGCCCGAGTAGGCGTTCTCCTGATTCTCGACGATCGTGTTGGCGATGTCGTCGTCAGAAGCCTTGGTGTCGGGAAACCAGAGCGTGCCGAGGGGTGTTTCCACCAGACGCTGTCCGGATTCGCGGGCCAAGTTGCGGGTTTGGCCCGAGGCGGCGCGAAGGCGCTCGGGAAGTTCACGTTCTTCGCGGTAGGCAGCGCAGGTGTCGGGTACGCCGCAGTCGGAGTGGCCGAGCGCCAAAGCACCGATGGCTTGGTAGGGGCAGCGCGAAACCGTGAGAGCCCCGGTAGCAAGCAGCGCGAAGATCGGAACAGGAATCAAGAGCCGGGATACGTTGTTTGTGAGCAATCAGACATCCTCGATAGTGCCAAATGGTCAATCGGCTTGTGGACGCTGATTGGGCTCGCCGCCCGGGCGCTCGGAACCGCGGCGCTTGGTGAGGTCGAACTCATCGAGGATAGCAAGGCAGCGCGGAAGAAATAAAGGGCGCGAATACCGGGTTGGGCGTTGAAACGAGCTCCTGGAAAGCTCGCTTCACCCGGCATCCGCGCCAGAGTGTGTGTTCTGAAGGGCCCCTCCTCCGAAGTTGCCCTTCGTATTGGTACGCGATGCGGCTCCGGGAAAGAGCTCAGGAAAGCAAAAAAAACTTCTCAGGCCCAGAATCGAGCGTATGGCGGCGCTCCGGGTTGGGCGGCGGCGATGCGGTCGGCTTCTACGGAATCGGCGCAATCGGGACCATCCGGGTAGCGATACCGCGCCACGAAGTCGTCTTCCATCTCGAGCCCCCACCCGGGCGCCGTGGGCAAGATCCAGTGCCCATCCCGGACCACCAGTGGATTCCGGGACACGCCCGTCTGGAGGAACTCGAGGTACTCGAGCCAGCGGCCCTCGCTCCCGAACCACGCCTGGTCAAACACCGCCATCGGACCGACCAGGTGCCCCAGCCCGATCCCGCCCGAATGCGGGCACACGGGTACGCCGTATTTCGCTGCGATGGCGACGATCGCGAACAGCTCGTTGACGCCACCCACGCGCGCGCCGTCGATCTGGCAATGCGTGAGTCCGCCGCCGGCGAGCAGTTGCTTGAACGTCACCACATCGGGCGCCTGCTCTCCTCCCGCCACGCCGATCCCCGCCGGCGCGAGCGCCTTGCGCAGCTCGATGTATCCAAGCACATCGTTGTAGGCGATCGCCTCTTCGATGAACATCGGGCGATAGGCGGCGAGTTCCAGCATGTAGTCTGCCGCATTGCGCCAGTCGCCGAGGTTCTGGTTCGCGTCCGTGAGCAACTGCGCATCGGGACCGGTAGCCTCGCGGATCGTATCGAGAATCGCGCGATCTTCGGCGAGCGCGCGAGCCCGATTGTACTGCTGCCCGCGCCCGACCTTGGCTTTGAACGCGCGCGTACCCTGCCGGTAGAGTCCGCTGCAGAGGTCGCGCACCTCGCTGAGCGGGCGGCCGGACCATCCAGCGGTGCTGTAGATGCGGACGCCCTGGCGCCCGAGCCGATCGAGATTCGCGGCGCGGCCCGCCTCGCGCGAGCGCAGCATTTCGAGCAGTTCGTCTTCGGTGAGCACATCGCGCAGGTGATGGAAGTCGATGCATTGGACAATGCGCTCCGGCGAGAGACTGGTGAGCAGGCGCCACATCGGCACGCCTTCGCTCTTCGCCCAAAGATCCCACAGCGCGTTGACCACGCCGCCCACAGCCATGCGATACGTTCCGAGCGCGAGCCAGCGAAGCTGATGATGCTCGGCGAGCGCTTGCGCGAACAATCCGGGCTCGGCGATGAACTCGGCGAGGCTCCGGCCCACCACGAAGCGGCGAAGCGCTTCCACGGCGGCGGCCTGGATCTCGGTGCCCGCGCCGATGGTGAAGATGAGCGAGCGGCCTTCGAGTCCCGAGTCCGTGCGCAGGATCGGAACCGCGCACGAGTAGTTGGGCGCGAGGTGGCGGGGATCGGATCCGGCGAGGCCGAGCCGCACGGTGGGATAGCGGATGTCGAGAACATCGAGGGAAACGATCTTGGGGTTGTGGTCGGACATGGACCCACCATGATACGCTGCACTAAACCGCCGCGTGTCTGGCGGGGATTCTGTACCATGTCGACCAGTTACAAGGGCGCTCCCGTCGCCGTCATACCAACAATGCTTCGTCTCGCATTGTCGTTTTCCATGGCCTGCCTCGCCGCGGCCGCACAAGAGCCGGACCTCATCGTAGTGGGCGGAGGAATCGCCGGGTTGTCGGCGGCGCTCGAAGGCGCTCGCGCCGGGCTGAAGGTGACCGTGGTGGAACAGAACTCGGTGCCGGGCGGCCACGCCGTGATCTCGTCGGGCGGGCTCTCGCTGATCGGCACGCCGCTGCAGGCGCGCATGAAGATCGTGGACACGCCGGAGATCGCCGAGCGCGATTTTCTCACCTGGGGCGAAGACGCCAACGCCGAGTTCGTGCGCTACTACGTGCGGAACTCGGTGACGGAGATTCATGACTGGATGACCGCGCTCGGCACGGAGTTTCTGTTCGCGTCGAAGAATGGCGCGGGCAACAGCGTGGCGCGCTTCCATTCTCCGCGAGGGCAGGGGCTGGGCTTGGTGATTCCGGTGTATCGCGAGATCCTGCGGCAAGGCGGCGTGACGTTCCTGCTCAACACGCGTGTGACGGACCTGAAGATGTCGGACGGGCGCGTGAACGGTGTCGTGATCGAGAACCTGCGTACGGGAACGAAGAGCGAGCTGAAAGGGAAAACGGTGCTGCTGAGTACCGGTGGCTTCGCGGCGAACCTGAACCTGGTGCTGAACTCGTGGCCGCGCGAGATGCGGCGTCCGGAGCGTGTGCTGGTGGGCGGCGGATTCTTCGCCTCCGGTGGCGGCATGGATTTGGCCAAGCAAGTGGGCGGCGTTTCCGGCAACCTCGATCATCAATGGAACTACGGCAGCGGACTGCCCGATCCGTTCGATCCGAAGGGCGAGCGCGGATTCTTCGCGATGTCATTCGGGGCGATCTGGGTGAACGCGCAAGGCAAGCGCTTCGTGCTCGAACAACACGAGCCCAAGGTGACCATCCCGATCATCGCGGCGCAACAGCCGGCGCGCTACTGGGCGATCTTCGACGCCGAGGGCCGCAAGGGATTCCGCGTGGTGCATGCGGGCTACACGCAAGATCGCGTGGAAGAGCTGTTCGGCGTGCCGAACTTCATCCACAGCGCGGACTCGATCGCGCAACTGGCGGCTCGCGCGGGATTGCCGGCCGACGCGCTCCAGGCGAGCGTGGATCGCTACAACGGCATGGTGGAAGCGGGCGAGGACAGCGACTTCGGGCGGTTCCGCAAAGATGCACCGCGCCCTGCAGGAGGCTTCGTGATGCCACCGCCGCGCAAGATCGCACAGCCGCCTTTCTATGCGGCGCCGATGTATATCTTGATCCGGAAGAGCATGGGCGGGATCCAGGTGGACCTGCAATCGCGCGTGTTGAATGGCGATGGAAAGCCGATTCCGGGCCTGCTCGCCGCGGGAGAGGCGACCGGGTTCGGCGGACTGAACGGCAAGCATGGAATGGAAGGGACGTTCCTGGGACCGTCGATCCTGATGGGGCGGCTCGCGGCGAAGACGGTGGCGGCGGAGTTGCAGCCGGTGGCGGCTCCCGCGCCCACGAGGGAACTGCGGCTCGCGCCGCCGGTGGTGAAGGCGAAGCTCGCGTCGACTTGTCGCGGGTGCCATGATATGCCGAAGTTGGTGGACGCGAAGCGTCCGGGGCGATGGCACTTCGAGAGGGCGCACGAGTTGGTGTTGAAGCGGCAGTGGAACTGCACGGGGTGTCACGCCGATGTCGCGCCGTTCAAGGCGGCGACGCATAAGATTGATCGCGAGTTGCAGTCGACCACTTGCCAGCACTGCCATATCAGTGCGCCATTTACGGGTCGGCGAGTGGCGGCGTCGGAGTAGCGGTATCAAGTGCGACCACTGGGGACTTACTTCACCCAGAGGACGGTTTGCTGCGCCGCGTTGTCGTTCTCACCGATCTTCAGCACAACCGGCTGAGCGCCCGAGTCGATTCCGGTGGGCACGAAGGCGATGATTTGTTGCATGCCCCACAACCGGTACGGCGCCGAGCCCGCGTAATAGATCCGGGCCGGTTGACCGCCGATCGAGAGTACGAGCGGCTTCGCCGTGAATGACGTTGGACCCGCGCTGACTTCGTTGTCCAGCACAGGCGGATTCCACGCGCCGGCGCCGGTTGCGTACAGGATGACAAAGGATCCCTTTTCTACCGGGTTCTCCGCCGTATTCGGCGAGTAGCCGAGGTCTTGGATATTGAAGATCGCGGGCGACGTGTCGCCCAGGCGTATCGAGAAGGGCGCGGACGATTGGGTCCACCGCTTCACCACTACGTCCACCGGTCCTGGAACTTTGACGCCGTACGGAATCATCGTATCGATACGATCGGGAGTCGCTGTGAGAATAGGCGCCTCGATCCCGCCGAAGCTGACTGAGGTTCCCGCGATCACTGTCGGGTACCGGCCGATTTCGTCGTAGGATGCCTGAACTCCGGGCGGTGCGAGACTGACTCCCCGGATCGATACCAGTTCCCCGGGAGATCCGGCGGTGGCACCGGATGCGCTGCTCACCACCGACCGGACTTGCGGAGCCGGAGGAGGCTGAAGCGTCAACACTACAGTTCGTTCGGCGCCACTCGGCTGGGACTGGCCAACACTCCGGAAAACCACCTGGACGCCATAAGGACCGGGTGGCAACTGCTGGATCACATTCGGATTCAGTGCGATCCGTACCGTTGCGGGCGCGACTTGGCGTGACCGGGACACCAGCATGAAGTTGGCAGCACGATTGTTGATGGATTCGAAGTGGTCGAACTCGAACGGGACCTCACTCCCGCCTTGGACGCAAATATCGATACCGAAAACCTGGCTGGGGGCTTCGTGCGAAACCGACAGGTTGAGCGGAACGGTAGTGCATGGCCGCAGGGACCCTTGGCCAAGCGCGGAGTGCAAGCAGAGGAACAGCGCGGCGGTAAGGACCCTACTCAACCTCGATCGTGACCTCCTGGCTCGCATTGTCACTGTCACCGATTCGGACAACTATCGGCTGAGTCCCAGATGGCGCGTCGTTCGGCACAAAGGCGATCACCTGAAGCCGTCCAAAAATCTCGTAAGGAGGCACTCCCACAAAATAGATCCGGGCCGCCTTGCCACCAATCAGGATCTCGACCGGCTTCGCCGTGAAAGAGGCCGTTTGGAGAGTAATGCTACCGTACGGCGGCGGAGTTTCCCACGCCCCGGCGCCAGTCACGTACAGGACGATGACGGATCCTTTGGGCGCCGGCGCCTGTGGCGAATTCGGAACATAGAGTGAGGGCGAGACGTAGTTGAGGATCGAACCTTCCTTACGGCCGTTCCCGGTTGAGGCGATGATGGCCGGCGAAGTATCGACGAGATCGATCGAGTAACTCGTGCTCGATTGGGCGAAGCGAGTGACCACTACGTTTGCGGCTTTTTGTCCTGCGAGCGCGTACGGGACGATTGCCTCGATGCTGGCCGGGCTCGCTTTGAGGATGCGGGCGGGCAGCCCGCCGATCGATACGCGGGCGCCGGCAGCGCTTTCCGGATACATTCCGGTCGAGTCGAAAGCCACGGTTGTGCCGTCGTTGGCAAGGTCCTTGCCACGGATTAGGATTGGCTCGCCGGGGCTGGCTTGGGGACGCAACGAACTGGATCCCAGAATGGACTGCACCAGGGGCCTCTCTGGAATCGATAGATTCAGAGCGACAGTGAGTCCTGCCAATTGAGCCGGTACTCGATCCGTGGTGGTGAAGACGAGTCGAACCGTGTAGACCCCGGGTGCCATGGTCCTGACCACGAAGGGATTCAGTGCAACGGGCAGTCTCCCAGGAGCTGCGCCTGCGGACGGGGACATCACGATGAAATTGGGCGGGTTTCGAACTCCGGGCTCGACCCGGTCTAACTGAAACTTCGCCGTTGCTCCGAAGAAGACTATGTTCGATACTGCAGTTGCAGGGCTGCCGGCAACCGCGGAGAAATCGATCAAAGACGGCCCTGCGGCAAATTGAGCCGAAGCCGTTGGAGAGAACAATGTGGCTAGGACCCATAGCAGGCCGAGTAGCAGGAACATGTCCGGTCCTCTCCTTCCGGCGCCGGTGATCGCCAGCTTGATCTCTTCAGGGGGTCGCCCCTTCTAGAGAGAATCTTATCGCGGATTGAGGTACGGTTTGTCTGTCCGGACGCATCTGAAATATGGGGATGGCCATTGGAGTAGGAATGCGATTCGGCTCGAGCACCAATGGAACCGCACCGGGTACAATGCGAGTCGCGCCGCGACACTTTGCGGCGGAGAGGAGCGAGTAGCCATGGAGTCCAGGTTCGGTTGCGATCGCTGCTGGCCCGCCGATGCCGCCGCAGCCTGGGAAGCGCGGCGCGGACTGAGCACGGTTGCGGAACTCGTGGATGAGTCGCATTTGCATGTGATGCTCCTGCGGTGCGACGCTTGCGGACAGCGATTCCTTTCTGTGTTCACCGAAATCGTCGACTGGGCCGATGGCGAGGACTCGCAGTATTGGAAACTCCTCCCGCTGACCGCCGCCGAAGCCGAGGCACTCCAGCGCGAGTCGCTGAACCTCGCGCGCTTGGAGGCGGTGGGCTCGGACCGGCGTTGCCTACGGCGCGATTGGCCGAAGGGCGAAGAGGCGCGAGCGTGGTGGGGATCCGGCTTGGTGATCGGTCCGCACGCTTGAGCTCGAGCTCGATTATTTGAGCCAAAGCACGGACTGCTGTGCGGCGTTGTCGCTCTCGCCGATCTTCACAACCAACGTTTGCGGGCCAGTGCCGAGATCTTCCGGCACGATGACGGTCACCTGCAACTCACCCCACAGCCTGTACGGGCTCGTGCCATACGGGCGCAACCCGCCCTCCGATCGTGACCGACACCGGCCGCGCGGTGAAGCGCCGGATCGTCATGTTGATCTCCCCGTCCCGCACGGATGGATTCCAGGCGCCGGCGCCAGTAACGAACATCACCACCGCCGATCCTCTCGCCGCGGCGTTGGCTTCGTTGTTCGTAATGTAGTCAGGCCGAACGAAGTTCTGGATGGACCGGACCTCGGGCGACGTCTCCTCCACCGTTGCCGGGAAAGCTTCCGATTTTTGCCCGTATCTTGTGACCACGACGTCTGCGGACTTCTTGCCCGCCAGCGAATAGGGAGCCATCGCCAAAATCCGCCCTGGCGATGTTTCGAGCAACGCTGCAGGAACTCCATCAAACGTCACGGACGCTCCGGCTACCTGAGTGGGATAGCGCCCTAATTCGTCGTAAGAGAGGAGACCGCTGAGGGTCCCGAGGTTCGAGCCGCCGATCGCGACCAGGCCTCCCGGCGCGATGACGCTACGAGTGAACGAGGAGTCGCCAACTGCCCGTATCGCGGGCGCGGGTCCTGCGATCAGGGTCAGGGAAACGGTGAACGATGTCGACGAGGGTGGAGACTGGTCGACCGTGCCGAAGACCAATCGAATCACGTAGACGCCCGGCGCCATTTGGCGGACCACTCGTTCGTTGAGTCCGAAGATGACCTCCGTTGGTGCGATCCAATCGGAGAGAACTGTAACGAAGTTCGGCGGATTGTTGTTGATGACTGGTTCGACGCGATCGAGCTTGATGGCGACTTTGGACCCGGAAGGCGAGACCCCGATTCCCTGAGCCTCGTAGGAGGCGATGGGGCCATCAAGCGTCGCTGAGAAGCGAATCGGCACAGTGGTGCCGCCTCCGATCATGACCTGTCCCCGCAGGCAAGGCGCCCACGGCAAGCAACTCAGGACTACGGCTGCGAATATCCGCATTCCATGCCTCCGACCCAAAGGTTCGCACGATTTGCGCCGGGGATGGTGATTGGTCCGCACGATTGACGGACCTCACCGCAACCCGTCGACTATGCTGACAAGGTGAGAGTCCCGGTCTTTGTGGTGGGCGCGCCGCGCAGCGGCACGACGCTCTTGCGCGTGATCCTCGACCGGCATCCGAAGCTCGCCATGTGGGGCGGTGAGTCGGACTTCTTCCGCCGCTTGTATGACCGGCGCGCCGCATTCGGCGACCCTGGCGTCGCGGCCAACCGGGAGCGAATCATCGACGCGTTTGTGTCGCTCGAGCCCGTCCGGCGCCTGAAACTGGACTGGTCCGCGCTGAAGCAGCGCCTGATGCACGACGGTGAGACCTGGCCGGCGCTATTCGCCGCTCTGCTTCAGTTCCACGCGGATGCACAGGGAAAGCCTTACGCGGGAGAGAAGACCCCGGTGCATGCGTTCCGCACGAAAGAACTGCTCGAGTGGTTTCCGAACTGCGCCATCGTCCACATCGTGCGGGACCCTCGCGACGCCGTTTCCTCCGTCATCCGTATGCCGTGGTCCACGCGCAGCGTGCAGGCGGGTGCGCGTAGCTGGACCCGCTTCAATACCGCGGCGCTCGAAGCCGCCGAACGCGCCAATTACTTACTGGCGAAATACGAAGACCTGGTGGCGGATCCGAAAGAATCACTAACTCGAATCTGCCGTCACATCGGCCTCGCGTATGATCCCGCATTGCTGCAGGCGAACGAGCGCAACACCGGGGAAAGCGCAGTGGTCGCCCGTGCGAGCAAACCGATCTCGGCGGACCGCCGCGGGCTTTGGCGAAAAGCATTTCAGCCGTGGCAAGTTGCGGCCATCGAAGACGCGGCCGGTCCACTCATGGAACAGTTCGGATACGCACGCGAAGCTCCGCCAATCTCCGCGCCAGACCGGGCTCGGGCCACTGCCGAAGAGATCTTCGAAACGGCCGTCCAAAAAGCGACGCGCCTGCCTGCCGGGTTTTATCGACATTTGCAGCCAACGAATCTAGCTGCCGAGTCGCGCTGGCTCGAGCGCGCTTCCGCGCTTTACTGGAGCGTGCGGCGAAAGCCGGTGGATGTCGAGTAAGTCACGCACGCTTCCCTCGAGCCAGCAGCCGGAGCACGAAGCTACGCGCCATTCGCTCCGGTTGTTATCCTCATCTCAGGACCCTCCTGTCGATGACCGCAATCAGCCGCCGCACCCTGCTCGCCGCGCCCGCCGCTGCGTTGACAGCCTGCCGCGGAGCTCGCACACGCGGCTTCAACGGATACGCCTTCGTCGCGAACTCGGAAGGCCAAGCCGTAGCCGCGGTGGACCTCGGCGCGTTCGCCGTTGCGCGCCACATCCGGCTCGAGGACAATCCTACCGTGGTCGTCAGCCACTGGTCGCGGCCCGTAGTCTACGCGGTGATGCCGCGTTCAGAGATGCTCCAGGAGATCGACGCCGAGCAACTGGCGCCGCGACGCAAGCTGAAGCTCCCTGTGCATCCGAGCGCGATCCAGCTTGACCCCGCGGGTCACGCGCTCTGGGTGCTCAGCGCCGAGCAGCGCCAACTCGTGCGCATCCCAGTAGACCGCCTCCAACCCGACCTTCGCATCGCATTGCCGGAGGCTCCAGCGGACTACGCCTTCGCCCCCCCCGATCGCCCCGCGCGCGACCTCATCGCCATCTCGTTGGGCGCGAGCGGACGCTTGGCGCTCGTCTCGATGGCCACCGGCCGCATCGAGCGCACCGTCGCTCTGGGCGGCAATCTCGGCACGCTCGAGTTCCGCAAAGACGGCCGCTCGATTCTCGCCTCTGACCGCGCGGCGAACCAACTCGTGATCCTCGATCTCGCAAGCGGCCGCGTGGTGGTGCGTTTGCCGCTCGCCGTACGGCCCGATCGTTTCTGCATGAAGGCCGATGGGGGCGAACTCTACGTCGCGGGCGAAGGTTCCGATGCGGTGGTGTCTGTGTATCCGTATCAGACCGAAGTGGGCACCACGCTGCTCGCCGGGCGCGCTCCGGGCGCCATGGCGACGGCCGCTCCGGGATATCTGCTGGTCGCGAATCCACAGGCGAACAACGTCACCGTCATCAGCTCGCAAAACCAGAAGGCTCTGGCGGTGATGCCGGTGGGCAAGGAGCCGTGCTTCATCGCGGTGACGCCCGATCCCGCCAATCAGTTCGCGCTCGTGCTCAATCGCGAGTCGGGCGACATGGCGATTCTCGACATTGCTTCCATCGCGGCTCGGCGCCGCCGCTCCACGCTTCCTGTTGCGCCGATGATGCTGATCCCAGTGGGGTCGCGTCCGGTGCATGCGGCCGTGCGAAGCTTGTAGGAAATGTCGGCGCAACCATTGCAATCGAAGACTGCGATCGTGAGTGGATCGAGCCGCGGCATCGGGCGTGCGATCGCGCTGCGTCTGGCTGCCCGTGGAGCGCACGCGATCCTGTGCGCACGCGATGCGGAGGCGCTCGCCTCGGCCGTGCGTGAGATCGAAGCCGCGGGAGGCCGCGCGAGTTCGATCGCCGTGGATCTGCGCGAGCCCACTGCGGCCGCAAAGGTGGCTGAGTTCGCGATCGAGCGCACGGGGCGCATCGACATCCTGGTGAACAACGCGGGCGCCACCAAGCGCGGCGATTTTCTCGAGCTCACCGAAGAGGACTGGGCCGACGGATTCGCACTGAAGCTCTTCGGCGCCGTGCGGTTGATTCGCGTGTGCTGGCCACATCTTGTGACCACACGGGGATCGGTGCTCAACATTGCCGGCACCGGCGGGCGCACACCGGGGATCGCATTCTCCGTGGGCGGCTCGGTGAACGCGGCGATGCTCGCGCTGACCAAGTCACTGGCGGAGACGGGCATCCGCGATAGCGTGCAGGTCAACGCGATCAACCCAGGCTCGGTGCGGACGGGCAGGCTGAGCAAGCGGCTCGCGGATTTGGCGGCGAAGCGAGGGCTCGGCGCCGATCAAGCAGAAGCAGCGTTCATCGCAGCCGAGAAGGTGACGCGGATCGGCGAGCCCGAGGACATCGCGGCGCTGGTCGAGTTTGTCACTGGACCCGGCGGACGATTCCTGCAGGGCGCGTTGATCGACATGGACGGCGGCGCGACCAAGACGATGTAAGTCCGGCTCTGTACTACTATCCTTCAGCTTCCTCGCCTGCCGCGAAGATTCCAGCCTCCTCGTCGAGCGGGCTTCAGCCTGCTCGGAACTTCAGTCCGGCCGCCGATGCGTCATACCTCAGCGTCAACCCGGCCGCCGGTCCAAGTCGTCCATTGAATAGCCGGCAGCCAAAAGGTCGGGCTCCGAAATCTTCACGAGCTCGCACTCGTCGAGAAACGTCGGCTGCTTCTCGCGTGCGTACTGGAAGTGCCACCACTCCGTGCGCATGTAGTTCTCTTCCCAGTCGCGATGCGCGGCGATGCGCTCGAACGTGCCATCCGCCTGCACAATCTCGGTCAAGTCCAGATAGTAGCCGTCCGGTATCGGATACGGCTTGTTCCAGCCTGTCTGGAAACACTCGACGGAAGCGAACTTGTACTTGCGCCCCTGCGACCCATCCTGCCGCGCCGTCTTGCAGTAGATCCGCCAGAAGAGGTGATCGCCCGCCGGATCCTGAGCGATGAAATAGCGCTGTCGCGGACCGCCTTCCGACAACCGTTGATTCACGTCGATCGCCCGACCCGTGATGTGGAAGCTCAACCGGCTGGCGCCTTCTTTCTTGTGCCGCCCCAGCGGACGCCAGGTGTCGCCATACGGAGGCGCGAGCGTGCCTCCGAGCGAATCCACCTTCTGCACCAGCCGCTGCCAATCGCGCAGGACATCTTCGCGCAGGCATCCGTAGCGGAACAATTCGAGCTTGAAGCGCCCGAGCGGGAGCTTCCATCCGCGCTCGATCCACTGCTTCACTTCCCACACGGTTGCTTCGTCGAGCGTGGCTCCACTGGCGCCGTTGAAACACTGGCGCGGCGGCACGTCATCGGGCTGACCGGTGCGAGCGAGCACGCGATACGGCCGCGCCGCGTGGCGCTTGAAGCGAATCAGTGCGCGTTCGGTGCGATCGTCCCACTGATTGGGATCGTGGGTCACGGGCAGGTAGCCGAGATAGATTAGCGCGCGTTGCAGCGATTGCGGCGCGATGGTGATCGGATCATTCGGCCGCGGATTGAGAATGACGGCGGCGCCGGCGATACCCGGAATCGCCCGCAGCGACATGGTCGCCAGCGAGTGGAGCAGCGTTCGTCGATCGAGTTTCAGGTCCACGCGCGTCTGGCCGATCCAAGCAGGAATTTCCTTCTTGATTTTATCCGAACCGGGCGGAGGCGGCGCCCGGCGGCCAGTTGCGATAATGATTGCCGCGTGACTTTCGAGCTCATCCGCCTGCGGCTCGAGTTCCTGGCACGGGACTCTCTCTACTTTCCGCCGCACAAGCCCGGCAACATTCTGCGCGGTGCATTCGGCCACATCTTCCGATCGCTTGCCTGCGAACCCGCCTGTGCCGATGCGCGCTCCTGCGCCCGCGCCGCCGAGTGCTCGTACGCGCGCGTGTTCGAGCCGCGGCCGGTTGGCGTGCACCCGAGCGGCTTGGCCGAGTTGCCGCGTCCGTTCGTCTTTCGCGCGACGCACCTCGATGGCAGGACCATCGCGCCCGGCGAACCATTCCACTTCGATCTGCACTTGTTCGACCTTTGCCAACCGCTCGACCGATACTTCATCTCCGCATTTGAGCGGCTCGCGACCGAAGGCTTGGGACCGGGGCGCGGCCGCGCCGAATTGCGTGCGAACTCGTCCGCGCGGGTTGCTGTGCGCCTCGATGCAGTGGCGCCGGCCAACGGTGTGCGCGTGCGGTTTGTGGCGCCCACTGAGCTGAAGACGGGGTCGCAATTGGCGCCGAAGCCCGAGTTCCCGATTCTCTACGCGCGGCTGCGAGACCGCATCAGCACGTTGCGAGCGGCGTATGGTGCGGGTCCACTCGCGATCGACTTTCGTGCGGCGGCCGAGCGCGCCAGTCGAGTCTCCATGACGCGCTGCGACCTCGAGTGGGAACGGGTGGAACGGCGCAGTAGCCGCACCGGACAGACACATCCGCTCGGTGGCTTCACCGGCGAAGCCGAGTATGCGGGCGAACTCGGTGAGTTCCTTCCATACTTGGAACTCGGGCAGTGGACCGGCGTGGGCCGGCAGACAGTGTGGGGCAAAGGCGAGATCGCCGTGGAGCGGCTGGCGTGAAGCGCGCCGCGCTCGTAACCTTCGCACTGCTGCTCGGGTGCCATCGCGGAAGCGAGCCGCGCCGGATGCTCTGGGCATGGGAGCGTCCGGAAGACTTGCGATTCCTCGATCCTGCGGTTGCGGGCGTTGCCTATCTCGCCGGAACCATTCATCTCGAACGCGGCGAGACACGGGTTGATCCGCGACGGCAACCGCTCGAGCTTGCGGAGGGAGCGCACGTGATCGGCGTGGTTCGCATCGAGGCCGGTCGCGACGAGTTGGTCGAGAGCCAGCGCGAGCGCGCGGTTTCGGTGATCCTCGAATTGACCGATCGGCCGGCCGTGCGTGGGATCCAGGTGGACTTCGATGTTGCCTTATCGCAAAGAGCATTCTATCGGCAACTGCTCGTCGATCTCCGCCGCCGCATTCCCGCCGGTCGCGGACTTTCGATGACGGCGCTTGCGTCCTGGTGCATTCACGACCACTGGATCAACGGGCTTCCGGTGGACGAGGCGGTGCCGATGGTGTTCCGCATGGGCGCCGATGATCGCGTGGTGCGCCAGTATCTCGATAGTAGACGAGATTTCCTCTCGCCGTTGTGCAAGAGTAGCTTCGGTGTTGCGGCGGATGAGCCGTGGCCGCGCATTCCGCGTGGCCGTCGGATCTGGCTCTTCGCGCCACGAGCATGGACGAAGGAGTCAGTGGGGTCGGCACTGTTCGCGCTTCGGAAGGATTAGACTGGAAGCCGCCGTTGACTGACGAGTTCCACTCGGCGGCGGCGAGGGCAGCACGCTTTGAGAGGGAACTGAGAACCGGCGGAGTGACTTGGTGGGGGAGGAGGGACTTGAACCCTCACGGCCGGTGAGGCCGGCAGATTTTGAGTCTGCTGTGTCTGCCATTCCACCACTCCCCCAACGTCAGTGCAGAGTGCGGAAAGCTCCTCTAGTATACCAACGGAGCGTGGCGCTTCATCCATTCGAGCACTCGCCGCTCATACTCCTCGGGCACCAGATTCCACGCCCGCACGTGCCGCGCGCCTTCCACTTCCCACAACTCCGTCGTCGGACCCTCGCGATGCAACAAGCGGCCGTGCTCCACGGGAACCGTCCGGTCCGCCGTTCCGTGGATCAACAAAATCGGCGATTTTGTTTTGCGCACGGCTTCGAGCGGTGAAATGGAGGCGAGGTCGACCCCGTAGCGCACCCGTGCGTAAATGAACCCCGGCTCGATCAGCGGGTAGAGTAGCGCGCGCGGAACGCCACTGTTCCCGGACGTGCCATCGTAGGCCACCTGATGAAATCCGGCGAAAGCGCATTCGGCGATAGCAGTGTGGATCGCTCCCTCGCGGCCCGTGGCGCTGAGCACCACGGCCCCACCCATGGATGCACCGAACGCATGCACGCGCCTGAAACCGCGATCGCGCAACCACGCGATCCAACGGATCAGATCTTCGGTTTCGCGAACTCCGAACGTGACGAGGTCGCCCCCACTTGCGCCATGGGCGCGGCTATCGGGCGTGAGGGCTGCGTATCCGTGCTTGGCGAAGAACGCGGCGTAGCCTTGCATTCCGCGGCGAGAGTCGCCGAAGCCATGCAGCAGTACCACTGCCTGATCGGCTCGCTCGGGCCGGAACATCCAAGCCGATAGTTGCGCGCCATCGGAGGCGGCGATGCTCTCGTTGGTCCAGGAGGCGTTCCCTTTGCGCGCGATCGACTCCGCGAGTAACTCCGCGGGTTTCACGCGCCGTGCCTCGCGGATGTGCAACGATGCTTCGGTGAACAACGCCGCACCGGCTGAAACCGCAACGGCTAACCTGACTTTCGCAGTTCGACAGGGGCAACAGCGATTTTGAGCCGGATCGTGGGAGCAACCTCAGTGGGGTCAACAACGCAGTTCTCCAAGAGGGTCGTAGTGAAGACCTACCCTCTTCCCTGGAAAGACGA
>JAXLQL010000019.1:0-171067 GCA_046331625.1 Bryobacteraceae bacterium
CACTTTACGAAATGTCGGAATGTGCGCTAGACAACGCAGTACAACACTCGTATGCTAGAACGGTATCTTTCAGTACTATGACAACTGCAAAGGCCTTCACAGTACGGATCGAGGACAATGGAGTCGGCTTCGATTCTGCAACGACGGTCTGCGGCTACGGCTTGACGCTAATGAAGAGAATGAGTGCTGAACACGACATCAAACTGACGATCCGAGGTCGTAGGAGACATGGTACACTGGTACGACTCGACGGAGAGAGAGAACTCCAAAACAAAAAAATAAAGAAGATAGAGGGAAATGCTACACAACATGCCGACCGACGTGTTGCTGGTAGATGATCATGTTGTCGTTCGCGACGGAATCAAGGCCATCCTCGAACGCGGGGGTGAGTTCAAAGTGACCGGCGAAGCGGAGAATGGGACTGACGCAGTCAGCCTCTGCAAGAAGAGTCCGCCTCATATGGTCCTGATGGACATTTCGTTACCTGGGCTGAACGGCATCGAAGCGACCACAGAGATCTTGCGGCATTGTCCGAATGCGAAGGTAGTCGTGCTGTCCATGCTCGACGATGAAGTGGCCGTGATGAACGCCATGCGAGCGGGAGCTCGTGGCTTCGTCCTCAAGCGCGCGTCATTGAGCGATCTTCTCGACGCGATGAGGACGGTGGCCAAAGGTGGCTCGTATTTGAGTCCGCAGGTATCTGACCGGCTTCTTCGGAGGATCCAGTCCGGCAACCTGCACTCCAACCCGATTTCGCCCCTGCTCGAGGGATTGTCCCGCCGCGAAGTGCAAGTACTGAGGCTTGTCGCGGAGGGCAAGAGCAGTAAAGAGATCGCCGACATTCTCGGGCTCGAGCTCGAGACCGTCCGTTCCTACCGCAAAACCATGATGAAGAAGCTGCGCGTCAACAACGCGGCTTCGCTGACCAAGGTCGCTGTCGCCGCTGGACTCATCGGCGTCGCCGCGCCCAGCTACATTCCGGGTCCTTCTGCCACATCAGGCGAAGAACCTCAGTCCTGAAACCAACCTAACATCCACGATTTTCCGGCGGCCCGGGGTGAGTCCCCGGGCCGCTTTCGTTCTAGCGGCACGATCAGCCTAAAGTCTCTGCCCGCCACTGCCGATCATACCGACACGGATTAGCCCAATGTCCCACGATATCCGCCGCCACAAACGGCGTCTGGCCGACGCCAAAGTCCATCTGTCCTGGTCTGACGACCATGGCCGCCAAATCTTCGTCCGCGGGCGCTGCGTCGACATTTCCCAAAGCGGTATGCGTGTCGCCGTATCCGATCAGGTGCCCGTTCGGGCAATCGTCAACTTCCAGGTGGAGGGGCTCCATTTTCGCGGCTCCGCCACGGTTCGTTCCTGCACGCGAGTCGGAATGACCCATCACGCCGGGCTCGAGTTCAGCGGCGGCATCAAATGGACCGCTCTCGACATCGATGACGAGTCAACGTTGGTGGCTGAGCACTGAGCGCGCAACTCAGTCGGCTCGCCGCACGAGTACCGCAGTTCCCGAGCTCAACGACAGTTGCCGTCCGAATTGACTGGTGAACCAATCCACCGACATCGCCGTCTCCGAGAGCGGCTTCAACTGCACCTCGCCCTTCGCTCCACCGTTACCCGTCCAAGGGAATCGCTCCGCGCCCATACGGCCTTCGAAGCGGAACTCCACTTCCGGAGACAGCGCCCGATCAGTGACGCGAAAACGCGCGCGATAACGGCCCCAGAGCAAGCCGTCTTGTTCGCCGATCACCAGTTCGATGTACTCGGCCGGATACACATCGTTGGGCGAAGGCCGCCCGCTAGGAACATAAATCCACGTTCCGGCCAGCTTGCGCCGCACCGGCGCAGGACCGGGTGCGCTTGCACGCGCCGACCCTCGATCCTCGACTTCCCCACCGGCCGCTGCCTGTTGCGTCTGCGGCAAGTTCGCCGCGGCGATCGCCGGTGACGATCGGAGGGAGGAAAGGCGAGCTTGCGCCTGGTCGCGTTCGGCCATCACCTGCCGCAACATGTGGCGCAGTTCGCGTGTCTCGTTAGCCAACTGCCGAATCTGCTCGGTGTTGCCTTGCGCCTCGGAAGCTCGCATCGCCACCGGACCTGATGGTTGCATCGGAGCAGCCTCGCCTTCCCGCGGACGCTCCACGATCACCACTCGTTGCGCGGCCTGCGACTCGAGGATCGCGTAGATGCCGCATATCGCGAGCACCGTTCCGCCGAGCCAGAACCAGCTCCGGTAGGGAGCCGGCCGTACCTCGTCCGCCTTCTGCAACACCGGCGGAGCAGCCAGTTGCAAATCGTACATACGGCGGCGCGCCGGGTCGGAAAGCACTTCGTAGATCGCGTTGACCCGCTTCATCTGGCATTCGGCCAGGTGCTTCAGTCCGCCGTCTTGGTATTGATCGGGGTGGAGCAGCCGCGCCAGGTTCTTGTGAGCCAGGCTGATCTCCTCCGCCGTGGCTTGCGAGGTGAGGCCAAACTCCTCGTAGTGATTCATCGGGGAAACGACCCTCTTTATGAAGTAGTCGTCTCAGCCGGGAAATATTCTCGCGAAAAATGAGTTCAGGCTGAAAGAACCGCGCAACGCCAGCGGTCTTGGGCGAACATTTGGCGAACCGGGAGTTCGAACGCCACCGTCACGGCATCAGCGCGATGGTGCTGGAACCCCGAAAGGATCAGCCGCCCGCCCGGACGCAACACACGGAGCAGTTCGTGACGCAATCCAAGCAGCGTCTCGGCGTTGAGGTTGGCTGCGATGGCGTCAAAGCTCTTAGCGCGCAGCGACCGGGGCGAGCCGACGAACATCTCGGCCGGTACGCCGGTCCGGCGCGCGACGGCT
The DNA here is from genome assembly GCA_046331625.1 of Bryobacteraceae bacterium. Taxonomy (GTDB): domain Bacteria; phylum Acidobacteriota; class Terriglobia; order Bryobacterales; family Bryobacteraceae; genus JAXLQL01. The sequence continues at coordinate 2,846 of JAXLQL010000019.1, forward strand.
ACTGCATCGCTATCGATATCGCAGCCCACGCGGCGGCAACATCCGAGCAAGGCAGCGGCGTGGCAGAGGATACCGGTTCCCGCGCCGACATCGAGAAAATCGTCGGTGGCGAGCAGCGTCTGTTCCAGAGCTTCCAGCGCCAGTTGCGTCGGCGCGTGATAGCCCGAGCCCGATGCCATGCCGAGATGCACTGGCAGCCGCAAGCGGCCCGCCGGCGTGGCATCGTCGCGCCCTTCCGGCACCAGGAACCAACGCTCGCCAACTAGGAGCGGCTCCGGCGGCTGCCACCTGGCGTCGAATTGCACGGTTTCCCAACGCGGCGCATAGGTGGACCAGTCATCTAAGTCCAGCGGCCCATCGAAGAAGGCTTGCAGTTTTACCCGGCCACCCGGTAAATCATGCTCGGTCACGCCGAGCGTGCTGTGCCCGTAAAGGCCGGCCAGCAGCAGTTCCTTCTCTCCTGAACCGCATTCCAGCCAAAGGCAATGCATCAGCCTTGTACCCGTTTTTCCTTGCCTTTCCAGAAGTTCTCGCGCAAGATCAACTTGCGGATCTTACCCGTACCCGTCTTCGGCAACTGCTCTTCCTGAAACCGGATCAGGCGCGGCAACTTGAACTTGCCCAGCCGCTGCATCAAAAACTCGAGCAATTCGGCTTCCGAAACCGTTTGCCCGGGCTTCAACACCACGATCGCCGCCGGAACCTCGCCCCACCTCTCGTCTGGCGCGGCCACCACGGCGCACTCGAACACGGCCGGATGCGCGAAGATCGCCTTCTCCACTTCGAGCGACGAGATGTTCTCGCCGCCGGAGATGATGATCTCTTTCTTGCGATCGACGATGTGGATGTAGTTCTCCTCGTCCCACACCGCCATGTCGCCCGTGTGGAACCATTTGCCCGACATCACCGCCGCGGTCTGCTCCGGCTCTTTGTAGTAGCCTTCCATCACGTGATCGCCCATGATCACCACTTCGCCGATCGCCTGGCCGTCACGGGCGACATCCTTCATTTCCGGGTCGACTACGCGGACCGACACACCGGGAACGGGCCATCCGGCCATGGCTTGGCGGCGGTAACGCTCGGCGTCCGAGCCATATTCGAAGGTCCCCTTGAAGCGGGCCGTGGTGGCTACAGGAGCAGTTTCGGTGAGCCCGTATCCACCGTGGCACACGCAACCGAAAGCCTTCTCGAGCCGCTCCACCAACTCCGGGGAGGAAGCCGCGCCGCCCAACATCACTTGCCGCAGGCTCGAAAGGTCCGCCGTGGCAAGTTCGGGAGCATTCAACAAGGCGTTGGCCATGGTCGGGACCAGGCTCATTTGGGTCGCCCTGTGTTCCCGAATCAACTTGAACACTCCGGCGGGCTCGAAACGCCGCACCATGATCTGTTTGCATCCGAGCATGGTGGAGCATTGCGGCCGGCCCCAGCCATTGGCGTGAAACAGCGGGATCGTGTGCAGGTCCACCGCGGTCTCCGGCTCTTTCATCATGGTGGCGATATCGAGCGCGTGCAGGTAGAGCGTGCGATGGCTCAGCATGACGCCCTTGGGAGTTCCGGTGCTGCCGCTCGTGTAGAAGAGCTCGGCGATCGCCAGTTCGTCATAGGTGAAGATGTCGGCGCGCTCGGGATGGCCCTGCCCGAGAATCTGCTCGTAGGTCATGTCAGCCAGCGGTGACGAGCCGTCGGCGGTTACCCAATGCTCGACGCCCTTGCAAGCAGGCTTCAACTGCTCCACAACGGAGGCGAAGTCGTTCTCGAAGATCAGCATCTTCGCGCCCGAGTGATTCAGGATGTTGGTCAGCTCGAACGCCGTCAGGCGGACGTTGAGCGGCATCACAATGGCGCGCGCTTGCGGGACTCCGTAGTAGCCTTCCACCAGTTGATTCGTGTTGAACGAGAGGAACGCCACTCGATCGCCTGGCTGGATCCCGGTCTTGGCGAGTCCGGTGGCGAGCTTCTCGACGCGGGCGGCGAACTCGCGATAGGTGAATTGGCGGTCGCCCGAAACGATGCCGACCTTGTTTCCAAACACGTCCACGGCGCGATGGAGGAAGCGAAGAGGAACCAGCGGAACGAACATTCCTCTCAGGATATGTCATCCCAGCGCTTCCGGGTTGAGTTCGGGGGCAGTGGTACGAGAGGGTGGCGTTCCAGGACGATGCCTTACCATGAGTTCGTGGATAGAATCTGGAACTTCATGAGTTCTGCCTGAAAAGGCGGAACCCCTGCTGAGCGTTGGCGCGCTCGGCAGGGGTATCTCAAAAGGAGGTGATGGAATGAACATCACGATCCTCAGAAGGCGACGAGCCGTAACCATCCGAATCGATTTCGGCGGTTACGTTGTGGTCGTCGAGATCCCAATAAGGCCGTGAGGCCTTAACGGGAAACGCGGGGCCAACGAGGCATACTCAGGCCCCGCCCTTCTACATCCGCCCCCAGTATACCAACAACCGCGATCCTCGCACATCGAGCGAAAGCCGTACCCCACTCCTGCGCACAGGGCTTGTTTCCGCACACGTCCACGGCGCGGTGGAGGAAGCGAAGAGGAATCAGCGAAACGGACATTCCTCTGAGGATATGTCATCCCAGCGCTGCCGGGGAGAGTTCAGAGGGAACTGGTACCGGAAGGTGGCGTTACAGGATGCCTTACCATGAGTTCGTGGACGGAATCAGGAACTTCATGAGTTCTGCCTGAAAAGGCAGAACCCCTGCTGGGCGTTCGCACCGCCCGGCAGGGGTATCTCAAAAGGAGGTGATGCTATGAACATCACGATCCTCAGAAGGCGACGATCCGTAACCATCCGAATCGATTTCGGCGGTTACGTTGTGGTCGTCGAGAAGCTTTTCAACGGGAGACCCGGGCCCAACAGGGCGTACTCAGGCCCCCACCTTCCACATCCGTCCGCAGTATACCAACAACCGCGAACCTCGCACATCCAGCGAAAGCCGTACCCCATCCGAGCGCACCGGAATGATATACTCGCCATCTGCCTACTGGGAACTATCGCTGGCGGCTGGTGGCGCTCCTGTTTTGCATCGGAGCTCTCAACTACGGGGATCGCACGGCCATCTCCTCTGTTTTCCCGCTGTTGCGTTCCGAGTTCGGCGCAACGGACAAGCAACTGGGCGCCATCGGGACCGCCTTCCTGTGGGCCTACGCACTCGCATCGCCCTTGGCCGGATCGTTCGCCGACCGCTTCTCCCGCAGCCGCATCATCGCCTTCAGCCTCGCCACCTGGAGCATCGTCACCCTCGCAACGGCGTTCACCGGCGGCATCTCGCAAATCCTCATCAGCCGCGTGATCCTCGGCTTCGCCGAAGCAGCCTACCTTCCCGCGGCGATCGCACTCATCGCGGACTATCACGGTTCGGAATCACGAGCCACCGCCATCGCGCTCCACACCGCGGGTCTGAGCTTCGGCCTCGTCGCGGGAGGCGCAGGCGCGGGCTATCTCGCCGAACACTACGGCTGGCGCGCCAGCTTCGTGATTCTCGGCATCGCCGGATTGGCGTTGGCAGCATTCGCGCTCTCGTATTTGCGCGATGGCCGCCCGATCGCCGCGGAACCCCAAGCAGCTGAGGACAAGCCTCCGCTGTGGAGCAGCGTCGCCGCGGTCATTGCCGTTCCGAGTTGCCTGGTGATCTTCGGCGAGGCCATGCTCGTAGCCGTGGGCACTTGGATCTTCCTCAACTGGCTCCCCCTCTTCTTCAAGGAAACCTACGACCTCAGCCTCGCCGCCGCCGGCTTCGCGGGCACCTTCATGCTGCAAGGCGCGAGCATGATTGGCCTGCTGTTCGGAGGCTGGTTCTCTGACCGCGTGGCCGGAACCCAGGTCCGCCGCCGCATGCTGATATTGAGCGTGTGCTATGCGATCTCGGCCCCGTTCCTGCTGGCGTTCCTGTTCAAGCCTCCGGTGATGATGCTCAACCTGTGCATCTTCCTCTTCTCGTTCTTCGCCAAGCTCGGCTCGAACAACGAAACGCCCCTGCTATGCGATCTGCTCGCTCCGCAGTATCGCTCCACCGCCATCGGCTTGATGAACGCCGGCAACTGCCTGGCCGGCGGCATCGGCATCATGGTCGCCTCTTTCCTCAAGTCGACGCAAGGCTTGGCGGGCATCTTCGGAGGACTCTCGGTGATCATGGTAATCGGCTCGGCGATCACGGCCTTCGGATACATCGTCTTCCTACGCCGCGACCTCGTGGAACGCAAAACGTGGACGCCCGCTTCGAGCGCAGCCGCCGGTGACTGAGTCTTCGCGCCTCCTGCTGCTGGCCTTGCTCGCCGCGCCTGCCTCCGAACCCGTGTTCCGCGACGTCACCGCCAGCGCTGGCATCGCGTGGCGTAACTTCAATGGCGAATCGCCCGATCGCTATCTCGTCGAATCCACCACCGGCGGCGTCGCCTTCCTCGACTTCGACAACGACGGCCGGCTTGACCTCTTCTTCGTCGCGAGCGGCGAAACCCCACACGGGCGCGCCCCCAATCCCGTGCGCAACGCGCTCTATCGCAATCTCGGCGGCGGGCGATTCGCCGATGTTGCAGCCAAAGCCGGCATCGCGCAAATCGATTTCTATGGCATGGGCGTGGCCGCCGCCGACTTCGACAACGATGGCCACACCGACATCTTCATCACCGGATATCCGCACTCGGCACTGTATCGCTCGAACGGAAACGGCACGTTCACTGACGTCACAGCCAAAGCCGGCGTCGCCAATCAGGGCGAGTGGGGAGCGTCGGCCGCTTGGTTCGATTACGACAATGACGGCCGCCTCGATCTATTCATCGCCAACTATGCCGAGTTCTCGTTCGAAGATTCGCGCCGCTGCGACTTCGAAGGCAAGCCCACCTACTGCGCGCAAACCGCCTATCGCGGCCGGCCCGCGCGGCTCTACCGAAACAATGGCGATGGCACATTCGCTGACGTGAGCGCCGTGAGCGGCATCTCCGAATCTCCGGGCCGCGCGCTCGGCGTAGTCGCGATCGACTATGACGGCGACGGCTGGCAGGACCTGTTCGTCGCGCGCGATGCGTCACCCAACCTGTTGCTGCGAAACCTCGGCAATGGCAAGTTCCAAAATGTGGGGCTCGAAGCCGAGGTCGCCTACAACCTCGACGGCGTGGCCCGCGCCGGAATGGGGGTCGACGCCGGAGATGCCGACGGAGATGGCCGCCCCGACTTCGCGGTCACCAACTTCGATGGCGAATACCACGCGCTGTATCTGAATCAGGGCAAGCTCCCGTTTCGCGAATCCACCGTCACCTCCGGACTGGCGGGAGTGACCCGTCCTTATGTAGGATGGGGCATCCGATTCATTGACTACGATAATGACGGCGACCTCGATCTCTTCATCGTCAACGGGCATCTGCAGGAAATGATTTCGCGCTCCAACAAGTCGGTCTCCTACCAGGAGCCACCGCTGCTGCTTGCGAACGACGGCTCGGGCCACTTCACGCGCGCGGCCACGGGCGGCCTCTTCGGGCGGGCGTTTCTCGGCCGTGGCATGGCTACCGGCGACTTCGACAATGATGGCGCGGTGGACGTTGCTTTCGTGTCGTTGAACCAGCCGCCGGTGCTCGCGCACAATGAGACGCGCAACGAAACAAAGTCCCGTTGGGTCGGCGTGAAGCTCGTCGGCACGGTCTCGAATCGCGACGCCATCGGCGCCAAGCTCAGCCTGCGCGTGGGCAATCGCACGCTGACCCGATGGATCACGGGAGGTGGAAGCTTTCTCGCCTCGCACGATCGCCGCGTCGTCTTCGGACTCGGTTCGGCCGGACAGCCCGGCGAGTTGGAAATCCGCTGGCCATCGGGCATCGTTCAGCGCGTCGCGCCACTCGCGCCCGGCCGTTATCACGAAATTCTCGAAGAGCAAAAAAAGGAGGCTCCATGAGCACCCGCTACCCACAAGCAATTCTGGTCAGTTGCGAAATCCCCTGGGACGATCAAGAGCGCCTGCTCGAAGACGTCTTCCGGCAAGAGGTCCAGCACGTGCTGGCCGCAGGATTCAAACACTGCTACGTCTTCGGTACCGCCGGCGAAGGCTACGCAGTGGACCTGCCGCGCTTCCAGCGCATCGTCGAGATCTTCCGCGAAGAGACCGAGCAGCCCGGCGTGCATGCGCAGGTGGGCGTGATCGCGCTCTCCGTCCCGCAGTTCCGCGAGCGGCTTTCCATCGCCTACTCGCTCGGCTTTCGCGAGTTCCAGATCTCGCTTCCGAGTTGGGGCGCGCTCAATGACGCCGAGACGATGCGCTTCTTCCAGGATGTGTGCGGCATGTTCCCCGACGCGAAGTTTCTCCACTACAACCTGGCCCGCACCAAGCGCGTGCTCGCCGGACCCGAGTATCGCCGCATCGCCGACGCTTGTCCGAACCTCGTCGCCACCAAGAACACAGGTACCACCGTGCACGGCACCATGGAACTGCTGAAGCAGGCAGGCGACCTACAGCATTTCCTCGGCGAGGGCATGTTCCCCACCGGATGCCTGTTCGGCGAGTGCTCCATGCTCTCGTCGTTCGGGCCAATGTTCCCGCGCCAGACGCATCAGCTCTTCGAGTACGGCCGCACGAAGCAGTGGGACAAACTGTTCCCGTACCAAGCGGAGTACTTGACGGCGGTGGAAGACGTGATCGCACCGATGCGCCGTCAGCCACTCATCGACGGCGCCTACGACAAGGCTCTGGTGCGACTGGGCGGCATCCCGATGCCGCTGCGTCTGCTCTCTCCGTATCAAGGCTTCTCCGAAGAAGTCTTCGAAGAGTGCCGCCGCACCCTCCACGACAAATACGCAGACTGGATCGCAGCATGAAGATCATCGACGTCAAAACTACGCTCCTCACTGGACCTTGCACCAATGACCGGTTTCTGCGGGAAGCTCGCGGCCGCCGCTCGGCCGCTTTCGTCGAACTGATCACCGACACGGAACTGGTGGGAATCGGCGAAACCTACGCTGGCTACTTCTGCCCCGAAGCCGTGCCCGCCATCGTCGACTTCTTCGCACCCATCGTCATGGGCGAGTTCAAAGAGAATATCGCCGAGTTGTGGAACCGCATGTATCACTGCGGCAACTTCTGGTGCCGCGTCGGGCTGGGCACATCGGTGCTCAACGCGATCGAAGCCGCGCTCTGGGACCTGCGTGGCAAGATGCACGGGGTTCCGGTCCACCAGCTTCTCGGCGGGTCGAAGCACGATCGCCTGCTCGGATACGCTACCGGCGGACCTTCCAACTACCCCAAGTCTCGCCTCGCCGAAAAGGTCGACTACTACCGTTCGCTCGGATTCCGCGCGTTCAAGATCGCCACCGGATCCTACTCGCCGCAAGACGGCTGGTACACGCCCACCACTCCGCAAGAAGCCGCCGATTTCGAAGGCGACAAGCTCGACTTCCTGCGCCAGCATTGCGGTCGAGACATGGAGATGATGCTCGACGGCCACATGGGCAATAGCGTCGGCGCCACCTGGACGCTCGACATTGCCGAAGCAGCCTGCAAGGCGGTCGAACCCTACGGTCTCTTCTTCTTCGAAGAGCCGCTCCACTACACCGATCCATGGGGCTACGCCGAACTGTGCCGCCGCACGCCCGTTCCGATTGCCGGCGGCGAATGCCTCACCGCTTTCTATGAGTGGCGCGTGTTCGCCGAATGCGACGCCTTCGACATCGGCCAACCGGACGCTGCGTATACTGGCGGACTCGGCGAATTCCTGCGAGTGGCGCAGATGCTGCACGAGCGCGGCCGCGGAATCGCCACGCACGCCTGGGGCGCGGCCGGTGCGCTCATGCAGAATGTCCACTGCGGCTTCGCCGCGCCGAACACGCGAATTCTCGAGATCGCTCCCGACTACGCCGGTCTCCACGCGGACCTCCTCGACGGCTCATTCGTCATGCGCGACGGCTACGTGCTGCCGCCCGAGAAACCCGGTCTCGGCATCATCCTCACTGACGAGATCAAGAACCGCTATCCGTTCCAACCCGGCTCGGGCGAGTTCAATGACGTGCCCGGAAAGATTCTTCGCGACTGATGCCACACATTTTCATCGACTTTCCGGAACATGTCGAAACGCTGGCGGCGGTCCGCGCGGTGCCTGGCGTAACGATCGATTGCTTCGAGTCGCCCGAAGAGCGGACGCGTGAGATTCCCGCCGTGCGCATCCGCGATGCCGAGATTTTGTTCTGCACGTTTCCGCCCGCGAATTTTCGCGACATGAAAGCCGTGCGGTGGATCCAGATCGGCTCCACTGGATATTCGCAATTGTTCGGGCTCGGGTTGAATGAGCGCGCCATTCTGGCGAGTAACGGCCGCGGCTGCTTCGATGTCCCCATCGCCGAGTGGAACATCGCCATGATGATCAACCTCGCGCGCGACCTGCGGGGCATGATCCGCAACCAAGACGCCGGCGTCTGGGATCGCGGCGCGGCGTTCCAGCGCGAGGTTCGCGGCATGACCGTGGGTTTGTGGGGCTACGGCGGCATCGGCCGCGAAACGGCTCGACTCGCCCGAGCGCTCGGGATGCAGGTGCATGTGCTGACGCGTAGCGGCGTCAAGCCTCGGCACGGTATCTATCGCGTGGAAGGCGCCGGCGACCCCGATGGAGTGCTGCCGCATCGCGTATTCACTGCAGGCGAGGAGGCCGAGTTTCTCTCGGGCCTCGACTTCCTCATCATTGGCATGCCGCTCACACCGGCTACCGAGGGAATCGTGGGTGAACGCGAACTCCGAATCCTACGCAAGGGTGCCTTCGTGCTCAATCCCGCTCGCGGGCCCATCATCCAACAGCAGGCCCTGCTGCGCGCGCTCGACGAAGGCTGGATCGCCGGCGCAGCCATCGACACGCACTGGGTCTATCCGCTCCCGCCCGAGCATCCGTTGTGGCGATATCCGAATGTGATTCTGACGCCGCACATCTCAGGATCGTCGTTGAGCCAGCACTTCCGCGATCGCGTGTGGGACATCTTCGCGCAAAACCTGCGGCGCTATCTCGCCGGAGAGCCGCTGCTGAATCGACTCACCGAAGCGCAACTCGCGGGCGAATAACCGTCTCCAGAAGCTCACCCACTGGTGGAACACTCGGCTTCCGATCGTGGGGCAGGCTTTAGCCTGCGCGGGACTTCAGTCCCGCTTCCGGTGTGGGCGCCCGCAATGATCCGGGCAGCCTTTGCACAGGACCAGCAGCGGCACGTCACAGGAAAGCCATTCCTGAATCACCAGGCGGAGGCGATAGAATGTTCCTCGCATGATCCTGCTCCTCCTCGCCGCACTGGCTGCACACGCGCAATCGTTCCAGCCGCTCCCTTTCGAAGTGAAGCTCGAAACGCTGCACAAGCAGACCGATCCCAAGTGGCAGTGGTTCCATCCGCGTCCGGCGGCGATGCCGGGACTCAGCATCATCACGCTCCAGAAGCACCTCTTCACGTCGGACTACTACAGCGGCCTCGCGGCGATGATGAGTCGCGATCTCGGCAAGACTTGGGACGGCCCGCGCGAAATTCCGGAACTCGCCTGGACCAAAGAATCCGACACCGTCGATATCGCCGTCGCCGACGTCACGCCTGGTTGGCACTCGAAGACCCGCCGCCTGATCGCCGTGGGCGCCCGCGTGCGTTATGACAAGAAGGGCACGCAACTCGAAGACGTGAAGCGCTCTCACCAGACCTCGTACACCGTGTTCGACCCGAAGACCGGGAAGTGGGCGCCGTGGAAGACGATCGCCATGCCCGAAGGCGAGAAGTTCGACTTCGCTCGCAGCGCCTGCGCACAGTGGCTCGAAATGAATGATGGCACCGTGCTCTTGCCGTTCTACTTCGCGCCCTCGGCCAAGGCCCCCGCCTCGGTGACGGTCGCCCAGTTCCGCTTCGATGGCAGCGATCTCAAATACCTCCGCCACGGCAGCGAGCATCATTCGAATGTAGTGCGCGGACTGGTGGAGCCCTCCATCGTGCGATTTCAGGGCAAGTATTATCTGACCGTTCGCAATGACCTGAAAGGCTACGTGAGCGTGAGCGACGATGGGTTGCACTTCCCTCCCCTGCGCGAATGGCTCTTCGACGACGGAGCCGAACTCGGCAGCTACAATACGCAGCAGCACTGGCTCGCCCACAGCGACGGACTCTTCCTCGCCTACACACGCAAGGGCGCGAACAACGATCACGTGTTCCGCCATCGCGCACCGCTCTTTCTGGCGCAGGTGGATCCGGCGACGCTGCGAGTGGTGCGATCCACCGAGAAGATTCTGATGCCCGAGCGCGGAGCCACGTTCGGCAACTTCGGCGCGGCGGCGATGACGCCCGAGGAGTCTTGGGTGACGGATGCAGAGGGCATGTTCTTCGAGGTCGCCAAGCAACGGGGCGCGGAGGGTGCGACGTTGCTGGCGCGCGTGGTGTGGTCCAAGCCGAACCGGGCAGTGAAGAGACTGCGATGATCGCCGCAGTGCGTGATCAAAGCATGGATTGGCGATCTGGTATCAGTATCGGCCCGCGGATTTGCCGCGGCAACCGGGCATCCAGGGCCGAGGCCCGCTGGTAGCGTCTAAACCCCGCCCGTCGCCATCCCCCGCAACTCGAGGACCAGTTGCATCACCAACGCCTCGATCTTGTCCGCCGCCTCCACATAGCCCTGCTCCGGACCCGCAATCGGATCCCCCACGGTCCACTCCTTCACCACCCTTGGCCGGAACTGCCGCGGCAGTTCCATCCCGCTGATGTTCACGATCACGTCGAACGGCCCGCCCGGGGCCTCGTAGATCGACTTCGGATACTGCCGCGAAATGTCGATCCCGCGCTCGCCCATCACCTTCACCGTCCCCGATGCCAGCGCACCCGCCGGAGCCATCCCCGCGCTCGACGCCACCATCACATCGGATCCGTACTTCCGCGCGAACGCTTCCGCCATCTGGCTCCGCACCGCGTTGCCGATGCACACGAACAGCACCCGGTACTTCACCGGCGCCAGCGATCGCGGCCTTCCGCTTATTCTCGACACGCCTCCACCTTCTCGAGGAACGCCCGCTGCACGCGGCGGTCCCCCGTCAACTCGGGATGAAATGTCGCCACCATCAAACGCCCCTGCTCCACGATCACGGGATCGCCGCGGTAACTCGCCAACACCCGCACGCCCTCGCCCACGCGCCGAATGATCGGCGCGCGAATGAACACGGCCTCCATCGGCCCCCACACGGACTCCACTTCGGCCACCGAACTGTCCAGTTGGCGGCCATAGGCGTTGCGCTCCACATCGATATCCATCACGCCAAACGACTCCTGTGACGGATGGGTCACCTCTTTCGCCATGAGGATCGCACCCGCGCAGGTGCCGAGCACCGGCCGCCGCCGCGCGTAGTCCACCAGCGCCCCCCAGAGATTCTCATAATGGATCAGCTTGAGCATCGTGGTGCTCTCACCGCCCGGAATCGTCAGCCCATCCACCCGTGCGAGTTCCTCCGCCGTGCGGACCTCCACGGCCTTGGCGCCCGCCTGCTCGAAAGCCCGCGCGTGCGCCTCGAAGTCGCCCTGCAACGCCAGTACACCGATAGTCGGCAAGGTACGCTACCAGCCCCGCGTCTGCATGAGCTCGCCTTCTTCGAGCTTCGAGACGTCGATCCCGGGCATGCCGATACCGAGTTCCTCGCTCGCTTCCAGCAGCTTCACCGGATCCTTATAATAGGTCGCCGCCTTCACGATCGCCTTCGCACGCGCTTCCGGATCGTCTGACTTGAAAATGCCGGACCCCACGAAAACCGCCTCCGCGCCCAACTGCATCACCAGCGCGGCGTCGGCAGGGGTCGCGATTCCGCCCGCGGAAAAGTTCGGCACCGGGAGCTTGCCGTGCTTGGCTACGTAATGCACCAGTTCGAGCGGCGCCTGCAGCTTCTTCGCTTCATGCACCAGTTCTTCCTCGCCGAGCACGGTGAGCTGCTTCATCTCTTTCACGATCGTGCGAATGTGCCGCACGGCTTCCACGATGTTGCCGGACCCAGCCTCTCCCTTTGTCCGGATCATCGCCGCGCCTTCGGCGATCCGCCGCAGGGCTTCGCCCAGATTGCGCGCTCCGCACACGAACGGAATCTTGAAGTTCTTCTTGTCGATGTGGTGTTCTTCATCGGCGGGCGTCAGCACTTCGCTCTCGTCGATGTAGTCCACCTTCAACGCTTCCAGCACCCGCGCCTCGGTGAAATGGCCAATGCGAGCCTTCGCCATCACCGGAATGCTGACCGTGTGCATGATCTCGCGGATCTTCGAAATCGGCGCCATGCGCGCCACGCCGCCTTCTTTGCGGATATCGGCCGGCACGCGCTCGAGCGCCATCACCGCGGCCGCGCCCGCCTTTTCGGCGATCCGCGCCTGCTCGGCGTTGGTCACGTCCATGATCACGCCGCCCTTCAACATCTCGGCCAAGCCGACCTTCACTCGAAAAGTTTCGTCTGCGAACATTGTCGATGCTCCTTACTTTACACCACTACCGCGGCCGAACCCGCACTCATGGAGAACGCAGGCCGCGCCATCTCGTCGCGGAATAATCCGCCCAGTATCTGCACTCCCTCGCGGATCGCCTCGGGCCGCGTCCCCGCGAAACTCAACCGCAAGCAGTTCGCATGTGACCGCGTGACTGCGAAGTAACTGCCCGGTAGGAATCCTACACCCTCGCGCGAGGCCCGCCGCGCCAGATCCGCCGTGTCCACGGATTCCGGCAACCGGACCCAAACGCTCATCCCACCAGCCGGCTTCGAGTACTGCACCTCGGCGGGGAACCACTGTGCACATGCGTCGAGCAACGCTGCCAATCGCTCACGGCCGGCGGTCACAACGCGGCGCCGATGCTCTTCCAGGCGCCCACTCTCTTCGAATCGCAGCAAAATCGCTTGCGCAAGATGGTCGGTATGCAGGTCGGCCCAGCGCTTCGCTTCGGCCATCCGCGCGATCAGCGCTCGCGGACCGCGCATCCATCCCACGCGCAATCCCGGGAACGCGACTTTGGAATACGAGCCCACTTGCACCACCCCATCAGGCGCGGCCAAATCCTTCAGTGTCGGCAGCGCCTCGCCTTCGTATCGCAAGGCGCTATAGATGTCCACTTCCACGAGGAGCGTCTGCTGCTGCGCCGCCAGCCGGACCACGTCGCGCCGCTCGCCGAGACTCAACGTGCGTCCGGTCGGATTCTGAAAGCTCGGTGTCACCGCGATCAACCGCGGACGATCGCGCCGCAGCACATGTTCGAGTTCGGCCAGGTTCCCCCAACCGATCGCTCGCGCTCCGCCGCGCTGAAACGCTTCGCGCAGTCCTGGGTAAACCGGATCCTCCACGGCTACCGCATCGCCGGGCGAAACGAGTGCGCGCTGGATCAAGTCGAGCGCTTGCTGGCAGCCGTTGGTCACAAGCAACTCTTCCCCGCCCTGCTTCCATTGCGCAAGCAGATGCCGGCGTAGCGGTTCATAGCCGAGCGGAGAACCGAGTTGCAAGATCGAACCCAAGTCCCCGGCCGCCATGACTTCGCGCACGGTCTCGCGAAATTCGTCGCCCGGAAACAACTCCTCGGGAGGACGCGACGCGAGGAAACTGATGCGCGGTTCCGCCGCCGGACCTGGAGCCTTCAGCTCTTCCGCAGGCGCCGGAGCCCCCTGCACGAAGCTGCCCCGGCCTACGTGCCCCCGGATCAGCCCTTCCTTTTCGAGTAGTTCGTAGGCAGCGGAGACGGTTGTCCGATTCAGTCCAAGCTGCTCAGCCAATTCCCGAGTTGGCGGGATCCGCTCGCCCACCACCAAGACGCCCAGTGCAATCCGCTGGCGGATTTGCTCGAAAAGCTGCCTGTATAGAGGCGCTTCGAGTCCGCCATCGAGATGGATCCCGGTGAGCATGAACCTTCAGGATAACAGATTGGACTGCCAAATTGGTCCGATTGGCGGAGCCGATTGCCGTTCGACATCAGTCGTACGGTGCGATGTACACCTTCGAGTCGTGGTGAACCAGTCCTAGCCGGACTCGATCCAGCCAACCGATTCTTCCGAGCACGTTCTTGTCAATCATCGGATCGGCGAAGAAGTACACCATCGCGTTGGTAGTGACCCCCAGCACAGCGATCTCCACCTCGTGCCCGAAGGTTTCGAATCCGCCGGTTGCGGTCCTGAATCGCAACCGGATTCCGCGCTCCAAGGTCAGGCCCAGAGCCGCTGCGATCTCTGCTCCGAACACGCAAAACGATGCGCCAGTATCAAATACTGGCAGCGAAGCGAATCTGGTTTACGCCCGACCGGAGAACGACGGGGACAACGACGCTCTCATCGTCACCCGACTAGTCGTGGATGTGGCTGAATTCGAGCAGGTACATGCGGCTACCAGCCACCGAACGGCACATTCCGCTCTCGCGGAACACGAGCAAAGAAAGGCTCGGCGACACCCGCCGCAATCGCCGCCGAACTCACGTCCGCAAGCCTAGCTCCATGTGCGACCAGACGCGGACCGTCCAGGGCAACCCATTCGCCGGCATACGGCCCCGCCTCCGTGGCAAGCCATCGCAACTCTTCGCGACGCTCGTCAATAGGTTCGGAGCTTTCCCAACTCAACCGCGCGGGTTTTTCTTCGAGCGTCAAAAGAACATGCTGCTTCTCTGGCAGAGAGAGCGGTTCCAAGGGGCGCAAAATTCCATGTTCGTAGACGGCTTCGAGTTGCCGAGGCATAACCTGATTGTACCGGCTACGAGTTCGCTCTGATCGCATCGCGACCGAATCACCCCGCCCAATAGTCGATCGGATTGTCCATCCGAAAATCCGCAGCCAACTCCTCCGCCGTCCGCACCGGCCGCGCCGACGCCGTCTTCCGCGCTTTCTCGAGCACTTCCTTCACACGCTGCGCCACAATCCGCTCCTGCCCCGGCTCCATCATCCAGGGCACGATCGTCACGCCCATCGGCGTTCGCAGCGGCACCACCGCGGGATCGCCGTCCTGCAACGCCTTGAAGCAATCTTCGCGAGAGAAGTTCCACGACTTCTCGTCCCACTTCACCCACATCCTGGGAACGTGATTCGTCACCCAGTCCGGCACGTAGCCCGTCTCCACACCCGAGATCTTGCCGAGCACACCGCGCACGTGCTCGATCTGCGCTTTCCACGACTCCATCTCCGCGCGATGATCCACCTTTACATAGCGCTCCACCGCGGCGAGCATGCCGATGTAGGTCTCTTTGGAAATCTTGAGGTCGCGCCCGATACCGCTATACGGACTCTGGAATGTCTCGGCGATCGTCACCAGATCTTTGCGCCCCAGTAGCAACCCCGCGTTCTGCGGACCGCGCAATCCCTTGCCTCCGCTAAACGCCACGAGGTCAGCGCCCATCTTCACGTAGCCCGAGAGGTTCTCGAACGGCGGCAGTTCGGCCGCGGCGTCAATGAGCAGCGGAATCCGGTGCTTCTTCGCCACCTGGATGCACTCCTCGAGCGACACCTTCCCGCCCGGCGCGTCGAGCTTGTCGCGATGCGTGCCGAAGTGCTTCTCGGCGATCAGGTAATAGAGCATCGCGGTCTTGCCGGTGATTGCGCGCTCCATCTCGTCTTTGTATTCCACATCCACCATGCGTCCGCCCGCGGCTTCGCACTGCCGGATCCAACCGGTCATGTGCAGCTTCTGCGTGACGATCTCGTTGCGCATGCCGTCAGTGAAAGGAAGGCGCTTGGCCTTCTCCGGATCGTCGCCGGCAATGCAGGCGCACGTACCCACGAAGATCGCGCCTGCGGCTCCCGTGGTGACCAGCGCGCCCGGGTTGCCCGTGAGTTCGGCGATCTTCGCGCCAACAGCGCGGCTGAGGTCGCGGATGGGCACGTAGTTCCGCGCCGCATCCTGCATCGCTTCGATGACTTCCGGCGGCATCATCGATCCGCCCAGGTGCGTGTAGGTTCCCGCGGCGTTGATGATCGGCCGGAGCCCCAGCCGCGTGTACACCTTGGCTGCATCTTGCGAACTGCGCGCCGCCATCGCTGCCGCGAGTCGCGGAAACGAGCCGAGTGCGCTGACCAAACCGGCGCCGCGAAGCAGGCTCCGGCGAGTGGAGTGAAGAAGATTCATACGCATCCTTTCCGCCTGACCTCACAGATGTGTTCAAGCACGAGCGAGTATATCTCACGCACCGTCACACAGTGATATACTTTCGCTGTCGTTCGGCACCCAAGTGGCTCGCCGGACATCGATGTTTCTTGCGGCCAGGTCTCGCCCGCCGGCCACCGTGCCCTGTTCTTCAAAGCCCACGAAAGCAGAGGTCATCATGAAGCGAATTGCTCTCCTCGCCACCGGCGCCACGGCATTCTGCCTGTTTAGCGCCCTGAACATCTTCGCCCAAACCATCGACACCGGTGTTCTCGGCATCGTTTCCGATCCGAGCGGAGCGGTCATTCCCGGCGCCGCCGTCACCATCACCAACGCGGCCACTGGAGTGAAGCGCCAGGTGAACACCGCGGTCGACGGCAAGTACGAGGTGCGCTACCTCGTTCCCGGCCAGTATTCCGTGGAGGTCTCGGCCGCGGGCTTCCGGCCCGCTCGCGCCAGCAACCTCTCCATTCAAATCAACCAGCAAGCCCGCGTGGATTTCGCGATGCAGGTCGGCGAGGTCGCCGAGGCCGTGGAAGTCACCTCCGCGTCGCCGCTGCTGCAAACCGAGAACGCCACGCTCGGCGAAGTGGTGGGCGGCGAGCGCATCGTCAATCTTCCGCTCAATGGCCGCACGTTCACACAACTGGCGGCGCTCACACCTGGCGTGCGCGTGGCTGACCCCAATCTCTTCTCCGCCTCCACTGACGGCTCGCGCATCATCGCCAACGGAACCCGCCAAGCCTGGCTCCAGGTGAATCTCGACGGCGTCACCATCGTCAACAACCGGTCGAACTACATCAATCTCTATCCGTCTGTGGACGCCATTCAGGAGTTCAAGGTCCAAACCGGCAACTACTCGGCGGAGTACGGCGGCAACGCGGGCGCGAACGTCAACATGCAACTGCGCTCGGGAACAAATCAGTTCCACGCGAGCCTGTTCGAATTCTTCCGGCATGACAAGCTCGACGCGCGCAACCTGTTTCGCCCCGCGCCCTTCGCCAAAGACCTGCTTCGCCGCAACCAATTCGGCGCCGTCTTCAGCGGACCCATCCGCCGCGACAAGACCTTCTTCATGGCCGACTACGAAGGCGCACGTGCCTCGCGCGAATCGGCCGGCACAAACATCGTGATGACGCCGGCGCAACGCCAGGGCGACTTCTCCGCCTACACAGGCGTGATCCGCGATCCGTTCAACAACCAGCCCTTCCCCGGCAACGTCCTGCCTTCCAGCCGGCTCAATCCCGTATCGGTGAAGCTCATCAACGCCTACACGCCCTTGCCCAATACTGCGGGAACGGTCAACTATAGCGGCGTCAGCGTGGGCAGCCTGACCATGGACCAAGGCATCGCGCGCATCGACGAATATGTTTCAAACAAAGACCTTGTCTTCTTCCACTACATCTATTCCGCGCGCTCTTTTCCCAACGTCAATCTGAATCCGAACTTCCGCTACAACTCCACCTTCCCGAACGACAGCCTGGCGATTCAGCACGTGCACACCTTCAGCCCGGCGTTGCTCAACGAAGCGCGCTTCGGCTTTATCCGAGGCAACGTGCGCAAGCTCAGCCCGCGCGCAGGCAGCGACTTCACCATCGAGTCGCTCGGCATCCAAGGCCTGAAAGTCGGCGGACCCGCCGGCCGCCCGCTCCGCAAAGACGAGCAGGGCTTCACCGTCATCAATATGGATGGCTTCATCGGCATGGGCGATAGCGAGGCATCCTCGAACCTCGACAACAGCCGCACCTTCCAGTTCGTCGACAACATGTCATTCATCCGAGGCCGCCACGCGCTCAAGTTCGGCGGAGACGTCCGCCGCCTGATGGATGACGCCACCACCAACAACTGGCCCTTCGGCAACATGGCCTTCACCGGAGACATCACCGGTTATTCAGCCGCAGCCTACATGCTCGGCTTCCCGCGAACCACGCTCAGCCCCGAAGGCGTACCGATTTCCGCCATCCGCCAATGGCGCACTGGACTCTACTTCCAAGACGACTGGAAAGCGACCTCGAACCTGACCCTCAATCTCGGCCTCCGCTATGACTTGCCGGGTCAGCCCCACGAGACGAACGGCGTCACGCGCACGCTGCGCTTCGATCTCGACTCCAAGGGTCCGGTGCTGTGGCCCGAAGCTGGCAAGACCGTGGACATTTACTTCGGCGAGTACAAGTACTTCAGCCCGCGCTTTGGCTTCGCCTATCGGATGCCGAAACGCGCCGTGATTCGCGGTGGATACGGAATCTTTTACTCCGTTTCGCAGTTCGACAACATGAACATTCTGCAGTTGAACCCGCCCAACGGAGGCTCGCTCACCATCATCAATCCGTCACTCAATCCCGTGGCCACCATCCAGAACCCGATTCCGTCCGAGCTGTATCCGGCCAATCCGTTCTACAACGTGGTGTCGGTGCCAGTCGATCGCAAGCGCCGCAACGGCTACATGCAGAACTTCAACCTGCAGCTTTCGAAGGAACTCTCCAAGTACGACGTGCTCGAAGTGGGCTGGGTGGGGACCAAAGGCACGCACGTTGACACGAGTTTGCAGAATTTCAATCAAGCCGAACCCGGCACGGGCGACATTCAAGCACGCCGCCCCTACAACGCCTATGCGCGCATCCGCATGATCGCGCCCGATACCAACACCGTCTATCACTCGCTACAGAGCCGCTACGAGCACCGCTTTTCGCAAGGGCTCAGCCTCACCGCCGCGTACACGTGGTCAAAGACGATCGACGATGCGGCCGAGACGATCAACGCCGGCGGATGCGTCTGCCAGAATCCGCGCAATCGCGGCAAGGCCGAGCGTGCCGCGAGCGTATACGATCAGCGCCATCGCCTGGTGATGAGCTACGTGTGGGAGCTCCCGTTCGCCAAGAGTTGGAAGGGCGCGCAGGGCTTCGTGCTCGGCGGCTGGTCCTTCGGCGGCATCGTGACTCTGGCGAGCGGACGCCCGTTCAACGTGGTCCAGAGCGGCGATACGTGGAACGCCGATGCGCTGTGGCCGCGGCCGAACTCGGTGGCGGGCGCGTCGCCGATTCTCTCGACGAAGATCGCGGATCGGTGGTTCGACACGAGCGCGTTCACGCGGTCGACGACGTATGGCACTGCGCCACGGAATCCGGTGGTGGGTCCGGGACTGCACACGTTCGATCTGTCGTTCTCGAAGGCGTTCAAGATGCCGTATCGCGAGGGGCACTCGGTGTTGTTCCGGGCGGAGATGTTCAACACGTTCAACACGCCTCAACTCGGAAATCCGGGCGGGACGCTCGGCACGGGAACGTTCGGACGCGTCACAGGAACGGCGGCGGATAATCGCCAGGTCCAGTTTGCGCTGAAGTACACGTTCTGAGCTGACGCGGTCGGCTCGAGAAGTTTCGGCCCTACGTTTCGCCCGATTCGGGGCGAATGGAATCAGAATACTTCGGAATGAGTCGACTGATGGAAGAAAGGGGGCCCTTTTGCCCGAATCCTGCAGATTCTTTCGACAAGTATGCTATACTTGTCGGGCGCCAGGCTTCTGCCTGATCTCATGTTCATATTCCAAGGAGTTGACTTATGGCCGAGTGTGCAAGAGTGCTGGAACAAGGTATCTTTGACGTTCAGCAGTATCGATCGAACGTTGACTACAAGCGCGACGTGGATTTGCTGTTGTACAAGAGCGAGTTTCGAACCCACGGCGATGCGCAAAATGCCGGATTCGGACTCGGATTTCCCGTCTACGGAGTGCCCGTTTCTATGAACGCCACGTACTCCCAATCGCAAGTCGAAACCTGGAAAGCAGACCATGTTGAGCTTGCGAACGACAACACCAGCTACCACGAGGTTCGTAGCAGGCTGGTAAGACGAGCAAACGCGGACATCCTGAATGCTTGGCTGAGGTGTATCGAGATTGAAGCAGCGCGGAACGACTCAGGCCTGCTTGGTCGGCATACGCCGGTTGGGCGGGATTACATCTACTTCTCTGTTCGCTTCCGGCCCACAGCGCAAGGTCCAGATGTAAGGATTAGCGCGGTGCAGTTGATAGGCTTGGAAAGGATAAGCGGCCAAGGCGGAGCTATCGGGGAAGGCAGAACGATTCCGAACACGGTGGAAGGAATAGGAGAGGCATTCAGAATTGCAGATCGACAGAACACAGCTCTCATCATCACTACAGATATCGCTGGCACGTTGGAGTTGACCTTTCGCGCGCAAGAGCGTGAGCAAGAGGCATCTGGTGCAGTAGCGGAAGAAAGAAAACAATGGACCATTGGGGCAATTCCGGGTGAAATTCGCACTCTTGCTTTTCCTGTGACCGCCGAACTTGAGCGCCGTGGTTGGATGGAATGTGATGGTCGGGAACTTGACATAGATGACTACCCAGCACTGTATTCTGTGCTCAAGAACCGTTATGGCAGTCCGGCACCGGGGCAGGTATTCAAGATCCCGGACTACCGAGGCAAATTCCTCCGTGGCTGGGATCATGGGTCTGGCGTCGATCCAAATGCCTCCGGCCGCTTACCGAGCACGGATCTGCCGATTGGCGAGCCGGGTGCTTCGGGCAATGAGGTTGGCAGCAAACAACCCGATTCTCTCAGGTCACATCGCCATCCAATTCCGGCCGGGAAAGCCACCGGAACCTTCGGTGGCGGCGATCATGGCGGCGGATACCACTGGGGAGGTGATACGCGGGAACCGTATACCGACTTGGAAGGCGGGAGTGAAACGCGCCCACTTAATCTGTACGTCACTTTTATGATATTTACAGGTGTATTTAAAGACTAATCCTACTGATACTGATGAGCCATGGATGAAATTCTAGCGGGCGAAAAAGCCTTTTCTTCCAGCCACAAATCAGCGTGAAAACGTTTCGGAGCGTAGGTCTTTCCGGCCCCCAGACGTCCACGCCGACGCCCGCGTCTAGGGCTGGCTCTCCATCCTGACGGGTTCGGCGAAAGGACACCTTTGGCCCGACGAGCGAATGCCTGCGCTCATTGCAAAAATGCAGTAGTATTGGAAGATTGACGTCGGTCGTGGAACTTCTCGGCGACCGAGTTCGAGATGAACTCGAACGCCTTCCTGCAGGCGCGGTTTCGCCGGATCGTCGAACTCATCCAAGGGTACGGTCTCGAACGGGTGCATGAGCCGCGCATCAAGCATCTCCAAGGGCAACTTTGGGAGATGCGCATGAAAGGCCGCGACGGCATTCCCGCGCGATCTACGTGACCGCAAAAGGCCATCGCGTCATCGTCGTTCGCGTCTTCGTGAAGAAGACGCAGCAGACACCGAAGGGCGAAATCGAACTGGCCCTATCGAGAGCCAAGGAGGTGAAGTAGCCATGGGTACACGCGTCGACGATCTCCACAAGACGTGGATGAAAAATCCGGATTACCGGAAGGAGTATGCTGCTCTGGAAGAGGAATTTGCTCTGACGCGGGCGTTGATCGAAGCGCGCTCCCGCGCAGGACTGACGCAAGCGGAGGTCGCCAAGCGCATGAAGACCACGCAAGCGGTGATTGCCCGTCTGGAGAGCGGGGGCAGCCGTCCCTCCACGCGGACCCTCGAACGTTTCGCGAAAGCCACGGGGAGCCGCCTGCGCATCAGCTTCGAGCCCGCGCCCACCCGTTCGTAATACCTCACGAGCAGAGCGCGTCGAGCACTGCCTGCCGATTCTTCGCGATCACGGCGAGGTAGGCGCGCGTCGTCGCGTCCGGCTTCCGCCTCCCCTGCTCCCATTCCTGCAGCGTTCGCGGGCTGATACAGAACGCTCTGGCGAACTCGGCTTGCGACATCCCAGCGTTGCTCCGAATGCGTTTCACGTCCACCTCGTCCGGCAAGATGACTCGCCGGGTGGGCAACGAGATTTCGCCCTTCACGTGAGCGAGAATCTGCTTGGCGGCCGCCTCGAGGTCCAGACCAAGCTTCGTTCGCCGGGCCTGCTTCGTTTTCCGCTTGCGAGCTGCCATTATTGTCGGTCTCCCTTCACTGCTTGCTTGATGGCCGAGGCGATCTTGGCCAAGGAATTCTGATCCGCGGCGGAAAGGTTGCTCTGGCGCGATTTCGCGTAGATTGATGCCATGTAGACGCAGCCGGGTTCTGCCACGAAAAAATAGATCACCCGAAAGCCCCCACTCTTTCCGCCACCCGGTCGGGCCCACCGTGCCTTGCTAAAACCACCAGTCGCCGGGACTAGCGGATGAGCCTCAGGCTCGCAGGCTATGTAGTACTCCATTGCTCGCCGCTCGTCTTCATCGAGCAGAGCGATACCTGCGACTCGTAGGCCGGCAAGCTCACGATCTCGGCGATCACCAATTCAATTATACGTCAGCGCCGTATGGACATCAATGCGCCCGTGGCGCCTCTCGAGAAACCGGGACAGAAACTCGCGAGCATCGCCCGCCAGGTCCAGCCTAAACTTCAGGACCGAAGTCGATCTGGCCGACTTCGATAGCAAAGATCGAATCAGGGGCGTCTTCGTGGGCGGCGCCCGGGGCTTGCGGCGCAAGCTTCACCCAGGCTACCGGCATCGACACACCGGTGGACATCAATTCGAAGAGACGCCGGTAGAACAACGCGAAGGACGGTCCCCGCCGGTCGATCGTGAACACCAGATTGGCTTCACCGTACCCAGCCGGCCGAGTGGCTGCCGCGTACCGTTGTGCCGGGTTGGCCGACGCCACAATCACGATATGCGCATTGGAGTCTCGGATGATCTCGCGCAGTCCCGACGATGCGCCCACAATGCGGCCGTCCTCGGAAAAGTCGCAGTACAGCAACAGGACATCGCAGGGCGGCGGGGTCGATGTGCCTACTGCGGAGGAAAGGAAAAACGAGGCGAGGGCGGCCTCATCCTGTGTTGCGATCAGCGAGTAGGCATCGCCCATCAGATTGAGAATGCCAAGCCGCGGATGGGTCAACCGGAACGGCTTCGGAGCCGGCTGGAGCTTGGCTATCAACCAGAACACGATCCCAGTGACAACGACTATCAGAATCCAATTCATCTCTCGGCTCCAGTCGCAGAGGGCGGCCAACAAAGTTCGCGAGGCAATGCAGGCTTCACCAAGCGAATGGGCACAACTGCTCTCATCGATCTCGCTTCACTATATCCGCTGACGTCACACCGCCAAACGCCGCGCCAACGCGACCGCCTCTTCCCCCCAAACCTCCCGCGGCTCCGCCGCCAACCGCGCGAAGAGCCACAACCTCGTCCGCGCTTCATCGATACCGAACAAATCCGCAACGCGCCGAATCAATCCGAGAGGATCCGCGCGCAAACGTTCCCCGCAGTTGCGCAGATGCTGCGTGGCGTCATACGCGGGATCGCCCACGAACGGCTTCGGATCGATCATCAACCACGACCGGCGCTCCGCCCGCAGCACGTTGCCCGCGTGGAGATCCGTCGCCAACAACACATCATCCGGCGAAGGCTGCGACAGCGCCTCGAACAGTCGTAGCCCCTCCCGTGCAACTCCTGCGTCCAGCCAACTCGCCGACTGCGCGCGGGTCTCCTCCGCCCACCAGTCCAACTGCGCTGACAGCGGACGAAACGGGTGCGGACCCGCGGGGCGCCGCCAGCATCTTCGTGCGAGCTCCGCGATCACTCGATCCTGATCTTCCTCCGGAAGCGATCGCAGTGGCGTCCCTGGCTCGCAGGCTTCGAGCAGCATCGCGTTCCACTCGGGATCGTAATCAAACACGTGCACCGCCGGATCGCCATTCCAAAACAGCAATCCCTGCAACTCATGCTCCGCCTCCATGTGCGGCATGCCGATCTTGAGCACCGCACCCGTCCCTTTCCACCGGACCGGAGCAACCCACGCGCAACTTCCGCTCTCGAACGGCGGGCCGATTTCCAATGCCCATCGGCGACGGAGCGCATCGAGAGCCTCCGGTAGTTTCGCGAGCCACGCCGCGCGATCAGCTCGAGGATCCATTGGTCGCGGGGCCTCGCAGCGCGCCCACAAGGCCAGCGATCGCGAGCGCCATCATGATCGTCTTCGCCACCACCGCCGTGCCGCCCGACACGCCGGCGGGATCGGGTCGCTGGATGCTCGCGATGCTCGCCGCGAGCGGGAGCAACGCAATCGCGAACGCGAATCCGTACGCAGCGCAAAGCGTCCTGGTGGCAACGGCCGATTCGGTTCTGCCAACCCAGAGCGCGTAGAGGAAGAAGGCTCCGATGAACAAGTCGTCCAGGTAGGCGGGTGGATAGTCCCACAGCGCTCCCCAGCGCCGCCATGTTTCGCCGATCGGCAGGACGAGTCCCGCAGCGAGAGCCAGGCGTTTGCTGAAACGGTACATCATTAGAGGATCTCGCGACTCCTGCGGCGCTCTACGGTCGTGCTACTGGTTCTCGGCTCGCTGGAACGCAGGGAGCCATCGTCGCTGCAGCGGCGCAAACTACTACTCGGCCGCCGCCATCACTCGCGCGAAGGAAAACGCCGCTTCCGGAGCCGCCAACGGCGCCACCGATTCATCCTCCCCATACGATGTCACCGACCGGTACTCGCCCCCCGCCGGATCCCGGTGGACAATGGTCCGCCGGTTTTCGATGTCGAGCACCCAATACTCCGGAATTCCCGCGCGAGCATACAGATCTCGCTTGGGTCCCGAGTCGAAGGCCAGAGTGCTGACCGATACCTCGGCGACTAGTAGCACATCTTCTGGGCTGGGCCGCCGTGCCAGCTCCAGAATGGACTGGCGAAGCACCACAGCATCAGGTTCTGGTTCACTAGTGGGGTTGTCCTCGGCGCTCACATCGATAGATGCTTCCTGGACAACATTCCGAGACGGGAATGTCAAGCGCAGCCACTCGACGAGCAGCAATACTCCGGTGATGTGCGGATAGTTCTTGCTCACCTTCTCGATCAGTTCCCCTTCGATGAGTTCGTAGCGGTCGAGATTGAAAAGCGTCGCAAGGCGAGCGCACTCGTCGCGCGTCCACAGCTTCCGGCGCGGAACATCCGACTGCGCACGAACCGGAGCTTCGACGACTGAGATCATGCCTTCATTATCGCTCGCGGGACACCGTATAATAGGAAGACTACCCTCCGGTAGAAGTCCCCTTCTCTGACCCGAGCAACCGAACCATGTTCGACAACCTTTCCGAGAAGCTCCAGCGCGTCTTCAAGAACATCAAAGGCGAAGGCAAGCTGACCGCCGAGAACATGGAATCGGCGCTGCGCGAAATCCGCGTCGCGTTGCTCGAGGCCGACGTCAACTTCAAGGTCGTCAAACAGCTCATCGACGCCATCAAAGAGAAGGCGATGGGCCAGGAAGTGCTCACCGCGCTCTCGCCCGCGCAACAGGTCATCAAGATCGTTCGCGATGAACTCGTCAAGATCCTCGGCGTCCATCAGGCCCGCCTTCGCAACGCCAACGAGCCGCCCTCGGTCTTCATGATCGTCGGCCTGCAGGGATCCGGCAAAACGACTTCCACCGCGAAGCTCGCCCGCTGGCTCTCGAAGAACGGCAACTCGCCGATCATGGTCTCGGTGGACGTCTATCGTCCCGCCGCGCGCAAACAACTCGCCGTGCTCGCCCGCGATCTCAAGCTCCCGATCTTCGAAGGGCCCGCCGACGAGAAGAAGCCGCTCGAACTCGCACGCGGAGCCAAGCGCGAAGCCACGCAACTCGGCAAAGACATCGTCCTCATCGACACCGCCGGACGCCTCCACATCGACGACGAATTGATGACTGAGCTCCAGCAACTCAAGGAAGCCTTCAACCCCACCGAAATCCTCTTCGTCGCTGATGCCATGACCGGCCAGGACGCCGTCAAGAGCGCTCAGGAGTTCCACAACCGCCTCGGCATCACCGGCATCATCCTCACCAAGATGGATGGCGACGCCCGTGGCGGCGCCGCGCTGTCCATCCGCCAGGTCACCGGCCAGCCGCTCAAGTTCGTCGGCATCGGCGAAAAGACAGACGCCTTCGAACCCTTCCATCCCGAGCGCGTCGCCTCGCGCATCCTCGGCATGGGCGACGTGCTCTCGCTCATCGAAAAGGTCGAGCAGAACATCGACCACAAGAAGGCCGAAGAAATGCAGCGCAAGCTGCTCGGCGACGAGTTCACGCTCGAGGATTTTCGCGACCAACTGCGCCAGTTGAGCAAGCTCGGCTCCATCGAGTCGCTGCTCGGCATGATGCCGCAGATCGGTCCGATGAAGGAACTGAAAAACGCCAAGCTCGACGAGAAGGAATTCTCCCGCGTCATCGCCATCATCGATTCGATGACGCCCGCCGAGCGCCGCAACCACATGCTCATCAACGGCAGCCGCCGCCGGCGCATCGCCAAGGGCAGCGGAACGACCGTCCAGCAGGTGAACGATCTGCTCCATCAATACGGCGACGCCCGCAAGATGATGAAGAAGTTCTCCAACTCCCTGCTCGGCGGCGGCAAGATGAGCGGCATGATCGGCAAGCGCCTTGCCAAGATGACTGCCGTTCCAGGATTCAGCGGCCAAGTCCAACAGCAAAGATAAGCTACGCATCAAAAGAAGTAATAGACAAGATATTAAAGGATTCGCCTTTCCCGGTTCAGTACAAAGCCGACCTACCGGGTGTCGTCATCAATTGAGCGCCCGCGCAGCAACCGCCGCTGCGTCAAGAATTAGATGCGAGCCCCTAACCCCGTCGCCCAGCCCACGCAAGTGGCTTCGGTATGACCGCATCTCGCATTAGGATCAAAGCCGTAGCCTTCCGATACCCGTGAATCGCCTGATCAAAGCGCATCCGCTGCAACTGCCGAGCTACGGGAACTTCTGCAGACCGGCGGAAGAGCCAGAAGAGTTCTTGTCATCTCGTCTGCGGATCGAGGTACTGCGATGGCTGCGTTCGACATCAAGGAACTAGTTGAAGAAATAGCAAAGCTTCTAGTCCGACATCCCCGAGCAGGTCCAGGTCCGCGAAATTCAGGGTGAGCAGGTGACCGTACTGGAACTCGGAGTCGCGCCCGGCGATCTCGACGAGGTCATCGGCGAAGCAGGGTCGCACGGCGCGCTCAGTCAGAACGTTGCTCAGCCGCTGGCGCGGAAGCTCAATCGCCGGTTTTCGCTCCATGAGGAATTCTCCTGGTGACCGAGCCAGGTGACCCCAGAGGTTTCGTAACGCGCATCAGACCCCACTCGAGCCGCATCGGAGGTCGAGCCGAGTGTCTGTGCGCCGGGCCGGATCGCCGGGAATAGGCGAGCTCTGTTCAGCCAGCAAGCCCGCGAGACGATCGTCGAGCACGCTGTCCATGACGGCGGCTTGATCCTCAAGTTCGTTCGACATCAGTTCTGGTTTCGGTTGAAGCCGACCTGGTTGCGGTGTCGTTCCTCGCGAGACGCGCCCGCACTACGATGGCGAGTTCTACCTGAGTGACCTCGTCGGTTGCGCCCTCATCGATCGCCGCACCGGTACTACTGTCGGTACAGTGGAAGGATGGCAGGAAACTCGGGGCGGCGTTCTCCTCGAAGCCGGAACCATGCTGGTTCCTTTCGCTCGCCATCTGCACCGAGATTGACGTAGCCATGCCATCGCCGACTTGCCAGGGCCCGCCGAGGGACCTCAATTCACCATGACGTTTCACGTTCTGACGATCTTCGGAGTTCTTCTCCGGCATCTTCGATCAGGGCGTGGTGGGCCGGGTGAAGGCGGAGCCATTTCGCTGCGCGTACAACCTCCGCGACTGGGACCCGACCTTCTAAAAACCGTTGATGACCGGCCTTTCGGCGGCGGCGAAGGTATCTCCTGAAGCGAACCGATCTTCTGACGCGTAGATCCCGTCTGGCCGGAGCGCGGCCCCAGCGTACAGGTGGTGCTGATGTCCGCCCAGGGCCTGGGTTTGACCAGAGATGGCCGAAGCTGCTGATGGACGAGTTGCTCTTCATCTGCATTGCTACGAGGGCGTGGATGGTGAAGTAGCCGAACACCTCGCAGACGAAGCTCCATCAGCGTTCATCCTCAGCGGCGGCGAACTGGCTGCCGCGGTGGTGATGGACGCGATCGGCAGGCTCGTGCCAGGCGTGGTGGGGAACGCCGGATCCACTGTGTTCGAGTCGTTTCGGCTCGACGAGGTGACCGGCAACAGGATTTTGGATTGCCCGCAATATACGCGGCCCGCGGTTTTCCGCGGCTGGCCAGTGCCCGATGCGCTGGTGAGCGGCAATCATGCGGAAATCAGGAGATGGCGGCGTGAGGCCGCGCTCGAAAAGACAGCGCGCAACCGCCCCGACCTCCTCGAAGATTCAAAACGTTTGGAGAAGGAAGCTCAGTCATGAACGCCTTGGTTCAGAAGGTCGCCGACAAACACAAGCGGACCACCCCGCTGCCCGCCATCCGCCCCGGTGACACCGTGCGCGTGCAGGTCAAGATCCGCGAAGGCGAAAAAGAGCGGATCCAGGCCTTCGAAGGTACGATCATCGCCGAGCACAACACCGGCGTGGGCAAGACCATCACGGTTCGTAAGATCAGCTTCGGCCATGGCGTGGAGCGCATTTTTCCGGTGAACGCACCCGTTGTCGACGGCATCGAGTTGGTGCGTACCGGCCGCGTCCGCCGCGCCAAGCTCTACTATCTCCGCGGATTGAAGGGCAAGGCCGCACGGCTTCGCGAGCGCGAATAGTTGGCTTGCACCTATCGCCTCGAGCGGCTGGCGTGGGAGCGGGGATTCCGCCGCGTCGCCGGGCTCGATGAGGCTGGCCGGGGCTGCCTGTTCGGTCCCGTCTTCGCCGCCGCGGTGGTGCTCGATCCGGCAAAACCCATCCGAGGACTCAACGACAGCAAGCAGGTTCCGCCCGAACTGCGGGACACACTGGCCGTTCGCATTCGCGAACGCGCTGTGGCTTGGTCGGTAGCGAAGGTCGACTCGGGAGTCATCGACAAGATCAACATCTATCAGGCTTCGCGCCTGGCGATGAAACAGGCGCTCGAGCAGATCGCCGAGCCGCCCGATTACCTATTGGTTGACGCGCTGGTGCTCGACACCGCCATCGAACAGCGCTCTGTCATCCATGGTGACGCGCTCTCTCGCAGCATCGCAGCCGCGTCGATCCTCGCCAAGGTGGAGCGCGATGCGTCGATGGCGGAATGGGAGCGGCTGTATCCAGGCTATGGATTCGAGCGGCACAAGGGATACTCGACGCCCGAGCACATCGAGGCGTTGACGAGGCTCGGCCCGACGCCGCATCATCGATACACGTATGAGCCGGTGCGGGTCGCGGCGGGGCTAGTGCCTGAGCAGTTGAGCTTGTTCGCGGAAGGAGTGCCGCTCCGTGCGAAAAAGCATGCCTGATCCCCAGTTGAGTAGGCTCCAACCTGCGGGGGGCGCTACGGCAACTCACCCGCCGGAGGAGTGCTCCGCGGCCCGATGTGGGGCAGGCTTTAGCCTGCGCGGGACTTCAGTCCCGCTGCCGATCCTCGCACCGGCACGTCGTAGATCGCGCCGGCATTGTGCTTCGCGATTTTCAGGCACTTGGATCGGCGCCCTGCAGAAACCGATTCAGTCCCGCCGCCTGAAACTGCGTGCTCCACGCATCGAACGCGCACGGGCATCCAATGCATTCCCTCGTCCGATAGAGCCTGCCACCTCGGCCAGCGGGACTGAATCGCGTACGGTATGGCGCCGATCCAAACACCGGAAACTCGCTGCACGCTCTTCCGAGCCGCGACCATCAGGGAGCGGTAGTGCGGCGGAGCCTGCCACCGCTCCCTCACTGTCGCGGCTCGGTAACGGGCATCTGGCGTCCCCCGGAGGCCCCGCGTGACCCGCCCCGCCTCCGGACTCGAAAAACTCGGCGCCGTCCTCTTCGTCATCTTCTGCTTCGAAATGGGCATCTTCCTCCTCATCGCCCCCTGGATCGACGTCACCTGGGACCGCAACTGGCTCGGCTGGCTCGCCCCGGAGTCGCTGTGGTGGCGCGCCTTCTGGCTCAGCCCCTATGTTCGTGGAACAATCAGCGGCATCGGCCTCGTCAATATCTACGTGGCCATCCTCGAAGTCTTCCGCCTGCGCCGCTTTGCATCGTCAGACTCGACTCTTTCGTTAGAATAGTGGAGGTATCCGAATGGCCAATCAGATCAGCGAGATCATCACGCAGGTGGCCGCCGTCGCCTCGCAAAAAAAAGGCGAACCCGCCCGCGGCACTATCGCCGAGTGGACCGTCACCATCCTGCTCCTTCTGTTCGGCACTACCACGCTGGTCCAAGCCTTCGTCATCCCCACTGGATCGATGGAAGACACGCTGCTCATCGGCGATCACCTTCTGGTCGACAAGCTCACCTACGCCCCCCCTGGACCGGTCAGCAAATACCTGCTCCCATACAGTGACGTCAAGCGCGGCGACATCATCGTTTTCCGCTATCCCATCGATATCCGCCAGACCTTCGTCAAGCGCGTCATCGGCGTTCCCGGCGATCACCTCAAGGTGGTCCGCAAGCAACTCTGGCTGAATGGCTCGGAGATGAAGGAGCCGTACAAGTACCACAAGACCGAATACTTCGATTCGTACCGCGACAACTTCCCGAGCGAGCCCAACGTTCACCTGTTCGAGCCCGCCAACGAAATGTTGCGCAAGAACGTCGAGAACGGCGAAGTGGTCGTACCCCCGGGCAGCTATTTCGCCATGGGCGACAATCGCGACTCCTCGCTCGACAGCCGCTACTGGGGCTTCGTCCCGCGCGAAAACATCATCGGCAAGCCGCTGGTCATCTATTGGTCGTATGACGCACCCACTGACCGCCTTGCCAGCCCCAACATCGGCGTCGATCACATCATGGATCTCGCCCAGAATTTTTTCACCAAGACCCGCTGGAAGCGCACGTTCATGTTGATCCGCGGCGCCGGCGTCCACTAGCCGTTGTAGGGCGGGCTTCAGTTTGTGGGGCAGGCTTCAGCCTGCGCGGGACTTCAGTCCCGCTCTTCTTCGAGGAGCAAACCATGCAGCGTCTCATTCAATCGATTCGCAAGACCTCCCCCCGCCACCCCATCGCCGAATGGGCCGCCACCTTCGTCATCATGCTCTGGATCTCCACGAGCATCGGTTGGTCTTTCGTCGTCCCCACCGGCTCCATGGAGAACACGATCCTCATCGGAGACCACCTCGTAGTCGATAAGCTCGCCTACGCCCCCGCCGGCCCGATCAGCAAGCACCTGCTCCCCTATCAAGACGTCAAGCGCGGCGACATCATTGTCTTCCGCTATCCGCTCGACCTCAACCAGAACTTCGTCAAGCGCGTCATCGGCGTCCCGGGCGACCGCGTTCGCCTCTCCGCCAAGACCGTCTACCTCAATGGCAAGCCGCTCGACGAGCCCTACAAAGTCCACGTCACCCAATACCTCGATTCCTACCGCGACTACTTTCCCGCCGCGCCGAATGGACCGGTCGATCAGCGTGCGCTCACGATGCTCGCCGAGCATGTCAAAGACGGCGAACTAGTCGTCCCGCCCGGCCAGTACTTCGCCATGGGCGACAATCGCGACAACTCACTCGACAGCCGCTACTGGGGCCTTGTCCCGCGCGAGAACATCGTCGGCAAACCCGTGGTCATCTTCTGGTCATACGACGCACCCACCGCCGATTGGACTCCGTTCAATCCCGCGCACTGGCTCGACGTAGGTCTCAACTTCTTCAACAAGACGCGCTGGAATCGCATGGGCCGCTTGATCCGCGCGTACCCCATCGGATAAATGCGCTCCCATCGCTACGCACTCATCCTGGCCGGTGGCCGGGGAACACGGTTCTGGCCGCGCTCGCGGACTCTCGAACCCAAGCAACTGCTCTCGTTCTTCGGTGAGCGCTCGCTCCTGCAGGAAACGGTGGAACGGCTGAAACCGCTCGTTCCGCCCGAGCGCATCTGGATCCTCGCGAACGAGCATCTCCGCAAGCAGATCACCAAGCAATTGCCCGAGGTGCCGCCGAAGCAGATTCTCGCCGAGCCCGCCCAACGCAACACCGCTCCGTGCATGGCGCTCGGAGCGCACCTGATCGAAATGGCCGATCCCGATGCCGTGCTCGGCATCTTCCCCGCCGACCACTACATAACCAATCCCGCTCACTTCCGCCATTTCGTCGACTCCGCGTATCACGCCGCCGAGCAGGACAAACTCGTCACGCTCGGCATCCAGCCGCGTTGGCCGGAGACCGGGTACGGCTATCTCGAACTGCCCAAGGGCGTGAAGGCGGGTTCTACGGACGCGGTGAAACTCCGCAGCTTCCGCGAGAAGCCCGAGCTTGCGAAAGCCAAGCGTTTCCTCAAGGCGGGCAACTTCTTCTGGAACGCCGGCATGTTCTTCTGGCGCGCCAGCGCGTTCCTCGATCAGGTGCGCACGTGCCTGCCGCGAACAGCCGCGCTCGTCGCATCGCTGCCGCCCGTGGACGCGCGTTCATTCACTACCAAGCTCCGCGACGCCTATCCGCACTGCGACAACATCTCGGTGGACTACGGCGTGATGGAGAAGTCCGCCGCGGCCGGCAAGGTCTGGGCGATCGCGACGGACGACTTCGGATGGAACGACGTCGGAAGCTGGAACGCAGTGTACGAACTACACGATCGCTTGGAGCACGGCCACGCCTTCCGCTCGCATGCAGTGTTCCACGACTCGCGCGGATGCTATGTGGATGTGCCGGGCAAGACGGTGGCGCTGGTGGGCGTGGAGGATCTGGTGATCGTCGAAACGCCGGACGCGTTGCTCGTTACCACGCGAGCACGGGCGCAGGATGTGGGACAGATCGTGAAGCAGATCGAGAAGAGCGACCTCACGAAGCTGCTGTGAGTCGAAGGAGACAACGATGACTGTCAGCCCCTATATCGCCTTCCAAGGGAACTGCAAGGACGCGATCGAATTCTACAAGAGCGCGCTGGATGCCCAAGTGCTCTTCATGCAGAAGGTGGGATCATCGCCGATGCCCGAGATGGGTCCGGCTGAGAACATCATGCATTGCACACTGCAAGCCGGGGACTCGACGATCATGATGTGCGACGATCCGCGACCCGGTTCGGTGACCGCCGGGGGCAACATCAGTTTGGCAATCGGGCTGGACGATCCCGAGCGCGCCCGAGCCGTCTTCGCGAATCTCGCTGAGGCGGGAACGGTGATCATGCCGCTCGAAAGGACGTATTGGGCGGAAGCGTTCGGAATGGTGATCGACAAGTTCGGCATCAAGTGGATGATCAACTGCGAATCGCCGAAGTGAAGTCTGCGGGGCAGACTTCAGATCATGTGGGGTAGGCCTACAGCCTGCGCGGGACTTCAGTTCCGCTGGCCGACGCCTCGTGCCCAAAACCCTAGTCGCGAATTGCAACCGGCTTCAACCGCTCCCGCCGGCGCTAGACAGGCTGTCTATTTCGCGCTGGGCGTAACTAAAGTATTCCACCACTCAGTTCGATAACCGGCTGTGCCAGCAAAATCACTCTTGCTCCTTTGCGTCGCCACATCGCTGCCTTGCTCCGCACAGCAGGAGAAGGAACTGAGTCCAGGGCAGCGGTCATTCGCGACGGCATGGATGCGAGCAGTCAAAGCCAAAGACGCGGTGGCATACCGGCAACTGACTCATCCGAAAGTCGTGGCCTGCTATTCGGATCGAAAAGCGGCAGCGTTCCTGAGCCACGTCATGACGCAGTACTTCGACAATGGAGTCCCATTGCCCAATGAGGTGGTTGCGGTGCAGGTCCCCAGCAAGCGAAGCCAGCCCGCGTATCCGGCCGCGCCAACCCACGTTCTCACCATCCGATCACCGGGGTCCGAACCACCTTCGAAGCAGTTCGCCGTGGGGGTCGCGATCGCGGAAAACGGCGGATCCTGGTACATGGCGCTGCCCTGCTCCGCGGCTGGCGCCGGAAGGCCGTGATCCATTGGCGAAAGTGCTCTAACCAGGCAGACCACGCAGCTTCGCCGCTCCGGCTTGGCAAAACGCGATAATCAGAGTGGGAGGATCACCATCTGCTTCAGCGTGCTGATGGCTGCGCGGCGTCACGGCGACTCGCTCGCTCCGGCAACCCGGTGGCTGACCGTGATGACCGCCGCTGAGTGCAGCAGCCTCATGGACGTTCGAAGGTTCTACCCGAGCACGGACCAAGTCGGGAAGACACTCGTGTTCAACATCGGCGGGAACAACTACCGGCTGCTTTGCTGCGTGAGTTGGGAGTTACGGCGCCTGTTCTTCCGGGCCTTGCTGACTCACGCCGAGTATGATCGAGTGAACCTGGAGGCGTTATGCCCATAGCGCAAGAGATCGACCATAAGAAGTACGGGCGGCTCCTCGCCAAGCACGCACCCGCCGTGATCCGTTCGGATGAAGAGCATGACCGGCTCGCGGACCTCCTGATGAAGCTGGCTCTCTCCGATCATCGGACCCCCGAAGACGACCGGCTCGTCGAACTGCTCGAGCGCCTGCTCGATGACTACGACGAACGGCGCATGAGCGGACGCTTGGAGATGCTTACGCCTCTCGCGCTGCTCGAGCACTTGATGGAAGAAGGAGGGCTGAGGCAGGTAGACCTCGTCGATTGCTTCGGCTCACAGTCAGTAGTGAGCGCGGTGCTTGCGGGCAAACGGCGCATCAACAGCGAACACGCGCGCCGCTTGTCCACGCGCTTCGGGTTGCCTCTCGCGATGTTCTTGCAGTAGGTGGAATACGAGTGGGCGCTCCGATGACCACAGCCTGTATTGAATGCTGGCGGATGTACGGGGACCGATGAGCCGAAGTCGCGCCGCCCGAGCCTCGAGAGGGAAGAGGTAACTCGTCGCCGGGGACTCTCTCCACCATTTCGGAATAGCTGCCTGTCTGGCCAACGCCGGCTTGCTCCACGCCGCGGCACTCCAGATCGTAGCCGCCGGACATCCACGCTAGCACCCCGATCATCGGCTACCTAGCCGAGCCGGCAAATCCCATTGCCACTCAATGGGCCCGATAACCGCTACCCCCATTTGAGAAGGTTCCATTGGCAAACCTTCACGTGTAAAATCGAAAGTACTAACCCCACATAGTAACGGAGGACCGTGCCGAGCGCTACTTCTGTTGCCATATCGCAGCAAAACGACGTTGTAGGCTTTATCAACGGTCGCGTTGGCAGGGGAAACTCACTGGGCGTGATCTTCCCCGAATACCCGTCGAATCACGACGCTATTGATGCGCTCACACTGGCGCTCGCGAAGCATGTGCTCGACCGCCAGTTGCAGAACAGCGTGCCGAAAGACCGATGGCAGCAGGCGGCCTTCGATCTAATAGCCGCTGGAATCCCACCCATTCCCACCGGATACGCCGCCGAGACGAACGTCGATCGCCTGATGCTTTGGGTGAACCCCAGCCGTACGGAACTGCTGGTGGGATCCTGCGCTTCTCTCGACGAGGAGCAAGCACGGCAGTTGCGCCGCATCGCGGAATGGACCGCCCAGGCCACCGCCCGCCCTACGGTCCTCGTCCTCGCAGCGAAGCCTTCGATGCCGCTGCCGAAGCCTGCCGCGCCGAGAAGCACTCTGGAGCAGCAACTCGCGGCCCGGCTGGACCAAGACGCCGAGTTGCGGGACCTCTTCGTCCCGAATGTCCGGGTACTCACCGCTCTTCAAACCAACCCGCGCGTCGACTTCGTCTGGCATGCGGGCCGGTTCATCGTAGAGATCGATAGCTACCACTTCCACTCCGGCCGCGAGAGCTTCTCAGATGACCGGCAACGCGACTACGAAACATTGGCTTCCGGCTATGTCACGCTCCGGCTTACTGAAAACGAGGCCGAGACGGACTGGCAGCTCGCCATACAAAAGATCAAACGAATCGTGAACCTGAGGAGACGTCTAATCCATGCCTGAGCAGCTTGATTTGCAGTATCGTTATCTGATCTTCTATGCGGTTTTGACCAATCGTCCATTTTCCAAGTCGGAGATTGGCGTGGACATGAAAGTAGCCGATATCCGCCGCTTGTCCGCCGAAACCGGCCTGCTCACGCTCGAGGAAAAGCGCAAGAATCAGCCAAAGATCATCGCCAACGCTGCTTCGGTCGCGTGGTTCGCCGAGAATCTCCACACCGACCTCGGCGGAAAGAACAAGGCGGTCATCGCCATCTCGGATCTCCTGCGCGCCAAGACAGCCATGTTCTTGCGCGCTCGGAACATTCCGGTTTCCGAGTTCCTCCAGCCCGGCACTCCGCCTCCTGGCTCGCCTGTCAATGCTGCCTACCTGCGGCTGACGAACGGGCGCCATGACGAGCGGGTCCTGTTGAAAGATCTCCGCAAGGAACTGGGGACCATGACGCGGGAAGCGCAGGATGCCGCTTTCCGCGAACTGATTTCTTCCGGGCAGGCTGATTTCTATCCGGAGGACGACCCGATGAGTCGCAACGCGGACGACGACATGGCGGCTTTCTATGTCGGCGACCGCCGGCGCGATCTCATGTACCTTCGCCGCTCGTAGGAGGAGCGTCTTGAACCAAACTATTGCGTTGAATGCTTTCCTGGATG
The DNA here is from genome assembly GCA_046331625.1 of Bryobacteraceae bacterium. Lineage (GTDB taxonomy): Bacteria > Acidobacteriota > Terriglobia > Bryobacterales > Bryobacteraceae > JAXLQL01. The sequence goes on from JAXLQL010000019.1 coordinate 39,329, forward strand.
CCGATTTCAGGAGCGTTCACGACCTGGCCGAGGTCTGGGAGGAACGTGGCCCCGCCCACGTCGCATTGAATCAGGATGTCCTTCGCGCATTCGAGGACTCTCTCGCGAGAACAAAGCGCATGGCTAGCGGCGGGAACCCGATCGGTCTGGCCATCCTGGGTGCTGCCGGCTCGGGCAAGACCCATATGCTCGGCGAGATCCGGCGTGAAGCCGCCCGGCAGGATTGCAATTTCGTGCTCGCGGATCTTACCGACGTTCGTGACTTCTGGCCGCTGATCGCCCTGAGCTACTTGAGGAGCCTTCAGTGCGAGATGAACGGTGTGCGGCAATCGGAACGGTTGTTCGCCGCCCTCTTCGAGGACAGCGGGAACGAGTTGCCTCTCGCTCTGGCACGCCTGCGAAAGTTGCCGGTCGCGGATGTGGTCGAGTCCACAGGGGATCTGGTCCAATTCGTGTTCCAAAGATATCAGAACGAACTTCGGGACAAGGTCAGTGTGCTTCGCACTCTCCGTGCCCTGCTGTATCTCGAGTCGGGCGACCTCGACTTGAACGACCGCGCCTATTCCTTCCTCCAAGGAATCGGTCAAATTGACGAAGAGGCAAAGGCCCTGGGGCTGCACGGTCCCACGTCGGCGGAAGCTGTCGCGCGGGATCTTGCGTGGCTGCTGTCCAAACGCTCTGTCACAGTCCTTGCGCTGGATCAACTGGATCCGTTCGTCGCGCAAAACGGGCTGGTGCAAGCAGGGCCCGCTGCAACGCCAAGAGAGCGCGAAGCGTTGATTGTGCTCAACGGGGTTGTCAATGGGCTCATGTCGGTCCGAGAGACCCATCCCCGGACATTGATTGTTCTGAGTTGCATCGAGACGAGTTGGAAGGTACTTCGGGATCGCGCCGTCGGCTCGTTTTCGCAAAAAGTCGACCCTGTGCGGCTCAAGGCCGTAAAGGGCCAAGAGCCGCCGGAACTGATTCGGGCTCGTCTGGCTGCCGCCTACCAGGCTGCGGACTTCGCGCCGCCAAGTCCTCACTGGCCGTTCACGGAAGCGTATCTCGAGCAGATTCCGGATGGACATTCCCCGCGCGAAGTGTTGAATCTCTGCGAATCCTACCGGCGCAGATGCGCTCTGGCACGTGCAATCGTCGACCCCGTCGTCTCCCCCGATCCACCTGCCGTCAATCCTGACGCGTTTCGTGACCTCGACGAGTGCTTCGCCCGGGCTCGGGCCGAAACTGAGACGGGTGCCTTGCTTGTGGAAGAGTCGGAAGATAAATTGGGAGATATCGTCGCCAGTGCCGCGAGATGGTTCCTGACAGAGCTGCCTCACGCCCCTGACGTCGATCTCCACGCCGATACGGACTTCCGCGATACCAAGCAGCATCGCAGCCTGCACACTCGCGCACGCCGGATCTTCCGCGCTGAACTCGACCGCGAAGAGCACGTCTGCATCAGAGTCCTGCAGAAACACCATGCCGGTGCGTTCAAAGCGCGCCTCACCGCGATGATGACAGCCTCCGGTGTGTCCGAGCACCTCGAGGGACGGCGCGCCGTCGCCCTTCGCACTCATCCGTTGCCCGGGACACCGAAAAGCAAGGAACTGATCGATCTCGCCATAGGACAGAAGCTGGAGTTCATCGGTATCTCGGACGATGATCTCCGTACTCTCGTAGCGGTCGTCAAACTCGCCGAGTCGGGCAACCCGTCGTTTGAAGGATGGCTGCTTCGAAACCGTCCGCTCAGCGGCACGCAGTTGTTTCGCGCTGTGTTCCAGAACTGGATCGACGCAGCAAGCGACAGCCTCCCGCAGCATGTTTCAGAGGAGCCGAAGCCGCTCGCACTTGCGGCTGCTGCCGCGGCGGTCTCGTCGGGCGGAGCCGTCGCCATTCCAGCTCTCGAGCGCCCTCCAGAGAGAAATGCGATAGAAACCAAACCGGCGGTGCCAGCAATCGTGCGCCCCGCAACCCCCGCCGCCGCGATCACGTTGGGCCGGCGATTCGAAGCCGGCGTGCTCGGACAGGATGTCGCGATCCCCATTCCCGACCTCTCTCGCCACATCGTCATGCGCGCAGGTTCCGGAAGCGGCAAGACGGTGTTTGTGAAGCGGCTCGTCGAAGAAGCGGCGCTATGCGGTGTCCCGTCCATCGTCGTCGACGTTGCGAAGGACCTGTCGCTGCTGGGCGACGCGTGGCCGAGTCCGCCGCCAGATTGGAATCCCGAAGACGCCGAGCTCGCTGCGCGCTACCACGAGAGTGTTGATGTCCAAATCTGGACCCCGGGTCGCCCCGATGGCCGGCCAGTCCGTCTCCCCCTCGTGCCCAGCCTGAGCGGATTCTACGACTCGAACGAGCGCGAAGCCGCCATCGACGCAGCGGTCAGCGGGCTGCTTCCAGTCGCGGTCAAGAAGAAGAACCCCGACCTCGAACGGGCGGTGTTGCATGCCGTAATGAGGTGGCTAGCCCAGAATCCATCACCTGGAACCGACAGCACCGGGCATCTGGTCGCAGCCCTTCGCGATCTGCCTCCGGAGGCAATTCAGGGCTACCAGAACGAACGGAAACTGGCGGCTCAGATGGCAGATCAGATCCAAGCGGTCAAGGAAACCGATCCCCTCTATCGGAATCCGAGCGCCGAGGAGTTGGATCCGGCAGTCTTGTTCGGCGTGGACGAGGCGAAGACACGCATCTCGGTTCTGAGCCTGTTCGGGATGCAGGCCGTCGACTCGCAGGCCAGGTTCATCGGCCAACTCGCCGTTACCCTCTTCAACTGGATTCGCAAAAATCCCGTGCGCCCTCCCGCGCAGGTACGCGGGCTGCTGGTCATCGACGAGGCTGCGCGCTTCCTCCCGAGAGGCAACGCCGAATCAAAGCCAGGACTGCTTCTGCTCGCCCAACAAGCAAGGAAGTATGGCCTCGGGCTCGTCTTGGCGACTCAAAATCCGATGGACCTCGACTACAACGCCACTGCGAACTTCGCCACCCACCTTTACGGAACTGCGAATCAACCTCAAGTGGTCGACTTCATCAGGAAGGCGCTACAGGAGAAGGGAGTCTCTGGTGCGAATCCGGGTCAGTTGAAGGTCGGCGAATTCTACTGCTTCACGCCGTCAGTGCCCAAGCCGGTACGTATCAAGACTTCCCTATGCCTGAGCGCACACCCGAACAACACGCAACTGAGCGACGACGAAATCCTAGGGCGTGCCTGCGCGGGAAGGCGCTGAGCCTTGGCTACGCGAACGTGCCTGCCGCAAAGGCGGATCGAAGCCTGGAGACAAGGGCAGCGTACGTTAACCCAATGCCGCCAGAGCCCTCGAGTTGGCGGTCGATCCGCTGTGTTGACCGGTCAGTACGAAGCGGGCGGAGGAATCTGGGCCCAAAGCATTCGCCATCGGCCGCTACGTGATTGCCACGGCAAGCGCACATTTCGCGGGGCTCGTGAAAGATCTGTTCGAAATGTTGCGGTCGGTTGCGGCCGGATCTGCCTGCGAGACAAGGAGGAGCGGTGGCGGGCCCACACGCATTCGCACGCGATCGACATGGCGAACTACAGTTGCGGTCGAGCACAGTCGCCGGGTTCCAGGTGATCGCCGTCCGACCACAATCGCGCCTAGGCGCCGACCAACATCGCGCACATGTTCCAATTCGGCGACGTGTTCCAAATGCCGTTCGGCACGGGGCATGGCCGCCAGTTCACGATGAGTGCATCGGTCGCGGCATTTGGACTTGCCAGGCAATGCTCAGACGCCGGACCAGGTGATACCGGTTATCGAGCGTGGCCGACCGGTGCGCGCTTCGGCAAGACACGGCGGAACGCGATTCGGAATCCCAGCGTGGTGAATTCGGACCTGACATTGTTCCGGACCTTCCGGATGACGGAGAAGTTCCGCCTGAGCAAGACGCCGCAATTCGCCAGTCCGAACGGGGCCGCTAACAGCTCAGCCTGCGGGGGGGATCGGGCGACGCAATTTGGAGCGGATGCGATCGGGCGGTCGCGCGAAATCCGGTGCGGCTTTCGGTTGGGATTCAAGCCGAACGGACCGATGCGGAACTGCTGCGGAGGGCCCCGGTGGAGCTACACTCACACGAGACGTGACTGACCGCATACCATTCCGCGCGACATCGTCTAGCGCCGCTTATGAATCCCTGGGAGCGCTCCCTGTTTGCGTGCTGCTCGATAACGTTCGCAGCATGTACAACGTCGGCTCGTTCTTTCGTACCGCGGACGCGGCGGGTGCGCAGAAGCTGTATTTGTGCGGCATCACGGCGCGGCCGCCGAAGTCCGCCATTTCGAAAACGGCGCTGGGTGCGGAGGAGCGCGTGAGTTGGGAACACTCCTGGGACGCGCTCGGATTTGCGCGTGACTTGCAGCAGCGCGGCTACGAGATCGCCGCGGTGGAAACGAGCGCGCGGTCAGTGGATCTGTTCGATTGGGTTCCGCGATTTCCAGTGTGTGTGCTGTTCGGGCACGAGGTGGACGGGTTGCAGCAACCGTTGCGTGAGCTCGCCGATACGCATGTGCGAATTCCGATGCTCGGGAGCAAGCATTCGCTGAATGTGGCCACGGCGGGTGGAGTGGTGTTGTACGAGTTGCTGCGGAAGTTTCGGTGGTTGCACCAGAAACGGGACTGACAGCCCGCGCGGGACGTTCAGGAACTCGGCACTACCGAGCGACGGACCGTACGGCGCAGTCCGCCCATCCAGCCAGTACACTGAACAAATGTCGCTTGCCTCCCGCTCCCGCTGGATGGTGCTGGCATCGGCTTTGCTCTTCTCCACCGGCGGGACCGCAATCAAGGCCACCTCCTTCACCGCGTGGCAAGTGGCCGGATTCCGCGCCGCCATCGCGTCGATCGTCATCCTCACGCTCATCCCAGCCGCGCGCCGAAGCCTCAGCGGAAAATCCGCCCTCATGGGATGCGTTTACGCAGCCATGACGTCCACCTTCGTCGCGGCCAACAAACTCACTACTGCCGCCAATGCGATCTTCCTGCAAGCGACGGCCCCGTTCTATCTTCTCCTCGGCGCGCCGCTGTTCCTCGGCGAACCCACACGCCGCCGCGACCTCTGGCTCATGGCCGCCATGGCCTGCGGCGCCACGCTATTCTTCATCGCCGGACAATCCGCCTCTGCCACCGCGCCCAATCCGATGCTCGGCAACCTCCTCGCCTCGACCAACGGCATCACCTGGGCCACCGTCATTGGCGGACTCCGCTGGCTCGAACGCAAATCGGGAAACTCCAACGCCGGCCTTGCCACCGTCGCCTCCGGATGCGCCATCGCCGCACTTGCCATGGCGCCGTTCGCGTTCCCGGTCCAAAACGCGCGCTGGCAAGATTGGGCCGTCATCCTCTACCTCGGCGTCGTCCAGATCGGATTCGCTTATGTGCTCCTCACCCGTGCGATGAAAGGTGTCGCCGCGCTCGAAGCATCGCTCCTGCTGCTGCTCGAGCCCGCGCTCAGCCCGGTGTGGGCTTGGCTCGTTCACGGCGAGCGCCCCGCGCCATTGGCCATCGCCGGCGGCGCCGTCATCCTTGCCGCCACCGCATCGCAGATCCTGCTCCGGCAGCGATAAAATGGACCACCATGCGCGTGTTCTTGTTCGTGCTTGCCTCCTTGGCCCTCGCGGCCGATCATGACTGGCCCACCTTCCACGGAATCAATTCCTCCGGCGTGGCGCCCGACACCGGCCTTCCCGTCGAGTTCGGCCCAGACAAGAATCTCGTTTGGAAAACCGAACTCCCCGCCGGTCACTCCTCGCCAGTGCTCGTCGGCAATCGCATCTACCTGACCGGTTACGACAAGGAAGGCCTCTACACCTTCGCGCTCGATCGCGCTACCGGCAGGATCCTCTGGCGCCGCCAAGCTCCGCGCCCGCGCGTCGAGAAGCTCCACAACTCGAACTCGCCTGCATCACCCTCCGCCGCAAGCGACGGCAAGAACGTCTTCGTCTTCTTCACTGATTTCGGCGTGCTCAGCTATGGACCCGATGGCAACGAGCGTTGGCGGATGGCGCTCGGACCGTTCAACAACCCGATGGGCCAGGGCGCGACCCCAGTGCTTGCTGGCAAGACCCTGCTCGTACCGTGCGATCAAGAGGCGGGTTCGTTCTTCGTCGCCCTCGATAAAGACACTGGCAAAGTGAAGTGGCGCGTCGAGCGGCCGGACTTCACTCGCGGCTTCTCCACGCCGATTCTCTACAAGCCGAAAGACGGACCGCTTCAGGCTCTGCTCGCCGGATCGTACAAGCTTGTCGCGTACGAGGTGGAGACCGGCAAGGAAGCATGGTGGGTCGGCGGACTCACCTGGCAACTCAAGCCCACGCCCGTCATGGATGAAGAGAAGATCTACGTCCTTGGATGGGCGGGCGAAGCCGATCCGGGCCAGCAGGAAGTGATCCCGGAGTTCCGCGAAGCGCTCGACAAGTTCGACGCCGACAAAGACGGCAAGCTGCAGAAGTCCGAACTCGCCGCCGACAAGAAACTCGAGAAGAGCTTCGGCGATCTCGACCTCGATGGCGATGGCGCACTGGGCCCGCGCGACTGGAAGATGTATCAGGCCAAGCGTCAAGTGGTCAACGGGGTAAACGCCTTCAAGCTCGGCGGTAAGGGCGACATGACCGGCAAGTCAGAAGTTTGGAAGTATGAGAAGTCGCTTCCGAACGTGCCTTCGCCGTTGCTCTACCAAGGCGTCGTCTACTTGTGCAAGGATGGCGGCATTCTCACTGCGCTTGACGCCAAGACGGGAAAGGTGCTCAAGCAAGGCCGCATCACAGGAGCTCCCGGCAACTACTTCACATCACCGGTGGCCGCCGATGGCAAGATCTTCACTATCTCGGAAGAAGGCAAGGTCGCCGTGATCAAGCCGGGCGCGGAGTGGGAAGTGATCCGCATCAACGATCTCAACACTCCCACGCACGCCACTCCCGCCATCGCGGATAACGGACTCTACATTCGCACGGACGACGCGCTCTACCGTTTCGCCGCGAAGTAGCGCCGTCCATCAGCACCTGCGTTGCCGTGTGGGGCAGGCTTCAGCCTGCGCGGGACTTCAGTCCCGCTTTTGACGCCCGGCGCCAAAGCCTCACCCGCGCACTGACCCCCGCCAGCGTGCCGCATCGCGAAGCCGCGATCACCGCTGTGCGACCGCTCGCTTCGCAGCCTTCACCCGGACCACCACCGGCTCCACCGCCGCATACGAATTCTGCTGCCCGGACCGCGTCTCGATCCGCCCGGAAAGATACACCCGGCCCTCGCCCGGCTCCGCATTCGGCAGCGCCCACAGCTTGAAGCTGCGCTCGGACTCGTCTTCCGTCACCAGCACGCCGTTCAACCCCGAATCCGTCACGCGGACGCGAGCAGGCAGGTCGCGCACCTCGATCGGCACGCGCCCGGCGAATCCGTTGTTACGCACCACGCGGACCTTCACCTCAGCCGTCTGCCCCGGTTCGAGCTCCACCACTTTGGTCTCCGCATGTACGGCGACATCGGGCTTCACCATCAGTGACACGAGCGCCGTGCGGTCGCCCGGATTCGCTGTGTGCGTCACCGTCTTGCCCTGATACATGGATCGCGCGGTTACTGCGAGCGGCGCCGCCTGATCGAGCTTCGCATCCGCGGCCGCGCTCAGTAGGATGGTGCAGCTATCGAGCCCAGGCGCGATCGTGTTGGTGGTCGCCGTGAGTCCCGGCGGAAGATTCGCCACGCTTACCTCGATCGGACCATCGTGCCCTTCCAGCCGCAGCGCCGTAACCGTGAGCGGAATCGCACCGCCGCGCGGCACATTCGGATTCCGCGGATTCGCCGCGAGCCGAAAGTCCGGACGCGGCTCGCGGATGTGCAGACGATACCCATAGTTGTCTGAGGGGCGCGATTCGCCGAGCCCGCGCACGTCGCGCAAGCGGACGAAGTAGTCGCCATCGGCGGGCGCAGTGAAGTCGAGGAACGAGTCCTTTCCATATCCAGGGCCGCCATCGTCATTGCGATAGTACACGCGCGCCAGCGGCAGTCCGTTGGGCGAGAACTTCGCTCCCGCGGGATGAATCTGCACCTTGTACACAGCGCGATCGATGCCGTGCGACTCCGACGACGTGCCGAAGTACGCCTTCCGCATGCCGCCGAAGCCTTCCACAAGCATGTCTTCATCCGGACCGTCGGGCACTTCATCCACGCGCAGGATCTCGCTGCCGATCATGATGTAGTCGCCTACGTTGAGCGCGTTCCAGCTTTGGATGCGGATGCCGCGGCCGGCGGAATCGTGGTCGCGGAGCACGACGAAGGTGTCCCACACGGCGCGCGCCGTCAGGCGCTCGATCGGCTGTCCCTTGGCGTCCACGATGTCGACGAACGAATCGAGCTCGGAGCCGAGCCGCCGCGCCTCCACCTCGATGTTGACGCGCTGGCCTTTCCGCGCGTTGAACTTGAAGTAGTGCTCCACCGGAACGCCGTTGCTCGAAGCTGGGACGCGCCCGTTGATGGTCGCGGGCAGCGTTACCCCCTGTGCCGACGCGAGCGCACGATTCGATCCCGCTGCCGCCACTTCGGGATCGTCGCCCAGCGCGAGCCTCAACTCCGTGAACGCCGCACCATCGGGCGCCTTCGGCCGGATCACAGCCGCGTTCTCATCGGTAGCCGCGGCCTTGCCGGCGACACGCAACTTGTCCGCGCCCAAGTTGTACCCAGTCAGCGCGACCTCAGTCTCTGCGCCGCGTTTCACCCCGAGCGGAAAAGCCGAAATCGCCACCGGAAGACGGCCCACCAGGATCCGATAGAAGTTGCTCCCACGCCCGGTGGACTCGTAATCGGCGATGCGGATGTAATAGGTACCGGCCTTCTCGAAGCGATGGCGGAAGCGCTGCGCCGTGGCTCCGCCGTCATAGCCGAACTCGGCGAGCACCGTTTGATCCTCGGCCAGGATGCGCACCACGGGCTGCAACGCAGAGCCGATCAGCATGGCCTGATTCTCGAACACCAACTCCTCGCCGGCTTTGACTTTGATCTTGAAGTGGTCGAGATCGCCAGGGCGCGAGATGGTGCCCGCGAGAATCGTCGGCAGAAAGGTCTCGAACGCTCCTTCGAACGTATCGTTCGGCTCCTTGTCTGGACTCTCGCCGTAGTAGGGCTCGATCAGGAAGGTGCCTTCGGGGCTCGAGCCGAGCGGCGTGAGCACGCGGAACTTCACCGGGCCCACCGGCGTCTCGGGCGCGACATCGACCTCCACGGTCACCTGGTTGCGCGGCGGTAGGGGACCCACATCGACCGTGGACGCCGTGCCGTTGGCGCCGAGCCTGATATCGGGAAGATCGGGCAGTTCCTTCACGCGGACGATGCGGCCCTTGATGCCAGACTCGGTGAAGTAGATCGCCGATGCGCCTGCGAGGTTCAAGCCTTCCACGGTGAGTTCGGCCGTCATTCCGCGAGCCACCCCGAGCGGCGCCACGGAGTTCAACGTGGGGGGCGTGATGCGCGGTCCCGTGGGCGACTCGGGAGTCTGTGCGAAACAAAACGCGGCGGCAAGAGGGAGCATCCACTTTCGTTGCATCGTAGTTACCTCGCTGCGGTCATGCGGTCATCCACGTCGATGACAGAAAAAGAGCCATCCATGCGCCCGATAGCGAGCTTGCGCCCGTCAGGCGAGAACTCGAGTCCGTACGCCCAGTCCGGCTGAGCGGGAATGATTCGCAGCTCCGTGAGATCGCTCGCGCGCAGGATCTTGAGCGTGTGGTCAGCCGAAGACGAGACGATCATCTTTCCATCCGGCGACCACGCCAGTTTGAGGATCGCGTCTTCGTGCGCGGTGAGCGAGTGGAGCATCTCGCCTCCGGTCGCGCCCATGCGCCAGATGCGCACGGATTTGTCGAGTCCGGCTGCGGCCACCATTTGTCCGCTCGGATCGACAGCCACGGTGTTGACGCCATCGGTCGCTTCAGTGAACGTGTAGAGGCGCTCGCCTGTGGCAGGATTCCAGATCTTCACGCCACGATCGGCCGATCCCGAAATGAGGCGCTTGCCATCGCGCGTGAACGCGAGCGCGTAGACGGCGTCAATGTGGTCCTTGAGCGTGCGGACCTCTTTGCCCGAGGCCGTGTCCCAGAGCTTGATGAGCTTGTCGTAGGAGGCGGTGGCCACCGTCTTGCCGTCTGGCGCGAACGCGAGCCCGTAGATGCAATCACTGTGGCCCGAGATCTCCGCGCTCACGGCCTTTGTTTCCACGTCCCAGATCTTCACTTGACCGGGCTTGGCGCACTTGCCTCCGGCCGCGGCTACGAACTTGCCGTCTGCCGAGAAGGCCACGGCGCGAGCGCTATCGGCGAGTCCATCGAGCGATGCCACGGGCTTAGAAGTCGCCGCGTCCATCAACGTGACGGAGCGATGCCGGCCCAGCGCGATGAGGTTGCCCTTGGGCTGCCAAGCCATCGAGAAGATCTGCGGCTTCGGTTCCACTCTCGGCTTCACTTGCGGAGCCGGCGCCGAAGTCTTCACCGTCTCGGGCGTGGCAGGTCCCTTGCCACCTGCCGCGATCCACTTCTTGATCAACTCGGTTTCGCCCTCCGAGAGTGTGGTGCCATCCATCGGCATCTTCGGATACGCCTTGCCGATCACGATCTGGTAGAGCAGGCTCTCATCCGGATCCCCGGCGACCACCGGCGTGCCGTGATTGCCGCCGCGCATCATCATCTGAAACGTGTTCACGCTGAACTCGCCCATCTTCGCTTCACCGCCATGGCAGCCGCCGCAGCGTTTGTCGAGAAGAGGGAAAATGTCGGCGGTCCACGTCTGACAGTACGCCGCGCCAGAAAACGCGAGCAAAAGGCTCAGTAGGCTCAGCAACGCCAGTGATGGCGCCGAGTCAGAATGTGGGGCAGGCTTCAGCCTGCGCGGGACTTCAGTCCCGCTGCCGATGCCCGGCATCCAGGCTCGTGAACACGTGCCGGCCATGACATCGGCACTTGCCTTGCCGTGTAGGGCAGGCTTCAGCCAGCGCGGGACTTCAGTCCCGCCTTCGGCCCTCGGCATCTCGACCAATCGGTAACGCATCAGTGGTTGAACAGGAACTCTTTGCTCGTGAGCATCGCCCACACCATGTCTTCCATCGCCTGCCGCTTGGCATCTTTCGCGGCTTCGGGACTCTTGCCCGACTCGCGCGCCTTCGCCAGCGCCTCGAGGATCGACTTCTTCTCCTCCGCCGCCGGATACCGCCCGAACGCCGAGAGCGTCAACTGCTCCACCACGCGCGCGTCAGAGAGCCCGATCTTCTGGAACAGAGCGACGTAGCCATTCGGATCACTCAGCTTCTTGTTCAGCGTGTCGCCATTGATCACGTGCAGGGCCTGCGCGATCGACGGATCCTGCGAGCGCTCGGCCGCATCGCAGATGATGCGCTCGGGCCGGCCAAACACGCTCAGAAACTGCGACTGCACGCGCACATCGGGAAGCTGTAGCGCGCGCGTTCCCGCCGGATATCCGCCAAACGTGGCGGGAATGCCCGTCACCTGCGACATCGCATCCAGGATCACTTCGCCAGGCAAGCGCTTCACAATGTACTTCGAGTAGAAGATGTTGTCGGCCTGATTGGTCGCGTTGGCTTCCGATGAAAGCTGATACGTGGATGATTCGAGAATCATCCGGATCAGACGCTTGACGTCATGCCCGTGAGCGATGAAGTCTTTGCACAGCGCGTCAAACATCTCCTCATTCGACGCCGGGTTGGTGGCGCGTACGTCGTCCACCGGATGCGACAGGCCTCGGCCCATGATTGATCCGAACACGCGATTGACGATGTTCTTGACGAAGTACTCGTTGTCGCGCGTAAGCCAATCGGCAAAGGCGAGGCGGCGATCTTCGAGCGAGTCGAGCGGGATCGGCTTCCCATCGAGAGGTGTGGGCGGCAGCGGACGCAGCAGGCGCGGATGATTGATGTCGCCCGACGTCTTGGCGAACACCACCGTCTCTCCGGGCCGGTCTCCGTTCTTCTGGCCCACGCGCGCGAACAGGTTGGCGAATTGGTAATACTGGCGCTGCGTCCACTTCTCGAGGGGATGATTGTGGCAGCGCGCACAGGTGAGCCGCTGGCCGAGGAACGCCTGCGTCACGTTCTCGCTGAGCGCGATGGTGTCTTTGTGCAGGACGAAGTAGTTGAGCGCGCCGTTCTCACGCGACGAGCCCGACGAAGTGAAGATTTCGCGAGCGAAGCGATCCCACGGTTTGTTCGTCTTGACCGAATCGCGGATCCAATCGTAGAACGCCCACATCGCGTTCGAACGTAGCTTGCGCGACGACACCAGCAGCAGATCGGACCATTTGTAGGCCCAGTAGTCGGCGTACTCGTCGCGATCGAGCAACTTCGCGATGAGCTTCGAACGCTTGTCTGAAGCCGTGTCCGCGAGGAACGTCTCCACTTCTTCCGGCGTGGGCAGAATGCCCGCGGCGTCGAGGTACAGGCGGCGGATGAAATCGGAATCGGACGAGCGCTTGGAAGGTACGAGATGCAGCCCCTTCCACTTCGCCAGCGCGAACTCATCGATGAGGTTGGCGGGCTTGAAGTCTTGATAGCTCGCCGCGGTGGCTTGGTTGTCGAACGGCACCGTCACACGCGCATACAGGACCTTCGAATCGAACCACAGCGTAATCGCAGCCTCGCCACGGCCGGTCGTCTTTACGAGCCCATCGTCATTCACGAGAGCCACGCCTTCGTTCGCTGACGTGAACTTGACCCACCGCGTGACGTCTTCCGTGCGGCCGTCTGAGTAACGGGCGCGCACCACCAGTTGCTGCTCGGCGCCGGGTGCGAGCAGTGCGTTCTTGGGGTAGACTTCGAGCCCCGTCACGTCGACATCGGAGTTGGCGGGCGGACGGGTGCCGTCGGCGATCCACTCGGCCACCACGCGGTACTCGAGCGAATCGGCAGCGAAGCGCTTGCCTCCGCCGTGCGGCATCGCGAAAGTCGCCTTTTGCAGAATCAAGCTGGCGGAGGGATCGGCGAGGCTGATCCGCCGGCCTACGGATTGACGCGTAAGTGTGTCGTAGTCTACCTCGGGATCATAGCCGCGCAGTGTCAGCTTGAATCCGTTCTTGCCAGCGAAAGAACCGTGACAGGCGCCCTGGTTGCATCCCGTCTTGGTGAGCACCGGAATCACGTGATTGCGGAATGACCAGCGGAAGGGGCGCTCCACGCCTTTGACGCGCACCGTTGCCGAAGCGGAGCCCGAAGCCGACTTCGCGGTGATGGTCGCCTCGCCATTCGCGACGGGCGTGACCAAGCCGTTGGCGTCCACCGTGGCGACACCAGGGTTCGAAGACGACCATTGCGAGCGCCGTGTGAGGTCCTGGTTGCCGGCGGGAGTGGTCAGTTCAGCCACCAACCGGTGGCGCGACTCGCGCGTCGCCAACTCCACCGTGCGCGGCAACACCGCCAATTGGGCGCAGACCGGCATGGAAACAAAAATAGCTAGAAATGGTTTGGTCATGTTCCCGGCTCGGGAGCCCCTCTCACGAGGTCCGCTCTGGAGGCTATGATATCGCGCTGCTCGGCGCCGCGCCTTGACTCTGGAACATTCCCGTAACGCTTCGAGGAAGACGTTGTGGGGCAGACTTCAGTCTGCGCGGGACTTCAGTCCCGCTTCCGCTGCGCTGCGACCCTATTTCACGTTCTGATGCGTGTCGCCAGACGTGTTCGTCACCACTTCCACCAAGCCCACCGCATCTCCCAGACTGTTGTAGACAGGAGCGAGCACCGAGATCCAACCCGGCTTCTCGCGCACCGTGAGCCGCTTGCCTTGTTCGAGCACCGGCTTCCACGTAGCGGGCATGTCTTGGAACAACGCTCCCCACGGCCAAAACTGGCTCATCTCGTTCTGGTTCCGGATCACCACGTGCATCTTGCCGGGCTTTTGCGTGATGGGCATCCAGAGATTGACGTCCACCGCGCCGGGAGCGAGGCGCGCGAGCCGCTGCAAGGTCTTCTTGGTGAGGATGTAGGCGTTGTGGTCCACCGTGTAGTTGTCGCTCGCGCCCCATTTGTCGCGCGGATTCTCAGCAAACATTTCCGCCAAAGATTGTTTCGTCACGATCCGCTGGCACACGTCGCCATCCACCATCACCGTGGCGATGCGAGCCACCTCGTCGAGCTGCGCCGCCAGCTTGTCTTGCGCGGCCAACGGCAATGCGGCCAGCGCCAATAGCAGTGTCGTCTTGCTCATCTCATCGCTCCCAAATCAGTTTGCGGACCTTCGTCCAGCCATCGGGCTCCACCTGGTTGAGCAGATTGTCGGCGGGCTTCGCCGCCTCGTCGAGATCGGGGTTGGTCATCTCGCGCGGATCGAGATCGGCCGCGCGCGGACGCACGTTCCACCACTCGTCCACCGAAGTGTCGTTGTACGCCTTCGCCACTTCGGCGCGCGGCCGCCGAATCGATTCGAGCAGAGCGATATCCTGCAGCGCATTGCGTTGGAACTTCAGCCGCACGCTCGGAATCGGCCCTTCGAGATTGAAGCGCTCGCCCGAGTAAACCAGCGCCGTGCCGCCGCCATCAAAGTTGTACCACGGGTCCGCGCCAGGATTCACCGTCAGCCAATGCACGTAGCCGTCGACATTCCAAATCCACGTGCGCAGCGGATACTTGGTCACCGATACGGCCGGCTGCGTCACCGGCGCCGGACCCGCGTAGTGCCACACCACGTCTCCGCGCGCACGCAGCATCCGCGCGTTGGCGCGCTGCCAGCTCAGCATGCCCGAACCGAGCACCCACATCTTCACCACGCCCGCCAACTCGCGGAACTGCTGCTCCATGCTCCACGACGAGTCGGAGCGGAAGATGAACTTCACCGGACTATCCGGCGGCACTGCCGCCTTGAGCAGCCGCGCGTACTCCTTCAAGTAGGAGTTGTCTTCGCCGAATCGGATCTCGTCGCCGTCGAACGGGAACGCCTTGTAGCGCTTCTTGTGGTTGAAGAACATCTCGAAGCGCGTGCTCGTCCAACCCTTCTCGCGGAAGTGCTTCTCCATCTCACCAACCACGTTGACGAACTCGGTTTCGTACCCAGGCTCGCCCCACCAGAGGAACTGCGCGGGCCACTCGGGATTGATGGGCAGATAGACGTACGGGATCGGCCGCTGTCCGCGCCGCGCGGACTTGAATGCCGTGCCATCGAGCAGCGGACCGTAGTGGCGATCGAACAGCTTCCAATCGGCGATGCGGCGCGTCTTGCCCGATCCAGTCAGCGCGGGCGCGAACTCCGGCGCCACCTTGCCGCCGTGGCCGTAGCCCAGTTGGTGGAACACGCCGCGATGCTCGTAGAACATGCGGTGGTACGCGTGGATCAGCGCGAAGTAGTCGTCGCTTTGGAAGAAGCGGTTGCCGTGCTTGGCGGCGAGCTTCGGATATTGGTCGGCGATGAACGATCCGCCGTAGGAGTTGTGATCGATGGTGATGGCGTCTTCCGGCGGGATGACGAGGTCGCGCACTTCGATGTCGAGCGTAGCCGAGAGTCCGCGATGGCCGCTGGCGCGCACCGAAGCTCGCACGTTGTAGTGGCCGGGCTTGGCGTCAGGCGGGATCCAGACGTCCACCCAGAAGCCCGCCGCCGTTTGCTTGGGGACTCTGTTGTCCGGATCGGGGATGGCGCCGTCGGCCGGCGTCTTCAGCGGAACGAGCGCATCGGGATAGTAGTTCTTGTCGAAGTCGGTGAAGTGAAACCACTCGCGGAAGACGTCGAGCTTGAGCTTACCGGAGCGATCACCGAGTTCGACGTTGATTTGGTACTGGGTTGGCCGGTCCGTGACGAGGGCCAGATGGGCTGACGCGTAACCGCCGCGTGCCGCTCTGATGGTGAACAAGCGCGAGCGGTTGATGGGACCCGTGCGGTCGCGCGAGACCACTTGCCCGAAGGGGTCAGGGCGGAGGTGTTCGGGAAGGAAAACGAGGTCCGCGGCGAAGACCGGGCACACCAATGCCACGCATACTCCGAAGGTCGCCAAACGCATCGGTCCGTAGGTTACCACTCCGGGCGCGATCCGGTCAGGGCAAGTACCATGCCGGTTCTAGTACCGTGAAATGTTTCGAACATCCTTTGATTGACCTGTTCGCGGCCGCCGCACGCGGCGGAACACGCGCTGGACTGCGTCCGCTACTGAAGCCGCGGGTGTCAGCAAGCGCTGCCGCGAACTCCCGCCTCGGTCCGCGGGATCTCCTTCCGGTCGCACCTGTGAAGGCTACTTCGATATGTTTCGAACATCCCCTGAAAGATTTGTTCGCTCCCATCGGACTCTGCGAAAGAACCTTTCGCTGTCCACGTGGCATCCTGGGCCGAACTCTCCGGCCTCGATCCGCGCGATCTCCTTCCGGTTGCACTGACGCTTGGAGTCGACCGCAATCATGGTCCACCCCACCGTTTGAAAGGCGGGCACCCGTTTGCCACTCCGCACCTCGACAATTTCATAAGGATCGCGCTCGTGGAATTTCAGCTCGAACCAGAGTCCGTCTTTCTTGGCATATGCGTGGCCCGCCTGAAGCGCCACGAAGTTGCGCTCCTTCGCCATCTCCTCGCGCTGCGGCGCCGGTTTGCGCCGAAGCAGAATCCCCGTGCGAGGATGCACGTACAGATCCGTGCGGCGCGGCCAGCAGTCATGCTCGTTCGGCAGGTCCACGAAATCGGGCACATGCTGCAACACATGAGCGCCGATCACCGAGCGCCGATCAATCCCCTGACAGATCTCGCTGTAGACCTTGTCCCACGGCCGGCCCACTTGATTCACCAAGTAGTTGCGCAACGGACCCAGGTGTTCGTTGAACGATTTCTTCTTTTCGAAACGTGGCGCGCGGCGTGGACCACTATCGTAGTCTTCCCCCTGCTCGGCGACGTGCCGAACAGAGACCGAGCCGCCGGTCTTGACGGGCTGTGCCCAACTGCGGCCAGAGCGCGGCCGCTCGACAATGACTTTGTGCATGTCGGAACGCATGGTAACTCCTGATGAAAGAATCAGGCCGATGCGAAGCGTTCCGAACGGAGAAACGCGACGCACCGGCTACGGTAGCTGGCGTAGTTGTCGCATGACTCCAACAGAATACACCACAACAAAGTGGTGCGCAAATGATTTTTTGCCCTAGCCTGACTTTCGCAGTTCGACAGGGGCAACAGCGATTTTGAGCCGGATCGTGGGAGCAACCTCAGTGGGGTCAACAACGCAGTTCTCCAAGAGGGTTGTAGTGAAGACCTACCCTCTTCCCTGGAAAGACGAAATCTGGCATTCTGCTGATACTTGTTCCTTCGCAGCATAGTTCGCAAGAAAGACGGCAAAGAGCACCGCTACTACAGCGTGGTGGAAAACCAGCGCGTCAGCGGCAACAAGGTGGAGCAGCGGACAGTGCTGTACTTGGGGGAAATCAACGACACGCAACAAGCTGCCTGGCGCAAAACGCTGGAGGTGTTCGACGAGAGTCGGCAAGGCTATCGCAACCTGAGCCTGTTTCCGGAAGACCGCGAAATTCCCAACGATGCCATCGACAGTGTGCAGGTGCGGCTGAGCGGGCTGGAGTTACAGCGGCCGCGGCCGTTCGGCAATTGCTGGCTGGCCAACGATCTGTGGAGTCAACTGGGCCTGACCGAGTTCTGGCAGAAGCGTCTGCCGGAAGGGCGGGAAGGGGTGAGTTGGGAGAAGGTGCTTCGGCTGTTGGTAGTGAACCGGCTGCTCGAGCCGGGCAGTGAGTTCCGGCTCCACCGGCATTGGTTCGTGGAGAGCGCCATGGACACGCTGCTGGGATGCGACTTCGCCGTGGCAGGCAAGGATCGTCTGTATCGCTGCCTGGATCGAATCCTGCCGTACAAGCAGGAACTGTTCGTTTGGCTGAAACAGAAATGGGCCGACCTGTTTCACGCTGACTTCGAAGTGCTGCTGTACGACCTGACCAGCACGTACTTCGAAGGCGACATGGAGCAGAGCGAGAAGGCAGTGCGCGGCTATAGCCGCGACAGCCGGCCCGACTGCGCGCAAGTGGTGATCGCCTTGATCATCACGCCGGAGGGATTCCCGCTGGCCTACGAGGTGATGAAGGGCAACACGAGTGAGCAGAAGACGCTGAAGCCATTCCTGGAGCAGATTGAGAAGAGTTACGGACAAGCGCAGCGAGTGTGGGTGATGGATCGGGGGATACCGACCGAGGCGGCGCTGGCGCACATGAGGGAACGCGGCGTGTCGTACCTGGTGGGTACACCGAAGGGACGCATCAACCAGCACGAGAAGAAATGGCTGACCCTGCCTTGGCAGAAAGTGCGTGAGTCGGTGCAGGTGAAGCTGTACGAGCATGATCAAGAGTTGTACGTGCTGGCGCGCAGTGATGGAAGGCAAGCCAAAGAGATCGCGATCCGGCGCAAGCGCCTGGCGCGGCTGCTGCGCAAGCTGAGGGCGATGCGGAGGAGTTTGCCTTCGCGCGATCAACTGCTATTGCGGGTGGGTGCAGCCAAGAAGGAGGCCGGGCGCGCCTTCGGCTTCGTGAAGCTGACGCTGCCCGCGGCGGGGCAGGCGGTCACGCGCGAATCGTTTCGCTTTCACGTGGACAAGGAGAAGCTGCGGCAAGCCGAGCAACGCGATGGTCACTATCTGCTGCGCTCCAATCTGACCGCGGAAGATCCGGCAGTGCTGTGGACGCGCTACATCCAACTGACGCAGATCGAGGCAGCGTTTCGCTCGTTGAAGAGTGACTTGGGATTGCGGCCGATCTATCACCAACTGGACCATCGCATCGAGGCGCACATTCTGGTCGCGTTTCTGGCCTACTGTCTACAGGTGACGTTGAAGAGTCAGTTGCAGCTTCGTGCGCCGGGGTTATCGCCGGCGGCTGTGCTGGAGAAGCTGGCGACGATTCAAATGATCGACGTGTGTATTCCGACTTGTGATGGGCGGTGGTTGGTGCTGCCGCGCTATACGCAACCGGCCAAGGATCTCCAGATCCTGATGCACCAGTTGCGGATCGTGTTGCCCACCCAGCCACCTCCGCGCATCACTGCTGAAGTGCCGCCGTTGGCTGGCAACGAGTCTCCCACGGGCACTCTGCAGCTCGTTTTGTAGTGAAGACCTTTGAGATGCCCCTGCTGATTTCACAGGGCTTACCCGCCTGCTACCCCACGAACTGCGAAAGTCAGGCTAACGCGGCTGCGAACCCTATCGCCCAGCGGCGAGCGCGGCCGCTGCGGCGTCTGGACGCAACTGGTCCAGGTTCGCCTGATAGCGGATCCAATAGTCTGCGTGAAGCGTGGGCGCCAACCATGGTTGCCGGTCAAAGAGTTCGCGGAAGCGCGGGTGCGCATACAGGATAACGCAGTCGCGCGGATTTTCGTTCAGTGAACGTTCGATGTTGGCGATGACGCGTTCGAGCACTTCGCCATCGAATGGATCGTAGAAATAGAGCACCAGCGGCGCGGGCGGCAGATCGAATTCCGTGGCATCACCCAGCGTGGACCGCACCCGTTTGCAAGCCGGCTCGCCGCGATAGCGCTTCAGGTTCTCGACTGCGATTGCGTGGAGGTCCTCGGCGAATTCGACGCCCGTCACGTCGCGGAACGGATACTCCGACGCCATCATCAGCGCGCGGCCTTTTCCCGATCCGAAATCGACGAATGAGTACTCGGCGAACCGGACGCCAGCCGCGTCCATCATCGCGTGGAAGTGCTCCGGGTCGATGCCCTTGTAGTACTGCGAGTAGACCACGTTGGGGCTCGACACGCGCAGCCTGCCGGGATTGAGGTGGCCGCTGGTGTCGACGCCATGCACGCGGTCGAACTCGCACTGCTCATTCCGTTCGGTCGCGCGGAACGGATTGTACCAGCGGACCGTAGCGCGTGCGAGATCCCAGACGCGGCGCGCGGCAGCGCCCAAGCCCTGCGCTCGCCCGAGATCGACCACTTCACCCGCCACGCGCCGAGCCGTGTGCGCTTTGAACCGAACCATGCTGACGGCAGTCGATAACACGATGCCCTCCCGGACTGGAAACGACGTTCCGAAGCCCGAGTATAAGTGCTTTGCCGCCTGAAATCGAGGGCCGCGAGTACTACCCGACGCGGTGCAACTTCATCATGTTCGTAGTACCAGGCTTGCCGATCGGTTGCCCGGATACGAACACCACCATGTCGCCGGACTTGGCCCAGCCGAGTTCGGCCAGCAGGCGGTCCGTTTGCGCAACCATCTCGTCGGTGGAAGGCACCATTGAAGTGACGATCCCGCGTACGCCGTAGACCACGTTCAACTGCCGCGCCACGGCTTCGGTGGGAGTCAACGCCAGGATCGGCATCGGCGGCCGATAGCGCGACACCAGCCGCGCCGACGCTCCGGTGGTAGTGAACACGGCGATGGCCACCGCGCCCAACTGTCGCGCGGCGTGATACGCGGCGTCCGCGATGATGTCGGGCCGCTTGGTCTTCTCTTGATTCGCCACCTGCGCGTCCACGCCGAGCGAACACTCGGCCTCTTCCGCCACGCGCGCCATCACCTTCACCGCTTCCACCGGGTGCTTGCCCGTGGAGGTCTCGGCCGAGAGCATGATGGCGTCTGTGCCATCGGAGATCGCGTTGGCAATGTCGGTCACTTCGGCTCGCGTGGGGAACGCATTCTCGATCATCGACTCGAGCATTTGCGTCGCCGTGATCGTGAACCGGCCTTGCGCTCGGGCGCGCTGGATGATCGAACGCTGGATGAAGGGCACCTTCTCGAGCGCCACCTCCACGCCCAGATCGCCGCGCGCCACCATCAGTCCATCGCTTTCGGCAACGATTTCGTCGAGGTTGGTCCATGCCTCGGGCTTCTCGATCTTCGCGATCACCGGCAGCGGCGCGTCATGCTCTTCGAGGAAATGCTTCAGCCGCAGGATGTCGTCGCGGCGGCGCACGAACGACAGCGCCACCATGTCGACCCCGGCTTCCACGCCGAAGCGCAGGTCCGCCATGTCTTTCTTGGTGAGCGAAGGCGTGCTGACGGCGACTCCGGGAAGGTTGATCCCTTTGCGATCGGAGATCACGCCACCCGACACCACTTCGCACTCCACCGCGGTTCCGTCGGTCTTGATCGCGCGCAACTCCACCGCGCCATCGGCCAGCAGGATCCGGTCCCCAGGCTTGGCGTCTTTGGCGAGGTCCTGATAGGTGCAGCAAGCCGCCTTCGCCGTGCCCAGGATCGTGTCCGTGGTGATGGTGAATCGCGAACCATCTACAAGCGTGGCCGTGCCGCCCTCGAACTGGCCTAGGCGAATCTTGGGACCCTGCAGATCAAGCAGCACGCCCGCATGGCGGCCCATCTGGCGCGCCACCTCGCGCACACGGCCGAGACGCGCCAGGTGCTGGTCTTGCGTTCCGTGGGAAGCGTTCAAGCGGAAAACGTCCACTCCGGCGGCGAGCAGCTTTCCGATCATCTCGGGCGAGTCGCTCGCGGGCCCGAGCGTCGCCACGATCTTGGTGTTTCGCATGAGGGGGGAAGTGGGCATCGAGCCCATAGAGGCCAGCAGCGAGCAGCCTCATTCCCCATTATCGACCGCGATCTGTAATAATAGATGACGCCCTTGCAGTTTTCCGCGCCCTAGGCGGATGAAAATCTTAGGTCCCACGCCGTTGAAGCGTCTCAACGAAGTCGTTGCACTCGTGTTCCTATTCGCGGCAGTCTATCTGACGCTGGCGCTCGTCTCCTACTCACCGGCGGATCCATCCTGGAACACGGCCACTGGGGTCGCCAAACCGCACAACATCGTTGGACGGTTCGGGGCCACACTCGCCGACCTCCTCTTGCAAACAGGCGGCCTCACGGCCTTCCTCGCCCCGGTCTTTCTCCTGTGCCTCGCCTGGAAATGGGTTCGTTCTTCCGAGATCGACCCGCCTTGGGCGAAGGTGGCCGGCGCCACCCTGCTCGGGTTCGGAGCCGCATCTGCGCTCGGGATGGGTCCAGATTGGCGCCTCTTCCGCGACGCGATTCCCCTCGGCGGGCTCGCTGGGTCGGTCTTCGCCGATCTACTCGTTTCGAGCTTCAACCTGACGGGCGCGGTGCTGTTCGCTTCGTTCTGCATGCTGCTCTCGCTGTATCTGCTGACCACATTCTCGGTCTATTCGGTTCCGGTGTGGTTCCGGCATCCGGGTAGCATCTTTGGAACGGTTGGAGCACGTTTCGCGGAGTGGAAAGACAGCTGGCGTCAACGTCGCGCCGCCAAAGCGGCTGAGCGCGCTGCCAGAAAGCAGGCCGCGCAGGAGCCTCCGGCCGCGCCCGAGATCGAGACGCCCGCCTTCCTGCGGCAACGGTCCGAGGTGGCCACCGCCGCTGTGGATGGCGAGATTCCGATCCACACCGTGGACGACATGATCTCGCCGCCAGTTGTGGAAGAGCCCGCTCGTGTTTCAGAACCTGCTGCTGCGGCGCCTCCCCCTGCGCCAGAACCCGAAGAGCCCGTCTTCGCCGAACCCGCCGTGGTGGAGTATGTACCGCCCGCTCCTGTGAGTCGTCCGCCGTGGGAAGCCGCGCCTGAGCCGAAGCCGATCGAAGTGGCGCATGCGCCCAAGAAGATGCGCGCGAGCGACTACAGCCTGCCTTCCACGGCGCTGCTCAACGAGCCCGATCCGCGCATGGCCTATGACGCGCAAGAGCTCAAAGACATCGCCGTGCGCATCAAGTCGAAGTTCGAAGAGTTCAACGTACTCGGCTCGGTGACGCAGATCAATCCGGGTCCGGTGGTGACCACGTTCGAGTTCAAGCCCGAAGCGGGCATCAAGTACAGCCGCATCACCACGCTCACCGAGGACCTCTGCCTCGGTCTGCAAGCCGAGTCGATCTTGATCGAGCGCATTCCCGGCAAGCCCACAGTGGGCATCGAAGTTCCGAACACCAAGCGCGAACTGATCAGCTTGCGGCAGATTCTCGAGTCCGACGAGTTCCAGGCGTCGCCTTCGCGCATGACGCTGGCGCTCGGCAAAGACATCAGTGGCCGCATTAAGGTGGCTTCGCTCGAGACGATGCCGCACCTGCTGATCGCCGGCTCCACCGGATCGGGCAAGAGCGTGATGCTCAACTCGCTCATCATGTCGATCCTCTACAAGTCGACGCCGGCCGAAGTGAAGATGATGCTCGTCGATCCCAAGCGCGTGGAAATGGGTCCGTACGAGAACATCCCGCATTTGCTGACGCCCGTGATCACCGACGCGCGCAAGGCGACCAACGCGCTGCGCAACGCGGTGCTCGAAATGGACCGGCGGTTGAAGCTGCTCGCCGGCCAAGGCGTGCGAAACATCGATCAGTTCAATCGCAAGGTGAAGCAGTTGAAGGACAAGCCGCGGAGCCTGTTCGACGACGACTTGAACGCCGAGCAGGACGAACTCGAGCCGCTGCCCTACATCCTGATCGTGATCGACGAGTTGGCGGACCTCATGATGATCGAGCGCGCCAACGTGGAAGAGTCAGTGACGCGGCTGGCGCAGATGGCGCGCGCGGTGGGCATGCACCTGGTGCTGGCGACGCAGCGTCCGAGCGTGGACGTGATCACCGGCTTGATCAAGGCGAACTTCCCGGCGCGTATCAGTTTCCGCGTGGCGACTCGCGTGGACTCGCGCACGATTCTCGACGTGATGGGCGCCGAGCACTTACTCGGCAAGGGCGATATGTTGTTCCTGCCGCCGGGGTCGTCGCGGTTGGTGCGCGTGCATGCGGCGTATGTGACGGAGACCGAGATCGCGCAGGTAACCGACTTCTGGAAGCAGCAAGCGCAGCCTGATTACGACCAGAGTTACTTGATGGCGCCTCCGGACGAGGAGGATCCCGATGCCGAGAAAGACGATTTCTCGGACTTCAACGATCCGATGTACGAAGACGCGATTCGAGTGATTCTCGAAGTGGGTAAGGCTTCGACCTCGGTGCTGCAACGGCGATTGCGGCTGGGGTACGGTCGTGCGGCGCGGATCCTCGACAAGATGCATCACGACGGGATCATTGGTCCGCCGGACGGGAGCCGGCCGCGGGAGATTTTGCGGCGGCCGGAGTGGATTGACCAGGTCGAGGCGCGGTAGCGGCCGGTCGGCCCAGGTGGTTATTCAGTTGTCAAGGATCGAGTGCGGGGTGGTCCCGCATGTGGGGGTCCGTGCCCCTGTTCGCGGGTAGAGACGGGCGCAAAGGGGTGCGATTTGGGTTCGGATTTCGAAATTCGCGGATTTCTGCGCCTTCTCTCCCGGTGACAGTCCCGAGGGTGGCCCTGCAACGGGCGGCACGCGCCTCGTCGATCACCACGGTAGCGCGCGGAGCGTTCGCCCGTGCAAAATCGAAACCCGTGATCGATTGAAAACAGGGAGGTAAGGAAATTTCCGTTACACGAACTCGCACTGGTGTGTGCCGCCAGGCTATGTGCACCGGATAGGCCCGCGAAGATCCCGCCAGTGTCACCCTGCGGCTGCTTTGGATTTCCGCCGCGGTGCCTTGGTTCGCGAAGGGACGGGCCGGCCCCACGGAATCAGCAGCCGGATCTCGGCGAATTCCGAGGCCGAATCCGCATGGGAAAGCACGCGGATCCTGGAGGGGAGGGGCAAGTCGTTACCTTCCGACGGATAAGCCACAACGACAAACGCGACTTTGGCATTCCTTGCGATCGCGTAACGCCGGGCTTGAGCCGCGGCATCGAGTAACTCCTTGAAAGGATCGGCTCCGGGTTTTCGAGAGACTTTCAACTCGACGACCATGCGCTCGACGAGCAGGTCGATCTCTCCGCCAGCGTCGGCCACTTTGCTCTCGACCTGAGCCTCCGACATGCGCAAACACTCTTCGACCTTGTGATGCAGTGTGCTCTCAGAGAGAGTATCCAGTCCCGTGAACCACGCGGAGCGTTCGGCTGTATCGAGAACCCGCAGCAAGGCATCCAGCGCTCTCTTGAGCGTCAGTTGCGCGGCTGTCCCGATTCCGCCGGGAACAGCCGCAGCGAGGCCGTCCGCGATTCGCTGGGGTAGATCCGGGTCCTGCTCGAGCCAGCCCTCGGGGAACTTCAATCGGTGGGGCAGAATTTGCAGCAACCGGTCCAGGTGCCCGACCGTAAGAGCACGGTAGGCCGACGCGCTGCAGAGGCCGGAGTCTTTCGCCTGGTCGAGCCATTCCGGCTTAACCATGTTCACGGTGTTCGCTGCCCGGTCCGCGGCGGGACCGACGGGAAAGTTTCGCTGCGCCAGGACAATCCTCGATGCCAATGCGATCAATGGCCGGCACGCTTCCGGAGAAAAGACATAGCCGCAGTACTTCTGTTGATGAAAGGCTTCAGACCAGCGGTCGGAGTTGAAGTAGCGATCCGACCGCTCCACATAGCCGTCTCGGGATCGCGTTGGCAATTGGCTGCTTTGGATGGTGGCGCGCCTGTCCGGCGCGGCGACCAACACGTGTTCCGGTTGCAAACCATCCGCCATCTCACGCAAGCCGGGGATCGCCTCGCCCAACTTCCGCGCGAGGGCGTAGATCGCATTGCCGAGTTCCGCGCGTTCCTTTGTCGAATCGAGGCTTGGGATCGGGTGTAGCTGTTCCAACGCGCTTCGTTCCTCATCGGGTAGAGCGTCACCCGGTAGAAAGCGCGTGGAGAACGCAAACGCGCGTTGGTACAGGCGGCGGTTGAGAAGGTTGTCGTAAAGGGCGGCCGCGCGCGGGCCACCCGGCGGCTCTGTCAGCCGCACCCTGCCTCCAAGAACCGCTAGAAACGTATCGTCGGAGTAGCTCGTCATCAATTCGGCGAGCGAAAAGTGCCTTTCACTTTCCTCGGCCGCCAGGGTGCAGAGCATTCTTGCCATTGCCGTCGCGGCCCGAACCTTGTGGTGCAAGCTGATCCTCTCATGGAGCATCACACGGCTGATAACCATCTGATCGAACGCCGACAGTCCAGCGACCGATATTCCGATCTCGAAGATTCTCTTGTTTGTCGAGCGTCTTGCGCGCTCCTGCAAAACGGGATCGACGGGAGATGTAGGCTCGATGCAGACCACCTCCAGCTTGCTGATGAGTCGCGACACCCCGAGAGCCATCGAGATCCCCGAGTGATGCGCGTCGCGGGCGATGTAGTCGAGCTTGTCCGCGTCGAGGGGGCCGCTGATGATCCCAGAAAGATAACCCAGTTCCTGACCCCATCTGGCGCCGATGATGAGCGCCGCAATCTTTCCCGGCGCCGCCTGGGCCTTGGCTTCCTTGAACACCGATTCCAAGGCGGGGCTCAGCACAACCAGCAAGGACAGTATTTCGACGGACGATACCTTCGTGGAGCCGACGAAAGTATCGAGGACCAACTCCCGCAACTGGTCGAATTCCTTCCGATACCGGTCTCGGATAATCGGTTCGGAGACGTGGCTAATCTGGCCGTGACCGATGTCGTGAAGCAGCCCGGCCAATCGCACGGCTTCCACATCTTCGGGCTTGACGCGCGGAATTGCGTCGTCAGACGCGCGCTCGGCTGCGTTCTTCTCGAGGGCATCCATCATGCGCTGAGCGCCCTCGACCACACCGAGTAAGTGTTCCAGCCGCGAATGCCCAGCGCCAGGAAAAACCAAGTGTGCGAGTCCGAGTTGGCGCATGCCACGGAGCCTTTGCAACAACGGGCTATCCAAGAGCAGGACCTCGCACGGCTTGAGGCTGATCGATCCCCACACGGGATCGGGAATCGACTTGGACCTCGGTGGCTCACGGCGGAGGCGCTCCAAGATGGGCTTCGTCCACTCGCCAGCTAGGGCGAAGGCCTCGATGGTGACGATGGGCGCAGCCACCCTGCGACGCGCGCGATACGATTCGAGGGAATCGAACATGGGTTGGGAATCCGGTGCCGAGAAAGGAAGGAAGGGCGTTTACTTGCCCCGAGCTTCGAGATGTTGCTGGCGATCACTCGACTCGAACCGGTTCGTCGCCTGCACCAAGATCCTGCCCCACTTGCGAGCGTCCTGCTTCGAAACGCGCAATTCCCCTAGCCAGAACTCGGCGATCGGCTTCGTGAGCCTCACCTCGGTAGTCCGGTAAACCGCATTGGGCGCCGCCGTAAGCGATAGGTCCTGTGCCCGTGCAAGGATGTCGGCCAATTCAACACATTCGGTGCCCATTCGAGCGTCCGCAAAGTGAAGCTCCCGACGGAACCAGTCGGGAAACGCCCCCTGCTTGACCGCCTCCTGAAGCGCCCGGTCGAGGATTCCATGGTACGAAGGGATCCTGGCTTGATCGGTAGAAACCCGCCAGCATGATGCCAGCAACTGGGCCATCTGTGTAAGATTTCCTACAGTCGGTTCGGACAATGGCAGCTCCGCTAACTGTCTGTCGGCAGTTCGAGTATGCTCCATGAGAGCGCAGTACTCCGGTAATGAGAGTGATAGGCTGGGCGTCTGAGATCGCCGCCGGAAAGTACCACTGGACCGAACGGAAGCTTGATCTTGGTCTCCAGTGTGTGCAAACGGGATTGAGCTTTCTCCGCGTACTTTTCCACAGACCTACGGCGGGCCTGAGCAAGACCTTAGTACTACCGGCTTCTATAGTATGCTAGCAGGTGAAATCACGTCAAGCAAAATCAACATGATGCGGACGGATTTGGGGGATCGGGAAGTGGTGATTGGATTCGTTGGGGATTGTTTTCCACAGCCCGGGGGTACCCAACTGCGGGTAAGTTCACACGGTCATGGGCTGGGCAACATGAGGAAGCCGACGAGGCGAGAGGTTGGAGCGTTTGTTCAGGTATCGAGCATCGAGCGCGGCCCTACCCCTATTCGTTGGAAGGGGCGGACGCAGATGCAAACTCTGCGGCTGCTGTCCCGATGAAGGCTCAGCAGGGCGGCCGTCGCAGGCGCTGCACGCCTCACTGGCGCTGCACGTCTCAATCGATCACCACATCAACGCGGCGAGCGTTCCCGCCGACGAAATCGAAGCCCTTCCGTTACACAGACTCGCGACCGGATCGCTCAAATTCAGCAGAGCGGCGCGTCTTTCGGGATTTCGAGCGATCCTCCGGGGAGGTACGGATCCAGTTCACCGGGCTCGAAGCGGCAGAGTTCGATCACGTGGCTATATGTGGCTTCGTTCAATGCCGAGCTTCTTGCCGAGATCGCCCAAGAAACGGAATGCTTCCTGGAATTCGTCCTGCACGCCCCACTCGGCGAGGTCGCCGGAATGGACGATCACTTGCGGTGCGGGCACGGCGGCCTGTTTCAGCGGGCCGTCGAAGTCATCGCACAGCCGCTGGAACAGGGTGTCATAGGGCAAGCCGCTTCCGAAGCGATGGTGCTTGCCGAATTGGGTGTCGGAAAGGTGGAGCAGCGTGAGGGCGCGGGTGGAGGAGGGCTTATGCTTGGGCATCGGAGCACGCGGCAGATATGATCATACAAGTCCGGCGATGCTCGGTGCTGCCGCGAAGCGACTCATTGTTCCGCCGAACCGCTATTAGCCCCCCCTCCTCAGTTCGCGGACCGCTCCGTGCCCATCCCCTCCCCGACTGTCCCCGGATACAATTGCTCCTGCAGCCACGACTTCGCGAAACGCCAATGCCTGCCGACGGTCCGCGACGAGCACCCGAGCCGCGCGGCGATATCGTCGACCGAAAGCCCCTCGAAGACCCGCAATTCCACGATGCTGCGCAACTGCGAATCGATGCTCTCGAGTTTCGCCAGGTAGTTCTCGATTTGCGCCAGACGGTCGGGACCCGGCACGTCCGAAGCCAGAGCCGGACCCACCTCTTCGTGCTCGGCCCGCCAACTGAGCGGCCGCGTATGGCGCACCAACAGCCAGTGCATCACCTGCGAAGCGAGGGCGAAAAATGCGGCTCGCTCCCGGGCGTCCATGGGATTCACCGGCCGCAGTTCGCGGACTTTCACTAACTCGAGATACAGTTCGTTCACCAGGACAGTGGGCTGCCAAGTATGATCGGAGCCCTCCCGTTTCATCTTAGCGGCGGCGAGGCGTTTCAGTTCCGGGTAAAACGCCTGGATCAATTGGTCAGGCCCCACAAGCGTGCCTTGGATGGTGACGGTGACGATGCGGGAAATTTCCTCGCGTGAGTCGGGCAAGCGGTCACTCCCTGATCGGACACAGTGTACCATCGACACACACGCCGGGGGCGTCTGCCGGGCGCCGAACCTCGGGTCCAGCACTGTATACTGAGATCCTTTGCCTATGACCGACGAGCAATGGCGCCTGGTCTGGCAGACGTATCGACGCGCGTTGACTCTGCCCGAGGCGGAACGATCCGCATTTGCCTCTGAGCAGGAACCGCAGGTGGCTGCTCATGTGCTCCGGCTGCTTTCCGAACCGGAGTCGATTTCGAGTTCCGGATCGTCAGGCGGCAGCGTTGCGGATGAGCAGCGCCTCAGCCCCGGCGATACCATCGGCCGCTATCGCATCACCGGCCTGCTGGGCCAAGGCGGCATGGGCGACGTATTCGCGGGCGAGGACACGGAACTCGACCGCAAGGTTGCGCTCAAGGTGTTGCGCTCGACCGGTGGCCGCGAGAATGCCGGCGCCGAAGGCAGCTTCTTTCGCGAAGCCCGGGCTGCGTCGGCGCTCAATCATCCCAATATCGTCACCGTCCACGAAGTGATTCGAGGCGAGCGCGGGATGGCCATCGCCATGGAACTGGTTCAGGGCGATTCGCTACGGGCGCTTTGCGCCGCGCCTCAGCCGGTGACGCAAGTGTCGCGCATCGGCCGGCAGATCGCCGCCGCTCTGGCTGCCGCGCATGACGCGGGCTTGGTCCATCGCGACGTGAAGCCGGAGAACGCGATGGTCCGCGCGGATGGCTACGTGAAGGTGCTCGACTTCGGTCTTGCCCGGCGGTTCGAAGGGATCTCCGCTGAAACCGACGGCATTCCCGCCGGCACGCTGCGCTACATGTCGCCCGAACAGACGGCGGGAGGCGCGGTGGATCCGGCATCGGACGTGTTCGCGCTCGGCTTGGTCCTCTACGAGATGGCTGCGGGGCAGCATCCGTTTGCGCGCGATTCGGCGCTCGAAACCATGCTGGCGATCCACGCGGCCGAACCGGTCCCGCTGCGGCAGATGGTTCCGAGCGTGCCGCGCGCGTTGGAAGAATTGATCGGCCGGATGTTGAGCAAGGACCCCGCGCAGCGGCCCGCGGCGCCCATCGTGGCTGCCGAGTTGGAGGCGCTCGAGCGCGCGGACCGCGACCCTGTGCCCGCCGCACCGGCGCTCACGAGCAGCCCCGCGAACGGGCCATGGATGCGCGCTGCCGGCGCTGCTGCCGTGGCAGTGTCACTGGCATTGGGCTGGATGCTGCTGGCCAAGCGCGATTCCCCTACTGGCGATCCGGTGGAAGCGGCTCCGTTCACTACCGAGACGGGCACCGAGGGCGAACCCGCCGTCTCGCCCGATGGCCGCCGCGTCGCCTATGAGTCCAGTCAGGGGGAAGGCCAGCATATCTACATCAAGGATGTTGACGGCGGTGCATCGGTTCGCCTCACTGCGGGTAAGAACGACGAAAGCAGTCCGGCGTGGTCGCCCGACGGGCGCTCGATCGCGTTTCTGCGCCGGAGCGTGGAAGGCGTCCGCACGTTCGAATTGATCGTGAGGCCGGTGGACTCCGGTCCGGAGCACCGCGTGGCGATTCTGCGTACCGTGTACGAGCGGGCGCTGACATGGTCGCCAGACAGCCGCGCGGTGGTGGCGGCCACCAACGAAGTGAGCGAGGGGCGGATCGCGCTCTATGCGATCCCGGTGGCGGGCGGGCCGTGGCGGCGGCTGACCGATCCGCCGGCCCAAGCCGATCCGTTCGGTGACCGCACGCCAGCATTTTCGCCGGATGGCACAAAGCTGGCCTTCAGCCGTTCGCTGGCCTTCGCCTCGAGTGACGTCTTCACCGTGCCGGTGAGCGCACAACTCGAGCCGCAGGGCGAGCCGGTGCGTGTACTGACGGGCAAGGAGTACACGACACACCCGGCTTGGCTTCCTGGCGGCCGCGAGTTACTGGTCTCCGCCGGAACGCAGCAGGACAGGCGCTTGTTCCGTGCCAGCATCAAGCCTGGCGCCAAAGCCCTGGTGCTCGCCGGAGCCGGCGAAGGCGGACACTCTCCTGTGATTACGCGGAACCCGCAAACCGGTGCGGCGGCGCTCGTCTATGCGCGGAAGGTGCGTTCCGCCAACCTGTATTGGCGCCCTATGGCTCAGGCTGGACCCACGCTTCGGATCTTCCAACCGCCTGCTCCCCGGCGGCTGGCGGCGTCGAGCAGCATGAACGAACACCCACATGTTTCCGCCGACGGCAAACGAGTGGCGTTCGTATCGGACCGCACCGGCTCCACGCAAGTCTGGTCTGTGGACGTGGAGTCAGGAGCAGCGACCCAATGGACGTCAATGAACTGCCCCACGGTGGCCGTTCCGCGGTGGTCATTCGATGGCCGCCGGATCACGTTCACGGCCAATTGCGGAAAACAGACTGACGTTTACGTGGTGGATGGGCCCGGCCGGCCTCCGTTGCGTTTGACTGACTCGCCTGCGTTGGACGAAAACTCCACCTTTTCTCCCGACGGGCGGTGGATCTACTTCACGTCGCATCGCGACGGCGGACAGCGCATCTGGCGTGTGGCGGCCAACGGTGGCGCGGCCGAGCCGGTTACCACGCAGGTTTCCTCGCTGGCCGCATTTTCGGCGAACTCAGGCACGCTGTATTTCACTGGCCGTTGGAAGGAGAAGATCTCCCTGTGGTCCATGCCGGCCGAGGGAGGCGAGGCGAAGCTGCTGGTGGACAGTGCCAGTTACTTCTTGCCGCTCGAGCAGGGGTTGTTGTATTCGGTCCTGTCGTCGCGCCACCTCATGTTTTACCGTTTCGACACGCGGGCGAGCCAACCGTTGGCCACGGTGGTGGACCGTGATTACGTGTTCAGCGCGCCGCCGGACGGGTCGGCTTTGGTTACCAGCCAGCATGAGGTGGATGTGACCGATTTGATGATCGTGCGTAACTTTCGATAACTCTTGCGGCGCAGGATGTTCGACTGAGTGAGCCGAGTTAACGAGTGTGCGGCGCCCCGAACAGCGGGACTGAAAATCCCGCCGCAGGCTGAAAGCCTGCCCCACACGGGCGGAAATCTCCGCGATCCCCAGGAAATACTCCTCACTGGCAGGCGGTCTGCGCCGCCCATAGCGTACCATCGGCCTGGATCGCCCATGGCGTGTTCGCGACGGCCAGCGACACCGCACGGCCCGACTCCTGGCGCCAGCGGTCTCCCATCCAGACCATGATGCCGTAGTTGATTTGGTTGTTGGCGTCCGTCACCGGGACATTGTCGGTAGCCCATACATCGCCGCTCTGGTAGCCGATGGCGATGCTCGTAATGCTGCCGGGCTTCTTCACCCAAACGCCGTTCTCGCGGCGGTAAGGAGAGTAGTCACGCCCAACGGCCCACAGGGTGCCGTCGGGTTCTGCCGCGATCTGGCGGGCTGCCAGGCCGGGAAGCAGAGCCCAGGCGCCGTTTTTCCACTGCCAGACGTTGTCGTTCGTCGTGTCGGCGAACCCGATCACGAAGCGGTCACCGTTGGCCGCAACGGCGATGTCGGAAGCTTGGCCTGTCTGTTGGATCCACCCTGAGGCGAGGTCACGCTGCCAGACGCCCATCTGCTTGGTCACCACCCACGGCTTGGCGCCGGCGCCATCGGGCCCATCGGCGATGCGGAACGCCGCTCCCGGCACGGTAATCCACTGGCCGCCGGCCACGGAAAAGTCGTAACGCATGATGGCGCGATTGCCATCTGGAAACGCTGGGGCCGCGCTGACGGCCCAGGCTTCGTCTTTCATCCCCAGTGAGCTCAGATCGCCTGGGCGCGTTTTGCCAACCATGTAATCAGCCTGTTCTTTGCCTTGCCGGAACACCGATACCTGGGCTACCGACCCGGGCATCTTCATCCAACCGCTCAACCGGCAACTGGCCCACGGGTGCGGCCTGACGGTAGCGATGAAATTCCTGGCAGCCGAGGCGGCAAGGGCCTGTTGGGGCGGCGCGAACATCTGCTGGCCGAAGTATCGGAGCGTTCCGTCTTTCATCATGGCCAGGGTGCTGAAGTATCCGCCGGCGATCGATTGCACGGTGCTGCTGGGGATGTCGACAGCCGGGATCTGCCCTTCGGTATTGCGGCCGATGGCGCGCAGTCTTCCGTTGACAGGGTCCTTGCCCAAATAGATCGTGTGATAGGCGCCGGCGGCGACACTCATGATGTTGACTCGCTGTGGTTCGAAGGCCGGGGCTTGGCCGAAGTCATTGCTGCCCCAGAAAACGAGCTTGCCGTCACTTGTCAGGGCGGCGCTGTGTTCCTTGCCCGCGGCCACTTGCACGATTCCAACCGCGGTTGGCGGCACTATGGACTCGGCGCGGAGGTTCGTCCCCCAGGCGGCCACCGTGCCATCGGCTCGTGCGGCCAGGCTGTGACTGCCGCCGGCCGCGATTGACCTCGCGCCTGTGAGCCCTGACGGCACACTGGATTGACCCGCGTCGTTCGCGCCCCAGGCGACTACCGTGCCGTCCATCTTGAGCGCGAGAGCATGTTGGTCTCCCGCTGCAATGGCTTTCACGTTGTTCAAGCCGGCTGGCATTGAGAGGCCCGGGCTTCCGGGGCGGCCCCAGCAGAACACAGTGCCGTCGGCCCTGAGGGCAACGGCGAAGTCGTCGCCTGCGGCCACCTGGGTGAAGACACTGTTGATGCTTCCGGCAGGGGGCGGGACGTAAGATGAGTTGAAAACACCGGCGATGTCCACCGGTTGGGCGCTGGCGGAAACGGCCGTGAGCGCCGCGATCGCAAAAAGGTGCGCGCGGAAAGTCCGCCGCGAGAAGTTAGTCCACATTGCAGTTCATGCTCCTGGTTCGGGTAGAAGTAAGTGAGTCCGTCAGATCGAGTTGGCAATCGTCTGCCGCACCTGTTGGGCCTGTTCGAGCATCGCTTTCAGTGAGTCCAGTACGCTCTGCTGCTGCGTGGTGAAGGTCTTGAAGACGTCGGCCGCGGTTGGATCTTGAGGCCGGCTGGCGATAGCGGCGGCAGCCTCCTGTTTCGCTTGACCCAGTTGGGTCAGCAGTTCCTGGTCTTGCGAACTGAGCGCGGCCGTGCCGGTTACGGTGGGCAGCAGTTGCAGGACCAGTGACGTGTTCCCGGTCTTGCCGAGAGCAGTTTGCATCAGCGCCGCCAGTGACGCAGCGTCAGCGCTCTTTGCGATGTAGGCTACCCGTTGCGACAGTTCGATGCCAGCCAGCGTGGCGCTGCGCAGATCCGAGGGCAGTCCGTCGCTGGGAGCAGCAAACGCCGCACCCGTGCTCACCGAGCCGTGAACGCCGGTATAGGCAAAGCCGATCACGTCCTGCTTTCCATCGCCATCGAAATCTCCCAGCACGCGAGGCAGCACGGGCGTCGAGGTCCAGCCACCGTTGTTCTGGCCGTAGTAAGGGCTCCAGGATTTCGGCGCCGAGAATGAGAGTCCGGTGCTCAACGCGACATAGACGCCCTCGCGGGCGAAGCCCACTGCGTCCGCCTTGCGGTCGCCATTGACGTCGGCGAGGACGCGCGGGAAATCGTCGAAGCTGGTCCAGCCCGCATCCGTACCCAACCCGGCGAGCCACTTGCCCGGAGCCGCAAATCCAGTTCCCGTGCTGAGGGCAACGTAGACGCCGTCGGTGGCAAAGCCGGCGATGTCCGCTTTGCCGTCGCCGTTCACGTCGGCCACCGCGCGCGGAACCTGGTTCATGTTGGTCCAGTTAGGAGGAGCAAATCCGGTGCTCCATTTGGCGATGGCGCCGAACGCCGAGCCATTGGACAGACTGACATAAACGCCATCGCTGGCCACGCCGACGATGTCGGCCTTCCCATCGCCATTGACATCGGCGGCAAACCGCGGAGCCGTGGAGTAGGCAGACCATCCAGCAGCGACACTGAAATCGTTGGCTCGCCAACGGGTAGGCGCGGCGAATTGTTTTCCGTCACTGAGGGAAACGTAGACTCCGTCTTGGCCGAATCCCACGATATCGGCCTTGCCATCGCCGTTGACGTCAGCGGCGGTGCGCGGGAACTTGTCGAAGCCGCTCCAGCTTCCGGCGTTGGTTCCGAAGGAGGCTACCCATCTGGTGGCAGGGCGGAACGCGTTACCGGAGCTCAGCGCGACATAGACGCCGTCATTGGCGAAGCCGACGATATCGGCTTTTCCGTCGCCATCGGCATCGGCCGCAGTGCGCGGGTAGAGTTCCGAGTTGGTCCAAGTGCCGGCGATGGGCGCCGCGCCGAACAGAGGCAGCATCGGCTTGGGCTGGGCGGTTGCGGGCGCCGGGACGAGAGTCGATATGGCTAGTAGGGCCGCGGCGTACACTGTGCGGAATCGGTTCATGACCTGTTTCATTTCGCCAGCCCCGGTGGGGGACGGCGTCCTTTCTGTTGCGTAGAGATGGATGACGCGAGGCGGTGGGGCCGCCACGTGCTGTGACAGACGAACCGGCGGGCTCAAGCAAATCCGGTTTCGCCGTGTCTCATTGCAGATATGGCTGTCAAGCGAACCAAACCGGACAAAGCTTTTTGAAAAAACGTCACGGCCGGATTGGCCCCGGTTGACCGGTGCAGTTCAAATGTCTGGCGCACGGGTCTGCTCGCCCGAGCCCACGCGTGGGAAACCGGATAGGACCGGTCACTGCGCAACTGAGTGCGGGTGACGGAGAACCAGTCGGCCTACATTCCTCGTACCCAGTCCAGCGGGTAGAATCAGAGAACCCGCACGCATGGACCTTCTCAATCTCGTTGCGCGCCACGGCCCGGTTCTGCTCGCCGCCATTTGCTTCCTGGAAGCGGTGGGATTTCCCATTCCCGCGGCGATCGCGCTGATTGGCGCGGGCGCGCTCGTCCACGATGGCCGCTTGCCCGCCGCCACCTTCGCCGCCGGAGTAGGCGGACTGCTCGCGGGCGACCTCATCCTCTACTCGGTGGGCCGCTTCTCGGGCTGGTATTTCCTCGGCCTTCTGTGCCGGCTTTCGGCGAATCCGGAGGCGTGCATTTTCAGCGCGGCCAACAAGTTCTATCAGAAGGGCCGTCAGGCGTTGCTGTTCACGAAGTTCATTCCCGGCATCAACACCATGGCGGCTCCGCTGGCGGGGAGCCTGCACATGCACCCGGCTCAGTTCTTGGCGTTCGACCTCGGCGGCGCCACGATCTACGCGAGCTCCTACTTTCTTGCCGGCTACCTGTTCAGCAATCTTCTCGAAGATATCGTGGGAGCGATGAGCACCGCGGGCGAGACGATCCAGCGAGTGTTGATCGGAGCCGCACTCGCGTACGTGGGTTATCGCGCCTGGATGGCGCGCCGCCTGCGGTCCGAGTTCCTGGACATTCCCCGCGTGGCGGCCCAAGACGCCGCGCAGACATTCGAAGACTCGCCGGACCAGTTTCTGGTGCTCGACGTCCGCAGCCACGGCTACTATGCCGAGTCGGCGATGCGCATCAAAGGCGCCGCGCGATTGGAGCCGAACCGGCTTCCAGAAACGCTGCACGAGTTGCCGGACTCGAAGCGAATCTATCTTTACTGCACTTGACACCGCGACGCCACCAGTCTGCGCGTGGCGCGGACCATTCTCGAGTCGGGCAGGGAAGCCGTGGTGATCGAGGGAGGCCTCGCGGCGTGGCGCAAGCAAGGGCTTCCCGTGGAGCCTGTGCCCGCCGGAGATGTCGTGCACCTGCCGCGATTCACCCCGGTGCGCAGCGCTGGCGCGTAAGAGCGCGCCCGGGCTCGGCTAGTTCAGACCCGCATTCAGGCCTCGAGAAAACGCTTTCACTCCGCCCGGAGCCAGAGCTTCGCGATCTCCGTTGGCGGCAGACTCGAGGTTCGGAACGGGCAGCACTGCCGCTCCGTGGCGAGGCGCTCTGCGGCGCCAGCGCATTCCAGTCGCGCGCGATTTCCAGCAGTGCCAGAAACTCACTCTCTGGGGAACGGCTCCTTGCCGATTGTGGAGCAGATTCAGTCTCTGCGCGGGATCTCAGTCCCCGAGACGCGTCGAGTGCGGCACTGAACCGCCCCGACTAATTCGTGATGTCGTGCGTCGTGCTCTCGCTGCGGATCGGAAGGTAGGTCTTGTACCATTCCTTCTGCGCCGGACTGTTCGTGTAGGCATCGAACGCCGCCTTGCTCTCGAACTCCATCACCAGCGCGTTCGAGTAACCCTGCCCCTGTACCTTCAGCGTCTTCGTCCAGACATTCTTGATTCCCGGATAGTTGGCGGCAACCTTCTCCACGCCGTCCACCGCCGCCTTGATCTGCTCCGGCGTAGTGCCCTCCTTCCACTTCACCGTGATCACATGGACGATGGTGGTGGGCTTTCCGAACTGGTTGGCGGCGGTGGCGATACCGGCTCCGATCGCGAGAGCGGCTGCGGCCACGGCAATCACGGCGCGAGTGCTGAACGATTTCATCAGGAATCTCCTTCTACTGGCTTTTCTTGGCGAATCCGCAGTCCGGACCATTCCTCGCACACGATGAGCGAGTCGGCCGGATTGCGAACGAAGTACTTGATCGTGACCGGCCCGATGATGCGGGAACGGTCAGTGGGAACGTGGTCGCGCAGATCGGCGACATCCTGCGAGGCGTTGTAGTCGACGCCATTCACCGAGTAGACGTAGTAGAGCGACTCGTCGGAGGCATCGGTGAGCATGCCGTCGCAGCGCCGCCCATACATATGGATACGCTGCCGGCGGCGGCGTTCGCGGACCGATGGCGTCACCCAGATCCGCTGCCGCAGCAGAAATAGAATGAGCCCCACGAGTAAGACGCCTCCCGCGATGGCGAGAAGGACGATGGGCTCGATGGGGCTCATCCGGAAACGTTAGCGTCCCGCCGGGACTTCCTGGAACGCCTTGGCGTAGTCCTTCAGGAACTGCTCGAGGCCCTTGTCGGTGAGCGGGTGGTTGAAGAGCATGTCGGCGACCTTGAAGGGCATGGTCCCGATGTGCGCGCCTGCAATGGCGGCCTGCGTAATGTGGAGCGGCGAGCGCAGCGACGCGGCGAGAATCTGCGTCTTGAAGCCGTAGTTCTTGTAGATGGTGGCGATCTGCCGGATCAGTTCCATGCCTTCCACCGCGAGATCATCGAGCCGGCCGACGAACGGGCT
The DNA here is from genome assembly GCA_046331625.1 of Bryobacteraceae bacterium. Taxonomy (GTDB): domain Bacteria; phylum Acidobacteriota; class Terriglobia; order Bryobacterales; family Bryobacteraceae; genus JAXLQL01. The sequence continues at coordinate 77,388 of JAXLQL010000019.1, forward strand.
GACGAAGTACGCGCCCGCCTTGGCCGCGAGCAAAGCTTGGCCCGGCGAGAAGCAGAGCGTGACGTTGAAGCGAATGCCTTCCTTGCTCAGCAGCGCGGTGGTCTTGATGCCATCGCGCGTGAGCGGAACCTTGACGACGATGTTGCGGTGGATTTTGGCGAGTTGGCGCGCTTCGCGTACCATCTCTTCATGAGTGGTAGCCACCACTTCCGCGCTGATGTCGCCGTCGACGATCTCGCAGATGCGGCGCACCTGCTCCTCGAGCGGCACTCCTTCTTTGGCGATGAGCGAGGGGTTGGTCGTGACGCCGTCGACGATGCCCCAGGCTGCTCCTTTGCGGAGTTCCTCCAGATTGGCTGTGTCTAGGAATATTTTCATGGGAATGACCTGCGGCCGGATAGACGCGGTCCCGGGTGAGGGCGCGGCTTGGCCTGCTTCGATCAGTTTAGCAAGGCCGCCCGGAGATCACAGGCGCCGCCGACCGTCATGTTGCCGCGCACGGCACTGCAACTGCACAGAAATGCCCGGGCTCTGTCATGATGTGATGGCTACCTCGACCCGGTCCAACGTGAAACCAAGCTGCCTCAGCATTGCGATCACATCCTTGCCCGTGAGCGAAGGTTCAGAGGACATCAGATCAAGCCCACAATCCTTTTGACCTCATCCAGCTTCGCCGGGCTGAGCGGGATCTTCTTCCGGTGGGCTTCCATGGTTTTGATGTAACCGCGAATCATCTCGGCGGTACGATCCAACGCCTGCTCCTCCGTGTCGCCGAAAGTCGACATCCGGTGCAGTTCCTTGACAAAGGTGACAAAGGATCTCGCTTCGTCGTCGTACGTCATTTCGACAGTAATCGCCTTGGTGAGGCTGAGCGGATGTTTGCGGTAGGTCCTACGATCAGCCGCCGCGAGATACTTCCGCGCGGCCTCGCTCTCGGCCGCTTTGCGGGAACGAGCATACACGACGATTCCAGGATCTTCCGCAATCGATGCGACGAACGATCCGTCTTGCTGGGGTAAGCTGACGATCTGAAATCGATGGTAGGTGCGAGGTTCAACCCGAGGCTTGACTGGTACGTTTTCTCCCAAACGGGGCAACGGAGCCCTCCCGGATAGTCTGTCGGGAGTGGAGATCTCTTGTCGCAAGCGTAGCATCCACCCTCATGATACGCGGAGCACCATTTCCTTTTGTCAGAACCCATTGCGGCGCGCCACCCACGCCATCACCCTGCTCGCCGCACCAGGAGCCACCCGGACCATCCAATCCACCGCGCGATAGTCGAACCCGATCACGATCCGAGCCGGATTCGCCCGCAGCCGATGGAGCGCGATGCGAGCGGCTACGGCGGGATCGAGTCCGCGCCTCTCGAGGAAACTCTCCTCCGCTTCCGACTTCGCCCGAGTCTCGGAAACGCCATCGCGAATGATGGCGGTCCGCAGCGGACCCGGATAGAGCAGCGTCACGCACACGCGCGGAGCCAAGTCGTGGCGGAGCGACTCTGAAAACGCCCGCAGCGCGCCCTTCGACGCGGCATAGGCGGTCTTGCCCGGGTATCCCAACCAAGCAAACGAACTCGCCACGTTGACGATCTGGGCTCTCGGTACGATCTGCGCCCCCGTCTCCCTTTCGAGAAGGGGCAGCATCGTGCGGCACCCGAGCACGGCCCCGCGGAAGTTCACTTCCATGACCCGCTCGAACAGGTCGGCCGTCGCCTGGGCGAACGGAGCGGAGACCGAGATGCCGGCGTTATTGATGAGCAGATCCAGGCGGCGATGACGCCGTTTCACTTCCTCGCGAACCCGCTCCCAATCAAGCGGTGAGGAGACGTCGAGAACGTGCGCCGTGACCAGCGGCCCGGCGCCGGAGAGATCGGCCATCGCCTCGCCCAAGCGATGTTCATCGACATCGGCGAGAGCGACGTGACACTGCAGACGTAGGAGTTCGCGCGCAAGCGCCCGGCCAAGTCCACTCCCGGCGCCTGTGACCAAGGCGACCCGGTTCTCGTAGCTCGACACTACCCGTGACTCGATACTATTGATGCGCGGCTTTGTGTGCGGCGGCAGTGTTCTTGGCGACCCAAGTGCCACACGTCGGGCACTGGACTTGTTCGACAGTGGGAGCTTGGGGAGAAGGACTATTGCGAGGCGAGGGAGTGGGAGGATCAATCACCTGCCGGAGCGTTTGCCCCAGCAATCCGATCACGCCGCGCAGAAGAGTGATGCCGACGATGGCCGAGAGCATGAGCACAACCCATCGGATCATCTGGCACCTCTCTTCCGCGCGGCGGCGGAGTTACTTCTTCTTGGTCGTGGTCTTCTTCTTGGCGTCCGGATTCTCGAACGTCGTCGTCACGGTCGCTTCGATGGCCTGGATCATGCCCTTGGCGGCGTCGGAGTTAGGACCCGTCGGCTTGAGTTCGATGTACTTCTGGAACGCTTCCTTGGTGCCCGGCGGCGGAATCGTTTTGCCGTCAGCCGTGGTCTGCGCCTTTCCCATCAAGTAGAGGCCGTACTGGTAGTGCGCTTCGGCATAGTTGGGGTCGGCGTCGATCGCCTTCTTGAACGCCGCGCCGGCCGGTTCCGCTTGGCCGAGGTTGGTGAGGATGGCGCCGAGGTTGAAGAAGTACATGCCGGCCTTGCTCGGGTCGAGCACGGCGGCCTTGGTCAGCTCTTCTTCGGCTTCCTTGAACTTCTTGGCCTTCACGAGCGCGAGGCCGAAGTTGTTGTGGTAGCCGGCGTCGTCGGGCTTCAACTCGATGGCCGAATTGTAGGCCTTGATGCCCGCATCGAAGATAGCCGCCTGCTCGGCGGCGGGTTTCGTGGCGGCTTGACCGAAGTAGGACTCGGCGAGATTGGCCCAGATCACGTGCTGCTTGGCGTCCATCTCGGAGCCCTTCTTGAACTGCTCCACCGCCTGGTCATAGTTCTTGGCGCCGAGCGCGGCCATGCCTTGATTGAAGGCTTCGTTCAGTTCCTTGTTCTTGGCGAGCGCAGCCGAGCGCTCCTTCATCGCCTTCTCGATAGCTGCCTTCTGTTCCGGCGACATGTCGCGCTTCTGCTCTTGCGTCAGCTCTCCGGACTCGGCGGCCTTCGCCATCGCCTGCTGCTTCTGTACGTTCTTGGCCAAGTCGAAGGAGATATCGACAGGGTCGCCGAGAGGAACGCGAACGCCACGGACCGCGTCGGCTTCCTTGCCGCCCACCGGCTTCTTTTTCTCCTTTGTGGCATCCACAAGCAGAATCACGTCGTATTGGCCGAGAGGCAGTCCGGCGTGGAAATACTCGCCCTTCTTGTTGGTTTCGGCGAAGTACTCGCCCTTGATGTCTTTGCGAACGATCTTCGCCCACGCGCCCACCAGCGGTTGGCCATCGGGGCCTTTGACCTTGCCGGAAATGGCGCCGGTCTGCGCAAAGGCGCCGAGCGACATGATTGTGGCGAGCGCGCTCGCACGGAATAGGTTCTTCATGAGGAAATGGACCTCCACGCGGAATCCTTGGATTTTCCTGTATAGGATACCATCTGCAAAGACGCTGAGGCGCGGCTCGAGGTTGCAGCGCGGGTGTGGGGCAACGTTCAGCCGTTTCCCTCGAGAGGCCCATGAAGGCCTGCATTTCGGCTTCATCACCTTGCGTGTCCGGAACCGTCGCCAGCGATCGCCGGCCGCAGTCTGGTCCGCGCGCCGCTGCAGCAGCCATTCCTTTTCCGGCTGTCCTGCCCTGTATCCCTCGCTCGCAGAAACGCGGGTTCGGCACGGTCACGAGCACGATGAAAGCCCACTCCTGCCGGTTGACCGCTTAACGATCCCCTGTGTGCGAAAGTTCTTATCTCCAATCTTCCCAATCACTTCCCGGAATCGATTTTGGCGCCAGATGCAGCCCCCGGCGCAAACTCGAAGCGGTGACATGGCGCGCGACCTCAGGACTTGTGGGCAGGACTTGTACTGCTATCCTTCAGTTTCTTCGGCGGCCGCGAAGATTTCAGCCTTCGCGTGGAGCAGGCTGAAGCCCGCCCCGCGCAATCAGCGGTGAGCCACGCGGAACACGACTAGATCATCGTCTTCGTAATAGACGCTCGCGTCTCGATGGCTCCGCGAATAGGCCGCCATCAGGCGCGCTGCTTGAAACTCGAGCGATGCCCGGCCCATCCGCGTGTCGTAGTAGTAAGAAGCTTCGCGGCCATCCTGCGCCGACTGGAACGCTGCACGCTCGAGCGGACGCTTTTCGACGAACACAAAGACGTTGCCTGCCTCATACGGCAGCCGGAACTCCGCCCGTTCGAGCATCGCCGGCGTGAAGCGCGTGACGAAATCCGAGAGCTCCACGTGCCAACCATGCCCGAAAATCAGCGGGACCTCGTGGCCCGGCGACACCAGGATCCAGTCGTTTTGCCGGAACTCGCGGGCGATGCGGTAGGCTACGCGCGCCGCCTCTTCGTATTGCGCGCCGTGTTCGGGTTCGGGCCGCGGCGTGGTCACCGCAAGCAGCGCGAACGACAGCGTGGGCGCGAGCGCGAGGGCCTTGCGCGAGCGAGCCGGCATGTAGCGCAACCACCGGAATCCGCCCGCCGCCAGCATCAGCGCGAGCATTGCCGGAATTACCGGAAGTGGTAGCGCGCGAGAGATCAGCACTGCCGTCACCGCCGCGAGAGCGGCGTCCCCGCGGTATTGGTTCAACAGCCCCAGCGCCAGAATCCAGAACAGTGACGCGATCATCGCGCCGCCCGGCTCGGCTAACTTCTCAAAGCCCTGCGCGACGAAGAACAGCCCGAGCAGCGCGGAGGCGAGGTAGGCCGCTCCGAACCTGCCAGTGGTGCGCCAAGTCCAGTAGCCGGTAGCCACGAGCAACAGAGCAGCCACGATCGGGCTTGACCAACGGATCACCGTAGCTGCATCGAGTCCGCCGAAGAAGACGAGCGGCGAAAGCCAGGCGACCGTCCAATCGCGATTCCAATCCTGCCCGAGCGTGAGCGATTGCAGTGAGAGCGCGCGGCCATAGCTTTCCGGTTGCACGAAGCGCATGTTGTGCAGTGGCAGCCAGGCGGCTTGGAGAAAGCAAGCGAACACGAGCACGGCGAAGATACCCGGTAGCGGCGTCTCTCGGATTCGTGAGGCCAAGCCTCTCACTCGTTTGACTGCGCCCGGTTCCGCGCCGTCGGCCCAGCGCAAGAGCGGAAGCAGCGCTCGCGGACCGGGAATCGCATCGAACACGACGAAGCGCTTGGCGGCGAAGGCGGCCGTGGCGGCGAGCCAGACCGCATAGAGTCCGCCGAGCGAACCGGGGAGGCAGAGCTTCCAGCCGCCCAGGATCATCGCCGTGATCTGGAAGAAGAACGAGACGCGCACGAAGGCGGCCACCGAATCGTCATACCAGGGTCGCGATGGCCGGCCCGCGCGTAGCGCCAATGCCGGGAGCGCTACATAAAGGAGCGCGAACGCCAGGCTCAGCCGGACGAGATCGAATGCGTTGGACAAGGCGATCGACATGGGCTTAGATGGCTGAGGCGAAGTAGTGATGATCCAGCTTTGAAAGCGTGCGCAGCACGGCGAACGTGGTGAGCGCCGCGAATCCGAATGCTCCGGCCAGGAATCCGAACACGGCGGCGTCGTAGGTTCCCATGCGCGAGAGCAGGTATCCCACCGCGAGGCTCGCTGCAGCTCCAGTGGCCGCGGCCGAGATCACGGGCTTCGCCTTGTCGAGCGAGAACAGCAGGCTCACGTTCCAGAGCCCGGCCACGAGAACCGGAAACGCCAGTAGCGAAATCCCGAGGACCATTGTCATGCCGGAGCCAGGCGTCATACCCGAGCCGGGCAAGAGCCTCCGCGTCAGCACGAAGATCGCGAGACTGATCGCGGCCGCCAGCGGAGCGTAACGCGCGAGCGATCGCAGATAGAAGCTTTGCAGGTCGCGATTGAAGCGCCAGGCTTCCTCTACGCGGAACACGGCTTGGCCGATGCGGGCACGGGTTTGGAACGCGACCAGCGAAGAGTGGACCCAGCCCACCTGCAGCGCGAACGCGATCATGGCGAGATCGAGCGCGGTCTCATAGTCGCCGCGGAAGGCGAGCGGCAGCGCGCCGCCGGTGGTGTGCGCGGTCCAGGCGACGATGCGGTCGGCGAAGAGGAAGACGTAGTAGAGCAGGCCGTAGGCGAAGTAAGGTCCGGCGAGGTAGAGTTCGAGGCCGAGCTGAAACGGCCGCGCCACGCTCCTGTCGCCGGCGCATCGGGCGCGGAACCAACGCCGCACGTCGAACGCGGCCACAGCAGCGGCGAGCGTGATTCCGGCCAGTTGCGATGGAACCAGCGGCGCCCCCCCGAGCTTGTGGAGCAGGCCCACCAGCGCGATGCCCGATACGGTGGAGATGGTGATCCACGCGTTGCGCTCGATCATGTAGAGCACGCCCGTGACCAGCCAGAATCCGCCGAGCAGTAGCGCGAATGCGGCTGCGGTGAGATCGAGCGGCCATGGGAGCCAGCCGTAGTAGCGATTCAGCGCGAGGCCGAGCAGCACGGAACCACCGAGCGCACCGGCGGCCATCATGCCCCAACGGCGGCAGATCGAAGCGGCGGCTTTGTACTCGCCCACGCCGATGTAGAAGAGCCCGCGGCGCGCCATTGCTTGCACGAAACCACCAGTGACGATGAAGCTCGCCACCGTTCCGATGGCGACGGCCGAGGCGACATCGCCCGAGACGTCACCGCCCCACAGTGAGAAACCGGCCGCGAGCAGCGTGAGCGCGCAGCACAGCATCGGCAGCGCGAACGAGATGCCGAGCAGGTAGGAACGGAGTCCGCTTCGCTCGGGCGGCGAGACCACCGGCGGAGGCGGCGTGTGCGCGCCTACTGAGGGATAGTAGTGCGCGGCCATGGCGATGGTGGAGTCGAATCCGAAGCTCTCGGCAGCGACCGTGTCGGTGACGCCTTCGGCCTCGAGGCGCACGGCAAGGTCGAGCGGATCGAGCGGCGGACGCCACTTGGGATCCTTCGGGCGCGGCGTCAGACAGTCAGGGATTCGGGATTCCATTGCCGTTCTTCGCCAAACGTAGTGTGCACGCCGGCCATGTCGCAGTAGAGGTCGCGGAAGCGGCCCGTGGCGCTGTCGATGGTGTAGATCGAAAGCGCGCGCTCACGGGCGTCGGCTTTCATTCGATTCCGGAGGCGCTCGCCCTGCACGCCGTCGAGCATCTGGATGAGCTGTTCGGCGAGGTCATCGGGATCGGCGGGGCGCGCCAGCAGTCCCGTGCCCGCGAGCATCTCGGAAACGTTGCCGACATCGGTGGCCACCACGGGGCATCCCGAGAGCATCGCTTCGATCACCACGTAGGGCATGGCTTCCGAGATGCTCGGGAGGCAATAGACGTGCGCGGCGCGATAGGCTTCGGCGGGGTTGTCGGTTTCGCTGAACTCCACCACGTCTTCCATGTGGTGTTCGCTCACGATGCGGCGGCAGCGCTCGAAGTATTCCTGGTCCGCCACTTCGCCGAGCACGCGCACACGCACATCGGGAACGCGTGTGCGGACGCGAACCGCGGCTTTGAGCAGGATGTCGATGCCCTTGAGCGGATAGATGCGAGCCAGCGTGAGAATGGTGGGCCGTTGCGGCAGCACTTCGCCCGGATGGAACTTACGCGGGTCCACGCCGTTGGGCGTGAAGATGACGCGGTCCGGCGGAGCTCCGAAACGGACCTGCCAGATCGTGTTGAACCGCCCGAGCGTGGTGACGGCGTCGGCGAAGTGATAGTTCATGCGCACGATCGCCTGATAGAAATCGTTGAGGAAGCGGCGGCAGCCTTCGCTCGACTCCGAGCGCGAAAGAGAAAGGTAGATCTCGCGCAGGTAGACGCCGTGCTCGGTGAGCAGGAACGGCATCCCGGTTTCGAGCTTGGCGAGCACTCCCGGCACGGCGGCAAGTCCGGCCATGGATGCGTGGAAGAGGTCGCCGCGGGGGATCGGCGCGGTGATCACGCTGAGGAAACGAGCAATCCAGCGCAAGCTCTGCGTGGCTTCCTCGAGGCGCATCGGGCGGCCCGAGAGGCGGCATTCGTCGAGAAACGTGTCCCACGCGGCGCGGCTTGCGATGGCCGACACATAGTCGGCGTCGCGAAAATGGCCGCGCAGCCACACGAGAGCGGCGGCGAGTTCTTCGGGCGAAGACTCAGCGCCTGCCAACAAGTGCCGCACAGCGGTGCGAAACGCCGGGAGAAACCGCGCATCGCCGGACGTGGTTCTGAGGCGCTTCTCGAACAGCTTGGATACGGGCTCATTGCGCCATGCGGGTTCTTCGGTGCTCCACAACGCTTCCGGGTTCATCGAGACCACGTTCGGCGGCAACGCGAACGAAAGCTTTTGGCCCGGCGAGTGAATGACGGGCATCAAGTGGAAATCGAAATCGTAGAGCGAGCGGATGAGCTGATCGCACCACACGCTCACGCCGCCGTGGTAGTGCGGATAGGTTCCCTCGGTGGAGAGTAGGATCTTGGGGCGAAGTTCCAATGAGGGTCCTCAGTGTTCGAGAATGATCGAGCCTTCGAGGCCGATGAGCACGGTGTCCGGCGCCGGATTCGGGATGCGCACGCGAATGACGTAGGAGGGCTGCCCGGCTTCCGGCTGCAAGAGCACGCTCGCGATGCGCGCCGCGATCTCGCGCGGAGGATCGAGCGGCACGCGGACCTTCACCGCGTCTCCGGCATGGACCGATCGGGCCACGCTCGCCGGGACATAGGCGTCGAAATCGAGCTTGGCGGTGTCGGCGATCTGGATCAGCGCCGATCCTCCGCCCACGATCGCGCCCGCAACGGCGTTGACGCGGAGCACGGTCCCCGCCCACGGCGCGACCATTCGCAGAGCTGCCTGCCGCGCTTCGAGCGACTTCGCGGCCCCGAGTGCGTCTTCGAGGTCGAGCTGCGCTGCCTCCGATCCTGCTGGCGCCGTCTGCGATTGCGTCTGCAGGCGCGCCATCTTGAGTTGCGATTCGGCGGCCGAGAGTTCCTGCGCGAGGCGATCGCGCTGTTCCTTGCGCGCGGCGAGATTGCGGAGTTCGTTCTTTTCCGAAGCTTCGGCGTTTTCGAGTTCCTGAGCCGTGGCGAGTTGCTTCGCCGCCAACTCTCGCACTTGAGCGGCACGCTTGCGAGCCGTCTCGAATGCCTGCTCGGCGTCGGCGAGCGAAAAATTCCTTACCCGTTCTGCAGCCGCCTGTGCGCCTCGCTCGGCTGCTTTCTGTTGCTCTGCGAGCCATTGCGCCTGCGCATCGCTCGTCGTCGCCGCCTTGCCTTCGGTCCGGAGCTTGGCCAATTGCGCCCGCGTGCGCGCCCGTTCGAGCGCCGCGTTCAATTCGGCGCTTTCGATCACCGCCAGCACATCGCCCGCTTCCACTCGCCGCCCCGCTACGGCCCGCAGTTCCGACACGCGTCCCGTTTCCGGAGCCACCGCATCGAGAAACCCGGCTGCCCGGATCTGCGCCGGAAGCACCGTTTCGAGACCGCGGCGCTGGCCATCGGTTCGGCCCTTGCTCGCCGGGTTGATCGCGAGCGTCACCACCACGATGGCGAACAGCACCTTGACCGCGCTCCAGCCGAAGCGTTCCACGTTGCGGTCATCGTTCATTTGGAAGCGTATTTTCATTTCGCTATCGCAGACTCGCCACCGGCGCCGGAACGCCCGGGGCTTGAATAAAGGACCGCGCGCCAGCGGCCGGGTCCTCGAAACCACACAACACGAGCAGCGCCATCCAATTCGCGCGCCGTGCGAATTCCGCTTGCCGATGGTCCGCTTCGGCACGCAGGCTTTCCTGGCGGAACGAGAACTCGGAGCCAGCCGCCGCCAGTCCATTCTCGGCGCGAGCCGCCGCCATCTGTTCGGCTTTGCGGGCCAGCGCGAGCTTCCGTGCGGCCACGCGGATCCGCCCGGCGCCCGCCACCACGGCTGCATGGAGCGAAGCTACTTCGGTGCGAATGTCGCGCGCCAGCGATTCCATTTCCACTTCGAGCAGCTTCGCTCGCGCTTCCATCACCTGCCGTTGTGCTTCTTTTTCGCCCGTGTTGCGAAGGCGGAGCGTGAAGCCGAGATCCACCCGGCCCGTGTTGCCGCCGAGCAGGAAAGTGTCGCCCGAGCGTGTCCCCGAGCCCGACACTCCACCGACATAGGAATATCCGAGATTCACGCCCGTACCTTGCACCCGGCCGCCACCTGCGCCTCGGCGTAAGCTTTCCAAGCGCCGCCGCAGTGTATCCACGTCAGGCCGGCTTTGAAAAGCCCGTTCGAGCAGAACCGCCGGAGAGGGAATCGCATCGAGACCAGGAGCGGCATCATCGCTTACCGTGAGATTCGTTTCCGTGGGCCGGCCGATCAGCGCCGCCAGCCTCATCGCCGCCGCGCCCAGCGCCGCGTCGTTTTCTTCCACATCGCCCTCGGCATCCACCACCAAGTGCTCGGCGGAAATCCTTTCGAGAGCTGTGACGCGTGCGGCAGCCACCATCCGGTCCACGCCCGCCAGATGAGCCCGGCGCACGTCAAGAGCTTCGCGCGACCGCCGCGCCAGTTCCTGCTTTTCGGCGAGCGAGTAGAAAGCGCGAGCCGCTTCCATCTGCGCCCGGACCTTGGCCTTTTCAGCCGCCGTCTCGGCCATCACTACATCGAACCACGCGTTGTCGAGCGTGAGCGGAGACGGTGCGTTCCGCCGCCCGATCGAAAGCCCCGACCCGAGGTTGGTGGCCAGCAGGATCGGATTCGAGAAGGCGAAGAGCCCGAGCGACGGGCGCAGCTCCACTTGGATCTTGCGCAGCGTTTCGAGATACTGCGCTTGCCGCCGGGCCAGCTCGAGCCGAGCCTGTTCGGCACTGGCCTCGTGGCCGGCCAGCACCAGCGCCTCGCTCAGCCGGAGCGGTTCGGCTCCGGCAGCGGCGAGAGTGCTCAGCGCCAACGCGCCGGCCAGTGTGCAAAGCATCCGCATGGTGCCTCGGTTAGTTGACCGGCAGCGTGACCGTCGCGCCCGGAGTCACCGCCACCTTGCCGATCTTCTGACCGCCGTAGGTTTCGCAGGTCTGGCAGAAGCCGGTGGCGGGAACGTTGGCCCGGCCCGTGGACGTGATCTGCACGCCCGTTCCGGGGACCCAAGTCCCTTGCACACCGGCTTTCAGGTAATCCATGCGCTCCTGCAAGAGTTGCCCGATGGCGCTCTGCTGCAGGCTCGTCACCGGCAGCTTCGAGAGCCGCGAGTACTTGGCGAAGACGGCGTCCATCAAGTCGGTGAACAGCGAGTTGCGCCCGTTGTAGGCGTCGAAATTCACCTGGTGGTACATGGTCGGGTACAGTTCGCCGCGCATCATGTACTGGACGATCGCGTCGGCTTCGCGGTCGAGGATCTGCGCATAGCTTTGCTCCGTGGTGAAGAACGGAGGTCCACCGGGACCGCCGATCCGGAAGTAACCGTTCGGTCCGAACAGGAAGTTGTATTCGTCCAGTTCCGAGCCGTTGGTGTGCAGGTTCGGGTTGTTCGCGTTATAGAAGATGTTGGTGGCCCGCCGCGGGATCATCAGGATCGAAGGCTGGAGCGTATTCGCGATTCCGGTGTTCGGAATGGCCGGCAGGCCGTCGGGCCGCGAAGTGTCGGTCACCAGGTAGCGGATTCCGTTGGCCGACGCCGTTTGCAGGAAGGCCGGGTTCGTCAGGCCCGAGATGCCCGGCGTCACCATGCTCGCCCCATCGTTGGGCAGCTTGAGCGCGTTGGCGATCTTCACGTTCTCGGAGATCTCATAGAAAGACTGCGCGGCGTTGGCCGGCGTGCAGACGCCCGAATTCGGAACCGGCTGGTAGCAATCGAGGTTCTCGTGATCGTAGGTGTGGCTGACCCAGAAGAACCGCGCCCGCTGCAGCGTGGCCGCCACCCCCAGCAGATCGTTGGGACCGAAGCCCGAATCGGCCGTGGTGCCGTAGCCGTTGAAGGCGTGCGTGACGCGGAAGTTCCGGTAGAGCGGATTCTCCTGCGCGCGCGTCTGCCAGGCCACCAGCGAGTTGAAATCGGTCCACGTCAGCCGCAGCGCGGGGCAGTTGGCCCCCCGGTTGTTGGTCGGGTCAGCCGCTCCGCCCACCGGCTGGCAGGCCGGATCGTTGTATTTGAACAGATCGCTTGCCAGGAACAGGTCATCGCTTTGCGGCGTCAGGTAGATCTTGCGGTTGCCGAGGAAGACGCCCTGCGTCACCCAGTTGACGATTCCGTAATGGAGCACGAGCGAGTGCATCAGGTACTGGCTGTTGTCGAAGGTCAGGGCCATGTACTCGCGCCCGTCGGCCTTCTTGTGCAGCACGCCCGTGATCGCCCCGTTGATCGTCATGATCGGCGTCGTGGTTTCACCCGTGGCCGGGGCGGAGGTAGCCGTGTAGACCCAGGCGAACTTCACCGGAACCGCATTGGCCGTGTTCAGGTAGGCAAACAGCGGAGCCCCCGCGGCGTTGATCTGTAATTGCCCAGGCGCCGTGTCGCTGGTGCCGAACCCGTTCGCGTAGGCAATGCCGTACCGCGCTTCCGGAAACGTGTAGTAGCTCACCGTGCGCACGCCATAGTCGCGCGTGTAGTTGTCGAGCGAGGTCCAATCGGCCGCCGAAAGGGCGCTCCGGTAACCGTTGATCGCCGCGTCGAAGATCGCCAGATTCCCCGAGGTCAGAATGATCCCCTGGTAGTTCCCTTTGTTCGAGCCGATCAGCGCCGGTAACCCGGCCGTCGCCAGCCGCGCGTCATAAGGAACCCCCATGTGATCCAGGAAGCTCTTCATGGCTCCGTAGCCGGGCTCGGTTCCATCCGCTCCAAGCACCAGTAGTTTCATGCTTACGGGCTTCTTCGGCCCCGTTACCTGGCCCGGGAGCAAGGTGGCAAGTCCCACCAGGCCAATCACGCCAATCTGAAGGAATTTCATCATTCGTCCTTTCTCTTAATCGGCAGCATAGGCCGCAGTCGTGCGGCAGGGAAGTGACACGTTTCTCAGGACTTTCCCCTTAGACTGTCCATGCTGGGCTCCATGGGTGGTATGCGTCTGGTGTATTAGTACGGGGCACGATCCCGTTCCGGCACCCACTCCCGGCTATGTACCACTACCATTGCGGGTATTCGGTCTAGTAACTCGTACCGTTTTCGCTTACAGGCGTCACCTCTATACTGCAAACAAATGAAGTACACCCATCGGCCGCTACTCCTTTTGTTCACCCTGTTTGCGTCTCTGCTCCCCGCACAAAATGTTTGGCGTCCGGCCCCCGGCGCCACTTGGCAATGGCAGCTCACCACTCCAGTCGACCTGAGCATCGAGGCGCAGATGTACGACATCGACCTATTTGAGAACGACGCCTCCGTGGTCGCGGCCCTCCACGCCAAGGGCCGGGTCGCCGTATGCTACGTCAGTGTAGGCACCTACGAACCATATCGGCCCGATTCGGCGAAGTTCCCGGCCGAGGTCAAGGGCCGCGCTCTTGGCGACTTCCCCGACGAGACTTGGCTCGATATCCGCCGCTGGGACATCCTCGGTCCGATCTTCGAAGCCCGCTTCGACCTCTGCAAAGCCAAGGGTTTCGACGCCCTGGAGCCCGACAATGTCGATGGCTATTCCAACCGCACCGGCTTTCCGCTCACCGCCCAAGATCAACTTACCTTCAATCGCCGGATCGCCCAACTGGCCCACGCCCGCGGCCTCTCGGTGGGCCTCAAAAACGACCTCGATCAGGTAGCTACCTTAGTAGGTGACTTTGACTGGGCCCTCAACGAACAGTGTTTTCAGTATCAGGAGTGCTCCTCTCTAGCGCCTTTTATCAAAGCCGGTAAGGCGGTGTTCAACGCCGAGTACACGCTCAAGCCCGATCAGTTCTGTCCGCAGGCGAATTCGCTCCAGTTCAGTTCCCTCAGCAAGCATGTGAACCTCGACGCCTACCGCGTGCCCTGCTCCACGGCCGCTCCGAATCCTGCGCCAGCGATCAGCGCAGTGGTCAACGCCGGGAGCTACGCCACAGGTGGAGTGTCGCCGGGAGAAATCGTGGCGTTGTTTGGGAGCGCACTCGGTCCGGTGGCGGGTATCGGGATGCGCCTCGCCAATGGCCGCGTCGCCACCGACCTCGATCAGATCCAGGTGCTGTTCGATGGCGTCCCCGCGCCGCTCGTGTGGGTGGGCGCCGAGCAGGCAACGGCCGTGGTCCCCTATTCGGTATCGGGTAAGGCTCGTACCACCGTGCAGTTCTCTCGCGCGGGAACGTTGTCGGCCACCGTAGCCCTCGACGTGGTCGCTGCGGCTCCGGCGATCTTCACCGCGAACGCCTCGGGCAAGGGCGGGGCGGCCGCGCTCAACCAGGACTTCAAGTTGAACACCGCCTCCAACCGCGCCAAGCGCGGATCAGTAGTGACTTTTTACGCCACGGGCGAAGGTTTGACCACGCCTCTGCCGAAAGATGGAGAGGTGATTGGTGGCGTGCTCCCGGTTCCGGTGCAGCAGGTGAAGGTGAGGGTGGGCGGCAAGGATGCTCCGGTGCTCTATGCCGGAGCGGCTCCGCAGACGGTGGCTGGCGTGCTCCAGGTGAATCTGCAGATTCCCTCCGACGCGCCGGTGGGTGACGCCGTGACGCTCGAACTCATCGTGGGCGGCAAGTCGAGCCAGGCGGGAGTGACGCTCGCCGTCGCCGAGTAAGACTGCCCATTACGAGGATGCAACTGACCAGACGCGACACGCTGCTGGCGATGGCAGCGATCCCGGCGCTCGGCGCGGGTCCCCGGCCCGTGGCGGCGTTCCACTATGCGGCGATCTTCTCGCCGCGCGAAGTGGAATGGTACACGCGGTTCGAGATCCTGGTGACGGGCGGCATCCTCTCGCGCGAACAGACACAGGCCTTGCGGCGCAACGGCGTGAAGCTGGTGGCGTACGAGTGGTCTTCTGGATACTATGCGGGCGACCCGGTCTCGGCGCCGCTCGAATGGCAGCGCATGGTGGACCGGCATGCGGCTGACTGGGCGATCACGGCGAAGCCCGTATCGGGGGGGGCGGCGGAGAACGGCAAGCCGGCCCAGTGGTACGATTTCGCGAGTGATGAGTTGAACGAAGCGCGGGCGCGCCATCTCGCCACGCGGCTGGCCGATTCCGGATACGACGGCTACTTCTTCGACACGCCGGGCTTCGAGCAACTGCCACCTTCGGCGCGTGAGGCGTTCCACCGCAAGCACCCAGGTGCGGATTACAACCAGCGCCAGGGTCGATTCTTTGCGGCGGTGCGCAAGGCGATCGGCGCGCCGAGGATCCTGTTCCTCAACCAGGGTTTCCGGCAAGCGGAGCACTTCCTGCCGCACGCCGATCTCGACCTTTCCGAAAGCTACTGCACCTATCTCGACCCGCAGCACCGAACCGGGTTCCGCCCCTGGCACGACGCAGCGAAACCTTGGGAGTCCGTTCGAACCCCGATTCGCGAGTTGATCGAGCCGGCGCTAGCTCGGTTCCCCCGCGTGCGCATGGTCCACGCGAACTACTCAGGCGGTGAGCCCGCGCTTGCCGGCCGCGCGCATCGCTACGGCTGGGCTTGCGCGCGGCTGTTCGGACATGACGCCTATCTCATTGCGCCGGGCCAAGCCGAAGCTGAGCGCGACGCCATCTACTTCACCGATCCCGGCAAGCCGCTTTCCGCCGCGAAAGAAGAGCCCGGTGGCTCGGTGGCGTGGCGGCGATTCCAGAACGGCGTGGTGGCCGTCAACGGCGGCGCCGCTTCTGCGCGCATCGCCGAACTCGGACTCACACTGCCCGAGGGCTATCAAGGTTACTTCTTTCCATCCCGTTCCTGAAAAACCAATCCATGTTGCCACTCCTGCTGTTGTTCTCAGCAATCCTCGCCGCTCAGTCCGAGCAGGCCATTCCCGAACGGCGCGATCCCGAATGGACCTCGCGTCCCCTATTCGCCGCCGAGACGCCCGAGACACCGCCGGGTCGTGTGGGCGCCGCCGGCGACCGGCCGGTCAGCCTCAAGATCCTGGTGCTTTCCACCGACGGCAAGGAACCCACGGCCAATGCTTGGAAGAGCTTCCTCGACTATGTGGGCGCACCCTATGAATTGGTTCGACTCACCGCTGGCGACTCGCTACCAAAGCTCGACGACGGTTCGCGCGGGTCCTATCAAGCGGTGATTCTCGCCACCGGCAATCTCGGCGTGTGTGACCCGAACTGCCACAGCGCGCTCAGCCCCGAATCTTGGACCGCGCTCGACACCTACACGCGCGACTACGGTGTCCGCGTCATCAGCGCCTACACGTTTCCCGAACCGCGCTACGGCGTCAAGATGCTTTCCTCGGGTGCGGTGCCCTTGGCCGATCCGGTGAACGCGATGTTCACCGCTGACGCGGCTGGCGTGTTCCGCGATCTGCGTCGCGACCAGGCTGTGAAGATCGGGGGCGTGTTCCTCTATCGGTCCGACGCGGCTCCGGCGGCCGGCGAGCAGACGATTCCGATCCTCAAAGCCGGTGAAGCGCTGGTGGCGGCGATCCACAAGAAGGCTGACGGGCGCGAGGTCGCCGTGATCACCTTCGACAACAGCCCGGTACATCCCCATACGCTTCTGTTGCAGTACGGGCTCTTTGACTGGGCCACGCGTGGCGTTCACTTGGGGCTACGCAAAGCGCTCCTGACGCCGCAGGTGGATGACCTGTTCCTACCCAACATCCTGTTTGATGCGCTCGATCCGCTGTGCAAACCCGCGGGCCTGGTCACATACTCGCCCGGGACCTCGGCGGGCGCCTGCCCCACGCTTCGCATCTCGGGCGGCGACCTCAACGAAGTCACCCGCTGGCAGCGCAACTGGCAGCGCGATCCCCAATTCGCGCTTTTTCGGCTCACCATGGCCTACAACGGGCTCGGCATGATCCGCAATGGCGAACTGCTAGCCGAAGATGACCTGCTAGCGGCGGCGCGCCAAGCCTCGCAGGACTACTTCTGGGTGAGCCACACCTACTCGCACAAGAATCTCGACTGCTACGCAAGCTCCGGCGACAGTTGCCGCGGTTCGAATACAGCCGAGTCTCGCGATGAAGTTCACGAAAACAGAATCGCCGGTTTGCGTGCGGCATTGCCGATCGACTACACGAGCATGGTGACGCCCGGCATCTCGGGCTTGCGCAACACGGCATTCCTCGAAGGCGCAGCCGAGGCGGGTGTGCGCTATCTGGTCTCAGACACCTCGCGGGCCGAAGGCTCGCCGGCGATCCCCAATACTGGCGTGCGCAATCCCGACGATCCGCGGATCCTGTTCATCCCGCGCCGGCCCACGGCGATCTTCTATGACTCGGCTCGCGGACAGAAGGGTGAATTCGGCTCCGAGCCCGACGAGTACAACTATTTCTACGGTCCGGCGGGGCTGTTCCGCTTGGCCGACGGCTCGCCGTTCTTCTCGACCGAACAGACTTACGATCAAGTGCTCGATCGCGAAGCCGACTTGATCGTCGGCTACCTGCTGCGCGGCGAAATGTATCCACTCATGTTTCATCAATTGAACCTGTTCCGGTTCCAGGGTGGGACCACGCTTGCTGTGGACCTGCTCGATCGCGTGCTCACGCGGTGGCAGAAGCTGAGCACGATTCCGGTGGAAAGCGTGGAGATGTCCAAACTCGGACTGATGCTCGAACAGCGCCAAGCCTTCTGGACTTCCGGTGTGAGCGCTGCGAAGCTTCCTGGGAAGGGGATCGAGCTTCGCGCTACGCAACCGGTGACGCTGTGGGTGACGGGCTCGTGTTCGGACCGGTGCGAAACGGTGGGTCCGTTCAAGGTGTCGCGCATCACGCTCGCAGCGGGTGAGGTGCGAACGATCCCGGCGGAGTGACTTTCGAGCCCGGAAAAGAGGTGGCCACCACCGACATTCTACCGGCCCGGTTCCGGGGCCGCCTTCGCGATGGCCCAGGCTTCCGCTCCGCCCTAACCGCGCCGCACTGCCAGGACTCTTCCTTGCCTGGCGGCATTCTAGGAGACGCAGGCGGCAGTCGGAATGACGGCGGTGCGCCGATTATGATCGATGTCGCGAAAGTGCGGGCTTTCAGCGCCCGTGTGCAGTTCGACTCGGCGCTGATGCTGGCTCAGGTGGTTGCCCACGAAACCGGGCACAAATTCGGTCGCAGACATCCCCTCCGGACTCCATGTTACACGGAGGTGGCTCTCGCTTCGGTGCATCAAAGTTCTCGATAGAAGGCGTAAAGAATACATCTGGTACCGTCTCGGTTCTGCAAGCGATTTCACGGTCTCCGCGACCCGACAAGTTCAGACCTGCCACTGCCGCGGTCAGCACGTGGAAGTGCTGGCAAACATCCGCTTCACCCTTACCGAAACCCCGCTTTCGTTTCAACCTCGCGACAGTTCCGACGCCCCAGCCGTCTCGGAGTGTGGGGACCCCGCAGTGATGCCGAACTGCTTTCCCGAGTACACTGTCCAGTTCGAGCCCGGCCGCTATGTTCGGGACCACCAGTGGATGAAGGGCATCATGACGGTGGAATTGGATGAAGTATCGAAAGAACCCGGCCGATCTTCCAATAGCGGGGATAGCACCGATTTCGACTACAAGTTCGATCCCGACAAACAGACCCCGAATCGCTTCAAGGCGCCGGTGAGCAAGTCGAAGGGTCAATCGATGGAAACCGTTCGAGAGTTGGACACGGTCAAAGTAGTGGTGAGTTCTTTGGACTACGGAGGCAAGGCGCAACTCAAGGCCAAGGTTGTAGTCAAATTCGATGGTCCGGGTGGCCTCGAAGAGACCATCAACGCCGAGATCGATGGCGCGAAGAAGGCGGACGCCACCTTTGCATCGATTCCGGTCGACGAAAACGACAACGGAATCGCCGACTCGTGGGAGCAGTCGTTCGGCGGTACCGGCCGATTGCGCAGGAACGAAGACGACGAGCCCGGCGCGGGCGGAGCAGCGTCTCCCAAAGGGGATGGCTTCCCTGCGTTTGACGAGTATCGAGGCTTCCACCACCTCACCAAGGTCGGAACTGCGGTTGTTGAGCGTTGGACTCGCACGGACCCCAAAACCAAGCAGGATGTCTTCTTCCTCGATCCGAGCGGTCAGTTTCGAGATGCTGTGGCGCCGATTCTTGGAGCGCAGGGCGGCTCCAATCCGATCCACGTCTACCGCCAAGTCCGTTCGGACCAGGTTGACAGCAACAGAGCAGTGAACTTCAAGGGGCTCGGCATTCGCGATGGATTCGCAGTCACGTACCAGGATTCTTCCTTGCCTGGCGGCATTCTAGGAGACGCAGGCGGCAGTCGGAATGACGGCAGCACGCCGATCATGATCGATGTCGCGAAAGTGCGAGCTTTCAGCGCTCGTGTGCAGTTCGACCCGGCACTGATGCTGGCTCAGGTGGTTGCCCACGAAACTGGGCACAAATTCGGGCGCAGACATCCGCTCCGGACTCCGTGCTGCACGGAGGTGGCTCTCCCTTCGGTGCCGAACACACTCGATGCGGTGTCGCTCTCGCAGTTCGGCGTGCGCGGATCCCAGCGAAGGCAAATCTACATTCGTTTGAGCGAGTACCAGGATCCCGTTAGTTCCGTTAGACTCATGGCGGACAGCTACGTGATTGAGCCGCCAAAAGATCACAGGAATACCATCCAAGTTCGGGACTCCGTCGCTGGCGTACACCTTTATCGGATCGCTTTTGAATCGGCCATTCCAGCATCTCCCAATCATTGGGTTCAGATTCAGGAGGCAAGGATCATGGACTGGTCTCCTCGAGTCACGCTACGCTCAGCCCCCGAATGGGCTTTTTCGGCTGAGGACTTCTCTGGTCTCTGTGTCCACCCAAACTGCAGGAAATAGGAGCCATGATGAAACGAATCAGAACCTTCGCCGGCGCTACGGTCTTCACCGCAATTCTAGCTGCACAACGTCCACCCGATGATACTATTTACGACAACATGGGCCAGCTTGAAGTCACCGTTACGATGGATCGCCAGGAATACTTCGACGGGGAGGCGAGCGCGGCCACTGTCAAGATCAAGAACCCTACCGCCGGCCCCCTGGTTGTAGCCGATCCCTTCCATCGCGAGGTAAGCGCGATGGAAATCTATCGCTTGCTCGATTCGAATGCAGTCGAGCCAGTTGTCACTAGAGACGCCGCGCTTCCTCGAGATGAAGTCTTGGCGCCTGACACCCCGCTGACAACCTTTACCGCCGGTGAGGAACGTATCCGAACGTTTCGTGCAGCGAAAGGCGGCGAGCTATGGTGGCCCCGCGACCCGGGTTGGATCGGGGTCCCCCCTGGAGCGTACCGGCTAACCTTTACTTATTGGAAATCCGACTCCGTTACTTATTGGAAATCCGACTCCGTTCGTTTTCGAGTTGTCAACCCAATTCTCGAACAGGTCGCCCGAGTCCGGCTCAGAACTGACGAACTCGTCGTAGATGCGGTTCCCCAGTACCGAGCTCCGCTGTATCGCTACGTTATCGCCGTGCGGCGAGGCACTGAGAGCTACATTTGCGTTTCTAACCGCAGCATCTGGCAAATCAGGGGCAGGGAGTCGCCTCTCGGGGAACCTCTCGAAAGAGGAGGTTACTACGGTCCCTTCCAGCGGATTGCCACAGTCGGCCCCTCCATCACCGAACTCAGCGCCACCCTCGGTGCCCTCGACTCCATCGACATCACTTGGCGCGATGCGGTCGGCGGCGCGGGACGCGCAACGGTCGACCTCAACACCCTTCAGGTCCGCTAACCAGCGGACCTGAAAACAGCCAGTCACGTGCAAAATCGAACTGCGTGCTTTTCTTGTACCCCACACGATCCAAATCACTTCCGCTCCGCGCCACCCCTCGCGATTTTGCAGGACCCCTTGACAAGCACCATACCCTGGCCATGGAGGCTCGCCTCCGCCTTCGTTCCCCAGACGCCTCGCGCCGCACAAACGCGAGTTTGCCGAACGAACCCAAAACCCGCGTGTTTCCAGCGCTGGGTTGCCCGATCTTTGAAATTTGGATATCCCGGCGATTGACAACCACGCGCTCGCGGCTGTATACCCAATGAATCATGCCGCGAATGCTTCTTCCCCTCGCCGTCCTCTTCTCCGCGCTTCTCCCCGCCGACCTCGTCGAGCAATCCGCCAAAGACGCCGCGCCCTCCGGACTCCTCGCCGGCGTCTCCCGCGTCGACATTTCCCCGCCCATCGGCATCCCCCAAATGAACTGGGGCGCGCAGACCCACGTCGAAAGCGCCGCCATCGACCCGGCCGGTATGTTCGCCACCGCGCTCGTCCTCAGTGACGGAAAGCAGAAGTTCGCCATGGTCGACATCGACGCCCTCTTTTCGACACATCTCGACAGTGTGCGCACCCGCGCCGCCGCCCTCACCGGCATCCCCGCCGAGCACATCCGCCTCGCCGCCACCCACACCCACGCCGGACCCTTCCTCACCAAGGAAAAAGGCCCCGTCGGCTACGATCTCGCGAAATACTCGAAAAGCTTCGACAACTACTGGGACATCGTCGCCGACAAGATCACCGGTGCCATCGTCGAGGCCAACTCCAAGCTCGAACCCGCCCACGCCGGCGGATCCAAGGGCAATGGCACCATCAATATCAACCGCCGCATCCGCCGCAACGGAACCCAGCCTCCGGGGGTCGGGCGCAATCCTGCCGGACTCGTCGACCGCGACCTCATCGTCATCCGCATCGACAGCGCCGCCGGAAAGCCGCTCGCCGTGCTCGTCAATTTCCAGTGCCACGGCACCGTGATGGCTTGGGAAAACAAAGCCATTTCGCCCGACTGGCCCGGCATGATGCGCCGCACAGTGGAGGACGCGCTCCCCGGCGCGCGCTGCCTCTTCTTCCAAGGAGCCGCTGGAAACCAGGGTCCGATCGAAGGCTTCACGGGCGACCTCGGCGTCGCCCATCGCCTCGGCATGATCCTCGGGCACGAAGCCGCCGCGCTCGCGCTGCAGACCGAGACCGTGCGCCGCGCGCCGAAGTTCGAAGGCTGGGTCGAGTCCACCGCGTTCATCGCCCGCCAGCCCTGGCGTGTCGCCGGACCTCGGGATGGCACCCTCAAGTTCGCCTCCGTGGTCACCGAGCTCCCGCCGCGCACGTACACGCCCGCCGAGGTGGACCGCATGTCCACCGCTGTTGCCGATGCGAAGATGAAGGCTTCGTCGGCGCGGGCCAAGGGCGATAAGTGGGAGATCCACGCCGCCGAAGCGCGCCAACGCCGCTTCGAGGATCTGCTGGTCAAGTGGAAGAAGCCCCCGGCCAGCGAGCCCGTTCGGGTGCGCCTGCAGATGCTACGGATCGGCGAGATGGCGCTGGTGGCCATGCCCGGCGAGCCGTTCGCCGAGATCGGGCAGGCGATCAAGAAAGCTTCGCCATTTCCAGTTACTATGTTCTGCGGTTACTCAACGGGCGAGGGCGGCGAGTATATGCCGGTGGAGCCCGAGTATCATCACGAAGGCTATGAGGTGGACCGGACGCCGTATGGGACGGGCGCGGCCGAAAAGCTGATTGAAGCCGCCAAAGCGCTGTTTCCGTCGATTCGGTAACGCTCAGCCTCATACGCCACCGAGGTCATTCCTCCCTGAGCCAGACCTGGTCGTCTGGATGGATCGCCTTGGCTTGCTTCCGGCTGAAATGCTGCGGATCCGAAACTGGACCGCCCAAGCCGATAGGGCGCGCCTCTTGCTCCCCGAAGAAATCGACGTAGTCGCCGTAGAAGCCATCGCAGATTGCGCGGGCATCGCATTCCGAGCAAGCAGCCACGTGGCGATAACCCGTGTACTCTCGAGCCCGCATGCGTGCATCCCGCTGGTAGAGTTCGTCGCGCGAGGCTTCGGTGGACTGCGCTGCCCAGTGCCGTTCGAGGCGCTGCTTGATCTGATGGAGGCCGTTTCCGATCCGCGGCAGGTCTTTCGCGAGCCGCCGCAGCGGGCCTCGCAGCGCGCCCAACTGGAGCCGTTCTCCCAGCGGCAATGGCGGAGTCAAGCTGGCCGCGGCGGCACGTTGCGCGGGCAGGTCGGTCCATGACCAACTGGCGAAGTCATTCTCGTGTAAGTCGTAGGGAATTTGGCTGAAATCGTAGACCGATGGGCGGTGCCGCTCGGAGACCACGCAGAACGGAAGATAGCGAACGTTGGCCTCCACTCCCGCCTTCGCGAGAATGTCGAGTGCCTCGTCGAGCGGTTCCCTCAGTTCGCCATAGCTGGGCACGTTTTCGGCGCTGCGCTTGCCGGTGGTTTGATCGTTGAATGGGTTGAATCCGAGGAAATTGACCACCTCCGCGCCCGTGCGAACCGCCAGGGTGGCGACATCGGCGAGTTGAGGTACGGCAGGTTTCGAAAGGACGGTATTGAACCGGAACGGAATACCCACTTCCTGCAAGTTCTTCAAGGCTTTCATCTGCCGGACATGCGCGCCTTGCTGCCTTACGAGATCGTCGTAGACCGAGCCCAAGCCTTGCAAGCTCACCAGCACGTCGCGCAGCCCCGCCTCGCGGAACCGCTCCGCCGCTACGCGGCTCGAGAGCACTTGCATATTACTAATGATGGTGGAGGCGAGGCCGATTTCCTTGTTGTAAGATACTAATTCGTAGATATGCGGCCAGAGAGTAGGCTCGCCGCCTTGAATATCGATGGAGTTGTTGCCGTAATATTCCACGAGCGTGCGGCAGGCTTCCTTCGCTTTGTCGAGGCTCATGAAGGGATGCTCGGGATGATTCGCGTCTTCGATGCGGTCGAGGAAGTAACAGAAGCTGCAGCGAAGGTTGCACGTCTGCCCTAGCCATAGGATGCCCCGGCGCGTGATCTTGCGATCGAAGCTCGCAGCGTAGACGGGCTTCGGGGCTGGGCGATCGGTGACCGCGAGTTCCAGAGCCTGGTCGAGCACGGAAGTCCCGGTCATCTGGCCTCCAGACGGCGCCACATTGCGAGCGCGGCGATGCGCGCCGCAAGTACGGGCGATGCAAACGCTTCCGCCAAGCGCGCAGCGGCGAATGCGGGGTCGCCGTTTGCCAAGCCAGCGCGTGCGAATAGGAGTGCTCGCGCGGCGCGGACCCAGCGCTGCTCGCGGTCCGGCAGTGCGGCGGCCGCACGGCCATGAACGGATCGCTCCTCGTCGAACCAATGCCGATGCTTCGTCACCAAGCCTCCGGGAACCGAGCGCTCCACTAGCGCTTGGGCGCGATGCACGGTGCGGCCTCCGCCGGCGATCAGGCGAACGTACCACTCGAGGTCGTGGACGATGGATAGGCTCTCGTCGAACATGCCGGCGCGCGTGAACGCGGAGCGGCGGCATGCGACTACCGAGAGCGTGTGAATGGGGCACTCGGCGAGCAGATGAGTAAGCTGGTCCGGGTAGTCGTGGAGCGGCTTCAAGATCGGTTGCCTTCGGGCTCCCGAGGCGTCCACCTCGACGTGGCCGGTGCTGGCGAGATCGGCATCCAGGTTTGCGTCGAGCTGCGCCACTTGCACTTCGAGGAACGAGGGATGCCACACGTCGTCGTCGTCGAGGAAGGCGATGATCTCGCCGCTCGAGCGCTCGATTGCTCGATTGCGCGCCGCGGCTGCGCCCTTCGGCTTCTCCGATGCGACGATGGACGCGGCTGGCAGCCGGGTGTGGAGCCAGGCCCCGGTACCGTCGGACGAACCATCATCGGCGACCACGATTTCGAAATCGCAGAAGGTCTGCGACTCCACGCTCGCGAGCGCTCGCTCGAGCATGGAACGGCGGTCGTGAGTCGGAATGACCACGGATACTCGAGGCATTAGCGGACCACCTTGGCAAGGGCTGCTTCCCGGGCGGGTTCGGTGCGCGACGCGGGCAAGCCCACGCGCTCGGCGAGATATCCGGCGGTGTTCGCGATTTCCCACATCACCAGCAGCGCGGCGACGGCCATGCCGCGACCGAAGCCGCGCCGCCGCAACTCAGGAAGCACGAGCACGGGTAAGCGGAAGTGGAATCCGAGACTTCCCCGCAGGCTCGATGGCACACCAGAGCCGTGGAAGCGCGCCGCGCCTCTTCCGTAGGCGAAGAACTTGAGCACGAATCCGCTCAGGGTCAGGCGGTCGTCATGTTCCACCACGGCTTCGAGCACACGGCCGAGCGAGTAGCCCGCCGCCGCCCATCTCCTGCACAACTCGCGATCTTCAGCGGTGCGGAAGCGCTCGTCGAAGCCTCCGATCTGGCGAAGCGTCTCGGCTGGAAACGCCAGGTTGTTCGAGGCGAGCAGGCGCTCGCGCTTGATCACGGCGAGATCGTGCCGAGCGAGCAAGCAGAGCACGAGTTGGGCGGTATCCGCGTAGGCGTTCGCCGGAAGGCCGTTGTTCGTTGCGCCACCCACGGCGATGGGTGGCGAAAGGCTCACACCTCCGGCCAATGCGTTTACCCATCCAGGAAGGGGCCGGCAGTCGTCATCAGTGAAGAGGACGATGCTCCCGCGCGCCACGAGAAGCCCATGGTTGCGCGCGGCGGATGGACCTCCTGCCTCCACTTGCAGCAACTGCAACCGCAGTGAATCGAGGAAGGGCTTCACCACCGGACCCAAGTCTTCTGAGCCGCCATCGGAGATAACGATGGTCTCGGCGTCCGCTGGATACGAAACCGCGAGGGCGCGCAGACAGGCCGCGAGCGGACCTGGACGGTCTCGCGTCGGAATGATCACCGACACTCGGATCACGGCTCGAGCTCCAGCTTGGGCGCGTACGCCGGTCCCAAGAAGCGATGCAAGGTGCGCGACAACATCCACCGAAGTTGGAGGTTCCAACGGTCCGGCCACGGATGCATGATCGGCAGGCTCTCGATCACCTCACGCGCCAACTCGGGCTTGGCGTGCGGACCCACCAGCCGATACTGCGCCGCCACAAACGCGGCCGCGACAAAATGTTTCTCGAACCGCTTGCCCTGCCGGCGGACGTCGCGCCACGTGGGCTTGCATCCGATCTGCGCCGCCAGTTCGTCGCAGTAGGGCGCAAACTCCACCAGGTGGTCCAAGCGCCCGCGCACGGCACGGAAGAAGTCGCGACGGAAGCGTGTGCCGCGCTCGATCGACTCGATCATCTCCGCTTTCGAAGGAAGAGTGACGCGGCCGCTTTGCACCAATGCGAACCAGCGTGCCTGCAATTCGGCCAGCGGAGGAATGGCGCCGAAGGCGGGGCGCAAGAAGCCGATGAAGCCGAGGTCGCCGCCGACTTCCGGATTGAAGGTGTGTAGGTAACGCGGCGCCGACACCGTCTGCTCGTCCAGAAACGGTGCGCGCGTATCGAAGCCCGTACAGAAGATGACGAGATCCGGCGTGAACTCGGAGCCGTCTTCGAAGATGGCGCGCTTCCCTTCGAACCTCGCGAGCCCCGCGGCTTGCCGGCATTTCCCATCGGCAAGCGCGCGCACGAACTCGTCGGTCTTGGTTCCGAACTGCTCATTGACGGTGCCGCCGGAGCGCGCCAGCAACTGTTTGCTGAGCTCGCGCGTGCGAAGGTTGCTTCGAACCGTGGTCTTGTCCGGACCTTCAAGAAGCGGCAGGTATTCCCAGAAGAACTGAAACGAGATCTGCAGCGCCTTGTCGACAAAGACGAACGGAAGGAAAGCCCAACGGTAGATAGTCCGCTTGCGGTTGTCGGCAGGATTCCGCGTTTGAAAGATCCAATGCGCAGGGCTGTTCAGCAGGCGCGAAGTCAGTAGATCCCGCGGCTTGCCGAATGCCGTTCGCGAGAGTACCGCCACGCCGCGGCGCAGCGAGAGTACGGTTTCGGCGGCGTTGGCGGAGACCTCAGCAGTGATATCAGCGCCGGACTCGCCGGCTCCGACGATGAGCACGCGCTTGCCTGCTACCTGCGCCGGACGGCGATACTGCGCGCCATGGATCCACTCGCCTTCGAACGTGTCCTGGCCGGGGAAATTCGGAATGTGTGGATGCTGATGCAGTCCCGAGCAAAGTGCGACCGCGTCGAACGTCTCTTCGCGGCTCCCTTCCGAGTCACGCACGCGCACCATCCAGCCGCCGCCCGGCATGGGCTTCACCGACTCGACGGTGGTTCCGAACCGGATATGCGGACGCAGGTTGAATTCGTCGCAGTAGAGGTTCAGGTAGTCGACATACTCGGACGCTCGCGGGTGGTCGGGCCGCTCGGCGGACATGGGGAGATCCGAGAACGCAGTGAGCGCGCCCGAGGACGTGAGACGGCAGGACTCCCACACGACACCGTCGGTCTCGCCGAATCGAAAGACTCCGCCGACGCCGGATGCTCGCTCAAAGCAGGTGGGCACATGCCCTTCCGCTAGCAACTCCTTCACGGTAGCGAGACCAGACGGCCCGGCACCGGCGACGGCCACTCGCCTGCTCACATCTCCTCCTGATAGTTACCCTGCCATTATAGTCGGGGCCGATCTCCCCATGCCCTACCATTCGATAGATGCCCTCCTCGCGCCCTTATCGCTGGCTCGCCAAATACTACGATCGCGTTTTCTCGCCTTTTCGAGCTCCCATCGACAACGCGAGGCATCAAATTCTCGAGCCCCTTTTGCCTCGGATCGCTTCAGCGTGCGAGTTGGCCTGTGGTACGGGTACGGTGGCGCTCGAGTTGGCGCGCAGCGGAATCCGCACCTACGCCGTGGACCTCTCGCCCGGCATGTGCCGCATCACGCGCGAGAAAGCCCTTCAACAAAAGGTGCCGCTCCGAGTGCTGCGTGCGGACATGCGCGAGTTCCGATTGCGAGAGCGCGTGGATTTGGTGACTTGCGAGTATGACGCGTTGAATCATGTTCCGCGCAAGGCGGATCTCGCCAAGGTCTTGCGAGCGGTTGCGCGTGCGCTCGAGCCTGGCGGCCATTTCTATTTCGACGTGAACAATCTGGCGGGGTTCGAGCGTTACTGGAATGGATGCTTCTGGGTGGAGCGTCCGGGCTTGGTGCTGGTGATGCGCAACGGTCACGACTCCAAGAAGCAGCGGGCGTGGAGCGACGTCGAGTGGTTCATCGAAGAGGGCTCGCTGTGGCGCAGGCACACCGAGCGAGTGGAGGAAGTCTGCTGGACGGCAGCCGAGATCCGGCAAGCATTGCAGAAGGCGGGGTTCGACCGGATCCGCGCGTGGGACGCCGCGCCGTTTTTCGAAGGCGATGACTTGACGCGCCGCGGTTGCCGTACGTTCTACCTGGCTCGCAAAGGCCTCAGCCGCTAGAATGAGTGGTCATGACCAGTCGCCTTCTGCTGCCCCTGTTGTTTGCAACCGCGGCCATGCTTGCCGATGACGGACAACGTCTGCTGCGCGTAGACCACTACGTTCGCGTGAAGTCGATCGCGCCGGCGCTCAAAGATCAACTCGCGATGGTGTACGTGCGCGAGGTAGTGCAGAGCGGCGTCGCGCTGCGTAGCGCGCATCCACCCGTGGTGCTGTTCATTCATGGCGCGGGCACGCCCGCCGAGGTCGCGTTCGATGTTCCGTATCGCGACTACAGTTGGATGGCGTATCTGGCGAAGGCCGGCTACGACGTGTTCGCGATGGATATGACGGGCTATGGGCGGTCCACGAGGCCGGGCGCGATGCATGATCTCTGCAACCTCTCGAAAGAGCAGCAGGCGCAGTTCGGTTCGCAGACGTGCGCGGCGACCGCGGATCGCGTGACGACGATCGAGTCGGACTGGAACGATATCGGGGCGGTGGTCGACTACGTGCGCGGGTTGCGAGGAGCCGACAAGCTGAATCTCGTGGGATGGTCACTGGGCGGTCCGCGTGCGGGCGGGTACACGGCGCAGCACCCGGAGAAGGTGGCGCGTCTCGTGTTGCTTGCGCCTGCGTACTTCTCGGGACGCAACGCGAATGCAGCGCCGCCTGGGATGGCGGCTCCGTTCAACACGCAGTCGCGTGCAGACTTCGACGCAAATTGGGATCGTCAGCTCGGGTGTCCAGATCAGTTCGAGATGGCCGCGCGCGAAGCCGTTTGGGCCGACATGCTGGCGTCCGATCCGGTGGGAGCGACTTGGGGCACCGGTGTTCGCCGTGCACCGAACGTCGGCGGCAGCGCGCGCGGATGGAATCCCGAAGTGGTGGGCAAGATGCGCGTGCCGGCGCTGTTCGTGGCGGCAGTGCATGACAAGCAGGCTTTGCCCGAGCGCGTGAAAGCGCTTCATACGGACTACGGTGCTTCGGAGAAGGTGTTCCTCGATCTCGCGTGCTCTTCACACAACGCGCTCTGGGAACGGAATCATCTACTTTTGTTTCAGGCGTCGCTCGAGTGGTTCAACACGGGCACGGTGAAGGGTGCGAAGTCAGGCGAAGTGCGGGCCGGGTATTGAGATGGCGTTCGACGCATTTGCACAACCGCCTGAGGATCGGTACTTCGAGGACTACGTAGAGGGTCGCGTTTACGAGTTCGGCGGCATCACGGTCACCGAGGAGGAGATCATCGAGTTCGCGAAGCGATTCGATCCGCAGGCGATGCATATCGATCCGGTGGCCGCGGCGCACAGCAGATTCGGGGGCCTCATCGCAAGCGGATGGCACACCGCGGGTATCGCGATGCGGCTGTTCGTGGATCACTACGTGACGCACGTAGCGAGTCTCGCGTCTCCGGGCGTGGATGAAGTGCGGTGGCCGAATCCGGTGCGGCCGGGGGACACCTTGCGGATCCGGGTGACGATTCTCGAGGCGAGACCTTCGCGCACGAAGAAGGATCGGGGAGTGGTGCGAGCGCGGCTCGAAGCCTTCAATCAGCGCGATGAGCCGGTATTGAGCATGCTCGCGATCAGTATTTTTGGACGGCGTCCTAACGCTGGGTGAGCAGCTTCGGCGCGGCGACCATCGCAGGGGTCCTTTGCTTGTGCCGACACTGGCTGGGTGGGTCTGCGTGCGTCCAATGCTTCGCCTGCACCGATGCAGTAGACGCGCAGTGGGATCTCGCGTAGCTGGAAGCGATCCGCATTTTCGGGCAGCGTCCATAACAGGGTCCTTTGCTTACGCGCCCGGCCGGGTGGGTGTGCGTGCGTCGAACGCTTCGCCTGCACCGGTGCGGTAGACGCGCAGTGTGATCTCGCGTAGCTGGAAGCGTCCGCACCTTCCGGGCAGCGTCCTAATGCCGGGTGAGCAGCCTTACCGCGGCTTCCATCGCAGGATCCTTCGCTTGGGCGACGTCGCCATCGGCGAAGACGGGCGCGGCGATGCCGGGCGGGATTCCGCGTGCGTCGAACGCTTCACCCGCGGCCGTGCGATATACGGCATTCGGGAGGGCGAAGGTCCAGCCGTTGGGTAGATGGCGTTCCAGTGGATCGCAGAAGACTCCTTGCGTAGGCTCGCCGATTCGGGTGACGCGCGGAACGCGGCCAATCAAGGCGAGCAGGAAGGTCTCGGCGGCGCTCATAGTAATGGGACTGGTGAGGGCGATGACGGGTCCAGTGAATGCAGCGCGGCGAGTGGGCTCGACGAATACGTCATCTGGTTCGCTCCATTTGTGGCGATCGGCGTGGTCCGCGCGCGCTTGGATCGAGAAGGCGAGATAGCGTTCGCGGGTGAGTCGCGCGGCAAGAGCGAGCCCGAGCGCGTCGTCGCCACCGAAGGAGAGGCGGAGGTCGAGGATGAGAGCACGGAGAGTGGGATCGGCGAGGATGCGGTCCATCGCGTGGTCGATCGCGTCGCGGTCTTTGCCCCGGCGGCCCCAGTCGCCGAAGGAGAGGAGGCGCAGGTATCCGATGCCGCCGGGCAGTTTCGCGTAGATGACTTGGCCTCGACAGAACTCGCGCTTCGACTCCATCGGGTGAGCCTTCTCGGTGATGGCGAACAGAGCACGGCGGCCGGATTTTGCGAAGCGATTCACGTTTCCCTGGATGAGGCGGTCGGTGCCTTGGCGGAAGAAGTCCCGGGTGCCGCGCTTCAGTGACGGCGCGCCGAGGCCGGTATGGAGGTCGCCGAGGGGCGCGAGCATGGACTCGAACATGGCGAAGAGTTGGGAGGGAGTGGTGTGGCCGGAGATCTTGGCGCGCTGGGTAGCGGCGAGTTGGCTCCAGTCGATGTGGCGCTCGTCGAATGCGTTGTAGTGCTCGGCCATGGTGTTCGTGAATACTTCGAAGTTGCCTGTGGGCGTGTTCTGAGGGGGCTCGGTGCATGCTGGGGGCATCGCTGAAATGCGGACGAGGCGTAGCTTCGCGAGGCTGCTTTTTTGCAAAAGCAAGAAGCGGCCGGCGCTATCTGGGGCGATGGTGAATGTCGCGCCGTGCGCGATTCGGAATGTCCCATTCGAGGATTGCGTCGCCTTGTCTGATGCGAGGCATGTGGTCGAGGTGACTTCGAAGGCTTCGAGCTGCGGGCCGCGGATGCGATAGATGTTGCCGTGTCCGATGCTTTGCCAGATGCCGTCGAGTGTCTCGGGGGACACTGCGGCTGCAAGGACGAAGCCGAGGCGAGCGATCATTTCGCCACTGTAGCGCGCCGCGGCCAGCGGGACTGAAGTCCCGCGCAGACTGAAGTCTGCCCCACGTGGCTGCGGAGCCGCGCAGATCGTCATCGCACAATCGGCGTGTGAGCGAGGGGCTGGTTCTACCAGCGCATGCGCCCGCATCGGAAGCGGGACTCGAGTCCTGCGCTGGCTGGAGCCCCTCCCACAAAAAGGAGATTTGCGTGAGAAGGGGTTGATGAGTTGCTATTGAATGATGCGCAATGGATTCCGCGTCTACGACACGCACACGCACTTGGGCACGGCGAGGCACAGCGGCCGCTCCTGCGATGTGGACCAGATGCTGCGGCACATGGATCGCGTGGGCGCCGACCGTTCGCTGTTGATTCCGTTCCCCGTAGTGGACGATCATCGCGGCGCGCATGACCAGATCGCGGCCGCGGTCCGCGCGCATCCGGATCGCTTCTCTGGCGCGGCGTGCCTGTACCCGTACATGCCCGATCAGCAGTTCCGCGATGAGGTCCGGCGCTGCTCCGAGGAACTGGGGTTCCGCGCGTTGAAGCTGCAGCCGATGTACCAGGCGCTGAATCCGGTGTCGACGAAGAGCGACTTCTTCTTCGCCGCAGCGCTCGAGCACAAGCTCCCGGTGGTGGTCCACACGGGCACGGGCGCGCCGTTCGCGCTGCCATCGCTCTACATCATGGTGGCGCGGCGCTTCCCTGACTTGCGGATCATTCTCGGACACGCGGGCGGTAGCGTCTATGTGCTCGAGACGATCGTTGCCGCCGCGGTTTGCCCCAACCTCTACATTGAGCTCTCGAGCCTGATGCCGCATCACATCACGGAAGTCCTGCATCATGTTTCGCCGCAGCGGCTGATGATCGGCTCGGACCTTCCCGAAAGTCTCGAACCCGAGATCGACAAGGTGTTCTCGCTGCCGCTCGACGATGCGGGTAGGCGGGCGCTGCTTTGGGAAACCGCGAGCACGGTCTTCGACTCAGGCCGATAGCTTGGCTAAAGGTTTCCTGCGCTCGTTTCATTTCATTGCCGGCGCAATCGGATCGGCTGCGCTCTACGAGTAGAACGGAGTGGCACATGCGGCTGGCAGCGTTCGCTCACCGGCGAAGTCCAGGTGTTCTCGCTGCTGCTCGACGATGCGGGTAGGCGGGCGCTGCTTGGGGAAACTGCGAGCGCAGTCTTCGACTCAGCCCGATAGCTTCGTCAAGGCTTCCTGCGCGCGCTTCATCGCCGGTGCGATGGGATCACTCGCGCTCTTGGCGTAGAAAGGCGTAGCCGCGAGGACTTGCGGCTGCCAACGGTCGCTCACCGCGGTGGAGTCTTCAAGCAGCGCGACGAGGTACTTGAAGAAGTGCGCTTCGTCGGCTTTGGCAATGGCATTGCGGGTGGCCGCAGCCAGGTACTGAGCGCGCGTCGCGGGTCCCGAGGCCAACCCGAGCGTCGAAGCAGACGCCTGCTCTGGCTTCGACTTCGAGTCGGCCAGCACGCTGTCGGCAGTTCCTTCGCGCGGCTTCAAGTCGAAGATCGAGAACGGGAGCAGATCTGCGGGATTGCGTCCTGCCCATCGATGGAACTGCGCCATCCATCCGGCGCCTTGCAACGTGAGCAGGTAGCGGGTGCGTGCGTCTGGCGCCGACTGCCAGGAGTACCGAAGTCCATTGGCGGCGGTGACCGCGTGTACGCCGACGAATGCTGCACCGCCGCGCGAACGCATGCGAAGTTCGCAGGCCGAGAGCGTCACCGCGTCCCACGCTGCTTGGGAACTGAGTCTGCCTTTCGCGATGAGCGATGCAACGGCAGAACAAGCCTCGTCAGGCGCGAGCGACGCGATGGCGCTGACCGCATCCTTCACAGCGACCGGATCCACGGGCGCCGAGGCCCACGCGGACGGAAGTTTCGAGAAACCATCGCGCACGCGCTTGACGTTGCCGTGATAGCTCTGGTCGTCATAGGCGAAGCCGTTCATTTGGAGCGTGGGTCCGAAGTCGGCGAGGCCAAGCGCGAGGGAACGCAGAACCGGTTCGGCGTATCGCCAGCCGATCACGTCGAGCGTTCGTTTGGCGTTGGCCGTGAAGATGGCTTTGTGGCCGATGTTGCGATAGTCGCGCGCGCCGTAGGCCCAGAGAAGCGAGAAAGCCTCGGGAGCACTGCCGTTTCGGGCAAGCGCTGCTGCGGCACGCTCGGCTCGCTCGGCATCCCAGGCATCGAACGCCGCCGCGAGTTCGGTGGCGGCGCGATCGGGTGCGGTAAGCGCGCCGCTCAGGGGCTTCATCGTATAGTCGCCGGTCTTGCTCTTGGCGTCGCGATCTTGCGCTTCTTTGAAGTTGTCGATCGCGTAGAACAGCGGCAGCAAGCGCGCGTCGGCTGGCGCCTCGAGCGAGAGTTGATGCGCCGAGTGAATGACGAACACGCAATGGAGCGCGAATCCTGGCGGCCGCGGATTCACGTTGCGGACCCCGGCGAGGAACGCCGCGGCCATGATCTCGCGATAGGTGACGCCGGCTCGCATGCGGTCCACCACGGCCTCGGCACAACGCTCGCGCGGCGTGTTTTCGAGCATGCGCACGAGCGGTTCCACGGCGCCGAGGCCGACGAGGTCCGGCGTCACTTGTGCTTGCGCGCGACTGAGCAATACGGGAGCAGCGAGGCTACATCCGGCTTCGGCGAGGAGCGCTCTTCGCGACAGGGTCCGCATGGCGACCTCAGATTCCGGCGCGCTTGTCCGCGGAACCAGCAGAGTGGCTGGTGGTCTTGTCCTGGAACAAAAGCGACGAAAATGTTGTGAGGTATCGCCGCCAGACCAACCACGTATGCGCACCGGGCGTTTCGATTCCCGAGTGCTCTACGCCTTGCGCCTTCAGCCATTCGCGGAACTTTCGGTTGCTCTCGATGAGGCGGTCTTCGGTGCCGCATCCGATCCACAGCAGGCGGATCTGGGAGTTGGCTTTCGCATTGAGGTTCGGGAACGTTTGCGCGTACTCTCCGCTTTGGCCACCGGCGCTGAAGGCTCCGATCCAGGAGAAGCGATCGAGCGCGTTGAGACCGATGTAGAGCGACTCTGCGCCGCCCATCGAGAGCCCGGCGATGGCGCGATAGCGGCGGTCTCTGGTGACGCGATAATCCTTCTCGACCATCGGGATCAACTCATTCAAGACACTGTCGCGGAAGCGATCGTAGTTTTTCTGGCGGAGTTCCGGCGAACGGAGACCGCCACCGGCGCCGCGTGCGACGATCTCCGGTGCACCGTAGCCGAGCGGCATCACCACCACCATCGGCTTCGCCTTGCCTTGCGCGATGAGGTTGTCGAGGATGACGTTGGCTCGGCCAACCGCGGTCCAACCACTGGCGTCATCACTGAAGCCGTGGAACAGATAGAGCACCGGATAGGCCTTCTTCGACGAGCCTTCGTAGCCGGGTGGCGTGTAGACGTAGAAGTCGCGCTGGTCACCCACGGCGGCGGACTTGTAGAAGCGATGGTGCACGGCGCCATGCGGAACGTCGTTGACCTCCCAGGAGAGCGACGAGGGTCCTGGAACATGAACAGCACTTCCTGTGTTGAGCAGGTTCGGGACGATGTGCGAGTTGTTCGGATCGATCAGCGAGACTCCGTCAGCGATGAACGTGTAACCGTAGATGTCGGGCTCGAGCGGAGGCGTGGTGACGCTCCAAACGCCCTGGTCGTCCTTGGTCATCGCAACGCGCGGCGAGCCGGCGCGGCCGAGGAGGACTTCCTTGGCATTCGGCGCGCGCAGGCGGAAGGTGACTGACTTATCCGCGTTGACTTGCGGCGAAATGACCGGGGGCGGCTGCTGCGGTTGTTGTGCCAACGCCACGACGGCGAGTAGACAAGCGAACAGAGCTTTCATGAGGGACTCCTATGTCTTTTGAAAAACCTGTCCCGCAGTATACCTTGAGCAGCCGGAACAAATTTGGGAACTTTCGTCAGGCAGGAGTCGTAGTACGGCAGGAAGGAGCCTGACATGACATTCGTGTCTTCGAACCCGGCGGGCCTCGGGACAGGTTTCGCCAAACCCATCGTGCAGAGTCTGTTCGTGGCCAGTTGTTTGCTCTCGGTGGTTTCGTTCTACACCACGCAACAGGGAATGGCGTTGTACCTATCGCCCTGGTTTTCGATACTCGCGGCGCTCGGAATCCAGATCTCGCTAGTGATGGTGGCGTGGCTGATCGGATTCACGCGGCGGAGCCGAGCGCTGCTGATCGCGGTTTACGTATGCACGGCGTTGGTCTCGATCGGATTCTCCTACGTGAGCCTGTACACGTGGTTCACCGCGAAGGAACGCCCGGCGCTGATGCGGCGCGACCTTTATGACAAGCTCACGGCGGCCGCCGGGCAGACGGAGCTGGTGCTCACGGAGGCCAGTGCAAAAGGGCGCAATTATGTTTTGGCGCTCGAGGAGATGACAGCGGCGGAGAAGACGCACGGCCACATCTCGCGAGCGCGCGACACCGATCCGTACCTCGACCGGATTCGCGAATCGGTGGCGAAGGAAGCGCAGTCGATCGGCGCGGCGTATCGCGAAGGCTCGGGCGAGGGCGTGCGCTACACGGCGTTCGAGAGGTTCGCGAAACTCACCGGGCAGAAAGTGGCGGAGGTGGAAGGCGCGCGTGCGGCGGTGCGGCAGGCGAAGCTCGATCTGCGGCCGGCGATGGCGGCGGAGGATCAGTTGCGGCGGTTCCGGCAAGCGCAGGACGCAGTGCCGTGGGCGAGCGCCGAGGAACTGCTGCAGCGTTCGAACATCGCGCGGCCCGCAGCGCCCGACTACGCCGAGTTCGTGGAGCAATCGGCGAGCGGACAAGAGGATTTGACGCGCGCGTTCCAAGAAGCCGTTACGGCTCCCAATGCGCGACACGTGCTGTCACTGCTGTTGGCGGCGTTCATTGACCTGGTGGTGTTTTTGCTCGCGTTCTCATGCGGACCTTACTTCCACGGCGATGCGGAGCAGAGATGGCTGGCCGCGGGAGCTTCGCTCGATGCTGCCGACCAACAAATCTTCGCGCGCAGCCTGTTGCGCAAGTTGCGGCCTGGAGTTCGCGGGATGCCTCGCGTGGATTCGGCGGAGTTGACGCCGGGCGAGCAGCAGTTCTGCCTGCTTCTGGTGAGTAAGGGGCTGGCGGTGTTGGAGGAGCATGACGGACACCGGTGGTATTTGCTCGACGCCGCGACGCATGAACGGTTGCTCGAATCGGTGGCGGAGCCCGGTGTCGCGATGAAGGCCGCGGCGGTGTGATCAGCTCCGCAGCCTGAGGAAGAACCATCCGAGTCCGGTGACGAGCAGCAACACTGACGCCGCGCGAACGGGCTTGAGTGATTCGAGCGGGCGGGCGAGGCCCGAGAAGATCCATCCGAGCGCGGCGATGACCGCGAGTTCCGCCAGCGCGACTCCGAGGAGCACCCAACCGGTGCTGTACTCGCCGCTGGTGATGAAGAGCGAGAAGTAGAGCCCGTGAAAGGCTCCGAGCACGGCGACCACGAGCCAGCGCTGTCCGGCTTCGGGCAAGAGTAGAATCTCCACGGCGAGATAGGCGATGGTGAGCGCTGCGGCGGCTTCCACAAAGCGCGGCGCGGGTTGCCAATTCGTGAGCGGAACTACGATGCAAGAGACGGCTTCACCGGCGATGAACATTGCGGCGAGCGTGAACAATTCGCGGCGTGTGCGTGCGGCGAGCACGAGTGCCGCGAGGAACAGCCACTGCATCGCCCCCCCCACGGCTCGCACGGCGCCGGCGGCGGAATGCTGCACGGCGATCTCGGATGTGGTGGGAGGGCGGAAGCGAAGCGTGGCGCGGGGGAAGGTGAGGTCGAGCACGGCTTGATCGTTGTTGCCGTCTTTCACGGCTCGCAGCAAGTGGACGTGATTGGGGACCGTGGTGGAGTGGAAGGTCGAGACGGCTTCGAGCACGTCGACGGGGGCTGGGAACTGGTAGCTGGCTTCGCAGATGAGCGCGTTCTCGTTGTCTTGCCGGTGGCACTTGGCTTCGAGGCGGCGAGCCTCGCCTCCGCCTCCGAAGAATCTGATCGAGCCTGGGAGAACGGATTCGGGATCCTGCAAATGCTGGATCTCGTAGTAGGGCATGCGCAATTCGTAGCGTCCGCGGTTGCCTTCGATGCGGATCTCGCCGGTGCTGATGCTGACCATGTGGGCGCAGGCGGGCGGGACGAGGAGGAGGCAGAGCACCCATGGCACGCAGTTCCGAAAATGTTTGGCGGTACTGCTCCCGTGACCGAGCGGCGACAGTGAGGGAGCGGAGGCTTGCTCAGATAGATCAGCGCTAGAGGAGAACGCGGGAAAGACCTGTGGTCCGTTGAGGGGACTGTGGCCCCTGGGCCCTATTCTGCTCGAAGCGGCGGGACTGAAGTCCCGCGCAGGCTGAAGCCTGCCCCACATCGGAAGCGGGACTGAAGTCCCGCGCTGGCTAAAGCCCGCCCTACACGGAGGCAGCGTCGCGGCGGAAGAAGAGACAGAAGAGCGGTAGTACGTCCGGAGTGCGTTATGCCGCATGCGATTCCCGGTAGCGCAGATAGACGATGCGGAGCGTGGCCATCAGAGGAATGGCGAGGAAGACGCCGGCGATGCCGCCGA
The DNA here is from genome assembly GCA_046331625.1 of Bryobacteraceae bacterium. Lineage (GTDB taxonomy): Bacteria > Acidobacteriota > Terriglobia > Bryobacterales > Bryobacteraceae > JAXLQL01. Next base: position 115,345 of record JAXLQL010000019.1, read on the forward strand.
GTTGCTCGCCCGCGAGAATCCCGAACAGGATCGCGAGCGGTGAGAGCGCAACGCCCTTGCCCATGATGTAGGGCGAGATGCCGTAGTCGAGCACGAGGCGATACAGGACGAGAAACGCGACGATCCACCACAGGCCGCTGAATCCACCGAACGCGGCGACGAGCACAATGGCTGCGCCGGAGAGGAGCGGTCCGGCGACGGGGACCACTTCAGCAGCGCCGGCGATGGCTGCGAGCAAGAGCGAGTACGGCACGCCCATAAAGCCGAGGCAGACGGTGAAGACGAGAAACGTGGTGATGGAGATGAGGAACAGGGCGCGCATGTAGTCGGCGAGGAGGCGGTGCAGGTCTTCGAGAATCCCTTCGACGAAAGCTCGCCCGCCATCATGGCGAAACTGCGAGACGAGCATGCGGCTCCAGTCGGGGCCTTCCTTGAGGAGAAAGAAGCTGAGGATGGGAATGAGGACGACGTAGATCACGTTTCCCAAAGCGCCGAGAATGGTTTTGCCAGTGGCGGTGAGCATGGGAACGATTTCCGACTGATGCTCCTGCACCTGCTCGACGATGAAATCGATGATCGCCTGCTTCTGGCTCTGCAACCACGCGGGAAGGGGCAATTGTTCCAAACGTTTTGGGTTTTGAATGTACTGGGGCAGCGTTTGGGCGAGGGCGGTGGCTTCCTTGGCGATCTCGGTTCCCACGGTCACGAGAATGCCGGTTGCGAGAGCAATGAGGAGCAGATACGCGACGCCCATCGAAACCGGGCGCGGGATTTTTCGGGAGGCGAAGCGATCCACCAGTGCGATGACGGGGCTCATCACGTAGGCGAGCAGGATGGAGAGGATGAAGACGAGCAGGACAGTGCGAATCGAATAGAGGGCGAACAGCGTGACGGCGACGAGAAACACCGTCCACGTAACGCGGGCAGCGCGCGCGTCGAGACCGAGCATCCACGCTATGCTAGCAGACCGCCCGCATGGCGCACTACACTAATCCTGAGTGAAACCAGCCAGTACGGGGCATGATGCCATGGTGAGCGCCGTGGAGCGTTTGCATGGCGTAGAAGACCGCTTGCGGCAAGGCGGCGGCCCTTCGCGCATCGACAAACAACACGCGGCGGGAAAGCTGACGGCGCGCGAGCGGATCGCGAAGTTGGTGGATGCGGGCTCGCTGTTTCTGGAAGTGGGTTTGCTGGTGGCGCACGACAAGTACGAGGGCCAAGCTCCGGGTGCGGGTGTGGTGACGGGCGTGGGCAGGATCGAAGGCCGGCCCGCGGTGGTGGTGGCCAACGATGCGACGGTGAAGGCAGGCGCGTGGTGGCCGGAGACGATCCACAAGATTTTGCGCGCGCAGGAAATCGCAATGCGGAATCGCCTGCCGATCGTGTATCTGGTGGACTCGGCCGGCGTGAACCTGCCGCTGCAGGACGGAATTTTCCCGGGGCAGTATGGCGCGGGCCGTATCTTCTATTACAACTCGTTGATGCGGCGCAGGCTGCGGATTCCGCAGATTGCGGCGGTGATGGGTCCATGCATCGCGGGGGGGGCGTACCTGCCCGCGCTGAGCGACGTGATCTTCATGGTGGACGGCACGAGCTTCATGGGGCTGGGTGGCGCGAATCTGGTGAAGGGCGCCACAGGACAAGTGGTGGACGCCGAAGATCTGGGGGGGGCGCGGATGCACACGTCAGTGAGCGGAGTGGCGCACTATCGCGCGCCGAACGATACGGAGTGCCTGGCGCTGATGCGGCAGAAGTTTCGCGAGTTGCCGGCTCCGGCTGCGCCCGCGCGCGGGGCCGCGCCGAAGCTTCCAGCGGACCGGCTCTACGACGCGCTTCCCGCCGATCATCGCCTGCCGTACGACATGCAGGTGGTGATCGACTGCATCTTCGATGCGGGCGACTATCTCGAGTTCCAGCCCGATCATGCGCCAGAGATGCTGTGCGCGCACACGCGGTTGAACGGGAGGCCCGTGGGTTTGATCGCCAACCGGCGGGGATTCTTGAAGGCTGGTGGACAGACGCGAGTGGGCGGCATCGTCTATACGGAGTCGGCTCGGAAGGTGGCGTATTTCGTGGAGACGTGCGAGCGTGCGGGGCATCCGCTGGTGTACTTGCAGGACGTCTCGGGGTTCATGGTGGGCGTGCAAGCGGAGTCAGACGGGATCATCCGGGCCGGGGCGGATATGGTTGAAACAATGTCGTGTGCTTCTGTTCCGCGAATCGTATTGACCATCAATCACGCGAGCGGGGCCGGATACTATGCGATGGCGGGACAGGGGTTCGATCCGAACTTCACCTTCGGGTGGCCCACGGCGCGCATTGGCGTGATGGAAGGCGACGCGGCAGTGATGGCGGTGCATGGGCCCGAGATCGAGAAGCATGCGAAAGCCGGCCAAGCGCTGCCCGAAGAGCTCCAAAACAAGATCACCCAAACGCGTGCTGACTACGAGCGCTGGCTTGACTCGCACTACGCGGCGGCACGCGGGCACGTGGATGCGCTAATCGATCCGCTGAAATCGCGGCAGGTGCTTTCGTTCGCATTGGAAGCGGCTTGCGCCGCTGGGCATCGCGAGCATTTGACGATCGAGCAACTGGCGCCGGGAGGTATCCGATGATTCGAATCGCGAATGGGCAAGGCTTCTGGGGCGATTGGCTGGAAGCTCCGGTGCGGCTGGTGGAAGGAGGCCCGATCGATTACCTGACGCTCGACTATCTGGCCGAGGTCACGATGTCGATCGTGCAGAAGCAAAAGCAGAAGAACCCGGAGCTCGGCTACGCGCGCGACTTTCCGCCGCTGATCGGGAAGATCGGCGCGAAGCTGCGCGATCGCGGCGTGAAGGTGATCGCCAATGCGGGGGGAGTGAATCCGGTGGCGTGCGCGCGCGAGGTCCGCAAGCTGGCCCCGTTTTTGAAAGTAGCGGTGGTGTTGGGCGACGATGTGTATGGCCGTCTCGACGAGTTCCTCGCTGCCGGACACGAGTTGCGCAGCATGGACACAGGCGAGCCGCTCTCGACGATTCGCAGCCGGATCCTGAGCGCGAATGCGTACATCGGTGCCTTCCCATTGGCGGAAGCACTGGCGACTGGGGCGGACGTGGTGATCACCGGGCGCTCCACGGATACGGCGCTGGCATTGGCGCCGATGGTGCACCGGTTCGGATGGAAGGAAACCGATTGGGATCTGCTCGCGGCAGGAACGGTCGCCGGGCACATCATCGAATGCGGGGCGCAATGCACCGGTGGCAACTGCCAGGTGGATTGGCAATCGATTCCGGACATGGCGAACATCGGCTACCCGATTGTGGAGGCAGAGCCCGATGGATCATTCGTGGTCACTAAGCATCCGGACACGGGCGGTCGCGTCTCGAGCGACACCGTGAAGGAGCAGTTGCTCTACGAACTCGGTGACCCGAAGCAGTACCGCACGCCCGATTGCATCGCGGACTTCACGACGATCCGGCTCGAGGATTCGGGCAAGGATCGCGTGCGCGTGTCGGGTATTCGCGGGCGTGAGCGAACGCCGTTCCTGAAGCTGTCGATCAGCTTCGCGGATGGTTGGAAGGCGATCGGCACGTTAGTTTACAGTTGGCCGCAGGCTCTCGAAAAAGCGCAGGCGGCGGATCGAATCGTGCGGCAGCGACTCGAGCGGCTGGGGTTGCGGTTCGAAGCGATCGAGACGGAGTTCTTCGGCGTGAACGCGTGCCACGGTCCGGCGGCGCATGCTCCGGCAGATCCGCCGGAAGTGCAAGTCCGCATCGGCGTGTGGGATCACGATCACGATGCAGTGGACCGGTTCACGCGCGAGTTGATCCCGTTGGTGCTCAATGGTCCGCCGACGGCGACCGGGTTCGGCGACGGAAGGCCGGCTGTGCGCGAGGTTGTGGCGTACTGGCCAGCGCTCGCGCCGCGCGAGTTGATTCAGACGCGTGTGGAGGTGGTGGAATGAAGATCCCGCTGGCACGCATTGCGCACGCGCGGTCGGGTGACAAGGGCGACACATCGAACGTCGGGATCATCGCGTGGCGCGCGGACGCGTTCCCGGTTTTGGTTCGCGAAGTCACGCCCGAGCGTGTGAAGGCGCATTTCGGATCGTTGGTGAAAGGCGATGTGGTGCGCTACGAACTGCCGAACCTCGGGGGGCTGAATTTCCTGATGCATGGCGCGCTGGGCGGCGGCGGCACGCTTTCGTTGCGCGTGGATGCGCAGGGCAAGACTCTGGGTGCGGCTCTGCTAGGAATGGAGATCGAACTCGGGGAGGATGAAGTTGCTCGCCTCCTATGAAGGCCGCTTGCTGCGGCTCACGCTTGACCGGCCGGAGAAGCGTAACGCGCTCGACTCGAACTCGTGCCACGGGATTGTGCAGGCGCTCGAAGCGGGTCGCGACGATCCGGGGATCGGGGCGATTCTGATCGACGCGCAAGGTCCGGTGTTCTGCGCGGGCATGGATCTCGAGGAATCGTTGCAGCCGGATGCGGCCGATCGCATGGCGATCCACGAGCGGCTGTTCACGTTCGGATTCTGGGTGGGGAAGCCCGTAGTAGCGGCAGTGCAAGGCGGCGCGATCGCGGGCGGCGCAGGGTTGGTCGCGAACGCGCACGTGGTAGTGGCCACTGAAGACGCGGCGTTCAGTCTTCCCGAAGTACTGATCGGAATGTGGCCGTGCGTGATTTGGAAATCGATGGTTCACGCGATCGGCGATCGGCGAGCGTTCGAGCTGAGCCTGACGGGTCGCCGATTCACCGCTGCGGATGCGCTCAATTGGGGACTGGTGCACCAGAGCGTGCCTGCGTCGCAGTTGGTGCAAGTCACTACTGAACTCGGGCAGAAGTTGGCGGAGTCGAGTCCGGACGTGATCCAGCGCGGCTTCCAACTGGCAGCGCAAACGCGCGAGCTCGATTGGGCCGGAGCTGCGCGGGCCGCCAGTTCGCTGCGCGCCGAGATGTTCTCGAGCGCCGATTTTCACGAGGGGGTCCGCGCGTTTCGCGAGAAGCGCCGCCCTCGCTGGCCTTCACCAAACCGCCCGGTAATCCATGAAACGAATCAACTGTCTGCTTGCTGCTTTCTTGCCCTCATGCCGGTAAGACGTGACGTTGCCGAGCGAAGCGGTGAGTGCCTAAAGACGGTGAGCATTCCGCACATCTACGCACAAACCAGCGAAGATTTGTTTTTTGCGCAGGGCTACATCACGGCGCGGGACCGGCTCTTCCAGATCGATCTGTGGCGGCGCGCCGGTACGGGCAAGCTAGCGCAGGTGATGGGACCATCGGCGTTGGGTCGCGATCGCATCGCGCGGCTGGTAAGGTTTCGCGGCGACTGGAACAAGGAGTGGGAGAGTTACTCGCCGGATACGAAGCAGATCGTAACGGCCTTCACCAATGGGATCAACGCCTACATTCACTCGCTCAAGGAGCGGCCGATCGAGTTTCGCGTGGCGGGTTACGAGCCGGGAATGTGGACGCCCGAAGACGTGGTGTCGCGCATTGCGGGCTTGTTGATGATCCGAAACGTGACACGCGAAGTGCAGCGCGCGGTGGATATCCAGCGCCATGGGCTCGATATGGTTCAGCAGTACATGCCGCCGGATCCGGCTGTGAAGATCGAGATTCCTCACGAGCTCGATCTCGAAGGAATCGACAGCCGACTGCTGGCGGACTACACCGCCGCGACCGGCGGCGTGCGGTTCCCCGAGTATCACGGCAGCAACAACTGGGTGGTGGCAGGATTCCGGTCGCTAACGGGCAAGCCACTGCTCGCCAATGACCCGCATCGGCCGATCAACATGCCGTCGTTGCGGAAGAGTGTGCATCTAGTGGGGCCGGGATGGAACGTGATCGGAGCGGGCGAACCGGCGCTGCCCGGAATCGCGCTCGGGCACAACGAAGACGTCGCATTCGGATTCACGATCGTGGGAATCGATCAGGGCGATCTTTACGTGGAGAAAGTGAATCCGGCGAATCCGGATGAGTACCTGTACAAGGGCGAGTGGAAAAAGATGGAAGTGGTGGAGGACCAGATTCAGGTGCGAGGCGAAGCCGCGCCGCGGAAGGTGCAGTTGCGGTACACGCTTCATGGTCCGGTGATCGCGGAAGACTTGGGGCGGCATCGCGTGTATGCGCTGAAGTGGGTGGGCGCTGAGCCGGGGGGGGCGGGATACCTGGGTGCGCTGCGGCTCTCGCGCGCACGGAACTGGGACGAGTTCCAGGAAGCAGCGGCGCACTACAAGATTCCGTCTGAGAATCTGGCCTACGCGGATCGCGCGGGCAACATCGGCTGGATCGCTTCGGGTTGGGCGCCGATTCGGAAGAACTGGACCGGGCTGCTGCCGGTGCCGGGGCACACGGGCGAGTACGAATGGTCTGGGTATTTGGCTCCGAGCGAGAATCCGCGCAAGTTCAATCCGCCGAACGGAGCCATCTGGACGGCGAACCACAATATCCTGCCGGAAGGCTACAAGCATCAACTCTCGTACGAATGGGCGCTGCCGTTTCGGTCTGGGCGGATCGAGGAAATGTTGATGGACCAGCCGAAGTTCGGCATCGAAGATTTCAAGCGCATGCAACAGGACACGCTCTCGCACCCGGCGCGCATCTTTCAGGCAAGCTTGAAACGTTGGCAACGCAAACCCGGCGAACTCGATGCGAAAGAAGAGGAGATCGCAAGGCACATGGCGTATGAATGGGACGTCGTGCTGCGGGCGGATGCCTGGGAGTCGATCCTGTTCGAGCTCTGGATCGCCAAGCTGCAGGTGGCCATCTTCGGCAACAGCATGGCGGCGCATACGGATCTGCAGATGCTGCTCGATACGCAGGAGAAGCGGTTCAACGCGAAAGCCGTGGCTCGAACATTGCGTGCGGCGATCGAAGAACTCGAGCGCGACTACGGCGCCGAGAAGAAGAACTGGAAGTGGGGCACGGTACACACGGTGGCGTTTCAGCATCCACTGAACCGGCGCGAGTACAATCGCGGACCGTACTCGCGGCCGGGCGACGGCAACACGGTGAACTCGACGAGCGGTCCGAACTTTCGGCAGAATGCGGGCGCCAGCTACCGGCAGATTCTCGATCCGGGCGATTGGGACAAGTCGGTGATGACGAATGTGCCGGGTGAGGTCGGGAATCCCGGGAGTCCGCACTATGACGATCTGATCGAAGAGTGGCTGAAGGGTGAGTATCATCCGATGCTCTACACGCGCCACGCGATCGAGGCGGCCACGACGGAACGGATTCGGTTGCAGCCGGGGAACTGATTTTCGGCGGCGGCTGATACGCTAGAAAGTTCGTGGAAGAGGAGCGAGTACATGGCCGGGCGTTTGACCGGTGCCTGATGCTGCGTCTGGGCCGGTACGCGTTGCCGTATTGGCCGGCGATCGTGGCGTCGGCGGCACTGATGCTGATCAACTCGGCGCTGCAGGTGATCGGGCCGCTGATCAGTAAGCTGGCGGTAGACCGGTATCTGGCGCCGTCAGCGCATGCCGAGCCGTCTATGCTCGATCCGTATCTTTCGAGCGATGCGATGACAGGGCTCGCGCAGTTGAGCGCGATCGTGCTCGGCGGGCTGGTGCTCGGCTTGTTGTGTTCGTTCATTCAGGGGTACTTGATGGCGCGTACGGGGCAGTTGGCCATGTTCGCATTGCGGCGCGATTTGATGCACCGGCTGCATGGGCTCGACATGGCCTACTATGACCGGCAGCCGGTGGGCCGGTTGGTGACGCGCGTGACTACCGACGTGGACGCGCTCAATGAATTGCTGTCTTCGGGGTCAGTGGCGATGCTCGGAGACGTGGTGGTGTTGTCGTTCCTGTTGGCGTCAATGCTTCGGCTCAGCGTGGGAATGACGGTCGCGCTGATGCTGACGATGCCACTGGTGTTGGGCGCGACATTGCTGTTTCGGAAGATCGCGCAGACGGGGAATCGGCGCGTGCGGATCGCGGTGGCTCGCATCAACTCGTTCCTGCAAGAGCATGTCACTGGGATGAGCGTGGTGCAACTCTTCAACCGGGAACAGAAAGCGCGCGAGCAGTTCGACAAGGCCAATCGCGAGCACTACGACGCCTTTCAGGAATTGATTCGGGCGTACGGATGGTTCTATCCGGTGGTGGAATTGGTGGGCGTTCTCGGATTGGCTCTGGTGATCGGATACGGCGGCTGGAGGATCGAGCAGGGGACGCTCACGATGGGCGTGTTGGTAGCGTTCTTCCAGTACGGCGTGCGGTTCTTCCGCCCGATTCAGGATCTGAGCGAGAAGTACAACATCCTGCAATCGGCGATGGCGGCGGCCGAGCGTGTGTTCGGATTGCTGGATGAGCGCGCGAGTGTGGAAGGTCCCGCGAAAGCGGTGGAGTTTCCGCGGGGTACGGCGGCCATCGAGTTCGATCGCGTTTGGTTCGCATACAAGGGCGAAGACTGGGTGCTCCGCGACGTCAGCTTTCGCGTGGAGCCGGGCGAGACCATCGCGGTGGTGGGGCACACGGGCGCTGGCAAGACGACCATCACGAGTTTGCTGCTGCGGCTCTACGACGTTCAGAAAGGCGCGATCCGCATCGGCGGCGTGGATTTGCGCGAGTTCGATCCGCGGGATCTGCGGCGCGCCTTCGGGATCGTGCTGCAGGACCCGTTTCTGTTCACGGGCGACATAGCGCACAACATCCGGTTGGGGACGCCGGGCATTGACGACGAGCAGGTGCGAGCGGCCGCGCGGGAAGTGAACTTGCTCGATTTCGTGGACTCGCTGCCCGGCGGGCTGCGCCACGAGGTGCGGGAACGCGGCGCGGGGCTGTCGACGGGCCAGAAGCAACTCATCAGCTTCGCGCGCGCATTGGCACACGCTCCGCGGTTTCTGATTTTGGATGAGGCGACGTCGAGCGTGGATACGGAGACCGAGTTGCGGATTCGCGCGGCGCTGGACCGGTTGCTCGAGGGGCGCACGTCGATCGTGATCGCGCACCGGTTGTCGACGATTCAGCGGGCGGACCGGATTCTGGTGATGCACAAGGGCGAGTTGCGCGAGTCGGGTTCGCATCAGGAATTGCTCGCGCAGAGGGGGATTTATTGGCGGTTGTACCAGCTCCAATACAAGGATCAGGAAGCGGCGAAGTAGCTATACCTGGCGATGGCTGACGGGGCTGAAGCCCCGCGCAGACTGAAGTCTGCCCCACAATTTGGAGACCTTCTTTAGAACTTCAGTAGCGGGACAGTTCCAACTTCGCGATGGACTCCATGTGGACCTGATCCGGGCCATCGGCGAGGCGCAGGGTCCGCGAGTTGGCCCAGTCAAACGCCAGCGGAAAATCGTCGCACACACCGGCGGCGCCGTGGACCTGAACCGCGCGATCGATCACGCGCAGCGCCATGTTCGGCGCCACAACCTTGATCATCGCGATCTCGCCGCGCGCGGCCTTGTTGCCCACCGTATCCATCATGTAGGCGGCCTTCAGCACGAGCAACCGCGCTTGTTCGATCTCCATGCGTGACTCAGCGATCATCTCGCGCAGTGAGCCCATCTCGGCGAGCGTGCGTCCAAACGCCGTGCGTGACTTGGCGCGGCGGCACAGGAATTCGAGCGCGCGCTCGGCTGCTCCGATGAGGCGCATGCAGTGATGGATGCGGCCGGGTCCGAGGCGGCCCTGGGCGATTTCGAATCCGCGCCCTTCGCCGAGCAATATGTTTGAAACAGGAACCCGAACGTTCGTGTAGTCGACTTCGGCGTGCCCGTGCGGAGCATGATCGTAGCCGTAAACGTTCAGCATCCGCGTGATCTTGACCCCGGGCGCGTCCATGGGTACCAGAATCATCGACTGCTGCTTGTGTTTCGCCGCGGTGGGATCGGTCTTGCCCATGAAGATGGCGAGTTGGCAGCGCGAGTCGCCGCCGCCGGTGGACCACCACTTGCGCCCATTGATCACGTACTCATCGCCATCGCGAACGATGGAAGCTTGGATATTGGTGGCGTCAGAAGACGCGACCTCGGGCTCGGTCATCGCGAAGCACGAACGGATTTCGCCGGCCAGGAGTGGATCGAGCCAGCGCTTCTTCTGCTCCGCGGAGCCGTAGCGAACCAGCACTTCCATGTTTCCGGTATCCGGAGCCGAGCAGTTGAAGACTTCCGGCGACCAGAAGACGCGGCCCATGACTTCGCACAACGGCGCGTACTCGAGATTGGTGAGTCCGGCGCCGTACTCCGATTCGGGAAGGAAGAGATTCCAAAGCCCAGCGGCACGTGCCTTGGACTTCAATTCCTCGAGCAGCGGGACCACGCGCCAGCGGTCTTCAGCCACCTGACGATGATAGGTTTGCTCGGCCGGGTAGACGTGCGCATCCATGAAATCCTGCACGCGCTTGCGGAGTTCGAGAACCTTCGGCGAAAAGTCGAAATTCATGTCGGTTATGCTAGCTTACATGAGACGCCGGCGAATCCTGCAATCCATGCTCGCCTTGCCCGCCGTTCCCGCGGCGGTCCCGGTGGCGGCCCAGATAGCCGTCACGCAGCCAGCACCATCCGAACTCTTTCCGAAACTCACGCTGACCGCGCCTGACGCGCCCGCCGCGGCCGTGCATCGCTTCTTTTCCGAGCAGCAGTTCGCGGCGCTCGAAAAGCTGTGCGACGCGGTGATGCCGCAGGCGCTAGGCCGGCCTTCGGCTCGCGATGCGGCGGTAGCGGAGTTTCTCGATTTCCTGGTGAAGGAGTCGCCTGCTGACGTGCAGGCGTTCTATCGAGACGGACTCGACCGCCTGGCTCGCGAAGGCGTGAGCGAAGCGTCATTGGCGCCGTTGCGCGAAGCGTGGACCTACTCGGGTCCCGCAGATGCGTTCGCGCGATTCTTGGCGATGGCGAAGGAGCACATAGTGCAGGCGACCGTGAATTCCCGTGAGTTCTCCGAGGCGATGTCGCGTGGGCGCCGAAGTGGTGGCGGGCTCAACTACTACTGGAGGGTGGGTTAATCATGGCGTCGCAAACCGTACATGACGTAGTGATCATCGGGTCGGGCGCGGGCGGTGGCATGGCCGCCTCGGTGCTCACCAAACTCGGCGTGAAATGTTTGATGCTCGAAGCGGGTCCGATGGTGGACTACGAGAAAGACCGCTCGCTCGTCGCAGTTCATGATCTTCCCTACCGCGGTTTTGGCAAGCCCGGGCGTTTTCCCCATGTGACGCAGGCGTCGGAGTTCGACGCGGAGGTGTGGGCCGACGAAAAACAGAATCCTTACACGTATCCGTCGAACGAACCTTATTACTGGGTGCGGATCCGTTCGGTAGGCGGCAAGACCATGCGCTGGGGCCGTGCGAGTTGGCGGCTGAGCGATCTCGAGTTCCGCTGCAAAGACCATGACGGAGAGGGAGAGAACTGGCCGGTTCGCCTGGCCGATCTCGCGCCCTACTATGACCGCGTGGAGCCGATCCTGCGAGTCTCAGGGCGCAACGAAGGGCTGCAGCAGTTGCCCGATGGAAAGCTGATCGTGGATGATTCGCGCGATAGCGCTAGCATCCAGCGGTTCATCGATTCGGCGAAGAAGCTCGGCGTGCCCACCACCAAGCCGCGGCGCGCTTCGGGAACGCTTGCGGCGAGCACGAATTTGCTGCTGCCGGATGCGCTGGCGACGGGCAAGCTGACGCTGGTTCCGAACGCGGTAGTGCGCGCGATTACAACTGACCCGAACACGGGAAAGGCGAACGGCGTGTCGTACGTGGACCGGCGGAGCAAGCGCGAGTATCACGTGAAGGCTCGCACGGTGATTCTTTCGGCGTCGACGCTCGAGTCGACGCGCATCATGCTGAACTCGGCTTCACGTCAGCACCCGAAAGGTCTCGGAAACTCGAGCGGCGTGCTTGGCCACTATTTGTTCGATCAGTTCTACATCAAGAACGTAATCACGGCGGTGGTTCCTGAAGCGCGCGGAGGAAAGGGGCCGCGGAACTTGATGGGCGGCGCTGGATACGTGGTGCGGTTCCGCAACGTCGAGAAGCGTGAGAAGAACTTCATTCGCGGCTACACGTACGACTTTCACAGCGGCGGAACGCCTTCGGCTCGGATCCTGCCGGGCTATGGCGAATCGATGCTGAAGCAGATCGAAGAGTTGCGCGGCGCGACGTTCGGCATGACCACGATGGGCGAAGTGCTGCCGAAGTTCGAGAATCATGTGCGCATCAACCCCGACGTGAAAGACGAGTGGGGCATTCCGGCGCTCCACATTTCGCAGAAGTACGGCGATAACGAGTTCGCCATGGCGAAGGATTCGATGGAGATGGCCGAGGCGATGTGCAAAGGGGCTGGCTTCGAGACGCTAGCCAAGCATTCGCAGATGGTGCCGCCGGGCGAGAGCATTCACGAACTCGGCACTTGCCGCATGGGCGACGATCCGAAGAAGAGCGTGCTCAACAAATGGAACCAGAGCCATGACGTGAAGAATCTCTTCGTGGTGGATGGCAGCGCGTTTGTCAGCGGCGGAGCGCAGAATCCGACACTGACGCTGATGGCGCTCTCGATGCGGGCATCGGAATTTCTGGCTGAAGGCATGCGCAAGGGGGACCTGTAGTTGCTCCTGCTCATGCTGCTTTTTCTGCAGGCCGCGGCGCCACCGAAGGCTCCGGAACAGCCGGTTCCGTACAGTCACAAGAAGCATCTCGCGATGGGACTGCAGTGCAAGAATTGCCACACGAATGAAGATCCGGGCGAGATGATGGGCTTCCCCCCGGTGACCACTTGCATGGGATGCCACAAGTCAGTGAAGACTGACTCGCCGCACATCAAGAAGCTCGCGGCGCACGCGGAAGAGAAGTCAGAGCCGGTGTGGGTTCGCGTGTATCGAATCCCGAGCTACGTGTTCTTCAGCCATCGCGCGCACACCGAGGCGGGGGCGAAGTGCGAAAAGTGTCACGGTCCGGTGAAGGACCGTGACGTGCTGGCGAAAGAGGTAGACGTTTCGATGGGCGGCTGCATGAGCTGCCATCAGCAGAACAAAGCGAGCAACGCCTGCAACTTCTGCCACGAGCCGCGATAGGCTACGCAGGCCAGGGGAACTTGACGGATTTCGCCTCGTCGGCAGTTCCGTCGAACTTCCGCAACTGCACGAGCATCTCGATCTCACAGGGCTTGCCGCCGGCGACATGCACGCGGAACTGGATGTTGCGCGGGTCGCCATCGCTCGGATCGAAACTGTAGCCCCACTGGAACCACGGCTTGCCTTGGGCGCCGGCGGCGCGGGATTGATTGGCGATCATGGCGGGCTCGAATACCGCGCCCGCGGTTTGCGAAGACTTGATGCGGACCCGCCATTCTCCGCTCGAATCGGTTTCTTTGTAAGCGACGAATGCGTAGTCACAGTTCAAAACGGCATCGTAGGCGTCGACGTAGCCTAGCGTCTCGTAGCGATAATTGGCGTCGCTCGAGGGAGCAGTCACAAGAGGTGCGCTCATGGCGGTAGATACCAGGATAAATGACACGGGAACAGCGTGCACCATATGCTACCCTGTTGGTTTCCGCTTCTTCTGGGCCTTCACGCCCGCTCCCTCGAAAACACGATGGACTCGTTTCAACAGATCATCTTCAAGCTCAAGAAGTATTGGTCCGACAGGGGTTGCATCCTGCAGGAACCCTATGACGTGGAGGTGGGCGCGGGCACGATGTGTCCCGAAACATTTCTGCGTGTTCTCGGGCCCAAGCCGTATCGGGTTGCGTACGTGCAGCCGAGCCGCCGCCCGGCAGACGGGCGTTATGGAGAGAATCCGAACCGGCTCTACAAGCACCAGCAATTGCAGGTGATTCTGAAGCCTTCGCCGGCCGATGTGATCGATCAATACCTCGGCAGTCTCGAAGCGATCGGCATCGATCTTTCGAAGCACGACATCAAGTTCGAAGAGGACAATTGGGAGTCGCCGACGCTGGGCGCGTGGGGCATCGGGTGGCAAGTGATGCTCGATGGACTCGAGATCACGCAGTTCACCTACTTTCAGCAGTGCGGCGGAATCGATCTCGAACTGGTTCCCGCCGAGCTCACCTACGGACTCGAGCGGATCGCTGCGTTCCTGCAGGGCAAAGAGAGCATCTACGAGATCGAATGGGCGCCGGGGTTCTCCTATCGCGACGTGCGCTTTGCCGATGAGCAGCAGTTCTCGGTGTTCAACTTCGAAATGGCAGGCATCCCGACGTTGTGGCAACTGTTCGAACTGCACGAGAATGAATGCCAGCGCTTGCTCGAAGCGTACAAGAAGTATGAGCCGAAGGGCCGTTTTCCAGTGCTTTCAACCTATGATCAGGTGCTGAAGTGCTCGCATCTGTTTAACCTGCTGGATGCGCGCGGAGCGATCTCGGTGACGGAGCGGGTGGGTGTGATCGCGCGCGTGCGGAAGCTTGCGGTGGGTACGGCGCACTTGTGGTCTGACCAGCAGCAAGTGCCGGAGGTGGCCTGATGGCGGACCGGTTCCTGCTCGAGATCGGCGTGGAAGAGATTCCCGATTGGATGATCGGGCCTGCGCTCGCGCACCTCGAGAAAGCCATCGCGCAATTGTTTGAAACAAATCGGCTCAAGGGTGCTGTAGAGTGGGCCGATGCGACGCCGCGCAGGCTGGCGCTGCTCGCGAGCGGATTGCCGAAGGGGCAGAAGGATTCCGAGGATCTCGTGACGGGTCCACCGGCCTCAGCGGGGCAAGGGGCGGCGCAGGGTTTCGCGCGCAAGAACGGAATCGCGCCCGAGCAATTGCAGGTGATCCAGACGCCGAAGGGCGACTACTACGGTTTCCGCAAGAAGATCGTGGGCCGTACGACGCAGGAGATTCTCGCGGAGGCGCTGCCCGGGATCATTCTCGGCATCCCATGGCCGAAGACGATGTACTGGACCGGCAAGGGCGGTCCGCGATTCATCCGGCCGATCCGGTGGATCGTTGCGCTGCTCGGAAGCGGAGTGGTCCCATTCGAAGTGGCCGGCGTAGCGAGCGGAGCCTATTCGCAGGGGCACCGCGTCTTCGGCAAGAAGAAGATCAAGGTCAGCGCAACCAAGTTCGAGGACGCGTTGCGCGGCAATCACGTGATGCTGCGGGCCGCCGAGCGGCGGAGCAAGATCGAGGCGGGCATCGAAATGGCGCTGGCCGGCAAGGCGCTCCGCATCAAGCCAGACGCGGCGCTGCTCGATACGCTGGTTTATCTCACCGAGTGGCCCACGCCGATTCTCGGCACGTTCGACGCATCGTATTTGAGCCTTCCAGCGGAAGTGCTGGTGACCGTGATGCGCCATCACCAGAAGTACTTTTCGGTGTTGCGCGAAGACGGGTCGCTTGCGCCGCATTTCGTGGCCGTGATGAATGCGCCCGGAGATCCGGAAGGTAACGTCGCCAGCGGAAACGAACGCGTGCTGCGAGCACGATTCAACGACGCGCGCTTTTTCTGGGAGACCGATCAGAAGCATCCACTCGCCGAGCGCGTGGAGAGCTTGAAGGCGGTGACGTTCCAGAAGGAACTCGGCAGCTATCACGACAAGATCAGCGCGATGGCGCTGGTGCTCGACGAGTTCGAGAACGTTCCGCAGGCTGCGCATCGCGCCGTGCGTCTGTGCAAGTGCGACCTCACTTGCGAGATGGTGAAAGAGTTCACCGACTTGCAGGGAATCGTGGGCGGACTCTATGCGCGCGCCCAAAGCGAACCCGAAGACGTGGCGATCGCCATCTACGACCACTACAAACCGCTGAGCATGGAGGACACGATTCCTCGTAGCGATGCGGGGCGATGGGTGGCGCTTGCCGACAAGCTCCATTCGCTCCGCGGATGCTTCGGCATCGGGCTCGCGCCGACTGGCTCGAAGGATCCATTCGCGCTTCGCCGCGCCGCGCAGGGCGTGGTCAAGATCCTGGTTGAAGGCGGCATGGACATTCCGGTGGAGAAGCTCGCCGGCGGGAGCGCCCAGTTGCACGAGTTTCTCGTCGACCGGATCCGCTATTACTTCCGCGAAATTCGCGGATTCAAGTATGACGAGGTGAACGCCGTGCTGGCGGCGGGAATTACGAATTTACCCGATGCGCTGGCTCGGCTGGAAGCGATCCAGGCGGTGCGGCCCACCGGGGACTTCGAGCCGCTGGCTGCGAGCTTCAAGCGGATTCGCAACATTCTCGAACAGGCTCAGTTCGAGGGGGGGCGCATTGACGCAGCGGC
The DNA here is from genome assembly GCA_046331625.1 of Bryobacteraceae bacterium. Classification (GTDB taxonomy): domain Bacteria; phylum Acidobacteriota; class Terriglobia; order Bryobacterales; family Bryobacteraceae; genus JAXLQL01. The sequence goes on from JAXLQL010000019.1 coordinate 131,479, forward strand.
CCTGCACGAAGACGGGGAACGCAATCTGCACAACGCGATGAGCAACTTGAGCTTGGCCGGACTAGGCTATCGCGATGCGCTCGAGAAGATCGCCTCGCTACGTCCGGCTGTGGATCTGTTCTTCGACAAGGTATTGGTCAACGCCCCGGACCCGGTCGTCCGCTCCAACCGCTTGGCGTTGCTCGATACGCTGCGGCGCGAATTTTCGCGCATCGCTGATTTTTCTGAAATCGTAACTGCCTAAGGAGATTGGTTCGCAATGAAGAAATACGTGTACGCCTTCGGAGGGGGGACCGCCGACGGCGACGGGTCAATGAAGGAAGTGCTCGGCGGCAAGGGCGCCGGGCTTGCGGAAATGTGCCGCGCCGGAGTACCCGTTCCTCCCGGCTTCACGGTATCGACGGAAGTGTGCAACATTTACTTCGACAACAAGGGCTCAGTGGGCCATGAGGTCGACGCGCAGATGTGGGCGGCGCTCGAACAACTGGAGAAGCTGACCGGCCAGAAGCTCGGCGACTCCACCAATCCTCTGCTGTTGAGCGTGCGCTCGGGCGCGAAGTTCTCGATGCCGGGCATGATGAACACGATCCTCAACCTCGGCATGAATGACGAGACGGTGGATGCTCTGGCCCGCAAGACGAACAATCGCCGTTTCGCTCTCGATTGCTACCGGCGCTTCATCCAGATGTTCGGCGAAGTGGCGCTGGGCATCGAGATGGAAAAGTTCGATCACATTTTCGACTCGCGCAAGCACAAGGCGAAGGTGAAGCTCGACACCGATCTGACCGCGGCCGATCTCGAAGCGATCATCGGCGACTACAAGAAGCTGGTGAAGAAGGAACTGAAGAAAGACTTCCCGCAAGACGTGCGCGAGCAACTGGTGGGCGCGCGCAACGCCGTGTTCCAGAGCTGGTGGAATCCGAAGGCATCTTACTACCGGAAGATGGAAAAGATTCCGGATGAGATCGGAACCGCGGCCAATGTCCAGACGATGGTGTTCGGCAACATGGGCGAGTCGTCGGGCACGGGCGTGGGCTTTACGCGCGATCCCGCGACTGGCGAACGAGTAATCTACGGCGAGTACCTGATCAACGCGCAGGGCGAAGACGTGGTGGCCGGCATCCGCACGCCGGAACCGATTAGCGACCTGAAAGCCGCGATGCCGAAGTGCTACGCGGAGCTTGTGGAAATCACCACGATGCTCGAGAAGCACTACAAGGACATGCAGGATTTCGAGTTCACGATTCAAGAGGGCAAGCTGTACATGCTGCAGACCCGCAACGGCAAACGCACGGGTCCGGCGGCGGTTCGCCTCGCCGTGGAAATGGCGAAAGAAGGGCTGATCGATCGCAAGAGCGCGGTGATGCGCGTTGCGCCCGCGCAACTCGACCAATTGCTGCATCCGGTGTTCGACGGTCCGTCACTGAAGTCGCTCACGAAGCTGACGCAGGGCATTGCCGCTTCGCCGGGCGCGGCCGTAGGGCGTATCGCGTTCAGCGCGGATGATGCGGTTGAGGCTTCGGCGAAGTCGCCGGTGATCCTGGTTCGCAAAGAGACGACGCCCGATGATATCCACGGCATGGACGTGTCGAAGGGCATTCTCACGGCAATCGGCGGCAAGTCGAGCCACGCGGCCGTGGTTGCTCGCGGCATGGGCCGGCCCTGCATCGTGGGTGCAGGTGCGATCGTCATCAACGAGCACGCGAAGACGGCTACCATCGACGTGGGCGGAAAGAAGATCACGGTCAAGGAAGGCGACTGGATCTCGATCGACGGCACTACCGCTGACGTGTACCTCGGACAGGCCAAAACAAAAGAGGCCGATCTTGGCCACGGCCATCTCAGCGAGTTCATGACGTGGGCCGACGAGTTCCGCGGCAAGTTCGGCGTGCGCGCCAATGCGGACATCCCGCGCGATGCGAAGGTGGCTCGCGGCTTCGGCGCCGAAGGCATCGGGCTGTGCCGCACCGAGCACATGTTCTTCGCCGAGGATCGGCTGCCGCACGTGCAGGCGATGATCCTGGCACGCGACGAGAAGAATCGCAAGAAAGCGCTGGCGAAGCTGCTGCCGATGCAGCGCAAGGATTTCGCCGGCTTGTTCCAAGCAATGGACGGATTTCCGGTGGTGATCCGTACGCTTGATCCTCCGCTGCACGAGTTCCTGCCTAAGCGCGAGCATTTGATGGTGGACATCGCGAAGCTCCCCAGCGCTTCGGCGAAGGACAAGAAGGAAATGTCGGAGCGCTACGGGTTCCCGGTGGCGGCGCTCAAGAAGGAACTGCCTGGGTTGCTCGAGCGCGTGGAAGAGCTGCACGAATTCAATCCGATGCTCGGCCATCGCGGATGCCGTCTCGGCATTTCGTATCCCGAGATCACCGAGACGCAAGCGCGCGCGATCTTCGAAGCAGTGGTCCAGGTCCACAAGAAGGGCGTCAAAGTGATTCCCGAAGTGATGATCCCGTTGGTGGGCTCGACGCAGGAGTTGGCGCACCAGAAGGACATCGTGGTGAAGGTGGCCGAGGAAGTGCTGGGCAAGGCCGGAATCAAAGAGCACGTCCACTACATGGTGGGCACGATGATCGAGATTCCGCGCGCGGCCGTAACAGCGGCCAAGATCGCCGATCACGCCGAGTTCTTCAGCTTCGGCACGAACGATCTGACGCAGACCACGATGGGTCTCTCGCGCGACGACTACACGAAGTTCTCGAAAAAGTACGAGGAACTCAAGATCTTCAAGGCCGATCCGTTCGGCGTGCTGGATCAAGAGGGAGTGGGCGCGCTGATTCAGTTCGCAGTGGAGAAGGGGCGTTCTGCGCGGCCCGATCTCGAAGTGGGCATCTGCGGTGAGCACGGGGGCGAACCGAGCTCGGTGGAGTTCTGCTATCGCGTGGGTATGGACTACGTGTCGTGCTCGCCGTATCGCGTGCCGATCGCGCGGTTGGCGGCGGCGCAAGCGTCGATTTCGTCGGCGGGTGGGGCAAAGGGCGAAGCCGGCCGCACGGCATAGTCGCGTTTTCGAAAAAAAAGGGCTCCCGGCTTCGGCCCGGAGCCCTTAGTGTTTGCGCGCTACGATGGAACCCATGAGACTGCTTCTATTGGCCGCCGCCACCATTGCCTTCGCGCAATCGCAGATCCCAGTGAAATGGGAAGAGCTGACTGCTCCCGACTTCATGGAAGCCATTCGCCGCTCGCAGGGGACGTGCTTGCTCCCGATCGGGATCCTCGAGAAGCACGGACCGCACTTGCCTTTGGGAACCGATCTGCTCAACGTGCGCCATGTCTCGGTGAAAGCGGCGGAACAAGAATTCGCAATCGTGTTTCCGCAGTATTATTTCGGACAGATCTTCGAAGCCAAGCATCAACCCGGCACCATCGCGTACAGCGCGGGGCTTCAGTTGGCGCTGCTGCAGGAGACCACGGATGAGATGGCGCGCAACGGCTGCAAGAAGGTGGTGATCGTGAACGGGCATGGCGGCAACACGAGCTTGCTGCCGTTCTTCTCGCAATCGCAACTGGCCACGCAGAAGGACTACGTGGTGTACGCGTATCTGCGGCCGGCGATGCCGAGTGGCGGTCCAGAGAAGAAGACGAAGAACGACGGGCACGCGGGCGAATCGGAAACAGCGAACACGCTCGTGTCGCATCCGAATCTGGTGAAGATGGATCGCGCGGCATCGCAATCGGGTACGAATCTCAACCGGTTGGATCTGCCGGCGGGAGTCTACACGGGGATCTGGTGGTACGCGCGGTATCCCAACCACTACGCCGGCGAAGGCGCCGCGGCGACGAAGGAGCTGGGCGAGTTCCAGATGAAGGCTTGGGCGGACGGATTGGCGAACGCGATTCGCGCGATCAAGTCCGATCAGTCGAGCTTGCGGCTGCAGAATGAGTTCTACGAGGGGTCCAAGCGGCCCATCGAGACGAAACAGTAGTCCAGTTACCAGCGGTGAACGCGGACTACGGCCTTCGTAATGCTCTTCAGGTTCGGGTTGCCGCACATCGCCATGTCGCGGGCCAATTCTGTTTGAATCAATTCCAGCACGGTTTGTACTCCACGTGAACCGTGCGCGGCGAGCCCCCACAGGACGGGGCGAGTCACCACGACTGCGCGCGCGCCGAGGGCGAGCGCCTTCAAGATGTCGCTGCCGCGGGTGAATCCGCTGTCGACCAGGATCGGGATCTTGCCAGACACCGCATCCGCGACGGCGGGCAGCATTTCGATGGTCGCCGCCATGCCGTTGGCGCTGCGGCCGCGATAGCTCGACACGACGATTCCTTGCACACCGCGGTCCGCCGCAGCTTTCGCGTCGGCGGGACTCATCACGCCTTTCAGGAGAAATGGCACGGAGAGGCCCTTGCGCACGGTATCGATCGCGGACCAATCGGCGGCGTTGGTATCGGCGCCGAGCGTGAGGCAGATAGCTTTGGCTCCGCGAGCGATGGCGTCGCGAGCCCTGGCAGACGCATCGGGTTCGGGAAAGACCTGGAACCAGAGCGACGTCTTGGCTGCGGCGGCAATCTTCTCGAACGGCACGCTCGAACGGCCAGACACGACCACCGCCGCTTTCGCGGCGCCTGCGCCCGAGACGGTGGCGAGTTCGCCCTCGGGATGGTAACGCTGCTGCATCGCCGCCGGACCCGCAAGAATCGGCGCGAACATCTTGTCTCCGAAAAGATCGAGTGACAGATCGAGGTTCATGGTGTTGACCATGAGGCGCGGGCGGAACGTGATCCGGTCAAACGCTTTGCGATCGCTACCGGCGATCTCGGCAAACGCGAGGCTATCGAGCTTGCGCCGCGCCATCGCCTCGAACTCGGCGGCGTTGATGAGTTCCTCGGGCGGCGCGATGCGGCCGGCCGGCTCACCGATGAGCGGTTGCTGAGCGCCTGCCTTGGCGGCGAGCAGGGCGCCGAGTGCGTGGCGTCTGGTGATCATGGAAAATTCACCCGCACGAGACTGCGATCGATCGACTGGAGCGTGGAACGTCCGGTGAACGCCATCGCTTGCTTCAACTCGGCTTGCATGATTTCGAGAATTCGTTGGACGCCGGGGGCTCCGTAGGAACCGAGTCCCCAGCGGGGAATGCGCCCCAGGCAAACCGCGCGCGCTCCGAGGGCGAGCGCTTTCAAAATGTCGGAGCCGCGGCGGATGCCGCTATCGAAGAGTATCGGAACGCGGCTGCCGACCGCGTCGACGATTTCGGGGAGCACTTCGAGCGTGGAAGGGCCGTAGTCGAGCGATCGGCCGCCGTGATTCGAGACATACACGGAGTCGACACCATGTTCCAAACAAATCTTGGCGTCTTCGGGTGTGAGGACTCCTTTGGCGATGATGGGGACCTTCACGATTGGGCGAATCTGATCGAACAGCTTCCACTCGTACCAGAGGCGGCCCTCGTCGACGCGGTACGGATTGCGTGGCGCGCCGCGGCGTTGGCGAAGCCGCGGGGAAACGCCGCCGAGATTGCGGTCATGCAGCGCGCGTTCGTAGACGGAGGCCTGCTGATCGATAGTCACCACGATTGCCTTCGCGCCCGCGCCCTGCACGCGTTCGAGCGTGTCGCGATTGGCTTCGGGATCGTCTTTCGGATAGAGCTGGAACCAGAGCGGTCCCTTGGCTGCGGGAGCGATTTTCTCGAACGGCAGGCTCGACACGTTGCTCACGATCATGGGTGTGGCTCCGGCGGCTGTTGCGCCCTGGTACGTGGCCACCTCGCCTTCGGGATGGAGTTGCTGATGTCCGGCCGTTGGGGAGATCATGATCGGCGCGGGCATCTTGGTGCCGAGGATTTCGGTGGCAGTGATGGGAGCCTGCGAGCCGCCGATTGCGCCGGGCACGAGCTTCACCCAGTCGAACGCCTCGCGGTTGCGGCGCAGCGTGAACTCGCTATCGGTGCCGTAGGACATGTAATCGTAGACGCTCCGCGGGAGCTTTGCGTAGGCGACCGATTCGAAGTCGAGAGCGGTCATCAACTCGTCGAGGCGCGGGACACGGCTGTGGTCGCGGAAAGGGTCTTGTTGAAAAGCGGCTAGGGGCGAGCCCGCGATGAATGCGGCCAAGGCGCGGAGCGCGTCGCGGCGAGCGGGGCCGTGGCGCCACGAAGATTCCCGGTGCGTCATGTGATCTATTGGATCATCTCACGGTAGTGGGTGGTCGAGCTGGCCCGGTGCGGCGCGAGTCCTGGCGGGATGCTTGTGCGCTGCTTGCCGTGTTGGCTAACGTGGGGGACCGGTAGTAGCAACCGGGAGGTCCACCAACACGAGTCAGGAAGCCACCGTTGATGAACCCGCCGCTGGTTTGTCCGATGAACGACGAGGGGCCGTTCGGCGAGTCGAGAACGTTCAAGTTCTGTGCGGCCGAAATCGTGGACTCGAGAGATCGAGCGTCTTCGAGGACCTTCAGCCGAGCCTTCTGATCCGCGGTCAGGATCGCGGTGTTTCGAGTTCTATCCTGTTGCGCTCGGCTTTGATATTCGCGACAGATTGTTTCCATTTCCGCGTAGCGAACTCCGAGGGCCATGGGGTCGAGCACTTCTTTGGTGGTCTCGGAGTCGATTTCCCGTTGCAGATCGAAGACTCGAGCCTGCTTCTGGAAGTACCACTGATTGTGCTCGTCGTTGTTGGCGAGGATGGTCTCCAACTGCTTGTCAGTCAGTTGGAGGAACCGTTGGAGTTGCGTAGCCGGATCAGGTGGAACATTCTGTTGCGTAAATACGGGCGCGCAACACGTCACGACAAGTGCGAGGAGTCGCTTCATTCCTCCATCGTACGCAAGAATGAATTCACTCTCCACGGCAACCCCAACTTGCAATCCAAGCCTGGATTGACAAACGCTTGCTGGAACCGATATCGTCCGAACATGGCTCGTTCCCTGGTCGCTTTGGCGGCCGTGCTTTGTCCCGCGCTCGTATGTGCGGCGCCTCCGCCGGTCTCTTCCGAGCAGGCCACCGTCAACCGCTACTGCGTGGGATGCCACAACAGCAAGGTGAAATCCGGGAGCCTCGCGCTCGATGCCGGAACCGTGGAGACGGCGGGCGAGCATCCGGAAGCATGGGAGAAAGCCGTGCGCCGCTTGCGGGCGCGATTCATGCCGCCGGCGGGCGCTCCGCGTCCAGACGAGCGGACCTACCAGGCGCTGCTCTCTTCGCTCGAATCGTCGCTCGATCGTGCGGCCGCGGCCAAGCCCGATCCCGGACGCACTGACACGTTTCGCCGCCTGAATCGCACCGAGTATCAAAACGCGATCCGCGATCTGCTTGCCGTGGAAGTGGACGTGTCGTCGTTGTTGCCGAGCGATGAGTCGAGCCACGGCTTCGATAACGTCACCGTCGGCGACCTCTCGCCCACACTCCTGGAACGCTACTTGAGTGCCGCACGCAAGATTGGCCGGCTGGCGGTGGGCATCCCGCCGAAATCTCCTGGTGGCGATACCGTAACCCTTCCGCCGGACCTCACGCAGGAAGATCACTTCGATCAGCTTCCACCGGGAACGCGCGGCGGCACGGTGCTGAAGTACACGTTCCCCGCCGATGCCGAGTACGATTTCCAGGTTCGCTTGGCGCGCGATCGCAATGAGCACGTGGAGGGCTTGTACCGGCAGCATGAAGTGGAGTTGATGATCGATGGCGAGCGTGCGCGCGTGTTCACCGTGAAGCCTCCTCCTGCCGGCAAGGATCACAGCCAGGTGGACACGGGTCTGAACGTGCGCGTGGCGGTGAAGGCGGGTCCACATTTCGTTGCGGTGACGTTTCCCAAGGACACGGGCGCACTGCTCGAAACGGAACGCCAGCCCTACCAGGCTCACTTCAACATGGATCGCCATCCGCGCATCCAGCCGGCCATCTACTCGGTCTCGATCAACGGACCGTATGGGGCCAAGGGTCCGGGTGATACGCCGAGCCGCCGCCGTCTGTTCGTGTGCCGCCCCACGAGCGGCGCCGATGAAGATGCCTGCGCGCAACGGATTTTCCGCACGCTGGCACGGCGGGCGTACCGGCGTGGGGTGAGTGACGCCGACATCGAAGCTCCAATGAAGTTCTACCGTGCGTCAAAGGCGGAGGGCTTCGATACAGGAGTCGAGATGGGCGTGCGCGCGGTGCTGGTGAGCCCGGAGTTTCTGTTTCGCGTGGAGCGCGATCCGGGCGGAACGGCTCCGGGCGCTGCGTACCGCATCAGCGATCTCGAGTTGGCGTCGCGGGTTTCGTTCTTCTTGTGGAGCAGCATTCCCGATGACGAGTTGGTCGAGGCAGCGACTCGAGGCAAGCTCCACGAACCGGCGGTTCTCGAGAAGCAGGTGCGGCGGATGTTGGCCGACCAGCGCTCGCACACGCTGGCGAGCAACTTCGCGGGGCAGTGGCTGCATCTGCGTAACCTCGCGTCAATGACGCCTGACATGCGTGGGTTCCCGGACTTCGACGACAACCTGCGGCAGGCGTTCCGGCGCGAGACGGAAATTTTCTTCGAGAGTGTCCAGCGTGAGGATCGCAGCGTGCTCGACCTGCTGCGCGCCGACTACACCTTCGTGAATGAGCGTCTGGCCAAGCACTACGGGATTCCGAACATCTATGGAAGCCGCTTTCGCCGCGTGAGTTTTGCTCCAGACACCCCGGAAGCGCTTCGGCGCGGGGGCCTGCTGCGCCACGGCAGCATTCTCACCGTCACTTCCTACGCTACACGGACTTCGCCCGTGATCCGAGGTAAGTGGATCATGGAGAACCTGCTCGGCACAGTGCCTCCGCCTCCGCCGCCGAATGTTCCCGCGCTCAAGGACAATGGCGGAGGCGGTAAGTTCCAGACGGTCCGCGAGCGGCTGGCACAGCATCGGGAAAATCCGGCGTGCGCGGGTTGTCATCACTTGATGGACCCGGTGGGATTCTCCCTCGAGAACTACGACGCCGTGGGCCGTTGGCGCGAGTCAGAGGAGGGTATGGCCGCTGTGGACGTTACGGGTGGACTGCCCGATGGCAGCAAGTTCGACGGTGTGGCGGGATTGCAGAAGGCGATGCTCGATCGGCCGGATGTGTTCTCGAATACGGTGACCGAGAAACTGCTCACCTACGCGTTGGGCCGCGGGGTCGAAACGCATGATGCTCCGGCTGTCCGGCAGATTGTTCGCGATGCGCGCGAGCGGGAGTACAAGTTTTCAGCGTTCATTCTCGGGGTGGCGGCGAGCGCTCCGTTTCAGATGCGGCGAGCGCAGTGAGCATGGCGCGGGACTGAAGCGCTGGCGGCTTGGCGACTCACACGGCCAAACCTCGACCAGAATTGGACCGGCGTGTTTTCACGGGATCTGACGGTTACCGGCGGACCGCCGGTTTCGCTTCACGGTTCACCCGAAGCCCTTCGCTCGAGCCGGTTCCGGATCGCGCCCGGCGAGCACGGCCTCCACGGCATCATGAGCCCATCGCCGCTTCACGCGCGCGGGATTCACCGCGTCATCGATCGCGCCCGAGTAGCGAACCTTGCCAGTGCGATCGAGCACGAACACCTCGGGCGTGTACGAGGCGCCCACGGCGTCGGCTACGGGGTTCCCATCGTCGCGGAAGACGGGAAAGCTCCACTCCACGGCGCGCACGTGTTTGCGGATGTCGGCGAGCGGCTCCGTCTTGTTCGAATAAACCATGAGCACCGGAACGTGTTTCGCGGCGAGTTCGTCGCGGAGAGCGCGTAGCCGGTCGGCGTAATCGGCCGCGACGGGGCAGACGGTGGAAACGAAGGCGAGCACTGTGGCGGGCGAATCCGAGGTGCGGAACTCGACTGGGCGGCCGTCGAGCGCGGTGAGGGTGAACGACGCCACCAACGCGGCAGCGATCACTTCTGCGCCGTCTTCTCCGCCTCGTTGTTCTTGGATTCTTGGCTCTTGGACTCGGGGCCCTTGGGTTCGAGCTTCAGATTCATGGTCGCCTGGCGGCGAGAATCGTAGATGCTGAGCGTGCGGACCGGAGAGGCGAAGTTCTTGTAGCCGGCGCGGAGCTCGTAATCGGCGCTGGTGCTCAAGCCGAAGAAGCGATAGATGCCATCGGGCTTGGTGATGTAGGAACGCACCTTCAGCGTTTTCAGGTCCTTGAGCTGCACCACGGCGCCTTCCACCGGATCCTCACGTGCGTCACGCACGTATCCGGCGACGGCTCGGGTGTTCTCGTCTTCACCCTTGTTTTTCTTGTCGCCGCGATCGCCACCGAACAAACCCGGTTCCTTGCGCCCGCCCGGAGTGGGCTTGGGATCGGACTGCTGCGCCCACACGAGCATTCCCGCGGTTGCGGCCACCAGAAGAAGCAACGGCGTACGGATGGTCATTTCTTCTCCCCGCCGGACTCGAGCAGGAACGAAAAGTCGTAACGCTCGTCGGCGGCGAAAGTCACCGCCTTCTGTTGTTCCCGAAATCCTGGAGCCCGGACAACCACATTATAGCTTGCGGGTCCGGCGGGCAGGCGCAGGAAGAACTCACCGCGGGCGTCGGAAACAGCGGTCCAATGAGCCTTCTTCTTGGCATCACCGGCAGATGTGACCACGACCTCGGCGCCGCGCAAGGCGAAGCCCGCATCGCGAAACACCGTACCCGCCAGCACGGCTCCGGCGAGTTGGGGTTTCTTCTTCTCCTTCGGCTTTTCCTTGGCCGCGAGCGGCGAGACCAGCGAGCAGAGCGCGAGCAGCAGCGCGAGGACTCTACCAGTCCTCGTCATCCTCGTCTTCGTCTTCCTCATCCTCGTCTTCATCGTCGACGTAGTCTTCGTCGTCTTCCTCGTCCTCGTCATCGCTTTCTGGCTGGAGCTCGAGCGGATCGAGGCCGCTGACGTTCAGCGTAGCGCCGCATTCGTCGCAACTGAGCACGTCACCTTCGTCGAGGTCTTCTTCTTCCACATCGATTTCAGCGTCGCAAAGGGGGCAGGTAACCATATGAGTTCAGAGCCTCATTCTGTTATACAAAACTGGGACGGGATTGCAACAGGGCAGGCGCATTTTTTTGCAGTGCCCGGCCCGCCCAGGTGACGAGCCCGAGCGGGGGGGAAGCTCTATGCGAAGCCTGAGATGAGCGCGCGCCTACTTCAGCGCGACGTCGACGCGGCCCGAGGCGGCCTGTACGCCAGCAGCGAAATCGCTGGCCGATACTGCGGCCCCCGAGTAGCCCAGAAGCTCGTAGTAGCCCTTTACGGAACTGTTGGAGGCCAGTTCCCAGTAGCCGAGCCAGGCGGCGGTTTCACCGAGCCCCAGCGTGTAGAAGGTACGCGTGCCATTGACTTCGAGCAGCAGCTTGCGTGTGGAAGCGTTGGTCACCACGGGCGCGTAATAGGTGCGGCCATTGACGACATTGGTGGTCTCGATGGCGATCGAATCGCCAGGAGCATCGAAGCTGAACTTCCCGTTGAGCTGCGCTCCCATCTGGACGCCGGTATCGGGCATCTTGGGCAGGAGCATCTCCCAGGTGACCTCGATCGCGCCGGAGCGCTGGAGATCGAATGACGCAGCCTGCGAGCCGGCGACGGTCGCCACCACGAGTCCGTTCGCGCGAATCGACACCGGATAGAGCAGGCGGTTGGCCACGTCAAGCCGCGTGATGCGCTGGCGCAGATCAGCGGCCCAGTAGTTGGCGGTGCGCTGGAACCATTCGTTGTTGATGCGTGACCATAGGCGAGCATAGAGTACGCGGCCATCAGTGGGAACGTTCGAGATGGTGACCGAGGTGGCCGTGCCTACCTTCTTGCGTGCAACGTCGATGTCGCCGATGGCTGAGCCGAGATCGAACATGAACTCGTCCACGCGTGCGCCCGGGTCCCACGTGAAGGTCACGGTTGCGCCTTCGAGCTTCGAGGATGCGGCGGGTGATTTGATTTGGCCAGGCGCCGGATCCGAACCGGTCCAGGCCAGGTATTGGTTGTCGACGAAGATCCAGTTGTCCTCGAGCTTGGTCCAGAGACGAGCCCAGACCGCGCGGCCGTCGGTAGGCAATCCGGTTACTTGCGCGGAGACTTCTTTTCCGAATTCGCGCGAGAAGTAGTTCGAAGCCCCGCGCGAGGAGCCGACTTCGAGCCGGAACGCGGTGGCGCCGATTCCGGGGCTCCACTGGAACTTCACGCTCGAACCGGGCAGCCGTTGGCTGGCTTGAGGATAGCCGATGAGCCCGGGCCGGAAATCGTCGAGATGGTCTTTGAGCGTGGGCAGAGCCTTGCTGAAGCGGCTGAAGCCGGCCAGGTGCACGTTCTGGCAAACCAGCAAGTCGTCTTCGTCGGGATCGCCGCTGTATTGGCGGCCGTAGCTGGTGGTGCCGACGATTTCCTTCTTGGAGTTCAGAACCGCTGAGCCCGAAGAGCCGGGTTGGATGCGGCCACGCTTGGACGCAGCCCGGTAGAACAGGTCATTCGGAGCGTAGGCATTGTAAGGGTCAGCGCCGATGATCGCGCCGTCGTCGGCGATGCGCTCGTAGAACGAGACGCGCTTGTAGCTGCCCCTGGGGTGATGGATCCCGGTGAATTCGCTGCCAATCGGCGGTTCGGCGGAGGTCCAGCCGAAGAAGTAGACGGGTGCGCCAGGGAGGCCGAGCAGTTCGATCAGTGAGAAGTCGCCCTTGTCGAACGCAGCGCTGACCAGGTACTGAGCGCCGAGCACCGTCTCGAGGCGCGCCGTGGTGGAAGCGCCGGGAGTGCACGACTCGCTTTCGTAGAAGAAGTTCGCCTGCACGCTTCTTGCTTCGGTCTCATCGGCCACGCAATGGTCCGCAGTGAGGAACAGCGGACGTCCGGATCCGCTGCGGCTGGCGATCAGCGCGCCGCTGCAGGCGCCCAGGGACTGGTTATGCACGATGAGGATGCGCGCGACGCCGGATGAGACGGTTTTCAGCTCCGGGAAACACGCCGCATCGAGATGGCAGGCCGCGACCTCGCGTGGCTGCGAGCCCGAAAACGCGAGGTCAGACATTTGGCGCTGCGCCTTGGGGAATGGCACCAGGCCGATCGCCGGGGATGATGCGATTTCGGTCGAAAAGATGTCGGCCCAAGTGTGTCCTACTTTGTCGATCCGGAACGGCACAGCGTCGAGCCGCGCGCCGCCTTCGGCGACGAACTCTACCCGTGCCACCGCGCCCTTCACTGTCGCAGCCCAAAACTCGCCTTCCTTGTAAAGGCCCGTACCCGTGAATACCTGCACGCGATCGCCATCGGCATCGAGCCAGACCTTGCCGGCGCCCACGTCGAAATTCTGGAAGTGGACGCGCACGCCCGTGGCTCCCTCCGAGCGAAGCGCCAACCGCCAAGACCATCGTCCGTCATCGAGGCGAGTCCACTGGCCCTCGCTCATCACCGATGGGTCGAGGTCGCGGATCTTGCCGACCGTGGCCGCGCCGAAGCGCGCGTCTTGCGTACGCTCCGATTGCGCGAGCGCTGCCATGCCGTGCTCGGGTCCGGCGGACAGCCCCGCTGCCGCGCTCGGTGGAATCGCTTGCACAGAGGCCTCCGCCGTAGCCTTGCTCACGGATGGAGTCCATAGCCTGCCGGGAGCGGAGATCTCCTCCTGGGCGAAGAGTACGGCGCCGCTGAACAGCGCAATCGATGAGAAGACACGCAGAGGACGCATATCGCTATCCTCAGCTTAGGGATCAGGCGGAGGCTGGCAAATCAGGTCATCACCTGAGGACCCTGAGGAAACACTGCCTATAAAGTCAGGCGGGATTCAGACGTTGGCGTAGCGGTTCTTCTCGAGCTCGGCGTGGGCGGCGGCCAAGTCTGGGGAGGTCATGGTGACGAGGGGTTTCTCCATGTCTTCGCCCGTCTCGATCATCTTCTTCAGATGATGGGCCGCCAGCTTCGAAACCCATGCGTCGTTGAGCGGATGCTTCACCTTCTCGCTCAACTCGAGTAGCTTGGGATGCGGAAGAGCAATGACCTTCTCGTCTTTGTACTCGCCGTCATCGACGATGAACTTCACGTCGATGGCGTCGCAGTGGCGGATGGAGATCGCGGTCTGCAGCCACACGAAGGTGGCGCGCCAGTTGCGGCCAAAAGGATCCGGACCGGCCTGGAACTCTCGGAAGCTCTCGATCATGAGCTTCCTATTTTAGCGTCCCCGCACTAGGGAGAGGAACTCCTCCCGCGTTTCGCGGCGAGTCCGGAACGATCCGAGCATGGCGCTGGTGACGGTAGACGACTCCTGTTTCTCGACCCCGCGCATCATCATGCAGAAGTGCTGCGCCTCGCACACCACGCCTACGCCACGTGGCTTGGTGATGTCCATGATCGCCTGGGCCACCTGACTGGTGAGCCGCTCCTGAACCTGTAGCCTTCGCGCGAACACGTCTACAATGCGCGGGATCTTGCTCAGGCCGATGACCCGCCCCTTCGGCAAGTACGCCACGTGAATGCGGCCGAAGAACGGCAGCATGTGATGCTCGCACAGGCTGTAGAACTCGATGTCTTTGACAATCACCATCTCGTCATAGTTCACCTGGAACAGCGCGCCATTGACGATCTGCTTCACGTCAGCCTGATAGCCGCTGGTGAGGAAGCGGAGAGCCTTCTCTGACCGCTGGGGAGTCCGTTCGAGCCCATCGCGGGCCGGATCTTCACCCAACTCGCGGAGCACCCGCTCCATCATCTGTGCAATCGAACCTTCTGCCGCCTTTGCTACTTTCACCGCATCTTCTCCGTCTCGAATGTGTTCCTCCGGGTCTCGTGAATCCGCACGCCCACAAGAGCCGCCCGGCCTCCCCACGCCGTGCGCAGCCAATGCTCGCAGACCAGGGCCAGATTTTCCGTGGTCGGAACCAGCGCGTGGAACTCCTCCAAGTCATTCAGATTCCGGTTGCGCAGTCGTGGCATCAGCTTTTGTTCCACTAGGCTATCCAGCGCACCGACGTTGACAAGCAAGCCGGACTCGGGATCCGGCACTCCCTCGGCGCATACCTGCAGCACGTAGTCATGCCCATGCCCGTAAGGGTTGTTGCACTTGCCGTAAATGCGCTGGTTCTCGTCTTCGCTGAGCGAAGCGGAGTGCAGCCGGTGCGATGCCGCGAATCGATATTGCCGGGTGAGCCGGGTCATTCCGAATAGTCGACGAACAGGTCATCCGTCTCCCACAGACGGACGTTGGCGAGGCGCGCTCCGTTCGAAAACCTGGGAGCCAGACGCCGCCAGATTTCGCGGGCGATGTTCTCGGGTGTGGGCACCACGCGATCGAAAGGCGGAACCTCGTGATTCAAGAAGCGGTGGTCCATCGGGTCCACCACTTCGTGGTTGATGATGTCTTTCAGCTCTTTGAGGTCGAGCACCATGCCGGTCACCGGATCCGGATCGCCCTGGAGCGTGACTTCCAAAACGTAGTTGTGCCCATGGCCGCGCGGATTTGCCTGATCCCCGTAGACTTCGCGGTTGCGCTCAGCGCTCCAGTCCTGCCGGAAGCACGCGTGCGATGCGGAGAATTCAGCCTTGCGCGTGATGAACATCAGTACACTAAGATTATAGATTCCGGCACTCGGCGGAAGGTCGCAAAGAAGTGCTGCGTCAAAGACTCATGCGAAGCGAAAAACTTCTCCAATTCCTGATGGCCGGCGCGCTGGCGGTGCTCGGCGGCGTGCTGTGGGACGCTATGCGTGACCATGTGGTCCAGACGGGCACGGCCGCGCCTTCATTCAGCGTTACGGCCGACAGCGGCAAGTCGATCTCGCCGACGAACTTCGGCGGCAAGATCCTGGTACTGAACTTCTGGGCCACGTGGTGCCCGCCCTGCATCAAGGAGACCCCGCTGCTCGAGGCGTTCCACCGGCGTGTGAAAGATCGCGGCGTGGTGCTGTTCGGGGTGAGCGTCGACAAGAACAAGGAGAAGTACCAGAAGTTCATCAAGCGCTTCGGCGTCAGCTACGCCACGATGAACGATCCGGAACAGAAGATCAACGATATGTTCGGGACCTACCGGTATCCGGAGACCTACGTGATCGACTCCAAGGGCACGGTGATCCTCAAGAAGGTCGGCGAGCTCGACCAGGAGACGCTCGAACAGATCGAGAAGCTGGCGTCATGATCCCGGCCGCGGCGAAGGCGCAATTGGTGGCGCGGTTCGGACCGAACCGCTACCTCGACAAGCCAGAGGATCTCACTCTCTACGAATACGACGGCGGCGTGGACAAGGCGCGGCCGGAGATGGTGCTGTTTCCGCGATCGACCGAAGACGTAGTGGCGATCGTGAACATCACGCGCGAGCACGCGATCCCGATCGTGGGCCGCGGCGCGGGTACGGGGTTGAGCGGCGGATCGATTCCGCGGTCGGGTGGCGTGACGGTGTCGTTCTCGCGCATGAACCGGATCCTCGAGATCGATCTCGCCAACGAGCGTATGGTGGTGGAGCCGGGCGTGGTGAATCTCGACGTGACGCTCGCCGTGCAGGGCGACAAGTACTTCTATGCGCCCGATCCCTCGAGCCAGCGCGCTTGCACGATCGGCGGAAATGTTTCCGAGAACGCGGGTGGTCCGCACACGCTGGCCTATGGCGTGACCACGAATCACGTGCTGGGTCTGGAACTGGTGCTAATGGATGGATCGGTGGTGACCACCGGGGGCATGGAAACAGATCTCCCTGGTTATGATTTGGTGGGCTTGTTCACCGGATCCGAGGGGACGATGGCATTCGTGACCAAGGTGATCCTACGGTTGATGCGGCAGCCGGAAGCGGTGAAGACGCTGCTCGCGATCTATGACCGCGCCGTGGATTGCGGACACACGGTCGCCGAGATCACGGCGCGCGCGATTACGCCGGTGGCGGTGGAGATGCTCGACGGCGTGATGCTGCGCATGGTGGAAGAGGCGACGCATGCCGGGTTCCCGATGGATGCCGAAGCGGTGCTCCTGATCGAACTCGAGGGACTGACCGAGCAAGTGGAAGAGCAAGTGGAGCAGATCCGCGAGGTGTGCATGAGTTGCCGTGCGCGCGATTTCCGCGTGGCGCGGTCGGCTGAAGAGCGCGATCTGCTGTGGAAGGGGCGGAAGAACGCGTTCGGCGCGGTGGGCCGTGTGTCACCGAGTTATTACGTGCAGGATGGCGTGGTCCCGCGGACGAAGATCACGGGTGCGCTCGAGCATATCAAGAAGGTGAGCGAGAAGCACCGGCTGATCATCAGCAACATCTTTCATGCGGGCGACGGGAACCTGCACCCGATCATCTTGTTCGACGCGCGCAAGGCGGATGAGCTCGAGGCGGCGAAGCAGGCAGGTGACGAGATTCTGGAGTATTGCGTGGATGTGGGCGGGTCCATTACGGGCGAGCACGGGGTCGGGATGGAGAAGATGGAGCTAATGGAACACCAGTTCCCGCCGGATTCGCTCGAGATGATCAAGGGGTTCAAGACGCTGTTCGATCCGGAGTGCCGGTTGAATCCGGGGAAGGTGCTGCCGACGGGCCGGGGGTGTTTGGAGATCCGGCAGAAGCCGGTGACGGCGGCGACGATGCTGTGAGTAGACCAAGACTTTCTCCGTTCGACGCGATTGCAATCGACACTCCCCGAAGAACCAACGAGTTGTATCTCGAGGGCTGGTGGAGAGGCCGTCGAATTCCCGAAGAAGTGTTCGATCTGGTGAACCTCCGAACCCTTGACCTTTCGGACCGTGACTACGAGCGCATGCGACCAGATCTGAAGCGGGACTGAAAGTCCCGCGCTGTCTAAATCTAAAGCCCGCCCAACACGGCGAGCGAAATTCTTCGCGGCTGGCGGCGAAACAAAAGCATAGTAGTACGCCGCCGGCGGTACTGAAGGACGGCGAGCAGCTACCGCACGGCAACGCGGAGCTTCTCGATGTCAGTGGCTCCGGCGGCGCTCTTTGCTGTCAGGACGAAGTCGGTGGTCTGGTCGAGCGTCAACTGGAAGCACTCGCGATCCTTGGGCTCGAGCGCCTTCACGTTGGGCGTGATCGACACGCTCGCGGCGCCTTTCACGCCATAGCAGAGCGTGAGTCCTGCGCCTTTGGCGATTTCGGTTTGGCTCGCGGAGAAGAACTGGATCATCTGCACGGCCGCAGCAGGCGGTGCATCGCCGCGGAGTTTGGGGTCCACGGTGAGCGTGATGGACTGCGTCACTTCCTTGCCGTCGGAGCCGGTGGCGATCAGCTTGTACTCGGAGGTGGCGGCGGGGTGAACTTCGATGCAGCGCGCGAGCGACGGCTTGACGTCCTCCACGGCCGGTTCGATCCGCACGGCGCGGGCTTCCACTCCGTAGCACAGCAGCGCTTTGCCGCCTTTAGGAACGGCGGCGGGTGAAGCGTAGAACTGCGTGATCCGGGCAGGGAAAACAGGAACTTCGCGTTTTGTTTCGGGTGCGGGCTGGCTCGCGCAACCCGCAAGCAGTACCAGGGCAGCGAATGCCGAAGCGCGTTTCACTTGATCCGCACCTTGGCGAGGTAGATGCTGGTGCGCCCTTCGTGCGTCGAGTAATAGCTGACGTAGAGCAAGCCCTGATAGTTCACGAGTCCAGCGTAGCTAGTGTCGCCGCCCGAGGGCAATGCCAGGAATTCTTTCAACGTGTTGGCCGCCGGATCGAGCCAGCACAGCGAAGTCCGCGCCTTGCCGTCATAGAGCCGAACCGCGGCGACGATGCGGCCGTCGTCGAAGCGCAGCATATGCGGACCACCGATGCGCACGCCGAGGTCCTCCCAGGTCCAACCGCGATAGGGCGGGCGGCTCCGCCCGAGCAGCGCGGTCTTCGAGCCTTCGTCGCGGCGCAGCAGGCACAGCGCCTCTTCGTTCGGCAGAAACAGGACCGAGGTCTCGTTCGGATAATCCTTGTCGATCACCGCGGGGTTGAGCAGTTGGAACTTACGCCCATCGGTGCTCGCATAGGCGCGGAGGGTTTTTTCGGCGCCGGTGCCGTACCCGAAAGAAAGCGCACGCCCGCGATGCCATTGCACACGCCAGAGCCAGAACTCCGGGTCGCCGATGACTTCCGCTGGAGTCCATTCGCGGCCATCACCCGAGAACCAGACGAAGGTCTTGAATTTCACGTCGGATGGCGGATGCATGGCTCCGGCGGTAGTGAGCATGAGCTTGCCATCGGGCGTTTCGGTGAGCTTGGGATCGCGGAGGTCGGCGACGGGATAGTCGAGCTTCGCGGCCGGCTGCCAGCGCTCGGCGTCACTCGAAACGAGGATGCGGATGGCGCCGTCAGGCGAGATGTGCGAGGCTCCTTCGCGGAAGGCGAGGAACCAGCGGCCACGGAAGCGAATGAGGTCGGTGAAGGCGTTGTGCGCGCCGATTTCCCAGACCTTGTCGACGCTGACGAGTTCGGCTTGGGTGTCTGTCTTTCGGATCGGCTTTGCTGGGAAAGAGACCTGAGCGGCAAGAGTGGCCGTGAGAATCCACACACAGAGCAGGGCGGGACTGAAGTCCCGCGCAGACTGAAGTCTGCCCCACACGTACGCGGTCATCCTAGTCCTCGCTGCCGAAGATGCCGGCCAAACCGCCGATCGCATCGAGCGCCCCGCGTTCGTCGCCTCCGGTCTTATAGGGCGCGAGATTGCGGCGGAGCTTTTCGAGCGTCATGCTCTGGATGATGATGCGGCCGGGTCCGGTGAGGGTCGCAAGCGCAACGCCCTCACCGCCGAAGATGGCTGTCTTGATGTTGCCCACCCACTGGATGTCGTAATTCACAGACTCTTCGAACGCCACGATGCACCCCGTGTCGATCTGGAGCATTTCGCCGGGCTTCAAGTCGAACTCGATCTGGTCGCCGCCGGCGTGGATGAAGACGACACCGGGTCCGGTGAGCTTTTCGAGAATGAAGCCTTCACCGCCGAGGAATCCGGCGCCGAGTTTCTTGACGAACGCGATGTTGAGCTGGACCGTGTCTTGCGCGGCGAGGAAGCTATCGCGCTGCACCAGCATTGAACGGCCCGACCCGAGTTCGAAGGCTTGGATGCGCCCCGGATAGTCGCCCGCGAAACCGACCTCGCCGGGCGTTCCCGTGGTCTTGAAGTGAGTAAGGAACAGCGACTCGCCCATCGCCTTGCGCTTGAGAGCGCCCCAGATCTTCTGGCCGAGCGAGTTGCCGCTCATCTTGGTTTCCCACTGGACGCTGGGCGTCTTGTAGAGCATCTTTCCGGCTTCGGCGAACATCTCCTGGCCCGGCTTCAGCCGCACGCGAGCCACCTGCAGGTTATCGCCGTGGATCTCGTAATCGAGAGGCGTGGGCATCACAGGCGCAGCTACGGCTGGCGACATCGGCGCAGCGGCTCCCGGCACCCCGCCGGCCATGTTCGAGCCGCAGGCGGGGCAGAATCTGGTGCCATCGGCAACCTGGTTGCCGCACTGTGTACAAAACATAAGGTGGTCAGTTCTCCAAACGTAAGGGGCTTAGACCGATTCTACAATGTAAAGAGGAGGCGCTCGAGCACCCCATCGGCGGAACGCGCCTGCTTCAGAAGGGTTCAAACTCACATAGGATGACGAGACTCGCTCTGGTTTCGTTCCTTCTGGCCGCGGTCTGTCATGCGCGGCGGGAAGTGGAAATTTGCGGTACGCACCCCGAACGGGCGCGCGAGGAGCGCGCGCTGCATGAACGGTCGCGTGAGCGGCTGGCTCGGGAACGGGCGAAAACGGCGCGAGCAGCCGTGCGCTCCACACCGCGGGACATGGGCAACATCGTGGTGATGGATGCCTCCGATGGGGTGGTGGCGCGACGGAATCCCTTCAATCTCGATCGCAAGACTCTGCGGCTGCTTCCCACGAGCGCGACGGCGGAGCGGTATCGCTATGAGACGGTGAGCGGCGGGTACGACGCCTCTGTTGCCGCGGCGGGCGACGCGCAAGAAGGCTTGGGTGACGACGACGCCCGCGACCTCGCGCTTCCGTTCCCGTTTCCTTTTTATGGGGCGAGCTACTCGCGGGTGTTCCTGAACTCGGACGGCAACCTCACGTTTGGTTCACCCGACTCCGCTTCAAGCGACCGGTCACTGGGGCGCATGACAGCAGGGCCGCCACGGATTTCCCCCTTCTTTGCCGACATGGATCCGACGAGGACGGGCGCTTCGGTGCGCTACACCGCGGCGTCGAATCGCGCAACGTTCAGTTGGGTGAACGTGCCGGAGTTTCAGAATGTGGGCACGGGGGCTCCGAATACCTACCAGGTTTCGCTCTACCCGGATGGGCGCATCGAGATGGCCTGGCAAGGGATCAACGGGCGCGACTCGGTGGTGGGCATCGCGCCGGGCTCCCTGCGCGGCGGGACGGAAGTGGTGGGGTTCGAGACGGCGTCTCCTGGCGAGTTCCGAGGCGCTGTGGTGGAGCGCTTCTCGAGCGCGGACGATATCGACATCGTCTTCGCGGCGCAAAAATTCTACGAGTCGCACGACGACATCTTCGACTACGTGGTGGTCTACAACACGCTCGGGATTCCTGCAGGCGCGCAAGCGGTGGCGTTCGAGGTGACGGCGCGGAATCCGCGCGAAGGGATCGGCGACAAGGTGGTGGACGAAGGCGCGTTCTATGGGTCGGCGCGGCGGTTGCAGGCGGTGTTGAACATGGGTCCGTTGTCGCAGTATCCGCGAGACCCGAATGCGGTGGTGCCGGCGCGATTCACCAGCCGCGACACGCCGCTCACGGTGCTCGGCCACGAAGTGGGCCACTTGTGGATGGCGTACGTGAGCGTGCGCGAGCCAGGAAATCCCGATGCGCTGCCGATGCTGGGCCGTCAGTCGGCTCATTGGGCGTTCACCTTCGACTCGGAGGCATCGCTGCTCGAGGGCAATCGAATCCGCGACAACGGCGAGGGTACGTTTCCGCGATTCACGACGGTGGCTACCGTGGAGGGCTACTCGCCGCTCGATCAATATCTGATGGGCTTGCGCGAGCCGGCCGAGGTGCCGCCGGTGTTCTATGTGCTGAACCCTTCGATTGGCACAGGAAATCGTTCTCCCCAGAGCGGCGTCTCGTTCAACGGGATCCGGCGCGATGTGACGATCGAAGAGTTGGTGCAGACCGAAGGGCGGCGCGTACCTGATTCCACGGTGTCGCAGCGGCGGTTCCGCTTGGGGTTCATCCTGGTGACGCCGGAAGGCGGCGATCCATCGGCGGCTGATCTCGAGCAGCTCGACGCGTACCGGCGCGAGTTCGAGCCGTTCTTCGAGCGCGCCACAGGTGGCCGCGCCACTGCGGAGACTTCTTTGCGCGGAGGCTTGGAGCTTTCGGTGTGGCCTGCATCGGGTGTGGTAGCGGGCGGGACAGCGACAGCAACCGTGTCGCTGACGAAACCCGCCACAGCGGCGATGACGGTGCTCTTGAAGACGCAGACGGGCGCGGCGTCGATGCCGGGTTCGGTGACGATCGCGGCTGGGCAGCGACAAGCCACGTTCGCGATTCGAGGCGAGCGGCCGGGCGTGGAAGATCTGGTGGCTGAGTCGCAGGACTCGAGCTTCGCGCCGGTGCATGCGCGCATCCAAGTTGCCGAGGCACTGACGGCGTTGCGATTGGTTGCGGTGTCCGGAGACAAACAGCCGGCGCCGGGCTCGGGCGCGTTGCCGCAGCCGCTGGTATTCAAGGTCACCGATGCGAACGGACTGCCGTATCCCGTGATCGAAGTGGCAGCGGCAGTGACCGAAGGTGGATCCGTGCGACCCGCACGCGCGACCGCCGATGCGTCGGGATTGGTGCAGTTCACGTGGACCCCGGGACCGGGTCCGGCATATGAGATGAAGGCGTCGCTCGTGGGCGCGGCTGCAGTGAGCGCTTCCGCGGTTGCCCTGGGCAAGCCTGTGATCGCGGCGAATGGCGTGGTGAATGGCGCATCGTTCCGGCCGGGCGTGACTCCGGGCGGGATGGCTGCGATCTTTGGATTGAACTTGGCGGGGGGCTCGACCGCGCGGGCCGTGGCGCCGTATCCTTCGGTGCTCGGCAATACGCAGGTGTTTTTGAACGGGCTTCCGGCGCAGTTGATTTATGTAAGTGACCGGCAGGTGAATTTCCTGGTTCCGGAAACGCTGGCGGGGTCGACGGTGGATGTGACGGTCGCTTCGAGGCAGGAGGGGGCGCGCGTTGTGACGCCTGCGATCACCGTGCCGGTGCGCACGGTGGATCCGGGGATTTACTACGATCCGGCGAGTAACTTGGGCGCCGTGCTGTTCGCGGGCAGCGGGATGGTGACGACGCAGCGGACTCCGGCGGCGGGCGATCTGGTGGAGATCTATTGCACCGGGTTGGGTCCGGTGCGATCGCTGGGGGGGGATTTGTTCGGGACCGTGACGACGCCAGTGGTGCGGATCGGAGGGCGGGATGCGGACGTGGCGTTCAGTGGGCGGTCGCCGGAAGTGCTGGGGTTGTATCAGGTGAATGCGAAGGTCCCGGTGGGGCTGGCGGCGGGGATGCAGACGGTGGAGATCCGGATGGGGGATGCGGTGAGTAACGCGCCGCGGATGCAGGTGCGGTAGGCGTGATCCGCAAGAGTGAACGAAGCTGAGTCTGACATCGTTGATGGTGGCCCCTGCCGATATGATTGGCCGCCTGGCCTGGAAGGTCTCACGTCGAGATCGCCTGAAGCAGCTCGGCGATTTCGCAAACGCCAGGGCCGGTGCGGGTGATCATGAAGTTGCGCCGGTTTGCCGATGTCGGCCAATGTTGAACTGGTGGAGGACCCGGCCCTGCTCGAATTGATTTGCTGGACGAAGCGTTCGGGGGAGTGCGTACGCCACCGTGGTGCCCTGCCAGAGGCAAGCAGTAGGCTGACAAGCGGGAACATTCGGAGATCCGCGGCGTCTATTGGTCAGAAGGAGAGACCGAGGAGAGCATGAGCCTGCGACGAACATTCCGTTTTGCAACTGTTGCGGCTGCGATCCTCGAGTCTTCGATCTACGGGCAGTCCTTCGGCGCCGGTCATCAACGGGAACTCGCATCCAATCCGCCTGACTTGCACTTTCGCCTGGGAACGGCCGCCGGCGCCAAGGCCTTCCATCGCGGCGAGCGAATTTCGGTGGTCCTCGAGTTCTCGAGTGACGCCCCGGACAAATACAAACTGAACGGCGCGACATACGACCGCAGTGGACGGCTGCCAACCGAGGAGTGGGTGATTGACCGCAACGATGCCGCCGACCCCTACATCGACTACTTCGGCACGGGATTGATGGGCGGGCTCGGCGGCGGATTTCGCAGCTATCCAGTGCTCGCTGCGAAGCCTCACGAGATCGAGTTGGACCTCAATGAGTGGTTTCGCTTCGATGTGCCGGGCACGTATCGGTTGTACGTGAAGTCTCATCGGCTGAGCCGCGAAAAGGCGGCGGGCGAGACGGGAGACCGGACGGTGCAGTTCGCCGCGGTCTCGAACGTGATCGAGTTCTCGATCGTGGCCGATGATGCCGCATGGACCGAGGCAACGCTGCGAGCCATCGAAGACGTATTGGCACGACCCGAGCCGCGCATTCCGACTTCGGATGACTCATGGCGATTCGAGCGACGGGATCTTCGTTATCTGGCCACTCCGGCCGCGGTCGAATTGTCGCTTCGCGACGCACGCAAAACCGGGAACGGGCCAGACCAGTTACTGATGATCGGGGCACGGGATCGGGAGCAGGCGGTGGCTGCGTTCGATCGCTATCTGGCGGATCCAGCCGTCGCCATCCTCGAGTGGGACATCCGCCTGCGAGCACTGCTCACGTATGTTCGGAAAGAGTCGCCTAAGCCCTTTCCGATGTACCCGTGGCAGATGCCGGCTGAGTCCGATTGGAAGAAGGAGGTAGCCGAAGGCAGGGCGCGACATGAACATTTCGACGGTTTCGTGCGCGCCGAAGCGATTCGCCTGATCCCGGCCGTGGCTGCGAAAGACGAGGCGGCTCGCAAGATCTCGGGTGACGCGATCGCGGCCATCGCGCCAACGGAAGCAAGAGCGGCGCTTCTTGTGCCTCCTGAAGACTTTGGCTTGTCACGGGACGAGTTGATCTCGCAGTTTCCATCGTTTCCCGAGGAGCAACAACTGGAGTTGCTGGGCAAGAAGTGGGACTTGGTCAGAGGTCCTGAGATGGTCACCTCGCTGAAGGCAGTGATCGGCCGGGTGGCGCCGGAAAAGCTGCCGAAAGACGCAGCGGTGCTCCGGGTGAGGGGCGTGGCGGAAGGAGCGGGAGAAACGGCCCTGCGCAGACTCAGCGAGCTTTCGCAAGAAGAGGCTTATCGCATCATCGGCGCCGACATCGCCAGCGGCAACACTCGCTTTGCGGGTTTCGCCGTGCGAGAGATGGACGCGCGTGACATGCCGGAAGCAGACGCCGTCTTCTTGAAGTGGCTGGCCGGCGAAGAACTCGGCTCGCTACCATTGATCGCCAAGTTCGGTAGCGCGAAGCTGGCGCCCGAGATGCGGAAGCGTTACCTCGCGGAGCCGTGGTACTGCGCCGAGGAGGCTTCGTTCATCACATACTTTGTCCGGAAGCTAGAACCGTCAGGCCCGCGCTCGGCGGGCGAACTGCTGAGGCGTGCACTGGCTAATCGGGAAGGGCGAGGCTGTCACCATTTCTTGCTGAGCGAGGTTGCGCAGGTGGTTTGGAATCCAATGCTGGAAAAACAGGCGATCGTTTCGCTCGACGATCCCGATAGCGAGACTGTTGCTTCCGCTGCTCACGTGTTGAGTGAGCATGGAAGCGTTGCAGTGGAGCCGTTCCTCTGGAAGCGTCTGGAGCGCTGGAGCGAGCGGTGGCGAAACAGGACCGCAGAGTCTGGCGTACCCGAAAGCCGGGTTGGTCCGGAACTGTTTCGCGGGATTGCCACAGCCAAATCTTGGATTCTCGATGAACCGCGCCGGAGCCGCCTCAGGGCGTTATGCCTCGACGAGCCATGCAGCATGGACTGGGCCGAGCGACGTGTGCCGGATGCGCTGAAGATCGACGTGTCCAACGGAGGCCGTTGGTATCCTGCAGCCTTTCGAGTGGGCGGGTACCAAGCAAAGACGTTGGAGCAACTCGAGGAGAAACTCGCTCAGTATCCGCCCGGGGCCACTTTTCGCTGGTGTCCGCAAGTTTACAGCCTCGCGGACACTTTTTCGCCTGGACAACGGGATGAAATGTACCGGCATCTCGACTCACGCGCGGCGGCTCGAAAACTGACGATCGAGCCCTACGTGGCGGAAAAATGTGGTCCAGGGCACGACTGACGTTGGCGCAGGGCTTGCCGTCTATCCCCAGAGTTCGTTGATTGGACCGTATACGTCGTTGTTCGATTCCGGCACGTAGTAGAAGCCGCGCTTGAAGGGATCGTCATAGCGGACGCTGGTCCAGTCAATGCCCATGGCGGAGTAAATGGTGCTCTCGATATCTTCGAAGCGAACGTAGCGGTCGCGAGACCAGCCCGCCTCGACGGTGTCGGCCCCGGCGTCGTCTGTTTTGCCGATAGCGCGGCCTCCTTGAATACCTGCGCCGGCGAGCATGGCGAATTGCTGCGACCAATGGTCGCGGCCAGCGGTGCCGGTGAGCTTGCCGGTGGTGCGGCCGAACTCTCCCATCACGACGAGGAGCGTCTCATCCCACATGCCAGAGGCTTTGAGGTCTTTGATCATCTGCGAAAGGCCGTTGTCGAGTTGGCGGCACATGGCGGGCAGCGTGTTCGGCGAGTAGATGGTGTTGTGATGATCCCAACTGCCGAGCGTGATTTGGACGTAGCGCGTTCCGCCGCGGGCGGCGAGCACCTTGGCTGTGGTGAGGCAGGCGTTGCCGAAACCGGTGGAGCCGTACTTGGCGGCTTCATCTTGGGTAAAACGGAAGGCTTGGTTGACGCTTTGGTTGTACATCATGGCCTTGCCATTTTCGTAGAAATTGTGATAGTCGCCCATTTCCTTGCCGTAAATGTTGGCCGGGGTACGGAGGGGTTTGTCGAGGTCCATCAACAAGGCGTACTTGTTGTCGAAGCGCGTGGTATCGGCTCCAGGAGAATCGGGATTGATCGTATCGGGGAGACCGGCCGCGGCAGGATCGATCTTGAATGGAGCGAAATCGGCGGAGAGGTAGCCAGCACCCACACCAGCGCCCGAGTTGAGCGCGAGGAAGGAGGGGAAGACTTGTCCCTTCTGCCGCTCTGGTTCTTTCTCGATGGCTACGATGGTGCCGATGTTCGGAGCAATGTCACCGAGCGCGCCGGCCGGGGAGCGTCCGATTTGAACCCACGCCTGGCTGAGGTTGTGTTGCAAGGCCCAGGGCCTGACGCTGCGGACGATAGCCATGTCAGGGACGTTGGAGGCAAGCTTTGGCATCAGGCCAGTGGGCCAGCGAATATCGCCGATGGTCTCCGGAGCAAGCAGGTTCATTGGAGAGTCCGGCGTCTCTTTGAAGTCGAATGTATCGACGTGGCTGGGTGCTCCTGCGAGCAACACCATCACCGTGTTCTTGGCTTTGCCGAGAGTCGCCGCGCCGGAGCGCTGGACGAGATCCTGCCCGATGGCGGGACGGCCGAGAATGGCTGAGCCGGCGATTCCAGCGCCGAGGACGCGGAAGAAGTGGCGCCGCGTCTGAAACGGCCGTTCGAAGAAGCCCTTGGCGGGCGTGTGGCGGATCGATTTTAGGAAGTTCTGTTCGTTGCGCATGGCCGTTCTCCTTGTGACTCAGTAATTGAAAATGAAGTCGACCTTGTTGTAGAGGGTCCAGAGCAGGTCTTCGACGCGCTGTTGGCGGTTTCCTTGCGCGAGGGCGCCGGTGGCGATGCGTAACTCGTCGGGCGAAGCCGGGCGGTTGAGCACGGTGAGGAACATCTCATTGACGAGCAGCGTGTCGTTGCCGGAGGGATATTTGTTGAGCAGGAGGCGAGCTAAACTGGCCGTGGTCCCGGTACCGGAAGCGCGCGTGCGAAGGTGGACGAAGCTATCGTTGAGGAGATTGAGCACCTGCGGGACCGAACCTTCGCTCTTGCGATCTTCTTCGATACGATTGCCGCGCAGGAAGCTATCGAGGAAGGAGACCATGCTGCCGCCGCCGAGCAGTCTCGTTTGCGGCAACTGCATCGCCCACGAGGCGAAGGCGCCGCCGGGGTAGCCGCCACCGTTTACCGGATACCGCTGGGGCAAGTTACTGGTTTGCGCGATCGCGTCGGTAATTCTTTCGGCCCCCAGACGCCGGACGAAATGGCGGGCCAGCAGGGGTTCATACTCGGCCTTCCACTCGCCGTTGTAGCGCGAGGAAAGCTGATAGGCGTCGGAGTTGGCGATCTTACGCATGAGGTCTTTGAGGTCGAAACCGTTCTTTTGGAAGTCACGAGCCAACTCGTCGAGCAGTTCTGGATGTGTAGGCTGGATGGTCCACGGAGCGGGGGGGGGATTCTTGGGATCGAGGCGGGCGAGATCGAACTGATTCGCGGGTTCCACGATGCCGCGCCCGAAGAATTCCCTCCAAACGTAGTTGACGATGGCGCGGGAGAACTGGATGTCGCTGGTGATGAGGCGGGCCAGTGCCTGGCGATATGTCTCGTTGGCGCCGGGCTTCCCGCCGGAAGCGAATGGATATTCGGGCGCGATCTGCGTCAATGTTCCTATGGCTCGGCGGGGCGGACGATTGCCGGTTGTCGTGTTCAGCTGATAATTAGTCAGGCGTTGGTTCTCTTCGACGGTCCAATAGTAGGGCTGCGGAGCGTCTGGGTTCACTCGTACGTTGCGAGATACCGTCTTGGCAAAGAAGGCCGACAACTGGTATCCGTCGCGGCGGGTGGCCGTGCGTCCCCACACGCTAAGCGGATCCAGGTGGCCGCGGCCGTCGTGACAGAGCAGGCAATTGACGTGGGAAAGTCCGAGGAACTCGGATGCGGCATTGGCGGCCATCTGATCGTAGAGATCCTGGGTGGGACCTCCGGTGACGCGGCCGCCGACGAGCCAGTTGATCTCGCCTTGCTCGTAGCTGTTGGGTCCGACGGAGGCGAGTAAGTCGGTGGCGATGGCGTCGTATTTTTTGTTCGAGGAGAGGGCGTTCTTGATGTAAGTATAGAAGGCGTTGCGGCCTTCGGGATAGCGCCGGGCCTGGTTGTTGTCGTCGATGTTCTTGTAGAGGTCGCCGAAGAACATGGTCCAGGTGTCGACCCATTCGGGCGAAGCGAGGAGTTCATCGATGTATTTGGCGCGTTTGTCGGGGCTCTTGTCGGTGATGAACTGGCGGAGGCGATCGAGCGTGAGCGGGCGGCCGGTGAGGTCAAAGGTGACGCGGCGGGCGAACTCGTAGTCGTCCGTCATGGGCGCGGGCGAGACTCCGGCAGCCTTGAGCTTGTCGAAGATGTAGCGGTCAATGATGCCTTGGGCGGTGGCTTCGGGAGGGGGCTGGGGAGTTTCGAGCGCGTAGCGGGTGGCGGCGCCGAGGCGAGCCATGACGTCAAGGGTCGCGTTGGAGAGCTGGAATTGGCGGCGCGGAGCGAGGCGCATGCCTGCGGTCAAGGCGTCGCGTTCGGGGCCGAATAGAGCGCACTCGGCGTGGTTAACCTGAAGAAGCTCAGCATCTTGCGCGGGGAGGCACGGGGCGAAGGCGAGGAGGATTGTCGGGATCCATTTGGTCATTCTGATCACCCTTTCGATCATGACTGGATGAACCCTCGGTCGAGAATAGAGTTTCTGTCTTTTTTCGCGGCGGGAGAGGCCGTAGGCTGGTGGGGTGTCTGAGCGGGGCAGAAATCTGGTATGCTGGGGGTTTAGTGAGTGAGCGGGAGTAATTCAGTGGTAGAATGCCAGCTTCCGGTTTCCCCTTTTCCTTGCAATCAGTTGTAGCCGTGCTGTCTTGTTTGCTGTCCATTCCGAATTGTGATATTCGGATGGCAGCATGGCACACGTCAACATCGTAAAGCGCATCAAGAGCGACGGCCGCTGGGTCATGCGCTCGGTTCCCAAGAAATCGTCCGGAGAATGGGATTGGCGAGCACTGCCCGAAGGTCGTTACTACATTGAGTGGTACGAAGAGGGCTCCCGGAGACGCGAGGCTGCGGGCACCACGGCCGCCCAGGCGCTTGAGGTTCACCGCCGGAAGCGGCATCAGATCGATGGGCTGGCGTTGGGCCTGGTTTCCACGCGCAGACCCGCGGCCGAGACGGTGGCGATCGATTCAGGCAGGTCGTTGCGCAAGTTGATCGATCGCTACCTCGATCAGGTGGATGCGCTCAAGAAGCCAAATACCTATCGTAAGTACGAGGCCGTGCTCGACCGGTTTGCGGACCATTTCCAGGATCGGCAGTTCGAGTCCATCACCACCGACGAGTTGAACGACTTCGTTGTCCATCTCAAGAAGAAGAGCGGCATGGAGTCGAACACGGTGCTGCACAATGTGGTGATCATCGCTCAGTTCTTTAAACGAGGCGGGCGCGCCGGCATTATGGGGCAGTTGCATCTGCCTGAACGCACAACCTCGCTACCGGTGGCCTACACAGACGAGGAACTGGCGAAGTTCTTCTCCGCTTGCGACGACTTTCATCGCGCACTGTACTCGACCTTCCTGATGACGGGCTTCCGCGAGCAAGAGGTGATGTACCTGTTCTGGAGTGACATCAGCCTGGACCTTCGCACGGCACGCGTGACGTCGAAACCAAACCTGGGATTCACGCCCAAGCGCTGCGAAGAGCGCGAAGTGCCAATCACTGCTCAACTCGTCGACTTGCTGAAGAATCATCCGAAGAGACCTGGCTGCTCGTTCGTGTTTCCGTCTCCGACTGGGAACCGTGAGCAGCACATGCTCGACCACTGCAAAGTAATCGCGGGCGCCGCCGGCCTGGACACCGAGAAGTTCGATCTGAAGACTTTCCGCTCCACCTACGCAACTCGGATGTTGCGGTCGGGCTTCGACGTGCGAACGGTGCAGCACTGGATGGGTCACAAATCGCTGGAGACGACGATGCGCTATTTGGTGCCGGCGACGGACGTGCGCCTGAGGCTGGAGCAAGTTGAGATTCCTGGTGTCGCCAGCGGCGGCGCTGGTGTTCGGGTCGGAAAGCGCCGAGCGGGTGGATTGCGTTGAGAAAAATGGTAAATTTCTTGCCAACCTAGTAAGTTGACTCGGTTCGTTGGAGAACTAGAACCTGAATCAGAAAACCCGAGTTTGCGCGTGTTTGGCGTTCCACGAAAGTATGCGGAGGGTGTGCGAAAGATCGACTCCCCGCGATGGATACGTTTCGAACTTTCACGTTGCAATTGCAGGGCTTGTCCGGCGCCTGCCCCCGGTAAGCCCTCCGGGCTAAGCTGGGCAAAGGTGGTGCAGTAGGTCAGCGGGGGCGCGCGCAGTGCCCGCGCCGCCGAAAGGCATGTTGTACGGCCTTGAGCACGACTATCCTCCCGCTTCTTCCTTGCCCAGGATTCACGGGCAGGCACCCACGAGGCTCAGCACCGCCACCTTGGCCGAAACAGCTATTGCGGTAGCGCCGGGCACATCGCCTTAGCGCTCCGAACGGGCGGCGTCGATGACTTCAATAGGCGCTCTCTAAGCCACTCGGCGAACCCCAGCGGAGGCCTGTCCCAGGCCAATAGCCGGAAGGCAGGCAACGACAACGCCAGTGAACCGTCATTGGAAAAGACCAGGGCATCGGCGCGCTTCAGGCACAGGGCGGAAGTTGCCTTCCAGTCCGGATTTAATGGGTCGACCACAAATATGAGGACGTCGGGATCCAGGTGCGCAACTATCCGGTTGGACTCCACGAGCAAATTGCGGCCGTCTTCGAGTATGGATTTGAGTCCGGCCAATCCGAAGGCGAACTCGTTGTCCGGTAGCCGCAACAGTTCCGGACTTCCCGCGGCGACTGGGCCGGGACGTGCGGAGTGCCGGTGGCTCGAAATCTTCACCGCGTGCCAGTCCATCTCCGGCATCGCGCCGAGAATGATATTCATGATCGAGGTCTTGCCGACTCCCCGACTGTGACCGCCAACTACGACTAGCTTGCCCCTCATTGGCCGCGGCGCCTCTTCATTTCGGTGCTGATCTCGGTCAGTTCGACAGCGGTCAAGCGCGACCGGGCAAAGCCCGCCACTTGCGTATCCTCGACCGCGATGTGCCGGCCATAAAGGGAGGCCAGGCGGCCGACGCAAGCTTCGAATGCCTCGATGGCAGTTTCGTCAGGCCCTCCGTCATGGAGACGTACAGCCAGACGTTCCAACTCGGAGTGGAGAAGCCCGGCTTCGCCGTGTTCTTGTTCGAGCAACTCGATCACCGCCCGTTCACTCGCGGTGAGCTTGGGCAGCAATCGCGGAAACAAACTCATTTCTTCGTCCTCGGTGTGGCGGACACCATTGGTGGCGAAAAAGGCCAGGGCGGCGTCGATGGCTGCCAGCGATTCAGCGCGTTGCCCAGGCAAAACACCGATGGCGCGAGCCAGCGTCTCGAGCCGCTGCTCCACCCGGCGGTGACAGGCCGTCAAATGTTCCAGTGGGTCGTGCGCGGAGCCGGCGGGCCGTGGTCCGCGCAAAATGTCGGCGACGGTCAACATCCGCGGCTCCGGTTGGTGTCCGCCTTCGCTCGTGGAAAAAGAATGTTGTTCTCCAGGTGAATGTGCACGTGGAGATCCGCCTCAAGCGCCGCAAGGCCGGCATAGAGCGCCCGGTAGGTGGCGCAGGCGTGTGCCGGGAGTTGATAGTTTTCGGTCAGGCGTCTCAACTCGGCCAATGCGCGGCCCGCGCTGTCGTGTTCGTACTCCATCATGGCAATGGGCTGCGAAATCCACCCCTCTGACCGTAGAATGGCGGGAAACAGAATCACCTCTTCCTTACGAATGTGCTGATCGAGTTCGTCTTTCATGGCAGCGAAGACCATGTCGAGTTGCTCCAGCACCACGCCGTCGCGCTGGCCGTGTGCCCGGCGGACCGCGGCGATCCACGAGGCCAGCCGCGGTAGTTCCTCGCGCAGGTACGAGTGGTGCCGGGTAACGATGTGGTCGATCAGCTTTTCGAACGGCGCGGTGTTCCAATCGGTGTCTTGGGGAGCAGCGGCCTCCTTCGCGATCGCCAATTCAACTTCGCGCAGCACGTTGCCGGGGTCGAGGCGCTTTTCGCGGCAGGCCTCCTCGAATGGCTTGGCTCCGCCGCAGCAGAAGTCAATACCGTGGTCCTCGAAGACCCGCGTCGCCGCCAGGGATTGGGCAGCCAATTCCCCTACCGTCTTTTCACTGTGAGTGGTCATGATTGTGGTTCCTCCCTTTCGCATCCAAAAATCTCGTCGTCACTGTTCAGGTTGTCGGCGCCCAAAACCAGAAATCGCTTCTTCGCCGGTCCTGCGCGGCGGGCCAGTGCGCGCCCGGCGGCATCGAGATAGGGAACTCCGGACGACGCCAACATCGCCGTGAGTGGTTCCGCCGTTGAAGCCAGATGCTCGCGGACGAATTCCCGGCGGGCCTCCTCTACAACTTCAGCCGCTCCGGCATCGCCGCAGGCAACCGCATACGCCTGCTTGAACTTCAAATAGGCCACGAAACCCGCTTCCACGGCGATGTGGTCAGGCGGTTCAAACGAGGCGGTTTCGGGCTGGTATCCGAAGGAGGCATAGTAAGCTTCCAGTTCCGCGATCAGATAGCCCAATTGCAGCGTGTCGCGATGGGTGGCCTCGCGGGGCGGCGCCGGTCCGCCGGGACCGAAGGTTGAATGATACAAACCCTCGCTAGCCTGATCCACTGCCAACTTCGCCGCTTCGAGCAAATCCGGATCGGTTGAAGCCATTGCGAGATCCGCCACGCGCCGCTGCCATTCCGCGGAAGGGCACTCGAGAAGCAGGCCGATCAAATGCCAGTCTGCGGCCTCGCCGAGCAACTCCCGCACCGGCAATTCCAGGGTGGTCATGGCGCGGTTTCCTTCATCGACAGCGGGACCCAGCCGGTGCGCATCTTGCGCCCTCCGGCCTCTTTCGCCGAGCCCTGCCAAACCGCGAACGCGATTTGCGTACGAGTCTTCGGCTCCCACCCTTCCGGCGCCTTCCGGACGATCAAAACGCTCCAGCCGCCTTCGGTGCGTTCGCCGCGCCCTCGCGATCCACCTCCTGGATTCGGCGACAACGTGCCTGGGCCCTCGGCGATCATGTCCTCCACCGGGAATTCGCGCGGGCCCACGCGCCGGTTGCCCACCGCTTGCGCCGGAGCGTAGCGCGACGCCATTTCCCTTTGCGCGGCCGAGCCGGGGGCAAGTGACTTGGCTTCGAACGGGTAGTGATCCACCGCGGCGTTCGGGTAAAGCGAGCGAATTTCGTCTTTGCGGCCATTCATCGAAGCCTGCCAGTCGGCCCGCCAGAAAGCGATGTCAACGGTGCGGCCCGCCTGGCCCATCTGCGGATCCGGTGGATTGGACTCGATCGCGCGGGGAATCTGGATAGCGCAGCCGTCCAGGAAACGCCCCGGCCCAGGAAGATCGTTCACCGCGGCGTCCGCCCAGGAGAGCCGGAGGGCGAGGTGGGCGCCATCGGTAAGCGCCCGGACCCGCACCTCCTGCGTGGACGGCGTCATCAGCCGCGGATCGACGAGATCCTGAAGCAGCAATTTCGCGGTGTATTCGGGCGCGGCGGACCACCCCGAGTCGGCCGGGGCAGACGGCAGTGCGGCGGTCTTCACCGCCACGACTTCGTTCGCCGAGGGCGTCGACCGTGTGCACGCGGTTGCGGCCGCCAAGGCGAGAATGAGAGCTTTGGTTCGCATCGCTCAGGTCCTCCTTTACGGACAGTTGGTCCGCTGAATCTGATAGAGCTTGTCGAAAGCAGGCCGCACGTGAACAGGCTCGTTCACGGGCACGCGCACCAGCGTGTTGCCCTTTTCATCGAGGCCACTCACCATGTCGCCCTGGCGTTTGAAGCGCGGCATCATCATTTCGCTCGACCCGAACAGACAGAGCAACGAGGCCAGGTCAGGATCGTTCTTCGCGTTCCGGTACGTCTTCACCGCTTGGTCTACACCGGGCCCGAACATCTGGCGGGTGAAGGTGGTGGGCACGTGAATCGGCGGAATGTAGTAGACGTTCGGCTCGAGCCCGAACTGCGGATACAGCGGCAACGCGAGCTTCTTCACATGCACCAGATAGTCGATGGGGTTGTCGGGCCGCGCATTCTCCGGTTTGTTGATGAAGCCGGCCATGCGGATCTTGCCGATGCAGTTGACGAAGCACTGCGGCTGAATGCCCTGCTCGATCTTGGGGTAACAGGCGATGCACTTCTCCGATGTTCCGGTCATGGGGTTGAAGAACACCTTCTTGTACGGGCAGGCTTTGACGCACTCCTGATAACCGCGGCAACGGCTCTGATCGACGAGCACAATACCGTCCTCTGGCCGCTTGTAAATCGAGCCGCGCGGGCAGGACGCCAGGCACGCCGGGTGCGTGCAGTGGTTGCAGATGCGGGCCAGATAGAAGAACCACGCCATATGCGGAGAGTTCATGTAGGCACCGGTGTCCACCTGTCCGGCGCAGTCATCTTCGCCCACGTTCGGGTAGGCGTAATCCTGCGACTCGGGCCGCCAGCCCAACACGCGCTCGCCCGCTTCGGCGGACTCAAAGATCGTCTGGCCTTCGTACCGGTTGCCGTTCCACTTGCCGCCATCGAGCTTCTTCAGTAGATTCAAATCCCACGCAAGCGGATACGAACCGTAGGGCTTCGACTCCACGTTGTTCCACAACATGTACTCCTGCCCGCGGCCCGACGTCCATGTAGTTTTGCAGGCGAGCGTGCAGGTCTGGCACGCGATGCACTTGTTGGTATCGAAGACCGCCGCAAACTGCTTCTGCGGCCGGTGCTCGGGATACCAGTACGACATCTCACGGCCAATCTGCCAGTTGTAGACGCGTGCCATTACGCTTTCTCCTTGTTGGTGCTGCCGCCGAAGAAGCCTCCGGCCAGGTACTGTTTCATTGCGTCGGATTCGGATTTGGGGCGAATGCCCAACTGCACGGGCCGCCACGGACTCTTCATGTCGATTCCGCCGGGTTCGGCTTTGGTGATCTTGACAATCGACTCGCGGGGCGCACCCGTGGGGCAGTGCACGTCCGGAAGGAAGCCCTGACCGATCTCCTGGCCGAACATTTCTTTACGGACCAGCGAATCCGTCATCCAGGTGGGTTTGAGCCAGCCGCGGGTGGCCGACTGGTGCGAGCCGGAACGGAACATCGCCTGATAGTTGGTGGCTTCGTTTTTGGCCAAGCCGTCGGCGCGTTTTTTGCGGCCCTCCACCGATCCTGGAGTAGAGCCATACATGTTGAACCACATGCGCGTCACGCCGCGCGGCGTGCCGGGGTAGTAGCGGGCGCGGCAGAGCAGGCGCGCGAATTCATAGTCACGCTTGTTGTTCTGCCAGCCCCGAAACGGACGGTCTTCGGGATCTGCGTCGATCCAGACGTAGTCGCCGTCCTCGACACCGAGCGGCCGCGCGTCGTCAGGATTGATGTCCACGTAGCCTTCGGTCACGAACGGGCTGCGCTTGTCGTGGCGGTACAAATCGCCGAACGGTCCGAACAGCACCGCGATCATGTCGGTGTCGATCGGCATCGTGTGCGCGCCATGCCGGTACTTGGGGGTGTGGAAGATAAACTTGTAGCCGTCCTTCTTCAGCGGATGCGCTGTCTTTTTCGCCTCGTCCCAGGTGTAGACGACGTTGCGCCCGCAACGCGTCTCGCACGAGAGATCCGAGCGCTCGACACCGTAGACTTCCGGACCCTCCGGACGCATGGCCTCGTGCTTGGGCGAGATGATAATGTTTGGCTCGTAGAACGTGGAATCCACCGGCTCGCGATGCACGGGCAGGTTTTCGCCGGCAGCGATGAATTCATCTTCGCCGCGATAGAATTCCAGGCGCCCGGTCTTGGTGTACCAGGGCTTCGAGTCCACCACTTGCTCGTAGCCCACCGCTTTGGGTGAGGTGCGGCTCTGCAGGATGGTGGGAATGCCCTGCTTGGCGCGCGCTTCGAGTTCGTTGAAGTTGAAGCCCTTGGTGTTGCAAGAAAAATCGAGAATGCGCTGCAGGTACACATCGGTTCGGCCCTCGCGCACGAACTTCCAGCAATCGCGAAAGCGCTGGTCGCCCGTCACCTCGGCCATTTTTTCACCCACCAGCGCCAGTACTTCGATGTCTCCAATCGTGTTGAAGATCCGCTTCATCGGAGTGCGCGGAAAGATGCTGAGGAAGGGATTGGTGACCGAGGCCGTCATATCCGGGTGCTTCAATTCGGCCCACGAATCAACGCCGAACACCACGTCGGCCCACTCGCACGAAGTGGACCACCACCACTCGTTGACCGCGATCATTTCAATTTTCGGCAGCATGTTCACCACGGTGTTGTAGTGCCACTTCACGTTGCCGAGAATCGAGTTCGCATTCGCAAACCAAAGTGACTTGGTAGGCGCTGGAATATGCGTCTTGCCGGTGAGCAGCTTCTTGCCTACTCGCAGCGGGTGATCTTCGTGGTTATAGTAGTGCGCGGACTCGGCGCGCCAATACTGCTTCGGCCGCCCCGGCTTGGACGGGTCGAGTTCCAGGTCGAAGGGATTCTCGTTGATGTACTGCGGCGCGCCGTTGAACAGCGCCGTGCGGTAGTTGCCCGCGTAGGACCCGATGTTGCCGCCGATCTTGCCCACGTTGCCGGTGAGTGCCGCCAGCAGGAACAGATCGCGGTCTTTATTGTCGTTATTGAAGAACTGATTCGGGCCCATGCCGATCGCAAATAGCGTGGTGCCGGGATTCTTTGCAATATCCCGCGCCAGCATTTCGACAGCCGCCGCCGGCGCCCACGTCAGCTCTTCGGTTACCTTCGGAGTGAAGTGCGCGGCATAGTCCTGCACGAGGTCGAAGATCGGGCGGCACCTCACCTTCTTTCCGTCTGCCAGCGTCACTTCCACCGAACCTTCGAGCAGCGGATCACCGACGTTGGAATGCTGCCCCACTTGATCGCGCGTCGAGGCTTTGGGCGCGTTCGTGGTTTTGTCCCACCACACCGCGTCCCCCCAGCCGGCGCGCAGCTTGTCCGGCACGATTTGATCGGTGTGCTGAAAGGCCGGCGGGATCTTCGCGCCCGCAGCCATCACCTGCGTGTTCTTCAACGCCGCGGGCTGTCCGCCGAACACCTCTTCGGCCCGAAGGTTTTTGAGGGTGTCCATGCGCACCAGCAGCGGCAGGTCGGTCCACCGTTTGACGTAGTCCGCGTCATAGAGTTTGTCGCGTAGCACCACGTGCGCCATACCGAGCGCGAGCGCCGGCGTAACGCCCGGACGCACTACCAACACGTCATCGCCCTTGGTGGCGGTGGCCGAGTATTCACAGGCGATCACGACCACGCGCACACCCTTGAGCCGTGCTTCGGTCAGCCAGTGCGCGTCGGGCATCTTCGTAGTGATCCAGTTCATGCCCCAGACCACCAGGGTCTTGCAGTGCTCCACCGCCGACAGATCGAACTCGACAGTCTGCTGGCCGGTCACCATCGGGTGGCCCGGCGGCAGGTCCGTGTGCCAGGAGTAGTTATCAAACCCCTTCGCGCCCACGGCCTGGTCCGGACCCACATTGCGGATCTTGGCATCCAGCAGAGCCATAGAGTTCGCCATACGGTACATGCCAAACACGCGCGTCATGCCCAGCAGCGGCATGCCGCCGCGGAACTTCATCACCTGCGTGCCGACACCTTTCGTGGCTTCGATGACTGCTGGATCGTAGTGCTGCGCCTCAAGACGGCGCTTGCCTTCCTCACCGGTGTAGGTGCGCGCAATATTGTCGAGCGTCTTGGCCACCAGCGTGGCGGCTTCGGCATGCGTCATACGCACCCACTGATCGCGTGCGCGCTGGAAGTACTTTTCGGGCGGCTTGCCGTCCTCGCCGCGCGGATGGCCCGCTTCCACCCATTGTTTGAAGCCGGCGCGCACCATGCAGCCGTTGACCCGCCGGTCTCCATAAAAGCGCCGCGTGAGTGCCAGTCCCTTCTGGCAGATGCGCGGATCCCACCGGCTGGAGGTGCGGTTGCCGCTGAGGTCCGTCGCTTCGCCGTACTTCATCGTGGGCCCCAGTCGCGTGATGACTCCCTGGCGCACATAGGCGTTCAGCAGGCAGTTGTGCGTGTCGTTCGGCGCGCACGTGAACGTGTAGGTGGAATCATACTTCCACAAATCGCGGTATGCCTTCTCCCAGCCGCGGTCCGGATACTGCGCCAGCGGATTGGTGACGGCTTCGAGCGCCCAGGCGTCGCGCGCCGACGACACCAGCCCGCCGAATCCCGCAGCCGATGCCAGGGCCAGAAATTTGCGGCGTGAGTTTGAGTCTTTCTTCATAGCGGTTATCTCCCTTGCCAGGACCTGAGGTAGGCGACGAGCGATTCAACGTCGGCCGGCGCGAGTGTGCGGTGAATAGTGGACGGCTCCCCGAAGGCGGGCATGACACTGCCCACGCGCCCCTTGGTGATGGTGTCGCGCAGGAAGCCATCGGAAGCGATCTCGAGAAATGCGCGATTGGCTAGCGCGGGGCCTTTGCCGCCTTGCCCCTTGTGGCCATGACAGCCGGAACAGGATGCCGCATAGATCGGCTCGCCGGTCAACGGTTCCGCGGCAGCCATCCACGGGTTCTCCTGAACGTGCGCGGCCACACCGGAGAGCGAACGCAGATGCGCCACCACCGCGGCAATCTCGTCCGGCTGCAGTCCGCCTTCCTTCTTCCAACCCGGCATGCGGCGCCCGGGCCTGCCCTTGGCGATCGTTTCGGTGAGGAACCTGTCGGT
>JAXLQL010000020.1:0-166451 GCA_046331625.1 Bryobacteraceae bacterium
CGCGATCGGTGGTCGCTGCGGCCTCCGCTATGATGGAACATTCATCCCCGTGAATGTTTTGGTGATCGGCGGCGGCGGCAGGGAGCACGCCCTCGCCTGGAAGATTTCGCAGAGCCCCCGCGTCGCGCGCGTCTTCGTTGCGCCCGGCAATCCCGGAGCCGAGCAGGTGGGCACGCTCGTGCGGCCGGCTTCCTCGAGTCCCGATGCGTACCTCGCCGTTGCCGAAGAGGTTGGCGCTGAACTGACGGTGGTGGGTCCGGAAGCGCCGCTCGTGGTGGGTGTGGTGGACCGGTTCCGCGCGGCGGGGCGCAAGATCATCGGGCCCATTGCAGCGGCGGCGCAGCTCGAAGGGAGCAAGGCGTTCTCAAAGGCGTTTCTCGTGCGCGCGGGGATTCCCACGGCTCGGGCGGAAGTTGCGGCTGATGCCGCGGCGGCGAAGAAGCTGGTGGATGCGTTCGGATTTCCGGTGGTGTTGAAGGCCGACGGACTCGCGGCGGGCAAAGGCGTGATCATTGCGCAGGACCGCGCGGAGGCGATGGCGGCGCTCGACGCGCTTCCGGCGGGCCGCATTCTGGTCGAAGAATTCCTCACAGGCGAAGAGGTGAGCTTCATCGTTTTGGCCGATGGCGATCGCGCATGGCCGCTCGAAGCCACGCAGGATCACAAAGCGGTGGGCGATGGCGACACGGGTCCGAACACGGGCGGCATGGGCGCGTACTGCGATGGCCGCATCGTCACCGCGGAGACAGCCGCCGCGATCATGGACACGGTGATTCGGCCGACGCTTGCACAGATGATCGCCGATGGGACGCCGTACACGGGGTTCCTCTACGCGGGCTTGATGATGACGGCAGCGGGTCCGAAGGTGCTCGAATTCAACTGCCGGTTGGGCGACCCTGAGACGCAGCCGTTGATGCATCGCATGTCGTCGGATATCGTCGACACGTTCCTCGATGGTGCGCCGTTTGCATGGCACACGCACCCTTCGGTGTGCGTGGTGATGGCGGCACACGGATATCCGGGCGATGTGCGCACCGGCGATGCGATCGAGGGATTGGACTCGACGGATGCAGTCGTGTTTCAGGCTGGGACCCGTCGCGCGGGCGATCGCGTCGTGACCGCGGGAGGGCGTGTGCTGGGCGTTACCGCCGCAGGTGCGGACCTGGCGGGCGCGATCGCGAATGCGTATCAGGCGGTCGGCAAGATTCGATTCGATGGAGCGCATTATCGGACCGATATTGGCGTGAAGGGCCTGAAGCGCTGGGCATGCTAACCAGTAGACATGCCTGACATCACCCGAAGACACGCGGCGCTGATTATGGCGGCCGCCCGAGTCCAGGGAGGCCAGGAGGCCGTCAAAGCGATGTCCAATTCACGGCTGTTCACCTTCATCGGCGGCAACAACGGGCCATGGAGCGTAACCAAGATCGTGAGCGTGAAAGGCGCGGCGCCGGGCAATGCGAAGCGCCTCGATATCGTGCAGGGGCCGACTGCGCCGCCTTCGGATGCCGCCTGGGCTCTTCACGGCGTCACAAGCAATACCCGTTACACCACGAATTCAGAAAAGGCAGCCTTGGTTGCGAAACAGGTCGCGATTGGACGGCCGGAGGCGACGCGCGCCGCGTTGATTCCGATTCGGAAAGCGGCCGCGTGGTGGGATCTCCCGCAGGACGAGCGACGCCGTATCTTCGAGGAAAGCTCGCATCACGCCCGGACTGGATTGAAGTACTTGCCTGCCATTGCACGGCGACTGCATCATTGCCGTGACTTGGGTGTGGACGAGCCATTCGACTTCTTGACTTGGTTCGATTTCGCCCCGGAGCACGCCACTGCTTTCGAGGAGTTGGTGGCGGAACTGCGCGCTACCGAGGAGTGGAAGTTCGTCGAGCGGGAAGCCGATATTCGGCTTGCTCGCTGATCTCATCCGGCTTGGACGCCAACACTATTGCAGCGGCGCGGGATCGCTGGTGCGGTTGCGGTAGACGATCCACACGGGACCCGCCGCATTGGGCGGAGCAGCCACGCGAATGAAATAGTCCGCGGTGGTCACGGTCTCGGCGCGGTGAATGCCGATCCAGACCGATGTCTCAGCGGGGTCAACTCCGTTCACGTAGAGATCAATGAATTCGCCATTGCGAGTAGCGGCGAAGATGGCGGGCGCGGCGTCCGCCACCGGCACGCGGACCTCATTCGAATCCCCCACCCGGATCGCCGCCTCACCCGAAAGCCCCGCAGGCACCACTGCAAGCGCGAAGCCGGGATACGAGTTCGCTTGGACCGGAGCGCCAGCGATGGTGACAGGCGTGCCGGGAGCGATGTCGCGACCGAAGATGCCCACGATCTCGCCGGGCGCAACGGGTCCCGTGCGATATCCGGCTGCGTTGACGATGCCCGCGGCCGAGATGCGGCTCGCCGCCGGATCGAGAAAGAACGAAGCCAACAGCGGATCATGATCGGAGTACGCAGGCTCGGCGAACCCTGCGTTGAGGTGCGCCACGCGATAGCGGCTCCAGCGCTGGCGCAGCGCCGGATTGACGAGCGCGTGATCGAGCGTCTGCGCCACGCCTTGCTCGATGAACGTGTATCCTTCTTCGAGCGAAAGCGACGGCGAAAGATTCTCGAGCGCTGGTGTCACCGTGCGCTGAATGATCCCGACGACATCGACCAACCCGGCGTCGAACGCGAACGAGTTGAAGTCGCCGAGCACGATCAGCCCGTCGCTCGGATTCGCCGCTTGATGCCGCCGCGCGAACTCGCCCACCGCCTGGGCTTGCGCGCGCCGCTTCGCCTGCACTTCCGGAGTGTCCGCGTTGAGTAGTGACCGCATGTGCACGGCGATGGCGCGAAATCGGAATCCGCCGATGGTGGCCTGCAGCACCAGCGGTGGCCGGTCATGGAGCGTCGCGGTGCCGCCGGCGGGTGTGGTATACGTGGCGGTTTTCCCCTCTTGCGTGACGCTCTCGACGGTGACACGCGAGGTCTTCACGAGGAAGCCCACGTCGATGCCTCCGGGATCATTCCCTTCTTCGAGGAACGCTCGGTATCCGCCCACGCGCATGGCGATCGCCGAGAGTCCGGCGAGACTCTCGCATTCCTCGACGGCGATGACGTCGGGACTTTGGAGCGGTCCCGAAATGGCGGCGGCCACTTGCGCCACGCGGCGATCGAAGGCGTCTTGGGTAACGACGATGTCGCCCGAGTTGGGATCGTCGACCGTGTCGAAGAAGCGGCGGAGATTCATCGAGGCGAAGGTGAAGTCGCCGGGGCTCGACACCGGCGCCGGTTCGGTGCGCGGAGTGAAGAAGCCGAGAATATTGCGAGTGAGGACGCCGTACCCACGTCCGTCTTCCACCACGCCCGATATTCCGACCAAGTCACAGCAATCGATCGGACCCGCCCCGCTGCCCTCGAGTACGCCCGCCTGTACGCGCAATGCAGCGAGGTTTCCGCTCACGGTGCGGAGCGGCCGCGGGGCGTCGGGTGGTGTCACGAAGAAGATGCCATTCGAGGTCGCGGTGGCGTTGCGCTCGTCAATGTTTTGCCCGGTACCGCTCACGATGCGCATCAGTGGAAAGATCAGATACATACCCTCGTAGCGCTCGAGATCGCCCGCCAGAATCTTCGAAGAATCGACCAAGACGAGGCTGCGCAAGCGAAGCGCGGGAGGCTCCTCCACAACCACCACCGGATTCACCAGTTCCGTCACCGGACCCGCATCCGGCGTCGACCGAAACTCCGCCACCGTTCCCGTTACCCGCACAATCGCCGAACTCTGCGCACCCGCGGGAGGCGCCGTCTGCGTGAACACGAACAACCCCTCTGAAGTCAGCGGATCATCGTCGGGCTCGATGCTCTCGATGTAGAATCCGTTGCGCCGCCGCTCGGTCACATAGCCGCGCGTCTCTACCAACTTCCCCACCAACGGCGATTCGGCGCCCGGACCCTGAATCGCACTGATCGCCATGCGATCGGCTTGCGGTGGAGGAGCATTGCAGTCATTGGCCGGCGATGCTCCATTGCGCGGACTCGGAGCGCCCGTCTGGAAATCGTTGAAGTTGTCTTGCG
Source organism: Bryobacteraceae bacterium (assembly GCA_046331625.1). Classification (GTDB taxonomy): domain Bacteria; phylum Acidobacteriota; class Terriglobia; order Bryobacterales; family Bryobacteraceae; genus JAXLQL01. The sequence goes on from JAXLQL010000020.1 coordinate 4,066, forward strand.
TGTCCACGCACCCGCCGCGCAGGCGCAGCACGGCAGTGGTGTTCGAAGGAGCACGCGTGGGATTGCCGCGCGCAAAATCGGCGGCGCCGTATCCCACCAGGTCCACGATGTCGGCGCTCGCGGGCATCGTGCCCTGCAACGCGGCCGTGCTTCGCACCAACGCAACCTTGCCGGCCGTTGCGCCCATCGCAACAGTTCCCGTTGCCTCGGGAGCCGGAAGCGCGACACTCCCACCGGCACCCGCCGCCTGTTGCACCAGATAGTAGCGGCCGGGCGCTATCGTGCCCGAAAGCGGCGTCACCTGCCACACCAAACCCGTCGCGCTAGTGATCTGCACGGACCATCCAGCCACGCTGACGGCGCTCGCGCCGCGATTGAACAGCTCCACGAAATCGTTGCGCAACGCCGCGCCGGTGTTGCCACCGCCGCCGTAAATTTGGCTGATCACCACCTGCGCGCGGAGTACTGGAACCAGAGCGGCAAGGAGCACGATTCGGACCTGCATACCCCTAGGTTCGCGCGGTCCGCATTTATTTGCCAATATATAGAGGACGTGAGGCTCATTACATTTTCGCTACTGGCGCTGCTAGCTCCAGTACGCATGCTCGCTCAGTCCGCGGGCGAGAGCAGTGAACTCAGCGGTACGATTCGGGATTCCAGTGGAGGGGCGATTGCCAATGTGGCCGTCACCTTGCGCAATCCCGAGACCGGGCTCGAACGCAAGGCGGAAACCGGCGCAGACGGCGTCTACCGCTTTCTCCGCGTAGCGCCGGCGCTCTATGAAGTGCAGGCGGAGAAGCAAAGCTTCCGCACCAAGGTCGCCAAAGACGTGCGGCTGACCATCGGCCAAGCGGCGACGCTCGACTTCACTTTGGAGCTCGGCGTGGTAAGCGAGACCATCGAAGTCACCGGCGGTGCCGCGCTCATCGAATCCGAACGCACGCAGCAATCGAACACGCTCGAGCAGCAATTCGTACGCAATCTCCCGATTGACCGGCGAGACTACTTGAGCTTCACGTTGCTCGCGCCCGGCGTGGTCGACTCGAACGCCATGGCTGACAACTCCGACTTTCGCGTGACCGCCACTCCGCAGAGCGGATTGTCGTTCTACGGATCGAATGGCCGCGGCAACTCGGTCACGGTGGATGGCGGCGAAACCAATGACTCAGCCGGCGGTGTGCGTCCGAACCTGAGTCAGGAAGCCGTGGAAGAGTTCCAGGTCAATCGAAGCAACTACTCGGCCGAACTCGGCGGAGCCAGCGGTGGCGTGATCAATATCGTTTCGAAGACTGGAACCAACCGCGTGCGTGGATCGGCGTTCGGCTATTTCCGGCATCAGGCGCTCGATGCGGGCGACCCGTTCGCGCGCCTGCTGCAGAGCGACGGCTCCATCGTGCGCGTCAAGCCCGATGCGACTCGCCAACAGTACGGCGGCAGCCTCGGTGGCCCCATTCAGAAAGACAAGACCTTCTTCTTCTTCGCCTATGAGGGCTTGAATCGTGATGAATCGAACGTGGTGAGCGTGCTGACGGACCGGTCGATTTTCGGACCGACGCGCGAGCAGGAAGCCATCCTTTCTCGCCTTCCCGCGGCAGCGGCACAGCAGCTTCGCGCCGCATTGACCAGTCCTCCTTCCACCATCGCGTTGTTCGAACAGAACAGCGGCATCTCGCCGTTCACCAGCCGTGAGAACAAAGTGTCGGTCCGGCTGGATCACAACTGGAGCAGCAAACACCAGACGTTCCTGCGCTACGGTTTCGCCGGCACGGACGATTCGAACGCCAGCACGAGAGCGCTGGTCGGGTCGAGCCGTGGGAGCGACTTCAAGATCAACACCTCGACGATTGCCGCCGGCTGGACCGCAAGCGTGAGCGCGCGCACGGTGAACGATCTGCGGGCGCAGTTCAACTATCACGATCAGAAGGTCAGTTCGCTCGAGCCTTACGGACCCGAACTCAATATCGCGGGCTTCGGCTTCTTCAACAAAGACATCTTCTTGCCCAATCACTCGATTCTGCGGCGCACGGAAATCAAAGACAGCTTCAGCACTTTCCGCGGAGCTCACACTTTGAAGGCGGGCGCGCAGGTAAACATCCGCAACGAACACGCCAACACGCAGACGTTTTTCGGCGGACGCTTCGGTTTCGGACCGCTTCCGGCGGGCTTGGTCAATGCAGCGCTCGCCTCCACCACCATTACCGCGCTGCAAGCCTTCAATCTCGGGCTGCCTCAGTCTTACCAGCAAGGCTTTGGCGATCCAGTGGTGAAATCCACCTATCCATACTACGGATTCTTCGTGCAGGATTCGTGGAAAGTCCGCCCGAACCTGACCTTCGACATGGGTGTGCGCTACGAGATCGACACGCGCAAAGCGCCCCTGCCGACGGACAAGAACAACGTGGCGCCGCGTTTCGGCTTCGCGTGGGACCCGTTCCATGACGGCAAGACCACGGTGCGCGGTGGATACGGAATCTACTACTCGCCGATCTACTTCCAGATCGACTACGTGGTGAACGCGCTCGGTGAGATCAACGGAAAGCGCCAGATTCCGCAGGTGCTCACTACGATTCAAACGGCAGGTCCAGCGGCGGCGAACAACATCTACGCCACGCTGCGGCGGCAAGGCGTGATCACGATTCCGAAGCCAACGCGGCGCATCGAGCCTGCAGACCTGACGCAGTTCGGGATCACCATCAGCCAGACTGGACCCACGCCTCCGTTCTCGGTGATCTTCGACGCGGCGCCGAACTACGTGAACCCCTATTCGCAACAGGGAACGCTCGGCATCGAGCGGCAGATCGGCAATGACGTGGCAATCAGCGTGTCGGGCATTTGGGCGCGGACGCTGAAGATCAGCCGCGCGCGCGATACCAACCTGTTGCCCGCGCCTGTCAATCCGCAACTGGGGATTCGGGTGTGGCGCACGCAGGATTTCGTCAATCCGCTCATTTTCCAGCGCAACGTGTATGAGTCTACCGCGCGGTCATTCTATGGCGGCGGGATCCTCGAAATTCGCAAGCGCTTCAGCAAGCGGCTCAGCGTGGCCGGTAACTATACGTTCAGCAAGGCCACCGATGAAGTCACTGACTATAACAGTGACTTCCAGCCGTTCGATCAAGCCGACCTCCGCGGCGAGCGGGCGCTTTCGGCGTTCGACCAGCGGCACAAAGTGGTGATCTACGGAACTTCCGAGTTGCCTTACGGGATCGTCTTATCGCCCATCTTCCGCGCCAACAGCGGGAGGCCTTTCAACCTGCTTGCGGGTGTCGACGTCAACGCCGACCGTCACTCCACCACGGACCGTCCGATCGGAGCGGGCCGCAATACCGGGCGCGGCCCCGGTTTCTATACATTCGACCTGCGCATAGGAAAGCGAATTTCGTTCGGCGAGCGCCGGTACCTGGAACTTACGGCGGAGGGATTCAACCTGACGAATCACCTCAACTACGCCAGCATTAACAATACGGTAGGATTGATTCAGGGTCCATTCAATCTGACGGGCCGGCATGACCGGTCACCGAGCGAGCCACTGGGTTTCACTTCGGCCTTCGATGCCCGCAGACTTCAGTTGGGTATTCGGTTGAGCTTCTAGTTCCATTGCCGCCCGCGCCCCAGGCGGTTAGACATGGAGGAGGAGGGAATGCCGAGGAATGGCCGTGCAGATACCCACTTCTGTCGAGACCCGATCCAGCGCAGCGCTCGACCGCGCGCCGGTACAGGCTGGTTGGAAGACCCGGCTCCGGCGCTGGCTCATGCGCCCCGCGATTCCGCCGCGACTCGGGGCCGGCTTTCGCCGGCCGGAAGGAGCCGAACGCATCGTGACGGCGTCATTGATGCGGAACTACTTCTCCCTTCCCGAGAACAACTTCGGCTTGGGCGCCGATTCCTATGTCGCAACGCCGGCAGGTGGCGCCGACCTGTTCCACCACGTCCGTGACCGGCTCAAAGCGACGCGCGAGCGCGTGGTTCCGTGGCTCGACGCCGCGCGGCCATTGAAAGGCGCGCGTATCCTCGAGATCGGATCGGGATCCGGATGTTCCTCTCTCGCGCTGGGCGAACAAGGCGCCGCCGTGACTGGCCTCGATTTGTCGGAAGGCGCGCTCACAGTGGCTCGCGATCGCTGCGCGGCTTACGGGGTGGATGCCGAGTTCCATTGCGCCAATGCCTTGGATGCGGCGCGCCTGTTCCAAGGAGAGAAATTCGACTTCATCATCTTCTTCGCGTCACTCGAACACATGACGCATGAGGAACGCCTGGAAGCGATGAGCTCCACCTGGGAGATGCTTCCGCGAGGCGGGCTCTGGTGCGTAGTGGAAGCTCCCAATCGCTTGGCGATGTTCGATTACCACACATCGCAGTTGCCCTTCTTCCACTGGCTGCCGGACGATTTGGCTTACAAGTACCTGGCCAAGTCTGACCGGCCCGAGTTTCGCGGCCAGTATGACCAATGGAACGCCGAACGGCACTTGGACTTCCTGCGGCGAGGCCGCGGCGTGAGTTATCACGAGTTCGATCTGGCGATGCGGCCGGCCGGGCAGCTCGACGTCGTCAGCGCTCTCGAGATCTTTCACAACGAGTCGCGCCTGGCGGGTCGACTGGCGAGCCGGTTCACGCTGCAGTACGAGACAGAGCAGTTGTTGCGGCGCTACGGGCCGAAGATCCATCGCGGGTTTTATCAGTCATACCTGGATTTGATCATCCGGAAGAACTGATCCGCGTCAGTTGGAGAGTTGCGTGTTCGTGGTGGGATTCCAGACCGGGCCGATCAACGCGCCACTCGAGTCCGCATTCACGGCGGGGATTTGATCGTTGGCTACGAAGCGCAACACGTGGTCCGTCTGAGTCTGAGACTCGTCGACGATGTTGTGCGTACCGGCGGCGTTGATCACGGTCTGAATGCGGTCACGGAAACGCTGTTGGATGTCGACGCCCGTGACGCCCGGCAACACGAGCGTTTGCTCGATGAACGTCACCGGCTCGAGGGCCCGCAGCGCCTTCAGACAGTTGCCCTTGTGGCTCTTGTCGTTCGGATGATTGTACTCGTGGTTCTGGACACCCGTCAGTAGATCCGCAGGGCTGATGCAATGCGCCGTGAACGAAAACGCCTGGGTCGGCAGATTGAAATGCGTGCGAAGGCCTGGCTCATCGGTGATGGTGATGGCGCCCGCCGCTCCCACCGAGTAGAACTGCCGTGGGATTACCTGGTTCCGCACGTTGGCCGGCGACGCCATTCTCGCCTTGTCTTGCGCCTGCGAGAACGTGCTCGACGCATTGGTGACATCGGCGTTCACGAACGGCGATGACGTAAGCGTCAACGTCGCCGCGGAGGCGAAGCGGATGCCGTTGTTCGGTCCACTGCCAACGAGAGTTGGCGTAATCGTCACGGCGGAGGAGTTCCAGTCGTGGCGACCAGTGTCGTGGAACGTTTGAATTGCGCGCGTCAAGGGTGCTTCGGCATTCTCCACGAGGTTCGTCGTCCAGCTTCGATCGTCTACCGACACGTCCGCCGCGAACGCGATCGGATCCATCGCCGTGACGTCAGCCGCGACAGCTCCGTTGCCCGAAGCGCGCAGGCTCACTCCCACCACGAAGCGGACGGTCAGCGATCCCGATGCGCACATCGTGCCTTCCCAATATTGGCTGAAGGTGGATTGCGCTTCGGTGGCTGGGCGATTGATGGTCGCCGTGCGCGCCGGGTTCGAGGCAGTGGGCCCCGGGTTGGTGTGCGAAGCCAGGTAGCTCCAGGCCGTGACTCGGAACTCCGTTGCGACCGCGGGTGGATTCACGGTGAACCTCGCCGTCGCGCCGCGTGAGATGCTCTGGGGTTGCCCGATCGTGACAGCCGGATCCGCCGATCCGGGCAGCTTCAGCAACTTCGTCGCGGAGCTGAGCTTCAATTCCCCCACCGCCTGGTCGTTCGAGAGAATCCAGCCGTTGGCGTTTGCCGTGACCGGTGTCGATGTGGCGCCGATCGCGAGCGTGCATGCCAAGCGCGCTGCCGGCCGGCCGCTCTCGCTCACCTTGATGGCGATATGGGGTTGCAGCGCGATCCTTCCGCCGGAGACCCGCACGGGAACACCCGAACTGGGCGCGGGCGCGGGGCTGAGCGGCGTGGCCGAGGTGACCACCTGATACGAGCGTGCGTCATCCAAAGGCTGCGGCGCTCCTGCGGTGTTGGTGAGCAGCCCGGCGGCGTTTGTCCGGCATGCGGTCATCGTGCCGGCCGTCACGTCGATATACACGTGACGGTTGGCGGCTGGAATCGAATCCGCCGCACTTCCTCCGGCAGGTTGGAAAACTACGGTTACCCGGTTCTGGATCATGACTTCTCTCACTGAGACGCGATGACCAGCGCCGCCGGGGCTCTCGAAATCGGGTATTTCTCCTACTTTCTCCTTACGGGCTTTACCCGAGGCACTGGACACGGAGCCGCACGCACTCCCCACTGCGCTGGATTCACCGTCTCTCCGTTCACATAGACACCCCAATGCAGGTGAGGACCCGTAGCGAACCCCGTGGCACCTACCTTCGCCACCACGTCGCCTTGCTGCACGAACTCCCCCTCTTGCCGCAACAGTTGCGAAAGATGGATGTAGTAACTCGTCACGCCTTGGCCGTGGTCGATGCCGATGGTGCCGCCATGCAGCCGGAACATCTTCGCCACCCGAACCGTGCCCGCGGCGGTGGCGCGCACCTCGGTTCCGAGGGGCGATGCGAGATCCACGCCGCGATGGAAGTTGCCCGTCGCCTTGCCGTTGTGGAGGCGCTTCACTCCGAACGGAGAACTCTCGCATTGCGGAGTAGGCGCGGCGAAAGTGTCCGGCCAGTGGCGCTTATCGGTGGCCATCGTCTGGAGCGCCTTCATCGTCTCCATTTCACCGGGCAACGGCGCGAGCGATTTCATCGACGCGGTGGCGTGGATATTCTGTACCCGATAGCGCGCATCCACCACGCGAACCATGTGTTCTGTTTTGGCGTCTCCAGAGGCGATCGTCATCGGATAGTCGCCGGGAGGGGTGAGCACGGGCACGGGAACCAGGCCGAGCAGTTCGCCCGAATCCTGCGGAAACAGCTTCACGGTTCTGCCTCGAAATGTCGCAGTGGTCTCGGCGCCTGGCTGTGCGTGGACCCGTAGCACCTCTCCTTGCTTGACCACTTCGGGATCCCCAACCGGCATCGCGGCCAGCATCGCGACAATCGAGACGATCATGTCCCTGCCATCGTAGCGCGCAGACACGGACTCGAAAGGCATCCGGCGTAACAACCGTGAAAACCGGGGTACTAAGGGCGTTCTTCACAAAACCTTGACAAGATCGCAACGACTTCCGCGCCGCGTTGCCGCAACATGGACTCATGAACTGGAAACATGCAATCGGCGTCGCGGGCCTGATGGCGGCCCTGACCGTGGGAGCACTGCAAGTGATACCGGGTCCGAAGCCTTCGAATCCGCCCGTGGCGGCCCATAGCCGGCTGGAAACACATGTTTCGGTTCCTCCGATCGTAGCCGGCGTGATCGAAAGGGCGTGCCGGGATTGCCACACCAACGAAACGCGCTGGCCCTGGTACAGCCGCATCGCGCCAGCTTCGTGGGCGGTAGCCGGAGATGTAAACAAAGCGCGCGAGTCCTTGAATTTTTCCTACTGGAGCGAGCGTAATGGTAAGACCCCCGGTTCTGCAATGGGGACTCTCACCGCTGCCTGCGCGAACGTCCAGGGCGGGCGGATGCCGCTGCCGCGCTACACCATGCTGCATCCGGAGGCAAAGCTGAGCAAGTCGGAAGTAGAGGCGTTCTGCGCCTGGACCAAGACCGAGACCAGGCGCCTGGCCGAGATCCAACGCGAGCGCCACAAGCAACTCGCGGCCACGCCTGCCGAAACGCCCGCTGTAAACTGAGAGAAAGCCAGATAGATTCCAATCCTTCAGAGGTCTTCGATGAAACGAATGAATGCAATTGGCGTGGCAACTGTGTTGCTGGCCGGATCGATGAACGTCGTATTCGCCGTGAGTGACGGCGCGCCGGCCGGGATGACAAACGCTCCGGGCGAGAGCAACTGCACGTCATGTCACGGCGGCACGCCGAACTCCGGGCCCGGCCGGGTGCGCATCGAAATGGACGGCGGCACTACCTACACGCCGGGGGTGAAAGTGAAGCTCCGCGTCATCATAGAAGATCCGGCTGCGCGGCGCTGGGGTTTCCAGCTTGCTGCGCGCAACGGCGATGGCAACACCCAGAAGGCCGGCGAATTGGCTTCCTCGGACAATCAGACGCAAGTACTCAACGAAAGCGGCTCGCAGTGGATCACGCACACCTCGGCGGGCACGCGGCGTGGTACCGCCAATGGTGTCACGTTCCAGTTCGACTGGACTCCGCCGCAATCCGGCGCGGTGACGCTCTACGCGGCCGCCAATGCTGCCAACAACAACGGCAACGAAACCGGTGACCGCATCTACGCAACGTCACTCGATGTCAACTCCGGTGCCGGTGGGGGAACCCGGCCGGCCTTCACCGCGGCGCAGGTGGCCGAAGCCTGGACGCGCAAGGCTGGCATGGCGCCGGGCGCTTGGGTATCGATCACCGGGACCGATCTGGCCACACAAACCGCCAATTGGGCGCCGCGTGCAGGCAGCCCGCTGCCCACTACGCTCGGCGGCGTGACGGTGAAGGTGAATGACGTAGCGGCTCCGCTCTCGTTCGTCAGCCCCACGAAAATCACGCTGCTGGTTCCGGCTGCGACGCCGGTGGGCAACGTCAACGTGGTGGTGGATCGTGGCAGCGGTACCAGTGATGCCGTGTCCGTACCCGTAACGGCGGCTCTGCCCGCGCTGCAAGCGATCGCCGATCCTGGCCAGGATGGTCGTTACTACGCCGTGGCCGCACCTTCCGGAGCGGGCTTGAACCTCACCCTCGTCAACGCACGCGGCGGCCTACTCGGCAAAGCCGATGTCGATTCGCGCGCCAGCCGCGGCGCATTCCCGGGCGAGGAAATCGAGCTGTTCGCCACCGGACTCGGCAAAGCTTCCGACACGCCCACTGACCGCATCTTCAGCGGCAACTTCGCCGTGGCCACCTTGCCCAAGGTGCGCTTCGGCGAAACGAGCGCTGACCCGACGGCGGCTGTACTCGTCGCCCCGGGAGTCTACGTGGTGCGAGTGAAGGTTCCCGATTCACTCGGCGCCGGAGATGTTCCGGTAGTGCTCGACGTGGACGGATCGACGAGTGCGGCGAATGTGCTGTTGACGGTGCAGGCGCAGTAAGCGGCGCCCGAGCGATCAGCCCATCAGGCGCTCGATCTCGCTTTCGAGATCTTCTGCGCGAAAGGGTTTCGAGAGGTACGAATCCGCCCCGGCCGCCAGTGCGCGCTCGCGGCCGGCGGGTGCGGCTTCGGCGGTGACCACTACCACGGGGAGCCTCGTCTGCTCCTGGATGCGAAGCCGCCGGATCGCCTCGAGACCATCGAGGTCCGGCAGCCGCAGATCCACCACGGCCAGATGAAATCCACCCGCAAGCGCGGTGTCGAGAAACTGCTGGCCGCTCACCACGGCGTGCGTGCGCCAGCCCCACCGAGTGAACAGGATCTCGAGCAATCTCGAATTCACCGGCTCATCCTCGACGATGAGCACTCGGCGCTCGCTCATGCTCTCCGTAACAGACTCCTTTCCCGCCTGCTATTCGCGCTGCGCTGTCATCACCGCGTCCAACCACTCCGACCACGCATATGCCTCCCGCCAAGTCAGTTCCATCGCCGCCGTGGCGCGCTGGTTCTTTCCTTTTCCCGTGAGGAAGGTCAATCTGAGGGGGCGCCGCCCCGTGCCTGGCTCAGCTACCATGGCGTGGAGCGCTGACGCCTGACCTGATTCATCGAGCAAGACTGCCCGGTTGAAGGGGAACTTCCGGGAATCGTTGGCTCCGGCTTTTTCGCCGGTACCGGCCGAGGCTCGTTTGCCGCTCTTGTCAATTTTTCGCATGTCTTCCGCGCATACTCATCGGCAAGGCGGAGAAGTTCTTGAACCGGGTGTGTTTGCGGCGCCCCGCTGTCCCTCATAAGAGACACACTATCAAATACTATCATTGAGTACCTCTTGAAAGCGCAAACTGAAACTCAACTCCGGGAGCAGACCGGAAAACGTATTCAGCATCTCAGGAAAAGCAAGGGGTGGACGCAACAGAGACTCGCCACGGCCAGTGGCTTACCCCGAAGCTACCTCGCCGACCTCGAAGGCGGCCGGCGCAACCCGAGTCTACGTAGCCTGCTCCGCGTCGCCAACGCACTCGGAGTTCCGATTGCGCGGCTGTTCCCGGAAGATCCCTGAGCGCATTGGCGCGGGAACGGCATAGCACGTGCACTCTCTGCCGGCAGATCGTAGCTCAAGGAGAGCGTCATGAAAGCGAAACTTTGCATGGCTGCGGGAGTCCTGTCATTCGCGGCCATCACTATTGCCGAAGACACTGCCATCAAGCGGGTTCCGCTGCGTGTCACACTGGTCACCAGCGGCGAGGAAATGTTCAAGTCGTACTGCGCTTCCTGCCACGGCGAACGCGGTATGGGAGACGGTCCGGCGGCGGCCCACCTGAAGACGGCTCCGGCCAAACTCGCGCTGCTCACGCGCAAGAATGAGGGAGAGTTCCCCGCCTTCCGTGTAATGACCGTTCTCGGGAAGCTGCCCGGCACGGGCGGCGCGCATGGCAGCACGGAGATGCCCGTGTGGGGCGACGTGTTCCGCGCTGCGGATCTGCGAGAGGACGTGGTGCAGGTGCGCATCTACAACCTGGTGCGCTACGTCGAGTCGCTCCAGGAGCCCTGGACCGGTCCCAAGCCCGAGAAGAGCCACGCCACCCAACCGCGAACCCTCTACGTGACGGGCGTTTCCGCCAGTTCGGGCAAGGCGATGTTCCAGGCCTACTGCGCTTCCTGCCACGGCATGGACGGGCGCGGCAAAGGTCCGGCGGCGGCGAACCTCAAGACGCCTCCGGCCGATCTCACCCAATTGGCCAGGGCACATGGGGGAAAATACCCAGAAACGCACGTGACAACGACGCTCGGACAACTCCAGGGTGCGGCGCACCACGGGTCCAAAGACATGCCACTGTGGGGTGACGTCTTCCGCGCCAACCACGAGAATGAGTCAATGGTCTCGATGCGGATCGCCAACCTGACGCGGTACGTCGGCACGCTCCAGGCGCGGTGAGCGGGTTCACGCCAAGCGGGCCAGCTCGATCGCTCCCGAGCCGGTAAGCAGGCGGCGCGCGTAATCGATCTGGCCCAGATGGTAGTTGAGGTGCCCGAGTAGGTGAACGAGAAACTGGCGCACCGTTAGCGGAACATCCAGCACGATCTCCGGAAAGGCGGCGTCGAGTTCGGTTTGGCTGAGCAAGGCTACCGTGGAGCAGATCAGGCCTCGCACCGCCTCGATCCGCTCGATCACTTCGCACGCCGCCAACCCCTTCGTACTGAATTCGAGGGGTCGCTGGCGCGTATAGGCGACGCCGCCCAGTTGCCGGCCGATGTACTCGCGGAGGTTCCCTTCGAGATGCAGCGCGAGGTTGCCCGCGGAATTGGCGATCCCCGGTCCGGTTTTCCACAGTGAACCGTCGTCTGGAAACGCGGCCAGTTGTTGGGTCAGGCGCGTCAGGTCGCGGCGGAACAGGCTTGCCAATTCTGCGGAAGCGGACATGCCGTCGAGCGTACCACGTGGCCGCCTGAGAGTAGTGATAGGCTGGGGCTCCATGGACAGACGATCTTTCCTTGCGGCGAGCCTCGTGCCGGGCGCCGCCGCCGCGGCTGATTCCGGGCCGCAACCACTCGACTACGGGCGTTCGTACCTCTCGGGCAAGGCGGCGTGGAATCGCGTGCGCTTCGTGGTCGAGTCGCGGACCCGCATCACCGACGAGCGCTCCGGGCGCACGGAAGAATATCTGCAATGTGCGTCCTGTAAGAGCGAAAATACATTCGCCAAGTCAGACCTCTTCCACAGCGATAACTATGACTTTCTCCCGGTCTTCGGACCCGAGTTCGGCGTCATCTTTCGCCGCAAGGCGGCGGCGAGCGACGGCTACCGCCAGGTTCGCCCGAGCGCCAACATGTGGGATGGGCAAACCATGCACCTGCGCGTGGCCCGCAAAGCGCGCCGCCTGGACACGACGGCTGCGATCCGCCGGGCGACCCACGCCGCCATGCCGCTGGTGGGCCAGACCGAGATCCGGAACGCGAGCCAGGGGCTCCGCGCCGTGATCGAGTTCCCGGTGAAGACGATGAACATCCACGACGAGAAGGACCTCTATCAGGTAGACACAGGTCCTGTGGTGTTGCCGGATCTGGCACAGCGCCCTGAGCGGCTGGCCGATACGCTTTCGCTCGCGTTTATCGCGTTCAATACACAGGACTTCGCCGACTTCATCATAGAAACGAAGACGCCGCTGCCGACCGGCGGTGCGGTGGAGCACTACTCGAAACGGGTCCGTTTTGACGCCCGGAACGCGCCAGTGGCCCTGGCTTGAGAAGAAAAATGGAAAGTTCGTTGACATGGAGGAAAGTTAGCTTTACATTGGTGTTGAGGTAAAGCAACCTTGACATCACCACTTCAGAAAAGCGAACCCAATTCGGTTTGGCCTACCAAGGCCATCCTCCTGTACGGAACCTTCGGAAACAACACGCCCGCAGGCCGCCGTTTCCACCGGCGTAGCATGGCCACGCTGGCCGTCATGGTGGCCGTGTTTGCCAGCGCCGCCTTGGTCCCGCGCGAGTTCCATAGCTGGTACTGGCCAGTCCTGGGACTGAGTTTCACTTACATTGGCCTGGAATGGTGGCGCTATCTCGAGTCGCTCGACGAGTTAGAGCGCCGCCTGCAAATGGAAGCCGCTGCCTGGACCTACGTCGTCGGCATTGCCGCCGCGATGTTTCTGGGAGGCATTCAGGCAATGTTCGCCGGAAAGCTCACGCCGCTCTGGAGGCTCACGCCGCTCTGGCTCATCTTGCTCGAACCGCTGCGCGCGTGGCGCCTGCACCGCATCGTGCGGAGGTTCCAATGACCAACCGGCTCCGCGTGCTGCGCGCCGAGCGCCAGCTCTCGCAGGCCGACTTGGCCACGCAGCTCGGCGTCTCGCGCCAAACGGTGAACGCCATCGAGACGGGCCGCTACGATCCCGGCCTGCCTCTCGCGTTCAAGATCGCCCGCGCGTTCGCGCTCAAGATCGAAGACGTGTTCGATCCCGGGCCGAACGGCGAATGACGATGCGCTCGCTATACTCGAAGAGAACTCCCCGCGGTCTCGCACTCCCTGAATGATTTCGTTTTCCGGCATCCACAAGCAGTACGGCAAGCAGCTCGTCTTCGTCGACGCGTCGTTCCAGTTGAACCCCGCCGACAAGGTGGGTCTGGTTGGTCCGAACGGAGCGGGCAAGACGACGTTGTTCCGGATGATCGTGGATGAGGAATCGCCCGATGAAGGTGACGTGACCGTACCGAAGAAGCTCACCATCGGATACTTCCGCCAGACGTAGAAGAGATGAGCGGGCGCTCGGTGCTCGATGAGGCGACGTTTAAGAAGTGCTTGCGCCGATGGCTCCATCACGAGCTCGAAGAACTACAGCACGCCATGTCCGGATCCGGATCGCGCCGATGAGATGGACACGATCCTCGATCGCTTCGGCGAGGTGCAGGAAGAGTATGAGCACCTCGGCGGCTACGGCCTGGAAGCGCAGGCGCGCGAAGTGCTGCACGGGTTGGGCTTTGACGACCAATGGATCGACGGAGACGTGGGCGCGCTCTCGGGCGGTTGGAAGATGCGCGTGGCTCTGGCTCGCGTGTTGCTCGGCCGGCCCGATGTGCTCCTGATGGACGAGCCGACCAATCACCTCGACATCGAATCGATCATCTGGCTCGAGCAGTTTCTGAAGTCATACCAGGGCGCGCTGCTGATGACTTCGCACGACCGCGACTTCATGAATCGCATCGTCTCGCGCATTGCCGAGATCGACGCGGGCGAGATCATCGTCTACTCCGGCAACTACGATTTCTACGAGCGCGAACGCAACATCCGCGAAGCGAACCAGCAGGCCGCCTTCGCGCGGCAGCAGGCGATGCTCGCCAAGGAGCAACGCTTCATCGACCGCTTCCGCACGCACGCCGCCAAGGCCGCGCAGGTGCAGAGCCGCATCAAGGCGCTCGACAAGATCGAGAAGATCGAACTGCCCAAGCGGCGTCAAGTGGTGAAGTTCGAGTTTCGCAAACCGCCGCGTTCCGGTGACCAAGTGGCGGTGCTCGAGGACCTGCACAAGAGCTATGGATCGCGCACGATCTACGACGGCTTCGATCTCACGATCCGCCGCGGCGAGCGCTGGGCTGTGATGGGGCGCAACGGCGCGGGCAAATCGACGTTGCTCAAGATGATCGCCGGAGCCACGGCTCCTGATAGCGGCGAGGTGCGGCTGGGCGCGGGGCTCGCGATGGGCTACTTCGCGCAGCAATCGCTCGACGTGCTCAATGCGGACCTCACGATTATCGATCAACTGCAGAAGGATTTTCCGCACGACAGTTTGGGGTCGCTGCGCACGCTGGCGGGTGCGTTCCAGTTCTCGGGCGACGATATCGACAAGAAGATCCGGTCGCTATCGGGCGGCGAGAAATCACGGCTGGCGATGGCGCGGATGCTCTACGATCCACCGAATTTCCTGGTGCTCGACGAGCCCACCAACCACCTCGACCTCGCCACGAAGCAGATGCTGGTGGAAGCGCTGGCGGAGTTCGAGGGGACGATGATCTTCGTCTCGCATGACCGGACGTTCTTGCGCGGGTTGGGGTCGCGAGTGCTGGAGCTGGGTGGTGAGAGTGGGACGGAGAAGCAGCCGCTGGTGTATCCGGGATCGTATGTCGAGTACGTGCGGAAGCTCGGGCACGAAGCCCCCGGTATTCACTGATTACGGGAGCTTCTCAACGTCGAAGAACTTCGCCTCCGTGAGCGCGCGATAGCGCTCCGGATGACACGTCAGCACCAAGAACTGTAGCCGTGCCGAGCGCTCGCGCAGTAGCTCCACGATGCGCTCCATGCGCGCGGAGTCAGTCGCCGTCAGCACGTCGTCGAGCACCACGAGTTGCCGCCCGCCGGCTGCCAACAGGTCCGCTAGCGCCAGCCGCACGGCAAGATGCACCTGCTCGGTCTCGCCGCCGGACAACTCCTCCACCGCGAAATCGCCGACTCCCGTCGCCTCGAACTCCTCGGTTAACCGGACCGGCTGCGCCGAATCCGCCACACGCTCGAGGATCGTCGTCGCCGCAGCTTCCACCGGCTTCGAGAGTCCGGCGAGCGTGCGGTCGCGGCAAGCCTCGATCGTCTCCCACAACAACTTCGCCGCTTCGGCATGGAGCTTCTCCTCACCGAATGCGCGCTCGAATTCGGCGAGCCGCTCTTCCGCTTCGCTCAATCGCTCATGCGGGGCCGCCGTCGATGCGCTGCGCAGCAAAGCCTGCTCTTCGATCCAACGATCGCGCAACCGGCCGGCTTCTTGCTCGGCTCGCTCCGCTTCCCGCTGCAAACCGCGCACACCGCCCGCGCCCGGCACCGGACCGATCTCCTCGCGCAACTGCTTCAACGCCGACTCGACGCCGTGCGCTACCAGTGCCGCGTTGTCGAGCGACTTCTGCCGCTCTTC
Organism: Bryobacteraceae bacterium; assembly: GCA_046331625.1. Classification (GTDB taxonomy): domain Bacteria; phylum Acidobacteriota; class Terriglobia; order Bryobacterales; family Bryobacteraceae; genus JAXLQL01. The sequence continues at coordinate 19,712 of JAXLQL010000020.1, forward strand.
GGGAGTAGATCCAGCCGAGAGGCGATCGCGCTCTGCCTCCGCGCCTGCCAAATCTTCCTGCCGCTGCTGTTGCTCGCGGGCCAGCCATCGCCAATCGCTTTCAGCCCGGCTCAGTTCGTGACCGGCGGCGCTGATGCGATCTTGCGCGCGGCGGATCTTCAACTCGAACTCCTCGCGCAAACGAGTCGCCTCTTTGCGGAGATCGGCCGCGTCCGGCGGCGACGTGGCCCAATCCGCATGCGCCTCGAGGATCGCGGTGACGCTTTCGCCGAGTCCGGTGGCGCGAAGCTTGCCCACACCTTCCACCTCGAGCTCGATGCGTGGCGCGCCGGCCACTCGGAACGGCTGCCCCGCCCCGATCCGATGCTCGCCAGCAGGTTCGCCTTCTTTCACGCGAATGGTCTGCGGCGCTTCCGGCGACCATTCCATGCGCAAGCGATTCTTGTCATCGTCGATCACCTGCCGGTAGCGCTCCGCATCGGCCGCCTGGGTCTCTGCCCTCCGGACCTCCGGCTCGGCAGAGCTCACCTGAAACAATTCCTCGGTCGCACGTTCTTTCGCCTGGCGATGGGCTTCGATGCGCTCGCTCGCCTGGCGAACCTCCACGGCGAGATCCACCAACCGCGCACGCAGCCGCCCGGTGCGATCGGCAAGCGAACGGAGCCGCTCCACCAGATCGTTCTGGCGATGATACTCGGCGTCGGCCGCTCGCCGTTCGATCTCGAGCTCGCGCAAGCGCTGCTCGTTCGCCGTGTAGGCTTGGCTGCTCTTCTCCGCGGTCGCGAGTTTGGAGCGAGCGCCGGTCATCCGCTTCTCCGCAGCGGACCACTCGGAGCGAAACTGCTCGATCTGCCGCGTGCTGCGTTCGATCGAGACCAGTGCCGTGCGCGCTTCGGCCACTTCCTCACGAGCCGCTTCCACGGCCGTGCCGAGCCGGATGAACTCGGGCTCGAAGCGGCCCGTGCGCACGCGCCCGGTCGAGGTGAAGAACTGCGCGTAGAGCGCCTCCGCCATCGCTTCGATCCGTTGTCCAGCCGGACCCGACAATTGCGCTCCGAGTGAACGGCGGATGTCGGCGAGCGCATCGCCCGAGAGCTCGGGCAGCGCGACGGAGCCTTGCGGGGTCCAGAGCGCGCCGGCGATGCCCCAGTCGCGTTCACCCGCGCGGAGCATCTTGCGGACCTGCTCCACGGCAGCGTCGGCGTCGGCAAGCGGAGTCCATGCGCTGGCCTCCCAGCGTTCGAGCCGCGCCCACGGCTGATCGAGGAACTGCTTTGTCGCGCGATACACTTGGCCTGCATGACTGAACTCTACCCACGCTCGCGGTGCAAGTTGTCGGCCGCGTGGGCGCAAGCTCTCCACTTGTTTGCCAGTGGCGCGATGACTCTCGAACAGCGTCTTCACGAGCGCACGCAGCAGAGTGGACTTGCCCGAGCCGTTCGGCCCGTGCAGGATGTTGATCCGTTCGTCGAGAGGACCGAGCAAGGTCCGGCGCGTGAAGCACTGGAAATGCTCGACAGCGAGGCGGCGCAGCACCATTAGAGCATCTCGTGCAGCGCCAGCAGCGCATGCGTTCCTAGTTCGTCTTGGCGCGCCTGCAGGCGCTTGGCTACTTCGCGCAGGTAGCCCTCGGGAAGATCGTCGATCCAGCGGTGGTCAGTGGGCGCGGTAGCGAGCGATTCCGTATCCAGGCGCGCGAACAAGAAGTGTTCGGGCAGCTTTTCCGCCGATGCGAGCGCGCCGCGATCGGTGGCGAATAGGTGCCCGCGCAACTGCCAATCAAGCAAGATGCTTTGTGGATTCGCCATCGTCTCGAGTTCGCTGACTGCGCGCGCCAACTGCCCGGCGGTGCGGAGCGTATCCTCGCGCATCACCCATTTCAACTTGCCTGTGGATACGGCGCGAACGCGCGGCTCGACGCCGGGAGCGTCGATCTCCACGATGAGTGCTTGACCGCTCTCGCGTTCGCCGAATCGAGAGGGCTCATGCGTTCCCGAGTACGCCATGCGGCCCATGACCGACGTCGAGTGCCAATGCCCGAGCGCGAGATAGTCGAGCCCGGTGCGTTCGGCGGCATCGCGTGCAATCGGATGTGCCCGCTCGGACTCAGGCACTCCCGCAACGGTTCCGTGCGCGATGCCGATGCGAATGCCGTGATCGGTCTCTCGCGGAATCCACGCGGTTGGATCATTCGCCGACCAACGCTCCTCCACCGGGCACGGATACAGCTCGCCGCCGGGAATCTCCACCGCTTCTCGCCGCGCGAGCACATTCACGTTGGCCGCGCGCGGCCATGCGGCGTGCTCCCAAACGGAGCCGACACCCAGGTGGTCATGATTGCCCGGGATCACGTAAACGGGGCACGAGGCTCGGTCCAGCAAGGCAACCACTTCTTCGACATGAGCTCGCGAGACGCCATTGTCTTCGAACGTGTCTCCGGCGATGAGGATGAATTCGGCTCGTTCGCGAGCCGCCAGCTCCACCACGGTTACCGCCGATTCCAGGCGCGCTTCACGAACTCTCGCGGCGGCTCGGCCCGCATGCGCAGCCTTCATTCCAATCTGCCAATCGGCCGTGTGGAGGAATCTCAATTCGCGCCCGCCCGCCGTCTGACCGAACGCTCGCGCGCGTGACGCCTCTCGGCGCGTTGTACCTGGTGCTCATTCATTCCGAAATAGTGTGCCACTTCATGCCACACCGTTTCGTGCACGATTTCCTCGAGGTGCACGCGATTGAGCGCCATGCGTTCATGCGGACCTTGATAGATGGTGATCCGGTCAGGCATGCGGAACGAGTCCGCGTGGCTGCGGTTGGGCAGCGGCGTTCCCTGGTAGAGCCCGAGCAAGCCGGGCCGCGGCGGTTCTTGTTCCACGACGAAAGTAACGTTGTCGATGCGGCGGCGGAATCGCAAGGCTATGGCGCGAATGGCGTCCTCCACAACCGAGTCGAATTCCGCGGGAGACATGTTTCCTTATCATTATCTCCTTGCAGCGATTCCGCGCCAACAGGAGATGGTACCGCGTAGCCGCTATCCATCCTGGTTCGTAAAGATTGAACTCGCAACCTGCAGTCAACCGGTGTTATGCTCAGGGCGGAAAGGATTCCGGCAATGAAGCCTATCTTGTTGGTGGTAGCTGCGTTCGCGGCTTCCGCGGCGTCGCTTCCCGAGGTGAGCTCGCGCCGCGGCGCCGAGCTCTTCTTCTCCTACGGATGCTCGGAGTGCCATGCGGTCAATGGTAAGGGACAGCGTGTGGCGCCGGACCTCGGCCGCCGCCTGGACCGCGAATACTCGGCCGCCGGCATGGCCAGCCGCATGTGGAACCACGCGCCCACGATGTGGAAGGCGATGGGGCGGTCGCGCTCGACGATCCCCACGCTTTCGCCGGCCGACGCAGCCGATATCTTCGCGTTTTTCTACTCGGTACGTTACTTCGAAAAACCAGGCGACGCCGCGCGCGGCAAGCAGGTTTGGATGTCGAAGAATTGCGCGGCGTGTCACGGAACGCCGGGTCCGGCCGGCACAGCCACGGGGAAAACGATCGCCAAGAACGTGGTGGAGTGGCGCTCGCTTTCCGATCCGGTGGAACTGGTGCAGCAGATGTGGAATCACTCGAGCGCGATGCGCACGGCCGCGGCCGAAAAGAAAGTGAAGTGGCCCGCGCTCACTTCGCAAGAGCTGACCGACTTGTTGGTTTGGCTGCAGAACCTGCCGATCGCGCGCGTCGAGAACTTGCACTTCTCGTTGCCCTCGGGCGACAAGGGAGCGGAATTGCTGGCGTCAAAAGGCTGCGCGAACTGCCACAAAGGCGCGCTCTCCCTCGATGACCGGCTCCCCAACCGCACGTTGACCGAAGTGGCCGCGGCGATGTGGAACCACGCTCCCAAGATGGCGGCGCAAACCGCGGCCGACATCGCAGGCGACGACATGCGAGAAATCGTAGCCTACGTGTGGGGCCGGCAGTTCTTCCAACCCAAGGGCGACGCTGCGCGCGGAGGTGCTGTCTTCCAGAGCCGGTGCGGTTCCTGCCACGGGCAAGGCAGCTCCCTCGGCGCACCTCCGGTGGATCAGATGCACGCCGAACGCTCAGCCATCGAAATGGTTTCGGCGCTGTGGCGGCACGGTCCGCGCATGCTCGCCGAACTCGAGCGCCAAGGCAAGCCTTGGCCCAATCTCTCACCCGCCGAGATGGCCAACGTGGTCTCGTTCCTCGGCCGGAAATGACCCTGCCGTTCCCGCTATACTAGAGCGTTTGGCTTTCATCATCCTGGAGGCGGAATGGCAACAGTCGAGTCCCCGGTTCTGACCCTCGTTGAGAACGCCGCCGAGGCCGAAAGCGACCCTGAACTCAGTTGGCGGTTTCTCCACTTCCTGTTCCTCCAACGCGAAGTAGAGGACCGCATCGAGCGCAAGCTTTACCGCCAAGGCAAGATCCTGGGCGGCGTCTACGTGGGCCGCGGGCAGGAAGCGATTTGCGTCGGGTCCGGCTTGGTTGCCGAGCAGGACGACGTGCTGTTCCCCTGCCACCGCGATCTGGGGCTCTACTTCATCCGCGGCGTGCATCCGCGCGAGGTGTTCGCGCAGTACATGGGCCGCGAAGGCGGGCTCACGCGCGGCCGCGATGGCAACATGCACATGGGCGATCTCGACAGGAAAATCATCGCCATCATCAGTGCGATGGCGGCGTCGGTTCCGGTGGCTGCGGGCGCGGCGATGGCGCTGAAGGCTCGCCGCTCGCGCAACATCGTCTTCAACTATTTCGGCGATGGCGCCACCAGCCGCGGAGACTGGCACGAAGGCGTGAATCTCGCGGCCGTGCAGAAGGCACCGGTGATCTTCATCTGCAATAACAACCAGTACGCCTACTCGACTCCGCTCGAAAAGCAGATGGCGTGCCGGGATGTGGCCGATCGTGCACCGGGCTATGGGATTCCGGCCGAGGTGGTGGATGGCAACGATGTGTTCGCGGTCTATCACGCCACGCGGCGCGCGGCTTCGCATTGCCGGGCGGGACACGGTCCGTATCTCCTCGAGTGCAAGACCTTCCGCATGACCGGACACTCGGCGCACGACGCGGGCGACTACGTGCCGAAGCATCTGTGGCAGGAGTGGGCGACGCGTGATCCGATCGGGCGTCTGGAAGCACGGATGATCGGAGAAGATTGGGCGCGGCGCGAAGAGATCGATGAGTTGTACGCGCGACTGCGCCGCGAGATCGATGACGCGATTGCGTGGGCGGAAGCGAGCCCGTATCCCGATCCATCCTCGTTGCTCGACGGCGTGTACGAGGGCTCCTGATGCAGGCGACCTATCTCGAGGCGATCCGTCAAGGCATCTCGGAGGAAATGGAGCGCGATCCGAGCGTGTTCCTGCTCGGCGAGGACATCGGCGTCTACGGCGGCGCGTTCAAGGTGACGCAAGGGCTGCTCGAACGTTTCGGCGAGGAGCGCATCGTGGACACGCCGATTTCGGAATCCGCGATCATCGGCGCGGCGATCGGCGCGAGCTTCATGGGCATGCGTCCGGTGGCCGAGATCCAATTCGCCGACTTCATCACGTGCGGGTTCGACCAGATTGTGAACTTCGCGGCCAAGACGCGGTATCGGTGGAATGCGCCTGCGCCGCTGGTGGTGCGCGCGCCGAGCGGGGGGGGGATCCATGGTGGTCCGTTTCACTCGCAGAATCCGGAGGCGTGGTTCGTACACACGCCGGGGCTCAAGGTGGTGCAGCCTTCCACCGCGTATGACGCGAAGGGGCTGATCAAGAGCGCGATCCGCGACAACGATCCGGTGATTTTCTTCGAGCACAAGGCGCTGTACCGGCGCGTGAAAGAGGACCTGCCCGAGGGCGAATACACGGTGCCGCTGGGCAAGGCGCGCGTGCATCGCGAGGGGCGGCATGTGTCGGTGGTGACGTACGGGGCGATGGTCCACGTGGCTGCCGAGGCCGCGGATATCTTGGCCAAGGAAGGGATTTCGCTCGAAGTGGTGGACCTGCGGACGCTGCTTCCGATCGATGAAGAAACGGTGCTCGCGAGTGTGCGCAAGACATCGAAGGCGATCGTGCTGCATGAGGCGACGCTGACGGGCGGGATCGGCGGTGAGATCAGCGCCCGAATTAACGAGAAGGCGTTCGAGGATTTGGATGGCCCGGTGCTGCGGATCGCGGCTCCGGATACGCCGGTGCCGTATAGTCCGACGTTGGAGCAGGCGTTTTTGCCGAGTGTGGAGTTGGTGGTCGCCAAGGGGCGGTGGTTGGCGCGGTATTGATGGATCCGGCGTGCCGATGGCGTATGACGTTTTCATCAGCTATCGCCGCGATGGCGGGTCCGCTGAGGCCCGCTTGTTGCGAGCGGAGCTGATTGCCAAGAAGCTGAATGTGTTCCTCGATGTGGCCGACCTCAAGCGCGGCTACTTCGATGAGGCGTTGTTGCGCCACATCGCCGAGGCTCCGAATTTCGTGGTCGTGCTCTCGAAGGATTCGCTGGACCGTTGTTCGAGCGAAGAGGATTGGTTGCGACGCGAGATTGAACATGCCATCGCTACCAAGCGGAACATCATTCCGGTGATGCTGCCTGGGTTCTCGTGGCCAGCTTCGTTGCCATCTGGGATGCAGAGCTTGAAGCGACACCAGGCAGTCGAGTATTCGCACCGGTATTTTGACGCCACCGTGGCGGCCATCGAAGAGAGCATCCGGTTGGAGCGCGAAGAGCGCAAGCCGGCTGCGACGCCTTCGAGGGACCCGCGCTTGGAGATTTTCACCCTTGAAGGCGCAGCGAAGATCCACTGGAAGGAACGAGTCCGCTTGGCGGAGGAGTTAGGCAAGGCCGGAGACCCGCGACTGCGCATGCCGTCGGATCCGGATTACTGGGTGGAGATACCCGGAGCGGGATTCAAGATTGGACGCTATCCGGTGACTGTGTGGGAGTACGGTAAGTATCTTGCCGTGACGAAGACCACAGCGCCACTCGATTGGGAGGAGCAGAGCCAGCATCCGAACCGCCCGGTTACAAGGGTCAGTCACCACGATGCAGAAGCGTACTGCAAGTGGGCAAACTGCCGCCTGCCGACTGGACAGGAATGGGAGCGCGCTGCCGCCGGCGTGGAGGGCCGGAAGTACCCATGGGGCAACCAGGAGCCAGACGAAGATCGGCTGAATTTCCTAACGAATGTCGGATTGCCCTCACCGGTCGGAGCCTTTCCGCGCGGCAATACTCAAGAAGGCTTATCTGATATGGGCGGTAACGTTTGGGAATGGACGGACAGCCAGTCGGCACGTGCCGAACTGCGCGGGGGTTCCTGGTACTGCTTTCCTGCCAACGCCCGCAACGCGGAACGCCACATCGTCAGCCCGGAGGACCGCTACTACTCCTACGGGTTCCGTTGTGCCCTGACATAGCTGAGCCCTCGCTCCGTGCGCACGTCCAATCTGCGCTCTAATAGAGACATGGGACCGCAATTCGACGAAGTCCAAGTGTGTGCCTTGCGCTCCCGCAGTCGCTCGCGACCCACTTGCATCTCGAGCCCGGCGAGCGCGTAGTGGCTATCGCCGAAGAGAGCCGCGTGGTCATTCAGCGGCTCCAGCGTCGCGTGCCCCGCTTGGAGTCTCGTCCGCTGGGCATTGCGCGCGGTGACTTCGAGTTGCCCGAAGGCTGGGAGAAGCCGATGACGGACGAAGAGGTGGACGACTTCATCGAAGGGCGGTAGGCCGGCTTGGTGGAAGAGATTCGGGCTCTCGTGGAGCCCGAGCGGTTGGGCCGACGGCGACAAAATCGCCACGGTCAGTGTGGTGTTCTATTGCGAACTTGTGCTGAAGGCAAGAAAGAAAGTTGTCGGGATCTCCGGCGTTCGAGATTGGTGGGAACGCCGGGTCCGTCCGTTTGTGGATCCTTACGTGGTCCCGATTCGTGAAGAGCACGTCGACGGCTTGCTGCTGCTTCCCGATATTCACAAAGACCCGTTTGATCGCATCCTGATTGCGCAAGCGTGATCGGAGGGGTTTTGCCTGTTGACTCCGGACCCGCTCATCAGGCGATATCCGGTTCGGTCCCGATGGTAGATCACGACATCGTATGAAAGGGAAAGTGATGCCTTCCAGCGCCATTCGGCGGCGCGTTGCGACGGTTGGCGTGTCGCTTTTCGTTTCGGCTGCGGCATTCTTCTTTGCTTTGGGTCAAGCGGTTGCTCGCGACCCCAGCGACGCGATTGTTAGCGCCACTTTGATCCTGTTCTTGTGCTCCGCGCTCGTGACAGCGGGTAGCCTGCATGGTCTTGTGGAGCGCGTCGCCGAGGACGCTTCGAACAAGTTCTCGCCTGCAGCGAAGTGGTTGGGCGACTTGCCCGCCGGCGTTCTCGTGTTGGCGGAGATAGGGTTCGGCTTCGTTCTACCGGTGCTCCTCCTGATACTACCCATGCTGCTGTCCGCGATTCTGCGCTAGAAACTGCTGCCTTTCAGCGTTAGAATCGGGATCAGCACATGGCCATTCCCAGCACGGATCGCGGTCCATGGACCCGCGACGAATGCGAGCACCTCATTGCCGCCGGGCAATTGGATGGGCGGCGCTTCGAGTTGATCGAAGGAGAACTGGTCTCGCGCATCGGAGAGAAGCGGCCTCACCTCGATGCCGTGAACTACGTTTCCGGCTGGTTCGAGCGCGTCTTCGGCAAGGAACTCGCCTACACCGAGGCGCCGATTGACGTCGCTCCGCAAGACAATCCAACTAGCGAGCCCGAACCTGATGTTTCGGTGCTGAAGAAGCCGGGCTGGCGGTTCGAGAAGTACGCAGGGCGCGCGGACATTCACTTGGTGGTGGAGGTTTCGGATACCACACTCGCCTATGACCTCAGCGTGAAAGCTGGCTTGTACGCGCGCGCCGGGATTCTCGAGTATTGGGTGCTGGATGCCGTCGGGCGGAAGCTGTTCGTGCATCGTGCGGCGGTGGATGGACGGTACACCGAGGTCCGGATGCTCGCGGGCAGCGATGGCATCGCACCGTTGGCTGCGAGTGACGAGGTGTTCGTGGTAGCGGCTGTGTTCGAGAAGTGGGCGGAGGCTCGACTTGCAGGGCAATGAAATGGCTGCTCCGCCAACCGCGCTCCCAGGCGGCAATCGCATCACCCGGACGGAGTTCTACGAGATGTTCGATGCGGGTGTGTTCGGGGATCGGCGACTCGAACTCATCGACGGGCGCCTGATCGACAAGTTGGGGCAGAAACCACGCCACGCTCGAACCATTCGCCGCTTGACCAGTTTGCTGGCGAAGGTTTGCCCCGATGGCAGTCTCCAAGTGCAGGGGCCGATCGAATTGTTCGGGGCCGACCGTGAGTACTCGGAACCGGAGCCGGACTTCTACATTCTCGGCGATACCCGCGAAGAAGATGAGGACCGGCATCCGCGCGGCGACGAACTGTTCCTTGCAAGCGAAGTGTCGGATACTTCCGTTCGTGACGACCTGACGAGCAAACGCGACCTCTACGCGCGCGGAGGCGTGCCCGAATACTGGGTGGTTGTTCACCGCGGCCTGCGGAATGGCGTGTACGGAGAGATCGCTGCGTTCATTGCCGGCGAGACCGTATCGCCGGCGCTTCTTCCGGGTGTGTCGTTTCCCGTGGAGCAATTGCTGCCTGCCTAGTTTCGCGTTGGCCAGAGTGAACGCAGGAAAGCCCGAGAACTGTTCGCTCTGGCCCGAGACCTTGGCCGAACGGTCGATTGGCTCCGCGGATGCGAGTGAGGCGGAAACATCCTCACCGATGTGCGTAGCCAGTGCCCGCTACCGCCCAAGCGCCGCACGCGCCATCTTCTCGAACGCCGCGTCACCGCAACGGGCCACCTGCTCGAGCAATCGCCGCGCCTCTGTTGCGCGACCCGATGCGCGATACAACAAAGCGAGACGATATTGTTGCGACGGGTCCGCTGGTGGCGGATGCAACGCGAGCGCGCGCTCGAACTCCGCGATGGCTTCCGAGTCACGGCCGAGCTTGAAGGCGGCGAGTCCTGAGGCGGCCCATGCGCGAGATGAAAGCCGCGCCACCGCTTGCTCCCAAGCTTCCGGCCGCATGTCCCGTGGAGCCGAAGCCGCTTCGATGCGCTCGAGAGCCTCGCGTGCGCGTGCCCGCGCCTTCTCGAGTCGCGACCGGTCAGTGGTGGCATTGGCTTCGATCGCCGCGGCTTCCACCAACAGCGGCGGATACCCAGGCGCGGCGCGAAGCCCCCGCTCGCCGGCCGCCAACGCCGCCGCCGCATCTCCGAGCTTGCGATAAGCTTCTAGTTGCAGTTCGCAGACCCGCACGGTGAGCTCGGATTCGGGCCAGCGCGCGGCAAAGCGGGCCGCCGCTTCCACCAGCGTATGCGGAGATGGCGCGCCCACCGCGGTCAAGTAGGCGTCGAACTCCTCGCGCGATTTGGCCTGGAGCGACGGTAGAAACTGAGCCACGCATGGAGCCGCGAGACAACACGCCATGACGAGCCGGCGAATCATTCTGATCCTTATTATGGCTGCGGTCAGCGGCTGGTCCGCCGAGGATCAGCGCTCGCCCGAGTTCCGCGCTCTGCTTCCCACAGCCACAGGAGCATCGACTGCGCTCCACCGGCAAGGCGTGGAATTGATCGCGCGCGGGGAATGGTACGATGCGGTCCGCGTGCTGCGCCGCGCCGAAGCAGCGGGCTCGACACCCGCGCTCCTGCGCGCGCTCGCGGTCGCCTACTACGGTGCGCGCCAGCATGTCTTGTTCCAGCAGACGATGGAGGATGCGATCCGCCGCGAGCCCGCAAACTTCGCGCCGCACTACTATTTCGGGCGGCACTTCGGTGACGACCAGAACGACTGGGCTCGAGCCGCCGAGTCATTCGAGCGCGCGGCCGCGCTGAATCCGGAGCACGCGGCATCGCACGCGTACCTTGGCTACGCACGCGAACTCGAAAAGCTTGCTGAACCAGCGGCAGCCGAGTATCGCCGCGCGATCGAACTCGGTACGGGTGGCCGCTGCCTGGCGCTTCCGCGAGCAGGAATGGCACGGCTCCAATTGGCAGACGAGCACGCGGCGCAGGCGCTCGTCTTCGCCGAAGACGCCGTGCGATGCGACCCGAAAGACGCGAACGCGCGCAAGGCGCTGGCACGCGCGCTTGCCGCGCTCGGGCGCACGGAGGGTTCGATCCAAGCTTGGCATGAGGCGCTCGCGATCGAGCCCACCGATAGCGCCACCGCGTATCAACTCTATCGCGCGTACCAAAGTGCCGGCCGCGAAAGCGAAGCCGCGCACATGCTCTCCGAAGTGAAGCGGCTCCGCAAAATCTACGGCGGAAATTGATCTGCCCCCTGTTTTGCCTAGGTTGCAGTGCCGCCGTTTGTGGGGGTCGCGGTAGGGACGGTGGTTACCCACCGCCCCCCGCACAGACCCGTGCTGGCGCTCCTAACGCACACGGTTCCTACCTCGGATGTTGGGGTGCTTGACGTCGAATCGCACACCGGGATACGGATGCAGGACTTGGACTGGTGGCAGCAAGCTCGCGAGCCGCTCCTCGAAGCGGCTCCGATTCAGCCGGCTCCTCTGGCTTCGACGCCGTAGCGCCAGATACCAGAGCCGGGCGACATCCCGCCGGAAGGCGTTCAGTCGCTCCGTGTTGCCCGGCACTGCGTGGTATTGGAAGAATCCCCTCACTACTTGTTGGAGCCACTCCAAGGTTCCCGTCACCTTCTCGTGCATTCGTTTGCGCAACTGCTCGCTTATCTGCTTGAGCTTGGCTGCCATCCGTTTGCCGATCGTGCGCCGGTGCACCGCGAAGTTGCCCGTCGTGTAGTTGGTTCCACAGATATGGGTGAACCCCAGAAAGTTGAACGTCTCCGGTTCTCCTTCCCCTCGCTTGCTGCGCCGTTGAGCGGCCATCCGCCCAAACTCGATCAGGCGCGTCTTTTCCGGGTGCAATTCCATCCCGAACTTCCCCAGCCGTTCCTTCAACTGCTCCAGGAACTGCTCGGCTTCTGCCCGGTGTTGGAATCCCAGCACTGCATCGTCGGCATAGCGCACGATGACCACGTCACCTTTGGCCTGCTTGTTCCGCCAGTGCTCTGCCCAGACGTCCAGTACGTAGTGCAGGTATAGGTTCGCCAAAATCGGCGAGATCACCGACCCTTGCGGACTACCCTCCTCGTTCTGGCTCCACTCGCCCTTCTCCACCACGCCCGCCTTCAGCCATTTCTGGATCAGGCGTACGACTCGCTGGTCTCCTACCCGTTGTTCGACGAACTTTACCAGCCATTCATGCTGGATTCGATCGAAAAAGCTTCGGATGTCCAAGTCGAGTATCCAGTTCACTTTCTTGCGCATGATCCCCACCCACAGCGCATCCAGCGCATCATGCTGGCTTCGCCCGGGCCGGAATCCGTAGCTGAATCCCTTGAAGTCCACTTCCCAGATCTGGTTCAGCACTTCCCCGACCGCTCGCTGTACGATTTTGTCTTCCAGCGCCGCGATCCCCAATGGTCGTTGCCTCCCATCGGCTTTCGGGATCCACACTCTTCGCGACGGCTGCGCTCGATACGCTCCTCGATGGATTCGGCTGTGCAGGTCGGCTAGCCTTCCCTCCATCCTCTTTCCATACTCTTCCCACGTCACTCCGTCCACCCCGGCCGCCGCCTTCTTCTTCAGGCTTTGGTAACTGTCCCGGAGCAGTTCGATCGTTACATGGTGCAGGAGCGCTGTGAACTTCCTCTTCCTATCCTTTCTTGCTGCTTCGCGTACACGCCCCAGCCCGCTTGTCCCACTTTCCCGGCTCTGCGTCCGGCACGGGTTAGGCCGTTGCGTGTTCTCCTTGGTCAGCGGCCTTCCCTCCACTGCCTCCTCCACCGCTTGCGCGGCTTCGTTCGGCTGCTTCGTCGGTACTATGCCGCTGTACGACTCCCCGCTGCCGTTCATGAAGGTCTTGCCGCTCATCGCGTTCTCCTTCCGGCCCGCCGCCTCTCGGCTGCGGGCGGCAACCGGGTCTCCCGGTTCTCGCGCATGGAGTTTCTCGGCATGCTTGGGGTCTTCGACTCCGCCGGGCCGCGCCACGCCTCGCCCTTCCGCGCACGCGCGTTGTTGCCTTCCTTGCTGCCTGACGCCGTCGGCTCCCGGCACTGCTTGATTTCGGAGCTCAATACCCAGCCTACCGATACCCCTATCCAACGCTTCAATCACGGTCTTGCGGCCGCCATCACATGGGTCGGGGCCAGAGTGGTTGGCTATTCCTTCTCTGTACGACTCTTTCATTCGCTACTCCATGCCGGTTTATCCCGGCGCTATCCAGGCTTTAGCCTGCGCGGGACTTCAGTCCCGCACCCGGCACCTCGTGCCCACTCCCAAAGCCAGCTAAAAGCCCGCCCGGCAGAATATTGCGCCGCGTAGTACTCAGAAGATGTACTTCAGCCCGAGCTGAATGTTGCGGGGCGAGTTGCCTTGCCCACCAATGCGACCGAATGTCGCCGGTGCGTTGATGTTCGCCGCCGGACCACCGAACACCACGCGATTGAAGATATTGAAGAACTCAGCGCGGAACTGCATCCGGTGCGCTTCGTACATGCGGAAATCCTTGAGCACGCTGAAGTCCTCGTTGTAGAGGCTGAAGGCACGCACGTTCGGCAGCACCGGAGGCGCGTTGCCCAACGTGAAGGGCGCCGGTTGCGAGAAGGCGTTGATGTCGAGATAGCGGTCGCGCGCCGGATCGAAGTCGCCGCGCGAGACACTGGTGCGTGCCTGCGTGCCGAGCACCACGTTCGGCCGGTTGCCGCCATTCGAAAGCGGAATCACGCCGCCGCCACCCACGCCGATCGGCGTTCCGCTGACGTAGCGTTGAATCGCGTTCACCTGCCATCCACCGGCGATGAAGTTCATCGCCTTGCCATTCGAAAGGAACCGCTTGCCTTTTCCGAACGGCAACTCGTAGCCCCAAGAGAGCACCAGGTTGTGCGGCGTGTCGAAACCGGCGATGCGCTTCTCGATGCGGCGGTTCGCGGTGTCGAGAGGGCGCGAGCCGGCTGCGTCATCGCCGAGTCCGGTGTAACCGCCGCCGCTTACCAGGCTCTTCGAGAGCGTGTAAGCGGCCAGGAACGTGATGCCCGCCGAGTATCGCCGCTGCAAGCGCATCTGCATCGCGTTATACGTGCTCCAGCCGATGGGCTCGTAGAGATTGCGGATATCCGAGAACTGCGGATACGGCCGCAGGGCCTGCGAAACCGAACCCGCGAACCCGGAGTATGGGAGCCCAACTCCAGCAGCGCGCGCGGCGGCTGAGTTGATGTCCGCGTTGAGCGTGTTGCCGAGGCTCAGGTACTTGAAGTCGACTTGATTGAGGTTCTCGAGGCCCGAGGGCAACGCCGTCCCCTTCTGCCCGATGTAGCCGAGATCGAGCAGGAAGTGGCCTGGCAGTTCGCGTTGGATGTTGAAGGTCCAACTGCTCATGTAACCGGGCTTGCCTGCTCCGGGATTCATGAACTCGATCACCCCGCCGTTGGCCAGCGTGGGATCGAGATTGGGAAGCGTTCCGGAGAATGCGGGCAGTCCGTTGTCGAGCAACAGCGCCGGCACGCGACCCGAAGTGAGCTGCGGAAAGTTCTGCGTGAATGAGAATCCTGTGGAGAAGAGTCCCGCTTGGCGGCCGACGCTGGTGGCGTTCGTGGGCGAGTAGAAGATCCCGAATCCCGCGCGGATCACGGTCTTCTCATTGATGGAGTACGCGATCCCGAGGCGCGGCGAGAATGCGCGGCGATAGGTCGGCGTGAGCAGCGCGCCGGGCTTGAGGAACTCGAGCGCTCCACCGCGGCCGCCGGCCCCCGGGTTCGCCAGCGTGAGATTCAAGCTCGACTGCCGGCTGTCGGCTTCGCGCACCACTGTCGGGATCTCGTGGCGAATACCGAGCGTGAGTGTCAACTTGCGATTCACCTTGAAGACATCTTCGAAGTGCCAGGCATAGTATTGGTTGCGCATGCGGCGAAGCGGCGCGGGGATGAAGCGCTGTGCCGAGAAGACCTGCCCCAACAGAAGGCTCGCCCAGCCGTTGCCCTGCTGTGCCGCGTTGGGCGCCGCGATGTTCGCAGTCGAAAGCGGATTGAACGCGAAGGCGCCACTCAGCCCGCCGTTCACCGTGCCCGCGAAGTTGTCGTACTGCAGGAAGCGGATGTCGGCGCCGAACTTCAACTGGTGCGCGCCGCGGATCCAGGTGAGGTTGTCGATGAAGCTGTAGTTGCGATTCTGCGAAGGATCGTTCGGCTGCTGATCGGAATTGCCCAACGCGAGATTCCCGTAGGTGTTCGCCACATTGAAGACGGGGAAGCCGGGCGAATCGGCGGCGACGCCGGGCACCTTGTAGATTTCGTTGCCGCGCCGCGTGTCGCGCTGCCGGATCGGGTTGCTCGCCGTGTAACCGATCGCGAAGTGATGCAGCAGGTTCGGCCGGATCGTGTAGTCGTAGGCGCCCCGAACCGCGAAGCCATTCACCGGATTGAAGCCCCAGAATCCGATCGGAGTCGATGGACCGAGCGGCGAATAGCTCGGCGTATACGTGGACGTGCGCCACACGGCCACGCTCACGCGCTGCTCTGCGCTGAAGATGTGATCGCCTTTGAGCGCCCATGACCAGTCTTTCACCGGATTCGCCGTGCGGTTGAGGTAGTTGTTGAAGTAGCCGGCGAAGTCGGGCTTGGGCACCAACGGCATCACGTTCTTGGCAACCGAGCTGAAGCGGGCCGAAGGAATCACGTTACCGGGAAACGCGGTGCGCGCGCCGTCGGCGGCTGTGGTGGCCGGATCGAAAATCGGAATCAGTCCGCCGGCCGCATCGCGATACTGCGAGAAGTCGCCGTTCTTGAAGGCATCGGTGGGCAGGCTAACGAACGTACCGTTGGCCGCCGGTTGATTGCGCAAGCCCGTGTAGTTGAAGTTGAAGAACGTTCTGTCTTTGCCGTTGTAGATCTTCGGAATCGACACCGGACCACCGAACGACCCGCCATATTCGTTGAACCGCACGCGCGGACGCGCCGTCGCGAAGAAGGGCCGCGAGTCGAGCTTGTCATTGCGGAAGAACTCGAAGAGTCCCCCGTGGAAGCGGTTCGAACCCGAGCGCAGCGTGAAGTTGATCACGCCGAATCCGCGACCGTACTCGGCGGGGAATAGCGAGTTCTGCACCTTGAATTCTTCTACGGATTCATACGGCGGCGAAGTCTGCGCCAGGAAGCCGGGCGTTACGGCGAGTTGCGCGGAAATGCCGTCATAGAGGATTTCCTGGCTGAAGTCCGGACTGCCGTTGATGTTCTTTGACCACGGGATTCCGCTGACGCCCGGTGTGAGGAAGATGAAGTTCTCCGGTTGCCGCCGGCCTGATGCGGCGGTGGTTGCGCCGCTGCCGCCCACTTGGATCGGCAGATCGAGAATCGCTCTGCGTTCGAGCACCGTGGAGACTTCGGGCGTAGTGGTCTGGAGCACCAGCACGTCGCCCGTTACGGTGACCGAATCGCTGACGGCGCCGAGCGTCATCATGATGTCCACCGTGGCCGTGGTGGCCGTGAGCACCGAAACTTGCTCGCGCACGAACTTCTTGAATCCTGTTTTTTCGGCTTCCAGGCGATAGTTGCCCGGTTGGAGCGCACGAAACGCGTAGACGCCCTGCGAAGCAGTGGTGGAGTAGGCGGTGTTCGTTTCGAGGCTGCGCACGGTGACGGTGGCGTCAGGTACCAACGCGCCAGAGCCGTCGACAATGTTTCCAGTGATGCCGCCGAGGTTGCCTTGGGCCCACACCACAACCGCGCTGGCAAAGAACGAATAGACAAGGTTTTTCATCGGAGTCCTCATCGGGCGCGCGGGTCACGCCCAACGTAATCAGAGTGAACCGGGGATCCCCCTCAGGCTTCCCGGACCCGATCAGTATATACCGGCGATTCGCCGAATGCAGCCGCAGTTCAGGCGCGGCGCAGTCTCCGAACGGAGAGCCGGTGATGCCGCCCAAAGATCTTGTTCGGTCGAGTGCCAGAAGCGGTCGCGGTCGGCATTTCCGTGTTGGGCCCGGCCGACGCCGGTGGAGGTCACCCAAACACCATCGCAGCGATTCGGGAAGAGCGCGCTACCGAAGCGTTCGGGCACGTCTAATACCACTTCTTTGATGCGTCGGTTCCCGCGTTCCCATGGGGAGCGGCCGCTCTTCGATTTGATCCGCAGTCAAGCCACACGGGAATTTACCCAACGCCTGGCCTTCGAGGCGTGACAAGCCCGCCAAGATGCCGTAGAACGAACCTGTTGACTGGGGTTTCGGTAGCATGACCGTCACCGCATCGATCTTCCGCCGATAAGGACTCGAGAGCGGGCAGCACGATACCGGGGTGCTCTCAGGGGCTGCAAAATCGAAGGAACGTATGCAGGATCAAGCCCAGCGCGCACGGGCTACGCCGGCCTTCTTGCCGGGATCAAGGAGCGGATCCGATTCGGCCCAGCCCAGTTGCGCACCGTGCTCGCGGTCAATCGCGAATTGGTGCTCCTCTACTGGGGAATCGGTAGGGAGATCCTGGCGCGCCAACAGGAAGAGGGATGGGGCAGCAAGGTGGTGGACAGGCTCGCGCAGGACTAGCGCGAAGAGTTCGCGACCGTGGCTGGATTCTCGGCTCGGAACCTGAAGTACATGAGGGCTTTCGCTCCCTCCTGCTTGTCTGGCAAACAGGGGACCGAACCAAATGAAGGACCACACTAATGTGGAATTGATTCCGGTGAAGTCATTTTTCCTTGGACGGTCGAAGGTCTATCCACAGGTGATACAGAGTAAAGGGCGATACTTCAAAGGGTCGAGTCAGGACGTGCGAACAGCGGCTGATGCCGCCGGAGTTCCATAATCCATTGAGGGTAAGGCCTGATAAGGTCGCGTTGGAACATTCATCGTTGACTTCGCAATGTACGTCGGCCGGCTCCATGCTTTGCCAGTAACCAACCATGACGCCGGTCCGAAAGCGTTTCGCGTAGGCCCATTCAGGGTCTTTGAATCGGACTATGCCGTGTCGCACATAGTTAATGTTGAAAACCCAGTCCGTGCGGAGAGCCTTGCCCAACCGCTTGCACTCCACAACGAACTGCTTGCTACTATGTCGCGCGTTGGCTTCGTAGCGGTCGAGATAGACCCATTGAAAATCCGGCCTCTTTAGCTCACGGTTCGCGCGTGCCTCATCGTCGGGATCGGGCTGGTTGTTGCCCTCGGCGACGGGGGCAACTTCGTCATCTGGGTCCAGTTCACGACTTGCTTCCAGCAAGCAGAAATAGAAATGCCGGTTTAGCTCAACCTCCGATTCGGGCAGGTCCGGCAAAGCGCGGAGTTTCTTGAGCGCGAGAGCAATAGTGGCAAGGCACTTTGCTTCTCGCGCAGCCCATAGACCGGGTGAATGGAGCGGAGGACCGAGACCGCTCATCGGCCGCCGTCCTGCGTAAGATCCTCCAGGCTCATAAGGCGAGTGAGCGCTGATTCGGCGTCTTCGCGGGCGGCCGTGCGGGTCCAGAAGCGGCGCTCGTTGCGCTTGATGAAAAGAATCTCGCGCTCGCTGACTTGGCGGAAGAAGGTGTCGATAAAGATCCGGGAACTGTTGACGGGCACAAGTGTTGACTGGTCAAGTCGTGCGAGAAGATTGCGCCACGCCCCTGTGCCATTGCCCGTCGATACCGGCAAAGCGGTGTTTCTATAGTGAGTCTCGAACCAGACTCCGACCAAGGGAGCACCGGACGGCGGCGAGGCCAATCGCCAGATGAGTTCGCCGTCGGGAGCCAGTTCCTTGTCCCAGATTTCAAGGAAGGTACGGAGATAAGCAGGCAAGCCGTCCGTTGCGCGCGACACGTCCGCAAATGTGCCGATGTTACTTGGGGGCGGCTCAAGCTCGCGTAGCGCGTCACTCTTCTGGTGGCGATAGAAGAGTTCCAGGCCCACCTTGCACATTTCGTTCACGAGGTCGCGTTCACCGGAACTCAGATGGTATAGATCGAAGACTGCATCATCCAGCGCGATTTCAAGCTCTGCTATTCGCCGCTGGGCCTGAATTCCTCCAAGCGCGAGTCCCTCCGGCGCTGGGTCTAAATCCTGGAGTTCCTGGACAGTTTTTACAATACGGTCCCGGAGCTTCGCGTCCTTGGGAAAACATACCGGCATCTCCTCGACGTTTTCCAGATGGATTTCGTCATGCCACAAACCCCAGGAGCCCGTCGTAGTGAAATAGTAATATCGGGCGAGTGAAGACCAAAAGATTGCCGTTATGACGGCCTCTTGCCATACTTCGAGGCCCTGGAAGCGTATTCCATGCACCGAATTCCTGAAGCAGTACTTTCGCGTTTCGAACCGCGAGGTGATCAATCCCTCGCCTTTGATGCCGCGGCCGACGAGCAACCGATGTCCGTGGTAAATGTCCTCCAGGCCTTTTCGGTAAACTTTGCTTGGCACGTCGCGAAGATCCCTGAGCGATTGCTTCCCGTATCTGGAAAGCAGCTTGACCGGCAATTCGCGGTAGTCCTTGAGCCAGCCTGAAGGCATTCCTTTCGTGGTTACTTCAAAACCTCTTCCCGAATTCAGTTTTGCACCGTGAACCTGTTTGGGAAGGTCGATCAGTGGGCGAAAGAGTTCTAGTTTTCTGACAAGAGCTTCGTCCCTGTGCCCGCCCCACCAATAGACTTTCCAGAGTTTCTCATTGGCAAGGCAGTCACTTTGTGAAAGCCAGTGCATGTCGCCGCGGTTGAGGACGATACACTGCGTGTTCGCGATCATTGCCGTGCGTTTTGCTGACCAATACTGGAACCGGCCGTCGTTAGGCGCGCCGGGTTTTATCTTCTGGAACACCACCGAAACAAACGGCGAGATGCCCTTGGCTTCGCGCTGCGGGTCTGAAAAAAACACCTGCCGGACATGCGCGAAATTCACCACGTGCTCCAGGCAGGCGGCGCTCAACCAGACACGGCGGAAATTCCGGCTATTCTGGTGATGTTTGAAGAAGATGCCGGACGATAGCAGCAGTCCGGCTTTACCTCCGTCCTGTAAAAGGGCTTGGGTCAAGTGAATGAAGGCCTGTGAGAGCTCCTTGTCGCCGATGGGGCGTCCCTGCTTCGGGCTGCACCATTTGACAATCTCCTTCATTGCCTTCTGGCCCTCGGTGTCCTCTTTCTTCGGGTAGCCCCAGGGCGGATTTCCAACGACAACCCCGGCGCTGGAAGGTCCAAAACGCGCAGTTACTTCGGATGGCAACTTGCCCGAGACCGCGTCGAAGGAATTCGCGTGGAGAAGCACGTCGAAGAATTGTCCTCCCGGCCGCTGGCTTTCGCGGCGCTTGCGTTCCTCCTCCGGCACCCACTTCAGATAAGGCAGACGCCGCTCCTCATTGATTTCGCGCGGCTCCTGATAGTGCAGAAAAGCAAGGTAGAGGCTGAACGCAGCGACGCGAACGGCCTCTTCGTTGATGTCCATGCCAGCGATCTGCTCGCGGAGGATTTTCCGAAGTTGCGGGCGGCTCAGTCGCCTGCCGTTCTGCTCGTTCCAGAGATGCCGCACAATTCGGCGGTACGATTCCACCAGGAAAATTCCGGAGCCACATGCCGGATCGACGATGCGGGGCCGCGACGAAAGTACGTCGGGAGTAAGCGTGTGGGCGAGGACAAAGTCAACGAGCGCAGGAGGCGTATAGTGCGAACCCTGATTGCGGTCCTTGCCTTTACGCTCGTTGTAAAACTCTTCGTAAATGGCGCTGATCAATTCGATGGGGATGACATCGAAGCGGTACGCGAAGAAAAACAACTCCTGCTGAGAGGAAGTGCTGCCAAGCAGAAACCCCCGCAGCATATCGAGGTGTTCCTGCCGGATGCCATCCTGCTCTTCGGGATTGATCGGAAACGTGTCGCCGTTGAAATCCAGGGCCAGCTGATCGAACAGGGCATAGGTAAAATCCTTGTCCTGAAGAACGCGGAGAAATCGCAACTCTGCGAGGCCTGGCTCCAAAGCAGGTGCAGTCGGGGCCTGCAAGAGCAGTTTCTGCCAGTCCTTCCGGCCCTTCGCGACACTCTCAAAATAGGACGGTGGAAGAACTTTGCGGTCTTCAAGGTAGCGGATGAAGATAGCGCGCCCGATCAGCGCGTGAAGATGGCTAAGCTCCGGCTTCTTGCGGCCGGATACGGCCACTGCGGCAAGTTGCTGGCGCACTGTCTTAAGATCGCGGATAAGCGCACGGTCAGCGCGCGTCAGCGAATTGCGAAAACGATCCTCGCCAAAAACCGCTCCAGTCTCGATACGTTCGCGATGATAAGCGGCGAGCTTCGACTGCACCTCCGTTATCGACCTTACCCGGTCGATGAGACGGTCCCTGCCTTCAAGATCTTCATTTGCACGTGGGGGAGGCTTGGTCAGATCCAGGAGCATCAGCTCTCCGGGAATTGCCAGAAACAAAAGCTGCGGACGGGACATGCACCAGATGCGGCTGTAGAGCTTTCCGAGGGCCTCAGCGGAACGGTCTTCAGTTTTGGCGAACACAACCACCGGATCACGGTCAACAAAGAAGATGCGCTCCGCGCCGACCTCGGCGGCGAGGTACTGCCAGTCTCCCTTTTCTAGCCAATCTTTTCCCACCTCGGCCTGCGGGGCGCGGATTGCAGTGAGCAGAGCACCCCGATCAAACTCCAATTGTCTGTAGGCCGCCGAGAGGAAATCGGCTGGAGAATCCAGACCACTCATCGTCTTCCCCTTGGTTTCTGGCTCTCAAAACAGTGCTTGGAAATTCTCGTCCACCCCCGAACTCTTTGCGAACGCTGAGGTTGATGGCGCACTGCACAAGTGTATCGCAAAGGCGAACACATGGCGAACACGTCGAGCCCCACCAATTGCTCGCCCTCTTCACATCGGGGAAGTAGACGTAGAAGTCGAAACGTCCAGCGGTGCACTCCCCCCCCAGAACGGCTGCGAACTCTGCGGGCAGATTCATGCCTGATACCCTGTTCGGAGCGGTCTGGTTGACGAGGGAGCTTTGGGTGATTTTCTAGGCAGCATGTGTCGCCTTCAGGGCGGCGAAGGCTTCGTAAAGAAGTTGGTTCAACTTCATGTTGTTCTGAGCGGCGTAGGTCTTGAATTCGCGACGGAACTCCGCAGACACTTTGAAATTGAGCGGCGTCCCCTTCGTCGTTTCCGGCTTTCCGGCCCTTCCGTCCGCGCGTCGGGCTCTCTCGCCCTTCGGACCCTTGTTGGTCATATCACTCGCGCTCTCCTTGCGTCAGCATGCAGCGACGTACTCGCCTGAAATGTTCCTGACAACATTGAAAGGATATAACAGAAGCACGAAAGGACGCAATCGTGCTTTCTGGCCCACGCGACTTTAGCCACGGGCTGCTAAGCGGCTTTGACTTGACTCGATGAACTCCGCTATTCGGTAACTCGACTACAGATCACGTGTTTCTCAACCGTTCTGGCAAACCGATCACACGCTTCGGAATTCATACGATGGTCGAACGGCACGTAAAAAGATGCTGCCCACAACGGCATCGTTGGCAGGCAAGCAGGTGAGCCCGCACACGATTCGACACACGACCGCGACCCATCTGCTTCGCGCCGGAGTCGATATCAACACCATTCGCGCCTGGCTGGGTCATGTCTCGCTGAACACGACGAACATCTACGCGGAAGTTGACATGGAGATGAAGGCGAAAGCTCTGGCAACCTGCGAGGTCCGCACCGCTCAACCGCAAAAGCATTGGCGGGAGGATCAGGGGCTTTTGGAATTCCTGCGCAGCCTCTGATTGGAATTATGTGGCGTCAGTAGCCATGTGCCATCCTGAAATCCCAGGCTAATGATTCCTGCGCCACATAATGCTCTGCGCCACAGAAGATCTGAAGATGGAGAGTTCAAGCCGGAGTGCGCGGGCAAGATGAATTTCTGCCTGTCGGCGACAGACGATCTGCTGAAGGGACCCATGGATCAGCCGCCCGTCGGCTTCATTTCATGCAAGGGGAAGGATCGGATCACCGTCGAGTACGCGCTAAGGGATTCTAGCAAACCTCTGGGCATCGCGGAGTTCCCTCATCTCGAAATGCTCCCCCGTGGACCACCAAAGCACACGTTCGCGCAATTCTCCGGCAGCCGGATCATCCCAATCCGATCGCCATTCGGCGCGATGATCTGCACCCCCGGCCGCGCGCCCGCCCAGATGTTCCCGCCCACATCGCAGCGGATCCCGTCGGCCGCGCTCGGCGCACCCGTCTCCGGCACACCCAGCTTGATGAACCGCTTCCCGTTGCGCAGCGACTTGCCATCCACATCCCACACCTTCGTGTCGCGACCCCTGCGCGCCGGTGTCGGCGATGTAGAGCTTCTTATAGTCCGGCGAAAAGCAGATCCCATTCGGACCACTTACTTCGTCGGATTCTGTCCCTGGCCACCATTCGCTTCACATCCTGCCACAGGACCGTTCCGCATCCCGCCGACGCCGCTCCATGGCCATCCAGCCGAACGGGGGGCGTTCAGCCTATTTCCCAGGACGGGAACAGTCGATATCATCTGTGGATGAGGGCTTCCGCCGGTCTCCCGTTCGCCGTCTTTGCCGCTACGCTCGCTGCTCAGCAAACGCACTCCATCCGCGTGAACCCGGACGGCACTTTCTCGCCGCGGATCCTGAACATTCGCAGCGGCGATACGGTTCGCTGGGAGCAACTCTCTCGCGGCGATTCGGTGATTCCCGTCACCGGCAACGACACTGCCTACCCCGCCCTCTGCCTACGCCGCGCGCCCTACGCTCCCACTGACGCCAACGACCTTACCGGACCGCTCGGGCAAGCTCCGCCCGGCATCTTCGCCATGGGCATCCACGGCGCTGGCTACCGCGAGTCGACCACGGGAACTTGTCCGGGCAACGTTCGGCCGACCCTGACCGCCGGTAACAAACTCCTGTGCGTGGGCGCGGGCTATCAGGCTACCATGGACGCTACCTGGAAAAGTCCCAACAACACCGGCGTCTTCATCCGCCTTCTGTGGAAAGACGTGAACCCGGCCGAGGGCCGCTACGACTTTACGGTTCTCGAACGCGAAATGGAAAACGCCGTCGCCGCAGGCAAGCTTTTCAGTCTGTCCATCAAAGCCGGCGCAAATGGCACGCCGGACTGGATCTTTTCCACGAATCCCGACAATTCGCCCCGGGCGGGCGGCGGCGGCGGCGTGCCGCGCCTGCACCTGGAAGACGACGATGATGCGCTCGACGGCGTCTGCGGCCAGAAGATGGACTTGGGCAACCCCACCAACCCGCGTTACCAGCAACTCTACTTCAACATGATGGTGGCCGTGGCCAACTTCATCAAATCGCGGTCGGACTGGTTCCGCGCGCTGGCCTACATCAAGACTTCCGGCGCGAACCTGGTGAGCGAGGAAAACCGCCTGCCCAACCACTGCAGCACCGGATGCGCCTGCAACACGCGCATCCTGGCCGAAGACGGCTATCGCCCGTCGAAGCTTCTCGCCTACTACACCTCGTTGATGACCCTGCTGCGCGACAACTTCCCCGGCAAGTCGATCGTCTACGCGCTCATTCAGGATGGCTTCCCGCGCATCAATGAGACCGGCGGCTATCTCACCGCCGATGGCAGATCTTCTGATCGCAATCCGCTACCGGCCGCTTTCGAACAGACGCAGGACATCCTGGATGCCGGCCAGACGCGGCTCGGCCCGCTGTTCGTGGTTGCGCACAACGGCGTGCAGCCCAAGCCCGTCGCGCACTGCAACTTCGAGGGCCAGCATCCCAAACCCGTCACTACGCTGGCCGGCTATTGGGACGTAGGGTCGGGTTGCCCCAATCGCTGGGCCGTCCGCGAAGGCGCCGAAGGGCAAATCACCGGCTACCAAACCACGAATTTCCAACGCGGCGTTTCCACTCCCGCCGAATTCGAGTCCGCGATGGCGAACATGTGGGACAACACCGACGGCATCTACATGGAACTCTACGAAGAGATGTTCTGGCTCATCTCCAATACCAACGGCGGTGTGCTGCCCAGCGGCAAAACGACAGGCGCCTGGGCCGACAACCTCTTTACGCGCCGAACCGATCCCATCTTCCGCACCATGGCCGGCGCAGGCAACCCCTACCCCGCCACCTGGTCTCGCACGCTGCGGAACACCAACGCCAATGGCGCGCCCCTCACCCTCACCTACATTCACGGCTCAAAATGCGGCGCGGGCAATATTGAGTACGGCCAAATCATCATCGACGCCCGGGTGCCTGCCATCCGCTCCGTCATCAGCGCTTCCGGCTTCGGCGGCGCCACCTCGGCCAGCCCCGGCACGTGGATCGAAATCTATGGGTCCAACCTTTCCGCCACTACCCGTGAATGGAGCGGGACGGATTTCGCTGGCTCCAACGCCCCCACTTCGCTCGACGGCGTAAGTGTTCGCATTGGCGCCCTGCCGGCTTTCGTTTCCTACATCAGCCCGGTCCAAATCAACGCGCAGGTGCCCTCGGGCCTTGCGGCCGGCGCCGCAGTGCCGGTGATTGTTACCAATGCCGTAGGTTCCAGCACGGCCATCAACCTCACCATCAGCGGACTGCAACCCGGTCTGAGCGCGCCGGCCTCGTTCAACATCAACGGCCGCCAATACGCCGTGGCCCAGTTTCCGGATGGAGCTTACGCCCTGCCGGCGGACGCCATTCCTGGACTGAACACCCGCCCCGCGCGCCCCGGAGACACGGTCACCTTCTACGGCGTCGGCTTCGGCCCGGTCACGCCCGCCATCGGCGCCGGCCAAGTGGCCGCGGGCGTCACCTCGCTCAATACCGCGTTTCAACTCTCCATCGCGGGGACCAGGGCCAACCTCACCTATTCCGGCCTTGCCCCCGGCGCCGTGGGGCTCTATCAGTTCAACGTCACCATTCCTCGCATTCCGGCCTCAGACGCCGCGCCTGTCGCCTTTTCGCTCGGCGGCGTCCCCAGCACCCAGTCGTTGTTCATCGCCACTCAGAACTGACCCTACGACACCCCATCCCCTTCAAGGGAGCATGCCCACGCGGCGCTTGAGCATCAACTTGTTCCTCTTGTTTGCGTCCGCCTGACTGGCCAGGGGAATTATCGTCGACAGGGGGGCCAGCGAGCGGTGATGCGACTTGGGCGAGGCTGCCACCCGGCTGTGAAGCCCCATTCGCGCTTGATCTTCGATCTCGACGGCACAGTCGTAACGGTGTTCGGAAAGCAAGCTGGCGCCGAAGTCGGTTACAACCCCAGATATCGCCCCCCGTCCAGCGCTTGGTCGATGACGTCCTCGCGAAGATCCACGCCCTGTCCCTACTCTGACCAGGCGTTTTCACGCCGGATTCAAGTCGGATACAGGGTTGATAACTTCTTGCGCTCGCCACACCGCCGCCGGCTGATGCTTTGGGCCAGTTCCCTGCCCGCCCTCTGCGAGACCAATTGGAAGGTGCCAGCGAAGTGCAGTCCACCAATGCTTCCGACGCAAACACCCAGCCGCCGCAACCGAAAATCAGGCCACGGCGTTTCGCGAGTTCATGTAACGGAAATTTCCTTAGTTCCCTGTTTTCAATCGATCACGGGTTTCGATTCTGCAACAACGGATGCTCCATACGCTACTGTCGTCATCGGGGAGGCATTTTCGCGGTAGCACTGGCCGATGCGTGGCCCTTCACCTGAGAGACTGGGGATACCCACGCGCGGAATTTCGCGAATTCCGCGATCCGAACCCAAATCTCTCTCCTTTTGCGCCCGCCTCGACCCACGAAGTAAGGTACGGCACCCCGCATGCGGGACCACATCCCGCACTCGATCCTTGATAATTGAATAGGTCGCAAGGGTTGGTTCGCTGTCAAAACCCAACCCTCAGGCGACATGCGCACCGCGACTCCCAGCCAAGCACCCCGAGGCTCGGAAACTTCGCGAATTCACGAATCCGAACCCAAATCCCACCCCGTTGCACCCGACTCGACCCACAAAGTAAGGTACGGCCCCCCTCATCCGGGACCACTTCCGATTAACGCACCGCGACTCCCAGCCATGCACCCCGAGCCGCGGAAACTTCGCGAATTCCGCAATCCGAACCCAAATCCCACCCCTTTGCGCCCGCCTCGACCCACAAAGCGAGGTACCGCCCCCCGCATCCGCCCACCTCAAGCGATATGCGCACCCCGCGTCTGCACGTGCACCGCATACAACGACTGGCTCGCTGTCATGAACAGCCGGTTCCGCCGTGGACCCCCAAAACAAACGTTCGCGCAATTCTCCGGCAGCCGGATCATCCCGATCCGATCGCCATTCGGCGCGATGATCTGCACTCCCGGCCGCGCGCCCGCCCAGATGTTGCCGTCCACATCGCAGCGGATCCCGTCCGCCGCGCTCGGCGCGCCCGTCCCCGGCACGTCGAGTTTGATGAAGCGCTTCCCGTTGCGCAGCGACTTACCATCCACATCCCACACCTTCGTGTCGCGACCCTGCGCGCCGGTGTCGGCAATGTAGAGTTTCTTGTAATCCGGCGAAAAGCAGATACCATTCGGACCGCTTACTTCATCGGTCACCTTCGCCACCTGCCCCGTCTTAGGATCGGCGCGATACACGGCCTCTTTCACTTCTTTCTCGGCCTTGTATCCTTCGTAGTCGCCATTGATGCCGTAAGGTGGGTCCGTGAACCAAACGCCGCCATCGGGATGCACGACAATGTCGTTCGGCGAGTTGAGGCGCTTGCCTTCGAACCGTTCCGCGATCACCGTCACTGAGCCGTCATACTCGTAGCGCACCACGCGGCGTCCGCCATGCTCGCACGAAAGCTGCCGGCCCTCATAGTCGAACGTGTTGCCGTTACTGTAACCCGACGGATTGCGGAACACAGTTACGCGATTGTCGTCCGCGATCCACCGCATCTGCACGTTCGCCGGAATGTCGCTCCACACGAGATACCGCCCCACGCCATTCCATGCCGGACCTTCCGCCCAGGACGTGCCGATATGCAGCCGCTTGATGCTCGTGTTGCCGATGATGTATTTGCGGAAGCGATCGTCGAGCGCAACAATGTCCGGATCCGGATACTGGACCGGCTGCACATTGGTCCAATCGCGCGGCGTGGGCACGGGCGACACTGTTGCCTGCGCGGCCAAAGGAGCCGCGGCCAATGGCGCCGCACCAAATGCCAGCATAGTTCTTCTCGTCATCGTGGACCTCACTTGATATGAATCGGTTGGCCGATCACGCCGTTGCCCGCCGAGTCCCACGCCGCAAATCGAACCCACTTCTTGCCGGTGGCCTCGAACGGAATGCTCACCCGCTGCGAGCCGAATGGTGGCAGGTCCGTCGCGGAGATCACCTTGCGCCCCGTGGTCTTGCCATCGCCCCACACCAGTTCATAGAACTCGAGCGGATACGTCCATTCGAACTGCACCGAGAATTTCCGCTGCGCGCCGGAGCCTTCGATCGCCCACGAATTCAGCAGCACTTCGCCGCTGGTCACGAAGAAGTCGCCCGCGCGCATCGAGCGTGTGATCGGCGTCCAGTCTTCGTTGTAGCGAGGTAGCCGGTCCAGCTTCACGTAGTTCACCATCAGGTGCGGATACGTCTCGTCTTCCGGGAACTTCTGATACGTGTCGCCCTCTGAAAACAGATATTTCGGACCCGCCCAGTTGTTCATATCGTCGAGCGTGCCGAGGCAGCGCACTTCGCACAGCCTCTGCTCCGAAAGATCCACCGGCAGCGATTGGAACGACGCGCCCAGATAGCGATCGCTCAGAAAATGCATCGTGTCGCGGATCGCATCCGGATATCCCGACGAGCCCTTCGTGCGCGGGTGCGCCTGCCACACCAAGCCGTTCTCGCGCTTCAGCATTTCGAGCTCGTCGGCTGCATCTTTGATGTGGTAGACCTTGCCGTAAACCGGATCGTTCTCGACGAACTCCTGGCCCGCCTGCCGCACCTGGCTCCAATAGACCGGGCGCGGAAACACCATCGAGTAGTGCCCTTCGAAGTACGCGTCAGGCTCTTCGCCGGGCATCAATAGGAAGTCTTTGTCGGAGTGCCGGCGGCAGCCATCGAAGTACACCTTCTGATCTTTGAACCGCAGCGGACCCGCATCCTTCGCATGCCCATCGCCGTGGAAATCGGACATCATCGCGATGTTCACACCCAGCGCACGGAAAGCCGGGATCCACGCCGGCTGCGCGTCGATCGTTCCCGCATCGGCTAGGTATTCATTGAACGCTGTGTGGAAATGGCTGATCGCGACCTTCCATCCCTGCATCTCCTTGTAGCGGTCGTCATGCGTGAATGCGAGCACCTGCTTCTGCGTCGCGTCGCGCCCCTCGGGACTCAGGTAGTAGTAAGCGGCCATGCGCTGCCATGTTCCCGGAGGCGCGTTGAACAGAGCGAAGTTCCCCGTGGCGAAGCCGCGGCTCTGGCCCTGGCGGCGCTGATAGACCTCGTCTGAGACTCCGAACGGACGGTACATTTCCTCGCGATCGTTGTTGCGCACGCCGAACGAATAGCTCGCATCGTCATCCTTGCGGTAGTACACGTAGCCGAGATTCATCTCGATCTCCCGCGCCCAGAAGAACTTGTGCGGCGAGGGGAACACCGCAAGCGAGCCCGATTTTGTTTCAATCACGGCTAGCCGGTTTCGTGCGCGCATCGCCATCGGGTCCGCGTTGGGCGCGCCGCCGAATTCGTACTTCTGCCACGCCCGCGCCACGTCTTGCCACTGGATCCGCGGACCGTCGTCCACCTTCATGCCTTTGAGCCCGGCGCGATAGTTGTACGCCACCGCCTCTTCGCCCGTCTTGGCGATCGCTTCCTGCCGCAGCAGGTTCGTCCCCTTGTACGCCGTGAACTGGAGCTTCCCGGAAAAGACGCCGAGCGTGAGCCCGTCAAACGTCACCTCGGCGCGCGCGCCGTCGGTCTTCGCCGAACAGGCCGTGGTCGCGAACTTCGACACGCCGCGCCGCACTTCGCTCTGGGACCGGGGGAGGCCCGGATTCACCCGCGTCGACCCCGGAATCACCAGGGGCGCGTCCCAAAACACTTTCCACTTTTCCTGTTCCAGGAACTCCGCGCTCGTCAGGCCGAGCTTCTTCAACGGCTCGAGCTGTTGGTTCGAGATGCGCCGCTTCGCCGCCGTCACCGCGAACTCCGGAGTCAGGTTGCGTCCCAGTATGGACCACGCACCTCCGCTCTTGCGGACCGCCAATTCGCGCACCACCGGCGCGCCCGCGTTCACCGCGAGCTGTACGCGCACCTCCTGGCCGGGCGCTCCCAGCCAAGTGAGTTGCACACCATCGGGGATCGCCTGCGCAGCCAAACCCTGCTGGGCATGGAACTGCGACAAGTCGCACTGCACCGCCAGGAGAGAGGCAGGGACGAGGGTAAGAATGAGTCTGCGCATTTCGGTGTTCTATGATACATGTTAGAAGCTCCACCGCGCGGCCGCTTGAATGGTTCGCGGGTTGCGCGCACTCGTGATCGCCCCGAAGTCGGCAGCTCCGAACACGCTTCCTGGAAGGTCGAAACTGGCGTGATTCAGCAGATTGAAAAACTCCGCTCGAATCTCGAGCGCCGTCTTCTCGCGTATCGCGAACCGCTTTTCGAGCGTCGCGTCGGTGTTGACCAACCTCGGCCCGCGCAAAACCGAACGTGGCGAGTTGCCGAAGCGGAACTGCGCGGGCGCCGCGAATGCCGCCGTCTCGAACCAGCGAGTGATTGACCGGTCTGCTCCGAGTCGCGGATCGCGCAGAAGGTCGGGCCGCATCGGCCCCGCCGAAAACGCATTCGTGGTGTTCACGCTGCTTGCGACCGAGAACGGCGCGCCAGATTGCCCCGTTTCGAGCAAGCCCACCTTCCATCCGCCGGCGATCCGATTCAGCCACCGCCGATTCCTGATTGCCGGTAGCTCGTATTGCAGCGTCACCAGGAGCCGTTGTGGAACATCGCTGCCGCTCCGCGCCTTGTCGAGGTGGCGGTTGTATGCGTCCATATAGCTGCCCGTCGCGCCGTACTCGGTCGAGGACTCGACATCGTCGAGGAACTTCGAAAACGTGTAGTGCGCCAGGAACGCAAGGCCGCCGCTGAACCGCTTCTCGGCGCGAACGAAACCGGCGTGATAGCTCGAGTTGCCGATGGAGGGATTGATCCACGTGACATTCGAGAACTGAGGAAACGGGCGGCGGAGTTGCGCGTTGCCAGCGCCCATCAGTTCCGGGCGCACTTGGTTGAGCGAAAAATCATTGGCCGTAAGATGGTGGCTCACGTTGCCGATGTAGCCGAACTCTACGACTACGTTGGTGGTCAACTCGCGCTGGATGCCCGCGTTGTATTGATACGAAATCGGTGCCACTTGTTTCGGGTTGAAAAACGAGATCGAAGTGGTGGGCCGTTGCCCCAGCGCCACCGCGCCGAAACTCGCGTCCCTCGCGGGTCGCGAAAATGCGGGGAAGCCATCGCGCAGGTGAAACGCGCTCTGCAAATCGGCCTGCGGAACCACGAAGCTCGCCGAGTCAGAGAATCCGAGCGAAGCCGTATCGCCGATCGTGTTCGAGACCGTGGACGCGTAGAACACACCCGCGCCGCCGCGTAGCACGGTATCGCGCAGTCCTGGGATCCGGTAGGCGAAGCCCAGCCGCGGTGCGAAATTGTTGACGTCGGTGCGGAACGCGCGCTCTGGTGTGCCATTCGCGCCCGCGAAGGTGACCACACCCGGCGTGCCGGAGACCGGATTGATCGCCAGCGCGTCGAACGAGTTCATCCGATTGTCGAGCTCGCGCCTTGGCAATTCGGTTTCCCAACGAAGGCCGGCGTTGATCGTCAGCCGGTTGGTCAATCGATAGTCGTCTTGCACGAACAGGCCGATGTACTGTGCGCGCGTGCGGATCTTGTCCGAAACCTGAACCGCTCCGGCGTTGACCTCGCCCAGCAGCAAACTCGCAAGAGCGTTCCCTGTGCCCGAAACTCCTGGAAGGCTCGTGATGAGCGGACTGATCGTCAAACTCCCTGACGAACTTCGATCGCGAATCTCATCGTTGCCACCGAGACGCGCTTCGAAGCCCGCCTTCACCGCATGCTTGCTCTTGTACCAGGAGAGTGTGTCGAGCACCTGCGCGTCCTGAATCGGAGTTTGGATGCGGAACACCGCTGCCGGATTGCCGAGCGTCGCGTAGCCTGGCACCGTGAACGCTGGAAATGCCGCGGCGCTCACGCCTCGCAGCCCGATCGCCCCCGCGAGGTTCGCCTGCAAGCCCGCTCGCGTGTCGATGAACTTGCGGCGCAGATAGGTGAAGCGAAAATCGTTCGTCACCGCCGGATTGAAGACGTGAACATGATTGCCCAGGATACTCTGCACGCGAACATCGGTGAGATTGGCGGCCGGATCCACGGCGGGGTTGCCATAGGTTCCCGAGTTTATCGAGCCCGCATCGTTCACGTAGTAGCGCGCCATCACCAAGTCTCGCGGCCGAACTTGGTGATCCAGGCGGGCAACCACGATATCGCGGTCGAGCGTGTTCGAACTGCTGCCCGCGTAGTTGTTGGCGTTGGTCGCGGCGCCGGTGCGATTCGGCAGCGGATAGTAGGCGAGCGCCGCCCGCGCAACCGAATCGAAGCGGCTGGCGGGAATCAGATTGCCCGCGAACGCCTCGCGTGCCGAGCCCGCGGTTGTGAGCGGATCGAAGATCGGCACGCGACTGCCGCTCCCGTTGCGCAAGTCCGAAAAGTCGCCGCCGCGATTCGCGATCGTCGGCACCGTCGAGAGCGCGGTCTCGCTGGTCAACTGGCGCGTCCGCTCCCACGATGCGAAGAAGTGTGTCTTGTCCTTGCGAATCGGTCCGCCCAGAGCAAGGCCGTACTGGTTCAGCCGAATCGCAGGCCGCGTGCTGGCGAAGAAGTTCCGCGCGTTCAGCACCGTGTTCTGCAGCGACTCGAAGGCGCTGCCGCGAAAATCATTGGTGCCCGAACGGGTGGACATCACGATCACGCCGGACGTCGAGTGACCGTACTCGGCGGAGTAGCTGTTGGCGACGACGCGGAACTCCTGCATTGCGTCCACCGGCAATGACGTGAGTTGCTGCGGACGAGTCAGGCCCACGGCGTTCGTAACGTTGCCGCCATCGAGGGTGAAGTTCTGATTGCGTGCGCGCCCGCCGGCGACGCTGAAGACCGGATAGTTCTCCGCCGTTCCGCGCCCGTTGTCGATCATCACCACTCCGGGCGCCAACGCCACCAGCGAAGATGCCGCGCGATTGGCCATCGGTAACGCCGCCAGCATCTGCCGGTTGACCGCTTGCGCCACACTCGACGATTGCGAGTCCACCATCGGCGGCGCTTCCATCACCGTGAGCGCTTCGCTTGCCGCGCCCACCCTCAGCGTCAGGTCCAGAGCGACCACTTGACCTACTTCGACGCGGACGAGACGCCGGATCAGCCTTTCGAAGCCAGCGATCTCGACTTCTACGCGATAGCTTCCGGGCACCAGCGAGCCCGCACGATAAAGCCCGGCCTCGGTGGTTTCCGACTCGATGGCCACGCCTGTCTCTTCGTTGGCGATCGTAACTTTGGCCTTAGCAATGGCAGCTCCGGTGGCATCAGTTACGCTGCCGCCAATGGCGCCACCACCTTGCGAAAAAAGCAGATGAGCGAAAGCTAGAAAGACAGGAATCCTATTGGACATATGTTGATCCTCTTGGGTTGGGTTTGGGAACGGGTGGGTGAACTGGCGGGATCAACAACAACAGCGGGTGAGGAGAAACCAGTTCATATCCGAATGGTACGGTACTCTCGCCGGGGAGTCAATAGGAAAGTATACTTTTCCTATCGTAAATAGGGTGTATAGTTCTTAAGCTACTGATAGTGATGGACTTGAAAGATGACTCCTCACCGTTTTGCTTGCTGTGAGATGATGGATGTTCGCTTTTGAGGAGGTCCCGATGCGACTCTCGATTCTGATGCTCGCCGCAGCCATCGCCAGTGCGCAATCGCGCGACGAAGTTCTCGCGGCCATGAAGAAGGCGGCCACCTTCTACCGCGAAAAGGTCTCGAAGGAAGGCGGATATCACTATTACTACACAGCCGACCTGAGTTACGGCCGCTCGGAACATGCCGAAGGACTCACCATGGTGGAAAATCAGCGCGAGGCCACGCCCATTGTCGGTATGACTTACCTCGATGCCTTTGACGCCACCGGTGACCGCTTCTATCTCGACGCTGCTCGTGCCGCCGCCGTGTCGCTCGTGAAAGGCCAGCACTGCTCCGGCGGGTGGGACTACTCGATCGAATTCGATCCAGCCAAGCGCAAGCGTTACCCCTATCGCGTCGACGACAACTGCGCCGCGGTGAATCGTCCGGCCGGCGCCACCGAATGGACGCAGCCGTACACCAACCTCGACGACAACACCACGCAAGCATGCCTGCGCCTGATGATGCGTGTGGACAAGGCGCTCGGCTTTCAAGACGCCGCCATTCACGAAGCCGCGATTTACGCACTGACGAAACTGGCCGAGGCGCAGTACCCCAACGGGGCGTGGCCGCAGCGATTCTATAAGGTTCCGATCCACTCGAAGTTTCCCGTGAAGAAGGCGAGCTAGCCCGACTCATGGTCAAAGAAGTGGCCCGGGCCCGACTACCAGCTCCACTACACGTTCAACGACAACACCATCTGCGACGTGATCGACATGTTCCTGGAAGCAGCGCGCATCTACGGCGACAAGAAGTATCGCGACATCGCGGCCAAGGGCGGCGACTTCATCCTGCTCGCGCAGATGCCCGATCCGCAGCCAGCTTGGGCGCAACAATACGACCTCGATATGCATCCGGCTTGGGCACGCATCTTCGAGCCACCTGCCGTCACCGGAGGCGAGTCGCAGGGCATCATGAAGATGCTGCTCGTGCTCTATCAAGAGACCGGCGAGCGCGAGTATCTCGACGCGGTTCCGCGCGCGCTCGAGTATCTGAAGCGATCGGCGCTACCTCCCGTGGATCGCAAGGTGGAAGCGCGGTCGCGCATTCCCGCGGGTACGCCGGTGCTGGCGCGCTTCTACGAACTGCGCACCAACAAGCCGCTCTACATCACCAAAGGCACGCGCGTGTCAGTGGGAGGCGGATCGGCTCGGTTGATGGACGGCTATGAGGTCAGCTATGACGACTCGTCGGTGATCACGCATTACAACGTGCTCACCGGTGGAGGGCAACTCGCGCCGATCGAAGCCGAGTACAAGCGGCTCGCCGCAGCTACGCCGAGTGAACTGCACCGGCCGGAGAAGCTGCATGGCCTCTCGCCGTGGGAAGACTATCCGGGAGAAGCGCGGCGGCGGGGGCGCAGGGGAGCCAAGCCGGTCTCCGAAGTCATCAGCGCGCTCGACTCCCGTGGCGCATGGCTTGAAGAGGGATCCATCGGCAAATCCGGGCGCGTGGTCTCGGTGTTGGCAGCCAAGCCGATGGTGCTCAAGATCGGCAAACAGGTGATCCCGATCCACGAGAACGACACCATCGATCTCTTCGAAGGAACCGATCGCCCGCGGGAGCAGATCATCCGGTCCACCACCTTCACCGATAACCTCGAGGCCCTGATGGCGGCCCTGCGGCGCTGATCGCCCCGCGCTCCGCCTGCCGCGCTATAGTTACCTTCATGCCGACCTCCAAAACATTTCGCCCCATCCTCGTGATGTTGTTTTCCCTGCTGTGGCTGGCCTTTCCGGCCACGGTCGCCCAGGCGCAATTGTTCGAGAACGGACTCGATGTTCCCTACGTCCCCACGCCGCAGGAAGTGGTGGAAGGGATGTTGAAGCTCGCCGGTACGAAGAAAGGCGACTTCGTGATCGACCTCGGTTGCGGCGACGGCCGGATCGTGGTGACCGCCGCCAAGCAGTTCGGAGCGCGCGCGCTCGGCTACGATCTCGATCCCGAGCGGCTCAAGGAAGCCAACGAGAATGCAACCAAAGCCGGCGTCACCGAACAGGTGAAGTTCGTCGAGAAGAACCTCTTCGACGCCGAGATCAAAGACGCCTCCGTAGTCACGCTCTACTTGCTTCCCGGCGTCAACGAGAAGCTCAAGCCGCGCCTGCTCGCCGAGCTGAAGCCAGGAACGCGGGTCGTCTCACACAGCTTCGAAATGCCCGATTGGAAGCCCGCCAAGACCATCGAAGTGAGCGGCCGCCGCTTGCATCTGTGGATCGTCCCCGAGCGCAAGTCCGGCAAGTAGCCGTCTGCCCGCGCTGCGCGAACGCGGCGCGATTGAGTGTGCTCTTTTGATCTGAAATATTTTGATTTACCCGCCCAATCCGCGGTATCTTGGATCTTCATGGAGCTCACCAAGATTCGCCGCGATCGCGCCGTGGACGAGGTCTACCAGGCGTTGCGCCAGGCGATCTTGAACTCGCTCATGCTGCCCGGCGAGCGCCTCAACATCGAGGATCTCTCCCACAAGCTCGGCGTAAGCCTCACGCCCGTGCGCCAGGCGATTCAGCAGTTGTGCACCGAGGGTTTGATCGAGGTCCGGCCTCGCAGCGGGACCTTTGTCGCGCAGCTCTCCGAGCGCAACGTGGAAGAGACTTTCGACATCCGCTGTGCGCTCGAGTGTCTGGCCGCCGAGAAGGCCGTGGAGCGCGCCACCGCCGATGATTCCCGCCGCCTGCGGGATCTCATGAAGGCGATGCGCAAGGCGGTCCGTACCGACCAGGACCGCAAAGAGCACGAGGAAGCCAACGTCGAGTTCCATCTCATTCTGCTCCGCGCCTCAGGCAACCAGCGCCTGCTCGAGATGTATGAAGCGCTGAATGCGCACATCAAGATCGCGCGCATTCATCGGACCGCGCAGGACTGGCTCCCGCGGCTCCGTGAAGAGCAAGCCGAGCATGAAGCCATCGCTGCGGCGCTCGAAAAGCGCGATGCCGGGGCGCTCCAGGAGGCCCTCCGCAAGCACATCATGCGTGCGAAGGATGCATTGGTCCGCAGCATGCGCGACCGTGAAACTCGAGACTGAACCGCTGCGTTAGCGCGCGTCCCCCAAATCGTACGCATCAGTCACCCGGACCGTCAACCGGTACGACCCCAGATTGTTCTGCCAGTGCGGATTGTCATTGACCGCGAAGTAGAGCCGCCCCGCACCGAGCCCCGTCTTGCCCGTCATGTGGCTGCCCGCAAGAAACAGCGACCCCGCAGCGCCCACGCGACCCACCACCGCTCCGAACGGATGCCCGTTGACGAGGTTGGTCTTGTAGTTGGCCGCCGGCTTCTTCAATCCATCCGCGTCCGTAGCCCAGTCGTCCACCTTCCAGGAAAGCCGGGTGAACCCGAGCGCCGTTGAGTCCACCTTCGACCCCCCCGCGAGCACGATGCCGCTATCGAGGAACTCCACCTGGTTGCAATGCAGCAGGGAATGCAGATCCGTCTGGCGCGACACCGCCTTCTGTAGCACCGCCACGCGCCGCACATTCGCGCCCGAA
Source organism: Bryobacteraceae bacterium (assembly GCA_046331625.1). Classification (GTDB taxonomy): domain Bacteria; phylum Acidobacteriota; class Terriglobia; order Bryobacterales; family Bryobacteraceae; genus JAXLQL01. The sequence goes on from JAXLQL010000020.1 coordinate 57,116, forward strand.
ATTGTTTCGGACCCTACCTTCCAGTCCGCAGCCTCGAGTTCGCCTCGCAGCATCTCGCCGCCCACCAGCCGCACCATCGAAAGCGAGCGATCTATTTGGTCGGCAAGGCTCGGCATCACACGCTCGAACAGCCGGTACAGCGGATACGGCTGATGCGAGTCGGTGTCTTTGTAAACCTCGAGCAGCGGCGTGACCGCCGGGATTCCGATGGCCGTGATCTCTTCCACGGCCTTGTCCCGCTCCACGCGCGCGCCCGCGTCTTTGGGCAGCTTGTCGTTGGCGAGGATCGCGTCGATCCCAGTGCGAATCTTTTCCGACTCCGCCGCCGAGGCGGCTGCGCCGCTATGGATCGACAGCACGCGCGACAAGGCGATCTCGCGCCGCGTACCTTTCACCTTCACCGCGATGGACTTGCGATCGGTCACGCCTTCCACGGTTTTGCCGTCCGTCGTAAGCAGGAGTACAGTGGGTCCGGCGGCGAACAGCGGAACGCATGCAGCTACCGCGATAAAAGAGCGCATCCCGAAATTCTAGTCGATCTGCGACGCGCCTGAATTTTTCAATTCAGGTTGCAACGGTAGGCTTGGCGTCCCTCACTACTCCCCCAGAGGAGTTCTCATGCCCAAACCTTCCGCCGAACAAGCCATTTCGGCTGTCTCCAAAGCCAACAAAATCAAGGACGCTATCGTCGTCGACAGCGCCGTCGCCCACCATCCCGAAACCGGCAAAGCCATCCACCGCTATCGCGTGGTGAGCGCCGCCAAAGCCAATGACTCAGCCTTCGACGTGTTCTACGCCGAGAACGGAGAAGCGCTCGCCGCCGAAAGCGTAGCAGCTCTCTTCGCCCCCCCCGTTGCGGCTGCTGCTGTCACCGCGCTTCCAGCCGCTCCCGTTACGATCGACCCGAATGTGAACATCCTCACACTGAATCCGGGCGAGACATTCCACGAAACCATCACCGTCACCATTCCGAAGAACAGCGCGGCCGCCAAAGCCGATGTCTACTTCCTGGCCGACACTACCGGCTCGATGAGCGGGATCCTCGCCGCGGTCCAGGCCGGCGCGAACAACATCCTCACAGCGCTCAACGGCCTGGGTATCGACATCGTCTTCGGCGTGGGCAACTACAAGGACCTCGCCGATGGCCCTGCGAACTTCTTCAAGCATCAAGTGAGCCCCACCAACGTCGCGGCCACTGTCACGGCCGGGATCAACGCCTGGTCCGCCGCCGGCGGCGGCGACCTGCCCGAAGGCCAACTCCTTGCGTTCGACAAACTGGCCGTTCCGCCAGGCGGCGGCATCGGATGGCGCCCCGGTAGCAAACGCATCATCGTCTGGTTCGGCGATGCCGCCGGTCACGATCCCATCTGCGCGGCGATCTCGGGTACCGGCGCTGACATCACCGAAGCCAGCATCACGGCAAAACTCGTGGCCGAGCAGATCACGGTCCTCGCAATCTCCACTGCCAAGCCGGGCCTCGATGACGATCCCAAGTCCGGCGCCACCGATTATCAGTCTTCCTGCGGCCCCGTAGGCGGAGCACCGGGCCAGGCCACTCGAATCGCCAATGCTACTGGCGGCACGTTCGTTACGGGCATCAATCCCGGGACCATCGTCAACACGATCATCAATCTCGTGAAGGCCGCTGTGGCGGGAATCAACAACGTCAAGCTCGTTCCGTCGCCTTCCATCGCGCCCTTCGTGACTTCCATCACGCCCGCAGCGGGCTACGGTCCGCTCAATGGCGAGACCGAGCACGTGCTGAAATTCGAGGTCACCTTCACAGGCATTCCTTGCAAGGCCGAGACCCAAGTCATCAACGGCACGCTCGACGTGGTTGCCGACGGAACCGTGGTGGCGCAGAAGCGCGTGGAGATCACGGTGCCGCCGTGCCCGGCGTTCGTCTACGTGGTGAAGTTCGTGTGCGGCACCCAACCCGAGTGCGGATGCGAGTGCACGCCGGTGCAACCCGGGCGCTACTCCACCGAGATCAACATTCACAACTCAGGTTTGAAGGAAGTGAACATCGCCAAGCGATTCATTCCGGTGGTGCTCGCGGGAGCACCCGTGGGCCGCGAGCCGCGCGTGGCCACCGTGAAGGCCGAGGACAAGATTGTGCTGCCCGCCCAGGCCGCCACGATGGACGATTGCTGCCGCATCGCGGAGCTCCTCTACGGAGGTCAGCCGGCCTCGCCGATGCCGCTCACCATCGGCTATCTCGAACTGACCGCCAGCGCCAACATCGCGGTGACGGCAGTCTACACAACCAGCGGACTCAAAGGCGGCGGCGTCTCTATCGCCGTGGAGCAAATCGCCGGAAGGCGCCAATAACAACAGGAGGAAATCACCATGTCACACATCACTGGAACCGTACAAATTCTCGGAGCTCCGCTCGTCATCGCGCCCGGCGTGACCAACTTCAATCCCACGCCCGCCCCCGGCGGCACCAAGCTCTTGATGCTGCATTTCCAGAACCCGAACTTCAAGCCCGGCGACCGCGTGGAAGTGGATCTCGGCTATGACACCGATGTCTTCACCGCTGCCGACGGCATCGAGTTCTGGAGCCGGCCGATCAATCCCTACGTCTTTCCGGGTGGGGTCGACATCCGTTACATTTCGGGCGGAACTCCGGGAGGGAGCATCCAAATGGATCGCTTCGGTCGCGGCGAGCGCTTGCACGCCATCGAGCCCGGACACACGAGCTTCACCAATTGCGATCCGTTCTACCAGCCGCCCTCGTACCTCGAGCCGACATACGACCCGTTCTGGTATTGCACCGATCCGCCGCATTGGGAAAATGCTGCTTGCGCGGGTCCGGCCACCGACCTTCGCATCCGCGTCGCACGTAGCGTGGGCATGATCGTGTCGGTGGAAGGCAGCAACCTTTCCACGTGCTCGGTCACGCTCGTCGACACCGACAAAGTCATCAGCGCCGGACACTGTCACACTCCGGCCGAAGCGCTCACGAGCTCCGTTTGCTTCGACTATCAGACCGAATGCGACGGCAGCAGGCCCGCCGGTTACAACCCACGCTTCTTCAAAGTGAAGGCGTCGCTGGCCAACAAGAACACGGGCTCGTCATTCGACTACAGTCTGCTGCAACTGGCAACCGCGCCCGCCGGGATACCCACCATCCAGATGCGGCCCGATTTTCCCACCGTCGGCGAGCAGGTCTTCGGCGTGCATCATCCCAACGGCGCGGTGAAGAAGTTGTCGCTTCCGCATGGCGAAGGCTTCGCCACGGTAACCGGCAGCGGATCCGGCGGCATCACGGTGCCCTCGTCGTTCCACGTTTCCGGCGGCAGCTCTGGATCGGGCTTGTTCGACATGGCCGGCCGCATCGTCGGCGTGCTCTCGCGGGGCGCGCCGTGCTCGGGGAGTCCGCTCACGTACTGCCCCACCCGAAACATCATCACCGATATTGTTCCCACGCCTCCGCCGCCCGTCACTCGCGACGTGATGGTGGTAGTGGACCGTTCGGGTTCGATGTCAGCCGATGACGGATTCGGCCGTAAGAAGATCGAAGCTGCGCGCGATGCCGTTTCGTTGTTCGTGCAACTCGTACGTGCGGGCACCGGCAACCGCGCCGGGCTCGTATCGTTCAGCACCACGGCTCACGTGGATCAGTCGCTCACCAACGTCACTGCCGGACTCAAGAACACGCTGATCGGACCGGCCCCGTTCTCGGGCGGCCTCGTCGGCGGGCTTGCTGCGAGCGGCGCCACGACGATCGGTGGCGGGCTCGATTCGGCTCGCGGGCAACTATCCGCCGTTGGACCGAATCCGCGCGCGATCCTGCTCATGACCGACGGACTGCAGAACACCGCGCCGACCATCGAATCCGTGGAGCCCGCGCTCACGGGCATCACGGTTCACGCGATCGGCTTCGGCAGCGAGTCGAATCTCGATGGCCCGCGGCTCAGCGCTCTCGCCGCGGCGCACGGCGGCATGTACATGCGGGCAGGCGGAGCGCTGGCGCTCGAAAAGTTCTTCGCCACCGCGTTCGGCAACATCTTCGAATCGGGCATTCTGTTCGATCCCGAGTTCGTGCTGAAGGAAACGGAAGCCTCCGGTCCGTTCATCCCGTTCCGCGTCTGCGGCGAAGAGTCGCTCACCGCCGTGATCGGTTGGGACAAGTCAGACGCCTCGCTCGAAGTGGAGTTCACAACGCCAGGCGGCGCCGTGATCAAGACCACCACGGCCTCGGTCGATTCGTCGTCGGGCCGGACGTGGCACTTCGCGCGCATCGCATTGCCGTTCGCCGGCGAGCGCAACGGTCTGTGGAAGGTCCGCGCGGTGCGGCCGCAGATCATCATACCCGCGGTCGCCACGCGCGCCTTTGAAGGACCCGCACTTCGCTACTTCGTCAACGTGATTCCTTCCGGCGGACCCAAGATGAGCCGCGTGGAAGACAATCGACGATACTACACGGGCGATGCCATCAATCCCATGGTGATCATCCGCCAGGCCGATGGAAGCTGGCCGGAATCCACCAAGGTCGGCATGACGATCACGGCTCCGGACACTTCGGTCGGTAACATCCTCGGCAAGTCCGGACTCGGACCGGCGGGCGTGATCGACGGCGACGCACTCTCGCCGCGCCAGGCGACTCTCCAAGCGATCGAGAAATCGACTGGCAAACCGGTGGTGAACTACGTCGACACCGTGGTCGCCCTCACAGACGATTCATCCGACACGGGCGGCTTGTTCGAAGGCGGGTCCACGTTCGGCAAGGCAATGCCCGATCTGCTCCGCGCCGAAGGCAACTACACCTTCCACGCCAAAGCCACGTACGGCGAAGGCTGCAGCGGCATGCGCGAGATACTCTGGTCGATTCACGTGGAAACCGGAATCGATCCGGGCAAGACCACGGTCACGTCGACGCCGATCGATCCTAACGGCGGCTCGTGCTATCGCATGACGTTCACGCCGCGCGACAAGTACGGCAACCTCCTCGGACCCGGCCGCACCGATGCATTCACCATCGCGGCGCAACCGGGGAGCACGCCTTCGAGCGGCGTCACCGATCTCGGCAACGGCTCGTACCAGGTGGACATCTGTTCCGATCCCGATTCGCTCGATCCGCCGAAGTTCGGCATCGAGCAACCGGGCCGGCCGGCCGTAGTCGTCGGACCCTCGAACTTCACGTTGTTCACGCACAGCGTCACGTTCCTGTGCGGCGAGGTGAAGGGCGATTGCTGCGGTTGCACGTCCGTGCAGCCGGGCCGCTACTCCACCGAGATCAACATCCACAACGCGACCGGAAAGACGGTGCCGGTGGCGAAGCTGGTCACGCCGCTGGTGCTGGCCGGCGCGGTGTCGGGCCGTGAGCCGCAGTTCCGGACGCCTTCGGCGCGCGACCTCATCCGCCTGCCAGCGCACGCGGCTACGATGGACGATTGCTGCCGGCTGCTCGAGTTGTTGCTCGGCGCGGCGCCGGCGGGTCCGGTGCCGTTCACGTCGGGAATTCTCGAGATCGTGAGCACGGTTCCGCTGTCGGTGACGGCAGTGTACACGGCGAGCGACGGGAGTGGCAGTGCGCCATCGATCTCGGTGACGCAGGTCGCGCCGAGGGTGCTTGTGATTTGATTGCGGGCGCCCGGTGTCGAAAGGCGCCGGGCGCTACAGATCCGTGCCGAAGGTGTAGTGGTCCAGGATTCGTCCGAGCAGCGGCGTCTGGTCTGCCCATCTGCGGCACGGCTCTACTTGGAGCTCGTTTTGCGTGAAGGCATCGGCACGGCAGGCGATCCTATCCGTGCCGGCGTGAGGCGCGACATCTCGGTCAAGGAGCAGCCAAGCCGCGCAGCCGCCGAATTCGACCAATGCTCCACGGGGCTACTATCTATCTACCGTTCGTTGCCGATGTTCTCGATAGGAAGGGCACAACTTCCACGGGCAGATTCGTCCAATCCGGTCATTGCTTCATCCCTTGCGATTTTGCGCGATGATGTACCCACTGGAAGCTCCGGCGCGACAAAATGAAGAATGATGGAGAGAGTCATCCGCATCTTCCATGGCTTTGCGCAGGCCGAGGCAGCGGAGATTGCCGAGGATCAGGCAATGACTCCCGAACAGCGGATCGAGGTCATTCTCGAGTTGAGAGAACGGGTCGAACCGAATGCATCTCAGCAAGGACTTGAGAGAGTTTATCGAGTTACTCAACTCGAATGCCGACATCGATCTTCTGGTTCGGGCGAGTCCGCAAAATGCCGAATTCATAGTTCGCACCCTTGACGCCTTCGGCTTCAAGAATTTGGGCGTGTTGCCAGATGACTTGTGCCGGCCAGCGCAAATCGTACAGTTAGGAGCGAAACCGAACCGGATTGACCTGATCACCTCGATAATCGGCGGATCGAAACCTGATATTCATTCCCCCGTAGCGGACCCGTCTCATCATGGGACCATGCTTCGAACCGCGGCTTTCCTGACCGCCCTCCCCCTCGCTGCCGCCACCGTCGGCGAAACCGACCGCATCATCCCCCTCATCCACGACGGCGGCGGTTGGTCCACGCAAGTGACTATCGTCAACCTTGCCACCAAGCCCGCCCACATCATGGCCGCGTTCCAAACCGCACGCGGATTTCAGGAAGCGTGGAAACTGACGCTCACCGCGACCCAAGGCAAAGTCGACGCCGCTACCTTCGAAGCGACCCTCGCCCCCGGAGCCGTAACCATCGTCGAAACCAGCGGCGCGCCCACCGAGCTTACGCGCGGCTTCGCCGACATCATCGAGTTCAATGACCTTCCCCTCGGCGCCTTCGCCCGCCTGATCAAACGCGAAAATGGCCAAGTGGTGCAGAGTCTCACCGTTCCGCGATCGCCTGCCCACGAAAGCCGCTCGGTCGTCGCCATCGATCTCTCTGACCCCGCCAACTCCCACGAGCTCATCTGGGTCTCGCCCACCACCAACACCATCCTCGATCTGACCTTCCGTTCCGATACCGGCGCCGTAATTCTTACTGACCAGATCGCCTTCACGCGATCGCAAATCATCGCCAACGTGCTCCTCGAGTGGCCGCGCCTCGCCGGTTTCCGCGGAACGCTCGAGTGGAAGGTCTCGTTTCCCACAGCGGACCGGTACGAAGAACGCATCCTCGCCGCCGCATCGCTCTGGAGCCGCAACGGCCAATCGTGGGCATCTCAGAACGCTCTCACGCTGCCCGGCGATCAACGCAGCCCGAGTCCTTATTGAAGCTACAGCCGGTCCAGCAACCCGAACAGCGACGCCGCCACCAGCCCATTCAACACGCTGAACACCACCACTTCCCCCAACCCGAACGGTAGCGCCTGCGTCAGCAGCGTCCCCACCAGAATCCAATACGTCACCTGGTGAAAGAAGTAGAAGAACGCGCCCAGCCCGAACCGGATCACGCGATTGTCCGTATCCACGCGCTGGCTGATCGACGCCGCGAAGTAACCCACCAGCGTCTTCACGATCCCGAAGATCCCGATCGGCTGATACGAAAATGCGTCCTGCGTCAGCCCGATCACGCACCCCGCCAGCAACCCCGCGATCGGCTGCCTCCAAGACAGCGCGAAGTAGATCGTCACCAGCAGCGGCAGCTCGAGAAACGAAAGGTACGTCAGAAACCGCGGAGCGTAGACCTGGAACAGAATCGCCACCAGCGGCACCGCGATCAGCGCGAGGGGCCGGGTCCGGAACCGCGGACGTTGCCGTGCGCGCGTGCCAATGAGGCGATCGGAGGAGAAGTCCGTCATTGCTGCCCGGAACCGGTCTCCGGAGGCGGCGGAGCCGCTTGCGCTCCTTCCGAAGGCGCAGGAGCGCTCGATCCTGCCGCCGCCGGTGCGGGAATGCCTTTGTGCCGCTCCATCACCTTGTCGGCTTCCGTGGAAAGCGTCTTCCGCGCGGCGCGATCCGCCTCAGCAGCGGACTTCGGTTCGGGCGGCGGCGGAGGCAGCATGTGCAGCGCCTGGCTCGCGTCGAGCGCATCGGGAATCTGCTGATGCACGCCTTCCAGCACCACCAACACTTCCTCTAGCCCGCGCTGCAATCCGCTCGGCTCCACAAAGACTTCCTTGTAGAAGATCTTGCCTGGTCGAACGGTCTTCACTCGGCCTACTGGAAGCCCCTTCGGGAAGACACGGTCGTCACCGGAAGTGAACAGCCATTCGCCCACTTCTAGCTTCTCTTCGTTTTGAATATACTCCACCGTGCACAGCGGACTGCCCTGGCCCTTCAGCGTTCCATGCACCCGGTTCTTCTGCGAAATCACGCCCGCCGCGAACGTGCCATCGAAAACGAGCAGCACCTGTGACCCGCTCGGATACGCCGCCGAGATCTTGCCCACAATCCCATCGGGCGTGATCACGGCCATCCCCTTCTTCACTCCATCGTTGGTCCCGCGATCCACCAGCACAACCTTCGCTCCGGCGCCCGTACCCGCACCCACCACGCGAGCCGCCAGATAGCGGTTCGGGCTCTTTTGCAGGAACAGCGCGAGCGCACGCGCGCGGTCGGCCGTGGCCAACTCGGTTCGCAGATATTGATTCTCGAGCTTGAGCTTGTCCAGCTCTTGCTGCAGTTGGCGATTGTGATCGGCGGCGCGTGCAAGATCGGCGTAGTTGTCGAGCACGCCGATCGTGTTCGCGCGCACGCCTTCGATCAGCCGCGCCACCGGCATGAACCCCGACACCGACCACACCCGGATCAGCTCCACGTCTTGCCGCGTGCGCACCTGCCAAGCCAATAGGAACAGTTGCGCTCCCAGTACGAGTGAGAGCACGGTCACGTTTTTGTAGCGGTTGAGGATGAATTCCACGTCCGCTCCCGTTCAGCGATCCCTTTCGTTCCGCCTCGTCAATCGATGGCGATCCGGCGGAGCAGCTTGAAGTCGGTCAACATCTTCCCTGTTCCTAAGACTACGCTTGCCAGAGGGTCTTCCGCAATCGATACCGGCAATCCGGTCTCTTCGCGGATCCGTTTGTCGAGATTCTTCAGCAGCGCGCCGCCGCCGGTGAGCACGATGCCGCGGTCGCTGATGTCCGCGCTCAACTCGGGCGGCGTCCGTTCGAGCGCCACGCGGATCGCGTTCAGGATCGTCGCCACGCACTCGGAGATCGCCTCGCGGATTTCGCTGTCGTCGATGGTGATCGTCTTGGGCACGCCTTCGATCAGGTTGCGCCCCTTGATCTCCATGGTCAGCGGCTTGTCCAGCTCGAACGCCGAGCCGATCTGCATCTTGATCTGCTCCGCGGTGCGCTCGCCGATCAGCAGGTTGTACTTGCGCTTGAGATATTGGATGATCGCTTCGTCGATCTCGTTGCCCGCCACGCGCACCGAGCGCGAGTAAACGATGCCCGAGAGTGAAATCACCGCCACGTCGGTTGTGCCGCCGCCGATATCCACCACCATGTTGCCGCTGGGTTCGGTGATCGGCAGGCCCGCGCCGATCGCGGCCACCATCGCCTGCTCCACCAAGTGGACTTCGCTCGCCTTGGCCCGATACGCCGAGTCAATCACGGCGCGCTTTTCCACTTGTGTGATCTCGCTCGGAACGCCGATGACGATCCGCGGATGCACCAGCATCTTGCGCCCGTGCGCCTTCTGGATGAAGTAGTTGAGCATCCGCTCGGTAACTTTGAAGTCGGCGATCACGCCGTCTTTCATGGGGCGAATCGCGACGATGTTGCCGGGCGTGCGCCCCAACATCTCCTTGGCTTCGCGGCCCACGGCTTCCACTTCGCCGTTGGTCTTGTTGATCGCGACGATCGAAGGTTCATTGACCACGATCCCCCGGCCCTTTGCGTAGACGAGCGTGTTCGCCGTCCCCAGATCAATGGCCAAATCCGAGGAAAAGAGACTGAATAGAGACCGAAAGATCATGAAGAGCCACACGCGCGGTGCGCTAGGCTGCACCAGTCGACTGACAAGGTCGCGAGCAGCCGGGGCTTACCACGGAACCTGATTTGGACACACCACCCCCGGATTTTGCTCTCTGAGCGCGACTCTTTGATTACCGCCAAGTCAGTACAACTAGAGCAAGCTACAGCGTAGCATAGGGTCCCGGAACGGGCAACCCGCGTCTGCCGCTTAGTTCAACAAAAACAAGGTGCTTGACGTGTTCTGGGGCATGGTGTCAGTACTGTGAATCGTGGACCTCGGTGCCCGAAACAGACCATCTTTGCGCACCAGCAGGCGTGACTTTCGACGCCACACGGCAATCCGTGAAGCCGCACTCGAATGCCTGGTGAAGGCCGGTCCACGCGAAGACCGGTGGATACTGCTCGCCGCGCGGCATGATCGGATAGCCCCCGAGCGTGCCGTATCCTTGCGACTTCGCCCACTTCGCCGCAGCTGCGAGTGAGTTGGCGCGCAAGCCCGTGGCCTTGATACGCCTTGGCGATGGGAAGAAGCAAGTGACGCTCCATACCGGCTTTTCATCCGGAGGCGCGTCCGCGTGCGGGCGAGATAAGTGAACTGCGAGCGCGGCGCGCAGACGGAGATCCACCCCACTGGCTCATCGTGCCGTGGAACGCGAGCGTGCTTCTCCTGGTTGCCGGACTCGACCAGCGCACGTAGCGCCTGCCGATTCCCTTCGCCCTTTGCTTTTGTAGTCCGCGCGTGGGGCGCGCCAAGTCATATGCACCAGCACGCCGCAGGCTGCCACGGGGTCCGGAACAGGGTTTCGAGCGCGGAGAAGTTGGCGGCGGTCAACGGCGCAAAGGTGAAGCGCGAAGCCATGGTTCGGCCAGTATACGATGCGGCGGCGCGAGCGGAGCACCACCTGTTACCCTCGAATGATCATGCCGATGATGCTCGACGAGATTCGCCAGCAGCCGGACGTGCTGACCGTACGCTGCGCTGAATCGCCGGCCGTGGTGGACGCCTTGCGCGCGCGCTTGGAAAGCAGAAACGCGGCTCATCATCCTCACCGCGCGCGGCACCTCCGACAACGCCGCGCACTCCTACTGCCATTCGCTCGAGATCTCCACCGGCATCCCCGTGGCCATGGCCGCGCCGTCGATTTTCACGCTCTACGGTGCCACTGTCAACTCCGCGACGCGCTGGTGGTCGGCATCTCGCAATCAGGCGAGTCCACCGACACTAACCTCGTGCTCGAACGCGCCAAGGCGCAGGGCGCGCTCACCGTCGCCATCACGAATGAAGCCGACAGCACGCTGAAGCTGGCCGAAGTGGTGTTGTTGAAAGGCTACCGCGAACGCGTCGCCGCCACCAAGACTTACACCGGCCAGATGCTGATGCTCTATCTGCTGGCGTATGCGCTGGGCGCCCGATTTCACTCGATGACTTACGCCGAATGCCCGCCTGGACCGACGCTGCTCAAGCTCGAGAACGACATTACCACCGCGACGCGCTACCGCTTCATGGACCACGGTGGTGGCCTACTTTCGCGGCCTCAACTACGCCAATGCCTTCTGCTCGCACTCGAAATTGATGGAAACGTGCTACATCGTGGCTGAGCGCTTCTCATCCGCCGACTTCCTGCACGGCCCCATTGCAATGGTCGGGTCGTCGTTCCCGGTGTTCCTGTTCACTCCGGGAGGCGTCACCTGGACCTCGATGCACCAGATCCTCGACAAGCTCCGCGACGCGGGCGCCGAAATGCTGCTCATCACGGACCGGTCGAATCCGGATGCGATCGATCTCGGCCTGCGGACCGTGTGCATTCCGGCGCGGTTGACGCATACTGGTCCGTTGCCGGAAGAGGTCTTCACGCCGATCCCGTATATCGTCCCGGCGCAGTTGTTCGCGGCGGCGTTGGCGCAGGAGAAGGGGTTGAATCCCGACCAACCACGGGGACTGTCGAAGGTCACCCGCACACTGTAAGAACTCAGTTAGTTACCGCCATCGCATCCCCTTCTCCGGGTGCCAAGAACAAATTCGCCTCGAGCCCATGCTGGCGCGTATACAACTCCCAGTAACGCCCCCGCGCCTCGTACAGCGATGCGTGATTGCCACGCTCGACAATCTCGCCGCCCTCCACCACCAGGATCTGGTCGCATCGCCGAATCGTCGAAAGCCGATGCGCAATCACGAACGTCGTCCTCCCCTTCATCAGATACGACAAGCCTTCCTGGATCATCGCTTCCGACTCCGAGTCGAGACTCGACGTCGCCTCATCGAGAATCAGAATCCGCGGTTCCGCCAGAATCGCCCGCGCGATCGAAACCCGCTGCCGCTGCCCTCCGGAAAGCTTCACCCCGCGCTCGCCCACAACCGTATCGTATCCATCGGGAAACTTCTCCGCGAACTCGTCCACCCGCGCGATCCTGCACGCACGCAGCAGTTCCTCCTCGGTCGCATCGGGCCGCGCGAACGCAATATTCTCGCGGATCGACCCATCGAACAAGAACGTCTCCTGCAACACCACGCCGAGTTGCGCCCGATACGACTCGAGATGCACCGTGGAAAGATCGATTCCATCCACCCTCACCTGGCCCTGCTGCGGCTTATGAAACGCAGCTACCAACCCGATGATGGTCGACTTGCCTGATCCCGACGAACCCACCAGCGCCGTCGCCGTTCCGGGCCGCGAAACGAAGCTTACGCCTTTCAGCACCGGCTTCCCTTCTTCGTATTGGAAATGCACGTCTTCGAACTCCACCGTGCCATCGATCGGCCCGATCGCCCGAACGCGGTTCGGATCCGTGTCTTCCCGCATTTCGCGGAGCACTTCGCGTGTGCGCTCGAGTCCGGCAAGCGCTTCCGTCAACTGCGTCCCGATGCCGACGATGCCGAACACGGGCGCCACCAGAAACGCCAGAAACGCGGTGAACGTGACGAATCCGCCGGTTGTCAGTTCGCCCGTCAGCACCTTTCCTCCACCGATGTACATCACCACGGCGCCAACAATTCCCATCAGGATTGTGGCCGACAAGCTCATCATCGACATCCCCGTGAGCGACCGCAGCACGTTGTCGAGCAACCGGTCCACGCCTTTCGAAAACACCGCCTCCTCGCGTTCCTCGGCGTGGTAGCCCTTCACCACCCGCACGCCGCCCAGCGACTCGGTCAGCCGGCCGGTCACTTCGGCATAGATCTGGCCGCGCTCCCGGAAAATGGGGCGCAGGTGGCGAAACGCATATTGGAGTCCGCCGCCGAAAACGATCACCACGCCGAGCGTAATGCCGGTCATCGTCGCCGAGATCCGCATCAGGACCACCACTGCGAACATCGCTGCCATCAGGCCGCCGACGAGTTCGATCAGTCCGGTGCCGATGAGATTGCGGACCCCTTCCACGTCATTCATGATGCGCGAAACAAGAACGCCGCTTTTGTTTGAATCAAAATACGATACCGGCAGCCGGCCCACGTGCATCTGGACCTTGCGCCGCATCTCGGCAATCAGCCGTTGCGCGGCCTTCGAGAGCAATTGCGTGAGGGTGAACGACGTCACACCTTGGATCAGCGTTGCGGCCACCACCGCCCCCACCAACGGCAGCAGAAGCCCCGTCTGCTTCTTGCCCATCACGTCGTCGATCAGGTATTTGGTGGAAGCGGGCAGCACGAGTCCGCACAGCCGGTTGATTATCATGAGCGCCAGCCCGAGTGAAAGCAACCCGGCACGCGGCTTCACCATCTCCCAGATGTCGGGAAGGATGGCGCGCAGCCGCTCCGATTTCGGCGTCGTGTTCTTGGTCTGCGAGAGTTCGGCCCCGTGGAGGGCGGCGCGGTGGCGCCCCGGCCTTCCCTCTGCTCTGCGCCCGTGAGGCATCATTCTTCTATGATGCGGTGCGGCAGCGGGTTGCCGCTACTGGACGAACGGCGAGGATACCCACCCGGCGCGCATCAAGCTCCGCTTCCGATGAATGAATTCGGTTTCCTCTTGCTCGAGCCGGAGCCAGCAGTGTCTTGACAGGCTCGAACAGTACGCCGATCTAAGAACCGCACGCTTGCTGTGTAGAAACTGAAGACAGCACCAGCAACGCCCAGTTCGGTGAGGGCGAAACGCCGGTGCCGCCGGCCCTCCCCAACTTGAGGTCACAATCTGTGACCTCAAGTGTCGCGTCTCCTCTTCGGTGAGCTGGAACATGAAGGCTTCCGGGCCGGTCCATGTTGCGGCGCACCGCCATTGAGCGCCTTCGTCTGGACCGCATACGGCCTTCCAGATGAGGCGCGGAGCCCGCTTGCCGCTATTGGATGAACGGCGAGGGTGCCCGCCCGGCGCAAGTCAGGCACCGTTTCCGATGAATCCGATCGGCTTCCTCTTGCTCGGCGCGGGAGCCAGCAGCGTCTTGACATGCTCGAAGAGCACGCCGATCTGACGATCGTGCCGCGCCAGGTGGCGGGCCACCTCCTCGCGCGTGGAAAGGAGTTGCCGGATTCGGACGAACGTCCGCATGATGTCGATATTCACCTGAACCGCGCGCTTGCTGCGCAGAACCGAAGACAGCATCGCGACGCCCTGTTCAGTGAAAGCGAAAGGTTGGTGCCGCCGGCCTCCCCAACTTGAGGTCACAATTTGTGACCTCGAGTGTCGTGTCTCCTCTTCGGTAAGCTGGAACATGAAGTCTTCCGGAAACCGGTCCATGTTGCGGCGCACCGCCTGATTGAACGCTTTCGTCTGGACCCCATACAACACGGCGAGATCGGCATCGAGCATGACCTGCTGTTGCCGGATTACTTGAAGGCCCGCCGCAATTCGTTCGATCGGAACAGATCGACTCTTCTTCTTGATTGCTCTTGGCATCTGCCGCCTTCTTACTCCCCATCGGCCGCGCTGTCAATTTGCCCTCCGAAAAACGGGGGATACGGCGCAGCCCTCCAACCAACTCCCGCTCTTTCTCTCCGCTAGTCTTCCCGGCGAACTCGTTGGAACGCCCACCGCTCAGCAACTTTGCGGTCTGGTCGTCGGTGCTCGCTGGCGGAGTGCTCTCGTTGGGCAGGAGTTGATCTTTGGAGGGTATCCCGCGGCGACGCCACGCATCCATGGAATCGCGCTCTCGGTTGGAAGCGAACCGGGCAAATTCGCTTACTCCAATCGCCCCACATCCATGCGAGAGGCCATGGCACCGAGGCAGCCAACGCCGCGGTGTTCACTGGCGGCCGAACTTCGGGAAATGTCGGTGGCCGACCCGGGATTCACGACGAGTATAAGCGCTTCTTGAAACATCACCCGCAGGGCCCGGCCTATCTACTCGGAACGCTTTCCGGCGAGACCACGAAACTGATTGAGCGAATCCGAGCCTTGTCCCCCATGGGCCCCCGATCACTCTCCCGTCGCGAGCGCGAGTTGATGCAGGCACTCGATTCCGTGGATTTCACCGCCGTCGCCGCCGAAAAAGAAAAAGGGGACCCGGCCGAAGCCGAGTCCCCGACAAGGGAAGGAGCCTGACTTACGCTCGCCCATCCACACGCAGGTGGTTCGTCACTTTGAACGCGCCCGCCACGCCGTTCGCCCGCATGAACGCCAGGTTGCGATCCATCTCATTGGCCACCACGCCCTCGAGCGTCACGTCACCGTTCTTCACGATGATCCGGATCGGCGGATTCGCACCCAGCCCGTACCGCTGCAGCGCCGTGTAACCATACACCGCGCGCGCCACCGACAGCCGCACCCGGTTGTCGAAGTTCGAAAGCGGCAGCACTTCGATCTGGTTGCTCACATGCGCCACGCCTTCCAGCCGCTTCACCACGTTGAACGCGCTCGACGCCAACGTCGGCCGCACCACTTGACCCATCAAGGTCACATCGCCGTTCTCCACGCGGAACGTCATGTTGTCGAACACGCTGAGATAGGGCAGCATCAGCAGTTCGTGGCGCACCTTCTTGGCAAGGGCTTCATCGGCTGCGCGAATGTCCTGCGCCACCGAAGGGGTCTCGGCCGTCGCGGCAATCGCGGCTCCGGCCAGAATCACTGCGAGAATCATCCGTTTCATGGTCTTGTCTCCTGGTGTAACTACTATCTGGTTCTTACTCCGGCGGTGCCGCTTACGAGCGGCCCTCCACCCGAAGATTGTTGGTCACTTGGAACACGCCCGCTACCGCGTTCGCCTGAATGTTGGCTACATCGCGGTCGCCGCTGTTGGCCACCACGCCCTCGAGCGTCACGTCACCGTTCTTCACGATGATGCGGATCGAAGGGTTGGTCCCCAGTCCATAGCGCTGCAGACTCGGGAAGCCGTACACCGCGCGCAGCACCGCCACGCGGATCCGGTTGTCGTTCGGCGAAAGCGGCAGTACCTCGATCCGGTTCTCCACCTTGGCCACACCCTCGAGCCGCCGCACCACATTGAATGCGTCGCTCTTGAGCGTGGGGCGGGTCACTTGACCGAAGAGGGTCACCGCGCCGTCTTCCACCCGGAATGACATGTTGTCGAACACACCCAAGAAGGGCAGGGTTACCAGCTCGTGACGGACTTTCTTGGCCAACGCCTCGTCCCTGGTACGAGCCAGTTCGGTCGTCGCAGTGGTGGACTCCGCCATCGCCGCGGCGGCCAGAATCATCGTCAGGATCGCTTTTTTCATCGGTTCCTTTCTCCTTCCGATCAGTGATACGCCCCCTCTCGCCGATCAGTTTCCGCCCCCGAACGCTTTTACCGAACCTTTACAAAACCTTCGAATTCGCGCCCGAAAGTGGTGGAAAACGGCCACTCCGCGCCGCGAGAGGTACCATCGAAGAGGTGCTACACCGAGCCGTCCTCGCGCTGCTGGTCACATCCGCCGCGTTTTCCCAAACCACCACGGCTACCCTCGCCGGAACCGTCCGCGACAGCTCGCAGCGCCCAATCGGCAACGCCGCCATCGAAGCGCTCGACCTCGATCGCAACGCCCCCCGCACCGCGCGCTCCGCCGCCGATGGCTCCTGGCGCATCGCCGAACTCCGGCCCGCCCGCTACCGCGTCACCGTCTCGGCGCCCGATCTCCAGCCCGCCGTCTTCGACGAAGTCGTGCTCACGCTCGATTCCCACCGCCGCATCGAGGCCACGCTCGCACCCGCCGCCCGCCGCGAATCCGTCACCGTGTCAGCGCCGCTCGAAGGCATCGACGCCGAGTCGCCCGCCCTCGGCGCCACGCTCGAACGCGACCGCATCGCCCAGCTCCCCCTCAACCGCCGCGACTTCCTCCAGCTCTCGTTCCTCACGCCCGGCGTGCTGCCGCCCGTGCAGGACTCGGAACTCTCCTCCCGCGGCTCCTTCGCCATGCATGCCGGCGGAGCGCGCGAAGAGTTCAATAACTTCACGCTCGATGGCGCCGACAACAATGACCCCTACACCAATCGCTACGTCCTGCAGCCATCGCTCGAGTCGATTCAGGAGTTCCGCATTCTCACGAACTCCTACAGCGCCGAGTATGGCCGCAGCGGTGGAGCGCAAGTGAACGTGGTCACACGCTCGGGCTCCAACGATCTCCACGGCACAGCTTACGAATACCTGCGCAACCGCTTGCTCGACGCGCGCAACTTCTTCGACGGCGCATCGCGCCCCAAGTATGTCCGCAACCAATTCGGTGGATCGCTCGGCGGCCCCGTCCACCGCGACCGCTCCTTCTTCTTCGTCAACTATGAGGCGCTGCGCGAGCGTCACACCTTGACGCACCTGGCCGCGGTACCCACCGCCGCCGAGCGCGTAGGCGAATTCACCCGCACCGTGCTCGATCCATTCACGCGCCAGCCGTTCCCCGGGAATCGCGTTCCCGCCGCGCGCGTCAATCCGCTCGCTCCGCGCGTGCTCGCGCTGTTCGATCTTCCAGCCTCGCCCGTCTTGCGCGACGGCGTGCATTCGCTCACCGCCCGTTACGATCACCGCCTTTCCTCGCGTGACGAACTCTCGGTCCGTTACGGCTGGGGATCGCAGAATCTCCTCGAGCCGTTCGCGGAAGAAGTTACTGACGTGGCGGGATTCGGTAACTATGTCGATAACTCCGGCCACAACGGAGCCGTGCAGCATCAGCGCGTGTGGACTCCGGCCTTCGTGCAGACCACGCGCTTCGCCTATACGCGGTCCTACCGGCGCGCGCGTCCGCAGAACTGGCAGACCGACGTGGGCACGCTCTGGGGCGTCAACTGGCTCAACGTGCGCCCCCGTGATTTCGGATTTCCGTCCATCAAGATCGCTGGCTACTCTCAGGTGGGCGACGTCGACCAACTCCCGCTCGAACGGACCACTCCCACTTGGCAAATTCAGGAATCCGTCGCCTGGATCCGCGGCGCGCACTCCTGGAAGCTCGGCGGCGAATTCCGGCATGTCGCCACTGACGGCTATCTCGATTACTTTGGGCGCGGGTCACTTACCTTCTCCGGAGCTCTCACGGGCGTGGGCCTCGCCGACGTGCTGCTCGGGTTGCCGTCGTTCGGGATCCAATCGAAGTTCGACAACCGCCAGAGCCTGCGCACTCGCGGACAGTATCTCTATGCGCAAGACGACTGGCGCGTCACGCCACGGTTGAACCTGAGCCTCGGCGTTCGCTACGAGTACGCGAGCCCCTCGACGGACCCCGAAGACCGCATGTACACGCTCGACGTGACGACAAACAAGCTGGTGCAAGTGGGCCGCAATGGCGTGCCGCGCGCCGGCCTTCGGCCCGATCGGAACAACTTCGCCCCGCGCGTAGGGTTCGCCTGGACGCCAGGCGCGGGTTGGGTCGTCCGCGGCGGATACGGCGTCTTCTTCGATTCCGGCATGTTCGTGGTGAACTCGTCGTTCTACTTCAATCCGCCGCTGTTCAACGTGCGTGTCTTCTTCCCGACGGCCACATCGCTCCTCACGCTCGCGAATCCGTTCCCGACCAACGGCGGAATCACGCCGCCGCCTTCGCCGAACACGCTGAGCCCCGACATCACCACTGCCTACATGCAGAACTGGAACTTCACCGTGGAGCGCCAGGTGTCGCGCTCGGCCACGTTGACGCTCGCCTATGCGGGATCCAAGGGAACCCACCTGATCCGCTCGCGCGATCTGAATCAACCCGCGCCGGCTGCGGGGGTGCTCGCGCTGCGGCGTCCGAATCCGGCCTTCGGCGGCGTCTTCTTCAGCGAGAGCGGCGGTAACTCGAATTTCCACTCGCTGCAGGCGAACCTCAATCGCCGCCTGACTCGCGGCTGGTCCCTGATCGCGTCCTATACATGGTCGAAATCCATCGACGATACCTCGGCGTTTCTCGGGACCAAGCCCGACAAGAACTTCCCGCAAGATAGTCGCAACTTCCGCGCCGAGCGCGCGCAGTCGTCGTTCGATCTGCGCCACCGCCTCGCCGCCGCATCCGTGTGGCAGTGGA
Organism: Bryobacteraceae bacterium; assembly: GCA_046331625.1. Lineage (GTDB taxonomy): Bacteria > Acidobacteriota > Terriglobia > Bryobacterales > Bryobacteraceae > JAXLQL01. The sequence goes on from JAXLQL010000020.1 coordinate 76,314, forward strand.
AAGGCGTCGAATTCCGCACCATCTTGGCCGCGCAAACGGGCCAGCCCTTCACGCCGCTCCTTCGATTCGATAACTCGAACACCGGCAACAGTGGATCGATCTTCGGCAATGATCGCCCGGACCTGCTGCGTAACCCGCGCCTCTCCACTCGGACGCCCGAGCGTTGGTTCGACACCGCCGCTTTCGCCATTCCGCGCCAGTTCACCTTCGGCTCAGCGGGGCGAAATATCGTTGCCGGTCCGGGACTCGTGAACCTCGATGCCGGTGTCGCGCGCACGTTCCGCGTGCATGAGCGGTGGCGGCTGACGCTCGAAGCGCAAGCGTTCAACCTCTCGAACACCGCCCACTTTGACCTTCCCGAGCGCTACGCCGACGAGCCCTCGACGTTCGGGCGGATCTTCTCGGCGAAGTCGCCCCGTCAGGTCCAGTTGGGGTTGCGGATCGGATTCTGAGCGTGCGAGCATTTCCTGGTTTCGACCGAATCACTATAGATCCCGGAAAGTGCGGAGGGAAGCCCTGCATTCGCGGCATGCGGATCACAGTACGCCGAGTGCTCGAGATCTTGGCCACATATCCCGACCGGGCGGAGTTGTTCCGCGAGTACCCATTCCTCGAAGAAGAAGACCTGCGGCAGGCTCTCTCCTTTGCTGCTGCCACGGTTGACGACGCAATCCTCCGCCTCCAATAGCGCTTCAACGATCTTCTCGAGACACATAAGGTGGGGACATGGGGCACGACCAACCCAAAGCTCGCCTCTTGACGCAAATTGCTACTGTGCGAGGGTGAAAAGACCCGATCCGGACTGAGAGCCCCGCCTGGGGCGCGGCACTCAGGGTGCACTTGCTTCCGCCGTGATGCCACGCAACTGGGAGCACCTCATCCGGTTGGCAGCCGTGGTCGCAGGATCGGTGGGGGCATTTCTCGTCATCCGCGCCGCCGTTGTGCCCACGGACTTCGGACGACTCGGCCACTACCGCCCCGCCGCGCTCGACGACAACCGCGCCCGCCCCGCCGCTTATGCCGGGCGCGCCGACTGCATCGCCTGCCACGACGACAAAGACACCGCCACCAAGACCGGACGTCACGCCAAGATCTCGTGCGAAGCCTGTCATGGCGCACAAGCGGTCCACGCGAGCGATCCCGAGAAGAAGCCGTCCAAGCCGCAGGCTGCCGCCTTGTGCAAGGGCTGCCACCAGAAGGACGCGGCGAAGCCCGCCTGGTTCCCGCAGGTGGCCGTGGCTGAGCACTACGCCGACGCAGGCACTTGCATCGCCTGCCACAATCCGCACCAACCAAAAATGTAGCCGGAGGACGAACGATGCCAATCACGCGGCGCGAAATCATCGACAAAGCGAGCAAGCTCATCATGCTCACTCCGGCCGCCGCCGCCGGACTGAATCTGATGGAGGGCGAGGCCAAAGCCGCTACCGACCAGTACAAGGCCGCAGACCACTGGTGGGGCATGACCATCGACCTCAGCAAGTGCATCGGCTGCGGCAACTGCGTGCGCGCCTGCGCCCGGGAAAACGACGTGCCCGATGGCTTCTACCGCACCTGGGTCGAGCGCTACCAGATTCACGGCGAGGACATCGAGCGCCCGCATGTCGAATCCCCGTTGGGAGGAATGAACGGGTTCCCTCCGGTGAAGGATACCTCCGTCAAGAGCTTCTATGTGCCCAAGCTCTGCAACCACTGTTGGGATTCGCCTTGCACGCAGGTCTGCCCGGTAGGCGCCACCTTCGTAAGTCCGGATGGCGTGGTGTTAGTGGACGAGAAATACTGCCTCGGATGCCGCTACTGCGTGCAGGCGTGCCCGTATGGCTGCCGCTTCATTCACCCCACCAAGCACACTGTGCAGAAGTGCAACCTCTGTTACCACCGCATCACCAAGGGCCTCACCACCGCCTGCTGCGAAGCGTGCCCGACGGGTTGCCGCACGCTCGCCGACCTCAAGAATCCAGATGACCCAGTCCACGAGTTCCTGCGCAAGAATCGGGTCCAGGTGCTGAAGCCGCACATGGCCACGCGCGCCAAGGTCTTCTACAAAGACCTCGACGGCTCGGTTCGATAAAAGGGGGAAACGATGTATCCGAATTCGCTCGGCGTGGAAGGGTTCATGTACCCCAACGAGATGGAGCTCCAATGGAGCATCCTGATCGTTCTGTATCCGTTCATCACCGGACTGGTGGCGGGCGCGTTCATCCTGGCATCGCTCGAACGCGTCTTCAAGGTGGAAGCCGTCAAGCCCACCTACCGCCTGGCGTTGCTCACCGCGCTGGCATTCCTGCTCGTTGCGCCGCTTCCCCTGCAGCTCCATCTCGGCCATCCCGAGCGCTCCTTCGAAATGTACCTGACCCCGCATCGCTCGTCGGCCATGGCGATGTTCGGCTTCGTGTATCTGTGGTACCTCATGGTGGTTCTGCTGCTCGAAATCTGGCTCGACTATCGGGCCGATATCGTGGCGCTGGCCCAGTCGTCCACCGGGCCTTTGCGCTGGATCTACCGCCTCATGACGCTCGGCTCCTACAACGTGAGCGAAGAGAGCCGCCGCATCGATGATCGGGTGGGTTGGACGCTTACCGTTATCGGCATCCCCTCAGCGTTCCTGCTGCACGGCTACGTGGGCTTCATCTTCGGATCGATCAAGGCGAACCCATGGTGGTCCACGCCGCTTATGCCGATCGTGTTTCTGTTCTCGGCGATGGTCTCAGGAATTGCCGCGGTGTTGCTGCTCTATATGGCGTTGATGAAACTCCGCCGAGAGCCGCTCGACATGGCGTGCCTCGACGCGATCGGCAAGTATCTCTTTTACGCCTTTCTGATCGACTTCTCGCTCGAGATGCTCGATCTGATCCATCGCATCTACGAAGCCGACGAATCGTTCCAGTCGCTCGACTTCATGGTCCACTCGAGGCTCTACGTGTCGCAGGTGGTGATCCAGATCCTGCTCGGAACCTTGCTGCCGATCTCGCTACTGGCGTTGACTCAGGTGCGCGGCTTCGGCGAACTTGCGCGGCGCCGCATCTATGCGATCGCCGGCACGCTCACGCTTATCGGTATCTTCGCCATGCGCTGGAACGTGGTCATTGGTGGCCAGTTGTTCTCCAAGAGCTTTCTCGGCTACACCACTTACAAGATGGAGTTCGCCACGCGTGAGGGTCTGCTGCCCGCACTCGTGCTCATGGTGTTGCCGTTCTTCATCTTGTCGTTCCTCATGAAGCTGCTCCCGCCGTGGCCGAAGACGGAAAGGGCGTAGTGCCAAACTTTCGTCCTGGCGAGTCTACAACCAGACAATTTGTCGCCATAGCGACCGTGCCAAATATGGCTAACCAATTGAAAACAATGCAGCTAGGACAAAGTGTATTCTGGACCACAAAGTGCTTCTTCAGGTCCCATGAACCTGGGGACACTCAACCACCGGCTGCTGCGAGCCGGTCTTTACTGCATCCTGGCGCTCCCACTGTGCGCCGATTCGAAGAAGAAATCAGACGACCTGCCAAGCGGAACTGGGCCGGGGGCGACGGCTCTGATCGATGTCATCGTCCAGTTCGACAGCGAGAGCGATAAGGACTCGAAAGAAGTCAAGGACTCGGGCGAAGTCAAGAAGACTTACTCGAACGTCAATGCCATGCACATGCGGTTGCCAGCTTCGGCTGTGGATGCGTTGTCGAAGAAGAAGGGCGTGAAGTTCGTTTCGCCCAACCGCAAGATCACCAAGAAGCTCGAATACGCGCAGCCGGCTGTGTTCGCCGACATCGCCTACTCATATGGATGGACCGGCCAGGGAATCGGCGTCGCCGTGATCGACAGCGGCGTGACGCAACACGGTGACCTGATGAATGGCACGACATCGCGGCTGGTCTACTCGGAAAGCTTCGTGACGGGCGACACGTCCACGGCTGACGCCTATGGCCACGGGACGCACGTGGCGGGGATCGTGGCGGGCGACGCCACCTTGTCAACGGGAGCCCTGTTCACGCGCAAGTTCCAGGGCATCGCGCCGCGTGCCAACATCATCAACCTGCGCGTGCTCGACGCCAACGGCTCAGGCGACGACGCGAGCGTGATCGCGGCCATTGACCGCGCGATTCAACTCAAAGCCCAATACAACATCCGCGTCATGAACCTGTCGTTGGGCCGCCAGATCCGCGAGTCGTTCACGGTCGATCCGCTGTGCCAAGCGGTGGAACGCGCTTGGAAGGCGGGCATCGTCGTCGTGGTGGCGGCGGGCAATCGCGGCCGCGACAACACCCTCGGAACGGGCGGCTATGGGACGATCGGCTCGCCGGGTAACAGCCCGTGGGTGATCACGGTGGGCGCGATGCGCGACAACGGCACCACGGTTCGCGCCGATGACCGCATGGCTACGTACAGTTCCAAAGGACCGTCGGTGGTCGATACGATCGTCAAGCCGGATGTCGTGGCGCCGGGCAACAAGGTCATTGCGGCGATGACGGCTCCGAGCACGCTCGTAACGAACAACCCGGCGAACGTGGTCCTCCAGAGTTACTACAAGGTAGGCGGCGCCAATGCCGCGGGCAGCTATCTGTCGCTCAGCGGCACGAGCATGGCGACTCCCGTTGTGGCCGGCGCGGCGGCCCTGATGCTGCAGAAGGATCCCACGCTCACGCCAGATACGGTGAAGGCGCGCCTGATGCGCACGGCCACCAAGACGGGGCTTCCGAGCGTCGAGACAGTGGTGGATTCCACAGGCGCCACCTACACGGTGCACTATGACCTGTTCACGATCGGCTCCGGCTACGTCGATATCCTGGCTGCGCTCAACAGCACCGAGACCGCCCCCGGCAAGCGGGCGCTCTCGCCCAAGGCTGTCTTCAACAGCGCCACCAAGACCACCAGCGTGAACCTGATCAGCGTGGCCGGTGAGAACGTCGTGTGGGGTGACACGGTGTGGCCCACCAACGTGGTGTGGGGCGACACCGTCCTGCAGGGTAACAATGTGGTGTGGGGCGACAACGTCATATGGGGCGACAGCACCAGCGGCGCGTTCAACGTAGTGTGGGGCGACAACGTAGTGTGGGGTGACAGTACACACTTCCCCGAGGGTCTCTCGGTAAAGGGAGACAAGTGAGGACCTTGCGAATCGGATAGGAGAAAGCCCATGCCAATCCAAGCAAGGATCTTCGTTGGCTCGGTGATCACCGCCGGCATAGTGGCCGGCGCGCTATCGGCGGCCTACTGGCAGAGCGCCAATCCGGCACAACTCGGATTGTTCCTGCTGCTGGCTGCTGTCGCCTCCGCCTTCAAGGTGAGGATTCCGGGAATGCACGGAACCATCACCCCCGGCTTCGTCTTCGTGCTGCTCGGCGCCACCGAACTGAGCCGCCCGGAAACCGTGCTGCTGTGTATGCTCGCCGGCTTGGTGCAAAGCACCATCAACACCAAGACCCGGCCCGTGCCCGTCCAAGCGGCATTCAACACCGCCAACCTCGCCCTTTGCGGCGCGTTGGCTCACCTGATCTCGCACTCGGTTGCCGGCGGCGAAGGCACTGTCACGGGCTTGGCCCGGCTGGTGATCGCGCTGGTGGTTCTGTTCTTCGCCAACGTGACCGCAGTCTCCACCGTCCTTTGCCTGGTGCAGAGCAAGCCGCTCAGCTCCATCTGGCAACTGGCCAATTACTGGGCGCTTCCTTACTACGCGGCCGGGACCTTGGTGGCGGTGACTCTCACGCAAACCATCCTGATGGGCTGGACCGCGACACTACTGGTAGTTCCAGTGCTGTATCTGATCCACGCCTATTACTCCGAAATGGCGCGGCGCACAGTGATCGCCAAGTAAGTCAGCGCTTTTTCGGTTCGGGCTTGGGGTCGAGGTTTTCCATGAGTTCCCCCTGGGAGACCTCGACCTCCACGCCGTTCTTGGGTACCTTCGCCTTGGCTACCCACACGAGAGAGTTGAGCACCACCTTGCGGAAATTCGGGTCACCGAGATTCAAGTGGAAGTGGCCGCCGGTGAATCCCACGCCACGCCCGCCGCCGGCGCGCTCATAAGCCCATTCGAGCACTTGCGGTTGTCCGCTCTTCGAGCGAACATCGGGGTTCCCACTGCGGATACCATCCGGTCGCGTGGTGGTCTCGGCCGGCGGAATCGCATTCAGAATCGGCGTAACGCCATGCATGCCTTCGCGGAAGCGCATGTTGAAGTACCACTCGTCCTTCAAGCGGAACGGCTTCACTCCGGACGCGATCGGATGCTTGGGCAGTTCCCGGATATCGGCTTCCCAAATCGGATTCACCGAGTAGTTGAGCTCGAAGAAGCCACCGATCCAATCGAGCGTCTCCTCGTGACCCCGCTGGGCCGGAGGCTCGACGGCGTAGTGATAGAGCATGATGCCGGCGCCCCGAGCGGCGGCCTTCTGGATCTGCCCGGCCCGCTGCTCCTGGAAGAGCAAGTGCCTCTCTGACCCATCGCAGAAGACGAAGACGGCATCGGCTTTGTCGATCGCATCGCCTTCGGCTGGCCAGCCGTTTCGATAGGCGGTTGCCTTGATGCCGCGAACGCGGTTGAGCCACTTGGCCAGCAGCATTGCAGCCGCATTCTGCTCGTGAGCCAACGGACCGTGACTCGGCGGACCGCCAATCAGCGTAATCCGGCGATCGGCCGCGAACAGCGATACCGCGGAAAGCGCGGCCATGAGAATTCGAAGCATATGTTTCCTTGAAAGCCTATCATCTATTCGACGCCGCCGGGATCTCTGATTGGGTGCGCCAGCGGCTTGCCGCTGAAGCGCCTATTTCGAAAACTCGTGGGGCCGGCCACCGGACCTGGGGCGTCACCGGAATGTTGCTCGCGAGACGCGGTGGTCACCACCGAGACTCCTCCATCCAACTCGCGCGAAAAAAAACGAAGCGGACATCGTACTTCCGATTCCAAGGCAACAAGATCGTTAAGGACTCTGCGTGGCTGGGTCGTGACTCGACGTGGACCGCTGCGGGCGTCCTGCTGTCGACCCTTTTCGAATGCTGATCCACACCACCGAGCCATGGCCTCCCAAGCCGCGACCAGGAAGTTCCGAGTAGCCCACCACTGCCACCAAGCCGAAAACCGGATCAAAGTCGAACGGCGAAGCCCTGGATCGCTTCCAGCCGCGATGCAGCCACCGCTACGCCCGGAACTCCACGCCGCCCCTGGCGGAGATCACCGAGTGCTTCTGAAATTCGGCACGCTTTCCTGGATAGTCCGTGCGCGTATGCCCACCGCGGCTCTCACGGCGCTCGAGCGCACACTTGGCGATCAACTCCGCCACTGTGTGCATGTTCCGCACTTCATATTCCTGCCGCGTGCCCACTTGCCGCGCCGACATCGGGGTGTTCGCCAGCCGGTGCAGGGCATCGGTGAGTCCCGCCTCGTCACGCAGGATGCCGATCTGCTGCCACGTCAGCGAGCGAAGTTCTGCCTCCTGAATCTGCGGAAACACCGTTGCCTGCGGCGACTCCGGTTCCAGCCGCAACACCGCTGCCTCATTCCTCATCGCGCGGCCGGCTCGCGCTCCGTAGACGACCCCTTCGAGGAGCGAGTTGCTCGCCAGTCGATTGGCGCCGTGCACGCCCGTGCAGGCCACCTCGCCCGCCGCGTACAACTGCGGGAGCGTAGTGCGCCCCTCGAGATCCGTCCGGACCCCGCCCATCGCATAGTGCGCGGCGGGATGAATCGGCGCCATTTGCTTACCCAGGTCGATGCCGAACCGCAGGCAGGTTTCGAAGATCCGGGGAAAACGCGCGCGGGTTTGGTCACCCGGGTGATGCGTGAGGTCGAGGAAAATCTGCGGACTGCCCTTGGCCATCTCCTGCACGATGCTGCGCGAAACCACGTCGCGCGGCGCAAGCTCGGCCAGTTCATGATAGTTGCTCATGAAGCGCTCGCCCTTGGAGTTGCGCAAGTACGCGCCTTCACCGCGCAAAGCCTCCGAGAGCAGGAAACACGGATAACCGGGAATGTGCAACGCCGTCGGGTGAAACTGCACGAACTCGATGTCACTGATCTCGGCGCCCGCGCGCCAGGCGAGCGCCACGCCGTCTCCCGTGGCGACATTGGGATTCGTCGTCGCCTGATACACGCGGCCCAGGCCCCCAGTGGCGAGCAGTACTGCCTTGGCCGAAATCATCACGAACTGCCCCGACCAATTGTCATACGCGATCGCGCCGGTGATGGCGCCGTCGCGATGAAGCAACTCGGTGACCGCGCTGAAGCTCAGCACGCGGATCGACGGATACCCAATCGCCTTCTGCCACAGTGTGCGCAGGATCTCGCGGCCCGTGGAGTCGCCGTGCGCGTGCAACACGCGATTGCGCGAGTGCGCTCCTTCGCGGGCGAAGAGAAGCTTGGCGCCTTCGCGGTCGAACTCGGCGCCCCACGAGATCAACTCCTCAATCACCCGCGGACCGTCTTCCACCAGCACGTGAACGGCTTCGCGATTGCAAAGCCCGTCGCCGGCAGCGATGGTATCCTGCTCGTGCAGTTCCACTTCGTCGTCTTGGCTGAGCGCGGCGGCGATCCCGCCTTGCGCGTACTCCGACGACGATTCTTTCGGCTCGTCTTTGGTGAGCACCAGCACTTGCCCGGCCGGAGCGAGTTCCACCGCGGCGCGCAGCCCGGCGACTCCACCTCCGATCACGAGGAAGTCGGTCTTGAGGATCGAGGAATTCGGTGGTGTGATGCCACCATGTTACAACGAACTATATGGCTTCCTTTTCCGTGCGCACCCCGGGCCACGAGTACCGGTGTCTGGTGTCGCGCGGCGCGTTGCATTCCCTTCCCGGCGAGATCCCGGCCAAAGCCGGCGCTGTCTTCGTGGTGACCACCGCGGACGTCTGGCAGCACCATGGCGCGGCGTTCACCGCAGCAATGCAAGGGAAAATGTTTCAAACATTACTGTTCCCCGGTGGTGAAGAGCGGAAGCGCATGGCGGAGGTGGAGGCGCTGGCCGAACGCATGGTGGAACTCGGTGCGGACCGGTCGAGCATCGTGATCGCCTTCGGCGGCGGCATCGTGGGAGATCTCGGCGGATTCCTCGCGGCGGTGTTCATGCGCGGCATTCCGGTGATCCAGGTGCCCACCACGCTGTTGGCGCAAGTGGACGCGGCGATCGGCGGAAAGACCGGCGCCAATCTGGTTCGCGGCAAGAATCTGGTGGGCGCGTTCCATCAGCCGCTGGCCGTGGTGATCGATCCGGAACTGCTGGACACGCTGCCCGCCCGCGAGTATCGCGCTGGGCTCTACGAGGTGATCAAGTACGGGATCATCCGCAGTCCGCGCCTGTTCGATCGCCTCGAGAAGGAAGCAGACAAGGTGCTGCGCCTCGAAGGCGAGATCGTCGAAGACATGATCGCCGAGTCGGTGAAGATCAAAGCGGAGGTGGTGTCCGCCGACGAGAAGGAAGGCGGAATCCGGCGCATCCTCAATTTCGGACACACCATCGGCCATGCGCTCGAAGCAGAGACGGCTTATTCGCGGCTGCTCCACGGCGAGGCGGTTGCGTTCGGAATGCGCGCCGTGAATCATCTGGCGCGGCTGATGGGGATTCTGAGCTCGCCGGCCTGCGAGCGGATGAACGCGTGCATCGATTCTTATGGCCCGATTCCGGCGATCGGCGATATCGCTCCGGAGCGGCTGCTCGCGCGCCTGGTTTCGGACAAGAAGACGATTCAGGGGCGCGTGCATTTCGTGCTCGCCGAAGAGGTGGGGACCGTGCGCGTGACCTCGGGCGTGGACGAGAAGTTGGTGCGGGAGGCAACGGCGATCGCGCTCGGCGAATTGGCGCCGGTGGCATGAGCCAAAGCGCGATCAAGGGTACGACGCCCGAGGGGGTGCAGGGCGAAAAACAAGTCGCTTCGTTCATCCGCGGCATGTTCGATGATGTGGCGCCGCGTTATGACCTGCTCAATACGATCCTCTCGTTCAATATCGATCGATACTGGCGCTGGCGCACGGTGCGATTACTTGCTCCAATCCTGGACGACCCACGAGCACGTACGGTGGACCTCTGCTGCGGCAGCGGAGCACTCACGATCGCCCTGCGCAGACGCGCCGCGGGACTGGTGCTCGGAAGCGACTTCTCGCACCGCATGCTCGAGGAGGCGCGCAAACGAATCTCGGCGCGGCAACTGCGCGCCCCAGTGTTCGAGGCAGACGCGCTGCGGCTGCCGATGGCGGACGAATCAGTGAATCTCGTCACGGCCGCGTTCGGGTTCCGCAATTTCGCGAACTACCGAAAAGGGTTAGAAGAATTGCGCCGCGTGCTGAAGCCCGGCGGAACGCTCGCCATTCTCGAGTTCTCCACGCCGCCGAACGCGTTGTTCCGCGCCGCGTATCAGTTCTATTCGACGCGCTTGTTGCCGCGCATCGCGGCCCTCTTCTCGCCCCGGCCGGATGCGTATTCGTACCTGCCGGAATCCGTGCGGAGGTTTCCAAACGCGGATGAGTTCGCTCGTGAGATGCGGGACGCGGGCTTCGGTGAAGTGCGCTTTGTGCGGATGACGTTCGGCATTGTCGCGCTGCATTTGGCCCGACGCATGCCACACCTCGGCGACTGATCGTATGAGGCGCAGCGAATCGCGGTGACTAGAGTTTGTCGGACGTGACGAACATGCAAAGTTCTGCCTGTTCGCGGCCCGCGTCAGATGTCGAGGTGATTGAGCGTGCCGGTCGAGTCCCCGAGGGAGCCGGTCGGCACCTCCATGTACTCGAGCATCGACAGATACAAATTCGTCAGCGGCGTGTAGCTCGGGAACTGCTTGTGTGCGCCCGTTTTGATCCGGCCGCCGGCTGAGCCCGCCACAAGGATCGGGAGGTCATGGTGGGTGTGCTTGTTGCCGTCGGAGATGCCGGAGCCGTAGACAATCATCGAGTGATCGAGCAGGGACCCGCCGTTTTCGTGTACCGAGTCAAGCCGCGTCAGGAACTTCGCGAAGTTTTCGATGTGATACTTGTTGATCTGGCGGATCTTCTCGATCCACTCGGCGTTGTTCTTGTGATGGGTCAGGTTGTGGTGGCCATCGGGCACGCCGATCTCGCGGTACGGGCGGTTCGAACCTTCGCGCGCGAGCATGATCGTGATCACGCGGGTCATGTCCGCTTGGAGCGCGATGGTCATCATGTCGAACATCAGTTTCGAATGCTCGGCGAAGTCCACGGGGATGCCGACGGGCTTCTCGAAGCCGGGGGCGATCTCGCTCAGGTTCGGCATGTCCTTGATTGACTTCTCCACCGCGGCGATACGCGTTTCGATGTCGCGCACGGCGGTGAGGTACTCGTCGAGCTTGCGGCGGTCCGGCGCGCCGAGTTCGTTCTTCAAGCGCGAGGCGTCTTCGGTGACGAAATCAAGAATGCTCTTGTCGTAGCGCTGGCGCTTGGCGCGCGAGGCGGCGGACTCGGTGGGGTCGAAGTTGCCGAACAAGCGCTCGAACACGAGCCGCGGATTCACTTCGGGCGGATTCGGCGTGGTGGCCGTGCGCCAGGAGATCGAGTTCGAGTAAGCGCAGCTATAACCCGAGTCGCAGTTGGCGGCGAGACGGTAGAGTTCGAGCCCGAGCTCGAGCGACGCCAGACGCGTCTTGCCGCCGATGGCCTGCGCGGCCACCTGATCGCACGACACACCGAGGCTGATATCCGCGCCCGCGGTCTTCTTGGGATGAATTCCGGTGAGGAAGGTCGACGCCGCACGCGCGTGATCGCCAGGACCATCGCCGAGCGCGCGTCCGGTATTGTGCGTGAGTCCCGTGTAGACCGAGAACTTCTCGCGCAACGGCTCGAGCGGCTTCATGATCGACTTGAACTCGTATGCGCGACCGGTGGTCTCGGGAGTCCACTGCTCCATGATGAGGCCGTTCGGCACGTACGCGAACACCATGCGCGTGGGCGACTGCACGGCAGCCTTCGCCGCTGGTGAAGCGGTCGCGGGGCGCATCGCGTCGAGCGCCGGGAGCGCGATGGCCGTGCCCAGGCCTCGCAACAACATTCTTCGGGAAAGATGTTTGCCGGTCATATCCGCTTTCCTCCATCGCCTCTCCGCATACGGAACGGAGGGCTCTGCACGATCTCTTGAATCATACTAGAGAACCGGTAGCCCTTGGCGGCCACATTCTCTGTCATCGACCGCACCACGGGTTTGTCGTAGGGTTCGAGTCCACGGCCGAGCGCGTAGGTGAGCATTTTCTCGGCGAGGCCGCGGGTGAAGGTGTCTTTGTCCTGGAGCAGAAGCTGTTTCAGCTCGGCGGGACTGGCGAACTTGCGCTCGCCGGGCAACACGCCTCCGGCTTCGACTTCGAACTTGCCATCGTGCGTGCGCCAGGTGCCGAGCGGGTCGTAGTTCTCGAGCCCGAAGCCGAGCGGGTCAATCTTCGCGTGACAGACCGCGCAGTTGGGGTCGGCGCGATGGCGCTCCATTTGCTTGCGCAGCGACATGGTGACGCCGATCTCCTCTTCCTTCAATTGCGGCACGTTGGCGGGCGGCGCGGGAGGAGGCGTGGCGAGGAAGTTGTCGAGAATCCAGAGGCCGCGGAGGACGGGCGAGGTCCGGTTGGGGTGCGAGGAGATGGTAAGCACAGATGCCTGGGTGAGCACGCCCGAGCGTTGTGCGCCATCGAGCTCCACGCGTTGGAACTTGCGCCCGGTCACGCCCGCGATGCCGTAGTGTTTGGCCAAGCGCTCATTGAGGAAGGTGTAGCGGCCGTCGATGAAGTCGAGGATGGGGCGGTCCTCTTTGACGAGGGTTTGGAAGAAGAGTTGGGTCTCGCGGCGCATGGCTTCGCGGAAGTCGGAATCATAATCGGGGAACTTCTTGGGATCCGGCGAGACCTGGTTGAGATTGCGGAGCTCGAGCCACTGCCCGGCGAAGTTATCGGCGAGCGCGGCGGACTTGGGGTCGGCGAGCATCCGCTTCACCTGGGCGTCAATGGCGGCGGGCTGGTGTAACTGGCCGGCTTCGGCGGCGCGGAGTAACTCCTCATCGGGCATCGAGGACCAGAGAAAGTAAGATAGCCGCGAGGCGAGTTCGATATCGTTCAACTCACGGGGCGCGGCGCCAGCGGCGGGATCGCGCTCCATGCGGAAGAGGAAGTTCGGCGAGACGAGCACGGCCTTGAGCGCGAGTTGGATCGCCTGCTCGAACGTGTCGCCTTCCTTCTTCGCCATGTCCACGAAGCCGAGGAGCTTCTCGATCTCAGAGGGCGTGACCGGACGGCGCCACGCACGGCGGGTGAATCCAGCGACGATGCGGCGGGCGCAATCGCGATCAAACTGGCCGGGCGCGGGCGTGCAAACGAAGATGCGCCTGTGGGACTCGGGGAGGCCGGCTTGCTGGAGCGCGTAGGGTCCGCGAACCTCGACAGCGTCCACCCAGAGGTTGGTTCCGGCACCATCCTCTTTCTTGGCGGCATCGAACGCAGGGCCGGGATAGATCCAAGATGCGCCCACTTCCACCTCGCCGGGCGGCATGCGGAGCTTGTGTTCGAAAGCGCGTTTCTTGTTCTGGCCGGGTTCGACGTCGAATGTTTGTAACTGGCGCCCGGCGGCGAATAAGATCAGCTTGGCCGGGGCGTCGCCTTCTTTGCCGCGGCCGCGGATCTGCACGCGGAGCTCGTACTCGGCATCGATGGGGAAGCGGTGGCGGGCGATGAGGCTGCCGCGTTTGACGAGGCGCTCGGCTTCGGGGTCGGCGGGGACCTGGGAGGGCTCGCCGAGGCGCTCGAGCTCGTAGCGCTCGTAGATGGCTTTGGGGTTCGATCCGGTGACGATGGCGGCGCGCACGACTTGATCGGCGGCGTGAAGGTACTTCTCCATCAGACCGGGATTGATGGAGAGCACGTCGCCGATGTTGTCGAAGCCGTAGCCGGAGTCGTCGAGCGGGAAGTCGTCGGCGGGGCGAAACGTGACCCCGGTGAGATCGCGAATGGTGTTGTTGTATTCGGCTCGATTGAGGCGGCGGGCGGTGACGCGGCCGGGGTCGATCTTGCGGGTCTTGTCGATGGCGGCGACCTGTTTCTCTGACCAATCGATGACAGCGGCGATGTCGGCCGCGGGAGGCTTGGGGAGCGGCGCGGGCGGCATCTCGGAGCGGCGGAGCTTGCGGGCGACGGTTTCCCAGGCATCGCGTTCGGCGGCGGCGGTGGCGGGGTCGCGGAGGCGGGCGAGGTCGAGGTTGCCGCTCTTGCTCTTGGGGTTGTGGCAGCCGATGCAGTTCTTGACGAGGAAGGGGGCGATGGTGGAGTCGAAAGTGGGGTCGGCAGCCGTGGCCGCGACGGCGAGGAAGATGGGGAGGACGGGGCGCATCGTCGTCTTCAGTCTAAACCCTGGGTGCGGGACATGGGTGGCCGGGTGCGTACGCGGGAGTGCAGTTTGGGCTCTTCCGGGCTCGTAGTGGATGGTTTCATCGCCACTTCCGCCTTTCAGGGAGGCGGGCGGTTGCTGGGACAGTCAACGTAGCGCGGAAGCCGCCAGGGCTAGCTGCTGGACGCCAAGTCCTACGAGTTGCTCATGCCCCCCAGGGCGCTTCTCAGGGGCGCCGCAGCGCGAGTGCGCGGAACCAAGGAGCTAGAGAGCCTGGCAAGCGTCTCCCTTCCCGAGTACCGCCGAAGCTCCATGGCCCCACTACAAGCCCCGGAATTTCCGAATCGGCGTTTCGAGTGCGTGGCCACAGCGCCACCTCCGCCAGTCGGCGAGGCGGGCGGCTGCTGGAACAGAGACCGTCTCAAACCCTCGACCGTAACTCCACTCAACTCCGCACGCTCCGCCGCTTGGCGCAACGCGGATCGGTCAAGTTGGTGGTTAAGGGAGGCGAGTCCGTGGACATCCCTCCCACCGTCCGCTCGCTGCTTGCGGAAATCGCGCGCAATATGGAGGCCGGCAAAAACGTATCGGTTATCGCGGAGAATCATGAATTGACGACGCAGCGAGCCACGAATATCCTCGGCGTTTCACGCCCGTTCTTGATCCGTCTGCTCGAGGCGCGAGAGCTCCCATATCATATGGCCGGCGCGCGCCACCGCGTCTGCCTGATCCGGCCTTCTTGCCTTCAAGGCCAAGCGCGACCGAGCTCGTCACCGAGCCATCCAAGGACTCGCCAGGGTCGATCTCGAGGCTGGAATCTACGATTCGGTGATTCTTCCCGAGGGTGCTCAGGACGAATAGCAGGAACCGGGCTTGCGACATTTTCGTTCCGTCATCTTGGGCGCGAATGTCCTCGTCCAGGTAGCCGTGCGTGACACACTACTCAGGCTGGACAAAGGATGATCGCACCGCGCGGCTGGTCGAAGCTCCGCAAGCACTTCCCGGGGACAGGCTGGAGTTGCGCTCCACCCACCTTTGACGCCGGCTTGCAACGGCCAGTCTTGGGCCGCTACATTGAATCTAGCGAGGTACGAATATGACGGTGACCTTGGAACTCCCGCGTGATCTTGCGTCCCGCCTATCCGCTAAGGCCGGCGCCGAGGGGGTCTCCATCGACCTCTATGTCAAAAACATCGTGGAACGAGATGTCCTCTCGGGTCCGCTGCCGAGCTTCGCCGATCTGCCGCCGGATGACTGGATCCGCGAGTTCCGCGCCTGGACCGAAAGCCACCGCCACCTGCCCGTGCTGGCCGGCGAGGCAATTAGCCGCGAGTCCATCTACAGCGATCGCGGATTGTAGATGGCGACGCTCGTCGACACGAATGTGCTCTTCCGCTCCCTGAGTGCTGGACACACGCAGCAACCTCTAGCCGAGCGGGCTTTGTCAACGCTCCGGCTTCAAGGCGAAGAGTTGTTCCTCGCCCACCAGAACCTCGTCGAATTCTGGGCTGTGGCCACAAGACCCGCAGCGCTAAACGGACTCGGACTCGACCCAACCGCAGCCCGCGCCGAAATCGACACGCTACGGCGACTGTTCCGCACTCTCCCTCAAGATGCCAAGGTCCTTGATACGTGGCTCGACCTCGTCACCCAATGCGCCGTCTCCGGCAAGAACACTCACGATGCGCACCTCGCTGCTGCCATGAGGGTAGCGGGCCTGAGCCGCATTCTTACTTTCAACGTGAGCGATTTCAGGCGATTCCCCGGGATTGTCGCTCTGGACCCAGCCGCTTTCTGAACGTCGCGGATCCTTCCCCTTGATACAATGCCGCCATGGCGATCGACATCACAGCCGTCCTCGGCAAAGTCGCCGCCTCCCTGGCCAAACCCGTCGTGGAAGCCGCCAAGGGACCCGCCCTCAGAACTATCGGTTTCGACGCGTCCTCGAGAGCCGTCAAAGCCGCCGTCGAGCGCTTCCTCCACCTCTTCGACCAACAACTCGCCACCAAAGGACCCATCCGCCGTGCGATGGTCGCCGAGTATCAGCAAGCCCTCGCCGTCTTCTGCAGCTACGATGCCGTCCTCGCCCAACTGACCGTTCCCTTTGACGGCGACTCTCCCTGCAACACCCACCGCCTCAGCCTCCTCTGGGAAGAAATCCGCGACTCGAACAACGAACCCCTGCCTCCGCTCCCAAACGGATTTTCTTGGCCCGATCTCGCCGCCCCCTACCGCGCCGCCGTCCACGAAATCATGCGCGGATCACCCGAGCTCCGCCCGATCCTCGAAGAGCTCCACCAACGCCGGACCTCCGAAGGCATCGCCACCCTCACCGGACCACCCGCCCGCTGGGACGACGCCGGCTACCGCGCCGCCCTCCGGGACCGCTACGGCATCCTCCGCCTCGGCGACATTGACGGCGACTGGTCCCGCTACCATTCTCCGCCTCCAATCCGTCTACATCCCCCAAGGTGCCAAGAGCGCCCTCCCGCCCCGCGAACTCTCGCGCGACTACCACGACCAACTCCTCCGCGACGCCGAAGGCCAATCCCGCGCCCAACTCCGCCGCCAACTCGAGGAACGCGAGCGCGATCAGCGGATGCAGGAGTATCTCGTAACGCGTTCGACCCCGATCCTCGAACTCGTCGGTAGCTCACGCAACGAACGGCTCGTCGTCCTCGGCGATCCTGGCCTCGGCAAGTCCACTCTGCTGCAATATCTCGCGCTGGAATGGGCCGAAGGCACATCGCCCAAAGCGGCATTCCCGCTCCTGATCGAACTCCGTCAATACGTCAATGAACAGATGTCCGAGCGCAGCTTCGTGCGCTACCTCGGCGTCGCGCCCAGCGCCGTTTGGCGATTCCCAGTGCAGGAGCTCGAGCAGCGTCTCCGCTCGCGCCCCATGCTCGTCATGTTTGACGGGCTCGACGAGATCATTGACGGCACTGCACGCCGCACCGTAGTCAACGAGATCGTCCGCTTCGCCCGCGAGTACCCGCTCGCCCGCATCATCGTTACTACGCGCATCGTCGGTTACCACCCCGGCTCGTCCCACCCGGAGACCTTTCGCAACGCCGGTTTCTCCCAATTCACCTTGCAGGATTTCGAGCCCGCCGAGATGGAGCAGTTCAACCAGAAATGGCACCGAACCGCGTTCCCTGATCAGCCTCAACGCGCCGAGTTCTCCAAGCGTCTCAGTGACGCCCTCGACGGTTCTCCGGCAATTCGGGAGCTGGCCGGCAATCCGCTGCTGCTCACCTTCATGGCGCTGCTCAACCGCACGCAGCCGCTTCCCCGCACGCGGCGTTTGCTATATGAGAAAACCGCCGAGCTTCTCTTGGGCCGGTGGGAGGTCCCCAAGTTCGGCGGCGCTGAGGACAAGATCGGCATCGAAGAGAAGAAGCGGATGCTGCAGGCGGTGGCCTTCGAGATCCAGGAGCAGCGGACCGGAATCGGCGTCAATCAAATTGGCGAAGAGCGGCTCCGTGAGATCTTCCGGGCGTACCTGCGCGATAACCTCGGCCTGCCGGATTTCGCCTTCGTGGCCAACGAACTGCTCCAGAAGCTCCACGCGAGGAATCACATGCTATGTTTCCTCGGAGATAAGCAGTTCGGCTTCGTGCATCGCACGTTCCTCGAGTACTTCGCGGCTCTAGCTCTGCATGACCGGATCGAACGAACCAAGCAACTCCCGATGGAGGATCTCCTGTCGCGTGTTCGCCAGAATTGGCGGCAGGATGTGTGGCATGAAGTCTACCGGCTGCTGTGCAGCGTGCTGAGCGCCGATCAGTCGTCCCGTCTGATCACGGAACTTCTCGAGCAGCGCGATTCGGAGGACGGTTGGCGTGCCGTTATCCTGGCTGCGGATTGCCTGGACGAGATCGCCGAGCGCGGCCTAGTGCGAGGACTGTCCGAGGACTTGCGTGCTGCGGTCCGGAAGCTCACAGAGTACGACTTACTCTATTACTACGAGCCCTCGGACGAAGACGACCGCAGCAGCGTGGAACGCGTTCGATCATCAGCTTACGAACGGTGGGCGCGGATATGGAGAGACACGTCAACAAAAGCTGAGTTGCTCGCACATCTGCAAGGTCGGGCGTCAGGGACTCGGCATCTGGCCCTTCGTGAGTTGGCGCGGGGCTGGGGCGACGATGCCGAGGTGCTCCCGTTGTTGAAAGACCGGGCTCGCAACGACGAAGACGCCGACGTCCAGAGTACCGCATTGAACAAGTTGGCAAGGGGCTGGCGCGATGATACTGATGTGCTCCCGCTGCTGAAAGATCGGGCACGGAATGATCAGAACGCAGATGTCCGCAGTTTCGCGATCAGCGTGCTGGCGTGGGGCTGGCGTGATAATCCCGAGGTGCTCCAGTGGGTCGAGGAATGCGAGCGCGACGAAGAAGATCACAGTGTCCGGAGCGCAGCAGTGGTTGGGCTGGCAAGGGGCTGGTGCGAAAATCCCAATATGCTCGAGTGGCTCAAGGACCGCGCGCGCGATGACGAAGAGGAGGTCCGCAGTACAGCAGTGAGCGAACTGGCGCGGGGTTGGCGCGACGATTCCGAAGTGCTCCCGTTACTGAAGGACCGGGCGCGCAACGACGTAAGCTGTTATGTCCGGAGTGCTGCAGTAGCCGGGCTGGCGCAGGGCTGGCGCAACGATCCCGGCGTGCTCCAGTTGCTGAAGGACCGCGCGCTGAAGGACGAACACTCGGAGGTGCAGAGTACCGCGGTTATGGCTCTGGCGCGAGGATGGTACGGCGATCCCGAAGTGCTGTCGTTGCTGAAGGACCAGGCGTGCACCGATGGCAGCTACAGCGTCCGGAGGACTGCGGTAAGCGAGTTGGCGTTGGGCTGGCGCAGCAATCCCAATGCGGTCGCGTTGCTGAAGGACCGCGTGCTGAAGGACGGAAACCAGTATGTACGGCGTGCTGCAGTCAGCGAGCTAGCGAAGCTAGCGCGGGGTTTGCACGACGGTCTTGGCGTGCTCCAGTGGCTGAAAGACCGGGCGCGGTACGACGATAACCACGATGTCCGGAGCACTGCGTTGAGCGATCTGGCACACGGCTGGCGCGACGATGCCGGCATGCTACCGTTGCTGATGGACCGGGCGCGGTACGACGATAACTACGATGTCCGGAGTACCGCGGTGAGCGAGTTGGCGCGGGGTTGGCGCGACGATTCCGATGTGCTCCCGTTGCTGAAGGACCGCGCGCTCAACGACGAACACAACGATGTCCGGAGTACCGCGGTGAGCGAGTTGGCGCGGGGTTGGCGCGACGATTCCGACGTGCTCCCGTTGTTGAAGGACCGCGCGCTCAACGACGAACACAACGATGTTCGGAGGACTGCGGTGCGCGAGCTGGCGCGAGCTTGGCGCAACGGCCCCGATGTGCTCCCACTGCTGAAGGATCGGGCGCTCAACGCCGAAGACGAAGTCCGGAGGGTCGCGTTGAGCGAGTTGGCGCGAGGCTGGCCCGACGATGTCGAAGTCGTGCAGATCCTGAAGCAGTCTCCCTTGACCCCCTGGCCTCCCCCGTTGATTACGATGAAGCGGATATCGCCATAAGATCACCAGTCCACAACCGAGAAACGCGTCACCGGGAAGCTTCGCCAGGGCGGCTTTGCCAGCCCCGAAGCAGTGGTCGAACGGACCATCAACTGCTTCCTCAACTACGAAAGCCATGAGATGGCGGAAGCCGAGTTCCTCGATGTCAAAGTTAGCGGTCGAGGAAGGCCTTCAGCAAGCGGCTCGCGGCGAGGGCATCTCGCTGGAGGACTTCGACCGGCAAATGCGCGCCAAGTATGGCATGCAGCATTTAGGCTGATGCCAAGCCGGAGACCGGATCGGCGTACGGAGAAGGCGCAACCCGAACCCTGAACCGGTGCCCGTCAATTGCTTGGTCCGCATCTCGCGTCAATGACCCCATCGGCTCGGAAGACGCGACCGGCCGAGTGCGATTGTTGCGGTTATTGCATCCATGCGATACTGAGATCCGGAAGGTCCGATGCCCGCCTCGAACACCTCGCGATCGCTCGACCGCAATTCCACTCAACTCCGCACACTCCGCCGCCTGGCTCAACGCGGATCGGCCAAGTTGGTGGTCAAGGGAGGCGAGTCCGTGGACATCCCACCCACCGTCCGCTCGCTGCTTGCCGAAATCGCGCGCAATATGGAGGCAGGGAAGAACGTATCGGTCATCGCGGAGAATCACGAACTGACGACGCAGCGGGCGGCGAATATCCTTGGCGTCTCACGCCCGTTCTTGATCCGTCTGCTGGAGGCGCGCGAGCTCCCGTATCATATGACCGGTTCGCACCGCCGCGTCTACCTCTCTGACCTTCTTGCTTTCAAGGCCAAGCGCGATCGAGCTCGTCACCGCGCCATTCAGGAACTCGCCAGAGCCGATGTCGAGGCTGGAATCTACGATACGGTGATTCTTCCCGAGGGTGCTCAGGACGAGTAACGGATGTACCAGCCGCTTGGGTCGGCCGGGATTATCGCGGAAGCGAGGCGAACGCTGGAGGCCAAACTTCGAATCGCGCCGGATTGCACGGCGCGGGCGGAGTCCAAGCTGCGCGAAGCGCCGCTACCACGAGATCTTCGCATCCCGCGCCAAGCGGGTAGCAAGCCCAGGCTTGACGTCTTTCCTCCCGTGGACGGGAACCGAGAGGATCTTCTGCTCACCATCCTTCGCGTAGATATGATGGCTCCCCGAAATCCGTTGCAGCTTCCAGCCCTTGGCCTCGAGCAGCCGACAGAGCTCTGGGCCGGATATCGGCCTCACACCGCAACATCCAGTACTCGGATGTTCGTCTCCGGCTTCGCCCCACGCTCCTCCATCACCGCAACCACGCCGGCGATCGCCTCCCGCACGTTCTCGAGCAACTCGGCCACCGTATCGCCTTGCGAATAGCACCCCGGCAATGCGGGGACCTCAGCCCAAAACCCTCCCGCTGGTTCTTCGTGAATCACCACGGCGTAGTTGGTCACCCTTCTATTCTCCCACTTCGTTCGCAGCCAAACCGCCGCCCCTTGATACAATGCCGCCATGGCGATCGATATCGCCGCAATCCTCAAACTCGCTCCGTTGGCCAAATCCGTAGTGGAAGCCCTCGAGGGACCCGGCCGGAAAGCGCTTGGATTCGACGCTTGGTCCAAGGCGGTCGATGCCGCACTGGCGCGCTTCCTCCACCCTAACCCTGGCGGCGCGCTGTCGCAGCCTACAACCGCAGGCCGTCGTCTCTGGCATGGGCATTGTCCATAGTCGTTCGGCATCCGAAGTCGTCAGTTGATACTATCGAAGTGGATTCACGATGAACATCACCCTGAGCCCGCAAACCGAGAAACGCATCACGGAAAAGGTTCGCCAGGGCGGCTTCGACAGCCCCGAATCGGTGATCGAACAGGCAGTCACCTTCTTCCTCGACTACGAAGACGACGAGATGACGGACTCCGAGTTCCTCGACGTCAAGGCGGCGATCGAAGAGGGCCTCGAGCAGGCTGACCGCGGCGAGGGCATCTCACTTGAGGACTTCGACCGTCGCATGCGGGCCAAGTATTGGCATACCGCGTTAGGTTAGCTGCTGCCTCGAGCCGCCGATCACGCAGAATGAATCTATCGGCGAGTCGTCGATGCCGCGCCCGCTGCTGGGCAGGAATGGTACAACCGGCTAATCATACGCCCGATTCGCTGGCAAGCCTCCCTGAACGGTGCGAAATCGTCACAAGCTCTGCAAAGGGAGGTTGCTTGATCCGCAAGCTGCTCTTAGGGCGCAAGCCCCATGTGTATCGCATCTACTTCGACATCGTTGACGACACGGTCCGCCTTCTCCACATCCGCCATGGTGCCCGGCGAGAGCCCCGAGCCAAAGACCTCCATCGATAGGCCACTCAAACATCGAACCTGAAGAGGGTCGATCACGTGTAATTCGAATATTTTTCGCCGCAGCCAATCAGCCCAGTATCAATAGCATACAGACCACCCCACCCCCTCCGATTTTGCAAAACCCCTTGACACCCCCGCCACCCTGGAACCAGGATGCCGCGCCACGCGCATCCCAGGAACATCATGCGGACCACATGCGCCCACAACACATCGATCAGCGAAAACGAAGCCACAACCCTCTTCTTTTCAACACCGCTTCCGGAAACGAAGCCACCGCGCTTAAATAGGAGCATGCCGCTCTCCGGCTTCGACCCCATCCTCGCCCGCTGGTTCGCCGCCACCCTCGGCCCCCCCACCGAGCCCCAGGTCCAAGGCTGGCCCCTCATCCGCGCCGGCCGCGACGTCCTCATCTCCGCCCCCACCGGATCCGGCAAAACCCTCGCCGCTTTCTCCATCACGCTCGACCGTCTCATTCGCCAAGCCCGCGCCGCCGCGCTCCCCGATGAAACGCAGGTCGTCTATGTCTCCCCGCTCAAGGCCCTGAGTAACGATATCCGCAAAAATCTGGAAACTCCGCTCGCCGAAATTGCCGCCGAGGCTCAGCGCTCCGGCGTCACGCTCCAGCCCATCCGCACCGCGGTCCGCACCGGCGACACCCCCACTGCCGAACGAACCCAAATGACGCGCAAGCCGCCGCACGTGCTCGTCACCACGCCCGAGTCGCTCTACATCCTCCTCACCGCCGAAGGCTCGCGGAAAATGCTGCGCACGGCCCACACCGTGATCGTCGACGAGATCCACGCCATCGCCGACGACAAACGCGGTGCGCATCTCGCCCTCTCGCTCGCCCGTCTCGACGCCCTCGCCGGACGCCGCCTCCAGCGCATCGGGCTCTCGGCCACCGTCAAGCCTCTCGAACTCGTCGGCGAATTTCTGGGGCCCGAAACGCACTTAGTCAACATCGGCCACCGCCGCGCAATGGACCTCGCCGTCGAAATCCCGTCCGACGAACTCGGTCCCATCGCCTCTAACGAAATGTGGGCCGAGATATACGCGCGCATCGCCGCCCACATACTCGAAAATCGGACCACCCTCGTCTTCGTCAACACCCGCCGCCTCAGCGAGCGAGTATCTCACGCGCTCGCGGCCATCGTGGGCGAAAACGCGGTCCTGCCCCATCACGGCAGCCTCGCCCCCGCGCTCCGCCAAAAGGCCGAATCGCGGCTCAAGAATGGCGAACTCCGCGCCGTCGTGGCCACCGCATCCCTCGAACTCGGCATCGACATCGGCACAGTGGACCTCGTCTGCCAGATCGGCTCCCCCCGCTCCATCTCGGTTGCGCTCCAGCGAGTCGGCCGTTCGGGACATTGGGTCGGTGCCCTCCCGAAGGGGAAATTATTCCCCCTAACGCGGGATGAGCTGCTCGAGTCTGCGGCTCTCGCCTCCTCCATCAAGGGGGGATCTCTCGAAACACTCGAAATCCCCGAGAACCCACTCGACATCCTCGCCCAGCAGATCGTCGCCGAGGTCGCGAGCGCTCCCTGGCGCGAAGACGACCTCTTCGACTTCGTCCGCCAGGCCTTCCCCTACCGCAATCTCCCACGCAAGAACTTTGACGAAATCGTCGCGATGCTCAGCGAAGGCATCGCCCACTCGCGCGGACGCAGCGGCGCCTACCTCCACCGCGACCAAGTCAACGGAGTCGTGAAAGCCCGCCGAGGCGCGCGCCTCGCCGCGATAACTTCGGGCGGTGCGATCCCGGATAACGCGAATTACAACGTGGTCGTCGAGCCGGAAGGAAAAACGGTCGGCACAATCGACGAAGATTTCGCCATCGAAAGCATGGCCGGCGATATCTTCTTACTCGGAACTCACTCCTGGAAGATCAAGCGCGTGGAGCCCGGCCGGGTCCGCGTGGAAGACGCGCACGGCGCTCCACCCACTATCCCCTTCTGGCTCGGCGAAGCCCCCGGCCGCTCCAAAGAGCTCTCCGCCCAAGTCGCCTTCATCCGCAAGCAAATCATTGCTTCTACGCAGATCCCTCCTTCATACCCTGCTGCTTCAGACACTGCTGCCCCAGAAGCTGTGGCTCCAGGGTGTGCTGTTCCCGAGGGAGCTTCTCTACAGAGTGCTCTCTTAGAGAGTGGCACCCCATCCACTGCTGCCCAAGAGAGTGCTGCTCCAGAGGGAGCTGCGGCTCCCAAGAGCTTGCCCGGAGGACGCTCTGAAGGGTGCTGTCTCGGTGATTGGGTACCATCCACTGCTGCCCAAGACACTGCTGCCCAAGAAGGTGCAGACCCCAGACATGCGGGGCAGGCTTCAGCCTGCGCGGGACTTCAGTCCTGCCCCAAAATCCAGAATGCCCTTTCCCCACCTCTCCGACCACTGCGACTCCCCCCCGCCGCCATCCGCCAAGCCATCGAATACGTCCGTTCTCCGGCGCCAAGCCGCCCTCGGCGGCCACCTCCCCACCCAACGCACCATCGTCGCCGAACGCTTCTTCGACGACGCCGCATGTGGTCAGCAACTCGTCATCCATTCCCCTTCGCTTCATCAATCGCGCCTGGGACTTCCGCCTCCAGGCGCTCGCCGCACCTTCAACTTCGAGCTCCAAGCCGCCGCCACAGATGACGGCATCGTGATCTCGCTCGCCGAACAGCACGCCTTCCCGCTCGAACTCGTCTTTCGCTTCGTCCGCCCCGCCTCCGTCGAAGACACGCTCACCCAAGCGCTCCTCGACGCGCCCATGTTCAAGGCCCGCTGGAAATGGAACGCCTCCCGCGCGCTCGCGATTCTCCGCTTCGCCGGAGGCCGCCGCGTCCCCATGCCCATCCAGCGCATGCGCTCTGACGACCTCCTCGCCTCTGTCTTCCCCGACCAAGTCGCTTGCGCCGAAAACCTCACCGGACCCATCCGCATCCCCGACCACCCTCTCGTCCGCGAGACCATCGACAACTGCCTCCACGAAGCCATGGACCTCGACGGACTCCGCGAGATCCTCGAAGCCATTGACGCAGGAACCATCGAAGCCCGCGCTGTCGACACCGCTGAAGCCTCGCCCTTCTCGCACGAAATCCTCAACGCGAACCCCTACGCCTTCCTCGATGACGCGCCGCTCGAAGAGCGCCGCACGCGCGCCGTGCAGCTCCGCCGCACCATGCGCACCGAGGTCGATGGCGATAGCGCTATCCTCGATCCCGCTGCGATCGCAGCAGTCGCCGCCGAAGTCTGGCCCGAGGTCCGCGACGCCGACGAGCTCCATGACGCCCTGCTCACCGTGATCGCGCTTCCGCCCGCAGCCGAGTGGTCCGTGCTCTTCGACGAACTCATCCGCGCTCGCCGCGCTTCCATTCACGTCCGCGAATCGCAGCCCTTCTGGATCGCCACCGAGCGCCTCCATCTCGAGGACAACGTTCTTGCCACCGTCCGCGGATGGCTCGAGTGCTCCGGGCCCATCACCGCCTCCGCGCTCGCGCAAAAACTCGCCTTACCGCTCGACGCCGTGCAAGCCGCGCTCATCCAGATCGAAACGCAAGGCCAGGTCTTCCAGGGCCGTTTCACCGCGAAAGACATTCAGGAAGTGGAGTGGTGCAATCGCCGCATCCTCGCCCGCATTCATCGGCTCACGCTCGGCCATCTCCGCCGCGAAATCGAACCCGTCAGCGCGCTCGACTTCCATCGCTTCCTCTGCCGCTGGCATCATCTCTCGCCCGGCACGCAACTCCACGGACCCGATGGCGTCCGCCAAATCGTCCGCCAACTCCAGGGCTACGAAATTCCCTCCGCGCTGTGGGAGGAGCAAATCCTCTCCCGCCGCATCGCGAAATACGAGCCCGAGTTTCTCGACGAACTCTGCCTCTCGGGCGACGTGATGTGGGGTCGCCTTTCACCGCATCCCGCGCTCGAAGAGGATGACGGCAAGCGAGTCCGCCCCACCCGCATGGTGCCGATCTCACTCCTGCTTCGCGACGATGTCGATTGGCTCGCCGACCCCGCCGGTATCGCCGAACCGCGCGGACTCTCGCACCCCGCGCAAGACGTGCTCGCGGAACTCCGCCAGACCGGCGCGTCCTTCTTCAACGATCTCGTGCGCGGCGCGCATCGCCTTCCGAGCGAAGTCGAAGACGCTCTCTGGGAGCTCGTCGCCGCCGGACTCGTCACTGCCGACGGCTTCGAAAACCTCCGCGCTCTGATCGATCCCAAGCGCCGGAAAGGCGAGGGTCGAGGGCGCACATCGCGTCCACGCCACGCCGCCGGACGCTGGGCCCTGATCCGCTACCGCAAAGACGCCGTCACGCCCGAGCAGCGCATCGAGCGCTTCGCCCGCCAGTTACTCGAACGCTGGGGCGTCGTCATGCGCGATCTGCTCGCCCGCGAAACCCTCGCTCCGCCCTGGCGCGACCTCTTACTCGCCCTCCGCACCATGGAAGCCCGCGGCGAGATCCGCGGCGGCCGCTTCGTGGCCGGGTTCTCGGGCGAGCAGTACGCCAAGCCCGAGGCCATCGAGTTGCTGCGCGGAGTCCGTCGCAGCGCCTCCGATGCCGACGACCAGCTCGCCATCCCCAGCGCCGATCCGCTCAACCTCGCCGGTATCATCCTCCCCGGGCCTCGCATCAACCCCCTCGCCGCTGGCTTCGTGCGGCTGGCCGACTACCGGGTCCCCGCGTGAATCCGGCATGCGAATCCACGGCCACCGTCGTCTGTTCCGAACTTGCCCCGCTCACTCCTCTTCGCCCCGGCCCCACCACCACCCATAGAACCCCACCGACACCGCCCACCCCACCACCGCGATCGCAAAAAACCTGGCGTCCTGCCGCATCAGATTCGACGCTGCGAACGCCGCTACTACCTGCGTCAACCCCGAAGGCAGCAGCGCTCCGTGCACGAATCCCCACTTCTCCTGCGCCACCGGTTGCCGCACTGAGTGATGATGCCCCACTGCCAGTACAGCCAACGCCGCCGCTAGCCCACTCATCGGATCGAGTCCCGCCGTCAACGCCAACGCCACAGCCATGAACGCCATGTCTTTCGCCAACAGGATCCGCCACCCGGAGATCGGCAGCATCCGATATCGCGTGAATCCAGACCGCGCCTCGAGTCCGAACAAACACTGCGCGTACGTGCTGAGTATGATCACCACCAGCATCGCCACCATGGGGCGAAACTCGGGCTCGGCGGCGGGCCGCAATAACCGAAACGCCACGCCTGACGCGGCCAGCAGTGCGGCGATCCAGGTATCCAGCACGCACAGCATTTCGCGCAGGTTCTTGCGCATCAGTTGCCCCATTGTGCCCGGTAGCGCGGGGATCCATCGGAGTAAGTTCACTCGCGGCACGCGCGCCAGAAGCAGTTTCACGCCTTGCACCGCGACCGCTGCTGCCGCTAACTGCAACGCCGCCGCGCGCCCCTTGGAAAAGAGCACCAGTAATAGAGCCACCCAGGCCACCGGAGTCAGCACCAGGCTCCCTGCCCGCACCGCAAGCCACTCGGCTGGAGTCAGTGGCCACAAGTGCCGCCGTTCTTCCGGGATCTTCGCCGCGGGTGATGAGCTCAACGGAACCAGCAGAGCGGCCGCGGCCAGCACCATCACAAACATCCCCGCTGGCCCCAGAAAATACAGCACCAGTAACAGGTTGTTTCCGCCCACCGAGTGATAGCGTTTTTGCTCCCGGGCAACCAGGCGCCCGAGTGCCTTCAGGACCGCCGCGATCCGAGCCATGGCAAGTCCAATTGCGGTGGCGCTTCCACCAGATCGAAGTAGTGCTCCTCGAGCGATTCCGGCATTCCGATTGCGCCGAGTCCACACGAGCGCTCCCTTACGCAGGAAGAGGATCCGCTGCGCGAGAGTCTCCACGATCGGGAGAATGTGCGCTGTCAGCAGGATCGTCACGCCGCGCCGCGCCAGCTCGACGATTAGGTTCTGAATCGTGCGAGAGGTCACCGGATCGATCCCCTCGAACGGCTCGTCCAAAAACAAAACCCGAGGATCATGTATCAGGGCCAGCGCAAGCGCGGTCTTCTTGCGCATCCCGTGCGAGCACTCCCCAGCGAACGTGTCACGGCCATTTTCGAGCGCCAGCGTGTGGATGAGATCGTCCGCGCGCTTGCGGCGCTCGGTTGCCGGGATGCCGTAGACCGAGCCCGCCAGGTCGAGATGCTCGCTCACGGTCAGCATATCGAACAGGCCGAGGTTTTCCGGCACCACGCCGATCGCCTGCTTCACCTGATCCGGCTGCTTCGCCACATCGAGTCCGGCCACAGCAGCCGCCCCACTGCTCGGAGCGAGCAACCCCGTCAGCATCTTCACGATCGTCGACTTGCCCGCTCCGTTCGGACCGAGCAGCGCGCAAATCGAGCCACTCGCGATCTCGAACGAGACCTTGTCCACGGCCGTGAAGTCGTCGAACCGGCGCGTCAGTTCTTTCGAGGAAATCATCGTTCCAAACTCAGATAGACGTCGAGCACGGCAATTGCGGCCGGCGTCACTCCCGGAATTCTCGCTGCTTGCCCCAGCGTCTCTGGCCCAACGCGCTCCAGCTTCTCGCGGATCTCGCGCGACAACCCTGGAATCCCGCCATAAGCGAAGCCAGCCGGAATCGGCCGCCGTTCGGCGTCTTTGAGGCGCCCGATCTGGCGCTCCTGTTGCGAGATGTAGCCCGCGTACTTGAGCTCGGTCTCGACAGTCGCGAGCACGTTCGCGAGCGGTGGTTCGCCCAGCGCCTCGGCGATCCACCCGCGCAGATGCGCGATGCCGGCCTCGGGTCGCCGCACCCACACTGCGAGCGTGGGCCGCTCGTCAATGGCGAATGAGTACGAGGGCAGCCGCGCTGGATCCACGCGAGTGCGATTCATCCAATCGAGGATGCGCGCCTTCTGCGATTGCTTGCGCTCATAGCGCTCCCACCGATCGTCACGCACCAAGCCCACGCGCCGCCCGAGCGGAGTCAACCGGTCATCGGCGTTGTCGATCCGCAGATGCAAGCGGAACTCGGCGCGCGAGGTGAACATGCGATACGGCTCATCGGCGCCCTTGGTAATCAGGTCGTCGATCAGGATCCCCGCATAGCCTTCTGTGCGCCCCACCACCACCGGATCGAGTCCGCCGAGCTTGCACGCCGCGTTGATCCCGGCGAGGATCCCCTGACAAGCCGCTTCTTCGTAACCCGAGGTCCCATTGATCTGCCCGGCCAGAAACAGCCCCGGAATCTTTTTTACTTCAAGCGTGTGCAAGAGCTCGCGCGGATCGATGGCGTCATATTCGATCGCATATCCGGGCCGGATCATCTCCGCATTCTCGAGCCCAGGAATCGATTCGATCATCGCCGCCTGCACGTCGATCGGCATGCTGGTCGACATGCCGTTCACGTAGACCTCGTTCGTGTCGAGCCCCTCGGGTTCGAGGAAAATCTGGTGCCGGCCCTTGTCGGGGAACTTCATGAACTTGTCCTCGATCGAAGGACAATACCGCGGACCGATCCCTTCGATCTGTCCGCTATAGAGCGGTGAGCGTGAGATCGCCGCCGTCAAAACATCTTTGGTGCGATCCGTGGTGTAGCCGATGAAGCACTCCACTTGCTTGCGCTCGATGCGATCGGTGAGGAACGAAAACGGCGTCGGCTCGTCATCGCCCTTTTGTGGCTCGAATTGTCGCCAGTCGATGGTTCGCCCATCCAGCCGCGGAGGCGTGCCCGTCTTGAGGCGGGTCCATTGGAGTCCGCTCGAGCGGAGTCGATCGCCCAGCAATTGCGAGGGCGCTTCGCCATTGCGGCCGCAACTGTACTTGGTCTCGCCCACGTGCGCGAGCCCGTTGAGGAACGTGCCGGTGGTGATGATCACCACACCCGCACGCACTTCGCGCCCATCGCGCAGCGCCACGCCACACACGCGCCGGCCGTCGTCGAACACCAGCGCTGCTACTTCCGCCTGCACGATCCGCAGGTTCGGCTCGCGCTCGAGCACCTCGCGCATGCGCACGCGGTACTGCTTCTTATCGCATTGCGCACGCGGCGACCACACCGCCGGACCGCGGCTCGTATTCAGCAGCCGGAACTGGATCCCCACCGCATCGGTCACCTCGCCCATCACGCCGCCGAGCGCATCCACTTCACGCACCAGGTGTCCCTTGGCAATGCCGCCGATCGCCGGGTTGCACGACATCTGCGCGATGAGGTCGAGATTCATCGTCACCATCGCCGTGCGCAGCCCCATGCGTGCGCACGCCCGCGCCGCTTCGCAGCCTGCGTGGCCGGCGCCGACAATGATCACGTCGTAAGAGGCGGGCATGGGGATGGAAGGGGTGTTCGTTTCATTTTACTGTGGAGCCGGGCTTGCGCTTGTTCGGCGGTGCTGGTATTCTCCTGTAGGTAAACTAAAGGAACGCTGCCAATGCCTCGTGAAATCCTTCCTGGCACTCTGGACCTCATGGTCCTCAAATCGCTCGACACCGTAGGCTCGATGCACGGCTACGGCATCGCGCAACGCATCATCCAGATCTCAGACGGCATTCTCGATCTCAACCAGGGCTCGCTCTACCCGGCTCTCCTCAAGATGGAACAGCGCGGCTGGATCTCCAGCGCTTACGGGCAGTCAGACAACAATCGCCGCGCGCGCTTCTACTCGTTGACGGCGGCCGGGCGGCGGCGCCTCAAGGTCGAAATCGAAGAGTGGCTCGGAACGGTTCGAATCATGGCGCGTTTGCTGGAGGCTTGAAACCATGCGCGAATTGCTGACACGTTTGCTCCATTCCTTTCGGCGGCGGCAATCGGACGATCGCATCGCCGAAGAGACGGCATTTCATCTCGACATGCTCGAAGCCGAGTATCGCGCGAAAGGCCTCGGCCCTTCTCAAGCGCGCGACGCCGCACGCAGAGAGTTCGGCGGACTCACGCAAATGCAGGATCAGTTTCGCGACCAGGCGAGTCTGCCTTGGCTCGACGCCCTTCTTCGCGATCTCGCATTCGCGCTCCGGTCATTTTCGAAGACTCCCGGCACCACGGCGCTCATCGTCATGACGCTTGCTCTCGGCATCGGAGCGAACACGGCGGTCTTCAGCCTCTTGCATGAACTCCTGCTGCGTCCTCTGCCGTTTGAAAATGCCGGCCGGCTGGTGACGGTCGGCAGAAGGTGGCCGGAAGGAGTCGGAGCGGTCACGCCAAAGGAGTTCGTTCTGATCCGCGACCACGCAAAGAGCTTCGAAGCCGTGGGCCTCCGGTTCATGTACAAAGGCGAGAACGTGGAAACGCCCGGAATGGCGCGCCACGAGAAGGCGTTGCGAGTTTCAGATGGATACTTCGGCGTTCGTTCCGCCCAAGCGTTTCTGGGGCGAACCTTCCTCGCCGAAGAAGACGTGCCGCATGGCCCGAACGTAGCGATCCTCAGTTTCGCGTTCTGGCAGGAAGCCTTCCAGGGCGACGCAGCGATGCTCGGGCGCGCGATTCGGATCGGCGGAGTTCCGCACACAGTAATCGGCGTCATGCCCGCGGACTACGATCCGGCGGACCAAGCGCGATTGTGGTTGCCGCTCCAAAACGCGGGCACCGGCAATGACAATAACTACGGGATGTCGGCGCGGCTGCGGCCCGAGGTGACGGCGGAGCAAGCATCGGCGGAAGTGGATGCGCTCTTCAGGGAACAACTCGACCGTGGCCGCGTCCAGCGCCTGCCCGCCGCAGTGGTCTCCATGCGTGAGGACCAGGCATCTGAGTTCCGGCAACCTATCCTGCTCCTCTATGGCGGCGTCTGCATCGTGCTGCTCGTGGCTTGCCTCAACGTCGCGAATCTCTTGGTCGCCAGGTCCGCCGCTCGGGAAAAGGAGATCGCGGTGCGCGCTGCAATCGGCGCCGGCCGCGGCCGCATTGTGCGCCAAGTGCTCACCGAAAGCGTGTTGCTCTCGGCTTTCGGATGCCTGGCGGGCCTCGCCATCGGCAAGTTGTTTCTCTGGGTTCTCACGAGCCTGATTCCTTACCGCGAGTTTCAGCATGTGGAGCTATCGCGATTCGCGCTTCTATGGACCATCGGCATTTCCTTCGCTGCCGGCGTGGCTTTCGGCCTCGCGCCCGTGCGGCATTCGATCCGCCTGCGGCTTGCCGACGCGCTCAAGGTGGCAAGCGGACGTGCGTCCGCGGCACGCTCCGCTCTGCGGATGCGACAGATCCTCGTGGTCAGCCAGGTGTCCCTTTCAACCATCCTGCTTGCGATGGCGGGACTGCTCATCCACACCATCCTGAATCTGCGCGCCGTTGATTTGGGATTCGATCCACGCGGAGTCATGACCGCGCCGATGACGCTCAATGCCGACAAGCTCGCCGACAAGGACTCGCTGCTGACGTACTATCGCCAAGCAGTGGATCGCGTGCGCCAAGTCCCCGGTATCAAGAGCGTCGCCATCACCACGCAGTTACCTGTGCAAGGCCAGTTCAATCTTCCGTTTGAGTTGCTCGACTCCCCGTCGCTACGCGGGCCCCGAGGGATGCAGGCGCGCATTCAGACCGTGGACACGTTTCGAACACTCGGCATGCGGATCGTGCGCGGGCGCGATTTCGAGCTTTCCGATCAAACGTCGTCTTCGCCTGTCGCGGTAGTGAACGAAGCTTTCGCGAAACGCTATTTCGCGGGAAGGGAAGTGCTCGGCCAACGCTTCACGGCGAAGCCCCTGGGGACTCCGGATGTCTGGTCGATCGTTGGCGTCGTCAATGACGTCCACGAAACCGGTATTCGCAGCGCGGCGCCTCCCGTGATCTATCTCCTGATGGATCAGGCGCCTCTTCGCATGCTCCAGATCGTGCATTCCTTCATTCCGGCCAAGTGGGTGATGCGGATGCAGCCTGGTGCGGGCATGAACGCCGCGGCCGAGGTCCGCCGAGCAGCCGGATCGCTCGACGCCACCCAGCCCTTCCAGGAATTCGTATGGATGGACACGATTGTCTCAGCCACCATGAACATAGAGCGCTTTCTCGGGATGCTACTCGGAGCATTCGGACTGCTGACACTCATCATGGTCGCCAGCGGACTCTACGGGACTCTTGCGTACTCGGTGGAACAACGCAGACTCGAGATCGGTGTCCGCGTGGCGTTGGGCGCGGTGGCGTCGGATGTCGCTGGCATGATCGTGGGAAGCGCGTTGAAGCAGGTGGGAATGGGCCTGGCATTGGGGCTCGCGGGCAGCTACGCCACATCCAAAGCACTGCGGAGCCTGCTGTTCCAGATCGAGCCTCTCGATGTGGCCAGCCTCGTGGCTGCGGCTGGGGCGTTGCTTCTGGTGGGCGCAATTGCCGCCGCTGGGCCGAGCCTCATGGCCGTGCGCACCGATCCGATCCGGAGTCTCCGCACAGAATAAAGTTCGCGCCACCCGGCGGGCCCCTGCACCCTGAAGGCTGCCATTGTCGCGTTTCTCTCAGGCGGATCCCCGAGAGCGCCGCGAGAAAGGACCGAGCCATGCCCTTCCAGTCCGAGTTCGGCGACAGCGACAAACTCAACGCCTGCGCCGTCAATGACCCCGATCACGTAGGTGAGCAGTTCTCTTCGAAAGGCCCGTGGGTGGTGCTGATCAAGAAGGCGCTCAACGCCTGGTCCGCCAAGCAGCGGCCGGCACTTCCGGCGCTCGCCTCCAACGATTCTTTCGATCGAGACACGGGTGATCGCGTAGCTCTCTACAAGCTGCGCCACGCGCCGCCGATCCTCAACTATCAAGGCAAAATTGATCGCATTGTGGGGAAGAAGACGGTGGCTGCACTGGACCTCGAACTCCCCGCCAAGGCCACGCCCACACCCGCCATCACGATGTCGGCACTTGCCCAACGGGACCGCGCCACTTCGCTCGACTGGGCTCGATCAGCGGTCAAGTTCCTTACCGAGGCGCTCGCGTTTCTGGTCACGCCGCCGCCTCCACCGATACCCGGCATGCCGCCGCTCATGCCGCCTCGGGTCGGCCTCGCCTTCACGGCGCTCGAAATCCACTTCCACATCAGCACGGCCGCGATTTCCAAGGAGGATTTCATTCGCAAGGTCATCGAGATTTATCAAAAGGACATCAACGTGCTCGTCTCGAGCGCCTCGTTCTTCATCGATGACACTACTTCCGCCGAGGCCACCAAAGGCACTCCCGCGCACGTGCCGTTCGGATCGGGCAAGGTGAACTTCACTCCCGCGTTTCGCGAGCGCTCGGGCGCCAAGGGCTTCGGACCCAACTGCCGCGCGGCGATGGTGTTGCACGAGCCCATCCACGTGGTGGATCATCCTGCAGCTTCGAGTGGAGCGAATCATGTTCACGAGCGCGACGCCAAGTACGAAGCCCAGCCCGCGATGAACCAGTTGCACAACGCGCATTCCTACGCCTGTTTCGCGCAGCATGTGCACTTCGGCCGGGATGAACGTTTCGGAATCGGGCGGCCAGCGGAGTAGCCACTCCCTCGTTCAAAGAAGCGTTCAGCGGTAGCCGCTCGATGAATTTACGAGCGGGCCGCTATATCCCCCTTCACTGACGCGGCCCTCCGGTTGTCCGCCGAACGAGGTGGTAGTTGCCACCTCGAGGCTACCTGGGTTCACCAAGCCCTTTCGCGATGGAGCCCAGCGTGCGACCGCTCAAGCCAGGAACACGCCCCAGAATTTCTCCTCATCGATCTTTCTGAGCGCCGCACGCAAGAATGGATTCGCCACGGTCGGCAGGCGGATCGCCTGGGCCAGAAATCCCGTCTCCGATTCGAGCGCCTGCCGCAGCAGCGGCGCGATCGCGGCGGGTGCATCGGTGAACAGCACAGCCTTGCGCCATGCACTCTCGCGCGCCTTCTCGATCGCGAACCCGGCGACCAACTCATCGGTGCGGCCGCCGGCAAAATCGAGCGCCGCAAGCACCGGAGCGTACAGCTTGGCCACGGAGTCTTGCACTTGGTCAGTGTGCGCTTCGAGGATTGCGTTCACCGCGAGATGATCGGCCTTGCGCAATGCGCGGTCCGGACCGATCCCGGCCGCAACGAGCGCGAGCGGCAAATCGCCATTGATGTGCGCGTTCATGCCGAGCACCAGATCCTGCAGCACGCTCGTTTCGCCCTTCACGGCTGCGTTGAACGCGATCTGCCAAGCCTTTGGGCAGTGCGCGAGGTCGCCGCCTTCGAACGCCTCGAGCGCGCCGCGATAGAGATTCGCGAACGCGACAAGGTAGCGCTCCACCCACACGTTGTCGCGAAACGCCCCTTGCCGGATCTTCTCGCCGACTCCGAGCGTGATCTGCACATACGCGGCGACGAAGACTCCGCGGTGATCGCGCACCTTCGTGAAGCGGTCCTGGAGCGCTTCGAAGTATGCGGTGGCTTCCGCAAGTGAGGTCATGACCGGTGCCCCGCGAGCAGCGGCGCCCAGCGATATTCGACAGGCTGTGGCGGCTCGAGCGCGCGGCGAATGGCGAGGTCCGCGACGGCGCCCACCACCCAGCGGAAGTTGTCTTCGCCTACCGAGTGCATGTCGGCATCGGGCACGGGATTCATGAAGTCGATCGCGTAGGGCACGCCATTTTCCACGGCGAACTCGACAGTGTTGAAGTCATAGCCCAACGCGCGGCACAACTTCAGCGCGTCACCCACCACGCGGTTGTAGAGCACCGTGTCCACTGGCGCCGGATCGCGAACGTAGCGCATGTGATGCGGCTGGCGCGGATCGTAGACCATCACGCGCACTTGCTCCTGCCCTACCACGTAGCAGCGGAAGTAGGCGTTGAAGCGAACGGCTCGCTGCAGGCACATGGGGAGGTCGCCGGTTTGATCGTAGGCCGAGAAGAAGTCGGCTGGTGAGGCGACCGGGTATACGTTCTTCCAGCCGCCGCCCGAGATCGGTTTGAGAAACGCGGGGAAGCCGACATAATCGAAGATCTCGGCCCAGCGCACGGGATACTCGAGATTGCGCATCGAGAGGCTGGTGGTTCCCGGCGGATGATCCTTGTGGGGCAGGATCACGGTGGGCGGCACGGCAACACCCAGCTTGTGGGCCAAAACATAATTGACGAATTTGTCGTCCGCCGACCACCAGAACGGATTGTTGATCACCACGGCGCCCTCGATCGCGGCGTGCTTCAGATACGAGCGATAGAAGGGGATGTCGTGCGAAATGCGGTCCACGATTACGTCGTAGGCCGGCTTCGCACCCAGCGCCGAATGGCTCACCTTGAGATGTTCGGCCGTGACGCCATCCACTTTGCGGGAGTTGATGCATTCCACCAGCGCCGGTGGAAATGTGTTCTCCATTCCGTAGAGGACCGCGATTCTCTTCATGACGAAGTTCCGAGCATAGCGCACGCTACCGCATGCCGTAGGAAGTGTTCGGAAATCATGCCGGCTGTGCCGTGTAGGGCGGGCTTTAGCCAGCGCGGGACTTCAGTCCCGTTTCCGGCGTACGCACCAGCATCCGGCGGGACCTCGCAGCTTTTCAGCGAGATTGGACTACTCACTTCGCCTACAGCACTTCGACAATCGCGCACTTCAGATACAGCGTCTCTGGGACCGTCAGCAACACCGGATGATCCTGCGCCTGAATCCGCCGTTCGAGTACGCGCAGCGTGCGGCCCGCATCGAGCGCCGACTGCGCGAGCATCTCGAGGAACGCGGCTTCGGAAACATGATGCGAGCAAGAGCAAGTCACTAGCACACCACCACGGTCGAGCAGCCGCAACGCCCGCTGATTGATCTCGCGATATCCGCGCAGGGCCGGCTCCACGGTCTGGCGCGATTTCGCGAACGCCGGTGGATCGAGCACGATCGTGTCGAACCGCCTCCGCGCATGCGCGAAGCTTGTCAAAAGATCGAACACATCGGACTCGCGGAATTCCACGTTCGCGATTCCGTTGGCATCGCGATTGGCCGCAGCCAGCTCGAGCGAGTGTGCCGAGCTATCCACCGCCAGCACATTCTCGCAGCGCGGAGCCATATGCAGCGCGAACCCGCCGCTGCACGTGAAGCAATCGAGCGCCTGTCCGCGTGCCCATCCGGCAGCCGCCAAATAGTTCTCGCGCTGATCGAGGAACACGCCGGTCTTTTGCCCTTCGAGTAGGTCCGCTCGCCAGCGGAGCCCGTTCATGCTCACTTCGAGCGGGGCGGGCAACTCGCCCCGCAGCACCGACTTCTCGAGCGGAAGCGACTCGAGCTTCCGCACCGCCGCATCATTGCGCGCCACGATTGCTCGCGGCGAGAAGAGCGATTCGAGCGCTTCCACGATCCAGCCGGACGCGCGATCCATGCCTTGGTCGAGCGTCTGGATCACGAAGCAATCGCCGTAGCGGTCGACGATCAAGCCGGGCAGCAGATCGCCTTCCGCGTGTACCAGCCGATAAGCCTCCGAGTCGCGCACCACGCGGCGCCGATGCGCCTCCGCGGCTTCGATCCGAGCACGGTAAAACGCGGCGTCCACCGTGACCGCACTGGCCGCAAGCATTCGCAGCGTGATCTGCGAAGTGGAGCTGTAGTGCGCCACGCCGAGCGCTCGCCCGCGCTGGTCATGCACTGTAACGGCGTCTCCGGCGGCGGCGTTGCCTCGATCGGCGATGTCGCTCGAGAACACCCACGGGTGCCCGGAGGCGATTCGATCGGCGCCCTTGCGCGTGACCTTCATCGCTGATTCGACTTGAGGATCTTCTTCCGCAACCGGATCGAGTGCGGTGTGATCTCCACCAATTCGTCGTCGCGGATGAATTCGATGGCTTGCTCGAGGTTGAGCAACCGCGGCGGTACCAGCCGGATCGCTTCGTCGGCCGTGGAGGAGCGCATGTTGGTCAGCTTCTTCTCCTTCACGATGTTCACGTCGAGATCGTTGGCGCGCGAGTTCTCACCGACGATCATGCCCTCGTAGACTTCGGTGCTCGGCACGATGAAGATCTCACCGCGCTCCTGCAAATTCCAAATCGCGTACGCGGTGCCTTTGCCCGGCCGGTCCGACACGAGCGATCCCGTTGGGCGCTGCGGAATGTCGCCCTGCCACTCGATGTATCCGTGAAACAGCGAGTTCATGATAGCCGTACCCTTGGTGTCAGTGAGCATCTCGCTGCGCAAGCCGATCAGCCCGCGAGAAGGCACATGGAACTCGAGACGCACGCGGCCCGAACCATGATTGATCATCTTCGTCATCTTGCCCTTGCGCGTGCCCATCTTCTCCATGACGACGCCGACGTATTGTTCGGGGCAATCGACGGTCAACATTTCGAGCGGCTCATTGATCTTGCCGTCGATGGTCTTGGTGAGGATCTCGGGCTTGCCCACCGCCAGTTCGTAGCCTTCGCGCCGCATCATTTCAATGAGGATCGCCAGTTGCAACTCGCCGCGACCCATCACCTTGAACGCATCGGGACCACCCGCTTCTTCCACCTTGATCGACACGTTGGTGAGCAGCTCTTTGTCGAGCCTGTCGCGCAGATTGCGCGACGTGACGTAGGTGCCTTCGCGGCCGGAAAATGGCGACGTGTTGATGGTGAACGTCATCGCGATGGTCGGCTCATCGATCTGGATGCGCGGCAGGGGAACGGGCGTCTCCACGTGCGAGACCGTGTCGCCGATGGTGATGCCTTCCACGCCCGCGATCGCCAACACATCGCCGGGGATTCCGCGCGTCTCTTCCACGCGCTTCAAGCCTTCGAACGAGAACAGCTTGGTGATGCGCGTCTTCTGCACTGCGCCATCCACCTTGCAGATGCTCACTTCGTCGCCGAGATTCAGCGTGCCGGAAAACACACGGCCGATGGCGAGGCGGCCGAGGTAGTCGTTGTAGTCGAGGTTGGCGACGAGGAGTTGCAGCACCGCGGCGGGATCGCCTTCGGGTCCGGGGATGTGCTTGATGATCGTGTCGAAGAGCGGCCGCAGGTCCGCCGATTCGTCTTCGGGCTTGTACTTGGCGATACCTGCTTTGCCGTTGGTGTAGACGATCGGGAAGTCGAGTTGGTCTTCGGTTGCGTCGAGATCGATGAACAGGTCATAGATCTCGTTGAGCACTTCCTGGATGCGCGCGTCAGGGCGGTCGATCTTGTTGATCACCACGATCGGCGTGAGCCGCGCTTCGAGCGCTTTCATGAGCACGTAGCGCGTCTGCGGCAGCGGACCCTCGCTCGCATCCACGAGGAGCATGACGCCGTCGACGATCTTGAGCGCACGCTCCACTTCGCCGCCGAAGTCGGAGTGGCCGGGCGTATCGACGATGTTGATCTTGACGTCGTGATAGCGGACGCCGGTGGTCTTGGCCAGGATGGTGATGCCGCGCTCGCGTTCGAGCTCATTCGAGTCCATGACGCGTTCGGCCACCGATTCGTTGGCGCGGAAGATGCCGCTCTGGCGGAGCATCGCGTCGACCAGCGTAGTCTTGCCGTGGTCGACGTGCGCAATGATAGCGATGTTGCGGATTTGGGGATTACGCATTTACTGGGGGGAAACTTCTATTGTCGCATGCGGTTGATAGAATCGATTTGTTGCGCGCCTCAATCCACGCCGCCTGCGCCGTGGCGCTCGCGGCATCGGACTTCACCGGCTCGGCCGCGTGCACCGAATGCCACCCGAAGCACGACGTGCGGCAGGCGGCTTCGCATCACGCGAACGCTCTCAGGCCCATCGCGCAAACGGTGCTGCCGAAGATCCTCGCCCAAGCGAACCTGCGCGAACGGAGCGGTGTCGAGTTCGAGTACCGCAGCGTTCCACAAGGCGTGATCGCCGCGGCGTCGATGCGAGGCAAGCGAGCGGAGATGCTGCTCGAATGGGCTTTCGGCGCGGGTGCGCAAGGGGTCACGCCGGTGGGCCGAGCCGGTAGCAGGTACGTGGAGCATCGCATCTCGTACTTCACTGAGCCCGATCATCCGGGGCTGACGATCGGACACCCGCCGGCGGCGTCGCGCGATCCGGCGTCGGCGCTCGGAGTGCCGCAACCGGCAGAGACGATTTCGCGTTGCTTCCGATGCCACTCGACAGGGACAAAGGAAGGTCCCGATCTCTCCGAAATGGAGGCAGGCGTCCGCTGCGAGCGCTGCCACGGTCCGGGGCGCGCGCACATTGAAGCGGCTCGCTCCGGCGCAAACAAAGAGCGCGTCCGAACGGCCACGTTCAACGCCGCGCGCTTTCCCGCACGGCGCGTGGTGGAGATCTGCGCCGAGTGCCACCGCGCGCCGGGTGACGTGGACACGCACGATCCCGTCTCGATTCGTTTTCAGCCGGTGGGCTTGATGGCGAGCCGGTGCTTTCAGAAGAGCGGGGCGCTGTCGTGCCTGACGTGTCACGATCCGCATGAAGACGCGCGGCCGGCCGCCACTGGACACTACACGTCAAAGTGCGTGGCCTGCCACGCCTCAGTGGGGAAGCCCGCGGTCAAGTGCCGCCGCGATGCGCGGGAGAACTGCGTCGAGTGCCACATGCCGCGCTCATCGCCGCTTCCGCATATCCACTTCACGGATCACCGGATCCGATAACATAACGAGAGTTCGCTGCCCACTGCCGTTGTCTTCGCGGCGCAGGGTCTGAGTTGCTGCAAGGGAGCAGGTCTGCCCGCCATGCTGCGTTCGGGATCCTAGTTTTCGAGAATGCCCCGTTCATCACTCCGGGAAAGGTGGGGATGTAGCTGCGCCCCGATGGGGAGTGCGAGGAAGCGGCAACGTCGCGGAGTGCTGCTACCGCCCGCGATGGTGATGATTTTCGTACACCGGGTTCCTGTTCTCTTTCAGCGGCCGCGAGTTGCCTTCGGGGAACAGTTCGTGGAACCGGTGGATCTGTTCGTGCGAGAGGTGCAGCGGATGATCGTAGAGAAACCAGTGCACCACTTCGGGGAAGTTGCCCGTGATCAATTGATTCGTCACTGACGGGAGCACGCCCGCTCCGCACAAGCCGGCGCCCGCGGGCGCTGTCAATCCGCCGTCGTAGCGCCATGTGTAGGAGCCGTGCGGCAGCAGGTCCCGTAGGTTCACGAATACTTTCGCTGGAACCGCCGACCGGTCATGAGGGAGTTCGCCGATGTCGTGGAAGAAGCGTTCGAGAGCCGGGGCCGGGTGGCCTTCTCCGATGAGGGCTCCGATCACGAGGCCGGGCCGGGTGTCTCCGGCAGGCGGCGTGCAGCCGTTCTCGTACAGGTGCACGAAGTGGATCTCCATCGCGGCTCGTTTGCCATGAACGGTGTGTTCGGCGGGCGCGTGGAAGTGGAACTGTTGGAGCGCATAAGTACGTGGTGGGCCGTCTCCGGAGACCGTCACCGAAGGGCCGTTCACGAGCGGAGTGCGGACGCTAGCGCAAGTTGCGAGCGTGGCATCGGAGCACGGGGCGGCCGTGAGCGTGGCCCACTCCTTGGCGATCACGAGGCCCGCTTCTTGCGCGCCGTAGGTGTTGGCGACCTTCAGGTTCCAACCGTCGTAGTGGTTGAATGTGATGACCGGCGGCGCGGGGTCGCGCTTGGCTTTGGAGTGTTCGATATTGATCGGCGTCTGTTCCTCGCC
This sequence comes from Bryobacteraceae bacterium, assembly GCA_046331625.1. Taxonomy (GTDB): domain Bacteria; phylum Acidobacteriota; class Terriglobia; order Bryobacterales; family Bryobacteraceae; genus JAXLQL01. The sequence continues at coordinate 117,919 of JAXLQL010000020.1, forward strand.
GGGGCCGTGGTCCGCTGCGGCGAGCGGCGCGAGCGCGATAAGAGCAATGAACAAGAGAATCATTGGAAACTGGAATGGTAAAACAAAAACGCCGCCCCGTTCAGAGGCGGCGTCTTTGGTGAGAGATGCGCTCGGAGTTCCGTTAGAACTGGAACATGAGCGTCAGGTTCATGAGCGGTTGGCCGCCGAGCGACGCCGTGCGCGGGTCGTCAGTCAGCTTTCCGAAGGTTTGCGGATTCCGGAAATCCACTGTGGTGGTGGGGCCGGTGAAGTTGTAGGTCTTGAACACGTTCTGGAAGTCCCAGCGGAGCTGGCCCTTCACGCGCTCACCGAACGACATGTTCTTCTGCACCGAAACCTGCGCCCAAACCAAGCGAGGTCCGCTGATGATGTTGCGGCCCGCGTTGCCGACCGAGAACGCCGCCGGATAAGCGAACGCGCTCTGATCGATGACGGCCGGGCGGTTGTTGGTCACGAAGCGATCGGGACCGCCGTTGTTCCACAGGCCGAAGTCATACACCGGCTGGCGGAGCAAGTCAGGACGGCGAGCGCCGGCGAAACCGGGATAGTAGTTCGACGGGCTGTTGGCGAAGCTGAAGTTCAGCGGATTGCCGGACTCGATGGTCTGGATGAACGACAGTTCCATTCCACCCAGGATCCGGTTGCCCCAGCGGCTGCCCGACAGGAGCATCTTGTTCTTGCCGAACGGCAATTCCCAGTTGATGTTGCCGATGTAGCGATGGGCGCGATCGAAGCCCGCGCGGCCCTTTTCGAGGTTGCGGTTCTGAATCGGAGCAACGCCGCCGCCGGAGTTGTCGCTGTCGGAACTGTCGAGAGCCTTCGAGTAGGTGTAGAAGGTCATGAAGTACAGACCGCGCGAGAGGCGGCGCTCGAGTTTCACCGTTCCCGAGTGGAACGAGGAGTGGCCGAAGTTCGAACGGGCGGTGATGTTGCCGAACTGCGAGTACGGCCGGAAGTTTTGCGAGGCGGCGAAAACGCGGTCGCGCTGCGCCGGATCGTTGGCGAAGTAGTCCACCGGGAACGTGTTCAGCTCCCAGCGCTCGATGAGGCCCACGCCGCTCGAACCTTGGTAGCTCACGTCGATCAGGAGGTTCCTCGAGAGATCGCGCTGAATGCTGGCGTTCCAGTTCATCACGTAGGGATTGCGCAGCTTGGGATCCCACTGGCTGATGTTGCGTTGGCTGAAGTTCGTTCCGAGGAACGGGCTGGTCCCGTTCTGGAGGATATTCGCCGAACCGGGTTTGACGCCTTTGCTGATCTGGTAGATCGGCGTGGGGTCGCCGGGAGCCGGTTGCTGCACTGCTGTCCCCACGTACTCGTCATACATGTCGCGGCCTGCGGGGAACTTCACATCGACCGTATACATGCCGACGCCGCCACGGAACACCCACTTTTCGAGCGGATGCCAAGCGAGCCCAAGCCGGGGGTTGAAGTTGTTGTTGTCACGAGCATTGAGGCCGCCGGAGGGATGGATCACCGCACCCTTTCGGCCAGTGAGAGCGTCCGTACCGTTCGGATCGAACTGGGACATGCCGCCATACTTCGTGGTGAACGGGCTCTCGTTCGAGTAGCGCACGCCGATGTTGGCGGTGAGGTTGCGGGTCACCTTCCAGTCATCCTGGAGGTAGAAGCTGTTGATGGACGAGCGCGGGAGCCAACTGGTCAGTTCGGTGCGGAAGGTCGCCGCAGTCACGTAGCCCGTGAGGAAGCCGGCGAACGGGCTGCCGGTGTTGTTGGTGGCTTGTCCGTTAGTGGCTTGAAGGCCGGTGGTGGCGCCCGAGAAGTCGAACAGGACGGGGTTGGCGAACGTGGCCGAGTTCAAGCGGAAGCGCAGGACTTCGTATCCGAACTTGAAGGCGTGCGTGCCACGAATATAGGAGAGATCATCGCGGAACGAAATGGTCTCGTTCACACTCTGGTTCGGCGTGGCGCCGTAGAGACCGTAGATGGTGCTCGGATTGTTACGATCGGTGTTTGTTCCTCCGAAGCCGGGCATCACATCGCCGTTGACGTTGGGAATGCCGAGCTTGCTGGCCCAATCCTGTTGGTAGGAAGGCACGGTCTGTTGTGCCCAGCGGCGATAGTAACCGACGCGCGCATCGTTGACGATGCTCGGGGAAATGATCCACGTCTTGCCGAACGACATGTTCTGGTTGCGGGAGGGCGACTTGTTGCCGGCTGCGGCGTCGAACTCGCCACGGTCGGGCCGAATGTTCCAGGGCCGCTGCAGTCCGGGGAGGTACTTGTTGTCCGTCCAGGAATAGTAGATCTTGAAGTTCTGGCTGAACTGGTGGTCGAGGCGGAGATTGACGTCATCGAGGAAGACGCGCGCAAATTCGTCGGCGAGATAGTTGCCGCTAGCGCCCGTGGAAATGAAGGAGCCGGCGCGGTTGGGGAGCTGCCACGGATCGAATCCGAGCACCTTCTGCGCTACCGGATCAATGCGGTTTGCGGCGATGCGGTTGCCCGGGAAGGGATCGCGCAGCCAGGAGCCGTTGACGAAGCGAGTGGTGGCGGGATCATAAATGGCGTTCGCTCCGGGGAAGTTGAAGTCGCCCTGCCGCATGCCGAGGCTCGGCACGGAAGCGTCGACCTGCGCGACCTTCTTCTCATGCAGCCGTTGGAAGCCGAAGAAGAAGAACGTCTTGTTCCGGCCGTCGTAAACCTTGGGAATGTAGACCGGGCCGCTGAGGTTGGCGTCAGGCATCATGAAGAACACCGGCACGCCATTGGGGCGGGTTGCGGTGGCTTGCGAGGTGCGGAGACGATCGAAGAAGAGCCTGTGCTGCATGCGGCGGGTGCGTCCGTAGAACGAACCCATGCCGTGCAGTTCGTTCGTACCCGAGCGCTTCACCACGTTGATGACGCCGCCGGCGGAGTGGCCATATTCGGCGGGGGGCACGGTGGTGATCACCTTCACTTCGGCAACGGAGTTGAGGATCGGCTTGGTGGTTTCCGTACCGCCGTTCTGGTCATTGCCATTGACGCCGTCTTCGAAGATGCCGATGGCGCCGGCGCGCTGGCCAGCCAGGTGATAGGAGCCGAGGCTGCCACCGTAGGCGTAGCCGCCGGTGGTCATGCCCGGCACCAGGTTCATGGTGGAGTTGACGAACCGCTGATAGAGCGGCATGTCGTAGAGGACCTGTCCGCTGACGACGCTACCCGTTGCCGACGTTTCCGTTTCGAGCAACTGGGCCGCGCCCGAGACTTCGATCGATTCGCTGACGTTACCGACCTGGAGCGCCATGTCGATGGCGAGCGTATCGCCGATGCGAAGCTCGACGCCTTCGCGGACAGCCTTCTTGAAGCCTTGGCCTTCGAAGCTGACGCGGTACTGTCCGGGTTGCAGCGAAAGCACGCGATAGATGCCTTCGTTGTTGGTGACTGAGGTTTGCGTGAAGTTGGTTGTGGTCTGCACAACGGTGACGGTCACGCTGGGTACGACCGCGCCAGTCGAATCGACGACGCGCCCCGTTATCGTAGAGGTGCCGATCTGCGCGAACGCCGCTGACGTGAGCGACACGGCGAGCACAGCCGACACTGCGAAGCGTTTCATTATTGGCCCCCCTGATAGTAGGTGGATCGGCGGAGGGGTCTCCCCGCCGAGTCAACACTGGAAATTGTATATGAGCCGAGGGCCGAGGGCAAGCGGGAGTGCGAACTCGGCCGAGCCGCGGTGGGTTCGTTCGGCAAAATCACCGTTGGCGGTTGGGCATGGTGGCTTCGTTTGGCAGATTCCGGTTTTGGCGGGAGCTGGTGGATTTGGGAGAGGGCGCGATAGAAGACGTGGCGCTGAGTAGTCTATGAGCCGAGGGCGGAGGGGCAAGAGGGGTCAAGGGGGAGGGCGAACTCGTCCGAGCCGCGGCGGGTTCGTTCGGCAAAATCACCGTTGGCCGGCTGAGCACGGTGGCTTCGTTTGGCAGATTCGCGTTTTGGCGGAGCTGGTGGATTTGGGAGAGGGCGCGATAGAAGGCGCGGCGGTGAGTGGTCTCGTAGCGGGAGAGGGCGTCGAGTTCGCCGGAGGCGGCGAATTGGGTGGCGGCGTGGCCGAGGGTATGGAGCGGGTCGGTGTCAGGCGACTCGGAGCAGAGTTCGTTGAGGCGGTTGGCTTCGATTTGTTGGGCGCGCTGCATTTGCCAAGCGGAGGTGACCATGAGATCGAGTGTGGCGGCTTGGGCAGGGGTGGCGGGGCGGAGATCAGCGAAAAAGGACTGGTGGAATTGGGTGAATTCTGCGGGGTCGCCGTCAAGGGTGGGGATGTTGGCGGGATTGGCGCGGAGGCCGTGTTTGCGGGAGTTTTGGGCAGAGCGGGCTTTGCCGGAAGAGGTACGGGGTCCAGTGGAACGGGCGGCGTTACGGCGGTTGGCTTCGAGTTTGCGCTGGGAAATCGGCACGGCTCCTCCTATATTTAGGATCTCATGTCGGTCCAAGGAAATGGGCGGGGTACGGAGGAGATATGCGCAGCAAGTGGTGCGAAATGAATAGGATGGGGCTGGCCGAAAAAAGTTTGAATTTCGCGAACCGGCCGAACCGAGTCTCCGGGCAGGCGGGCACAGAACACGGTGTTGATTCGCCACTTCGTCATCCTTGCACAGAGGCCTGGGGGACAGCTTGTGCCCGGACTAGCTCAGCAGCGGCCTTTCCGCTCACCCTGTTTCTCCCCTTCGGCGAACTTGTCCCGCAACAGCGGACCAATCACCGTGTTGTTCATCAGATCCTGCATCGTCACGCCGCCGGCCCTTCATCCGGGCAATCTTCACCAACGCCTTCGAGATTACCAGCTCTTGGTCAGCGCTCCTGGTCAGCAGCGCGAGCATGTTGTCCTCCACGTCAGGTGCCGACAGTAGTTCCTCGTCGTTGAGGTCTCGAGCGCCGACAATGTCGAATTCGAAGCCCTTCATCCGGCCCGGTCCTCGATCTGGAGGTACTTGACGCACATCTTAGCGAGGGAGCTTCGCTTCATTCTGGCTGTCGATCTCCAGGTAGGCAATCTCGCAATGCACGGTTTCCGCCAACAGGTCAGACCGTTTGTTCTGCACCCTCGGAAGCTCGACATTGTGCCAATGAGCGACACCTCCGCGGAACAGCCTCGGGAAGAGTAGACTCGTCCGGCGGCCCAGCAGCAGCTTGGCTGCGACATCGTAGTCTTGCGCCATCACTGATACAGTGCGGCGAGGGAAGGGAGATTCTCAGGCGAAGAGACGGACGACCAAGAAAAAGGGGGCGGGATGCCCAATTTCCCGCCCCTGCCGGCCACACAGCAACCGGCTCATATCTGTTAGGCGCAATACAGAGCCGGCGGCAGACATTAAGTCCGCGTTCATGCAAGCGGGGAGGGAGGTGCTCGGGAGGGAGCCTATTCGGGTCGCGTGACGATCACGAAGGCCCCGAATTCGGGCAGGGTGTGCTTGGGGATGTTCGGGACGTTGCCTTGCGGCATGGCGATGTCGCGCGCGCCCATCGGGATGGTGACAGCGCCGCCGCGGTAGACTCCGCTCACCACCGGCGGACCCACGATGTTCTGCGCGTCGCGCACCTCGAATGACTTGCCGGGCTTCACGATATTCGAGAGGTCGATGTCGATCTGGCCCTTCATGTCCCAGTTGTAAACGGCGAGATGAGCGCGGCCTTCTTCGTAGCGGTTGGGTCGCAGGAACGTCCACACGCCCTTCGGGCGCGATGCGATCAGCTTGCTCGTGCGGTCACCGCCCGAGCCTCTCTTCCAGCCGTCGAATCCGGTGGTTCCGCCCGGGCGTACGGCGAACAGTTCGTTGCCGTAATAGGTGTTGTTGTCGATCGTGTAGTTCTTCGGATCCTGGGCCTGCGCCAGGTTCATGTACACTTGCGCGGCGGTCGAGTAGAAGACGTTCCCCGTGAACGTGAGGTCCTTCCAGAACGACATCTCCATGCTGAACTGCCCGCCGATCCAGTAGTTGTTCCGCACCGTCGCCTTGCCGTTCGGACCTTCGCCGAAGCCCCACCCGATGCGCGAGTAACCGTTGCCTTCGGAAGGCGTGTGGTAGGTGTAGTTGTCCTCCACCGTGATGCGGTCGATGTTCGGACCGCCCAGTCCGAACAGAATATTGTCCACGCGCCCGTTCGACGCGTTCAGCAGCCCGTTGTTGAACAGGATGTTGCCGCGCAGGTCAAAGCCTTTCACGTACGCCGCGCTCGATCCATAGGCCTGAATGCCGATCTGGAATTGGTTGAAGATGATGTTGTCGTGGATCAGCTTGGTGCCGTCGAGATTCTGCGTGTAGATGCCGTGGCCGTGCCCTCGGTCTTGCCCTGAGTAGCCGATGTTGTAGATGATGCACCCGTAGACCTCGGCGCCGATGGCCGGGGTCCAGAGCCCGATCCCGAGCGTGTTGTCGTGGATCGTGACGTTGATGATCTTCGAGTAAGGCGCGAACACGTCGATCGACGTGGTGCCGCCGTCTTTCAGCCGGTCAGTGAATCCGTCATTGCGGACCTCGAAGCCTTCATACCACGCGTACTCGCCTTGCACGAGCAGCCCAGGCTGAATCACCACGCGCTCGCCTGCCGCCGCGCGCACGCGGATCGGCCGGCCCGGAGCGCCCTTCAACTTGCTTTCGAAACGGTCAGTGGTTGTGCCGGTGGCGTAGTTGCCGCCGAGCAGCCAGATGGTGTCTCCGGGCTTCAGCGCGGCCGGATGCGCGAGCGCCGCCTTGAGCGTCCACGGCTTCTGCCGCGAGCCGTCGCCGACTTCCGTTGCGCCCGGCGATACGTAGAACTCGGCGCCCTTTGCCGCTGCCTGTACCGCCATCACCGCCGTCAGTTGCGAGATCTGTCCGGCAATCTGCAAGCGCACCGGAAGATACCCGGACCCGGAACTCTCCGGCACCTTGCCATTGATCTGGTAGACGCCATATGCACCGGGCATCAACCCCGCGAAGCCGACCTCGGCCGGCTGGTCGCCGATCGAGAGTTCCACCGTTTCCGCGGAGTAGTTATATGGATTGTCGTCGCTGCCAGTGCCGCCAGCCGCACCGGTCGCTGCCGCCGGATCCACGCGTCCGCCGCCCAGGGCGAACAACAGAATCGCCTCGCCCGGCTCAGCGGGAGAATCGCCATTGATCGTGCGGCCGTCGGCGTGATAGGCCATCGCTTCCAGGCGGCCGCCCACCTGCTTCGCGAAAAGCGCGGGAGCAGCGGGAAGCACGTCGACCCAATCCGGATCGGACACGCCGCTCGCGTTGCGCACCGTCACCGCGACTCGCGACGCGGTCAGCTCGAAGGGAAGCTGCGCTTCGATCTGCCCTGGCGAAACCGCGAACACCGGAGCGATCCGCTTCTCAGCGCCATCGGTGACTTCCACAGAAGCGCCGCCCAGCCCATCGAACGACGGCGCCTCGCGCGACGCCGCGCCGTTCGAGAAGCCGGATCCATCGATGCGAATCCGCGACCCCGCGGCCACAGCGCGCGTCTGCGCGGCTGCGTCGGTTACGCCACCGGCCGGGAGCACCGGCGCCTCCGCCCACGAACCCGGCAAAATCGAAAGCGCAAAAAGCGCCGGCAAAGAGAACCGATCCATCATCTGCTTAACCCCTGGACGCGGGCTCGAGTTGTGTGGAACAAGCGGCTTCCCGCTGTGGGGCAGGCTTTAGCCTGCGCGGGACTTTAGTCCCGCCATCAATACACATCCGCCCCACTCACCGTCTCATAGATACTGCAGATCTGCTGCGTGATCGCATCGGGATCGAACATCTCTCGCACATAGCGATCGAGCCTGCCCCCGATCATCGCCCGCTTCTGCGGCGATTCAAGCAGGAACAGCACCGCTTGCGCCAATGACTCAGGCGAAGACGGCGGCACCAGGATCCCGGCGCGCCCGCCATCCAGCACTTCGGGGCACTGCCCCACTGCCGTAGCTACCGACGCCAGGCCCGCCATGCCGTATTCGAGCAACGCCAGCGGCAACCCTTCCGACACCGACCCGAGCACGCCCACGTCGCACGCCTTCAGAATCGCCGGCACGTCTTCGCGCAGCCCGAGCCACGTCACGTTCTTGTCGAGATTCTTTTCTTTGATCAGCGCCTGGATCTGCGCCAAATACTCCGGATCCGGCGCCGTTCCGATGAGCAGCAAGTGCGAGCTGGGCGACTGTTGCGCCACCAGCGACATCGCGCGGATCAAATTCAAGTGATCCTTCTGCGGCCGGAAATTGGCCACGCAGACGATGCGCTTGCCGGGCACACCCGGAAGGTCGCCCGCGCCGCCATCCTGCCGCGGAAACGTGACGAAGTTCGGGATGTACCACACACGCTCGGGACGGATGCCGAGCTTCCGCCGCGCCCATTCGGCCAGCGTTCCGTTCACCGAAAGCACTCCTGCCACACCGCGCGTGGCGAGCCGGTAGATCCACACCGGGCGGTCATTCAGTTCGGCCCGGCCGTAATGGTCGTGCCAGATCACGCGTGGAAACGGCGGCAGCGCGCTCACCAGCCGTGCGAGAAACAACGCCGACCCGTGGGCATGCAGGATGCTCACGTTGCGCTCTTGAATGAATGACGACAGCCGCCGGATCGCGCTCGAATCGAAGCGATGCTTGCGTTCGAGCTTGAGCCGCGTCACGTCATCGGCCACCATCGACGCGAGTGGGCCCTCGCGCCTGGTACTGCAGAGCGTGACGTCGAAACGATTTCGCGGGAGGCGATTCACGAGATTGACGGCGACACGCTCCGCTCCCCCGACTTCGAGCGTGTCCACCAGGTGCATTACGCCGACTCTGGCCATGGCTTCTCCGTAGTATTTGCAAACACCGTGCGCCCTTGCGATCCTTCCGACAAAGCCGGAAAAGCGTCGCGAGGCACGCCCCAGTGGCGAATCATCAGTTCCCGGAGTGCTTCGCGCAGAGCCTCCAGGCAATAGTCGCGTGACCATGCGATGGCTTTTGCCCGCATGTCCGCATAGCGCTCCGGGTGGAGCGCGATCTCGCCGAGCGCGTCAGCTAGTGAATCCACGTTGCGCGGTTCCACCACGATGCCCCGTCCTTGCGAGAGCATCTCCGGCACGAATCCGCGGTTGCTGCCGATGCACACCAGCCCGTAGGCCATGCCCTCGGCCAGCGCTTTTGGCCATCCTTCGCTTTCGGAAACCAGCGTCAGGATATCGGCCTGTTCCAGCGCATCCAAGACTTCGTCGTAGCCAACGCCGCCCGCGAACGTCACCAGATCGGTGACGCCGAGTTCGGCCGCCAAAATCCGCAGCGACCCCGCCCGCGGACCATCCCCCAGAATCCGCGCCCGCATCTCGATGCCCCGGCTGCGCAGCCGCGCGATCGCCCGCAACAGCACATCCACGTTCTTCGCTTCCGAGAGCCGCCCCAGGAACAGCGCTTCGAGCGGACGCCCCGGCTGAACCGATCGCCGCTCCGCCGCGGCGCGGCCGCGTTCCACCTGGCTCGCCGTCAACACCGATGTGAAGAACGGAATCACGTGCGCGGGCTGATCGGGCCACTTGCCGTACACTGTCACCGGAGCTCCCCACCAGCGCGAGCTCAAGATCGCCCGCTGCCAGCGCACCGTGGCCGCCTCTTCCATCGCGCCACCCCACTGGCCCGCATACTTGGCGATGCGCCTCCGCGTGAAGAATGGAGCCATCAGCGCTCCGAGCAACCCGAGATTCCCCGGGCACCGCACGTGAATCGCGTCGCCCTTGCGCAGCGTCATCGCGAGATCCCACACCATCAAGGGAAGGTTCAACGCGATCCCGGCTTTCGCGGCCAACGATTCGCCGCCCACTTCCCGCTGCGCCTCCACCGAGATATTCATGCGCGTAAACGCGCAATCCTCGCCCGGCGGAGCCTGCTCGCGCAACGGCGCCGCGATCACCACTTCCTGGAACAGATCCGCCCACAGGTCGATCTCGCGCGCGTAGGGCGCGTACGCCCAGTAGCGGCCTTGCCAGCGATAGTGCGGTACATGAGAAACGATCACCAGGCGCATATCAGCGTGCTACCGCCTTTACCCGAGCTTCGCGATAGCGCCAGACTCCGGTTTGATGTCCGGCCACCAGCGCCAAGCCGACATAAACGCCCGACAGCATGTCGAGCGCGCTCACCGACATCCCGATCACCATGAATCCCACAATCCCGAACATCGGCGCCACCTCGAGCGTCTCGGCCCGGTGATGGTACGTTTGCACCCACGTGAAGCCGAGGAACAGGAACAACAGCGCCAACCCCATCAGTCCCGTTTCGGCGCCCACATGCAAGTAGAGCGAGTGGAACGGAATGTTCTTGTGGGTGTACTCGACCGATACCTCGCGGCCCTTGCTCGGCCCGTGCCCGAGCACCGGCGCGGCCATGAACGCCGCCGGGAATCCGAACCATTGCTCGGAACGCCCGGTCGTCTTCGAGGCAAAATCGCGCTCCGGATCGAGCAGCTTGTCGAACTGCTTGGTGATGATATCGGCGCGGCTGGTGGAAAGCAGCACCAACACCGCCACCGATACCAGAATCACCGCGATCGACAGATTCTTCCGTGACGCCGCGTCAAAGATGAACGCCAGTACGAGCCCGACGAGCGCGATCGCCCAAGCGCCTTTCGACGTGGAAAGCACCAGCAGTCCCGCCGCCGTCAACCCGAGCACGTTTCGCACGAGCGGCTGCTTGTCGAGCAGCAGCCATCGCCCGCCATCGAGCAACGTCAGCATTACCGTCAAAGCGGCCGGAATTCCCAACAGAATCGGATTTCCCAAGAGCCCTTCTTCGGTGCCTTCGGCCATGCCCAGCCGGTCGCCGTGCGGCAGCAACCCGAGCCCCATGCCGATCACCGTGATCCCCACCGCCACCAGCGCCGTGCCGAGCAGCGAGCGCCGGTACGAAATCAGATACACGCAAACCGCGCTCATCAACAACTCCACGGCTTTCATGTTCGCCGAATAGTCGCCGCTGATCAGAATCGAGATCCACCAATAGATGGCCACCGCCACAGACATCGCGATCAAGATCCGGTGCCTGCGCAAGCGCTCGAGATGTTCGGTATCGAGCATCGCCACCGCCGCCGACGCCACCATCAACGCCAGCGGCGCCGAGAACGGAAAGAAGCTGCCGCGGTTGAACGCGAGCAACGGCACCACGCCGACAATCAACGTCGCCGCCCGCAACGGCTCGCGCTGCGCCAGATGGTACAGCACGAACAGCGTCAGCATGCCGATAAAGATCAGCGCCCCGGCTCGAAACTGCCCGAGCCCCATCATGATCGATTCGGGCACTACGATCAGCGCCACTTGCACGAGCGCGCTCGTCACCAGCTTGGGCTCGCGCAACGTCTGCGTTTGCCCGCGCGGAATTTGTCCGGGGAAAGGAATCGCGGCGTTCATGGATTCATCGCCTCATGTGTCCTTGAATACTATCGCGCCAGCGCGGCCGCCTCCGGAATCGCGCCCGCTGGCCTCAATGCGAACATCGGCTTGGCAGCCGGCTCCTCATAACGCGGCGGATTCACGAGGCACTCGAGCGCCCCTGCCGCCACGCCCAGCCCGTGCGACGCAAAATGCAATCGCCACGGCCGTACCGCGAACCAAGCCATGTCCCAAAAGAAAAGATATCCGAGATCGCCATAGAACCGGAACCGGTTCGCCATCGACGCTCCCGGACGATGCCGCTTCCATATGAAATAGCGGTTCCGCACTTCCATGCGGCCCTTCGCATACGATGCCGGACGCCCGCCCGGCGCCGGATGGTGCTCGCATCGCGCATCGCCTGAAAACATCACCTGCCACCGCGACTTCACCCGCAGCGACATCTCCACGTCTTCGCCATACGCGTAGCCGTAGAAGAACTCTGAGAAACGCATCTCGCGGAACACTTCCCGCCGAAACGCGCTCGCTCCGCCCTGCACCACGTCTACCGGCCGAGTCCCGTGAAACGGTTGCAGCAGCCCCGATGGCACAGACGATCCACAGTCGTGGAATTGATACGGCTGCACCGATTGCGGAACCAGCCCCAACCGCAGCCGCCATTGCCACCGCCGCGAAATCGGCTTCGCGATCTCATTGATGATGCATCCGCCCACCGCGCCGATCTTGCCACCGGCATCGGCGGCGAACACATCGTGTATGTGGCGGAAATAACCTTCCCGCGGAAACGCGTCATCGTCGAGGAAGAAGATGAACTCGCGCGTCGAGATATCGATCCCCACGTTGCGCTGCAGCGTCAGCCCCTTCGGACTCTCGACATACACCAAGTCGAACGGAATCCGCCGGTCACCCGCCCAGTTCCGCGCCGCTTCTTCGAGCTCCCGGCCCGGCGACGAATCAACGATCACCACCTCGCCCGGCACATCCCCCAGCGCCTCCACCTTCTCGAGCAGGAACACCACTTCCTTCGCCCGGCAGTAGGTGGGCACCAGCAGCGAACAGTCATTGAGCGCGCCCGGCACGCTCCGCTGCGCCGCGATCCGCCATCCCGGAAGTTGCCGCACCGGTTCGTTCACGGCCGAGCCACCCTCCGCAACGCTTCCACGATCAGTTCCGTGGACTTCTCGAGCGGCGCGCCCACTTCGAGATCGGCCAGCTTGCGCCGCCCCTCGCGATCGAGCGACGGATCCTTCAGGTACGCGGCGATGTGCTCGGCGAACTGATCCTTCGTCCGCGCCACGCGCGAGGCTTTCGCTTCCAGCACCGGCTGCAGATGTTCAAAGCAGTAGTAATAATCCCAGTAAGTCTGCCCGAAGTAAGGCGGATCGGAAATGTCGAACGCGATGTTGACCACCGGCTTGTCTTGGATGCCGAAGTCGAGCGTCATGGTGGAGCCCATGTTCACGTTCATGTCGCAGTGATGCGTCACATTCACCAGGAACCGCACATCCTGCGGCGTGGGAAACACAAGTGACCAGTTGGCCGAGCTCGAATGCAGCCACTCCGGCTGCGCCACGATCAACTCCGGGAAATCCTGCCGGACCTTCAGATAGCGCTTGCCATCGTCCACCGGCGCCGGCCGCAGTATCACCTGCGGATTGCCCGGAATGCGCCCGCTGCGGATCAGTTCGAGCAACACCCGCAGGTGGCCCGGATCCTCGGGACAAGTGAGCGTATCGCCGCCCGAGTAGCAGATCAGCTTGCGCGCCGGATCGGCGCCGATCTTGCGGAAGAACTCATCCCGCGACCACAGCAGCGACTTGTCCGAGTAGGGCTCGAACTGCGGAGTCCCCACCACGTGGATCTGCTCGCGCCGCACGTGCGGATAGTAGTGGAGCAGTTCGCGCCGCATCAGGTCACTCCACACCAGGAAATGGTCGAACGGAGCAGTGATGCGGCCCTTGCTCGAAAGATTGTCCCAACTGAAGATGAATGACGCGGTCGGGATCCCCAACTGCTTCGCCGCCAAAACGGCCGGCACGGTTGTGGACGGAATCTGATTGCTCGAAAACAGAACCGACGGGCGGCGTGCCTCGAACAGCTTGCGGTAGTGCGCCACTTCCGGCAGCCGATCGGCCTCGTGACAATAGACGCCTTCCAGCCGCCGCATCGATTTCGGACTGGCGTTGAGCCGGCCCAAGAATCGCGACCCGCGCACGAACGCCTGCCACGTTTTCTTGCCCTTCGGAAGCTGGTCGCGCAGCCGCCGCATCGAATGCGTGTCGGCCCAATACATCTGCGCGTATCCGAGCGCATACTGGAGCGCCAGCGTCATCCGCGGGGGATTGAACGACTGGAGTGGCTGCCACCGGACCCGGTCCATCGCCTCGCCCAAATGAGCCGTATAGGAAGGAAGCGCCTCGTCGGGCACGCGGTGGAACACATCCACCTCGGCCACATCTGTGGCGCGCTCGAGGAACTTCCCCAGCACGAAGTTGCGCACGCCCACCCCATCGGGAAGCAGCATCGCGATCCGCATCGTGCCCGCGGACTTGGGTTTGCTCCCGTTCCGGGCCGTTCCTGCGCTGGTTTCGAGTGTTGCCAGATTAGGCAAGGTGCTCAATTCGTTCCTCCTCCTCCATTGTTAGCGGACGCGACTGCATGACTCACTAGGCAGCGTTACCTATTTGCAGTACCATCCCCGTACTAAAGCCGGGAAGTACCGGACCATTGCCCGGTCGCTGGCCGAGTACCGGCGAGCAAGCGCCGACGGGCAGGCAGAGCCTCCCGAAAGCGTTCAGGGCTATTGGTGGATGATCCTCCGGGGCATGACGGGCGTCACTGGGGCTGTTCAGTCAGAAGGGTGTGGGGCCTGTTGGCAAGCTCCCGCCCTTTGGATCCCACAATCGGGGACCGCTACTCCTCATTAAGGAGCCGTGTTTCCAGTTTGATCGGATCCGCCGCCGATGTCAACTGGCTGTTGTAGTGGGCCTTGCGTCCGAGCCTGCTGCCTGACTCCTGTTGCCTGAGTTGATGGTCTGAGAGCTTCTTGTACTATCCTTCAGTCTCTTCGCCAGCGGGCGAAAATTTCAGCCCCAGCGTGTGGAGCAGGCGTCAGCCGGCTTCAGGCTGCGCTTGGGACTCGAGTCCCTCTGTCAAATACCGCAATCCAGCAGAGTTCCCACCTCGTAACTTCGACTAAGAGGGTTTTTGTAGGGCGGGCTTCAACAGCCCGTGGCTAAAGTCGCGTGGGCCGCGTTGCGAGCGCCCAGGTCTGGGGATGTCGCCAGATTCAAGGCGTGGCCAGAGACGCAATGCGGGCCATTTCGAAGGAACCGCAACGAAGCAGATGGCCCCATGCCACCGCAACCCTCTGGACGGCCGGGGTTTGTGCCCATCATGCTTCGTTGCTCGTCGCTCGAGATGGGCAGCGCGGGACTCGAGCCCCGCCTCCGAAACCAGCACCCACTCCTGGACCTTCTACGAAACCTCAATGCCAACCGTATCCGGCATCGACACAGCAGTGTCGGTCCACCGGATCGCCGTGTGGCATAACCACGGCCTGATCCCCGTGGAGATCGCGCACAAGGTCGGCCACATCTCGCTCGTGCAGGTCCACGCAGCGCTTGCTTACTATCACGCCAATCAAGATGAGATCGACGAGGATCACGCGGAGACAGAGGGCATCGCCGAGGCGCTCGAGGAGGCCAGGTGCATCTCGATGGCCTTGGTCGTGCGCGTCTCGTCGAGCGTTCCGCCAGTGGCGATGCAGCCAGGGCTGCAGGCCTGCGCGGGACTTCAGTCTCGCTGCCCATACTCCGCGCCCAAGTCCTCCCGCACGCACTTCACGCCCGCCGCCGACGCCCGCTGTCGAGGCCCGTGAAGACATCCCTGTCCCTACATCAACACCTGCCATGCCGTGTGGGGCAGGCTTCGGCCGACTTCAGCCTGCGCGGGACTCGAGCCCCGCTATCGAGCGTTGCGCTTTACTCCAGCCGGTCAGCGATATCCTAGAAAGACATGCGCGGGAACAGCGTCGTTTCAGCGGCGCCGGTCGAGGACGACAAACAATTCGAAGCTGCATTGCGGCCCAGCCGCCTCGCCGATTTCACCGGTCAGCCCAAGGTGAAGGAGATTCTCGCCATCGCGATCGAGGCCGCCAAGCGGCGCGGAGAAGCACTCGATCACGTACTGCTGCACGGTCCGCCGGGACTCGGCAAAACCACGCTCGCGAGCATCGTGGCGCAGGAGCTCGAGGTCGCGTTCGATCAGACCTCCGGACCCATTCTGCAGAAGAAACTCGATCTCACCGGCATCCTTTCGAACATCCGCGATCGCCAGGTCTTCTTCATCGACGAAGTGCATCGCCTCATGCCCGATGTGGAAGAGATGCTGTACTCCGCACTCGAGGACTATCGCGTCGACATCGTGATCGGCGCGGGACCCGGCGCGCGCACGCACTCACTGCCGATCCCGCGCTTCACTTGCGTTGCGGCAACCACGCGGCAAGGCTTGGTGACGGCGCCGATGCGCGCGCGCTTCGGCATCGTGCTGCGGCTCAATCACTATGACGAAGAGGAGATGACGAAGATCGTTACCCGGTCAGCGCGTCTGCTCGAAGTCACTATCGAGCCTGAGGGCGCCCGCGAGGTAGCGCGCCGCAGTCGCGGAACACCACGGATCGCGAATCGCCTGCTGCGCCGCGTCCGAGACTATGCGCAGGTGCGAGCCGCGGGCCATATCGACATGACGGTGGCGCAATCCGCGCTAGACCTACTCGAAGTCGATCGCTTCGGCCTCGACGAAACCGATCGCAAGATCATGCTCACGATCCTCGAGAATTACGGCGGCGGTCCGGTGGGGCTCAACACGATCGCGGCGGCAATCGACGAGCAGGCGGACACGATCGAGGAGGTCTACGAGCCGTACCTCATCCAGCTCGGATTCCTGGACCGCACGCCGCGCGGGCGTGTGGCGACGGATCGCGGGTGGGATTACTTCAAGGTTCCGCGCGGCCGCCGGCGCGACTTCGGCCAGGGCACGCTGTTCGACGCATGAAGCGCGTCTACCTCTCGCTCGGTTCGAACATCGGTGAGCGCGGAGCCAATATCGAAGCGGCGCTCGAGAAGCTCGAATCGCCGCGACTGCACATCACGCGGATCTCGCGATGGTATGAAACCGAGCCGCAGGATATGCGCGATCAGCCGTGGTTTCTAAATATCGTGGCCGAGGCCGAGACGACGCTGTTTCCGCGAATGCTCTTGCGCCGGATGCTCGACGTGGAGCGCAAGTTGGGGCGGCGGCGGGATCTGAACAAACCGAAAGGTCCGCGCACGATCGACATCGACATTCTGCTGTATGGCAGCGCGGTGGTGAAGGCCCCGGAGCTCGACATCCCGCACCCGCGCATGGCAGATCGGCGGTTCGTGCTGGCGCCATTGGCGGACCTCGCGCCGGACCTTCGGCATCCGGTGTTGCGGAAGACGGTGGCGGAACTCTTGCAGGCGGTTCGCGGACAAGAGGTGAAAGTCGTCAGCACGTAGCCCGGCTGTCAACGGCGCTTTCCGCCGCGACACAGCAGCAGTTCGCTGTCGAGCGCCTTTTCGAAGCGCCGCTCCGTGCGCTCTACTTGCCCCGCGGACGAATTGAAGTAGAACGCCACAATGACATGATCATTGGCGAACGCTTCACCGATCTTCCAGGACTGCTCGGGTGAGAATCCCCACGAGACCAACAGCGATGGAATCGCGAGTGGGCCGATTCCAGGCAGTTGCCATTCTTCCGCCGCTCCGTAGAGCCAGAGCCGCTCGTAGGGTGTGGCCAAACCCGGCGCCAGGGCCACCGTGCCCGGCCGTTTACCAGGATCGAATAGGCTCGCTTCGCATTGGCGCCCGAACCCGACCACACCGGCCAGCGGGTCGCGGCTCACGCAACCCACCCGCACGCCCGCGTTGCCGGCGGCAAGCTTCGCGATTTGCGCCGGATCCCACCGGTCTTTGGCAATCGCCGCGACGGCAACACGTACCGCGGGATCGGGCGGGTACATGGCGACGAGACCCGCGACCGATTCCGTCCAATTCAGGTAGGCGACTTCCTTGGCGTGCGCCAGATAGGCGAGGTTGGCTGCGTTGAACAAGAGCGTGGGCCGCCTCGATCCCGCACCGCCAGCCGCGAGAACTTGGTCCCACAAATCTCGGGCAACGGCGGCCGAGGGGCAAGTCCTCAGCACCGCAGTTCCGAGTGAATATGGCCACTCGTTCCTACCCGCCGGGGCGAATGCAGGAACGGCGAACGAAAGCGCCTGAACACCCTTGGGCAGCCACAATCGGGCCGCTGCTGCCTGAACCTGCTCAGCGGTGGAGTAGGCGGGACGCAACGCAGCCAGGCGGCGCCAGAACCACTCGCCGCGCTGGCGCTTTCTCTCGGCCTCGACGAACGATGCAATCCGCCGATCGAGCGAGGAAGCTTGTGACGCAATGGCCCGAAGCCGCTCTTCGTCTCCGTCTTCCACCATCGCCAGCCTGACTTCCCGCTTGACTCTTCCGGCCAAGCCAACGGCATCCTTCTCCCATGCATCCAGTTCTCCCTCGATTCCGTTCTCGAGCGCCGGAAGAACCTTCGCCGCTAATTCCTGAAGCAATTGCTCGGCTCGAGGCTGGCGCGGCGATTGCTCCCGCAAGGGATCGACACCAGGCGGGAGCAGCGCCAGCAGACGCCGCCGCAAGGCATCGGCTTTCTCCGGATCGGCAGTAACGGAATAGAGCTTCGGAGGGCGGTTCGCGGGCCGCTTGTCGTCTCGAGCCGCAGCCGCTGAACTCACGCAGCCCTCGTTTTCGAGGTCAGCCAGCGGCCGGTAAACTTGGCTCGGCGCCAAGCCTGAGTCCGCGCACAGGTCATTGACCGTGAAGCGTTCCAGGCGCAACACGCTCGTCAGAACTCGTACCTGGGTACTGTGTGACGCCATGGCTTGAACTACTTATCTTCAATTTTGAAGATAACGCATTCGGAACGGCGGCGTCAATCCGGCAGCGCGCCACTCCGCACCTGCGCCCATGCGAGCAGGCGCGCGTGAACGTCATTGACATCCACAGCCTTGCCGCAATCGCCGCATAGGAGCTCATGTGCCTCTGCGGTTCGCCGCTGCTTGGCCAATCCGAAAAGCGCCGACGCCACCAGTTGGTTCTCCTCGCCGTCCCACCGTTTTGCGTCCCCGAGCCAGTCGAGCAAGAACCGCGCCAAGCACCGGGGGAACTCGCACAGGCGGAGCCACCAATGCGCTTGCCGGCCTCGCGGCGAATCGGAGGCGGTTGTCGAAACAGCGGCCACGCTCGCCTGATAGGGCCATCGTTCCCGGCCGGCCTCGATGTAGGCCAGCGCCACTTTGAGAAGGAAGTGTTCCGATAGTACGGACTCCTCGTCGTCCCAAACCGGGAACTGATGCGAGACGTATTCGTGCAGGAACTCGAACTCGAGATTGAGCGCCGACATCAGGCTGCCTCTCGCTTCCCCAGCTTGCACCAGAATCGAATCGCCTTCGAACGACACGTCGAGCGGTCCGGAGCCATCGCGGACTCCGAACCGAATCGGCACCGCCTTTCTCTTTCGCGCGCGCCGCGCCGCGACGTCGCCTCCCCAGTCGGACAAGCAAGTGCGATAGGTGTCGAAGGCTTGGCGGTTCCACCGGTCGATAATCGCCGATGCGCTCTCCGCCGTGAGATCACTGGCCGCACCTGCAATCTCGCTGAGTACGGCGCGCACGCTGGAGCCCGCCCCGAAGCGCTCCGCCTCTGCACGCACTGAGTCCGCTGCGCTTCTCAGATAGGCTTCGGTGGAATGGATCTCGTTCTCAGCCAGCGGCGTGAAGCAACGCTCGTCCAGTTTCGCCAGCAGATCGAGGGCGTCGTAGCGGTGATCCTCCGATTGCAGGGCCTCGGCCAATTGACCTATTCGGCTGATGAATAGATCGGCGTACAGGACTGACGCCTCGAACAGTGGGAAGCGGTATCCACCGGCCCGCTGCCCATGCGATGCTTGGCTCACGCACGCCGCTTCGCTTGCTTCTTCTTGGCTGATGCCTTCTTCGCGGCGGCCTTCTTCTTGGCTGGCGGTTTGGCTCCCACGCCGAGGAACTGCTTGGCCTTGGCCTGCATGTCCGGAAAGCGATTGGTCACGTAGGTAAGCGACTCGCGTACGAAGAACGCGACCGCGCCCGTCTTGATTCCGGAAATCACTTCCGGCTTGTGGATGAACTCGACAATGATGGCGAGCACATCGGGCGTGGCCGGAAAGCCTTCCTTGCGGCGCACTGCAACTCGGGTGTTCGGGTACTTGGTCGAAACGGTGTTCGCCAGTTCGGCCGAACTCTTCCTCAGAGCGGCGACTGCTTTCGAAACGGGTATGTTCGGGTCAAGCGAACGCAGCTCGATTTCGACGCGGATCGGCGAGGCAACCGTCGAAGGCATCCCCCGACTGTATCAAAACTCCACTACCGCACCCAACTGCAAGAACCGCTGCCCCTGAGCGGGCGTCACATACTGCGCGAACGCGGGACTCGTCACGTTCCGCGTCACGTCTTGAAACGAGTGATGATTGAATACGTTGTAGATCTCACAGCGTAGCTTTACTCGCATGCGCTCGGTGATCGCGACATTCTTGTACACGTTCCAATCGAAATTCGTCGACCCCGAGATCCGATGCGTGTTACGCCCGAGCGAACCGAACCGGCCGAGCAGCGGCTGCGACAATCCGAGTGACGCCGCATATGCCGATATGCGCCGGCCCGCCACCGGATCGTTCGTCACGCCTTGCGGCGCGTTCGCGCTCCCGGCGGGTTGCGGATCGAATCCGAAAGGTCCCGCCACATTCGGCCGAATGAATCCGCCCACCATGATCGCGGAAGGATTGGCAACGCCCAGCCGCGGTCCGGACTCGAACGAAACCGGGAATCCCGAGCGGAACTGCGAGATCCCGGATGTTCCCCAGCCCGCGACCAATCGCCGTAGCCAGCCGCTCGCGATGTGCTTGCCCCACGGCAGTTCCCACACGTGCGTGATCACGGTGCGATGCGGAATGTCGAAGCCCGAAACAGAACGGTTCGCCCGCGTGTTGTTCGGATCCTGGAGTAGAGTGCTGTCATTCGGAATGGCAGTGAGGCCGTCGGACACGTCGTCGATCGACTTCGAGAACGTGTACGCCACCTGAATCGAATAGCCGCCGCGGAAGGGTCGTGTGGCCAGCATCTCGAACGCGTGGAAGTTCGAGTTGGCGGAACTGTCGAAGTAGTTCACCGTGTTGAAGCGTGGATCGGTGCGTGTGGCAAAGCGCTGCGTGGCTCCGGTCATGTTGTTGTACGAGGTGAGGAACTGCGCCGCACGCGCCGCTTCGTCGGCGAGGTCCACCGCTGGAGCAGGGAGCGCCGCGTTGAGATTCACCTGCCGCGCTCGCTGCAAGTAGTTCGCCTTGGTGCCCACGTAACCGAGCTTGAGCACGATGTTCTCGGGCAGTTGGCGCTGCACGGAGAAGCTCCACTGGAACACTTGCGGATTCTCGAGGTTCGGATCGATCACCGGATTCATGTCGCCGTAATTGAGCACATCATTCCGCACACGCCCGAGGAGCGACGACGCTTCGCGTTGAATCGCGGCGGTTCCCGCAATCAGGCTCGCCCAACTGTTCGCGCCCGCGAACGATCCCGTCCCCGTCAGATTCTGCGTGACAATGAACGGCGCGAGGAAACGCTGGTTGGTGAGCGGGTTCATGAAATTGAAGTCCGCGACCAACCCGGCTCCGGCGCGAACCACCGTCTTGCCCGCGCCCGGATTCCACGCGATCCCCACTCGCGGTTGCGGATACAGATTGGTGCGCACCATCGGCTTGCCGAGCGAGAAGCATCCGAACGCGCCGGTACCGGCGGCGCCCAAACTGTCCCGGCACGAGAAGTCGAGGTTCGAGCTGATTGCGTTCACTTCGGTGATTGGTCCGAAGTACTCGAGCCGGAACCCGAGGTTGAGCGTGAGATTCGGCCGCAGGCGATAGTCGTCCTGCACGAACATGCCGCCGATCCACTGGCGATGTCCGCGCGCCGAGCTCCCGAACCGCTGGGTGTAGGCGTTGGGCCGGCCGGCGGCGAAGTCATCCCAGTTGAGAAACGTATACTGCCCGCGCGTTTGCGCGTCGAAGAAGCTATTGCCCTGGTAGCGATAGAAATCGGCGCCGGCTTTGACGTTGTGGGCACGCCGCATCCAGTTGATGGTGTCGCCGTACTGGAACGTGTTCTGCACGCGGCCCTGCGGACCCGAAGTGGAGTGTCCGAACTCGGCGATTTGGTTGTTCGAGAAAATGATGCGCGGGCCGAGCGGCGTGACCGTGGTGTCGATCGAGAAGATCGGCGAAGTGCGGCCGAAGCCGCCACGAAATTCGTTCACCACGGTGGGCGAGAAGATGTGCGTCTCATTGACGTTGAGGCTATAGGGCGTGTTGGTGGAAGCCAGACCGAAGTTGGCGAGATTGGTGCCTTGGAAGGTGTTCGTGGAACTGGTGCCTTCGTTGTGCGATTGACCGTAGCGGCCGTAGATCGAGTCGCGCCCGGAGATCTGGTGGTCAATGCGCGCCGAGTATTGCCAGAACTCGGTCCTGGCCGGCGCGTTCTGCTGCACCGTTCCAAACGTGCCGCTGTCGGTGGTGGCGGCAGGCAGCTTGTAGAACTCGAGCAGTCGCTTCGACGTGGGATCGGTCACTTGCGCGATCATCGATTGCGTGGGCACCTGGGCCACGCGCGCCGCGCCGGACCCACGAATCGGGAACAATTCGCTCGAAACAAAGAAATGGGTTTTGTTCTTGATCACCGGACCGCCCAACACGCCCCCGAACTCGTTGGCTCGCGTCACGGTCGGCGCGCCGGAGCGATCGAACCAGTCGCGCGCGTTGAAGTAGTCATTGCGGAAGTATTCGTACGCTTCGCCGTGGATCTCGTTGGTGCCGCTTTTGGTGATGTACTGCACCTGCGAGCCCGAATTGCGTCCGAACTCGGCGCTGAAGTTGTTGGTGATCACCTTCACCTCTTTGATCGACGAATAGTTCAGCGGACCATTGTTGCTCGAGCCGGTACCCGCCACGGAGATGTCAGTGGCCGTGATGTTGTCGATGGTGATGTTGTTCGCGCGCGCTCGATTGCCGTGCGAAATGAAGCTGCCGGAGTTGAATCCGCTGGGCGCGGGAACGACACCCGGAAGGGTGGCCGCGATCAGATTCGGATTCCGGGTCACTGGGATTTCCTGCACCTTTTTCGTTTCGAACGATTCCTGAATTTGCGCGCTCTGCGTGTCGAGCGGGTTGGCGGCATCGGTCACCGTCACCTGCTCGGTGACCTGGCCCACTTCGAGTTTCAGATTCACCGACGTGATTTCCGCGCTACGCACGCCGGCGGAGGCTACGGCCTTGCGGAATCCTGCGGCTTCCACGGCCACGCTATAGTCGCCGATTTTCAACAGCGGAAACGCATAGCGCCCCTCGGCATCGCTCGACATGGACCGGCGTTCGCCGGTCTCGAGACTCGTCAGTGTAACTTTGGCGCCTGGAACCGCCGAGCCCGAGGGATCGGAAACCAACCCTCGCACTTCGCCCGTAATTTGCGCCAGTAATGGCGAACAAAAGGCGAAACAAAGCGCACACCCAATTACGACAGCCTTACCCATGAAAGAATCTCCCAGGTACCATCGTGCAGTTGATCCGTCAAACGTGACATCGGTTTGCGGGGAACCGTGCGTCAGGCGTGGCGAAAACGTTGCAAACGGGGGCGAATGTGCTCCCAGCAAAATATTTGGATTGTTTTCATCAAGATCCCGCCGAGGGGTCTTGCAAGTTCCGGCGCTCCGCTGCATAATCGTCCCGTGCGCAAACTCACCTGTTCCGTTCGGCGCGAGCCGCTGACGGCGCTGGTATAGAAACCCGCCCGGCCTGGCGCACACCCTTCCCTCCACGAACAACCGAGCTTCTCTTCGCCGGGACCGTGCGTGCGCGCGTTCAAACGGCCGATAGTCCGTGAGAAGCGCTCGAGGAGGCATCCCATGTTTACCGTTCCCACGATGGTTGCGATCGTCGTGTGTTTGCTCGCGTTGCTGTTATTCGCCGCGAGTTTTGTTTCGATCAAAGAGAATCAGGTCGGCGTAGTGGTGAAGAAGTTCTCGCCCGGCAAGAAACTGCCCGAGGGCCGCGTCGTCGCGCTCGAAGGCGAAGCCGGATATCAGGCGCGTACGCTCGGCCCCGGCATTTACTTCGGTTACTGGCCGTGGCAGTACAAAGTGGAGAAGCATCCGCTCACGGTGATCTCGCCCGGCTTCATCGGGCTGGTGATCGCCAATGACGGCTCGCCCATGCCGGTGGACCGCGTGCTCTGCACCGCCGTCGACTGCGACAACTTCCAGAATGCCGAGACTTTCCTGCGCGGCGGCGGACAGAAGGGCCGCCAGTCAGCGATCCTGACCACGGGCTACTATCGCATCAATCCGGTGCTGTTCAAGGTGGTCTATGACACGCCGATCCGGCGGATCGAGTCGAACAAGGTCGGCATCCTGACGGTTCTCGACGGCGCTCCCATGCCCGCCGGACAGATGGCGGCCAAGCCCGTCGCGGGCCACGACAATTTCCAGAGCCCCGATGCGTTCATCCGCGCGGGCGGCTGCCGCGGCTTGCAGGAGCAGATCATCCTGGCCGGCAGCTACAACGTGAACCCGTGGTTCGCCGAGATCGAAGAGCATGACCTGCTCGACGTTCCGATCGGCTACGTGGGCGTGGTGGTGAGCTTTGTCGGCGACGATTCGCGCGACATCTCGGGCGATCAGTTCACGCATGGCAACATCGTGCGGCGCGGCGGCAAGGGCGTGTGGGACGAGCCGCTGTATCCGGGCAAACATCCGCTCAATCCGCGCGTGATGAAGGTGGAACTGGTGCCCACCACGAACATCGTGCTCAACTGGGCGAGTGCGCGAACCGAAGCGCACAAGCTCGACGAGAAGCTTTCCACGATCACGGTGCGTTCGATCGACGGCTTCACGTTCAATCTCGACGTCTCGCAGATCATCAACATCGGCGCCACCAAGGCTCCGTGGGTGATCTCGCGCGTGGGCAGCGTGCGGAACCTGGTGAATCAGGTGCTGGAACCGATCATCGGCAACTACTTCCGCAACAGCGCGCAGAACTACACGGTGCTCGATTTTCTCGCCAATCGCGTGGAGCGGCAGGCCGACGCTCGGTCGCACATCACGGCGGCCGTGCAAGAGTACGACGTGCAGAGCGTGGATACGCTGATTGGCGACATCACGCCTCCGCAGGAACTGATGGCCACGCTCACCGCGCGTAAGCTCGCCGAGGAGCAACGCAAGACCTTCGCTACCGAGGAACAGACGCAGCGCACGCGGCAGGAGCTCGAGCGGCAGAAGGCGCTCGCCGAGAAGCAGAAGGAGTTGGTGAACGCGGAGCAAGATGTCCGCGTGGCCGAGATGCGCGCCAAGGCCGCCGTCGAGTCCGCCAATGGCGACGCGCAGGTGCAAGCGCGGCGTTCGGAAGGCGAGGCGCTCGCCAAGAAGCGCGTCGGCCAGGCCGAAGCCGAAGTGGTGGCCGTGAAGGGTCTCAACGAGGCCGAGGCGATCCGCGCGATCGGCCAAGCCAAGGCCGATGCGTACAAGCTGGGCCAGGAGGCGATGGGCGGCAACTACGCCATGCTGCAGATCTTCTCGGTGCTGGCCGAAAAGGGCATTCGCTTGACGCCCGATGTGCTGGTGTCCGGTGGGGCTCAGG
Organism: Bryobacteraceae bacterium; assembly: GCA_046331625.1. Classification (GTDB taxonomy): domain Bacteria; phylum Acidobacteriota; class Terriglobia; order Bryobacterales; family Bryobacteraceae; genus JAXLQL01. The sequence continues at coordinate 143,059 of JAXLQL010000020.1, forward strand.
GTGGTTCGGCGTCGGAGGCGATGCTCGCGATGCTGCTGCGCCAGACGGTGGAAAGCGCGCGGCCGCCAGCGAAGCAGTAAGCGCGATCACAGATGCGGCCGGGGTTCGGCGCCCCGGCCCTTCGAAAGTTTCTCATCCGGGCTTGACTGTATTAGAAAACTAGTACACTATAGATCCAGATGGCCGCAGCGAAACCACAGCCGCAACCCTTCGCCTTCGGGCTCGATCCTCACTCGGGCGTGCCTGTTTATCGCCAGTTGATCGATCAGGTGCTGAGTGCGATCGCGAGCGGCGCGTTAAGGCCTACCGATCGCCTGCCCACGGTGCGGCGGGTGGCGGTGGACCTCGCCATCAACCCCAACACCGTCGTGCGTGCGTACAAAGAATTGGAAATTCGCGGGGTGCTCGAAACGCAGCAGGGCACCGGCACCTTCATCGCGGAGAAGAAGGTCCGGCCGGATGAACTGGCCCGGCGGCGGCGCCTGGAACAAATTGTCACCGATACGGTTTCGCGCGCCGCAGCCGAGGGCTTCATGGTCGGCGAGTTGATCGAGATCCTCCGCGAGATGAAACAGGAAAGGAAATAAGCAACATGCCCATTACCGTACTGCCGGGTTTCCCGCAGAAGCCGTCGTCGAACCAACTCGCCATGAGTCCGCTGGGAGCGGCGGCATTCGGCGCGGTGTTGTTGGTGGGGATGGCCCTGACCGCGTCACTCAAGACACCGGTCTTCTTCGTCGCGTCGGTTCCGTGCGCGATCCTTTGTCTATTCGGCCTTCGCCAAGTGGATCAGTGGGACAAAGCCATCGTGCTCCGGCTGGGTAAGTTCCGCGGCCTGCGCGGACCCGGGCTGTTCACCATCATCCCCGTGATCGATTCCGTTTCGCGCGTCGTGGACCAGCGGATCCGCGTCACGGGCGTCACGGCCGAAGCCGCGCTCACACGCGACACCGTACCCGTAAGCGTCGATGCCATCGTCTATTGGGTGGTGTGGGACGCCGAGAAAGCCGTGCTCGAAGTGGAAAATTTCACTGACGCGATCACGTTCGGCGCGCAGACCGCACTGCGCGAGGCGATCGGCGCGCACGAACTGGGCGACCTCATCGCTCGCCGTGACGAGGTGGGCAAAGAGCTTCAGAAGATTCTCGACGAGAAGACGAATCCGTGGGGTGTGACGGTGCAGTCAGTGGAGATCAAGCAGGTGATCATTCCGCAGGCGCTGGAAGACGCGATGTCGCGCAAGGCGCAGGCGGAGCGGGAGCGCCAGGCGCGGATCCTGTTGAGCACGGCCGAGGCTGAGATTTCGCAGAAGTTCGCCGAGGCTTCGGCGTTGTACCAGAACAATCCGGTGGCGTTGAATCTGCGTGCGATGAACCTGCTGTATGAGGCGATGAAGGAGCGCGGATCAATGGTGGTGATTCCGTCGCAGGCTGTGCAGTCGCTGGGGGTGGGGAACGTATTGGGGTTGGCGTCGATGGGTGGGGCTTCGGCGGGTCCGGGCGCCGAGGGGCAGGCTGGGAAGTGAAGCTTCTGGCGGCCGGGATGCTGCTCGCCTGGGTGGCGTTGTCGCAGCATCCCTTGCTCGACAGGATTTCGGGCGTAGATCTTTGGGACAATCCGCTCTCGGCGGAGGATCAGTCGCAGCTTTCGGCGCTACTGGGTGAGATTCCCAAGGGCTACATGGCGCCGCCTGCGCCGCGATACGTGTGGACGTCAAACCAGAGTGGGCGGACGCGCTACTTTGCGCTGCTTGCCGAAAGTGTGATGGTGATTCCGGGCGGATCCACGGCGCGCGTGGTGTTGTTAGACGCTGGAGGAAGACAGATTCTGGGGAGATCTTTCCAAACGGGCTGGCGGATGACGCCAGGGCGCGCCACCTTCCGGTACTCTCCGGGTCTCGGGCGGGATCTGGTCGCCCTCGACATGGAGAGATTTGCCAATGGCCGGAACATTGCGCGCGAGTACTTTGCCATCAGTGGCGACGATTTGCACCTCATCCGGCTCGAGGACGACAAACGCGAAGCCGTTCAGAACGACTGCGTCTATCCCAACTACGAGATCGGATTTGCGCCGCCGGCGAAGACTGTAGCGGAGTTCGTGCGGATGCTCGAGTCGAATGACAAGACCGAAGTGCTGGCTGCACTGGTTTTCCTCGGTGGGCGGCATCTCACCGATTCGAGGCGACTCGCCTTCGGGTACCGTGAAAGCGTGCATGCGCAGACATTTCGCACCGTGATTGCGGACGCTCGTATCCAGGATTTGATCGCACGCCACCGGAGATCGCAAAGCCAGTGGATCCGGCAGTATGCGGAACTCGCCGCTCGCGATCCGAGTGAGCGCCCGATGGAGCGGTAAGAGCATCTACGTCCGCCCCCCCAAAGTGGGACAAACCCACCCCGCGCCTGCATGCCTGCGGGAGCCGGTAAAATGGCTCCAAAGCCAGAAAGTGTCGGATTTACCACACACGCGCGGGTAGTGCATTTTCGGCGAGATTGCGGCGTTTTCGGTGGCCGATGAGCGCAGGTGCCGGATTTCGGCGTGTCTCATTTTTGGGCTCAGTCGCTCTTCGGTTCATGCGGCGGCGGCCTGCGCGGCGGGCTGCGAGTCAGCGGCCGCGGCGTCGATGGCGTGATGATAGTCGCGGCTTTGGATGGTGCGAAAGAGGCGCGGCTCGCCGGTGGTGCGGACCACTTCGAGCGCGGCGCGGAGTCGCGTGGCGGGCGAGGCGTCTTTGGTGGCGAGGATGGCGGCGAGGGTGTCGAGCGCGGAGTCAGTGAGGTCGCGGAGGCGCTCGGCGATTTCCTGCGCGTGCAGGTGGCGGCCTTCGTTGATGGCGGCCTGGAAGCGGTTGTCGTGGCGGGTCCAGTCATGGACCGTGTCGCGGTGGACACCGGCGGCCTTGGCGGCGGCAGTTACGGTGCTGCCCGTGGCGAGGGCGTGCACGGCGGCGAGCTGTTTCGGCGACAGCGTGGAGAAGTCGGGAATGATCATCGCGATCCAACACTAGCATTGCGGTCATGGGCACTGAACAGTGTTCGGCGTGTAAGTGGTTGAATCGAGGCCGAAGAAAAAGTCGAATGGGGCGTGAACGGCCCGGTTCGGTGTCCTACAGACGCAGAGTCGCGGCCCACGAGTTAAGCTAAGGGGAGCCATAATCCGGATCCACCGGCTGCGGATTCAGAACTTTAAGGGAATCGATGACCTCGAGTTGTCGTTCCCGAAGCCGGATCTTCCAGACGATCCGGACGTGTTGGTGCTTGGGAGCCGGAACGGGGTAGGAAAGACGTCGGTGCTCGAGGCGCTCTCCATTGGCGCTTGGTTCCGCCTGTTTTGGACGGACGCGAAGCCCCAGGGCGTTCCTGAAGATGCTGCGCTCGACGCGTTTGTCCGGGCAGGAACAAGCAAGTTCGACCTCAGTTTGGACGGTGGCAGTCCGGCGACAGGCTGGCATGTTGCATACTCCACTGGTTCTTCTCCGTCTGCGTTTGGCTTCACCGAAACACCGAAAATGAAGCTCAACGGTACTTCGTTTTCGCGGGACTTTAACCGGCTTCGCGGGAGAGATGTGAACCCGGTGTTGTTGCCTGGTCTCTTGCATTTCACTGGGTTCCGGCGCGTTCTCGAGGGAGACCTCGACATGGAGGACCTGGGTGGACGGCGGCAAGTGGTGATCGGTACGCCGCCCAGTATCTTCAAGGTCGATGCCGCGGAGGCGCTCATAGGAGCGGCTGGTGTATTCGAGAATTTCGCCTCTGCCGACTGGGTTCTCCGGGTGCGCCAGATCAACTCCCTCGTTGACCGCTATGCGGGCGGTGTAATCGAGAAACTCGCCACAAACCTCCACGGCTCGATCCGGCTGCGCGTCCGGGCCCGTGACTCCGCCGCCTCTCACGACTTCGACGGACTCAGCTCCGGCCAAAAGGAAATCATTTCGACCCTCTACCTAATCTGGCGTCACACGCTCGACAATCCGAGCCTGGTTCTCATCGACGAACCCGAGCTCCATCTCAATGCCGAGTGGCGCGTCGACTACGTGCGCATGCTCCATCGCATCGCGCCGCATAACCAATACATTCTTGCGACGCACTCGGAAGACATCTTCGCTTCGGTCGATCCGAGCCGCCGCATCATTCTCAATCCCGTCGCCGTGCCGGTATGATCGCAAGCGCGAGCGCCGATCCGGGCGAGATTCGTTTCGGACCCGCGCAGTACACGCTCTTCGTCGAGGGCAACGAATAGTCCTCGATCGATTCCTTCGTGCTCAGCGAACTACTCGAAGGTGGAGTTCCGATGCGGGCGCTCGGTCCCAGTTCGCGCATCCGAGCCGTGGCCAAGGCTCTCCAGAGCGATCAGCCGCATTGGCTCTTTCTGATCGATCGGGATTCTTGGTCTGCCGAAGCGGTCGACCGGCAACGCCAACTATTTCGCGATCGCTCCACCAACCTACTGACGTGGCGGCGACGGGCGATCGAGAACTACCTTGTGGATCCTGTATTTTCCAGCACTCGGCTCACCTCGAGAACTCGCCGGCGTTTCACGAACTGGTGCTCGAATCATTCCGGAAACGGCTTTTCCTCGACGCCGCGAATATCGTCATCGAAGACATTCGCGAAGGGCTGAAGAACACATGGATCAAGCTGTTCACGGATCCGCAGGCGCTGCCGGACAGAGAGACGGCGCGACAGGCGCTGCTCTCGCGGCCCGAGTGGGGTGCTTTCCGCGAGAAGGCCGGCGAACACACGAAAGCGGAATTTCTTCGAGGGCAATTCGACGCCGTTGTCGATGATCTCACTGGAGGAACAGCCTCGATTCAGTTTGGCCGTGGAACCTGGCTGGAGCGCATGGATGCAAAACCCGTGTTCAACCGCGTTGTCAATGAATGGACCACGCTCGAAGACTCGGGCATAAGAGCCAGCCAAAAGCTGCGAGCGGTTGTGCGTGCCTTGGTCCGAAGGATCGCCTCTGAACCGAAATTTCTTCCAGATGATCTTCGGGAAGTGCGCGACCTCATCCTCGCCCGAACGAAGTAGCCGGTTTCGTGGGGCATGCACACGGCGGGCACGCTCAGCGCAAAATGCGGAACCCGCTATCGAACTGCGCGCCCAGCGGATGCGTCCAGACCACTTCCGCCTTGCCTACGAAAAACCGGTGCTGGAAGCTCACTTCCTGGCCCGGCTGCAAGGTGGGCGAATCGTGGCGCGCGCGGAATCCAAAACCGCTCACGTCAATGAGATCGCCGATGGTCTCGGTTCCACCGATGCCCAAGCGCACCTCGCCCTGGACGATGTGCCGGGTCTCGCGGCGTTGCTCGGCTACGGCAGTGTGCATAGGCAAGTCCTGACAGTAGGATTTTGCCTGGCGCACACGAAGGAATCCATGGTACGGCGTTCACAACCTCGTCAGCGAAACACCCTGCCCGCGCGTGACGGATGTTTCGTAGCCCTACCGGTCACGGTTCGGGTATGGAGCATACTGTCTCGATCCGCTGGCCGGGCTCGTACTCGGGAAGCTTCGGCTTCGGGCAATCCTTCTCCGGAAGCGTGAGCGTCGGCTTGCGGCTTTCGATCTCCTTGGCGCGCGCGGCCACCGGACCCAGGCGCTTCTTCATTTCGTCGAAGCGCGTGGTAGTGCGGATCGTTGCGTCTTTGGCGGGCAGGTACATGATCTCGCGCCGCGTGTGGACCATCCTGTCATAGAAAGGCGGATGCGTGCGGAACCAGCTCACTCCGTTCGCATAGCCTTCCTTGGTGGCCATGCGATCGAAGAAGCGCGTGAAGCCCGAAGGATCGTAGCCCGCGTTCCACATGTACTGCACGCCGAGTTGGTCGGCTTCGAGCTCGTAGTCGCGACTGACGCCGAGCAGATCGAGGCTGAGCACGAGGCCGAGTCCGTAGAAGCCGTATTGGATGGCGTAGTAAGTTCCGATGCCCGCCACGCCGCCGGTGAGGATGATCGCGGTGACCTGAGCCGCCTGATAAATGATGGACGCGATGGTGGCCTTGCGCATCAGCTTGTGGCCGTGGCGCGCGGTGACGTGTGAGAGCTCGTGCGCGAGCACGCCCGCCAACTGGGCTTCGTCTTCCACGGCTTCGAGCAGGCCGCGTTGCACGTAGAGGTAACCGCCGGGAAGAGCGAAGGCGTTGATCTCGGGCGAATCGAGCAGCGTGGTTTTCAGCGGAACGCGAAGGTCGGATTTGGCGGCGATGCGCGAGGCGAGGTCGAGCACGTAGGCCTGGATCTCGCGGTCGTCGATTTCGCGCGGGAACATGCCGGCCATCTTCATCTCTTCGATGGTCTCGCGGCCCATCTTGACGTCTTTCTCCTGGCCGGGCGCGATGTCGCGGAAACCGATATCCTTCACGTTGCCGTATTTGCGATTCGCGTATTCTCCGGTGCGGATGCTTTCCTTGATGTGGGTCAACTCGGCGGGCCATTTCTCGATGATTTCGAGCTTGGCCCGGCGGTTCTGATAGGCCACCGGCACGGCGTGTTTGGAGAGCATTTTGGCTCTTGCCTCGAGCAGTCTCGCCGTTTGGATGCGGCAATGGATTTCCTTGCGCTCGGAGTCAGAGAGCGAGTGGCCACGGCGATCGAGCTCGGATTGTGCGTCGCGAATTTCGTGGTCGAGGCGCTTGGCTTCCATGCCGAAGTTCGAAGTGCAGTAGGACTCCGATTCTTTGAAGAACTCACGCATGCGATCCAGTTGGTGTTGGCTGAACTCGAGCGTGGCCGCTTGATCGAAAAGTTCGTCATAAGAGAGCGTCAGCGCCTCGATCAGGGGCTTGTGAACAAGGGGAGACAGCGTCGACTTCGGCGGTTCCTTGGTGGAGAGAGGCGGCGGCCCGGCATTGGGTAATGTCGCCGCCGTCACCATCCACAGAGTGCAGGAGAGCAGCATGACGGGCCGCCTTTTCGCCGCGTTACGCCGCGGCCGCGATGGCGATCGGCTTCGGAGCCGCGACTGCCGCCTTGGCGGAAGTCAAGATCAGCATGCCGTTTTCGAGCGTGGCCGTGGTGCGGTCCGGATCGATGGCTGCGGGCATCGGAATGCGGCGGCAGAACTTGCCGTTGCCGAGTTCGCTCCACAGCACCTTCATGTCTTTGGGAGCATCCGCGGGCGGCGCCGGGTGTTCGGCGCGCACTACGATTTCCTCAGGCGTGGCCGTGATGGTCACCTCTTTCGCATCGAAACCGGGGATGGCGATGCGCGCCCGAAACTCGGCGGGCATCTCGACGAGTTCGGCTGCGGGTGGCGACATCACTTCGCGCTCGGCGGCGAGCCAATCTTCCAGTTCGTGGCCGAGTTCGAAGCCGCGCCGCTCGAAGAGTTCGAAAGCGCGGCGCTGGATATCGCGCAGCATTTTCTCGAGTTCGCCGAAGACGGGGAGCGATGCACGCTCGGCCATCTTGGCTTTTTGGATCGGAAGGGTGGGCATTTTCGCGTCTCCTGTTCCTCTCCTCCGCTTCTTCGAGTGCACGCGAACTTCCATTGCTTTGGCCGTTCACATGCAACCGAAAATATTGCCATGACGTGGAGCTTCAAGGTAGGACGAGTGGCCGGAATCGATGTGTTCATCCACGCGACGTTTGTGCTGCTTCTCGCGTGGGTGGGTGTAAGCGCGTGGTCGGCGGAGAAAAGCCCCACGGCAGCGCTCGACAGTGTCGGCTTCCTTACGGGCTTGTTCGCTTGCGTGCTGCTGCATGAGTTTGGCCACGCGATAACTGCCCGCCGCTATCGGATCGCTACGTCAAGCATCACGCTGCTGCCGATTGGCGGCGTGGCCAAGATGGAGCGGATTCCCGATGAGCCCGGGCAGGAGTTGCGGGTGGCATTGGCGGGGCCGCTCGTGAATGTCGGCATCGCCTTCATCTTGTATGCGGCGCTGAGACTGACCGGAACGTGGGTTCCGGCCGAGCGGTTTGACTGGAATGCTGCTCCGCTCATCGAACGCCTTTGGGTGGCCAACGTATCGCTTGCGGTCTTCAACTTGATCCCTGCATTTCCGATGGATGGCGGCCGCGTGTTGCGGGCGGCGCTCGCGTCGCGAATGCCTTATCCGCGCGCGACGCGCATCGCGGCGAACGTGGGCCAGATGCTCGCGTTCGGCTTGGCTTGGCTCGGCCTGTTCGCCAACCCGATGCTCGTGTTCATCGCACTGTTTGTGTGGATCGGCGCGGGGCAAGAGGCTGCGCTCGTGGAAGCGCGCGCTACGCTCGGCAGTGCGCCGCTTCAAGCGGCGATGCTCACAGACTTCCGCGTTCTGGCGCCCGAGGAGACGCTCGGCCATGCCGTGGAACTGCTGCTCCACGGCCATCAGCAAGACTTTCCGGTGGTATCGGGCGGCCGCCTGGCGGGATTGCTGACGCGGCCCGTGCTCTTTCAAGCGCTAGCCGAGCACGGAAACGATTTGCCGGTGGGCACGGCCATGCGAACCGATTTTGCCACCATATCGATCGAGGAGCCATTGGCCGCCGCTTTTCAGAAGCTCGAAAGCTGCGACTGCCGCGTGATTCCGGTGCTCGACGGTAGCCGGCTCGCCGGATTGCTGACGCTCGAGAACGTCACGGAATACCTGACGGTGCGGCAGGCGATGGCGGCGCGAGCGTCCGCGCTGGCGTGATTTCCTGTCACCGACAGGATCGGCCCGGGCCTCAACCACCTGTGTAGCGGCTCAATAGCAGCCATGCCGCCACAATCAGGATCATCCACACAATTTGCATGGCGCTACTATCGTAGCGCGTTGCATCGCTCTTCTCATCGCAGCGCGTTCACCGGAGCCTTTCCCAAGCTGTCGAGCCACGACTGCACGCGCTCGCGTTGTGGCGGATTCGCCGTTTCGAGATACGCGCGTAGCGCACCCGCGGCTTCCGCATTTCTGCCGGAGCTCGAAAGTAAGTACGCCAGCGCGAGATGCGCATGGGGAAATCGCCCGGCCGCGATTCGCAGATGCGCCAGCGCTTCGGCGATGGGCCTGTGGTTGACAGCCATCGATACGCCGAGTGCGTAGTTGGCGGCGGGATTGTCCGGCTCGGCGCGGACCGCGGCTCTGGCCGGCGCTTCGGCCTCGGCGTGACGATTCAGGTGAATCAGCGCGAGCGCGAGGTTGGCGTTCACCGGTGCGGCGGTTGGATCGATCGCGGCCGCCTTGCGGAACTCTTCGTGGGCACCGGCGTAATCACGCCGCTGCATCAGGCGCACACCGAGATTGTTTCGCGCTTCCATGAACTCGGGATGAATTTCGAGCGCCTTGCGCAGATGCGCCATCGCTTCGTCTTCGCGGCCCTTGGAGAGCGCTTTCTGCGCTTGAGACAACTCCTTGCGTGCGGCCGCGGGCGGCGGCGCTGCCAGCCGCTTCAAGGAAACCGATCCTGCTGGCTTGGCTTGCTGCTTCGGCCTCTCGAGCCGCAGCGTCAACGGACCCGTGAAGTCACCGATGTTCATCCATTCGCGGCGCAGGATGTTGCCTTGCGAGTCTGTTAGGCGAACTTCATAGTGTCCCGCTGTGACGTTTTTGAACTCGAAGGTTCCATCGGGCATCACCTGCGCCTTGTCTGTAAAACGGCCTTCCAGGTGTAACTCGACGTTCACGAAATCGCCGGATATGACTCCGTTCACTTCGCCGCGAATGACTTTTGTTCCGGGTGGGCCAATCTGTGCCTGCGCAACCGCAAGGCACACCAAGGCCGTAGTCCATACGAATCGAGACATGCTCGTCCTCCTGCGCTGATCGATAGTTGTGGACGCAAACCAGGCCTCATGCAAACCAGGCTGATGTGAAGCGGACGAAGCGGCGGAAGAAACTGCGGGGTTGTTCGGGAGGGTCGAGTCGGGGACCGCACTCTCAGCTTATCGAAACCCTCGCTCGCGTGCCAATAAATACTTTTGATCGCGGTCATCCCCTGAGGCGTTCTTCAACCCAAGCAGTACCATGGAACTTCATGACCCACGACAGTGCCTTCGAAATGGCCACCTCATCGGTGCGCTACGGCCCGGGTGTCACTCGCGAGATCGGCATGGACCTCGTCGATATGAAGCTGAAACGCGCGCTGGTGCTCACCGATCCGTGGCTCGCCGCGATGCAGCCCGTGGCCACCGCACTCGAATCGCTCGAGCGCAACGGCGTCGCGTTTACGCTCTATCGCGATGTGCGTGTGGAACCGACTGACCGTTCCTTCCAACATGCGATCGAGTTCGCGCGCGGCGTGGAGTTCGATGCGATCGTGGCGGTGGGCGGCGGGTCGGTGATCGACACGGCGAAAGCAGTCAACCTCTACACGTGCCACCCGCCCGAGGACTTTCTCGACTACGTGAACCCGCCGATAGGGAAGGGCATGCCCGTTCCCGGTCCGGTGAAGCCGCTGTTCGCGATCCCCACCACGGCCGGCACGGGATCGGAGACGACGGGCGTTGCCATTTTCGACATGTCGGAGATGCACGCGAAAACCGGGATCGCGCACCGGCGCCTGAAGCCCACGCTCGGCCTGCTCGACCCCGACAACACGCGCACGCTGCCGCCGCAAGTGGCCGCTTCCGCCGGACTCGACGTGCTCTGCCACGCCATCGAATCGTTCACCGCGATCCCGTTTCAGATGCGGCCGCTGCCCGATCGTCCAGTTCTGCGTCCCGCGTATCAGGGTTCGAATCCGATCAGCGACGTGTGGTCATTGCAGGCGCTCGCGATGACGGCGCAGTATCTGCCGCGCGTGTTCGACAATCCGCAAGACGACGAAGCGCGTGGGCAAATGCTGCTCGCCGCGTCTTATGCGGGTGTGGGATTCGGCAATGCCGGAGTGCATCTGCCGCACGGAATGTCGTATCCGGTGTCGGGCATGGTGAAAGGATTTCGCATGGCGGGCTATTTGCCGGAACATGCGATGGTGCCGCATGGCGTCTCGGTGATCTTGAACGCACCTGCGGTGTTTCGCTTCACGGCGCAGGCGAATCCGGAGCGCCATCTCCGCGCGGCCGAAGTGCTGGGCGCCGATGTCTCGCGCGCCAAAGCGGAAGACGCCGGCCGCATTCTCGCGGACGCGCTGACCCGCATCATGCGCCGCGTGCAGATTCCCGATGGATTGCGCGCGCTCGGCTACGACTCTTCGCACATTCCCGCGCTGGTGGAAGGGACGCTCCCGCAGCATCGTGTCACCAAGCTCTCGCCGCGTGCGGCGGGGAAGGACGATTTGGCGATGTTGTTCGAGGATGCAATGGTCGCGTACCGTTAGCACGCTTCTGCGCAACGCGTTACGTTCTTCGAGTCAGGAGTCCCCGGTTTGTACCCATCGGACCCCCGAAAGCCGGGCAATGACTAGATGGTCCCGCAAGCTTCGGTCTTTGGCCGCTTCCAAAAAGGGCACAAGCACAGACAGGACCAACTGCGTTGTGGTCGGATTCACCTTTTCTCGAATCACTCCTGGGTGATTGGCGAGAGGTAACACCGCCCAGTCGCCGAAATCCTCGTCCAAGGTCACCAGGATTCGATCATCCTCAACGGCGCGCCGTAGGATCTCGGCATCGTCGGCAGTTGCGAGCCCCACTTGGCTGACGCGAACAGCATTGTGGCCCGCCTCGCGAAGGCCTTGTGCCACTTCCTCGTCGAGCACCTGGTCGAGCAGGAGCCGCCGGCTGGTCACGCTACCTGAGGCTCGAACTCGGTTCGCTCGATTACCGAATGACAATCTTGGAGTGCTGCCGCGACACTCTCACGGGACAACTCCGGGTACTTCCTCAGCACTGCGCCGACGGATCCGGATTCGGCCAACTGATCCAGAATCACAGTGACCGGAATTCGCGTACCGGCAATGACAGGCTTGCCGTTGCAGCGGCGTGGGTCGATCTCGATCTTCGAGGTCACTGGGCTCGATTTTAGCACCGGCATGACCTCCCTTCCGAACGCGGTTCAGTGCTTCAGATGCTTCTCGAAGAACTGCTGCCATGCCGGATCGATCGCAGGACCGTTGGCGTGATGACCATCCGAAGTCAGCGTGAATTGGAGGCGATCCTCTGCGCCGAGCAGCTTATAGACTTCCTTGGCGCGATTCACGTAGCCCCAGCTCTGCCGGTCATCGGAGTCGCCGCCATTGTCCTCTTTGTTGCCGGCACCGCCGATGATGAGGAACGCGCGCGGAGCGGCGAGTGCGAGTAACTCGTGATGGTCGTGCTCGAAGCCGGGGCGGGCGGGATCGGAGTCGAGCACGCTGAGCGGCGTGTGCTCGGAGGTTGCGATATCGGGCCAGGGGCGCATCCAGTCGAGATACCAGGGCGCGTACCAGTTGGTTCCGCCGTTGACGGCGATGTGAGGGTCGAGCGCAACGGTGGCCTTCAACTCGGGCAGAAACGCGCCTGCATACACAGCGACCTTCGCGCCGAGCGAGAACCCGATGAGCCCGATGCGCTTCTTGTCCACTTGCTTGACGGACTTCAGATAGTCAATCTCGCGCTTGACGTCATGCACCATCTTGCCGAGCGCGAGCCAGTGCCCGAAGCGATCGTAGACCTTCTCCGCGGCGCCGTTGCGCGCGGTGGTCTTGTCGCGATAGTTGCGAATGAATGACCAGCCGGTCAGCACCACGTAACCGCGCTCGGCGAGCCACGCACCCCACCAATTCTCGGGCTCCATGTAGTCGGGCGAAGAAGAGCTGTAGCAGATCACCGCGGGGAACGGTCCGTTGCCTTGGCCTTTCGGGATCAGCAGCAAATGCGGCTGCGAGAAGTCTTTCTCCATCGGCAGGTCGAGATGGATGCGCGTGTACTTTTCCTTCTCGGCCGTGTCGTAAATGTGGGCCTTGCGGATATCGCCGAACCAGCGCTTGTCGGGTCCCTTGGGCGCGATCTTGCCGAGCATGTTCACCCATCTTGCCTGGATCTGCTTGCGGCGCTTCTTCCAGTCGCCGGGCTTGTTCAGGCCCTCCACGAGCGAAGGGATGAGTTGGTTCTCCGCGCCCGGTTGTTGCGAAGGGCTGCGCGTACTCGAGACTCGATGTTGATTGAGGCGCTGCTCCGGCGGCGTCTGCGCGAGGAGCGTTGCGGCGGCGAGCAGTGCGGTGAGTCTCATGGGTTCAGTGCGCGAATCACTTGGTCATGGATGGTCCCGGCGGTGGCGACTGCGCTCCGTCCAACCGCGGCGTCGTTTCCCTGCCAGTCCGTAATGCGGCCTCCCGCGCCTTCGATGATCGGGATGAGCGCCATGAGGTCCCAGACTTCGAGGATCGGGTCGGCCATGATGTCCACGCCGCCCACGGCTACGAGATAGTAGCCGTGGCAATCGCCCCAGTTGTTGTAGCGTTTCACCCGGCGCGAGAGCGTCTCGAAGGCGGGCCCGTTCTGATACTTCTCCACCGTCCAATGCGAAGTGGCAGTGAGGATCGCGTCTTCGATCGAGGCGCACTGTCGCACGTGCACGGGCTGGCCGTTGAGCCATGCCTGCTTGCCGGTGCCGATGAGGAAGTCATCCACGATTGGATTGTGGATGACGCCGAGCACGGGGCGTCCCTTGCGGCGTAGCGCGATCAGCGTGCCGAACAAATAGGTGTGGCTGACGAAGGCCTTGGTACCGTCGATCGGATCAAGCACCCATTCGTACTCCGCGTCGGGCTTGTGCCGGCCGAACTCTTCGCCCAGGATTCCGTCGTCTGGGAACTCCCGCTGGATCATCTCACGCATCACGCGTTCGGCCTCGCGATCCGCAATGGTGACGGGTGACGTATCGGCCTTGGAATGGACCTCGTACCCCGCGCGAAACCATCGCCGGATGATGTCGCCGCTGGCGGTCGCGAGTTGCTGGCAGAAGCGGATGAGGTCGGGCTCGGAGCGGCTCACTCGAAAGGACGATTCTATCGTATTGTTGAAAGTACCGGAATCCGATGTTAGCTGCGCTTGCCGTACCGATTCTCGCTGCGAAGTGTCTTGCCTGCCACAACGCCGAGGCCAAGACAGGCGGCCTCGATCTTTCCCCGCGCGAAGCCCTGATGGCTGGAGGCAAGAGCGGCGCGGCCATTGTGGCCGGCAAAGCCGCCGAATCACGCCTGTATCAATATGTTTCGGCGAAGAAGATGCCACCGGGGAAGCCCTTGGATGCGGGCGAGATCGAAGCGCTGCGCGCGTGGATCGACGAAGGCGCAAACTACGGCGGACAGAAGTTCTCGCTTACGGCGCACGAAGGCGGGGCTCGATTGGTGGTCCTTCAGTCGCTCCCGAAGCCGCGTACTCGCCCCCGGACGCCGCCAATCCAATCGATGCGTTCGTGCTCGCGAAGCTGCGCGAGAAGGGGCTCGGGTTTGCTCCGCGCGCCGATCATCGTACGCTGATCCGGCGGCTGCATTTGACTTTGACTGGACTTCCGCCGACACCCGAGGATCTCGACAAGAGCTATGAGCAGACCGCGCAGGCGCTGCTCGAGTCGCCCCACTACGGCGAGCGATGGGCTCGCTATTGGCTCGATGTCGTGCGGTTCGGCGAGTCCGATGGCGGTGAGCACAATCACGAGCGGTTCACGGCGTGGAAGTATCGCGACTGGGTGATCGAGTCGCTCAACGCCGACAAGCCGTATGACCAGTTCGTGCGCGAGCAGATCGCCGGGGACGCAATGGAACCGGCGAATCCGAAGATGGTGGCGGCGACTGGGTTCCTGGTGGCGGGTCCGTGGGATTCGGTAACCAAGGAAATCAATCGCGACGAGTTGATGCGCAAGACCATCCGGCAGGACGAACTCGATGACTTCGTCACTACGACGTTCGCTACGTTCCAAGGTCTGACGGTGAACTGCGCTCGCTGTCACGACCACAAGTTCGACCCGATTCCGCAGCGCGATTACTACCGGCTGACGGCGGCGTTTCGCGGCGTCACGTACGGTGAGCGCAAGTTGTACTCCGAAGCGGAGAAGAAGGCGCACGATGAGCGGACGGCTCCGTTCCGCAAGAAGATCTCGGCGCTGAATTCGGAGATCGAGAAGATCGACGCGGAGACGCGGACGCGCCTCGCGATCGTGAAGTATCGGGCGGAGTCGGAACGGCGGGCGGGCAAGAAACAAATTCCAGTGAATGCGTTGTACAACGTGAACCGGTTCGCGGCGGCGAAGGCGGCGAAGCTCCGGTTCGTGGTGACGGCGCAATCGGGCAAGAACGCAGCGCCTGCAATGGACAAGTTCGAGTTGCTGGGCGAAGGCGATCGCGTGCTGGCTGCGACGCAGTGGAAGGCGGAGAAGCCGGCTACGGACGATGCTCCGGTGATGTTTGCGATCGATGGTCCCGCAGATGCGGTGGCGGGGATTCGATGGTCGTCTGACGCGAAGACTGGCCGGCGGGAGGCTGCTCCTCGCGTGTATCGATTGGAAGCTTCGGATGACGGCGCGGCGTGGCGCACCGTGGCCTCCTCGCTCGACCACGATGTCCCGGCGGAGTTCGAATTGCCTGCTGTCGAAGACGATGAGTTGCTGGCGGCGCTGCCGGCTGAATCGCGAGAGCCGCGTGCGAAGCTGGTCGCGGAGCGGAAGCAAGTACAGGCGGAACTCGACGCGATTCCGCCGCTCGAGACGATCCACGCGGCGTTGCTAGAGCCTAAGATGATGCCTGCGCATTTGCTGGATCGAGGCTCCGTAGCCAAGCCGCTCGAAGAAGTGACACCGGGCGCGTTGAGTAGTGTGCGGCAGTTGCCGGCCGACCTCGAGAGCGGAGACGACAAAACGCGCCGGCTGGCGCTCGGCCGCTGGATCACTGACGCGAAGAATCCGCTGACGGCGCGCGTGATCGTGAACCGGATCTGGTACGCGTATTTCGGCAACGGCATCGTGAACACGCCCTCGGACTTCGGGTTCAACGGCGACCGTCCTTCGCATCCGGAATTGCTCGATTGGCTCGCGGTCGAGTTCATGGAACACGGCTGGTCACTGAAGTGGCTGCACCGGCAGATCCTCGCGTCGCAGGCGTTTCAGCAAGCGTCACGGATCGACGAAAAGGCGCACGCCGTCGACGCGGGCAACCGCTTGTTGTGGCGATTCGCTCCGCGGCGCATGGACGCCGAGACGTTGCGCGACTCGATGCTGGCGGCTTCGGGCTCGCTGAACGAGCAATACCTGGGCGCGAGCTTCCTGTTGCAGAAGAAAGCTTCCAAGGGCAGCTACATCTACCAGGCGCTCGACGATGAGGGTCCCGCGGTGTGGCGGCGGGCGGTGTACAAGTTTGTGGCGCGTGGCGGCGAGCGCGTGTTCCTCGACAGCTTCGATTGTCCCGATCCGGCGGTGGCCACGCCGCAACGCAGCGTCTCGAACACGCCGGTGCAAGCGCTCACCCTGCTCAACAATAGCTTTGCGCTGCGGCAGGCGGAGCTCCTCGCGGACCGTATCCGCAAAGACGCGGACTCGGGTCTCGACGCGCAGGTGACGCGCGCCTACCGGCTGCTGTTGGTTCGCGAGCCTTCCGAGCGCGAGCGCTCGCTGGCGAAGAAGTTCATCGGCGAGCACGGCCTGGCGCTCTACTGCCGGGCGCTGCTCAATACAAACGAGTTCATTTATGTTCCGTAAACAGACTCGGCGGGAATTGTTTTGGGAGGCGGGCGGCGGCTTGGCCGGCGTGGCTCTGGCGCAGTTGAGCGCGCAGGGCGCGACGCATCACGCGGCCAAGGCCAAGCACGTGATCCTCATCTTTCTGCCGGGCGGGATCTCGCACATCGACACGTTCGACTACAAGCCGGAACTCGCCAAGCACCACGGCAAGGAGACCAAAGGCGCGAACACGATCACGCCGTTCTTCGGCAAGCGCGGCGCGTTGATGAAGAGCCCGTGGACGTTCGAGGCGCGCGGGCACTCGGGCAAGTTTGTTTCCGATCTTCTTCCGCAGTTGGGCGGCTGCGTCGATGACCTCGCGTTCATCCACTCTATGGTGGCGCGATCGAACTCGCATGGTCCGGCGCTGTTCCAGATGTCGACCGGCTACATCTTCCAGGGCTTTCCCTCCGCGGGCTCGTGGATCAGCTACGGGCTCGGTTCCGAGAATGCGAACCTGCCGGCGTTCGTGGTGTTGCCCGATCCGCATGGATTGCCTCCGGGCGGCGTGGCGCATTGGGGCAACGGATTCCTGCCCGCCGCGCATCAGGGCGTGATCTTCGGTGACCAGAAGAAGCCGATCGCGGACCTGCAGCCTCCTGCGAAGGTGAGTGCGCGGGCGCAGACGGCCACGTATGATTTGCTCAGCGAGTTGAACGAAGAGCATCTGCACCGAAATCCGGGCGAGGATGCGTTGATGGCTCGCATCAAGTCGTATGAGCTGGCCGCGCGAATGCAGCTCTCCGCGCCCGAAGTGACCGACATCAAAGGAGAGAAGCCGGAGACGCTCGAGGCTTATGGACTCAACGATCCGGCCAAGCGCGCGTACGGCTACAACTGCCTGCTGGCGCGCAGGCTCGTCGAGAAGGGCGTGCGCTGCGTGCAGTTGTTCCACGGGGCGCATTTCGGAGCTCCACGCGTGAACTGGGACGCGCACGAAGACCTGGTGGGCAATCACGGCAAGCTGGCGCGTGTAATGGATGGTCCCACGGCTGCGCTCATTCGCGACCTGAAGGAACGCGGACTGCTCGATGAGACGCTGATCGTGTGGACGACCGAGTTCGGGCGGCTGCCGATCTCCGAAGGCTTGGGCGAAGGCGGGCGCGATCATAACCCCGAGGGCTACACGTCGTTCCTCTGCGGCGCGGGTGTCAAGAAGGGGATCTCGTACGGCGCGACCGACGAGTTGGGCTACAAAGCGGCGGATAATCCCGTGACGGTGTACGATCTGCATGCGACGATGCTGCACCTGTTGGGGCTCGACCATACGCGGTTGACGTATTATCACAACGGCCTGCAAAGGAGGCTCACCGATGTCCATGGCCACGTGCTGCAGGATCTGTTGGCGTAGTCTGCTGCTGGCCGCGCCTCTGCTCCTGTGGGCGGACCGGCTGCCGCCGCGAAAAGACGCAAGCGAGTACCCACGTTTTAAACAATTAGAACGGTTTACGTTGGCCGCGGAATACGCCGGCCGAACCGCGACCGGCGAGCGCTCGGCCTACTTCGTGGACGATTACGTGCTGATCGACGTGGCGGTGTATCCGGCCAAGGGGCGCGTGGTTTCACTGAGCCGGGACCACTTCACGCTTTCAATCAACGGCAAAGACGGCTTGATGGCGCAGGCGGCGGGGACGGTGGCAATGACGGTGCGCAATCCGCAATTCGATCGCCGCGGCAAGCTCGACACAACAGTCGGCGCTGGTCCGGTGATTCTCGGTCCACCCCGGCGCGGACCGCAGTTCCCGGGTGATCCGGGAGAAACGCAGGGCCGGTTGCCCGCGCCGCCGCGAGTGCCCGAGGAGGACCGCAGCGGCATCCAGCGCGAGCCGGCGGAGACGGATGCAGCGGCAGTAGAGGAGCAGGCGATGCCGGAGGGGAAAGTGGAGCAGCCGGTCCGCGGGTATCTCTATTTTCCTTATCGAGGGAAGCTCGGGAAGATCAAGACCTTGGTGTTGATGTACAGGAGCAGCGAGGGGAAAGCGGAACTGACGATTCCCACGCATTGAGCAGGCGTGGCGGACTGACGTCCCGCGAGGGCCTTCCCAAGGAAGACGCGTGCTCGACCCGCGGATTATCGCTGAAGCAAGTGCACATTCGACTCGCGTGTGAGTGCTCGCCGGCCTCCTGCCGAACTTCGGCGATCCACCCGAGCCGCTCAGCACTTCTTCTGCTTCCTTTCCGAAGTGGAGCGCCGCACCGGCTTCCGCTTCCATCCGGACGGGGCCACGACTCCACACTGAACGCCTCATCCTTCACAACCAGTCCCCCGTGCCGATTTGGGATAAGCTGGCTCCGATGCTCCCAAGCGCCGTGCTTGCTCTCTTCCTCCTACCAGAAGCACCCTTCGCCGAAGCCGACCGCATCTTCGAATCCTTCCGCCTCGACGCCCACATCCCCGGCATGGTCTACGGCATCGTCGTCAACGGCCGCCTCGTACACGTCAAAGCCACCGGCATCCAAGATATCGAATCGAAGCGACCCGTCACTGCCGACACGCTCTTCCGCATCGCCTCGATGACCAAATCATTTACGGCGCTTTCTGTTCTCGCGCTCCGGGACCAAGGCAAGCTCGCGCTCGACGCGCCCGCCGAAACCTACGTCCCCGAACTCCGCGACTGGCGCTACCCAACCACGGACTCGCCGCGCATCCGCGTCCGCGAGTTGCTCACGCACACCGCCGGCTTCGTCACCGACGACCCCTGGGGTGACCGCCAAACGCCGCTCCCCGAGAACGACTTCACGCGCATGCTCCGCGAAGGCGTCCCCTTCACGCGACCGCCCGCCATGGCGATGGAGTACTCGAACTTCGGATACGCGCTGCTCGGCCGCATCGTCACCAACGTCTCCGGCTCGCCCTACCACGAGTTCGTCCACAAGACGCTACTCGGACCTCTCGGCATGGCCGCGTCCGGATACGAAGTCACCAAGGCACCCGCCGAACGCCGCGCGCTCGGCTATCGATGGGAAGATGGCGCGTGGCTGCTCGAACCCACCATGGCGCACGGCGCGTTCGGCGCGATGGGCGGCTTGCAGACCAGCGCCCATGACTACGCGCGCTACGTCGCGTTTCTCACCTCGGCTTGGCCGCCGCGCGATGGCGCCGAGATCGGACCCGTGCGGCGATCGAGCGTGCGCGAGCTCTCGCAAGGCGCCAACTATCCGGAACTCCGCGAACGTCCCGGCAAGAACGGCGCCGCCGAGTGCCGCCAAGCCGCGAACTACGGAATGGGAATGTGGGTCATCGCCGATTGCGAACTCGGCGTCACGCTCAGCCACGGCGGCGGATATCCCGGCTACGGCTCGCACGTGCTCATCCTGCCCGAGTATGGCGCCGGAATTTTCGCCTTCGCTAATCGCACCTACGCGGGACCGCGTCCTCCGGTGTGGGAGACCGCGATCCTGCTGCGACGCGCGGGCTATTTGAAACCTCGGACCGCCACCGTCAGCAGCGAGCTGTCGAGCGCATACGCAGCCGCCGCATCCATCTTCAAAGCCGGCTCGGTCACCGCCGCAGGCGACGTGCTCGCCATGAACGTGCTCATGGACCACTCGTCCGAATACTGGGCGCGCGAGTTCTCGGCCTTGAAATCGCAAACCGGCGCGTGCCGCACCGATGCGCCGATCAAACCCACCGGAGCGCTTTCCGGAAACTTCACCTGGACCTGCGATCACGGCCGCGTCAAAGGCTCGCTCCTGCTCGCGCCCACCGCCCCGCCGCGAATCCAAGAATTGAAGCTCACGCGGGAGAATCCATGAAACTCTGTCTCGCAGTTCTTCTCGGTGCCTGCGCCGTCTGCGCGCAAGACCTTCCTTCCATATCCGCCAACGACAATCGCAAGCCCGCCGGCGCGCTCCGGGACAATGTCCTCCACGTCGAGCTCGAAATGCGCAAGGGCAACTGGCATCCCGAGTCCGAAGACGGCGAAGCGATCCCGTCGTACGCGTTCGCCGAACCAGGCAAGCCGCTGCAAGCGCCCGGGCCAGCGATTCGCGTTCCGCTGGGCGCCACAGTCGACATCACGCTGCGCAACACGCTCGCAGTTCCCGTCACCCTCTTCGGACTGCACGAGCGGCCTGGCAACAAAACCGCCTCCATCACCGTGGAAGCTGGCGCGACGCAACATGTGCGATTCCCCGCCGGTCGGGCCGGAACCTATCTCTACTGGGCTCGCACGCCGGACGGCAGGCGCGGCAACGGACGCGTGCTCGATGCGCTGCTCGGCGGCGCGCTCGTAGTGGACCAGCCCGGCGACGACGCCACGAAAGATCGCATTTTTGTTTTGGAGCGCTGGAACGGCCCCACGCGCACCGCGATCAACGGCAAGTCGTGGCCCTACACCGAGCGCTTGAATTTCCAGGTGGGCGAGAAGGTCCGCTGGCGCATCGTCAATGCATCGGACCTCAGTCATCCCATGCACCTCCACGGTTTCCACTTCCGGCTCGACGGCGAAGGCGACGGCGAACACTACAAGGTCTTCGACGAAGGCGTGAAGCCCGAGGAGTTCACCCACTCCGTCGAAGTGATGGAGACCTTCGACATGAGCTGGACCCCGAAGGAACCCGGCCGCTGGCTCTATCATTGCCACCGGATTCCGCACATGCGCTTGCCCGTTCCGCTCGACGCCGCTGACGCCACGCTCGTCGAACACAATCACGACCATGAGCACATGCATGACATGGATTCGCCCTACGCCGGCATGGGCGGCATGATCATGGGGATCACCGTTTCCGGCCGCCCGACGTTCGATACCGAGACCGGCTGGAAACCCACGCGCCGCCTGGAAATGCGGATCGCCAAACGAGAGAGCGGGCAAGGTTATGAGATCGCTTTGCGTGACCAGGTGTCGGGCGCGGAGACGCGCAGCCGTGGACTCGCCGGTCCGCTGCTCGTCGTGAGGCAAGGCGAGCAGACCGAGATCGCCATCACGAACGCCACGCGTGAGACCACCGTGATCCATTGGCACGGGCTCGAAATCGAGAGCTACTATGACGGCGTTCCCGGTTGGGGCGGGCTCGGTGACAAGAAAGCGCCAGCGCTCGAACCGGGCAAGACCTTCAATGTGCGCATGGTCCCGCGGCGCGCCGGTTCATTCATCTATCACACCCACTGGCACGATGCGGCGCAGTTGACCGGCGGCATCCACGGATCGATGGTTGTGCTCGCGGCCAACCAAAAATGGGACCCGGATACGGACAAGAGTTTCCAGTTGAGCGCGAGTCCGGATGAGCCCTACGGGCAGGTCTTGCTGATGAACGGCGTGCCGCAGCCCGCAGCGATGCGCCTGCGCGTGGGAACCACGTATCGGCTGAGATTCATGAACATCACGCCCACCGGAGACAACATGCGCATCGGGCTGCGCGGCCCCGGCGAGGTGCAGTGGAAGCCGCTCGCGAAAGACGCGGCTGACCTGCGCGACCAGCACCCGCGCGCCGCCGAGCAGCACATCGCCGTCGGCGAAACCTACGACTTCGAATACCGCGCCAACGCTGCCGGCGAGGTCCGGCTCGAAGCTTGGATCCCCGGCGACCAGCGGCGCGTGGTCCAGACGCTGATCTTCTCTCAGTGACAGCCCGTTTGTGAGGCAGACCTTGGCAATGTGGGGCAGGCTTTCAGCCTGCAGCGGGACTTCCAGTCCCGCTTTCCGAGCGCTGCGGCGAGTTTCAGGCCGTTGGAGCGGCGTCCCGCCGTACACGCTTCAGTCCCGCCAAATAGCTCCCGCATCCAATACAGTATCCTGACTTCTTGGCGTTCCGCCGGAGGATTTCTTCATGTCTCTTCCCCAGCCGCTTCGCGGCATTGTCACTCCACTCATCACTCCGCTCGAAGCGGACTTCTCGCTCGACGCCGCGTCGCTCGACCGGCTCGTCGACCACGTCATCGGCGGAGGCGTGAACGGAATCTTTCCTCTCGGAACCAGCGGCGAAGGCCCGGTGCTGAGCATGGCAACCCAGCGCGCCACCATCGAACGCGCCTGCGCGGCAGCGCGAGGACGGGTTCCTGTTCTCGCCGGGGTCACGCACGCGAGCGTCGAGGAATCGATCGGCCTTGCACGTCACGCGGCAGCATGCGGCGCGTCGGCGGTGGTCACAGCAGGTCCGCTCTACATGCCGGTTTCGCAGTCGCAACTCATCGACGTCACGCGCCGCCTCGCCGACGCGAGTCCGATTCCGGTGTTCCTCTACAACATGCCGAGCCACACGCACGTGTTCTTCGAAGAGGCAACCGTACTGGAACTGGCCGCGCACCCCAACATCACCGGACTCAAAGACAGCTCCGGCCAGATCATGTACCTGCATGGGTTGAGGCGAAGGCTCGAGCATCGCCCCGACTTTTCGTTGCTCGTGGGTCCCGAGGAGATGATGCCCGAGTGCGTAATGCTCGGCATCCACGGCGGCGTCAACGGAGGATCGAACCTCTTCCCCGAGCTCTACGTGAGCCTCTATGACGCGGCCATGCGTGGCGATCTCGACACGGTGCGCAAGCTCCAACGCCGCGTGCAGGACGTGAGCACCGGAGCCTATGGCGCCAGCTACCTGCTCGGCGTGAAGTGCGCCGCGGCCGCTCTGGGCCTCTGCCGAAATGTCGTTGCGCCGCCGTACCGCGCGCTCGAAGGCGAAGCCGAAGCTCGAGTCCGCGCGGCCGTGGCGCGGCTGCGCGGCTAAAACACCAGACGCAGCGCCATCTGATAAATCCTCGGATTGAACAAGTTCCCCTTGTCGCCGCCCACCGGCACCAGCGACCCGAAGTTCGTCTGCGTGGCGTTGGCCTGCGGATAGATCACCACGTAGAAGTCGCTCGCCATCAGGTTGTAGGCTTCGGCGCGGAACTGCAAGTTCAAGCGCTCCTGAATGCGGAAC
>JAXLQL010000021.1:0-155687 GCA_046331625.1 Bryobacteraceae bacterium
CGCGATCACGTGATCGCGGCCTCATTGAGCGTCCCGAAGCAAGCTTGCGCCGCACCGCCGATGATCGCGTTTCCGCGATTCATCTGATCGCTAGCGGACCCGGCCATCAGCGATAAGCGTCCTTGCGCTTCTTAACGGCATGGACTCGCAGCGTGTCAGGATGCTCTTCAGTGAATCGAACTCGATAATCACCGGCGCGAAGGCGCTTCTCTCCGGCCCGGTTCTGGAGTTCCTTCACGTCGCCCAAACCATGCTCCGCAAAACGGTGGATCGCGGTCAAGACGTTCATTGCGATGTGTCGCGGGATGGAGCGGATGCCGGCCTTGGCGTCTTCAGAAATGACACTTCGCTTCAAGCCGCCGGATGCTTGGCGGCACTACCGCGAACCTAATCCATGGTAAAGCCGAGGTCGGCCACCACCTGCTCGAACGGAATCCCATCGTTGTGCTGAAACCAGGCTTTCGAGCGGGCCACCGTGGCCTCTTCTTCAACGCCGATTTCCTCATCCTCGATATCGTGGACCATGACTTCGAGAAGCTGGACCACCGCTGCCAACTCTCCAGCGTCAAGCTGGCCGATCAACCGGTGGGCTCTTGCTTCGAGCGCGGATGTCAACTCGATTCCCGAGCTGCGAACCTGGACAGACATGCACCCATTGAGCATGCTCGCAAGGACTGCCGGTCCCGGTCAACAGGTCAGGTTTGGACTGGGTCTCGCCTCCGGCTGCGTACGCTGTTGACGAGATCCGGGAAAGTCCTGATTCGGATCCGTCAGTCGAAGCAAAGAGGCATTGCGGCAGAAGGTCAACGCCAAGAAGCCCCTGAGCGGGGCTGACCGGCTTGCTTTAGGCTAGTAAGGAGGAGCATCACGGCGTCGAAGCGCGGCGGGACTGAAGTCCCGCGCAGGCTAAAGCCTGCCCCACAAGTCCAAGCTTGGTTCACGACTCCAAACCTGGATCCAGATTCCGAACCTGCATCACAATGCCACAAAGTGTGCCCGCAATTCAATAAAGCATCACGATGCCATCCAAACCCATGGAACGCCCCGGCGAGTTCCCCTTCACCCGCGGGATCTACCCCGAAATGTACCGCTCGCGTCTCTGGACCATGCGCCAGTACGCCGGCTTCGGCACCGCCGAAGAGAGTAACCGCCGTTACCGCTATCTCCTCGACGAGGGCATCACCGGACTCTCCGTCGCCTTCGACCTCCCCACCCAACTAGGCATGGACTCCGACCACCCGCTCGCCCGCGGTGAAGTGGGGCGCGTCGGAGTCGCCATCTGCTCGCTCGCCGACATGGAGCGCCTCTTCTCGGGCATCCCGCTCGACAAGATCACCACCTCCATGACCATCAACTCCACCGCCGCCATTCTGCTCTCCTTCTATATCCTCGTCGCGGAAAAGCAGGGCGTTGATCGGCGCAAGCTCTCCGGCACCATCCAAAACGACATCCTCAAGGAGTACATCGCGCGCGGTACCTATATATACCCGCCGCGGCCGGCGATGCGCATCGTCACGGACCTGTTCGCCTTCACCTCCGCCGAAATGCCCGAGTGGAACAGCATCTCCATCTCCGGGTATCACATTCGGGAGGCTGGGGCGACCGCAGTCCAGGAGGTCGCTTTCACGCTAGCTGACGCCATCGCCTACGTGGAAGCGGCGCTCGAGGCCGGACTCGCGGTCGACGATTTCGCGCCGCGCCTCTCCTTCTTTTTCAACGCCTCGAGCGACTTCATCGAAGAGATCGCCAAGTTCCGAGCCGCCCGCCGCCTCTGGGCTCGCATCATGCGGAACCGCTTCGGCGCCCGAAACGAGCGCTCGTGGATGCTCCGCTTCCACGCCCAGACCTCGGGAGCCTCGCTCACTGCCCAGCAACCGGACAACAACCTCGCCCGGGTCACGATCCAAGCCTTGGCTGCCGTCCTGGGGGGAGCGCAGTCGCTCCACACGAATGGCCGGGATGAGGCGCTTGCGCTCCCGACGGAAGAGTCCGCCCGGCTCGCGCTTCGGACCCAGCAGATCATCGCCTATGAAACAGGCGTTACATCGACGGCGGATCCGGTGGGAGGCGCTATCCATATAGAGGAGCTGACGGACCGGATCGAGCGGGAGGCCGAGGCTTACATCTCCCAGATCGACTCGATCGGCGGGATGCTGCGGGCGGTAGAGACGGGCTACCCGCAGAACGAGATCGAGACTTCGGCGTATCGCTTCCAGCGGGAGGTGGAATCGGGGAAGCGGATCATCGTGGGAGTGAACCGATTTCAGGCGGCGGAGACAGTACCTCCCGCCACCTTCCGCTTGGATCCGGCGGTGGAAGCCGCGCAGTACCAGAGTCTCCGGGTAGTACGCGCCAGCCGTAGCCAAGCCGGGGTGGAGGCGGCTTTGGGGCAGCTCGAGAGCACCGCGCGGGGGACGGGAAACCTGGTTCCGCCGATCCTGGAAGCGGCGCGGAGCAGGGCGACGGTGGGCGAGATTTCCGACCGTCTACGGGCGGTTTTCGGGGAAGAAGGGACTCGCGGATAGGGTGATCGCCGGACCGGGAAGTAGCGCCTGAGCTAAGGTGTTTGGGGGAGCGGGGCTGGGGCGGGGCTGGGACGTGCCTGGGGGGCGAGATTACGTCTGCTGCGAGGGAAAGTAACGGAAGATAGGGTACTGTTGGTACTAGAGCCTGATCGTGGCCGATCGCTAAGAAAATACGATATTTACGGATGGCGTAGGTGAAAGTCTGACAATTGATACCTACACGTGGGTGGTTTGGCAGTTGACATCGGCCTACAAAAAGCGTCAGACTGGGAAAGTTCGCGCACCCGCGTAAGTGCCAAGAGGGTTCCGCAATCTGGGACTCAGACGGCGTAAGCCTGCCCGGAGGAGGGCAAGGCAGCCACTGAGCCGCGGCCACCCCTCGGAGGACCTTGGCAGGTGTGCCGGTTCTTCGCTCGAATCGGACCACCCATTACCGCAGGTTTCCGCCGTCTTCGCCGCCCAACAAGACAGCAGCCCGTGAGTTATGTCGGAGGCCACACTTTTCACAGAACGAACGTGTCGGCGTGGTAGGGTCACTCGCCCAGTGACTGGTACCTCGCAGATTCGGTACTGGAACTCCGAGCCTCTTTTTCCCAAAGTAATTATCCGTACTATTAAGCCTGAGACATGTGTTGCGGGCTCGCATGGCGAGCCTACTACTGCCCGCGCAGAGCGGGGTTTTTGAGAGGAGCAACGTGCAGAGACTGACTGGTCTGAGGATCGTGGCTATCGCCTTGGCGGGTTCGCTGCTGTGGGCGCAAACTCCGTTGAAGATCCGCCCGACGCGGGGTGACGGAGCTTTCAACAATCTCAAGTCCGGTTTGGGACAAGAACTGGAAGTGGAAGTCCGGGACGAAAACGACAGGCCGGTTTCGGGCGCCGAGGTGACGTTCCTGGTCCCGATCGGCGGGGCGGGTGGGTCGTTCCCTGGCAGCGGCAGCACCTACAAGACCACAACGGACGAGTCTGGCGCGGCAAAGGCTCCGGCGCTGCGGCTGAATCCGGTGGAAGGGCGCTTCAACATCAAAGTGACTGCTACCAAGGGCGACCGTACCGGGACTGCTGTGCTTTCGCAGGTATCCACGAGCGCGGGCGGAGCAGTAGGCAAGCCTGGGATCGGCAAGGGCCGCCTGCTGCTGGGCGTGGCTGGGACTGCGGCTTCGGTCGGGATTCTGCTGGCGACGCGGTCCGGTGGTGGCGGGTCGTCATCGACTCCGGCGCGGCCGCCGACAACGCTCTCGGTGGGTGCGATCGCCGTGGGAGGTCCGCGGTAGGCGGGAGCGATGACCATGCGCAAGATTCTTACCAGTATCCTTATCATCGCTGCCGCGAGTTCGGCGGCAGTACGCGGACCGGTTCAGGGCTATGTGGTCGATGCGCGGATCCATGCGGTTCGGGCGATCAATGGAATTCCTGGGGCGGCAGTGCTCAGTGAGCCACTGGCGCTGGGGCGCTCTGTGGATGCGGGCGTGTTCGCGGATGCAGGCGTCGGCGTGCCCGTTGGCGTGATCGTCACCGAGGGCCGAGTGGCGGTGGTGCGCGATCTCGATGGGCAGCCTGTGGTGGAGATGCTCGAAGGGGCGATCGCGAATGTGGACCTGATGGCGATCGATGCGGCGGGCAAGTCGGCTGTGGTGGTTTCGAAGGCGGCGGCGAAGATCCAATTCATTGACGGGCTTTCAGGTGGCGCACACGTGGATGCAGCGATTTCGCTGGGGGACCTGGCTGCTCGGGTGCGGGCGGTGGTGGTAGTCGATGCGAAGCGCGCGACGCTGGCGGTGGGCGATCCCGATGGCGGGGTTTATCTGGTGGGTCGCGAGGGCGCGATGGAAATGGTGGCTCGCGGTTCGGGGGTGAGTGCGTTGGCTGCGCTGCCCAGGGCTGCTGGATTGGTGTTCGCCGACCAGACTTCGCACCAGGTGATGCGGACCTACGGCATCTCGGGCGGAGCGGCGGTTTCGGTGCTGGCATCGGAGCGCGACGGTGTGGCTGAGCCGGTAGGGCTATCGGTGGTGGGCCACCGGGCGTACGTGGTGGATGCCGGGAACCAGAACATTCTCGCCATTGATCTCGATAGTAATCTCCCCGATAAAGGAATAGAACTCAGTGCGGTTCCGTCCCGGGCGCAAGCGATGGACGGCGGCAATACCGTGGTGCTGACCGAAGTTGGCGATTCTCCCTTGCTGCTGCTCGACACCACGGCTGATCCGAAGGTTTTCTTTGTACCGGCGGCGGCAGTGCAACAACAATAATAAGATTCGATTCGATAAGTTTGACTTTGTGTCAAGAGAAGATTTCCGAGGAGACTGAATGCGGTTTACGGACCTCAAATGGATCACGTTCGCGGTGCTGGCAACCTCGCTGGCGCAAACGGCTGCGGCCCAGACGCCCCAGTTCGTCTATTCCTACCGCCCGCCTACGCAGAACGGGCTGGTGCAGGTTGCGCCCAACGGCACGGTCAACATCGGCGCGGTGTCGGTGGGCAAAGACGTCACGATCACCTTCATCGCGGAAAACCAGGGTCCCACGCCGTGGACCATCAACAAGGCCACGGTGAGCGGCGGGCCGTACACGCTGACGGGCAACATTCCGCAGTTGGTGAATCCGCAGTCGGCCGGGTTGGTGAATATCAACTTCAAGCCCACGGCGCCGGACAATTCGCTGGGGCGGTTGCAACTGGAACTGACCAACACAGGAACCACGGTGCAGGTGGTGTTCTTCCTCGACGGGCGCGGCGTTGCGCCGGATTTCGCGACTTCGTATGCGTTCCCCAACGGCAACCAGACGACGATCGCGGCCGGCGGTACGATCACATTCGAACAAGTAACGCTCAACACTACGCTGACGGCGACGTTTTTCATCAACAATCGGGGAACGGGTCCGGGTACGATTTCGGGAGTTACCGTGACCGGTAACGGATTCACAGTGACGGGCCTTCCGTTGTTGCCGGCCGCGGTGGCGCCGGGCGATGCCACTACGTCACTGCGATTCAATATCAATTTCACGCCGCGCGATCGGGGCAGCTTCCCGGGGACCTTGCGGATCGATTTCGACGGAGCTCCCAGCCGGACGTTCACGCTGGCGGGGCAAGGTGCGGGTCCTTCGCTGACGTATCAGTACGTCTCGGGCAGCGACCTTCGTGACGTGCTTGCGAACGGCGCGATCCCGGTGCCGGATACGGCGGTGGGCGCGAACCAATCGGTGACGGTGGTGATCCGCAATGGCGGCACGGTTGCGACTCAGGTGGGGACGATCCTGCTGACGGGAACGGATCTGGCGCTGACGCAGTTGCCTCCGTTGCCGGCGAATCTCGGCGTGGGCGAGTCCCTGCGGTTCGGGATCCAATTTGCTCCCAAAGTGGCGGGCGCGGTGGAAGGTACGCTGCGCGTCGACAACACGACGTTCCGGGTGACCACCAACGGGCTGGGCGCGAAGTTCGCGTTCCAAGCCACGGTGGGATCGGTGACGCAGGAAATCGGCGGTGGCGGGACGTTGAACTTCCCGAACACGGTGGTGGGCGCTTCGGCTGCGGCGACCATCGAGATCCGCAATGACGGCACGCGTGCGGGAAATATCTCGGGAATTTCGGCGGCTCCGGCGGTGTTCACGCTGGCCGGCCTGCCTGCTCTTCCGCTGAGCGTGAATCCTGGACAAAGCGTGCAGGTGCGGGTGCAGTTCGCGCCGCAGGCTCTGGGTAATGTTGCGGGGACGCTCCAGATCGACGACGTGACGCTGAATCTGCGCGGTGTCGGCGGCAATCCGCCCGCGCTGCCGGCGGCTACGTTCTCGGGGCTTACCGACACGGCGAATCCGCTGGACCAACCTACGGTCAGCCTGCAGCTCAACTCGGCTTATCCTTACGACCTCACCGGTACGCTGACGCTCGCGTTCACTTCGGGGTCGGTAGTGGACGATCCGGCGATTCAGTTCTCGAGCGGCGGGCGCACGGTCGCGTTCCGGGTTCCGGCGAACACGCGCGACGTACTGTTCGGACAGCAGGGTGCGCGCCAGGTGCAGTTCCAGACGGGGACGATCGCGGGCGACATCCAGGTGATCGCGAACTTCCTGGTGGGCCAGGTGAGCCTCACTGGCCAAGGCGCGGCTGCGCCTCCCACCAAGTCAGTTACGATCGCGCAGGGGCCGCCGCAGATTCGCAACGTGCGGCTGGGCACGGTGTCCACGGCCGCGTTCGAGATCCTGGTGACGGGATTCACCTCCACTCGGAGCGTGCAGACCATCAATCTTACTTTCACAGGCGTATCGGGAGCGAATCTCCAGACGACGACTCTCCAAGCCAACGTCGAAGGGCCATTCTCGGCGTGGTATCAGAACGCCGCATCGCAGCCTTTCGGCAGCCAGTTCACCGCGTCGATCACGGTCGGCGTGAACGGCGACATATCCGCCGTGCAGTCGGTGTCGGTCACGGCAGCCAATGCCCGGGGCACGTCATCGGCGCAAACCGTCAGTTTGAGGTAGCCAGACGATGAATAGACCTCTGATCCTTGCAGCGTGCGTCCTTGCCGCAGCCTCCATGGCTGCCGACCAACCTGCCGCCAAGCCGGTGGCGAAGTCCACAACCGTACCCCCGGCGACGGCTTCGGTTGTCGCGCCACCGATGTCGAACGAGCAGGCTCGCGACGTGGTGATCGGTCCGGAAGACACGATCTCGATTGTGGCGCTCGACGCCGAGGAGATCAGCAAGACTTGGCGGGTCAGTTCCGTGGGCGAATTGAACCTGCCGATGATCGGGCGGATCAAGGCCGGCGGCATGTCGGTGCGGCAGCTCGAAAACGAGATCGTGCTGCGCATGAAAAAGTATCTGCACAATCCGCAGGTGACCGTGTTCGTGTCGGAGTTCCGCTCGCAGCCGGTGAACGTCACGGGCGCGGTGGCGCATCCGGGGATCGTGCAACTGGCGGGTCCGAAATCGTTGCTCGATGTGCTGGTGATGGCGGGCGGTCCGATCAAGGAATCGGGTCCCATCGTCACGGTCACGCGGCCGATCGCGAGCGCTGGCGAGATTCCGCTGAAGCAAGCCCGCAAGGATTCGACGGGCAAGTTCAGCGTCGCCGAGCTCAACCTGAAGGAAGTGATGGCCGGTGAGAGCACGGGATCGACGCTGGTGATCACACCGCACGACGTGGTCTCGGTGGGAGAGGCGGCACAACCGCGCATGGTGCACATCACCGGCGACGTGGGCAAGCCCGGCGCCATCGAGCTGACCACTCGCGATTCCATTTCCCTGGTGCGCGCCATGGCTTTCGCCGGTGGCGTGACCCGCACCGCCAAGCCCGCTAACACGGTGGTGATGCACGTCAACCCCGACGGCACACGGACCTCGATTGCAAAGATCGACCTGAAGCGTGTATTGGCCGGCAAAGCACAAGACATCGAGCTGGTGGCTGGAGACATCGTAGTGATTCCGTCGAGTGTGCTCGGAACGTACCTCCAGACCGCCGCCGGATCGGCCATCACCACGGGCATCTGGGTTTTGGCCCGCTACTAGACCCGCTTTTAGAGAAGATTCACCCGGTGAGACAACGGGTGGCAGGTTCAGGAGAGTGAGAGAGAAGATCGAAAAAACAAGAGGGCAATGGATCACCTCAGGCGCGGTTGTCAATGAAGCGCCAGAAGCCTTGACCCGAAAGGAAAACTGGAATGGGTAGTTATCCCTACGAAACGGACCGAAATTTGGCGCTGCCTGTACCTTTGGCCAACTCTCCCCAACGGATCGTATATCTCGAACCGATGGACGCACCGTCCGCCGCGCAGACGAACCAGAAACGAGGCCTCGTCGAGTACTGGCAGTTGCTCAGGAACCGGAAGTGGACTCTGCTCCTATTCGCCCTGCTAGGCGTTGGTGCGGCGTATCTCATCAGCTACCGCCAAGTGCCCGTTTTCCAGGCGCGCACCACGATGGAGTTGCAGGAAGGCAATGCCACCGCTTCGATCCTGGGCAAGGACCTCGGCCTCGACTCCAACGTAAACGACGCCTATGTCCAGACGCAGATTCGAATTCTGCAAAGCAACACGCTGCGCCAGCGTGTGCTCCAGCGGCTGAAGGACAACCATGGAGAAGACGTCTCCTCTACCAGCCCGCCGCCCGCGCTGCGTCCGCTGCTGCCCGGCATTACCGGGACCGCGCACGTACGCACGGAGCCGGCCGCCGCGCCCTCCGCCGCTGACGCGAAACTCGCCGGCGCCACCGTCACGGTGCGAATGCTCGGCACTTCCCGCATCATCGAAATTCTGTGCGATTCCTCAGAGCCCAAGATGGCTTCGGCTTTCGCCAACACGCTCGCCCGCGAGTACATGGATTCGAACCTCGAAGCTCGCTGGGGCAGTGCGCAGCGCACGTCCGATTGGCTCAACAAACAGCTCCAGGATCTGCGCGTCAAGCTCGAGCAATCGGAAACGCAACTGCAAAACTACACCCGCGGCTCGGGTCTGATCCTCGCCAACGAGCAAGGCCAGGACAACGTGCAGCAGGAAAAGCTCCGCCAACTGCAGGCCGAATACTCCCGCGCCGAAGCCGAGCGCGTGTCGCGCCAGTCGGTGTACGAAGTGGCCATGAACACCTCGGCCGACACGATTCCGCAGGTGCTCGACAACGGCCGTCTCGGCGCTCTCACCACCAAGCTCGCTGAACTGCGCCGCGAAATGGCCGAGCTCAGCACCGCGCTCACTGCGCAGCATCCGCGCGTGTTGCGCATCCAGGCCCAGATCAACGAAGTGGAAGCCACCTTCCGGCGCGAGCGCGACGCTATCGTCGCTCGCATCAAGAACGAGTTCGAGCAGGCCGCCCGCCGCGAGAAGATGCTCGAAGACGCCTACCGCAAGCAGATGCAGGCCGTCTCGGATTCCTCCACCAAGGCCATCTACTACGGCATCCTGAAGCGGGAAGTGGAAACCAACCGCCGCCTCTATGACGAACTGCTCCAGAAGGTCAAGGAAGTCGGCATCGGCGCTACCCTGCAGGCGAGCAACGTGCGCGTGCTCGATCCGGCCGAACTGCCCCGCGCTCCTTACAAGCCGAACTACATGAACAACCTCGCCTTGGGCTTGGCCTCGGGCCTGCTGCTCGGTTGCCTGTTCGTCTTCACCCAGTCATACGTCAATCGGAGCCTCAACGCTCCGGGTGAGGCGTCGTACTACCTCAACGTTCCCGAACTCGGCGTTATCCCGTCATCGGATGCGGTGCAGATCCAGAAGAAGCTGCCCCAAGGCGACGAGAAGAACGCGGCCGGATTGCTCCCGCTCAAGGAAGGAGCCAACGGCAATTGGAGTCCGGTCAACGAGAGCGTGGAGCTGGTCACTTGGCAGGACCGTCCGTCGGTTCTCGCCGAGTCCTACCGCAGCACGCTCGCTTCGATCCTCTCGGCGAAGGGTCCCAAGGATCGCCCGCGGGTGATCCTGGTCACCAGCGTCGACCGCGGCGAAGGCAAGAGCACCACGGTTTCGAATCTCGGCATCGCCCTGGCGGAAATCAACCAGCGCGTGCTGCTGCTCGACGCCGACCTGCGCAAGCCGCACATGCACAAGATCTTCAATCTCCCCAACGCGTGGGGATTGAGCAACCTGCTGCGCGAGCGGATCTCGCTCGCCGATAGCCCGATCGAAGCGCTGGTGAAGCCCACCGAGATCGAAGGTCTCTATGTGCTGCCCTCCGGGCCCGGAACGGTCAGCATCGCCAACCTGCTCTACTCCAACCGCATGGGCGAGCTGCTCGAACGCGTGCGCGAGGAGTTCGACACGATCCTCATCGATACGCCGCCCATGCTGCATCTCTCCGATGCCCGCGTGCTCGGCCGGCTTGCCGAAGGCGCCATCCTCGTGATCCGCGCCGGGCGCACCACCCGCGACGCCGCCCTGGCCGCCAAACAGCGCCTGGTCGACGACGGGATCAACGTACTCGGAACGGTTTTGAATGACTGGAATCCCAAGGACAAGAACAAGTACGGCTACTATCGCTACAGCTACACGAACGACGACAAGTAGTCCGAAACCCGGTAGGGCCCAGGTACTGAAACGCCACTGGGCCCCGAAGTACCGGTTACTGTTCCCAGTGGTTGTACTGATCTGCCTATTGGCGTCCACGGACTGGGCAGGCAGAATGGCTGACAGAGGGTTCTACTCCCTGTACTCCTCGTTACGAGGTACTGAGTGGCCCACACCCGACAGCGTTCACTTCGCATTCCAGAAGTCGGTTCACGTGGCGCTGTTCGGATTGCTCGGTGTGGCGGCTTCGGCCGCGGCCGGCGCTTCCAAGCGCTGGGTTCTCTTGAGTGGATTTACGGTTTGTCTGGTGGCCGAAACCGGCCAGATGATTACAGAAACGAGGAATGCCTCGGTTCGGGATGGAGCGCTGAATGTCGGTTGTTTTGCAAGCGGAGCGGCGGTTGGCGGGTGGCTATCGCGAAAGCGTAGCGCGCAACCTGCTTGATCGCGCCCTTGCCGCAGCCGGCCTCATCGCCACGGCCCCGATTGGATTGCTTGCCGCGGCCGCGATCGTCATTGACGACCCAGGCCCGGTTTTTTTCCGCCAGAAGCGCGTTGGCCGCGATGGCCAGCCCTTCGAGTTGTGGAAGTTCCGCTCCATGCGGCGGAACAACGGAGGAGCGCAGATCACGGCCGCAAGCGACAGCCGCATTACCCGCGTCGGCCGCCTGCTGCGCAAGTTCAAGTTGGATGAGTTGCCGCAACTGTGGAATGTCGTTCGCGGCGACATGAGCCTGATCGGACCAAGGCCGGAAGTGCCTCGGTACGTCGACGAGAGGGATCCGGTTTGGACCCGGGTTTTGTCGGTCCGGCCCGGCATCACCGATCTGGCAACGCTGGTGTTTCGTAACGAGGAGGAAATTCTGGCGAAAGCCGAAGACCCCGAACGCCTCTACCGCGAGCGCGTGCTACCCGACAAGCTGGCCCTCAACCTCGAGTACATCGGGAAGAGGAACCTGTTCGTCGACTGCAAGCTGCTCTGGTGGACCGTGCGCTACAGCTTCGCTCCCGGTGGTTTCGAGAGCAGCAAGATTCGGGACAAGGTTCTCGCTGGTTGATTTTACGAATGAGTGCCCATAACTTCATACCGTTTCACGTCCCGTCGATCGGGGAGGAGGAAATCCAGGAGGTAGTCGACACCCTGCGGGGTGGCTGGCTCACCACTGGAGAAAGGACCCACCGCTTCGAAAAAGATTTCAAGTCCTACATCGGATGCCGCAATGCTCTCGCCGTGAACTCGTGCACCGCAGGTCTCCACCTGGCGGCGGCTGCGCTCGGCATCGGGCCCGGCGACGAAGTGATCACCACGCCGCTCACGTTCTGCGCCACGGTGAACACGATCCTGCACGTGGGCGCTACGCCCGTGCTGGCCGATGTCGGCGCCGATGGCAACATCGATCCGCACTCGATCGCCGCGCGGATCACGCCGCGCACCAAGGCCATCATCCCGGTCCACTTGGCCGGCTTGCCCTGCGACATGCACTCCATCTGGAGCCTGGCGAAAAAGCATAAACTATTCGTAATAGAAGATGCCGCCCATGCCGCTGGAACGTACTATCGGGGTCTGCCTCTCGGCGCCGCTCACGGCGAATTCGCGAGCGATGCGGTGGCCTGGAGCTTCTACGCCACCAAGAACATCACCACCGGCGAAGGCGGCATGGTGACCACCGACAATGACGCGCTGCACGCGCGCATGAAGGTGCTCTGCCTCCACGGAATCAGCAAAGACGCCTGGAACCGCTACGCCGAAAACGGAAGCTGGTATTACGAAGTGCTCGAACCCGGCTTCAAGTACAACCTGAGCGATCTGCAATCGGCGCTCGGCATCCACCAGCTCCGCAAAGTGGAGCAGTTCGCCGCCGCCCGCCGCTCGCGCGCCGCCCTCTACAGCCGCTTCTTCCGCGACGTGGAGGAAGTGGAGATCCCCACCGAGGGCGCCGCCAACGAACATAGCTGGCATCTATACGTGTTGCGCATCCGGCCGGAAAAGCTCGCCATCTCGCGCAACCAGTTCATCGAAGAGTTGAAGAAGAGAAAGATCGGAACGAGCGTACACTTCATTCCGGTCCCGTTGCACCCGTTCTTCGCGCCCTGGGCAAGGGAGGAGAGAAACCATTGCCCGCGCGCGATGAACATTTGGGAGCGTTCGATTTCGCTGCCGTTGTTCCCCGACCTCCGCGACGAGCAGGTGGACACGGTGGCTTCGAATGTTCTCGAAATCATCCGGGAGCATCGCGCTCCCGTGTTTGCCCTGGGCCAGGCCGGCAAAGCCAAGTACGCCGCCGCCGCGCCCGTTGCCGACTGAAACGACGAAGAGGGAACGTCTGATGACACGGCAAATGTTTCTGAAAACGCGGCCCTTCGTGATCGCGCTGTTCTACGGCGTGATGGTCACGATGTCGCTTTTCCTGGCCTACCTGCTGCGGTTCGAATTTTCGATTCCGCCGTCGGATCTGGCCCTGTTCAAGAAAGCGCTCGTAATCGCCGTGATTGCCAAATTCACGGTGTTCTTCGCCCTGGGCCGTCACCGCACCAGTTGGCGTTACACGGGCTTCTACGATCTCCAGCACCTGCTGCTATCCCAGGTGCTCGGTTCGGCGGCGTTCGCAGCCGCCAACTACATCGTGGTGGGATCGGCCTTCCCCCGCTCGGTGTACTTCATCGACTTCCTGTTGTGCTTCCTGACCAAGGCCGGAACACGCATCCTGATCCGGACCTACCTCTGGGAACTGGCCCGCGACACGGCCCGCACCGTCACCGAACGCACCGCGATCCTGATCTATGGCGCGGGAGCAAGCGGCCTCACGCTCATTCGTGAGATCCGCTCCAACCCCACTCTCGGCCTGCGCGTGGTGGGCCTCATCGATGACGACCCGTCGAAGTACGGACAGAAGCTGATGGGCGCAACGGTGCTCGGCTGTGGACGCGAAGCCGCCCAGATCGTGGACCGGTTCCGCAAACGCGGCATTGACGTCAAGGAAATCGTCATCGCCATGCCGTCGGTCAGCGGCGCCAAAATGCGTGAGGCTCTCGCCAACTGCCGCGCCGCTCAGGTGGCCGTCAAGACGATCCCCGGCATGGGCGAGTTGCTCTCGGGCAAGGTGCTCACCAGCCAGTTGCGCTCGGTATCGGTGGAAGACCTGCTCGGCCGCGAGCCCGTTCGCCTCGATGAAGGCGAAATCAAGGGCACTATCAGCAGCCGCGTGGTGCTCGTCACCGGCGGCGGCGGATCCATCGGCAGCGAGCTCTGCCGCCAGGTGGCCCGCTTCCAACCGGAACAACTCATCGTTCTCGAGCGCGGCGAAACCGACCTGTTCCGCATCCACATGGAACTGACCGAAAAGTTCCCCCGGGTGCAGATCATCCCGAAGATTTGCGATATCCGCGAGTATGACGCCGTGTTGCGCATCCTCGAGACCTATCGCGTCAACTCCGTCTTCCACGCCGCCGCCTACAAGCACGTTCCGATGATGGAGTCGCACGTGCCCGAAGCGGTGAAGAACAACGTGCTCGGCACGCGCAATCTCGTGCTTGCCGCCGAATCGGCGGGCGTCGAAAACTTCCTCATGATCTCCTCTGACAAGGCGGTCAATCCCACCAACATCATGGGCTTGACCAAGCGCGTCGCCGAGATCATCGTCAACTCAATGCCTCATCCGGCCGAGTCGCCCACCGCCACCAAGTTCGTCTCGGTGCGCTTCGGCAACGTGCTCGGATCGAACGGCAGCGTCGTCCCCACGTTCGAAGCGCAGATCCGCAAGGGCGGTCCGGTCACGGTCACGCATCCCGAGATGCGCCGCTACTTCATGACGATCCCCGAAGCCGTTTCCCTGGTTCTGCAAGCTTCCACCATGGGCAAGGGCTCGGAGATCTTCGTCCTCGACATGGGCGAGCCGGTCCGCATCGTCGACCTCGCCAAGAACATGATTCGCCTTTCGGGCCACGAGCCCGATGTCGACATCGAAATCCGCTACACGGGCCTCCGCCCCGGCGAAAAGCTCTTCGAAGAGCTGATCTCGGAAGGCGAGAACATCATGCCCACCTACCATGAGAAGATCCGCATCTTCGGTAGCCCGCGCCTGTCGCGGCCCGAAGTGGACCGTTGGCTCGACCGCGTGGAAAACGCCGTCGTCGTCAACGACGAACGTGAGCTGATGCGCCTTCTGCGCGACATGGTGCCCGAGTACCGGCCCGATTCCGCCGCGGCCCGGCCCGCGATGCGAAAGATCATGAGCGCCGCATCCTGATGTCGCGCTCACGCCGGGCGAGGTCTGGAGGGCCCTCGCCGCACACGGCGAACGCCGGAATGAAAAACGATACCGGCGGCTTACCCGGCCGCCCAGCAAACATGGAGGAGACGTTGTCCACGACCGAGCAACTCGAAAAGCCGGAGGCCCCTACTGCGGCGCCGGCAGCCCAGGCGAATCCCGCCGAGGCGACCCCAAAAGCCGCGCGTCCGGCAGCAGCCCACGCCATCATGCGTATCCAGCCTTCCCACGGCTGGGTCTCGCTCAAACTCGAAGAACTGTGGAGCTATCGCGAACTGCTGTTCTTCATGGTTTGGCGCGACGTAAAGGTGCGTTACAAGCAGACCGCACTCGGTGCTGCGTGGGCCATCATCCAGCCGTTGTTCACCATGCTCGTGTTCAGCCTGTTCCTGGGCAAGCTGGGCAAGATGGCATCTGACGGCGTTCCGTATCCCCTGTTCAACTTCGCTGCCCTCGTCCCTTGGACCTATTTCGCGTCGAGCCTCAGCCATTCTTCCGACAGTCTGGTGGGTAGCGCCAATCTCATCCG
This sequence comes from Bryobacteraceae bacterium, assembly GCA_046331625.1. Taxonomy (GTDB): domain Bacteria; phylum Acidobacteriota; class Terriglobia; order Bryobacterales; family Bryobacteraceae; genus JAXLQL01. Next base: position 15,321 of record JAXLQL010000021.1, read on the forward strand.
CAAAGTATATTTCCCCCGCCTGGTCATCCCACTGGCCACCATCCTCGCCGGCGGCGTCGACTTTCTGATCGCCTTCGGCATGCTCGGTTTGATGATGGTCTATTTCGGCGTGACGCCCACCGTCAACGTCATCTACCTGCCGCTGCTGATCGTTCTCGGTGTCACCACCGCGCTCGGCGTAGGCTTGTGGCTCAGTTCGCTCAACGTGAAGTTCCGCGACGTCAAGTACACCGTGCCTTTCCTGATTCAGTTCTGGATGTTCGCCACGCCGATCGTGTATCCCAGCAGCCTGCTGCCGGAGAAATGGCGGCTCGTGTACGCGCTCAATCCCATGGCCGGCGTCGTCGAAGGTTTCCGCTGGGCGCTGCTCGGCACCAAGACCGCTCCCGGACCCATGATCCTCGTCTCGGCCACCGCGGCCGTGGCGTTGCTCGTCTCCGGAGCTTACTACTTCCGGCGCATGGAGAAGACGTTCGCCGACACGGTCTAATTCAGGACCGGCTCTAGCCCGCGGCGGGACTTACAGTCCCGCCCAACAAACTACACCATGAGTTATCCAAAGCTCCAACTCCGCCAAGGCCGCATCGGCAGCATCTTGTGGGGCAGGCTTCAGCCTGCGCGGGACTTCAGTCCCGCCGCCGGAGCGCCGTACTGCACTCGAATAAGTACATCATGACTTACCCAAAGCTCCAACTCCGCCAAGGCCGCTGCCTCATCATCGCCGAGATCGCCCAGGCTCACGACGGCTCCCTCGGGACCGCCCACGCCTACATCGACGCGGCGGCCAAAGCCGGCGCTGACGCGATCAAGTTCCAGACCCACATCGCCGCCGCCGAGAGTTCCCCCGCCGAGCCATGGCGCGTCAAGTTCTCGAAACAGGACGCCTCGCGCTACGACTATTGGAAGCGCATGGAGTTCACCCCCGAACAGTGGGCCGGGCTCGCCGATCACGCCCGCGAGAAAGGCATCTCGTTCCTCAGCTCGCCCTTCTCGATCGAAGCCGCCGAACTCCTGCTGAAGGTCGGCGTCGAAGCCTGGAAAATCGCCTCGGGCGAGCTCGGCAACGAACCCCTGCTCCGCTATCTCACCTCCACTGACCTGCCTTTCCTCATCTCGAGCGGCATGTCCCCGATCACGGAAGTGGACCAGGCAGTATCCCGGGTCCAGGACAAAGGTTTGCCTTTGGCCGTGCTCCAGTGCACCTCCGCGTATCCTTGCCCGCCTGAGAAGGTAGGGCTAAATATGATGCAAGAGTTCCGCCGCCGATATGGGTGCTTCGTGGGATTGTCGGACCACTCGGGAACGATCTATCCTGGCTTAGCGGCGGCAACGCTGGGTGCTGAAGTCCTCGAGATTCACATCGCGTTCTCTCGAGAATGCTTCGGGCCCGACGTGCCTGCATCCATCACCACGGGCGAGTTGGCTCAGTTGGTGGAAGGCATCCGCTTCACTGAGAAAATGCTGGCCAATCCCGTGAACAAAAACGACATGGCAGGCGAGCTCGAAGGGCTTCGCAAGCTCTTCACCAAGAGCATCGCCGCGCGCGCGCCCATCGCCGCTGGCGCCGTCATCCGCGAAGCCGACCTCACGGTGAAGAAGCCCGGCACCGGCATCCCCGCCGACCGCATGCACGAGTTCATCGGACAGGTGGCCGCTCGCGACATCCCGGCCGGCGAGTTTCTCGCCGAGTCCGACATCCAGGTGGCCGCGCACGCATGACGCCAGTGTCAAAAGAAGCTCCGCTGGCGGCGCGCGACATCGCGTCCATCAAAGCCGGGGACACGGCCAAGCTGGTCAAGAAGATCAGCGATGCCGACATCGCCGCGTTCGCCCAACTCTCGGGTGATCGCAACCCCCTGCACGTGGACGCCGAGTTCGCTCGCGGAACCAGCTTCCAACGGCCCGTGGCGCACGGCATGATCCTCGCGAGCTACGTCTCGACGCTCGTTGGAATGCACTTGCCCGGCCCCGGAGCTCTGTGGTCAAACCAAAGCTTCCGCTGGCTCAAGCCCGTCTTCGCGGGCGACGAAGTGGAAGTGACGCTGCGCGTGACACAGGTTTCGGTGGGAGCCAATACTCTCACCATCGAGGTAAGCGCGGTGAATCAAAGCGGCGCCAAAGTCATGGAAGGCGAAGGAAGCGTAATGCTATTGACCCGGACCGAACGAAAAGGCGAAAAGGCACTCTCCGAGCGCGTGGCGCTGGTGAGCGGATCTTCTCGCGGCATCGGCGCGGCCACGGCGTTCGAACTGGCGCGCGCCGGAGCTTGCGTCGGCGTCAACTATCTCACCCAAGCGGATGCGGCGCGCTCGCTGTGCCGCGCGATCGGCGATGCGGGCGGCCATGCGCTCGCCGTACAAGCCGACGTCACGAATCCCGATGCGGTGGCTGAAGCGGTGGACCGCCTCTCGCGCGAGTTCGGCAAGCCCGTGGATGTGGTGGTGAACAACGCGTCGATCCCGCCGGTCGCCAAGCCGTTTCTCGAGCTCGCCTGGCAGGAAGTGCAGGAGATGATCGACGTGAGCGTCCGCGGCGCGTTCAACTGCGCGCGCGCGGCGTTGCCCAAGATGCTCGAAACCGGATCCGGCGTGATCGTCAACATCGGCAGCGCCCTCAATCACGGCGCCCCCCCCGCGCAGTGGACCGCGTTCGTCACCGCAAAGGCCGCGCTGCTCGCGATGACGCGTTCACTCGCGGTTGAGTTCGGACCCAAGGGAATTCGCGTGAACATGGTGTCGCCGGGGACTACGGAGACGGATTCCATCGCCGCCATCCCGGAGCGGTTGCGCAAGGTACAAGCGATGCAGACGCCGCTGCGGCGCCTCGCCGCGCCTGAGGATGTCGCGCGAACGGTCGCGTTCTTGTGCTCGGAAGCGGGGCAGTACATTACGGGCGCGGATATCCCGGTGAGCGGAGGCGCCACGATATGACGGCCTCAGTTCCTCAACTCAGTCCTTCATCTTGCAAAACAGATCTGTCACTCACTTCCACCCTGCTTACTCTAGGCACACTGGCCTTGAATGATGCACTGGCTTTGAAGTGTGGGGCAGGCTTCAGCCTGCGCGGGAGTTCAGTCCCGCTTCCCGAGCCTGGCAGCGAATCCCGTAGCGGGACTGAAGTCCCGCGCAGGCTAAAGCCTGCCCCACATCGCGGAGGAGCAGCAATTCTTCGCGGTCAGAGACAAAGCGCCAGCAGCGTAGTACATGCTGGAGTCCACTGATGAACGAACTCCGCCACCAAATCGACTCCCACCTCGCCGCCCAGGAATGGCAGCCCGCGCGAGCCCTCCTCGAACGCCTCTGGCGCGAGACCCCCACCTCCGCGATCGCTCCCTACATCGTCAACTGCGGCGCGAAGCTCCGCGGCCACATCCCGCTCACCGCCTGCCGCGCCCGCATTCTGCGATCGTTCACTCTCGAACCCGCCGTCCCCCTCTTCCGTGCCGGAGCCCTCATCGGCGGCATTGACCTCGAGGTGAAGCTCAGCGAGTTCAACGCCTACACCCAGGAGTTCCTCGACCCCGCGAGCCCCGTCTACTCGGACCAGCCGAACATCGTCTTCCTCGCCATCGCCACCCGCGACATCGCGCCCTCGCTCTGGCAGGACTACGCGGACCTCGCCCCCACCGATATCCGCTCGCTCGTCGACAACGTTCTCGCCGACTTCCGCAACTGGATCGAGCTCTTCCGCTCGCGCTCGAACGCGGCGCTCGTCATCCACAATCTCGAAACGCCGCCCGCGCCCGCCTGGGGCGCGTACGACCAACAAGGCGGCGGCCAATCGGAAGCTATCGCCTCCATCAACAGTGGACTCCGGCGCCTGGCGAGCCAGTTCTCCGGCGTCTACGTCCTCGACTTCGACGGTCTCATCGCCCGCCGCGGCCGCGACCACTGGTATGACGCGACGAAATGGTTCACCGTCCGCATGCCCATGCGCGCCGAAAACCTCGGACTCATCGCGCACGAGTGGCTCCGCTTCGTCCATCCCACCGTGGGCCGGCTCGCGAAAGTCGTGGTCACCGATCTCGACAACACCCTCTGGGGCGGCGTCATCGGCGAAGACGGCATGGACGGCATCCGCATCCATCGCGACGAATACAAAGGCGCTGGATTCTGGAATCTCCAGCGCACGCTCGCCGACCTCGCCCGCCGCGGCATCCTCCTCGCCGTCGCGAGCAAGAACAATCCCGATGATGCGCTCCAGGCGATCGACCAGCATCCCGGGATGTTGCTTCGCTCCAAGGACTTCGCCGCCACCCGCATCGGCTGGGGCGACAAAGCGACCAGCCTTCGCGAAATCGCCGCCGAGCTCAACGTCGGCATCGACAGCCTCGTCTTCCTCGACGACAATCCCGTCGAGCGCGATCACGTTCGCCGCGAACTCCCCGAAGTCCACCTGATCGAGCTCCCCACCGACGCGAACCAATACGCCGCCGCCGTGCGCGCCTGCCCGCTGTTCGAGCGGCTCACTCTCTCGGCCGAAGATCGCGAACGCACCGCGATGTACGCCCAACAGGCCGAACGCCGCGAGCTCGAACGCAGCGCCGGATCGATGGAAGATTTCTACCGTTCCCTGGTGCAACGGGTCGACGTCGCGCCGGTGGCGCAAGCCGACCTCGCGCGCGTGGCGCAACTCACCCAGAAGACCAACCAGTTCAACCTCACCACGCGCCGCTACAACGAAGCCGAGATCGCCGACATGGCGCGCCGCTCTGGCTGGACAGTGTGGTCCGTCAGTGTCCGCGACCGCTTCGGCGACAACGGACTCACCGGCGTCGTCATCTCGCGCGTGGAAAACGGCGCCTGCCATCTCGACACATTCCTGATGAGCTGCCGCGTCATCGGCCGGACCGTCGAGAGCGCGGTCCTTTCCGCCGTCGCTGCCGATGCCCGCGAACGCGGCGCAGCCTACATCGAAGGATGGTTTCTGCCGACCAAGAAGAATGCTCCCTCGCGCGAGTTCTATTCGCAGCACGGGTTCGCCGTGGCCGAAGAGCGCGACGGCGGCGCGCTGTGGCGGCTCGATCTGGGCGCGGACAGCCTGCGCTGCCCCGAGTGGATCGAATTGACCGCTAACATCAACTTGAAAGGCAGCAAGGAGGCCGTGGCCGCATGAGTGCGGAGATTCTCGACCGGGTACTGCATATGATGGCCGACATCTTCGGCGTACCCGCCGACACAATGACGCCTGCATCGTCGCCCGACAACGTCGAGACTTGGGATTCCATCAAGCACCTCGAACTCGTCATGGCGCTCGAACAGGAATTCGGGGTCCAGTTCTCGCCGGAGGAGATCGAGCAGTTGTTGTCGGTGGAACTGGTGGCCTCGCTCGTCGAAGAAAAGAAGAAAGAGATTGGAGTAGCCTGATGGCGGTCACCTTCCGCTTTGCCCGCATCGACGAATACCCGGTGTTGAGTAAGTTCCTCAACGACTTTTGGGCCGAGAATCACGTCTACTGCCGCGACAAGGCGCTGTTCGATTGGACCTTTCACGCGAATCCGAATTGGGGTCAGGACGGTTACTGCTTTGCGATGGCTGAAAATGGCGGCGAGTTGGTCGGCATCCTCGGCGGCATTCCGTTCGGATTCAATCACAAGGGTCAGCGGATGTCGGGCGTGTGGATCGCGAACTATGTGGTCCGGCCCGATCATCGCAAAGGAACGCTCGCGCTGCAGTTACTGAGCCAGTTCCGCCGGCCGGAGTTCAAGGCCGTGGTCGCCTCGGGAATTAACCCCGCCACCATCACGATCTACAAGGTGCTGCGCGGCGAAGTGCTTCCCTTGGTCCCGCGCCATTTCGCGGTGATGCCCGGCGCGGTGGACCGCATGAAGAACCTGCTCGCGATCGCGTATCCCGACATGGCCGCCGAGCAGGCAGCTTCCCTCGCGAGCGCATTCGAGCTTTCCGCCTTGCCCGCCCCCCCCGCGTCGCATGGCTCGTCGATTCCCGCTACGTGGGACGCGGTCGATTGGAAAGACATCGGCTCGGAGACGATTGGCGCGGCTCGCGACGCCGCCTACCTGAAATGGCGCTACGTGGACCATCCGACCTTCCAATACCGCATCGTCACCGTGCCTGACGGCTCGCGCACGGGACTCGCGGTGTGGCGGCTCGAGACGATCCGCCAGAAGCTCGCGGATGGCTCGCGCAAGGACGTGGATCGCATCGGTCGCATGGTTGAGTTTCTACCCGCTTCGCGCGACAACGCGGATCACTTGCTCGGCGCGGTGCTTGCCGAGATGCGCGGCGCGGACGTGTTCGCGATGGACTATTACGGCTTCCACGGGGAAACGCGCGGCTGGCTCGGCGAGATAGGACTCAAACTCGCCGACACGCATCCCGATGGCGAAAAGATCCCCTCGCGCTTCCAACCGCTCGATGGCAAAGGCGGCGGAATTTTGAGCGCGATGTTCCGGCCCGAAGGCGTTCCCAGCGTCGCGATCGAACCTTCGTGCCCGTGGTATTGGACCAAATCCGACTCCGACCAGGATCGCCCCAACTGAAGCAAATGCCCACACTGCATTCACCAGTCCCGCATCAGCACTTCACTTGCCGTGTAGGGCGGGCTTCAGCCAGCGCGGGACTTCAGTCCCGCTACCCGGTCGCAGCTCAGAAGAATGTCGTCCTCGGTTCAGCACTGCGTCTGATTGTGGGGCAGACTTTAGTCTGCGCGGGACTTCAGTCCCGCTACCCGGTCGTTGCAGTGCACTCGATCTTTCACCGCTCCCTCACGGTCGCGGCTCAGAAAATCCGCCAAACCCGATGCGGGACTGAAGTCCCGCGCAGGCCAAAGCCTGCCCCACAACTGCCCACCCACTCTCGCAGGAGGACCGCGTAATGCTCCACGTAGCCATGTACCACTACGTGCGCGACCTCCCGCACACCCCCTACCCCAACCTCAAAGCCATGCTCTCCTCGGACTTCCGCGCCCAAGTCGCCGAACTCCGAGCCACTCACGAAATGGCGACCCTCGAGTCCGCCCTCGCCTACCTCCGCGGCGAGTACCAGCCCAAACGCGAGCTCTGCCTCCTCACCTTCGACGACGGCACCTCCGAGCACTTCCACGAAGTCACCCCGCTCCTCGCCGACCTGAAAATCCAAGGCCTCTTCTTCCTCATCACCTCCTGCGTCGAAGAGCACAAGGTCGCGCCCGTGCACATGAACCACTTCCTCATGGCCAAGCTCGACTTCCCCGTCTATCGCCGCGAGATGATCGAACGCCTCGGTACCGACGAGCACATCGACGAAGCCGTCGCCCGCAAGACTTATCACTGGGACACGCTCGAAGTAGCGAAATTCAAATACTTATTCAATTTCGCCGCGCCCGCCGATCTCCGCGACAAAGCCGTCGCCGAAGTCTTCGAGAAACACATCGCGCCCGAACCCGAGTTCTCCCGCGAGCTCTACGTCAGTTGGGACCAGGCCCGCGCCATGCAACACGCCGGCATGTCGATCGGCGGCCACACCCACTGGCATCGCCCGCTCGCGACGCTCACGCAAGAGGAGCTCGAGTTCGATCTCGGCTCCTGCCGCCGCCTGCTCGACCAGCGCCTCGAGCCGCAATCGCTCGTGCCGTTCTGCTACCCCTACGGCAAGCGCGCGTCATTTTCAGACGCCGCGGTCGCCGAGTTGAAGCGCCTCGGATTCGCCTGCTCGTTCTCGACAGAGCCCGGAGCCAACGAGCCCGGCGCAGATCCATTCATCATTCGCCGCGTCGACTGCAAGAACGCGCTCGACCATGTCCGAGAGAAAGTAACATGCTAGAGCCAGTGGCCGGCCGTACTGCTATGCTCGGCCTCCGTGTAGGGCGGGCTTTAGCCAGCGCGGGACTTCAGTCCCGCTTCCGATGTGGGCACATCCGCTCGTGGATTGCGGCACAGCCGCGAGGTGGGGCAGGCTTCAGCCTGCGCGGGACTTCAGTCCCGCAATCCGTGTAATTCAGGAGGAGTTCGTGGACGGAAGAAAAAGAAAAGTCTGTGTAGTGCTCGTCGACCGCGCCAACTACGGCCGCCTCAAGCCCGTCATGCGTGCCATCCAGGACCATCCGCAGCTCGACCTCTCCGTCGTCGCCGCCGGAACCATGGTCCTCGAACGCTTCGGCCGCGCCGCCGACCTTGTCCGCAAAGAAGGCTTCCGCGTCCATGGCGAAATCTACACCGAGCTCGAAGGCTCCACGCCCGTCTCGATGGCCAAGTCCGTCGGCATCGGCGTCGTCGAGTTCGCCAATGAGTACCTGCGCCTCAAGCCCGACGTCATCCTCATGATTGGCGACCGCTACGAAGCCCTCGGCGCCGCCATCGCCGCCGCGTACATGAACATCCCGCTCGTGCACCTGCAAGGCGGCGAAGTCTCCGGCTCCATCGACGAAAGCGCGCGCCACGCCATCAGTAAGTTTGCCCAGTATCATTACCCGAGCACCGCCCGCGCCCGTGAGTATCTCATCCGCATGGGCGAAGTGCCTGAGACCGTCCTCGGCGTCGGTTGCCCCGGTTCCGACATCGCCCGCACCATGGAGCGCAAGCTCGATCCCGAAGTCATCAACGGCACCGGCAGCGGCTCCTACATCGATGTCTCGAAGCCGTTCCTGCTCGTCATCTATCACCCCACCACCACTTCCTACGGCGGCGAGGTCCGCCAGATGGAAGAGATGATGGCCGCGCTCAATACCGTGAAGATGCAGACGGTGATGCTCTGGCCCAACATCGACGCCGGATCGGACCACATCAGCAAAACCATCCGCGTCTTCCGCGATCAGCACGCGCCAAACTGGTTGCGCACGGTCACCAACCTGCCGCCCGAAAACTATCTGCAGGTGCTCGCCGCCACGGCCTGCGCCGTCGGCAACTCATCGAGCTTCGTCCGCGACGCCGGATATTTCGGCACGCCGGTGGTGCTCGCCGGCGAACGCCAGGATGGCCGCGAGACCGATGTCCACGCGGTCCGCTGCGCGCCCATCGCGAGCGAAATCACCGCTTGCATCCAGGCGCACATGGCGCACGGCCGATACGCCCCCAGCACGCTCTATGGCGATGGTTACGTGTCTGGCCGCATCGCCGACGCCGTCGCCAACCTGAAACCGTACATCCAAAAGCGGCTCCACTACATCTACGACGCGGAAGGAGAGGCAACCCATCTTGATGCGAGTTCTCGGAATCGTGACGGCGCGGGGCGGATCGAAGTCGATTCCCCGCAAGAACATTATTCCTCTGCTCGGTAAGCCGCTGCTGGCTTACACCGCGGAGGCCGCGCTGGCTTCGAAACGGATCTCGCGAACCGTGCTCTCGACCGACGATCAGGAAATCGCCTTCGTCGGGCGCGCCTGCGGACTCGACGTTCCGTTCCTGCGCCCGGCGCACTTGGCCGGTGACGACACGCCCACCGTGCCGGTGTTGCAAGACGTGGTCCGGCGCCTGGAAGAGAGGGGCGAGCAGTACGACGCCGTGTTCACCTTTCAGCCGACCAATCCGCTGCGCCTCGCGAGCGATATCGATGGCGCCGTCGATCTCCTCGAGCGCACCGGCGCCGATTCGGTGATCTCGTTCGTCGATGTGGGCGAACGCCATCCCGCCCGCATGAAGATCATCGGCGATGACAGCCGTGTGATCGAGCCGCCGTTCGCGGAGCAGTTCGAAGGAATGCCGCGGCAGAAGCTGCCGCCTCTGTTCTTGCGTGACGGCTCGGTGTACCTGACGCGGCGCGATGTGCTGATGGAGCAGTCGTCACTGAAGGGCAAGGATTGCCGCGCGTGGTTGATGCCGAAGGAACGGTCCTGCAATATAGACGAGCCCTTTGATTTGGAGTTGGTCGAGTTCCTGATGCGGCGGATGCAAAAGTCCTAAGCGCGCCACCGCTCCACCCTTGGCGCGATACTCTGGGAAGAGAGTGCCTCCATTGCTACCTGTCTGGTTCGATCCTCTCGTGCAAGGTTTTGTCGACGTGCTCATGCTACCACCGAACTGGAACAGCTACCAGGCGAAGGTGATCGATCCGAAGATCGTCGCGGATGCGATGAACTTCGTTGTGCCCATCCTTGCGCCGGCGAGCCCGGCTCCCCGAGTAGTGCCACTTTCGACCGGTGGTCTCCAACTCGAGTGGCAGCGTATCGGCCTCGAACTGGTCTTCGATGCGGGAGAGCCGCCGTTCTTCTCCTACAAGAATCCCAGGAATGGCGAGGAGTCAGAGCATTCGTTGCCGGAGAATACCGAATTTCTGCAGTCGCTGATAGGCGGCCTGGGATAGCCGTCCACGGCTGCCATCGGCAGTGACCTTTTCTTCCGCGGCATGGGGCCTAAAGTGAAATGGTGAACTTAGCGATTGAACTGGATCGCGAAGACGATGGCCGTTGGATCGCCGAAGTCCTCGGACTCCCCGGTGTGATGTGTTACGGTCAGACGCGGGAAGAGGCAATCAGCAACGCCGAGCGGCTGGCCATGGAAGTGATCGCCGACCGGATTGCGCACGGCGAAGTGGGCGGAAGGTGACGCGTTGACGAAACCCGAGACATTGGTGCTCACTGAACAAGAAGAGTCGCTGATCAAGGTGGTCCGAGCCCTTCCGCCCAGGGAAGCAGGAAGGGTGTTCGATTGGGCATGCCGGCTGGCCAATCTTGCGAACGGACGCACGGGGGATTGGTCCGATAGCTGGTCCGATGAGGACCTCGCGGACGCGACTGCGGCAGCAGTGCGCCGTTTCGAGGACACCGAACAGGGGCAGACTTGAAACCAGCTGATCTCGTCATCGGCGAGTCGTGCTATGTGGAACAATGGTGTTATGAAGCGTCCTTTTGCCGCGAGCGTTTGGAGAGAAGGCGATTGGTACGTCGCCCAGTGTCTGGAACTGGACATTGCCAGCCAAGGTGAGACCGAAGTCGAGGCGTTGTCGAATCTGAAGGAGGCGCTCGAGCTTTACTTTGAACCTCCGTGCGCTACCCGCCCGCCTCTCGTTCGAATGATCGAGGTAGAGGTTGGCGCGGCTTAGCCCGCAGCCCTACCGCGAGGTCAAGCGCCGCCTTGAAGCTGCGGGTTTCACTGAAACCACCCACAAGGGAAGCCACGTCAAGTTTGTCCGCCGCAGCGACGTGGCGGTAGACATCACTATCGTTCCGATGAAACGCGACATTCCCGTGGGGACCTTACGAAGCATCCTCAATCAGGCGCACCTAGACCTCGAAGAATGGGAGAGTCTCTGACCGAGTAGCGTTCAGGACAATTCACCATGCCAGTTTGTTTCGTGATGCAACCATTTGATTCCGGGAAGTTCGACAAGAGGTACGACGACGTCTACAGGCCCGCCATCGAGTCGGCTGGCCTTGAGGCGTATCGCGTGGACCGCGACCCGGCGGTTGACGTCCCTATTGATGCGATTGAGGAGGGCATACGGAACGCGACCGTATGCCTAGCCGACATATCCACCGACAACGCGAACGTCTGGTTCGAACTCGGCTTCGCATTCGCAGCCGGAAAACAGGTCGTCATGGTGTGCTCGAAGGAACGGCCTGACAAGAAGTATCCGTTTGACATCCAGCACAGGAGCATCATTCCGTATGCTGCGGACTCACCGAGCGATTTCGATGCGTTGAAGGTCTCGATTAGAGACCGTATCAAAGCAATGCTGAACAAGGGGGCCACTCTACGACAGATTGAGCAGCAAGAACAGGTATCCCCTGTTGAAGGGCTGACGCAGCCTGAGCTCTACGTTCTAGCGGAGATCGCAGGCGGCGTCTTCATGCCCCACACCGGAGTCGCCGCCTTCACCGTCAAGAGTCAACTCCAAACCGTCTTGACAAGCTTTGGATTTTCTCTGGGCCTTCGGCGGCTCGTATCCCGTGACTTCGTGAGAGTCGCTCCGGAAACAGATCGCGATGGAGATGAATACGAGTCTTTGTTTCTGACTGACAAGGCTTGGGGATGGATCGAAGCCCACGAAGGCCTGTTTGTGATTCGGCGCCCTTCCGCCAAGAGTACCAGCAGGATCGTTTCTGACGATGACGACATTCCATACTGAAGCCACGAAGGGCAGCCTGCATCTTGCGTCGGAGTCCTCGCCATCCGAGACCGGCTCTCATACGGCTGGCTCGGAAATCGGACTTTAATCGGTCGCTTGGGAAGGGCAGACACTAGGCCGATTCCCCCCCATGAAAATCCTAATCACCGAGTCCGACGGCTTCTCCCCCCGAGCCCTCGCCCGCCTCAGCGACCTCGGCGAAGTCCGCCCCCGCGACCTCGATCGCGCCGGTCTCCTCGACGAAATCCGCCACGCCGACATCCTCTGGATCCGCCTCCGCCACTACATCGGCCGCGAGATCATGGATGCCGCCCCATCCCTCCGCATCATCGCTACCCCCACCACCGGACTCACCCACATCGACCTCGCCGAAGCCGAGCGCCGCTCGATCGGCATCGTCTCCCTTCGCGGCCAAACCAAGTTCCTCGAGGAAATCCGCGCCACCGCCGAGCATACCGTGGGCCTCATGCTCGCACTGATGCGCCACATCCCCCAGGCCCACGCGCACTCGGTCGCCGGCGGTTGGAATCGCGACCTCTTCCAAGGCCACGAGCTCCATCGCAAAACCGTAGGCATCGTCGGCTACGGCCGCCTGGGCCGGATCGTCGCCCGGTACCTGAACGCTTTCGACTGCAAAATACTGGCCTCTGATCGCCCGGACCAGAACCCCAGTACCGACCCCTGGGTTCGCTTAGTACCGTTATCCGAACTGTTATCCCATTCCGACATCGTCAGCCTGCACGTAAACTTGGACTCAGGAACGAAAGGGCTGATCGACAGAAGCTGCTTCGAGCAGATGAAGCCCGGCGCGTGGTTCATCAACACCGCCCGCGGCGAACTCATTGACGAAGCGGCCCTGCTCGACTCGCTCGAATCGGGCCGCCTTGCCGGAGCCGCGCTCGACGTACTCTGCGACGAACATGTCCGCATCGCCGAGCATCCGCTGATCGCCTACGCGGCCCGGCATGACAACTTACTCGTGACGCCCCACATCGGAGGCTGCACCGGTGAGTCGATGGAAAAAACGGAGGAATTCCTGGCTGAGCAGCTAGCTCAGCTTGTTTCTCGATAACTTATGTGCGGAATCGCAGCAGCGGTAGGATCGGGTTGGTCGCGGCAGACGCTCCAAACAGTGCTCGCCGCCCAGCATCATCGCGGACCCGACGCCAGCGGCGTCTGGGCCGACCCCACCGGTACCGTGGGTCTGGTCCACAATCGCCTCGCCATCCTCGATCTCTCCGAAGCCGGACGCCAGCCCATGACCGACGCCTCCGGCCATCTCCACATGGTCTTCAACGGCGAGGTCTACAATTACCTCGAACTCCGCCGCGAACTCTCTGGCTACCAATTCCGCACTGGCACCGATTCCGAAGTCATCCTCGCCGCGTATGAGCGCTGGGGCGAAGCTTGCCTCGATCGCTTCATTGGCATGTTCGCCTTCGTCATCTGGGATGACCGCACCCGCACGCTCTTCGCCGCGCGCGATCGCTTCGGCGTCAAGCCGCTCCACTACACCGAACTCCCCGGCGGCGGCCTGCTCATCGCGAGCGAGATTCAAGCGATGCAAGCGGCCGGATTCGCCACCGAGCCCGACGCCGTCGCGTGGTCCACTTACCTGAACTCCGGCCTCCACGATCACAGCGCTCGCACCTTCTGGCACGGCGTGCTCTCGGTCGAGCCCGGACATAAGCTCGTCTGGCGCAACGGCCAGTGGCGCACTTCCTGCTGGTACGACCTCGCTGATCGCGTCGATCCCGAATTCGACCAGCGCCCGCTCGCCACCGTGGAAGAAGAGTACCGCGCGCTCATGATCGATAGCGTGCGCCTGCGCTTCCGCGCCGACGTGCCGGTCGGCATCACAATCAGCGGCGGACTCGACTCGGCCACGCTCCTCGGGTTGGTCCACACGCTCGAAGCCGAACACGGCAAGGTCCGCACCTTCACCTACGTCACCGGCGACTCGCGATACGACGAGTATCCGTGGGTCCAGATGATGCTCGCGCAGACCGGGCATCCCTCCACCGTCGGCTTGCTCCGAGCTGAAGATGTTCCCGCGCTCGCGGCCTCGGTGCAGCGCACGGAAGATGGTCCCTTCGGCGGCATGCCCACGCTCGCCTACGCCCGATTGTTCGAAATGGCGCGCGCCATGGGAACTCTGGTCCTCCTCGAAGGCCAGGGCATGGATGAGCAGTGGGCCGGTTACGACTACTACGCCGCGCTCGTGAACCCCGAAACAAAATCGAGCGGTCCCGCACAAGGCCCGGTGCAAGCTTCGAAGCAGCGCCCCGTTCGACCCGAATGCCTCGGCCCCGATTTCCGCTCGCTCGCCGAGACGCTCGAACCGCGCCGCCCATTCCCAGACGCGCTCCGCAATCGCCAGTATCAGGACGCGCGCTATACCAAGATCCCGCGCGCGCTGCGCTTCAACGATCGCGTTTCGATGCGCAGCTCGTGCGAACTCCGCGAGCCGTTCCTCGACCATCGCCTCTTCGAGCTCGCCTTCCGCCAGCCAGCCGATCGAAAGATCAACGAAGGCCAGCGCAAGTGGCTGCTCCGCCGCATCACGCGCGGCCTGCTTCCGGGCGATGTGGTGGAAGCTCCCAAGCGCCCCGTCCAAACCCCGCAACGCGAGTGGCTCGCCGGACCGCTCCGCGACTGGGGCACCGATTGCATCGAGGCCGCCCTTGGCGAATATGGCGGCTCCTGGCTCGACGCACCGCAAGTGCGCGCCGCCTGGGACGACTATCGCAACGGCCAATCGGACAACAGTTTCTACGTCTGGCAATGGATCAGCCTCGGCTTGATGCTCGAGGCCAAACGTCAATCAACACCACGCGAACTTCAAACCATGGAGACTCTAGCTTGAGCGCAGCTTCGATTTCCGTCCACGACATCAGCAAGGTTTACACGATCGGCGGCCCAGGGACCGGCTATCGCACCTTCCGCGAAACCGTCATGGAGTCCGTGCGCGGCGTGGCTTCGCTGCCCTCGCGCATCCTGGGCAGGTCCAGCGCGAAGACGAACACCACCAGCGAATACTTCGCGCTCAAGAACGTCTCGTTCGAAGTCGAGCCCGGAGAAGTGGTCGGCATCATCGGCCGCAACGGCGCGGGCAAGAGCACGCTGCTCAAGGTGCTCTCGCGCATCACGGAGCCCACCACCGGCTACGCCGATATCCATGGCCGCGTGGGATCGCTCCTCGAGGTGGGCACCGGCTTCCATCCCGAGCTCACCGGCCGCGAGAACATCTTCCTCAACGGCGCCGTGCTCGGCATGAGCCGCAACGACATCGAGCGCCAGTTCGATGAGATCGTCGCGTTCTCAGAGGTCGAGAAGTTCATCGATACGCCCGTCAAGTTCTACTCGAGCGGCATGTATCTCCGGCTCGCCTTCGCCGTGGCCGCGCACCTCGAACCCGAGATCCTGCTCGTCGACGAAGTGCTCGCCGTGGGCGACCTGCAGTTCCAGAAGAAGTGCCTCGGCAAGATGGGCGACGTGGCCAAGCAGGGCCGCACCATTCTCTTCGTCAGCCATAACATGGGCGCCGTGCGCGCGCTGTGCACCAAGGGCGTGGTGCTCGACAAGGGCACGGTCGTCGAACAAGGCCACATCGGCAAGGCCATCGAGACTTACTACAAGTTAGCCGCCACCGCTCAGGAGTCGGGGGAGAAGGCCGATCGCACCGGCTTCGGGCACGTGAAACTGGTGAGCCATCCCGGATCGAGCATCGAGCAAGGCGATGGCTTTGAGCTCGCCACCACGCTCAACCTCAAGCAGGAAGTAGCCGGCTTCACTATGCTCTGCCTGCTCGAGGACATGAATCAGCGGCCCATTCTCCACCTGCGCAAAGAGAGCACCGAGATCCGCAACGGCGCCTGGTTCGGCTCCCACGAACTGCACTTGAAGCTGCCCCCGTTGTGGCTCGAACCCGGATTGTATACACTGCACTTCAAGGTCCTGCTGTGGGGCCAACTCGCCCAGGCGCGTTACCTCAGTGAGTACTTCCACCTGGATGTCGGTGGAAACTCGAGCGGATGGGGCGCCGCGCTCACGCCTCGCGCCGATTGGCGATTCAATATGAAGGAAGACGCCAAGTGAGTGATTCAGCTTGTGGGGCAGGCTTCAGCCTGCGGCCCGTGAAAACATGCTGGCTGGGATATCGGCACTTGCCTTTCCGTGTAGGGCGGGCTTTAGCCAGCGCGGGACTTCTAGTCCCGCTTCCGGAGTGGCACGTAGAACGCTTGGTCTCTCGGGATTGCAGCTCAGCCGCGATGTACCACTATCCTTCAGGTTCTTCGCCAGCCGCGAAGATTTTGGTCCCGGTGTGTGGGGCAGGCTTTCAGCCTGCGCGGGACTTCAGTCCCGCCGCCCGGGCGCTAGCGCGAGTCTCGGATACTTGCATCGGCACCCCGCCGAAAGCTCATCATCGCCGCTCCGCGTGCGGCGTCACCCTCCGCCATGCCTGAGCCCGGATCCGTCCTCCTCATCGGCAACTTCCTCTCGCGCTCCGGCGCCGCCCGCCAGGTGTGCGAGGAACTCGCCCTTCGTCTCGAGGACTCCGGTTGGCGAGTCCACACCAGCTCACCCGTCCGCAACAAGCTCCTCCGCATGGCCGACATGATGCGGACCGCCTGGACCCGCCGCAACGAGTACGACATCGCTCAGATCGACGTCTTCTCCGGCTCCGCCTTCCGCTGGGCCGAGGCCGCCGCCTGGACCCTCCGCCGCGCCCATCGCCCTTACATCCTCACCCTCCACGGCGGGAACCTCCCCGAGTTCGCCAAAACGAACCCGGACCGTGTCCGCCGCCTGCTCGCCTCCGCCGCGGCCGTCACCGCGCCCTCGGGCTACCTCGTCGAAGCCATGCGACCTTTCCGCGAGGTGATCGCCCTGCCCAATGGCATTGACTTCGAAGCCTACCCTTACCGGCACCGCGCGTCAGTCACCCCCAAGCTCGTTTGGGTTCGTTCTTTCCACAAGCTCTACAATCCGTCGATGGCCGTGGGCGTGGTCGCCCGTCTCGCCGCCGAGTTCCCGTCCATCCGGCTGACCATGGTCGGTCCGGACAAGGGCGACGGGTCGTTCCAGGCCGTACAAAACGAAGCCAGGCAGGCCGGCGTCGCCGATCGCATCGAGTTCATCCCCGGCGTGCCCAAGTCCGAAGTGCCGGCCACCATCAGCCGGGGCGACATCTTCCTCAACACGACAGATTTCGACAACACTCCCGTGACCGTGCTCGAAGCCATGGCCTGCGGAGCCTGCGTGGTCACCACCGATGCGGGTGGCATCCCGTACCTCGTACAGAACGAAGCCAACGGACTCGTGGTCCCCAAGGGTGACGCCGCCGCGATGGCTGCGGCTGTGCGCCGCCTGCTCATCGATCCCGAACTCGCCGCACACCTATCCGCCGGTGCCCGAGCCAAAGCCGCGCAAGCCGACTGGACCACCGTGCTCGCCGCCTGGCAGCGGTTGCTGCGGGCTCATGTCGATCCCCAAATTCGCCCGGCTGGCGAAGCCCTGAGGTCGCACTCATGAAGTCCGCTGCCGCTTCCCGAAGGAAGCGCTCTCACGCCCGTCCGGCCGCGCCCCCGCCCCCCCCGGATCGCTGGGCATGGATCGCCCGCCCGTGGGCACCGCTCGCCGTGTTCGGCGCGGCCTTCACGGTGGTGATGCTGTTCCTCGCGCTGCTCCCCGCCAAGTACGCTGCCAGCGAGGCCACTGACTTCGAGTACTTCTACGATCCCGTCGCCCGCCGCCTGCTCAATGGCGAAGGCTTCGTCACGCCCAGCGGAGTCGCAGCCCGCTATCCACCCGGATACCCAATCATCCTCGCCGGACTCTACACTGCAGCCGACTGGTTCGACCTCGCCTATCCCGCAGCGCTCCGATTCTTCTCGGCCTTCTGCAGCGCCGCAGCTGCGGCAATGCTGTTCGCGTTCGGACGTTGGGCATTCAACCCACTCGCCGGCCTGCTCTCGGCCGCCCTCTGGATCACCTATCCCGCTGCGTTGTGGGTGAGCAAGCAGCCCGGTAGCGAGGGTCCATTCGCCGTCTTACTCGTGGCGCTTGCCTGGCTCGGTTGGTACCTGCTGCGCGAGGGAACCTTGCGTTGGGCGCCCGCGCTCGCGTTGGGCGTGGGGCTGGGTGCATTGATGCTGGTCCGGCCGATCGCCATCGGACTGCCGGTTCTCGCCGCCCTCGGAATCTTCCTCCTGGCGCGCGATCGCGACCCGCAGCGCCGCCTCATCGCCTGCTCGACGCTGCTGGTGGGGACGTTCGTTGCCATTCTGCCTTGGGAAGCTCTGGTCAGAAGCCAGTCGGGCGCATGGGTTCCGCTCAGCACCGGCGGTGCCGCCACCATGCGCGACGGGCTCACCTTTGGAGTCCGCGACAAGGGCTACCGGCAAGGAGCTTTCGTCCCCGAGGGTGCTCGCGAAGTGATGGCCGATCTGTCGAAACGCTACGCTGAGCTCACCTCACCCGGGAAGATTGCGGGCGTGCTAGCGGAGGAGTTCCGCAAGCATCCGGTGGGCGTCACCGAGTTGATGATGATCAAGGCTGCCCGAAGCTGGTACGGCACGGACAGCCAGCGCATGGAATGGCCGCTGCTGGCGATCCATGCGGCTTACTTGGCGGCGCTCGGATTCGCCTTGCTGCGCGCCTTCCGGTTGGGCGGCTCGCTCCGCACCTTAGCCTGGTGCATCGGCGGCGTGGTGGTCTATTTCTGGGCGATGACCGCTATCTCGCTGCCCTTGGTCCGGTACATGACGCCCATGATGACTATGAGTTTTTTTGCCATGGGAGCCGTTTTCGCGGCTGGCAAGCCTTGCCCCGATGCCAAGGTAGGGGTACTGTAGAAGTAGAGTCCGGGGAAAACCTAGGAGAGAAGGACCACCGAACAGACATGCGCGTTCTCGTCACTGGAGGAGCCGGGTACATCGGCAGCCACACCGCCAAGATGCTGGCCGCCGAAGGCTTCGAACCCGTCGTATTCGACAATTTTTCCGAAGGCCACCGTTGGGCCGTCAAATGGGGACCGCTCGTCGAGGCTGATCTCGCCGACAAGTCCGCCATCGTCTCCGCCATCGACCAGCACAAGATCGAAGCCGTTGTGCACTTCGCCGCGTTCACCTACGTCGGCGAGTCGATGAAAGATCCCGCCAAGTACTTCCGCAACAACTCGATGAATAGCTTCCAGTTGCTCGAGGCGATGCGCGAGACGGGCGTCAAAGATATCGTTTTCTCATCCACCTGCGCCACCTATGGTCTGCCCGATTCGGTTCCGCTCCGCGAGGACCATCCGCAGCGCCCGGTGAACCCCTACGGCGAGTCGAAGCTGATGGTGGAGAAAGCGCTCCGCTGGCACGGCGAGGCCCACGGCCTGCGCTCGGTGGCGCTGCGCTACTTCAATGCTTCCGGCGCCGATCCCGATTGCGAGACCGGCGAGAATCACCGTATCGAAACACATCTTATTCCGTTGATCATCGAGGCTGGGCTGGGGGCCCGGCCACACATCGAGGTGTTCGGAACAGACTACCCGACACCCGATGGCACCGCGATCCGCGACTACATACACGTAAACGATCTAGCGGACGCGCATATTCGTGCTTTGCGTTATTTGCAACAGGGAGGAAGCAGCACGGCGGTCAATCTCGGAGTGGGCCGGGGATACTCGGTCCGCGAGGTGATTGCCGTAGCTGAGCAAGTGGGAGGAGTTCGCGTCCCGGTTCGCTTCGGACCTCGCCGTCCGGGTGATCCGCCTGTCCTGGTGGCCGATCCGGCGAAAGCGCTGGAGACCCTGGGATGGAAGCCGAAATACGACACCTTGAAGTCGATCATCGAGACTGCTTGGCGGTGGCACGCAAATTCTCCTCTGGCGGCCTGCGCGGCGAAACGCGCGGTGCTCGCCGGTTAATCGAATCCTCAGTCTGGCTCGGCGCCTGCCGGGCTTGGCGGAGGCGGAGCTACCGGCCCGATCAGAGGCCGGAGCGTCAGGTGATTTGTGAAGAACGGCTACCCGCCCAGGCCCGACTGGGCAGACAATTTCGATTGGCTCAAAGCGGTCGTGTTCGACCTCGATGGCACGCTCTACTCGCCCTCCCAGGTGCGGAACCGAGTGGTGCGCCGCGCTGTCGCTGAGAACTGGCGGCATCCAGGCGAACTCGTCCGCATTGCCTCCGTGCTCCGCGTCTACCGCAAGGCGCAGAAGCAACTGCGGAACGGCGAGCCTTCGAGCGACCTCGAAGACGCTCTTGTCCAGTGGACCGCTTCCGAGACCGGATCGCCCGCGCCGATGGTCCGCGCCATCGTCCACCGGTGGATGGAGCAGGAGCCGCTCCCGGTCATGTTCGGCAGCCGGCGCCCGGGCATCGACGAGTTACTTGCCACCCTCAAGAATCGCGGCATCAAGCGAGCCGTGCTGTCGGATTATCCGGTGGTGGGCCGCCTGGAAGCGATGGGCCTCGCTGATTGGTTTGACCTCGCCATCAGTTCGCGCGACCCCGAGGTGCAGCGCTTCAAGCCGCATCCGCTTGGCCTGCAAGTGGCGCTGAAGCGGCTCGGCATCGCGCCTGATGCGGCGCTCTATATCGGTGACCGGCCGATGGTCGATGCCATCACCGCGATGCGCGCCGGGGTCCGCTGCGTCATCGTCACTCCTCACACCGGACCGAAGACCGTTCGCGCCCCTTACTGGTCCACTGACTTCGCCACTCTCGGAGATGCTCTCACCGGGCATGCCGGAGAAGCACTGCGAAGCTTGCCGGCTGGAGCGGGCGCTTGATGAGCTACGCTCCCATGCGCGTTCTGTTCCGGTCCATGGACTTCGCGACTCTCGCAGAAGCCCTCAGTGGCTATGCCGGGGAGGGACTGAGATGCGTTCCGATGACGGTGCGCCACGGCACTTTGGGCGACCGATTCCGGTCCGCTGGCGTCGCGACTCGAGCAGACTCCCCCAGCGGACATGTCGGCGAAGCCCAGAGAAGCATTCTCCTGCCGGCGTCCCGCCGCACCTCGGGCTGCAGACCGTTCCGCGAGTTGGCGGCTTTGGCGCGATTCCGGTCCGCTGGCGTCGCGACTCGAGCAGACTCCCCGAGCGGACATGCCGGCGAAGCCCAGAGAAGCATTCTCCTGCCGACGTCCCGCCGCACCTCGGGCTGCAGACCGTTCCGCGAGTTGGCGGCTTGGGCGCGATTCCGGTCCGCTGACTTCACGACCCAAGTAGACTCTCCGAGCGGGCACACCAGCGGAGCGACCGCCTGATGAGCCACGCTCCCACACGCGTTCTGCTCACCGTGCCCCATCTCACCTCGGGCGACAGCCCGTTCCGCGAGATCGTAGCCTTGGCGCGATTCCTGCCCCGCGATGAGTTCGCGCTCACCATCTGTTCTCTGACTGCCCGCGGCTTCCACGAGGCCACGCCTCTGCTCCGCGGTCTCGGCGTGGAGGCTTTCGTCGCCCCGTTCCGCCCTCGCGACCGGCGGCCGCGTAGCTTGTGGCGAGCGTGGCAGGCGCAGAAGGTGATCGAGCGCCGCGGTCCATTCGACATCCAGCATTCGCTCGATAGCTCCACTTCGCCCTGGGAAGCGCTGATGGCGCGGCTTCACGGGCGCCGGTTCGTCTTCAGCGAACACGGCTCGGGAGTGGGGCGGCATGCGTGGCTGCTGCGGTCGAAGATCTGGCTCGCCAATCGCATCATCGCCGAAGCCGCTCGGCTCGCGGACATCCTGCTCGGCTACGGCGGCGGTCCTGACCGGGTGCGCAAGGTCTACAACGGGATCGACTTCGCCGAGATCGACGGACACAGCGAAGCGGTCGCGATGCGCGACCCGGCCTACCTGCTGGTGGTGGGCCGCGTGCTCACCGCCGAACATCACGAAGATGCGATCCGCGCCTTGGCGCTCGTGAGTGGCGACCATGCCGCCCCGCGCCTCGGCATCGCCGGATTCACCGCCGAACCTGCGTACGAACACCGCTTGCGCACTCTCACCGAAGGGCTCGGGCTCGGCGACCGCGTTGACTTTCTCGGCTTCCGCCGCGACATCATCTCGCTGATGCGCCGCTCGGGCGCTCTGATCTCGTGCCAGGCCGGGGAGGGGATCTCGTGGTCGATCCTCGAAGCCATGGCGTGCCGGCTGCCCGTGATCGCGGCGCGCACACCCGCCAATGCCGAGGTGATCGAGGACGGAAAAACCGGTACTCTAGTAGATGTAGGCGACTGCGAAGCCTGGGCGCGCGCGATCCGAAGCCTGGTGGAGCAACCAGAGCGATTCCGCGCCATGGCCGCAGCCGCACGATCGGAACTGGAACGCAGATTCCGGGCCCGATCCGCCGTCGAGGAGATCGGCGAAGTCTATCGCGAATTGAAGCCGCCCGTGAGGCGGCCACCGCGAGCCGCACCGGTGGCGCACTAAGCACCCGCGTAGCTCGAATCAGGAGGAGACCTGAGGGAATGAACGCCAAGTCTTGGCTGTTGCGCAATGCCGCGCTTCCGCTCGGTGACGCGCTGTTCCGCCACGGCATGATGAGCCGTCTGAAGTTCCTCGAGAAGGCCCAATGGTGGAGCCCGGAGGAGATCGCCCGGCATCGTGCGCATTCGCTCGCGAGCTTGGCCCGCACTGCGTACGACGAGGTTCCCTTCTATCACGAGCTGATGGATTCGGCTGGGGTGAAACCCGAAGACATCCGCCGCCCCGAAGACCTGCGCCGGCTGCCCGCCGTGACCAAGAACATGATCCGCGACAACTATCCCAAGCGGATGGTTCGCAACACCGGGTTGAAGACTTACGAGGCCAAAACGTCGGGCTCCACCGGCAAGAACTTCGCCGTCCTCGAAGACTCAGACACGGCCGGCCGCTATCGCGCCGCGTTCATGCTCTCGCTCGAATGGGCCGGATATCGCATCGGCGACGAGCACGTGCAGAACGGCATGAGCAGCCGCAACCTGATCCGGCGGGCGAAGGACTGGGCGCTTGCCTGCCATTACATCTCCGCCTTCGACACCTCCGATCGCCACCTCGACGAGACGCTCGACCTGCTCGAGAGCCGCAAGATCAAACACCTGTGGGGCTATCCGGCCGGCATCTATCTGCTCTCGCGGCGCGCCAAGCAGCGCGGATGGAACATGCCGCTGCGCTCGGTGGTGACCTGGGGTGACAACCTCTACGCGATCTACCGCCAGGGCATCGAAGAAGTGTTCCGCACGCGCGTCACCGACACCTACGGCTGCGGCGAAGGCATCCAAGTGGCAGCGCAGTGCGGCGAAGGCAGCCACTATCATGTGCACGCGATCGACGTGATCGTCGAATACGTCGATGACGTGGGAGCTCCGGTCCCCGCGGGCCAGACCGGCCACATCCTGCTCACGCGGCTGCATCCGGGGCCCATGCCTCTGATCCGCTACAGCGTGGGCGATAACGGCAGCAGGTCCACGCTGCCCAAATGCCCGTGCGGCCGCCACTGGGAGCTGCTCGAATCGATTCAAGGGCGCGATACCGACGTGGTGATGACGCCCGATGGCAACCGCCTGATCGTCCACTTCTTCACCGGGATTCTCGAGTACTTCGACGAGATCGATTCGTTCCAGGTGGTGCAGAAGCAACTCGACTCGATGCACGTCCGCATCGTGATGGCGCGCGGGCACGAGTTCACACAGGACCTCGAAAAGCGCATCGTGCGGGCGCTCGTCGACAAGGGCGCGCGCGGCATGCGGATCCACATCGAGCCGGTGGCCGACATTCCGCTGACCGCGGCGGGCAAGCGGCGCTTCGTGATGTCGGAGGTCGCGCTGCGGTAGGCTCGGGTGAGAGCGACGACCATCATGCGAAGGATCTCCGTTATCTCGCCGTGCCGCAATGAACGCGCCCACATCGCGGCCTTCCTCGAATCCCTGCTTGCGCAGCAAATCCCCGCTGGCATGGACTGCGAGTTCCTCGTCGCCGACGGCATGAGCGATGACGGCACGCGCGATATCCTCGGCCAGTATCAGACCCGGTTCGCGCGGCTGATCGTGGTGGACAATCCCGCACGCCACGTCTCCACCGGACTCAACCAGGCCATCCGCATGTCCACTGGCGAGATCGTCGTCCGTATGGATGTGCACTCGGAGTACGCGCCCGACTATATCGCCGAGTGCGTGGCGGCGCTCGAACGGTCCGGCGCGGAGAACGTCGGCGGACCCGCGCTGACCAAGTCCCACGGCTACATGCAGGAGGCGATCAGCCTGGCCTACGCGTCGCCGTTCGGATGCGGCGGAGCGCGCTTCCACGATGGCCAGTACGAGGGCTACGTCGACACGGTGACTTACGGGTGCTGGCGCAAGTCGACGCTCGAGCGGCTGGGGATGTTCGACGAGGAACTGATCCGCAACCAGGACGACGAGCTGAATCTGCGCATCAGCCGGTCCGGCGGAAAGGTGTGGCAGACGCCGCGAATCCGGTCTTGGTACAAGCCGCGGGCTTCGATTCAGGCGCTGTTCAGGCAGTACTTCCAATACGGCTACTGGAAGGTGCGTGTGCTGCGCAAGCACCGCATTCCGGCTTCGATTCGGCATCTGGTACCGGGTCTCTTCGTGCTGTCGGTGATCGCGTTGGCCGTGGCGGCGCCGTTCTTCTTTCCGGCGGCGGTGCTGCTCGGGCTCGAACTGGGCGCGTACCTTGCGGTGAGCTTGCTGGCGAGCGCGGCGGCCTGTGCTGCGAGCGGGAAGTGGGCGCAGTTACCGGTGATGCCGCTGGTGTTCGCGGCTTATCACACCTCGTATGGGCTCGGATTCCTGCGGGGGTTGCTCGATGCGTCGTTCGGGCGGGGACCGTCGCAGTCGGTGTCGGCGCTGAGCCGCTGAGGATGTGGGTAAGATCAGCGACTCTGCACCTTGTCACTCACTTTGAAGCTTTGAAGATTGCACCAGAAAGTATGGGATAAGACGATAGAGGCCCGGCACTCTGGGAGCCCGAGCCTCGGTTTGCATTGTATGCGCCGCGATGCTACTGTGGCCGGCGCCGCTCCTGGTATCGCTTCTCGAGCATCTCCAACTTGGTACTCAAGGCGGGCTCAACCACGCCGTCTTTGAACTTCCTGAAGTACTCTTCCTCGGCGCTGATCGGGCCGCGCTCCTGCCACTTGGGCACATCGAATAGTTCCGCGGGGGGCTCACCCAATTGGATGCTGATGGCGGCGCGTTCACTGCGCGACTTCATGACACCAGTTGCCGGGTCAGTGATCTCATGCACGGACTTGACCTCCGCACAATCGAGACTGGGTGCCCTCCACTGAAGAACGCTGCCGCTCTTGTCCTTCGCTTGGAAGACCGCCACCGGTGTGTTCAGGTAGGTTTCGCGGCCCTCGAACCGCCATGCGGGAGAACTGGCGCAATCCTTGGACGGGTCGGGGCGAAGTCGCCCAGTTCTCTCGGGATGCGCCGGAGGTAGGTACATGGTGGATACCGACTTTATGTCGTCCATGACCGCCACATCCATTCCTGAATTCGGGAAGACGATCTTCCGAAACAGATAACTCCTTCCATCAAGTCTCGGCACGTAGCGGCCATAGACATGGGCGCTGTCGCTCCTGACCGCCTCGAAGCTCGAATAGGTTCTCACATCGGATTGAGAAGCCGACGTGTTGGATACGCTTGTGACGAATTGAATGAGGCGCGGCGTGCTTGGCAATGGAGTGCTGAGTTGGGCCAGCGCAATCTGGCCACCGGCCCACTTGCCCCCGAAGCCGAGCAACGCAACTCCAGCCAGCGCGGCGATACCGAATGCAATAGAGTGTTGGCCTATTTTGATCATGATTGCCCTCCATTAGCAGGATTCCCAGCAGTTGGTCGCAAACCCAGGCCAGTGCGTGCAACCTGCCGCCCAGCCCCAGTTCGGTCCGCACCCCTCGCAGATCTCGGTCTGGCAGACGCCGCCGCACGTCGAACAGGCCAAGTCATTAACCTTCGCCACGCCACGACTTCCAACCCCTGAAGCCCTGGTAGCAGGTGAATGATAACACGCTTGCCGTCGCGATGTATCCGTAGAACATTGATGCGAGCAGCACAAATGGTCCAACATAGCGCTTGATCTTCATAAGAACTGACTCCTTTCCTGGTTGACTTGAAAGGACGCTTCAGTCCTCATCGAGGACTCTCTTGTTTCGGAGGGCGCGGGGAAACGAATGGAGTTTTCGAAACCGGCTTTGTCGAACGCCGGTTGCTCTACGTGTCGAGCGTCGATTCCGTAAGCTCGGGAGGTCCTACGAAATGACTGCTTGACGAATCAATGATGGAGCACAATTCCGTCGAAGTCAAGCGCTTTTTCGCCGCACAACACCGCCCAGTTTGAGGCTCCAGTTGTGCGAATCCTTACGCTCGTTGCACGCGTCTCGATCTATATTGGTCCAGGTTTCCTAATGATGTCGCCAACCGAAGCTCAGTGAGAGCATGTCCACCGGCGAAATCGTCGTCCGCATGGACGTGCATTCGGAATACGCGCCCGACTATATCGCCGAGTGCGTGGCCGCGCTCGAACGGTCCGGCGCGGAGAACGTCGGCGGACCCGCGCTGACCAAGTCCCACGGCTACATGCAGGAGGCGATCAGCCTGGCGTACGCATCGCCGTTCGGATGCGGCGGAGCGCGCTTCCACGATGGCCAATACGAGGGCTACGTGGACACGGTGACCTACGGGTGCTGGCGTAAGTCGACGCTCGAGCGGTTGGGGATGTTCGACGAGGAACTGATCCGCAACCAGGACGACGAGCTGAATCTGCGCATCAGCCGGTCCGGTGGCAAGGTGTGGCAGACGCCGCGAATCCGGTCTTGGTACAAGCCGCGGGCTTCGATTCAGGCGCTGTTCAGGCAGTACTTCCAATACGGCTACTGGAAGGTGCGTGTGCTGCGCAAGCACCGCATTCCGGCTTCGATTCGGCATCTGGTACCGGGTCTCTTCGTGCTGTCGGTGATCGCGCTGGCCGTGGCTGCGCCGTTCTTCTTTCCGGCGGCGGTGCTGCTCGGGCTCGAACTGGGCGCGTACCTTGCGGTGAGCTTGCTGGCGAGCGCGGCGGCCTGTGCTGCGAGCGGGAAGTGGGCGCAGTTGCCGGTGATGCCGCTGGTGTTCGGGGCTTATCACACGTCGTACGGGCTCGGATTCCTACGCGGGCTGGTTGATGCTTCGTTCGGGCGCGGACCCTCGCAGGCAGTGTCGGCCCTGAGCCGGTAATTCTCCCATTGGGGCCATCGTCGGCACCCTTCCAACCGTGCTGACGTCAAGCGCTAACGACAGCGCTCCAAGATCTGTGCTAGAACAAAGAAGAGTCTTCATGTTTTTGCATACGCATAAATCTCGAAGGCCCAAGAATGCAGGCCACGGGAACCGTCTTTCCAATCGGCTGGGAACGCATGCCCGGTAAGGCTTCGAGGACGACGCCGACGCGGCATGGCGATGAAGCAGTTTCCCACAGTTCAGTTTCGACGGGGCCGGGGCCCATGCGGGGACGCAGACCAAGCAAACACAGCGACAAGAACTACACGCAGACCTCCATATGCCTTCCCATCGTTCTGCGGAATCGGGTGGGCGCGAAGCTTGATGAACGCGGCGCGGAGATGAGTGGTTTGATCGAGCAAATGCTCAGGGAGCGGCTCGCCAACGGTAAGGAAGTACTATGCCAGATGGCCCGGCATGGATGAGGAATCAGCGTGACCTGGTGATAAAGAAGAGCTAAGCTTAACCGATAAGGCAGGTGTGGACCTGCAATTGGTCTTCGAGTTCGAAGATCTGATGACGATGCCCAATACGCCAAGCAAAGTAAGAGTAGTGCACGCTAAAGCTTCCGCTCTGGTTGCAGCCGACTTGTTCTGCGGGGCGGGAGGGCTCTCGTTCGGGTTCCAGAATGCGGGTTTTCAGATAGCCTTCGCCAACGACATCAACGAGGAGTACGCGAATACGTACCGGCTGAACCATGAAGGCACAAAGTTCTTCCGAGAGTCGATCGAAGACCTGACAACTCGAGACGTCTTTCGGAAAACCGGGCTCGGGAAGACAGACATTGATATTCTCATCGGCGGCCCACCTTGCCAGGGCTTTTCGATCAATGCGCCGAAGCGCTCGCTTGAAGATGACCGGAATCATCTGTTTCGCGAATACGGACGGTTGGTCTTGGAGGGGCTGCGCCCAAAAGTCATTGTGATGGAGAACGTTCCGGGAATGGTTTCCCTCGATGGCGGCCGGTTCATCAAGGACATCTACGCTCTATTCGAAGGGGCCGGCTATCGAATGCGTCACATGATCCTTTGCGCCGCTCACTACGGCATTCCTCAGGAACGGTGGCGGCTGTTCTTCATCGGCACGATTTTGAAGAATGCGGAGATCTCGTTCCCGGAACCAACGCACTATGCTCCGGTGCGTGCAAACTTCACGGGGGGCCGGTCAATGACGTGGCTACCAAGCATTCAGAACGGCGTTCAGCGGCCAAATCTGTTCGGCATGATTCTGAAGCCGTTTACTACCGTGCAGGATGCTATCGGCGATCTGCCTGCACTCGGCATTCGACAAGGCACGGAGGAAGCGGAGTACTCTGGCGTGCCAGCTACACCTTATCAGCGGCTAATGCGCGCAAAATCGAGACTCCTCTTCAACCACGTCGCCGGCAGTCTTTCGAAGCAGAACTTGGAGAGGCTGAAGCACATCAAGCCCGGTGGAAGTTGGAGAGAGATTCCTCGCGAACTTCTGCCCAAGGGGATGAAGAAAGCGCGGCGTAGTGACCATACGAGGCGCTACGGACGAATTGATCCAGATGGGCTAAGCGGTACGGTGCTCACGAAGTGCGACCCGCATTGGGGAAGCTTCTTCCACTACGAACAGGACAGAGCGCTGACCGTCCGGGAGGCTGCGAGAATCCAGTCGTTCCCGGACGACTATCGTTTCTACGGGAGCCGTGTCTCGCAATACGAGCAAGTTGGAAACGCGGTCCCGCCTCTCCTCGCCGAGACCCTTGCCAAGCACATTCGGTCGACGCTCCTCAATGCGTGAGGGAGTCAATTAGCAGCCCGTGGCGATGTCCGCCGCGCGTCGTCGAGATGAGCCAAGGAACTTCAGAACGCGCTCAGTAAGCGCAGGTAGATCACGCCTGACTTCGCATTCCCAGACGGTCAGGCATTGCCAGCCCATACGGGCGAGGGTCCGCTGATGGACTCGATCACGGGACTTCGTCCGCGCCAGCTTGGGGCCCCAGTAGGTCTTGCGCGACTTCGGTATGTGAGAGATCAGGCACCCGTGCGAATGCCAGAAACAACCGTGTATGAAGATGATCTTCTTTGCTGAACGGAAAACCATGTCTGGACGACCGGGAAGCGAATGGTCGTGAAGGCGGTAGCGGAATCCAAAGCGGAAGACGATTCGCCTGACTGCCATCTCCGGTGACGTGTCCTTCGATTTGATTCGGCTCATCAATTGAGCCCGGCGAGCTGGGGTGAGCCGGTCCACGGCTCCCTATCCTCCGATTCCGATGGAATGAAGCTTGGCTCGAACGGCAGCGGCATACGAGTTTTCTGGCGGCATATTGCCTGGGGACAAAAATGCGTACGCTACTTGCTCGACGGTCGTCGTCAATTCGCCTTCGAACTTCAGTTGCCGCGCCGCCCCTGCTGGGGCCTTGGGTTCGATATCATACCAGCGGAACGTCAGCGTGCCCTGGCTCGGGCGATACTTAGTCAAGGTCCCGCCGATCCTTCGTTCGATTCTGCGGTACACGGGCGTAGGACAGATGAAGTAGAGGCCCTTCGTGCACAATGATTCACGCCGAAGGACATGCCCTTTGTATATCAATTGGGGCAGGATTCGCTTGTTCACGTTCTCCCAATTGATCCCACCTTTGCTATAGCCTTCGAATCCGGCGCCGTTGAGATAGGCGTCTCGTTCTCCACGATAGTTCCCGGTCGTGTCAATCGATTGGACTTCGACCGCAACGAAGTCTTCCAACCCTCCCCGTGCGTTCACTAGGGCCAGAATCCAATCGACGAAGAACCCGCCTCGGCCGCTGACCGGGGGGAGTTTGATTTCGCCGCCCACGGAGGATCCGAACGCATACACGCGCGTAGCCGGTTCTGCCGGTGCCGGACTGTTGCCCAATCGGAATTCGAGATCGCTGCCGAAAACGGAGGCAGCGATGTCCCGGAGGATCAGGTAGCTGTTAGCGTACATGCGCTTGGGGCAGCAAATGATGGATTCGGGCTTTGTCTGACGAACCGTACAGGCGCCGCTCAATTGACCATCGCTCAGCGTCTTCGCGCACTGCGTGCCGACGAACGGGCAGAGCGAGGATTTCCTGGCGTTCGCTGCTTCGATGTGTGGATCATCCGGCCTGAAACCGAAGAACTCGACGATCTTGAGTGCCATAGCGGGATCTTTCATTATCGTCCAAGGCAGGTAGGATCCGCGAGCAATCCGGCGCTTGCGCCTCCGATTGGGCGAAGGCTGGGGAGTGGGGACGGTTCCCGGTGATGCCTCTGGTCTTCGCGGCTTATCACACCTCGTATGGGCTGGGATTCTTGCGCGGCTTGCTCGATGCGTCGTTCGGGCGGGGACCGTCTCGGTCGGTGTCGGCGCTGAGAGCGATTTCCGTTTCGAACATTTTCAAGCGAAAATGTTCCTTTGAGCACCTCGCGCACCATGCCCGGAGGCTGGGCCGATCCCGCCGCGCTCGCCAAGGGACCCAACGGCCGCAACCTCTGCCGCTGGTGCAATCTCGAAGTGCCCAGAGGCCGGCAGACGTTCTGCTCGGACTGGTGCGTGCACGAGTGGAAGCTGCGCACTGATCCGGGCTACTTGCGCGAGAAGGTGCTCGAGCGCGACCGTGGCGTGTGCGCCGGCTGCGGCGCCGATTGCCTGGCCGAGTTCCTCCGCTGGAAGCGCTCGCGCGGGACGCTGCGGCTGCGGATCCAGATCGAGTGGGGCATTCGGCCGGGGCATCGTAAGAGCTTCTGGGACGCCGACCATATCGTGCCAGTGGTGGAAGGCGGCGGCGAGTGCGATCTCGACAATATCAGGACGTTGTGTTTGCGGTGTCACCGGTCGGCGACGGCGGAGTTGCGGAAGAAGCGGTCTGGGGAGCAAGTCCGCCGCGGGGTATGATGGCATTTAGCAGTTTTCGTGCGATATCGTCTTTATCTCGATGAGTCGGGTGACCATTCGAGCAACCACGAAACCGACGTGAACAAACGTCACCTCGGCTTAGTTGGCGTGGTGTTCGAGTTCGAGAGGCATCCCGAATTTGGCCAGCGGTTGGAAGGCTTCAAAGCGGCTGCCATTCCAGGGTACGATCCCGATACATCCCCGATTCTGCGTAGGGAGGACATTGTCGGAAAGCGGCGGTCAAACACCTGACCTCTGCTGAGGAAATGCGAAGATTCTGTGACCCGTTGGTGGCGCTGGTCGCCAGCGAGCCTCTCCGAATTGTTTCGGTGGTGGTGGACGAGCATACCCATTCGAAGGCCTCGCACCGGAAGCTCACACATCCATACTGCTACGGCCTTCATGCCCTCCTGGAGCGCTACGTGAAGTTTCTCGTGGCCAGCGGGAATGCCGCTGGGGACGTTCTAACTGAATCCAGGGGTGGTCGCGAGGACATGTTGCTGAAACAAGAGTATGACCGCATCTACTCGCATGGAACCCCGTACGCTGGCGCAGCAACCTTCAAGAAGCCTCTGACCACCCGGGAACTCGAGATCAAAGGCAAGCACGCCAACGTTGCCGGTCTGCAGGTCGCCGACCTGTTCGCGTACCCGCGACGCGTGACACGCTCGTGACGTACCGGGGAGTATCGCCTGCGTGGCGCTACTTGGACGACAAGCTGCGAGAAGCGGCCCGTCACCTGTATCATCGAAACCGCGAGGGGCGTATTCGGGGCTGTGGGCAGGTTCTCCTGGCTTGAGCAGGCCCTCAAAACGGCAAAACCCGACTTCCTATTGAAGCCGGGCCTTCCGCGCTACCCGTAACGGGCATCCACCTCCGTGATTTCCAACGGATTATCCACAGGTTATCATCAACATGTTGCGGTTGTCAATAGGCGTATTCGCTTTTTGTTCGCCACGCCGCGGGCAATTGAATGTCCCCGCATCCCGATGCCCCGGAGGAGATCTATAGTGACGACCCGGCGGGCAACCGGACCACTTCCGAGCGCGCGGTCTACGAATACGATCTCGCGGACCGCTTGCTGAGTGGCGTTCCGTATCGCCACGACGCCAACGGCAATCTCGTGAGCCGGGGGGGCAGCCGCGGCTCCGGAGGTCAGATTCACCTATTACGCTGAGGGATTGCTGGTTCAGGTGGAGACCGACAAGGGCAGCGTCTGTTACAGCTATGATGGGTTGGGGCGGCACTTCTTCAGCCGAAGAACCTTCGGAACAACTCCAGGGCCAGCAACTTTTGATGTCTGTCACGGCGGCGGCGGAGGCCTCGCAGAAGAAGCTGAAAGAATTGCTCGAAAAACAGGACAAGGGAATCGCGTTGTCGCAAGACGATGCGGCTATCCTGGCTGCGTTACAGGAGACGCAAAGGCAGCTCCAAGCGAGCTGCAACCCAAGATGATCACTGCCTCACGGGCGGTAGAACGTCCCTGCCACATACCGCGTGGCCGACCGTTCATCGCCCGGCTTCTCATGATTGATCCAATACACCGTGAGCACCCGGCCATCCGGCAACTCCACCGAACTCGGATATCCAAGATCGCTCGTGCCGCCGTCCTCGCGCAGCACGATCGCATGGTCGACGTCCCAAGTCTTGCCGCCGTCGCGACTCAGCACCACGCGCACGCCATACGGCTTCTGGCGATATCCATAAGTGCAGAGTAGCCGGCCATCCCGCAGTTCAATCACGTCGGCCGGATAACCCCACACCGCAGTCTTCACGGGCTTTGACCACGTGCGACCGTCATCGGAGGATTCGCTCTGCCACAGAAAGCCTTCCTTCGAATCGGGAAACAGCGGCGAGCGGCCCGACGTGATGCGGATCATTGTGAGCAGCTTGCCACTCCGGAGCCGAACCAGGCTCGGCTCCTCGAAGTTACGGCGATGGTTCTCGTCTTCGGCGATCAGTGCGGGAGAATGCCACGTGAGCCCGCCATCGTTCGAACGAATGGCCCAGCACCGCGACCAGTCGAGTCCGCTGCGCTTGGGCCCCTCGTCATAGACAGCCATGACCAACGTTCCATCGGGAAGCTGCACGGGCGGAACGCGCGTGGAGAGCGGCGGCAGGCCTTTCACGGTGACCGGGCGACGTTCGGTCCAGGTGGCGCCATCGTCGCGCGACGACAGGCTCCACAGGCCTTCGAACGTGTAGGTGAATGCGCGCTTGGGATCCGGGAATCGATACGGCAGCGGGCTCACCGCCCAGCTATACATCGTCACCAGCAGCGAGCCGTCGCGAAGCTGGGTGAACGGAACGTCCTGGGTCTGCGAGAAGCGATGGGTTTCGTCGTCAAAAACAATTTTGCCCGACCATGTTTCGCCGCCGTCCTTCGACCGCACCAGCACTCCGCGCGCCGTGGGATCGACGTGGCCGCGCTGCGCCGAAGCCCGCACATGAGCCTCGCGAGCCGTGACGACGAGTTCTCCGTTTCGAAGGCGCGTGAGCCAAGGCGTGATGTAGTACTGCGTGTCGTCGCGCAGCACCACGACATGGCGGAGGTCCGCCGCGAGCAGCGGAATAGCCAGAAGCACCAAACCCGGAGGCGCGAATTTCATCTCTCCAGACTACTGGAGCCGGAGCGACTAGTGAAGGGCCATGGAAGCGCGCCCGGTGAGATCCGCCAACCGGCCGTCGTGAAACAGGATCGCGTCGGCAAGCGCGAACACTTTCGTGGCCAGCGGACGCCCTAGCACTTCCTCGCGCCGCAACGCGCGGCCCACCAGCTCGTTCTGGGCGAACTGGCGCCCTGGCGCGTCGATCAACGAGAGCTCCGGGCGGTTGTTGACGAAGCGGCAGGCGAGCGAGACAGCCTCGCGATCAGCCGCGCTCGACGTTTCGCCCCAGCGCCCCACGATCATATCGAGATGCACGCCGTGCCGCGGCTGCCCGACGATCCAGTGCGCAAAATACGCTGCCAGCGTGCCTTCTTCCCAGTGAACGAAGCCCCATGCGGTGCGGCTGGTGTGGCCACAGCAGGCACAAGGGCCGTGATCGCTAGCATCGGCTGGTTCCACCACGAGATTGCGAATGAGTTCCAAGAGCAGTTCATTGGTCAGCACGTCTTGCGCTTGCCCGCCTCCATCGACGGGGATGGAATCCGAAGCCCAATGGCTAAAGAGGTTCACCGGTAGATTGTGACATCATTTTGACAATTCATCCAGTCCTATAGGGTATGGGTAGGAGGTTCAACGTCCCAGTAGCGGGGGATGGCTGCATCCAGAGTACGGATCGAAAGTAATGGCTGGCTACAATGGAGGATTCATGCCGAGAGTGCGTTTTGCGCCCTCGCCCACCGGATACCTTCACATCGGCAGCGCGAGGACCTTCATCTTCAACTGGCTCTATGCCCGCCGCAACCAGGGCACAATGATCCTGCGGATCGACGACACCGATATCGAGCGCAACACCGAAGCATCGCTGCAATCGATCTATGACGGGCTGAACTGGCTCGAGCTCGGCTGGGACGAGCATTACCGGCAGTCGGAGCGTCTCGAGTTGCACCGTGCGGCAGCATGGCGAATCTTCGAGAAGGGGCTCGCGTATCGCGACTTCACAGCGGCGCAGCCAGCCGATGATGCGAGTGATGATCGCTCGAAGGGCGCGTGGCTTTTCAATCCGGGAATGCGGGAGCTCACGCCCGAGGAAAGCGATCGCCGCGCGAAGGCTGGCGAGCCATTCGTGCTGCGGTACCGAGTACCGCGCGGCTCGGGGCGCGTGATCCGGTTCCAGGACGCGGTCTACGGAGATCAAACAAAATCGGCCGATGATGTTGAAGACTTCGCGTTGCTCCGAAGCAGCGGAATGCCTACGTATCACATGGCTTCTTGCGCCGACGATGCTGACTTACGCATCACCGATATCATTCGCGGGCAAGATCATCTATCGAACACGTTCAAGCATGTGTTGATCTTCGAAGCGCTGGGAGCCGAGCCTCCGGTGCTCGCGCATCTGCCGCTGCTGATCGCGCCCGATGGTTCAAAGCTGTCCAAGCGCAAGCACGGTCCGGTGGTGAGCGTCACCACGTATCGCGATGCCGGTTTCCTGCCGCACGCCTACGTGAACTTCTTGTGCTTGCTCGGATGGTCGCCGAAAGACGACCGCGAGCAAATGACGCGGGAAGAGATTCTGGCGGTGTTTTCGCTGGCGGGTATCAATCGTTCGAACGCGGTAGTGAACTTCACTGAAGACAATCCGATCGACCCGAAGGCGCTGTGGTTGAACACGCAGCATCTGCGGAGCGCACCGCTCGACGATCTGCTGCCGCGTGTGCGTGCAACGCTGGTTGCGGCCGGGCTGACGCCGCCACCGGACGATCAGTTCCGTACGACGGTGGACGTGATCCGCAGCCGCTACGCGACGCTGCATGATTTCGGCACGAAAGGCCGGCCCTACTTCGTGGATGACTTCGAGCGCGAACCCGAGTCACTCGCCAAGTTGAACGAGCCGCGTGCGCGCGAACTGCTGCGCGAACTCGCCGGGCGCATCGAGGGTGCGAGCGAGTTCACCGAACAGAGCGTGGAAGCCGCGCTTCGCGCGTTGGCCGAGGAGAAAGGCGTGAAAGCGGGCTTGCTGATCAACGGAGCGCGCGCGGCGCTGACCGGGCAAAAGACTGGACCGAGCGCGTTCGCGGTCTTCATGGCCGTGGGGCGCGAGCGGGCGATCGAGAGACTGCGGGGCGTTTGAACATGATCATAGTTGGAATCGGGGGAGGCGCCGCGGCGCTGATCAAAGACGGTACGCTTGCCGCCGCGGTGGAGCAAGTGAAGGTGACGCGCACATCGAGCCGGGATCTTCCGCTCGACGCGCTGGACGCGTGTTTGCGGATCGCGAAGGTGGATGCCGCGGCGGTGAACGGCGCCGTGCTGGTGCGGCCGTTCCGCTCGCCGGCGGACGGCGGGGTCCATGTGCGACTACGCGGGTTGCTGCCCGGAGCGGAAGTGGCGGTGCTCGATCATCACACCGCGCACGCGGCGTCGGCCTACTACGCGTCGCCGTTCGAGAACGCTACCGTGCTCACGCTCGATCGCCATGGCGACATGCGTTGCGGCGCACGCTGGCTCGCGAACGGCGCAGCCATCGAGCTCGACCGCGAGTTGTATCCACCCGACTCGCTCGGAGACTTGTACTCGCGGGTTACGGCGCTGCTCGGCTATCAGCCGAACGTCGATGAGCACAAAGTGCAGTGGCTTTCGGCTTCGGGCGATGATCGCTTCACCGCGGTGTTCCAGGAGATTCTGCACGGTAACGGCGACCCGTGGCCTCGCATTGACCTACGCTTCTTCGACACCAGCCGCCACAGCGCGGGTGGATTCGCGGCTCGGTTCTACAAGGCGCTCGGGCTGAGTGACGAAGCCGAGGTGCCGGCGCATCTGCGTCCGCATGTCGCCGCTGGATTGCAGCGCGCGATCGAAGCGACGGTACTCGCGATGGCGGGCTCTGGGGAGAATCTGTGTCTCGCCGGCGGGCTCGGATTGAACGCGTTGCTCGTGGCTTCTCTGGAACAGTCGGGCAAATGGAAGAACGTGTTCGTGCAACCGGCGGCGGGGAACAGCGGCACGGCGATCGGCGCCGCATTGCACGGATGGCATCGCATCGCGCGGCGCAATGAACGGATCGGGCTCGGCAGCCTTTGCCTGGGACCCGCATTCTCAGCCGAGGAAAGCAAGCAAGTGCTCGAGAACTGCAAGCTGCGGTTCCGCTACATGCTGACAGCGGGCGAGTTGGTGGAGCGCGCCGTGGCGGAGCTTGACGACAACCGCATCATTGCGTGGATGCAGGGCGCGATGGAGTTCGGCTCGCGCGCGCTCGGCAACCGCTCGATTCTTGCTTCGCCGCGAAATCCCTATTCCACCGAGAACCTGAATAGCTATATCAAGCATCGGGAAGGGTTCCGCAAGTTCGCCGCGTCGGTTCCGGCGGAGCTGGCCGGGGAGTTCTTCGAGACGGGTCCGAACGCGCGGTTCCTGGCGACGGTGGGCCGCGTGAAGCCGGCGCATCGGAAAACGTTTGACTCGGCGGTGCTCGGTGATGGGCTCGTGCGCGTGCACACGGTGAGCAAGGAAGACAATCCGCTGTTCTGGGAGCTGCTCCATGCGGCGGGCAAGGCGACGGGGCTGCCGGTGCTTTACAACACCTCGTTCAATTTGTTCGGCGATCCGCTGGTGTGTTCGCCACGCGATGCGGTGCGGAGTTTCTACTCGTCGGGGATTGACGCGATGTTCGTGGGGAACTTCTTCTTGGAGAAGTAAGGCAGGGCAGAGTGGGGGACGGGGCGCGGGTCGGCAAGCCGTGGGCGGACGACGAACTCGACGCCATCATTGCGGACTACTTCAGCATGCTCGCCGAGGAATTGGCCGGCCGCGCGTACGTCAAAGCGCACCATAGCGCCGCACTGATGCAGAAGATCGGCCGCACGCATCGCTCGGTGGAGTTCAAGCACCAGAACATCTCGGCGGTGCTCGACGAACTGGGGATGCCGTGGATCGAAGGCTACATTCCGAAGCGCAACTACCAGGCCGCGATCTTTCCCGCGATTGATCGGTATCTGACCGCGCATCCCGAGGTGTTCGACTTCATCGCGCCCGCCGCCACGGCCGCTTCCGTCGACGAAACATTTGTCGAAGCGCCTGTTTTGGGCCAGCAGCCCGAAGAGCCAGAAGGCTTGCGAGCTCTTGTTCGCAAGTTCGATCCGATCGAGCGCGATCGCCGCAATCGATCCCTCGGCAGGGCAGGAGAAGAGTTCGTGCTGGATCTCGAACGCCGCCGCCTTACCGATGGTGGGTTCGGCGACTTGGCAAGCCGGGTTCGATGGATCTCCGAGGAGGAAGGTGATGGCGCCGGCTACGACGTCCTTTCCTTCGATCTCGTGACTGGTTCTGAGCGGCAGATCGAGGTCAAGACTACGAATGGCTCGGCTCGCACACCCTTCTTTGTGACCCGTAACGAGTTCGCTATGTCGAAACGCTTCGCCGGCGAATGGCGGCTCTATCGGGTGCACCACTTCGCGCAGGGGCCTCGGGTGTTCACTCTCACCCCTCCGCTCGATAGCGCGGTTCACTTGACGCCTGAGGTGTGGCGGGCCGAGTTCGGGCGCTGAGCTCCTAAGTACTCGCCGGCACAACAGAGCTGGGGCGGCGCGTACTTCCACTGCCTCGAGGGCACCCCGCCCTGTGCCGGCTAGCAGCCTCTCACTGCCACAACGTCCGCCGCGCGTTCGACACCGCGCGCGACCAGCCTCGCTGATACACCGCACGGAACGGCCGCGCCACCACTTGCAGCGGTTTCCATTCACCCACCTTGCGATCTTCCTCGCTCGGCCTCGCCAGATGCCGCAACCGGTCAGGGAACTTCAGCAGTATGTAGCCCAGGTAACGAAGGCGATCGGCGGGATGATGCCAGACGCGGACCGCGAAATCGCGGAAGCCGCCCTCATAGTAACCACGGCCGAACTGGCTCGCGATCTCGGCGTCGAGTTCGGGCAAGACAGGATCGCGCGCGAGCTCAGCCTCGATGAAATCGGGTAGCGCTACGCCGGTCCGCCGCGACGCGAGGTAGAGCCCGAGATACAGCACGCGCTCGCGGCGGATCCGGCGCGTTTCGGCGAACACCCAGTTCCAATCGAGTCCAGGCGCCCGCACCAACTGCGCCACGTCGAGCACCTGGCTCAGCTTCGGCCAGCCTTCCTTGGCTCCGTGCGCGCAGACTGCGAGCAACGAACACTCCCGATCGAGGGCAGGAACCTCCGCGCCCGCCACCGTGACCGGGCGCACCCTGCTCCAGCAATCGAGCGGGAAGCGCCAGTAGCTCGGCGAGAGTGCCCAGTGCAGTTCCACCTGAAAGCCGCGGGCGGAATCCTCAAAGTGGAAGTGATAGCGATAGCGGAAGAAGTGTTCCTCGTCTTCTTCGGTGAGGACGGAGCGGTAGCCGCGCGCTTCCACGATTTCCTTGGCGCGCGTGATGTCTCGCTTGTGAAGCAGCAGATCGAGATCGGCGGAAGGGTTGCGCGCGGTGAGGTCGCCGTAGGCGAGCATGGCCAAGGCCGGACCCTTGTAGGCGATCGCCTGGATCCCCTCGCGGCCGAGGTCGCGCAGCACTTCATCCAGCTCGCGGGCGAGCTTGGCGTTGGTGCCGGCGACAAGCGAGTACCACTTGTCGAGGTGACGCCGCGAGGCGAGCGGCACAGCCGCTTCCCGCGCCAACGAACGGGCGAGTAGGGGGATCACGGAATTCGCCGAGGCGCACTCGATGACGGCGTTCCAATCTGTGATTCTCCCCGCGAGCGGGGCGAATTCCTCCTTGGCTCCCATTGCACGGCGGGCCGCCCAAAGCAAGATCTCCAATTCCGGCTTCAATGCCCTCGATCATAGCCACTCGGCGGGAGGCGTGCAACTGTACTCTAGGCGGAGGCGGCTCCAGTACGCTTTGGCTCAATGATCCGAGGGATGTTCGTAGTTCCCGGTGATATGCTGAGCACAAGCATGTTTCGCAGTCTGGAAGTCAACGGAGTCACCAAGCTTTACCTGAACGAGTGCTGCAATGATTTGTGGGTGCGCGAAGTGGTGTTTCCGAACCGGCGCGACGGATACTTCATCGAAGCGGGAGCCGCCGACGGCGTCTCGAGCAGTTCGTGCTGCTTGCTCGAGAAACATCTGGGCTGGCGCGGAATCTGCATCGAGCCGCACGAGGGCTTCTTCGCCAAGCTGGTGCGGAACCGGCCTGGGAGCATCCATGAGAACGTTTGCCTGGCGAACGAGGGCGGTTGGGTCGAGTTCGTATCGGGAGGTGGCGAAACAGGCGTCAGCCCATACCTGAGCGGCATCCGGCAGTCGCTCGAAACCAACAAGTATGGCGGCGGCGACGTCATCGCCGGCGCGACTTTGGTCCGGACACCCGCAGTCAAGCTGGTGGACCTGCTGCGCAAACATTCGGCTCCCCCCGTGATCGAGTACGGGGCATTCGATATCGAAGGAAGCGAGTTCGAGGCGCTGCGTGCCTTTCCTTTCGATGAATACCGGATCTTGGCGATGAGCTTCGAAGTGGATGCCTCGATTCGTCAGCCTTTGTTCGCACTGCTCCGGGCCAACGGCTACCGTGAATCCGCGAACCCTTTCAACACGGAATATCCGTGGGAGAGTTACTGGCTCCACGAGAGTCTGAGCGCGGCCTGATGGGGGCAGCAGTCGAAATGGGGGAGACACAGATTGCGGTCATCATGCCGGTGCGGAACGGCATGCCGCTACTGGCCGACTCGATCGAGTCGATCCGCGCTCAGGCATATCCTTCGCTCGAGATCGTCGTGGTAGATGACGGCTCCACGGACGGCACTCTCGAATACCTGGAGGGGTTGGGCTCCCTGGTCAGCAAGGTTCTGCGCACCGGCGGTAGCGGGCCGGCCGCGGCGCGCAATGCGGGGATCCGTGCGAGTTCGGCCCCGTTGTTGGCGTTTCTCGACGCTGACGACTTGTGGGAGCCCGGCGCGCTCCGGCTGTTGGAAGCAACTTTGCGAGACCACCCGGACGCCGGTTTGGCCCAGGGCAAGATCCGCAATTTTCGCGTGGTCGAAGGCCAGAAAGAGTTCTTTACGCCGCCCTACCGGTTTCTGAATCTCGGCGCTTGTTTGTGGCGCCGGCGGTTACTCGAATCGATCGGAATGCTGACGGAAACGCTGCGGCTCTGCGAGGATTTGGATCTGCTGATGCGCTGCTGGGAGCGCGACATCCCGAAGGCCGAAGTCGAGGCGGTGATCCTCCACTACCGTCGCCACGGCGGCAACATGACTCGTGGACTCGCGGGCGCCGATGTCGGAACATTGGCCGCGCATAAAATGAGGCTCGACCGTATTCGCGCCGGCCAATTCGACCCGAAAGCTCCCCGCCGGTTCAGGCAGGCCGAGTATCTCGGTACCGGACCCGAAAGCCAGGACCTCGGTTTTCGCAATCCCGCGGCGGGAGGATGAGCGGCGGCGAAGGGGACTGAGCGACAACGGTACCCCAGCGCAGTACTTCGAGTCACCGATTGTCTATACCGAAGCTGCTCCCTTACAATGAACCCATGAATCAATCCGGAGACAGCAGGCGGAGGAGAGCCGCCGGTCTGTGCCTGCTCTTTCTCGCGCTTCCTGTGGGAGCGCAAAGAACACCCGAGGCCTCCTACCAGGCCGCGTGCGCCTCTTGCCACGAAGGAAAAGTGGCGCGAGCGCCGCGGCGGCAGGCGTTCCGGAGCTACACCGCCGAGCGAGTGCTTGCCTCCATGGAACGAGGCACCATGGTTTCGATGGCGGCGGTTCTGATCGGAATCGAGCGGCGAACGCTGGCGGAGTGGTTGACCGGGAAGCAATTGGCGAGTTCGTTCCAAGAGACGCCCAAAGCGGAGGCCATGTGCAAGGTTCCCGATCACCCGGACTTCGATCAAGCGCACTGGAACGGTTGGAGCCCGGGCGCGGACAACACGCGTTACGATCCGAGCCCCGGGCTTTCCGCCTCGGCAGTGCCGCGGCTGGCTGTGAAGTGGGCGTTCGCCTTGCCCGGAGAGCAGAACATGAACCCCGCCGTCACACTCGCGGGCGGCCGCGTCTTCTTGGGCAGCCCGATGAGCAAAGTGTACTCGCTCGACCAAGCGAGCGGCTGCTTGCGCTGGTGGTTCCAAGCGGCGAGTTCGGTTCGCGGCGCGATTCGAATCGAGCGCATCGGGGACCGGCACATGGCTTTCTTCGGCGATGCCGCCGGCAGCGTCTACGCGCTGGACCCGGCTACGGGCAAGGAGATCTGGAGAGTCAAGGTAGACGACCAGCCATTCGCGCGCATCATTGGATCGATCGCGGTCTACGAGGGCCGCCTGTACGTACCCCTAGCAGCCGGCGAAGAATTGGTCGCGTACGGCCCGAAGTACGAGTGTTGCAAGTTTCGGGGAAGCGTAGTGGCGCTCGATGCCCGCAGCGGCAAGCAGGTGTGGAAGACGTACATGATTGCGGCGCCGGCCAAGCCTGTTGGCAAAAACAAAGCCGGCACCACGATCTACGGCCCCTCTGGGGTCGCGATCTGGAGCGCACCGATGATCGACGCCGCGCGCGGCGCGCTGGTGGTCACTACCGGAAACAATTACAGCGGGCCCGCCACGGCGAACAACAACGCCGTGATCTCGATGGATCTTGGCACGGGCAAGATCCAATGGTCGCGGAGTGCGGTTCCCTCCACGCCTGTCCCGTGCGCCTCGCTAACTCCGTCAGAGTGCGATGCCGGCGCCTTGCACATGGACTACGCGGCGCCGCCGATGCTGGTAAGCCTTGGGAACGGCAAGAGGGCCCTTGTGGCATCGCACAAAAGTGGAATGGTCTTCGCGTTCGACGCCAATACGGGCAATCCGCTGTGGTCGCATCGTGCCGCCAAGGGCGGCGACCTCGGCGGAATCCTGTTCGGAGCCGCCAGTGATGGGACCAATGTCTATGCACCGATATCGGACCTCGGCTCAATCAAGGTTCCTTACGGTTTCGGCTTTGAGCCGGACCCGAAGCAGGGGGGCGGGATCGTGGCATTGCGGGTTTCTGACGGCAAAGCAGTTTGGTCGGCCGCGCCTCCGAAATGCGGCCCGAAGGTTCGCTGCTCACCGGCGCAGATGGGAGCTGCCAGCGTAATTCCAGGCGCGGTGTTTTCCGGTTCCGCGGATGGGCACATCCGCGCCTACGCCACTGCCAACGGTCGCGTCATCTGGGACTTCGACACACGCCGCGAGTTCAAAACGGCAAATGGCGTTCCAGGACACGGAGGCGCACTCAACGGCGCCGGGCCTGTCTTCGGTGGCGGAATGATGTTCGTGAATTCCGGCTCTGTGGTGGTGGGCGAGGGCGGGAACGTTTTGCTGGCGTTCTCCTTGGACGGCAAGTAGCTCAATTGGCAGTACCTGGCGTTTGATACGGTGAGCAACTTGTGAAAGTACCGGTACGTTTCTTTGGTCCCTTTGGGTGGGTGCCGGGCACTTCAGGCCCGCGATATGATATCCTCATTCCGAACAGAGGGCGGCCCAGTGCAACCTGCTGAGGCTGTAGAAGAAAGAGGAGAGCTATGGGAGGAGAGTCCCACTATCGGGTGAATGAACCCGATGTGATCTATCAATCTTTTGACGACGAGGTGGTGGTGATCCACCTCCCAACCGGGGTATATCATTCACTCCCCGGATTAGGAGGGGATGTCTTTCGCTGGCTGACATCTGGGGGCACGTCCCTAGTTGACGTGATCACCAGCGTCGCAGCCCGCTATGACGCGCCTCGCGAGACAATCGAGCGCGACGTCGCCGGCCTCCGGGACCAGCTCGTGCTCAGACATCTGATCGTACC
Source organism: Bryobacteraceae bacterium (assembly GCA_046331625.1). Classification (GTDB taxonomy): domain Bacteria; phylum Acidobacteriota; class Terriglobia; order Bryobacterales; family Bryobacteraceae; genus JAXLQL01. Next base: position 58,813 of record JAXLQL010000021.1, read on the forward strand.
CGCTGCTGCCAACGGTGGTTCGCACTCGGCCACGGTGAGCGAGAACGGCGACGGCTTGTTACCGTACGTCGCACCGGCGCTAAATTGCCACGACGACCTCCAGGAACTCTTCCTTCTCGATCCGATTCACGACGTCAGTCAAGCTGGCTGGCCGAATCTGCCAGAAAGCACGATCGACATCACGAAGGCCGAAGCGTTCCAGTGCCGCCTAGCTGGACCACATGTGATCCACGAGCGGTTCGACACGGAGACCGTGGTCGTGCACGCCAATTCCGGCGCGTACTTTTCGTTGTATGGGCCGGCGGAAGACGTGTTTCTGCTCCTCGAGCACGGGCCGTCATACGCCGAGATCCTGCGGATGCTGGGAAAGAAATATTCTCTCGAAGGCGTGGACTTCCACACTGTCTTGCGCGGGTTTCTGGCTGGCTTGAAATCAGCCGGGATGCTCGAGGCAGAGCCGCCGGCCGGGACCGAGTCGCGGGACCTGGAACCAGTGCGGCCCGGTTCGGGGCTCCCGTTCTCGACCCTGAGCTTCGAATTTCCCGATTCGACGGCTCTCGGGCGGGCGGCCATGCCCATGATCAAAGGGTTGACTCAGAAGCAGCGTTATCGTCTCAAACAGAGCGACGTAGTTTTGGCTGCCGCTGATGGCGCGGCTCTGATTGACCGAAGTTCGGGCAGCTACTACCGGCTGAACGCCGCCGCCACCGATGCGTTCCGGATGCTGCAGTCCGGAGCGAATATCGAGGAGATTGCGTCGCAACTGGGTCTGCGGTATGACGTTTCCGAAGTCGATATCCGGGCAGCTTCGATGGTGTTCATCGCGCATCTGTTGGGCACGGGAATGATCGCGGCCGATGACAGCGCCAGAACCGAAACGTGGCCGGCCTATGACGGAACGAAGAAGCCCTTCGAGGGATTCGACGTAGCGGCGCACCGTGATCTGGCCGAGCTTATTCTTCCCTTCAACCCCGTACATCGCAGCTCCGTCACATATCCGGCTACGCGGCCGTCGCGACTGAGCCCGCTGCTGCGCCAGCAGTTCGAAGACATGGCCGGCAGGGAGGGTGTGAGCACGGCGATGTTCGAGATCGGCGGATCTCGCATCTCGGTCCTCCGCGCCGGTGATTTTGCGCCGGAGCTCGAAAACCCGTGGGCGCATCTTCGTAGCTTCGGGGGCTCGGCGGCCGATCTCACGATTCGTGTGATGACCACCGGCCCGGAAATGGATTGCTTCCTGCGGTTCATGTTCGAGAGTCTCCACAAAGACTGGACGAAAGATTGCGGTCCACGCGGTGAAGTTCTCGAGCTGCATTCCCTGCGAGTGCCGGTCATCTACCATCCCGGGCCCGACGTGATCAGCACCGTGGATCTCGACAGCGGGGAGGCCTTTTACGTCAAACGCGATGGCTCGGCGCCGCTTCCGTTCTGGGAGATCGGCTCGCCGTTCCGGTATCTGCTGCATTCGTGGTTCGGCGATCGCGGGCTGCAGTTCGTGCATGGCGGCGCGGTCGGTGGTCCGAATGGCGGAGTGCTGCTGGCGGGCAAGGGCGGAACCGGCAAGTCCACTACGAGCCTGGTGTGCGCTCGGGCGGGCATGCAATACGCGGGTGACGACTATTGCCTGGCGAATCCGGAAACGGGCTTCCTCCACAGCCTCTACAACACCGGGAAGTTGAAAGGCCCCGGCGATCTCGAGCGGATCCCGGAAGTAGCGGGACACTGTCGAAACGAAGACGGCTTCGAACGAGGCGGTTCCGGTAAAGGGATCTTCTTCGTGTCGGACCTGTGGCCCGATCAGCTCACAGCCGGCTTCCCGCTGCGAGCGGTGGTGATTCCGCGGGTGACGGGCGAGCGGGACAGCCGCCTGGAGCCGGGTTCGACCGCCGACGCACTGGCTGCGATCGCGCCGAGCACGGTTGGGCAGCTTCCGGGTGCGAGCCAGGTGGATTGTGACCGGATCGCCCGGCTCGTCTCTCGTCTGCCTGTGTTTTACCTCGATGCGGGAACCGATCTCGATCAGATACCGGAATTGATCCGCGGAATCGAGGGCGTGTCATGATCAACGCTCCCGACATCAGCGTGGTGATCCCGGTACACAACGCCGAGCGCTTCCTCGGTGAAGCGGTGGCCAGCGTTCTTGCTCAGAAAGGATTCTCGAAAGAGATCATCCTGGTGGACAACAACTCGACGGACCGCTCGCGTGAAGTGGCGGAGTCGCTCGAGGGTCCCATCATCGTTACGAGCGAAAGCCAGCCCGGAGCAGGCGCGGCGCGCAACTGCGGCGTATCGCTGGCCACGGGACGCTATCTCGCGTTTCTCGACGCGGACGATCTCTGGCTCGCTGGCAAGGTCGAAAAGCAGGTTCGTGCGCTCTCTGCGGGAAACCAGCTGTCGTTCACCTACGCGCGAGAATTTCCCGATGAGCGGTACACAGGGTCTCCTTGCCGGAGCGAACCGTATCCCTTTCTCGCACCCAGCACCTTCCTGGCGTTGCGCTCCACGGTGCTGCGACTGGGCCCGCTTCCGGAAATCCCTGGCGGCGAGTTCATCGCCTGGTACGGATGGGCGCAAGCGCTCGGCATGAAGACATCGATGATCACCGAGGTCTGCGCCATGAGGCGGGTTCACGAAAACAACTCCAGCCGTTCTCAGGCGGTGATGGGAAGCTATCCACAGGCGGCGAAATGGGTTCTAGAACGGCGGCGGCAAGCGCAACAGACGCCCGCAGCCTGATCGAGGCTCGGCCCCCGGCGCTGGTTCGGGCGGTGCTGGGGTCGACGGCAGCGGCACGGCTTTCGGCGTGGAGAGAGTGGCGGGAAGCCGCGGACCTCGACCATCTGACGCCCGAGGAGTTCCTCACCCTTCCTTGCCTCGGCCGCGATTTGAAAGACTGGCTCACGCTGGATCCTTTGCCCGGAATCTTCCGCGGAATGCTGCGCCGCGCCTGGACGGAGAATCAACTGCGATTGAACGAGACGCGAGCCGCGATGGACGTGCTCGAGGATGCTGGGTGCGGTCCCGTGCTCGCGGCGGGTGCAGTGACGATTGCGCTGCTGAATCCGTTCGAGGGTTCGGTCCGGCCGATTCCCGAGCTTCGCCTGGCGATTCCGCGAGAGCGATTGCACGAGGCGAGCGCGGCGCTTGCCGCTCATGGCTGGCGCCCGAGCTACCCGGTTCCGGATCCGGATGTGCTGGACTGGGTTCCGGCCGTGCATTTCTCGCGCCATCAATTGCAACTGGTACTGCAGTGGCGCTTGCTGCCTGTTACCGGCACTGCCGCGAAGGCTTGCGAAGCCGAGATGTCGAAGCAGCATCGGACGGTGGTGCAAGGCGGATGCAACTGGCGTGTACCCGGAGTGGAGGAAACTCTGCTGGCGGCGATGTGCGGTCGCTTCGACTTCGACCATGATCCAATTCATTGGGCTGTGGATGCCGCTCTGCTTCCCACCAAAGATGTCGACTGGAACCGCTGGAGCCGGTTGGCGGCCGAGTTCGCACCCGAAGCATTTGACCGGCTGGAATGGATGCGGCACGCAGGCTGGCGCGCGCCCCAGTTGAAGCGGCCACCTGCGCCGAAGCCAGCAGCGCCTCCGAAACCAGCGATGCCGCACGCGCTTCGGGCTGCGTACCGGCGCTGGCGCGGAAGAGCCGGCCGTGTGCTGAGAAAGATGGGGCTGCGATGATCACGGTCATTCAGGCGGCTCGGGAGCGCATCTCGCCCGCGGCGTTCGTGCGCGAGTACTTCGAATTTCGCTCGTTGCTCAAGCACCTGACTCTGCGCGATCTGCGGCTGCGCTACCGGTATACGTCGCTCGGCATTTCCTGGGTGGTGTTGCAGCCGCTGATTACGATGGCGGTGTTCACCACGGTGTTCGCGAACGTGCTGCGCCCCTCGACGGGTGGGATTCCGTATTCGCTGTTCGCGCTTGCGGGGCTGGTTCCTTGGAACTTCTTCTCGTCATCGCTCGGCCGCGCGTGCATGGTATTCGTGTCGAACTCGGGGCTTTTGACGAAGGTCTACTTTCCGCGCGGAATCCTGCCATTGGGATCGGTGTTCGGTAGCACGTTGGATCTCACGGTGGGCTGCGTGCTGGTTTGCGGCTATTCGATGTGGTGCGGCTACTGGCCCACCTGGCGCTGGCTGCTGCTGCCCGCCGCGGCGATGCAGGCGGTGATCGTCACGTTCATCGTCTCGCTCGGGTTGGGGATCCTGAACGCGCTGCAGCGCGACGTCAAGAACGCGATGCAGTTCATTACGCAGTTGTGGATGTATGCGTCGCCGGTGGTGTATCCGGCATCGTTGGTTCCGGAGAAATACCGATGGTTGATCGGGCTCAACCCGATGACCGGAGTGCTCGACGGGTTCCGCTGGTGCCTGCTCGGCGTCGCGCCCGATGCGGAACTCTACTGGACCTCGCTGGCATCCACGGTTTTGTTCGGCGCGGGTGCGATCTGGCTATTCCTCCACTATGAGAGGAGCCTCGCCGAGCGGATATGAACCACGCGATTTCGTCACGCGAGCTGACCAAGGTGTTTCGCGTGGGCGCGGGTGACTTCAAAGCGCTCGACGCGTTGACGTTCGACATTTCGCCAGGAGAAATCGTCGGCATCATAGGGCGCAATGGCGCGGGCAAATCCACGCTGCTTAAGATTCTCGCGCGCATCCTGGCGCCGACATCGGGCCGCGTGGAACTGCGCGGACGGGTGGGCAGCCTGCTCGAAGTGGGCACCGGGTTCCACTCCGAGCTCACCGGCCGCGAAAACATCCACCTGAGCGCGGCGCTGCTCGGAATCAGTGAGAGCGATCTGGCCAGGCGGCTCGATTCGATCGTGGACTTTTCCGGCGTGGAAGCTTTTATCGATACGCCTGTGAAGCGCTATTCGAGCGGGATGTACATGCGGCTGGCGTTCGCCGTGGCCGCGCACCTCGAACCCGAGATCCTGCTGGTGGACGAAGTGCTCGCCGTGGGCGATCTCGAGTTCCAGAAGAAGTGCGTGCAGCGAATCGACAGCCTGGGGCAGAACGGACAGACAGTGCTGTTCGTCTCGCACAACATGCAGGCGGTGGCGAGGCTGTGCCAGCGCGGCATCTGGCTAGATGGCGGCCGGATCGTTCGCGACGGTCCGATGGCCGAAGTAACGGCGGCCTATGTCCGCCATGGCGCCGTGTATCCGGGCGTACGCGAGTGGCCAGACGTTGCCACCGCACCGGGAGACCGCGTGGTGCGGCTGAGGAAAGTGCTGGTGCGCGGACCCGATGGCGAGCCCACGGCTTCAGTGAATATTGGCGATCCCTTCGACATCGAGATCGACTACGAGGTTCTTACCGGCGGGGTGGCGCTCTTCCCGGCGCTGCGCATCTTCAACGAATGGGGCGGGGAAGTGATCTGGAGCACTGACTCGCCTGCGCCCGGTCACGGCAAGCCGCGGGAGCCGGGCCGCTATCACTGCGCGGTGCATTTTCCGGCCAACCTGTTGGCCGAGGGGTTCCTCAACGTGGTGGTCACGATCATGTCGCTGCAGCCGAAAAAGTTCCACCTCAACGAGGCCGATTGCGTGCACTTGCAAGCGACCGAGGTGATCGACGGCTCCACCGCGCGCGGAGCATTCAGCGACACGGTGAGCAGTCTGATCCGTCCGCGGCTCGAGTGGACGGTGAGTAAGGTGGAGACCGCCGACAAAGAAGAAAACCTGGCGGTGAGGGGAATTCGATGACGGACCTGTTGTTTCTGACGCCGATCTTGCCGTGCCCCACCGGGCATGGCGGTGCGATGCGCGCGAGCGTGCTGGTGGATGTGCTGGCCGAGCGTCATCGTGTCTTCGTCGCCAACACGGGCTTGTGGGGGCGGCAGGGCGTGGAGGAGGAATGGGTGAGGTCCCGCGCGGCGGGCTGCGCTTCGTTGCCCGCGCAACCGGATGAGGCGGCATTGAACCGGCTCTTGAAGGAGCAGTTCCACGGCGCGAAATTCGAAGCTCTCTACGTGTACTATCTCGGGGTGGCCAATGTCGCAGTGCAACTGCAGACGATGCTCGGCACACCGCGGCCGCGCGCGGTGTTGGACCTGGTGGACAACGACGTGGAGAGAGCCGAACGCTTCATCGCGCTCCGCGAGCAGATCGGCGATAGCCAGGAGGCCGCAGTGGAAAAGGCCGCACTCTCACGCCTGCAAGTGTACTTGAAGGTATTCCTGCCGCGATTCGACACCGTGGTGTTGTGCAGCGAGCGCGAGCGCGACGCCATGGCCAAATCATATCCGCATAAAGAGTTCGTCTACGTGCCGAACGTAGTGCGTCCCGCCGCGCCCGCGGCTTTGCCGCGCGACCCCGCGCGGCTGATGTTCGTGGGCACGCTCGACTATCTGCCCAACGAAGACGGCGTGTCGTACTTCTGTGAAAGCGTGCTGCCGCTGCTGCGCGAATCCGGCCACCGTTGCAAGGTGCGGATCATCGGCTCCGGAGGCAAGGCTCGCGTGCAGGCTTTGGCGGGGCTTCCTGACGTGGAGTTGACAGGATTCGTCCGCGATCTGGCGCCCGAGTTCGCTCAGGCCGGAATGCTCATCTGCCCGCTCCGGGCCGGATCCGGAACGCGGCTCAAGATTCTCGAAGCGATCAGTCACGAGTGTCCGGTGGTTTCAACGCACATCGGCGCCGAAGGGCTGGGGCTGGTGCACGAGCAGCACTGCCTGCTGGCCGATTCGCCCGCCGAGTTCGCGGAGGCTTGCCGGCGGATGATGACCGATGGGGCACTGCGTGCGCGGCTGGTGGCGAATGCGTCAGAGTGGTTCCAGACCACGCATTCGGTGGAGCAGGTTCGGTCGGCGCTGCGGGACGTGGTGTGAGCGGCGCGGCTCAGGACGCTCCGTAGCTGTACGGCGGATACGGAAATGCGGCGGACTGGCTCCCGATGAAGTAGATTCGATTCTTCCCGTCCGGACAGTAGACGAGCTTGTTGGCCACCGTGGCGGCTACGGTTCCCAATGAGCGGACGTTGACGCCGGTGCCGCCGTTGGGCGTGGTGGCTCCGCTCGATTCGGCGATCTCGAGCGTAACGGAATTGGCCCCCGCCAACGTCACGCTCGACACCAGGCCGATGTGGAACGCCTGGGAGCCGGAACTCGTGTTGTAGGATCCGTCTGGGTTCTTGCCGGCCATGATATCCGGATTGTCGTTCTTGACGTCTTTGAAGAAGATGGCCGCATCGTCGACTCGGATTTCTGGCGCCGACCTGCGCCGCAGCGAAGGATACAAGCCCCAGATGGTTCGCGGCTTGAAACCGGTTGCGCCAGTCGGATTGAACGCACCCTTGGATGGATGACCCATGCCCCAATAGTTCGCGACAAAGCCGCCGCAGTCGATTCCGAGGTAGTTGTCGCAGTACTTGTCGACGCTCGTGTCGTCTACCAACCCGCACAGCGAAGCGAGCCAGAGGGCATCCTGAATCTCATCGGGAGCGCCCTTGCCGTTGTAGACTCGCCACATGGAGGTGGCGAGGTACTCGTCGCCTTTGATTTCGAAGAGGTTCGGCAGGGCCCCGAGTCCGGGTTTGCCGAGCAGTTTGCCGACGCCGCGAACGAAGTCCGCGTAGGCCATCGCGGCGTTCTTCGCCTTGTCATCCAAGCCGCTTTGGAGATAGTTCCGAACCCAGGTGGTGGTGAACGTGTCTCCGACCCAGCAATCGAGGTTCAGGTAGGTATTCACGTAGCTGCTTGCGGGCATTGCAGGTCTCCTGAGATCAAAGTAGCGCCGCAGCGAGGGCGGTGTCCATGGACTGGCGAACACCTCGGGTGCGCGCGGGACGTTCCGCCAACCATACTAGACGAACCTAGGCGTGGGTTCCCTTCGTGGGCGCCGGTTGGACATTCGCGGGGCGAGTGATCCCAGACATACCGGCTTCAGTCTGCTATGATCGAACGTCCTACCCGCACAGGGGAGAGAGCGCTGCTTTTCGGCCCGGGGAATCTTGCGGCGGATCCGGAAGGAGACTTCTTGCGCATTCACCTCGTCAATCCGAGCGACGTGTCGTTCGGCATCGGCGTCATCACGCCTCGTTGGCTCTACGTCTTGGCGGCAGCCACTCCGCGGGAGTACGGCGACCCCATCATCACCGACGAAACACTGGAGCAGCTTCAACTCGACCGCGTGCAGCCGGGCGACGTGGTTGGCATCGGCATCCACACCGCGAATGTCTTTCGCGGACTCGAGCTTGGCCGCCAGGCTCGCGCCCGCGGCGCCTGGGTGGTCTACGGCGGGATCCACGCGACGCTCTATCCGGATGAAGCGCATGAACTCGGCGGAGCGCATGCCGTGGTGAAGGGCGATGGTGACGTCGTGTGGAAGCAGGTGATCGCCGACTGCGCCAATGGTTCGCCGCAGCGTGTATACGAAGGCGGCCGGCTCGCGGCGGATCGCTTCCTGCCCGCGCGTTGGGACCTGATGAAGCCCAAGAGCTACATGTGGGCTTCGGTGCAGACGGTTCGCGGATGCCCCAAGCACTGCTCGTTCTGCTCGGTGTGGCGGACCGACGGACAGAAGCCGCGGCAACGTGTGTCGCATGCGGTGATCGAGGAAATCGTCCAACTGCGGCGGCTCGGCTACCGCTTCATTGCGCTCGCCGACGACAACTTCTATCCGGTGACGCTCACCGATATCGAACTTGCGCGCAAACAAAACAACCTCGAGCGAGTGGCCGAACTCGAATCGATCCGCGCCGAGCGTTTCGAGTTGATGGAGCAGATGACCGAGCTTCCCTCCGACATGATCTTCTTCACCCAGATCACCATGGAAGCGGCCGAGGACTCCGAGTTTCTCGCTGCAATGCGCAAAGCTCGCATCAAAGGTGCGCTGGTGGGCGTGGAGGCGGTGACGAAGGAAGGCCTGAAGTCGGTCTACAAGGATTTCAATTCGCACGGCGACGATCTCGCTCAGCGATTGCGCAACTTCAAGTCGAACGGCGTACACGTACTGGGGTCGTTCATCTTCGGTCTCCAGACGGATCGGGCGAGTACATTCGACGCAACCGCGGCGCTTGCCAAGCAGGCGAACCTCACGTTCGCGCAGTTCGTGACCATGACGCCATTCCCCGGCACGGTCGATTTCCAGAAGTGGGAAAAGGAACAGGGCGAAGGCGTAGCCCGGATCGACGGTGTGCCCGTTACGCGCTATTGGTTGATCCCCGGCCATATGCGGCCCAAGCTCTACACGCCGCATCCGACGATGTCACCGGACGAAATTCGCGGGCGCACGCAAGGCGTGTGGGATGACTTCTACAGTCTCAAGGCGATCTGGGACCGGACTGATTGCGTCAAGTCGGTGAAGGCGAAACTTGCGTTCGTGTTCATCTCGAAGCTCTATCGTCAGATGTATGCCAAGACCGGGATCGCCACCGACAGCGCGCGGCGGCAGAACGCGAACCGGTGGGCGCGGTGGCTCGCAAAGCCGTGCCGGAAACTGTTCGCCGCGAAGCCGATGCCGGATCTCGCGCTGCCGTCGCGCGCACAGGGGCGGACGGTGCTCCCGATTCTGCAATAGCCGCTAGTTCGCTTCCCCGAAGGCCGCTCGCACGGCTGGCGCGATTCGCTGCGGGGCCGTCCAGTCCGGATACTTCGTTTGCAACTCCGCAGTGATCACCGGGATCGCATCCTCCGCGCTCCTCCCTTGCCCCTTCAACTCCCCCGCGCGCGATCGAATCGTCCGGAGCACGGCGCGTTGCGCACCGGTCAACGATCCATCGCCGATGGAGCCGTGGCTCGGCACGATCTTCGCGGGCTTCAACCGGTCAATGCGGTCGAGCACGCCGAGCCACGGCTGCAGGGCGGAGAATTTCCCAAACGCCAGAAAGGCGTGGTTCATGACGATGTCGCCGGCGAAGAGCACGCGATCTTGGCGCACCCAGGCCAGCGTGTCGCCGCGCGTGTGCGTGCCGCCGAGCGACAGCAGGTTCACGTCGACGCCACCCAGGTGGACGGTGTACTCGCGTTCGAACGTCACGTCAGCCTTGCGAAAGCGGACGTCCTTCAGCAACTCCGCGTGCAGCGGCGAGATCTTCGAGAACTGCTCCACCATGCTCATGCCGAGTTCATCGAGATCCTGCTGTTGGAGCTTCGACAGCACGAACTTGGTGCTCGCCGGGAACGCCGAACTGCCGCCGGCGTGCTCGGGATGGAAGTGCGTAGTGACCAGGTAGAGCTCGGGCCGTTTAGCCACGCGTTCCACTTCGCGAAGGATGGCTTGCGCATTGCGAGGTCCGAGGCCGGTGTCGATCACGAGCGTGGCGCGCTCGCCGGCGACGATGCCCACGTTCGGAACCATCGGCACGTGGTCATCTCCGATCACCCACACGTGCTCGCTTGTCTTGACAGCCGCGGCTTCGCGAACCATCGGTGGCTTGGGTGGCGCTTTCGACGGCGCGGACTGTTGCGCGGCGAGTGTTGCAGCGAGCACCATCGTCGCGAATAATGCAGTCTTCATGGAGTTCCTTTCGGGTCCCTCCATTGTCGTATGCCGCAGCCTCCCTCCGGCTCGCGCTCTCTCCTCAGTTTACAAAACATCAAATCCGTCAACCACAGGTTTACCAATCCATCACTTCATAAACTTGCCTACGGTTTGGAGATGGTGTATTTTGTAAACCATGAATAGTCACAACCGGAGAAAGCTAAACTGGCTCCACCGCAACCTCTCCGAGGGGCTCGTGGCCGATGCGGGCTGGTTCGAGCGGCATGGCATCTCGCGCCAACTCCGGCGCAAGTACGTATTGAGCGGCTGGCTGCTATCCCTAGCCCGCGGTGTGTACACGCGGCCAGTTCCCTACGAATCGAAGCGGCGATTGCCCTGGCAGCAACTCGCGATCTCCCTCGGCTCCTTGTTGGACGTGCCAGTCGCCGTGGGCGGGCGAACTGCCCTCGAACTGCACGGATTCAGCCACTACCTCGCGGCAAACGGTCCGCGCGAAGTGCAGCTTTACGCCAAGCACGACCTGCCCCGTTGGGTGTGGCGTGTCCCGGTCAGTGCTCCTCTCGTGGTTCACAAGACCACGCGGCTCTTCACGAAAGCAGGCACGATCCCCTCCGCCGCGGCAGCAGCCAGCGCAACGGATATGCTGGCCCGCTCCGGCCTAGCGCACCAACCGTGGGGCCACGCCGGTTGGACGCTCACCGTTTCCACGCCAGAACGCGCTATGCTCGAACTACTCGACGAACTCCCGAATCGCGAGACATTCCATCAAGCGGACGTGCTGATGGAGGGCCTGCGCAATCTCAGCCCGCGCCGGCTCCAAGCGCTTCTCGTGGATTGCAAAAGCGTCAAAGTGAAGCGCCTGTTCTTCTGGTTCGCCGAGCGCCACGGCCACGCGTGGCTCCGGAGGCTCGACCGTTCCAAGATCGACCTCGGCAAAGGCAAGCGCATGCTAGTGCGCGGCGGCAAGCTCGACTCGAAATACGACATCACCGTCCCGAAGAACTTCCATGGCGTACGCTGACCAATTCCACCGCCAAGCCGCGCTGCTCATCCGAGCCATTCCCTTTGTCGCGGAAGAGTCTTGCTTCGCCCTGAAGGGCGGCACGGCGATCAACCTCTTCGTGCGCGACATGCCGCGGCTTTCTGTTGACATCGATCTCACCTACCTCCCCATCGCGGACCGCGCCGCCTCGCTTGCCGAAATCGACGCAGCGATGGGGCGCATCGGCAGGCGCATCGCCAAGAACATTCGCGGCGCGCGCGTCACGGCGGCCCGGCTGAAGGGGGACAACGCGGTCAGTAAGCAGTTCATCGAAGTGGACGGTGTGCAGATCAAGATCGAAGTGACGCCAGTGCTGCGCGGCTGCTTGTACGGACCTTCGATTCGCGCCACCTCGCCGAGAGTGGAAGACGAGTTCGGCTTCGCCGAGGTGCAGGTGGTCAGCTTCGCCGACCTCTACGCCGGCAAACTCGTCGCCGCGCTCGACCGCCAACATCCCCGTGACCTCTTCGATGTCCGCGATCTTCTCGCCAACGAGGGACTCGGCGCCGCGCTGCGAAAGGCCTTCGTCGTCTACCTTCTGAGCCACAACCGACCCGTGTCCGAGATCCTCTCTCCCGCGCGCCTCGACATGTCACGCGAATTTCAACGAGGCTTCGAAGGCATGTCCGCCGCGCCCGTCACGCTCGATGAGTTGTACCGAACGCGCGAGCAGTTGATCGCGGAGATTTGCGGCAAGATGCCCGCCGAGCACCGCCGGTTCCTGGTCTCCTTCGAGGAGGGCAAGCCTGAACGGGATCTCCTCGATGCTCCCGGCGCGGAGGATCTTCCGGCCGTGCGATGGCGGCTCCAAAACCTCACCGTGGCCGGGCCGAGAAAGCGGGCGGAGTTGGCGAAAGGCTTGCGCAAGGCGGTAGGACTGAGCGCTTCCGCCTAGCACGTGCGGCTCCCTACGCCGAAGCCTTGCGCCACGGGAACAACTTCCGCTCCGCCAACCCCAACAACGCCCGAAACAGAAACGCCGCAATCCCGATCGCAATAATCCCCGCGTACACCCGCTCGAAGTCGAGCACCTTCCGCGCCGCCTCCACCATGTACCCGACGCCCTTGCGCGAGTTCACCATCTCCGCCAGAATCACGTAAGTCCAGCCGATATCGTAGAGAATCCGAAACGACCCAAAAACCCCGGGAAACGACGCCCGAAACATCAGCCACAACGTCTGCGGAGTGTTCGCACCCAGTGTGTACGCGGTCTCGAGCAAAGCGTCGTCCACCTTGTTCACTTCCTCCACCACCGTGGCGAGCAAGTAGAAGAACATCCCGAACCACAGGAACCCGATCTTCATCGCCTCATCCATCCCGAGCAGAGCGATGAACGCCGGCAGAAAGGCCGTGATCGGCATCGACCGCATCGGCGCCGCGATCGGATTCACGAACTCGTGTACCACCGGGAACGCGCCCATCAGCAGCCCCAGCGGGATCGCCACCACCGCGCACCAGAAGAACGCCTGCGCGATCCGCCACCAACTCTGGAACACGTTGCCGAGAAGATCGTACTCGGTCCACAAGCGCCCGAACGCCGCCACCACACCCAGCGGATCCGGCAGCGCGAACGGCGGAAGCAGCTTCCCGCGCGTCAGTACGAACCAGATCGCGATCAACAGAACCCACGCCGCCACACCGAGGATGACGCTCGTCGTGCGATCAACGGGTTTGCGAATCGTGAAAAGGCTCAACTACGCCCCCGTGTTCGAATACACCTTGATGTCCGTGCGCCGATTCTTCTCGCGACCTTCCGGCGTCCCGTTGTTATCCACCGGCTTGTCGGGACCATTCCCTAACGTGCGCATCCGTGCCGCCGGGAAGCCGTACTTCTTCATCAGATACCCCTTCACCGTCTCGGCTCGATCGCGCGAGAGCCCCATGTTCAAATCACGATCACCCGTGGAATCGGTGTTGCCTTCGATATCCACCACCGTGTTCTCATACGCGCGCATGAAGCTGCCGATCTCGTCCACCACCGCGCGCGAATCCACGCTCATGTTCGCCGATCCCGTATCGAAGTAGATCGCGCGGCGCTGCGTGGCGAACGGAGTCGCGCCCTTCGCCGGAGCCTTGTACTCGGGCGCAGCCTCGGTCGAAGTCGTAGAGAACTTGCCCGCGAGCGAATCGAGGTAACGCCGGTCCACGCTGTCTTCGATATCGCCCGCGCGCTTGATCAGACGCTCCTCGCGATACATCTCCTGTGCGAGCTTCATGATGTTGGCGTAATCGGAATCCGACCCGCGTGCGCCGAAGAACGCCTTGTTGTCGGCGAAGTCCGTCAGGCGCACGCCTTCGAGCATCGTCTTGGCGAGATCCGCGGGGATGTTGAAATCCTTGATGGTGCCGATCAGCGTGTGCGCCCGCGAAGGCTCCTTGCGGATGAAGTCGACGCCTTCGAGCCAGCCCTCGATGAACTTCGACGTAGTCCCGGGATTGGCCGAAGCGAAGCGGTCGCTCACCACCAGAATGTCGGCGATCAGCTTGTTCGCGATCTTGGTGTCGTAGATCTTGCGCGAGCCGGAGCGCTTGGCCACGGCATCGGACATGTCGGGATCCCACGCGACGGCTGCATCCACCTTCTGCTGTGCGAACAGTGTTGCGGGCTCGATGCCATCCTTCGTGTGGACCGCCTTCTTGAAAATCTCCTGCCGCTGCTCCGTCGTGAGTCCAGAGCCCTTGAGCCCGTTCCACAACAGGAAGTGCGATGGCGTGTAAGGCGCAAACGCGATCGTCTTGCCCGCCAGCGCTTCGATGTTGCTGATACCTTGCTTGCCGATTACGCCATCGGCGCCGCGTGACCAGTCCACCATATGAACAGCGCGCGCATTGAAGCCTTTGTCGAGAAACTGGCCGTAGTCTTTGGCCCACACGTCGGCTGTGGTGAGCATGACGTCCACGTTGTTCGTGGCGAGCGCGGCCGCGCCTTCGGTCCAGTCATCGATGATCTTGAACGAGACCTTCAGGCCCTTCTTGTCATAGATGGATCCGGCGGCGGTGTCGAGTCCGCCGTTGGCCACGAGCCCGCCCACGCACCCGACCCAGATATTCACGCGCACGCGGACGTTGTTGTTCTCCGGCGTCGACGGCGACGATAGCGGCTTCGAAGTATCGACCGGCTTGGCCGTGCTCGCCGATTCCTTCTTGCCCCCGCTGCCTAGGAGCCCCCCGAGATCCAGCATGCCGTACTTGTTCAGGCCATAGCCGAACAGCGCCAGGCCGAGCAGGAAAATGAGGACCCAACCGCCTTTTTCGATACGTACAGCCATGGGAGTCTCCTTGAAGCGGGCCTACGAAGTCCGCTGTTGTTCGCGGCCACCGATCGTCTTCTGCGCCTCACCCGCCGCCGGTTGCGGTGACATCAGGCCCATCTCGATCTTGAACTGCTTCACCAATTCATTGGCGCGCAGCTTCTCCGCTTCCTCTTCGATCTTGATCTTCTGCTGGTCCACGTTGGTGAGCGCCATCTCCATGCGAGCTTCCTGCATGGCGGTCTTTTCTTCGATCTTCCTCACCATCTCGTCGTGCGTCTGGCTGATGCCCGCCACTTCGAACTGCTCGAGCGCGTCAGCCACCTTCTGCTGCCACTGCGACCGGCGATAGTCGCGAATCGCGGCCAGCGCCTCCTGCGTCTTACGTTCTTTCTCGCGCAGGAACGCCTTCTTCACGTTGAGCGCCTTGTCGTATGCGGCCTGCGCGGTGGAGAGCTGCCCTTGCGTGCGAGCCAGCGCCGAGCGCAAGCTCTCTAGCTGTGAAGCGAAGCTGCCGGCCAGGTCGTCCCGCCCCGCCTGGATCGCCGCTTTCACCTTTGCGGTGAGATCGAGCACATCGTTCTTGTATTTCGCCTCTTCCTTTTCGAGAAGCGTGACGTTCGCCTTCACCATGGCGATCGACTCGTTCATCCGAGGCACCTGATCGTTCATGTCGCGGATGTTCTGCTGGAGCAACATCTCCGGGTCCTCGGCGAACGAGATGAACATCCCGACGAACGAGCGAAACACGCGCGCAATGCGATTAAACATGGATAGCCTCCAAATGTAGGGCAGGCCTCGGCCTGCGCGGGACTTCAGTCCCGCCCCTTCCTATGGCTGCGGCTTCGGGGCGGGCGGCTTGGCTGCCGCGGGGGAGGGTCGCGCGGACGTAGTGATCGGATTCTCGGTCACAAAAAAAGATACGGCGTCCGCGATCTTTTGTTCCTCCAACTGTTTCTGAATGCGCCATGACTGAAAGGCCTCCTTGCGTTTGGCCGCTTCCTGATTGTTGGCTTCGATCTTGGCTTTGAGCTCGGCAACCAGGCGGTCAATCTCGGCCTGGTGCTTGCGATTCTCTTCGAGCTTGGCGGCCTCGAAGTCTTCGGCCTGCTTCTGTTGCACGCGTTCGAACGTATCGAGCGCCTTGTCGCGGCGAATCGCGTCTTCGATCACCGATTCGATCTTCGCCCCCGCCGCTTCCAGCGCCACCAATACCGAACTCCGTTTCACCTCGCCTGGCAGGTTCTTGATATGCGGGCTCGCGAGCATGTCAGCCACTTTGAAAATGCTGTAGCCATGCGCCGGGGGCGCGATCTCCGCCGCGTGGTAGATCTCGTCGAACGACATCGGGTTCGCAACCGCCGCGGCCATTTGCGGAGCAGCAGGCAACGGCTGGATCGAGGCGGCAATGTCGGCGATCGCCTGCGCGGCCGACGCTTGGTCGGCAGGCTCCAATTTGCGCGGCGAAGCGGACGGCGCAGCCGGATCGACGCTGACGAAGTACTCGTACCACTTCTTGCCGTTGGCCATGCTGTGAGTTGCCCTTCGGGATGATTATAGCGGCTCGGGCGTGCCCACCCGCGCCCTGCCGATGCTCCAAAGGACCCATGACGAACGCATCATCGCCCTGGTACCGCCGCTGGCTTCTCTCCCACACGAGCAGAGTCCAAAATCGAGCAGGCGACTGTGCGGTGCCACGCGCCAAAACCGTCGCCATACAGGAGCCTTGATGTCGAATCTCGAACAGTACCGCGCGTCAGAATCCGAGAAGATGCGCACCTCGGATCTGCTGGGTCTGATCCCGGAAGCTGGCCGCAATGCGCTCGACGTAGGCGCTCGTGAGGGCTTCTTCTCGCGGCTCCTGGCCGAACGCTTTGACTCCGTCACAGCTCTCGACCTATCAGTTCCGCACGTGGATCATCCCCGAGTTACCAACGTGGCCGGCGACGTGACCAAGCTCCAATTCCCAGACAACAGCTTCGATTTTGTCTTCTGCGCCGAAGTGCTCGAGCACATTCCGGACTTGGCTCAGGCCTGCTCCGAACTCGCCCGTGTCGCCAAGCGGCACGTCTTGATCGGCGTCCCCTTCCAACAGGACCTGCGTTTGTACAAAACGCTCTGCCGCAGTTGCGGAAAGCACAATCCGCCCTATGGTCACGTGAACTCGTTCACCGACGACCGCTTGCGCGGCCTGTTCCCTGGGCTCGAAGCAGAGAAGGTTTCGCTGGTGGGCCAGCGGCACGAGGCCACCAACTGGCTCGCCGATTTCCTGATGGACTTGGGCCAGAACCCTTGGGGAACTTACACGCAAGACGAACCGTGCATCCACTGTGGAGCGCCGCTCCAGCCTCCCGTGGCGCCGAACTTGGCCGCCAAGCTCGGAGCGCGCCTCATCGCGATCCAAAGCAGAATCTCGTCTCCGTCGGCGAACTGGATTCACGTGCTGTTCTCCAAGCGCGCCGCCGCCCCATCGGTCGACCTGCCGAGGGCGGCCTAGTAGAGGCCTAGTAGAGCTTCACTCGGGAACAGGGGCGTGATGGTTCACGGGACCCGAGCCATGCCCCAGTCCCGGATTGCTCGCGATTGCCGCAGTGATGAACGCCTTCGCGCGCCGCACTGCTTCGGCGAGTGCGCGCCCCTGCGCTAGCCCCGCCGTGATCGCCGCCGAGTAGGTGCATCCGGTGCCGTGCGTATGCGCCGTCTCGATGCGCGCTGCCGGTAGTTCGAGCCACTCCACGCCATCGAACAGTACGTCGGTCGCCGGACCCACGCCATGCCCCCCCTTCACCAGCACCGCCCGCACGCCGAGATCGCGGATGCGGAGCGCGGCCTGGCGCATGCTGTCGAGGCCCTCGATTTCGCATCCGGCCAGCGCCGCGGCCTCTGGGATGTTCGGCGTCACCAGGGCGGCGTGCGGCAATAGCTTCCGGCGCAACGTGTCCACCGCATCTGCCGCGATCAGCGGCGCGCCGTGCTTCGAGAGCATCACCGGATCCACCACCAACGGAAACGCAAACGCGCGCGCGGCCTCGGCCACCGCTTCGATGATGGCCGCATTGCCGAGCGCCCCGGTCTTCGCGGCCCCCGGCGGAATGTCCTCGATTACCGCCCGAATCTGCTCCGCCACTAACGCCGGCTCCATGCATTCCACGCGGCTCACCCGCACGGTGTTCTGAACCGTGAGCAAGGTAACAACCGCCTCCCCAAAAACGCCGAAGCGATGAAATGTTTTGAGGTCAGCCTGGATCCCCGCGCCTCCGCTGGGGTCAGAGCCGGCGATCGTCAACGCGACAGGGATCATTTTTCCAGCATAACCGCCGGAAAATGGGGCGAAACGGCGAACCAATCGAACAGCGCTTCCGTCTATCCTTGCTGATGCCGGAACCGATCTCGCCCAAGCGAGCCATCATCGCGTTGGCCTGCGCTCTGAGCTTGGCCGCCATGCTCGAAGTGAGCGTGAGACTGGCCGGTTGGCCCCCAACGCCCGGAACCGTGCGTGTGCGCACTGACGCACCGGCTCCTTTGGCGTTTCCGCTCTATCGAAACTTCTAACCGGCTCACTCGCGCCCGCGACAACGCTTGGCCGCCAATGCCCGCGCATCGCGGAGATCGTCCTGCTCCTGCTTGCCCGGCGGCTTCCGCTTCGCCGAAGCAGCCAGTATCCGCTCCACCGATTCGATCAACCCGCACCCTTCCAAAACGCCGTTGCGGGCGAGAACCGCTTCGGCCAACGAGAACTCGGCCGTGGCCAACTCGGGACCGCGAGCCGGATCGGCCGCGTACAGCGAGCGCATCAGTGCCACAGCCTCGCGCGCTGCCTGCTCCGCACCGGCGAGTTCGCCCAGGTGCGTACGCTCCCACGAAATGCGCACCAGCACAGCCGCCACCGCTGCCCGCGCACGCGCATCCTTCGGATCGGCGTTCATCACCGCGCGCCGAATGCCGAGCGATTCCAATCGCAGGTCGAGCGATGCGCGATGATCGCCCCGATGATGCGCCAACATGCCGAGATCGTTGAGATCGAACGAAAGATCCATCTGCGAACTCGCGTCTCCGGGGTTCCGCTCCACCAGCGCCCGGTCGAGATCGCGAGCCTCCGCGTACCGGGCGAGCGCTTCCTCCGGCTTCTCGAGCACAAACAAAACCGCCCCCATACGTTTCAGGACAAGAGCCGTGTTCCGATCGCCTTCGGCGGCCGGCTGCTCTCCTCGCGCTTTGCGATATCCGGCGAGCGCGATCTCCATCTCAGCCAGCGCTTCCGGATATTTCCCACCATCGAGCAGTGTGCGCGCCAGCACGAAGTGCCCCTGCGCCTGATCCGATGGCGGCGCCTTCGCCACCAGATCGAGCGCGCGCCGCGAAAGTGCCTCCCGGTCCGCGTAGAGTACCGTCACCGAAGATAGTTGGCCGTAGCATCGAAACAACCCGCGCCGGTATTCGCCATTGCCAGGATGCGCGCGCAACAGCGCCTCATAAAGCCCCGCGGCTCTCTGGTAACTCACCCGCGCATTCGCCGGCTGCCCCAGCGATGCCGCACCCGGAGCTCCCTGCACATCGCCGATCCGCAAATAGGCCGACGCGAGATCGCGCTGCACGTTTTCATCCCCCCCCGCCTCGCGAGAAACACGATCGAGATATTCGAGCGCACGTTTCACCACCACCTCGCGAGCCCCCGTGGCGCCCGGCAACCCGGCGATCGCGTCATGCACCTCGAACAGCATCGTGTCGGCCATCAGCCGAACATCGTTGAACGCCCGTTGCGCCCGTCGAGCCTGCCACAGCGTGGCCACGCCACCCGCAACCACCGCAACCGCCAGCGCAGCCCCCAAGGCGACCGGCATCGTATGCCGCCGAACGAACTTCACTGCCCGCGTGGCGTACGAGACGGGCCGCGCTTCGATCGGCATACCGGCGCGATAGCGGCCGATATCCGCAGCCAACTGCTCCACCGACAAGTAGCGCCGCGCCGGATCCTTTTCGAGCGCATGGAGCACGATCGTGTCGAGATCGCCGCGCAGTTCCCGGCCATGCCCAGGGGCCACTAAGCTCGGCGGCGGAGGTTCGAACTCGCAGATCGCAGCAGCGGCTGCGGCCGGCGAAGCCGTTTCCACTTCATAGGGACGCCGCCCAGCCAGTAACTCATAAAGAATGACTCCGAGCGAATATACGTCGGTCGAAACGCCGAGCGCCTCCCCCCGCACCTGCTCCGGACTCGCATACAGCGGCGTCATCCAAGCCGCACTGCGCGACGCAGCCTCAGGCCCCGCCGCATCCACCAACCGCGCCAAACCAAAATCCAACAGTTTGGGAACGCCGCCGCCCGTCACCAGAATGTTCGAAGGCTTCAGGTCGCGATGCACCACCAGCCGCTGATGCGCGTAAATCACGGCTTGGCAAATTTGTTCGAACAGCGCGAGCCGCTCGCCGATCCCGAGCCGTTGCGCGCGGCAATATTCGCCGAGCGGAACCCCGTCGACCAACTCCATCACAAGATACGGGCGGCCATCCGCCGTCGACCCGCCATCGAGCAACCGCGTGATCCCCGGATGATCGAGCCGCGCCAGGATCCGCCGCTCGCGCTCGAACTGCGCCGCGAAGCTCGCGTTGCCAGGCTCCGATTGCACAAGCTTGATCGCGACCTCTTTATCGAAAGCGCCGTCGTCGCGCTGCGCGCGAAACACCATCCCCATGCCGCCGCGGCCGATCAGTCCGCCGATGCGATAAGGGCCCAGCCGAGCCGGAGTCTCTTCGAGCGCGGACTCGGCCAGCGCCGCCGCCACCGGCGCCAAAGCCGCTTCGTCCTGCGCCGAGAACCCGAGCAGCGACTCCACTTCGGCGCGCAAAGCCGCATCGCCCCGGCACGCTTCATCGAGAAACTCCGCGCGTTCGGCGTGCGCGAGTTCCGAGGCGCGATGAAACACCTCTTTGACGCGCGGCCAGTTCGACCCGGTCATCCGCGGGCAGGCCCGCTCAATTCGCGGAGCAGCCACGCGCGCGCCATGGTCCACTCACGCTTCGCGGTGGCCGGCGAAATCGAGAGCGCCTCGGCGGTTTCTTCGATCGTAAGTCCGCCGAGATAGCGCAGCTCGACGACGCGAGCCTGTTGCGGATCGAGCGCGGCCAGCCGGCCCAGCGCTTGGTCGAGGGCGAGCAGATCGACGCCGGGCGAGCCCCCGCCCACCGCCTCCGGATCGAGCGTCACCTGCAACGCGCCGCCGCCCCGCTTGAGAGCTCCCCGCCGCTCGGCATGCTCGGCCAGCACGCGCCGCATCATCGTCGCCGCCATCGCCATCAGGTGCGCGCGATTGGCCCAGTCGATCTGGCCCTGCCCGGTGAGCCGCATGTAGGCCTCGTGTACCAGCGCGGTCGGCTGGAGCGTGTGCCCGGCCCGCTCGCGCGCCAGTGAGCTGCGGGCGAGCTTGCGGAGTTCACCGTAGACGAGCGGCAACAGCGCATCGAGCGCGGACTTGTCTCCTCTGCGCGCCGCGGAAATCTGCCGTGTGATGTCTGATGCGGGCGACATGTGGCTCCGGACGCCCCTATTTTAGCCTGCGCCAAGCCGCACACGCCTCACCCGCTGCATCTTACTAATACTGCTTACTGTTTTGGCGCTGGCGCTCCGTGTAGGGCGGGCTTTAGCCAGCGCGGGACTTCAGTCCCGCCGCCCAACCCACCCCTGTTGTATCTTAAGTAACTACACCCAATGTCCAAGGTCAATCTCGACCTCCAATCGCCGGACCAGTCCACCCTTTGGCAAAGGCTGGACGAGGAGCTCAAACCCAAAGTCCGCCAGACCGCTGAGTCCGCCGCCGCTCTCCTCGGAGACATAGCGCGGAACATGCCGCTCTACACCTTCCACAACCAGCGCCACATCCTCAATATCCTCGGCTGGATGGACTGGCTCCTCGCCGACGTCACCCCGCAGCTCGCGCCCCTCGAAGCCGCTCTCTGTATCCTCGCCGCCTACACCCACGACCTCGGCATGGCCCTCCCCGCGGCCGAAAACACCCGCCTCCGCAACGGCGAGGACCCCGAATTCCAGCGCTTCCGCGACCGCTTCCCCGAGCACAACCGCCACATCGAGCGCCTCCGCAAAGAAGGCCACCACCCGAGCGCGCAGCTCATCGAGGACCACCTCGTCACGGACTACCTCCGCACCACCCACGCCGACACGCGCGCCGCGCGCCTCCACGCTCATCTCAACGACTTCCCGCCCGACTCGTTCCAATACGGCCCCATCCACTTCCGCCGCGAACTCGAACTCATCGCCATCAGCCACAACCAACCCGTCGCCTGGCTCCGCCACGAACTCGGTCCGCGACTCGCTACCCCGCGCGCCAACTTCGCCTTCCCCGGTCTCGTCTTGCGTCTGGCGGACATCATGGACTTCGACGCCAGCCGAACTCCGGATATTCTGTTCCACCACCTCGGCCTCGGCGATAACACCAACCCGGTCAGCGAGCGCGAATGGCGCAAGCACATGGCCATTACCGACGTGGAGGCCGAGCCCGCCAAGGTCACCTACCACGCATGGAATTGCCCAGACCCCGTAACCGAAAAGTGCATCCGCCAGTTCGTCGACTGGATCCAGGATGAGGTCACCGCCGTCCGCGGCGAACTCCCGCAAATCACCGCCCGCGCCGGACTCGACAAACTTCGCCTCCCTGAAGTCGAGCACAAGATCACGCCGAAGCCCGGCGCATATGTCTACCATGACTGGTCCTTCCACCTCGACCACGAAGAAATCATCAATCTCCTCATGGGCGAGTCCCTCTACGGCGACCCCAGCCTCTGCATCCGCGAGCTGCTCCAGAACGCGCTCGACGCCGTCGAACTCGCCGACATGCGCCTGCAACTCGAGCAGAAGCGCGCCGGAGTCGAGACGACGCCGGGCAAGTTCCGCGATCATCTCGGCGTCGAGCACGAATTCGCTGTCAATCTCACGTGGGGACACGACGACGCGAAAGGCTGGTGGATCCAGGTCTCCGACAACGGAGTCGGCATGACCGAGGACGCCGTCAAGCGTTACTTCACGCGATTGGGCAAGAGTTTCTACCGGAGTCCCGAGTTCAAGGCTGAGCAAGAGGAGATGCGCCGCCACGGACTGCTCTGTACCCCGATCTCGACTTTCGGAATCGGTGTGCTTTCGTGCTTCATGATCGCGGATCAGATCGAGGTCCGTACAAACGCGGGGGACGGGAAGGCTCTCGATTTCCACGTCTCCGGCCCCGGCAGTCTGTTCTGGGCCAACGCGGGTTCTCGAAAAGCGCAGGGGACCGACGTCAAGCTCTGGCTTAAACCCGGGCTTAGCCTCGGCCACAACTGGAACTGGTGTGTGCGCCAACTGCAAGGGCATTTCGGATACAGGAATCTGGAGCTTGATTTCTTTACATGGTTCTCGGACAAGCCAAGTCATGCGCTTGATCCTTTCGAAGCTGCCGCAAGGCATCTTGTGTGGCCGAAGTATCCCGTTCGTGTTTCGACAGGGGCTGATGTGATATGCATTGACAAGCAATTTCATCTACACACTCTTGCTCCTTTAGATTCTCGAAAAATTCAGTCGGTGTTGAGTCGAGTGCGGCTGATTCAGAAAGTGCCGCAGGAATGGGGCACCCGGGATTGGACCGACGCCCAGACCGGTAGCCGAGTGTTGATCTGGATCCCAAACTCCCAGAATCGGTCGACTGCAATGGACTCCAATGACCAAGGTGAGAGCCGTGACGGCTTTCCTTTCTGGGCGATTCTGAATCTGATCGACTATCAGTTGAAACGCCAGCCGACTAGGCAAGAACGGCAGGAGCTAACCCTGGCTCATTCGATGTATGTTGAGGAGGCGGAGCCTCTCCGAGTTGGTCTCGGCATGTGTGCGGCTCCAGGCTGCCGATTGTGGATTGACTTTCGGGGCGCTGCAGCACCTCGGCTAAGCTCGGACCGGCGAAGAACGCTGCTGCGAAGCGCGGAATCGGACTGGCGCGCCGCAGCGTTGTCCGTCTGGGACCGATTTACCGAACATCTCTGCATGGAAGTGTGCCACAACTCCGTTGAACTTGAAACGATCCTTCTGTTTCCAATGCAGCCAGTCGCTCGCCGCCAGTTGAGTCAAGTGGCCTGTCCAGTGGGAACCTTCGAGCTCAGTCGCAATATCTATCTCTACTTCGAAGGATTATCTCACGAGCTTAGCCATGACCACGATCGCGCCCGCGTTAGCTTGGATCCAAGCCCTCCTGGCCAAGGCTTGTCTGAGCGCAAACGACAGAGATCTCTCAAGGATCTGATTCGGGATTCGATGCTTCTGCACATTCTAGAGCTGGGCAAGCTTGAGATTAGCCGCCAGCACGAAAGTCGATCAAGTGAAACTATCGAACTTGATCCGACACGCCCCCTGGATTTTTCCCTCGCACTCGTACTCGGTCTAGAAATCGGAATAGATCTAGAGACCTTCGCGATGGACCTGTGCATCGCGTGGCACAAATGCCGAACTGACGCCCTGGCCGCGAGCCACGTAGTTCAAGAGGGATTCCGCCCGTGCCTGGAAGAGAGCTGGCCACCCTTGGGAATGTACGGCCGAACCGGCTACTTTGGCGAGGGTTCGCTCGCTGCTCCGGCCGCCTGCCATTTCGGCCCGAGGGCTGAGAGTCGCCTCGACGCGCTAGGGTTTGATCTGTGCTTCCCGCTAACAGCGATTCCGCTGGCCAAGCTTCGCCGGGACGCGCCGGGATTTGTTACCGATCGCAAATTGCGACTGCTAGGGACCGCTCCCTTCTTGTTTCCTTCAAACCACGGAACCTGGCAAGCGAATGCTGAGCACTTTTGCCACGAGCTCGACCTCGACTCCCTCTATGCCTTCCTCCCCGCCTACGACCTCTGGTGGAAACCCTTCGCCGAATGGACCCCCGAAGACGAACGCCACCCCGACAACGTCTCCCTCTTCTGGAACATCACCACCGGTGACGTCCTCGCCTACCCCGGACTCCTGCACCGCGACCAAATGAAACCCGAAACAGAAGGCGTCATCCCCTTCGACCAATACGCCGAGGACTACGTCAAGAGCAAATCCGATCCACAGCAGTCAAAAGCCCAAGCCGCATTCTGACGACCGCAACTCGGTTCACAGAACACGCCGATCGACGAAAAAAGACAGAGAAAAACCCGGCAGCGCCCGCACTAACTTGACAGGAGGTGCCAAATGGAAGCTCTCGAAGACACCGCGCGAATATGTGCTGGCCTGCACGAAGACGGCTGGAGGCTCGTTCTCGGAAAGCTGGACGAGCCCACGATTGCTGCGATCCGTGAGGCCGTGGCAGCCATGTTCGACGAATGTGCACGTACGATGCGGCGGCCGCTAGCGACCGCAGCCGCAGCGGGTGACTGATGGGTTGGCGCTACCGGCGTAGCCGCAAGATAGGACCAGTCCGCCTGAACTTCGGCAAGACTGGATTGACGAGCGTTTCTGCCGGAACTCGAATCGCACGCGTTACGTTCAGCAAACGCGGCGCCTATCGCACGATTACTATCCCGCGAACAGGCCTCTCACATGTTCGAAAACTCACGCCTGAGGAGGAGGCGGATGCAGTCGGCGCTTTGGCGGCTCTGCCTCTGCTGGCCGGAGCTGGAGCGATTCTCCTGCTCATCCTCGTCATCACCCATCTGATGTAGCCTTGAAGAGAGGAGCAAATGGCCGTTCCCAAGATCCGCGCAAAGACGACTGCGCCGTCTGAACGCACATCCACGGGAACACGGCCCGGGGTTCCGAAACGCTCTGCAATCCAACATTGAGGCCTCGTCATGACCACAGTTACGATCGACCTTCCCGACCATCAGGCGGCCGCCCTCACTGCCCATGCGGCCACCCAGGGGCTCACGCTCGAAGCTTGGTTCAAGAAGATCGCCACGAATCCTCCGGCGCCGATCGACTGGTCCCAGTGTCCCGCCGTCGAGAGCATCCCTGGCAAGGTCAGCGGAGCCTGGGTCCTGAAAGGAACACGCATGCCAGTCGCGACCATCTTCGAGAACCTCGAAGCTGGCGCAAACATCGATGACATTATCGAGTGGTTCGCCGGTCTCGATCGCAACCAAGTCGAAGAGGTCATCGAGTTCGCCGCGCGCAGCCTCGACAAGCCACCGGCCTTCGCCCCCTGATGCGCATCTTGTTTTGACCAGGGAACGCCGGTTCCAATACGCCGCTACCTGGTTGGGCATGTAGTCACGTTGTCCAAAGACCTCGGATGGGATCAAATTCAGAACGGCCGCCTGCTCCGGCTGGCGGAAGAGCGGGGCTTCGAAGTCCTGCTGACCACAGACAAGAATCTCTGTCATCAGCAGAATCTGGCGGGAAGAATGGTCGCCATCGTGGTCCTTGGCCGCTCTCGGTGGCCCGCAGTCAAGCCCCACGTCCAACTTGTAATCAACGCAGTCAATTCTGCCGCGCCCGGCAGCTACGTCGAAGTCGCGATCCCCGCCGGCTCGTGACTGTGCCCGGCCCTCAGCCCCCCGCCGGCCGATCCCGTGTATTTGAAAAATCGTAAACCCAATCCCCTCAGCCACTTCCAGGAAACGATTTTGCGCGCAAAAACCCACCTCCCGCTACTCTCGCCAGTGGAGGCAGATCTCACATGAACATCGAATCCATGGACCCCGGCCCCGCAACCGGACCCCGCACCGAAGCCGGCAAAGCCCGCTCTTCCCAAAACGCCGTCAAGCACGGACTCACTTCGCGCGCCGTCGTGCTCGCCCATGAGGACCCCGCCGCTTGGCTCGCCCACCTCCAGGACTACATCGATCGGTTCCAACCCGCCGACAACGTCGAAATGCAGTTGGTCGAGCAACTCGCCGCCACCCAATGGCGCATGCGCCGCGCCTGGGCTCTCGAGACCGCCGCGATCGATCACGAAATGCTGAGTTCCGCCGAACCCGTCGAGTCCATTGACGACCCAACCCGAGCCGCCCTCGCCCATCGCAAGCTCACTGACACCTCACGCTCGCTCGCCGCGCTCGAACGCCACGAGGCTCGCCTCACTCGCGAGTTTCATCGCGTGCTCACGGAGCTCCGCCAGCTTCAGTCCACCCGGATCCCTCCGCCGGCAGGGAACCCGCTCGAAAAAAGCTAATTTTCAAAACGAACTACCCCCCGAGTGAGGGCGGACATTGTAAGCGAAGCGGACCATAGGCTGCTCCAACGATGAGGCGAAAGTTGTCCAGTCGGGCCCCGCAGAAGGCGAAAGCCCGGCTCGAGCGGAATCAGCAGGCTGCCTCTCGCGGCGGAGCCCAACGAAGTGGTAGACCCGCTGCCCGTGACCGGCAACGCCAGCCGCTCCATCCCGCCGCCGCTGACACCCGATGACAGAGATCGATCGGGATCGGGTTCAGCGGAACACCGTTCTCGGCCGCAGCGCCGGGAGGGTGGTCGCGGAACTTCAGCCCCGCCTCCGCAAATACGGAGCCACATTCCGCTCGATCCGCCTCAACTCCCTCTCCGTGAGCGGCAACCCCCGGAATAGCTTCCACGCCGTCGCCACCGGCTGATCCGAAGCAAACAGCAGCCTCTTCATCCCAATCATCCGCAACTGCTTCGCGAGCGCCTCCCGCTTCGGTTCCCAACGCAGAATCGAAAGATCGAAGTAAACCTGCTTCATCCGCGGATCCCGTTTCGCAACCGCATCGGCGAAGACACCCAGCGCTTGCTCCACACCCTCGTCATCGTAATGGCCTGCGCTCGCCGCGTGAGCAATCTGGACCACCGCTCCCTTGGCCGCCGGCACCACCTGCTCCAAAAACACACGAGCCTGCTCCGCTCCCCACGGCCGCCGGTGATCGTAGTTCGACCGGATATGCGCCACAATCGCCATGCGATGCCGGCTCGCCGCGGCGAACACAGCGCGCAGCCGCTCCACGTGCGCCGGTTGGTCCATGCTCACATCGGAGTTTCCAAAATGCAGCTTCAGTCCCTTCCCAAATCGCGGATCCTGCCCACACCGCGCGATCTCACGCAGCGCGTACTCCTTCAACGGATTCACGCCGCAGAACGCCGTCAGCCGCTTCGGATACTTCCCCGCTTGCTCCGCGGTCCAGTCATTCTCCGCTTTCACGCGCTCGTATTCGTTCTCCACGGGCGGGCGAAACGGATTTCCGAACTGGTAAGCGGCCGACAACAACACGCCCCAGCGAACGCCCACCGCGTCCATCTGCCGGATCGTCTCCTCCGCGGTCGACGGATATCCGGGTGGCGCCGGACCCAGGTGCAGGAGGTGCATATGGTGGTCGGCGAGCGGCTGCGCCGCCAGTGGAATCGCCGCAAGCGCGAAGAGCGCCAATCGAGTCATCGCATGCAGCGTAGCAAGCCGCTGCGGTACCAGTAGAATGGTCAAGGAGGAGTTTGGTGATGAAAGCACTCGCTATCGCTGTGCTCGCACTGGCCGCCGCGCCCGTCCACGCCCAGTCAGAGGAAGCGCTGAAGCGCTACTTCGAAGGCAAACAGGTTCGCCTGAAAATCGACATGCCGGGGACCCATCACGGCGCTGACGTCTACTTCCGGCGCGATCCGCCATTCGACTTCAAGACCTACTCGCAGCGCATGAAGAACTTCGGACGCGCGCTCGCCGATGGCGACGTCACGCGTGTTACCGGGGTCCGAGTCAAGTCGAAGAACATCGAGTTTCAACTCGGCGGCGGTGGATACGGCACCTTCGGCGATGATTCCGGCTCCGTCTCGCTGCCCGTCATCAGCAAGAGCGATCGCGAGAAGCAGCTCGAGAAGGACGTGTCTAGGGAAACCGACAGCCGGCGCAAGTCTGACATGCAGCGCGAACTCGGCAACCTGCAAACGATGCGCCGCCGCGACGAAGAACGCCGGCGCGTGCGCCAAGCCGAGCTCGAGACCATCAAGAAGGCCGAGATCGCGCAGAAGCGCCGCGAAGGCGGATCGCGCTTCAATATCTGGTTCCCCGATCGCTATCTCGCCGAAACGGTCCCGGCGCCCGAGCAGGTGATGGACCTTCTCTCCGAGTGGGTCGACTTCAATGACCGCCCAGTCAGCCGAGTGGCGCCGCCCTCTGCCGCGCCGGCGCTCCGCCCGGATGCGGCGATGCAACTGAAGCGCGGTCTCACGCGCGATCAGGTGGACGGCATGCTCGGCAAGCCCACCCGCTACCAGAAGCACAACGAAGGCGCGCTCGACGTGGAGACCGTGGTGTGGGAGCGCGCGGGCGAGCTCACCGAGGTCGATTTCGTCAACGGGGTGGTGGTGAAATACCGCGTCTCTTCCCGGTAAGCGCTGGCTCCATTGAATCCGCCGAATCTGGATCTTTTCTAGGTCCAGCAATTCCGCTACTCTGAAACGGACATGTTGTCACCGCGAATCGTCTTCATCGCTTGCGCCAGCGCGGGTGCGCTAGTGGCCTCGGGCTGGGATCGCGCCAAGGCGTTCGAATATCTCGAGACTCGCCAGCAGCAATGGGCCGAGTGGAAGCCCGCGCAAAAGTTCGGCGGAGCCTGCATTTCGTGCCACACCGGACTCTCGTATCTCATGGCACGCCGCGTGATCTCCGAGCGCCAGCCGCGGCCCGTCGAGCGCGACCTCGTGCAAGGCGTGAAGACTCGCCTACTGGCCTCGCCACCGAAGACCATGTTCAAGGAAGAAAGCCCTGACGCCATCCTGAGCTTGCTCACGCTCTCGCTGCAGCGGCGCTCGCCGGCCGATCCGCTCGATTCCGCCGATCGCGCCGCGCTCGATCGGCTCTGGCAGCATCAGAATCAGGAAGGCGAAGCCAAGGGCGTTTGGAAATGGTTCGAAAATGACCTGCATCCGGTAGAGTCAGAGCACTCCGCCTTCTACGCCGCTACACTCGTGGAGCTCGCGCTCAGTGCGTATCCCAAAGCGTCGGCCGAGCACCTTGCTCCGGTGCGAGCCTACATGAAGCGGGAGGCTTCGCGACAGCCGCTCCACAATCGCCTGGCGTGGATCGCCTTCGGATCCGGCAAGGGCGAAAAGGGTGCCGTGCTCGCCAACCTGTGGTCCGCACAGGCCGCCGACGGTGGATGGACGAGCGCATCGCTCGGACCGTGGGCCAAGCGCGAAGAGGCTCCGCCCGACACCGGGTCGAATGCGTACGCCACCGCATGGGCCACCTTCGCCGCGAGTCAAGCCGGAGCAAAGTGTTCCGATCCGCACATGGAAAGCGCGCTTTCGTGGCTCGCCAAACACCAGGACCGCGCATCCGGCGCCTGGCCCTCCGTATCGATGAACAAGGTCTATCCGGAGGGCTCGATGCAGTCGAAGTTCATGACCGACGCAGCCACAGGATTTGCTGCCGCCGCACTGATCGCCTGCAAACAGTAGGCGGGGTCCGATTCGCGCTTCGCGATGGCTGAGTACCGAGCGCGCGGCCGTGTGCGGCGAAGCCGAAACCGAAGCATGCGGTGAAGGGCAGGAACCGCAGTAAACTCTGGTTCATGAGCCTCGCCCTCGAGCGTCTATCCCAGGACCTCCGCTTCGCCACCCGCATGCTCGCCAAGCAGCCCGCCTACGCGCTGTGCGCCATCGCGACCCTGGCGCTCGCCATCGGGGCCAACACCGCCATCTTCACCGTCGTGAACTCAGTGTTGCTGCGGCCGCTCGCCTACCGCGATCCCGACAAGCTGGTGCGCGTCTCGGGAGGCGCCACCTTCGGCCGCTTCGAGATGATGCAAACCGCCCGGTCGTTCTCCGAGGTGGCCGCATTCAATTCCTTCCTCTCCGATGTTTCGTTCGCTCACGGCAACGAGCTGCCAGTTGGCCTGCGAGCAGCGGGAGTCTCGGCGAACTTTCTCTCCGTTCTCGGTGTGGCGCCGTTGGCGGGCCGCAGCTTTGTCTCCGCCGAGGAAGCGGACGGCACGTGCACGGCGATGATCAGCGAACGCGTGTGGCGGCAGGCGCTCTCGAGCACATCCGATCTGGCGCAGAGCGCCGCGAGAGTCAGTGGCGTGCCCTGCGTCATCGCTGGCGTCCTCCCGCGCGGGTTCGCGTTTCCCTTTCCCGAGATCGATGTCTGGATGCCGCTGCAGCCTGCTTCCATTCCGTTGCAGTCGCGCCGCAACAGCCCGATGCTCGGCGTCATAGGCCGCCTTGGCAACACGGCGTCATTCGAACAAGCGAACGAAGAAGTGCGGCTACTGAATGCGCGCTACGCGATCGCGAATCCGGGCGCGCTCGACGCCAAACCCGGCCGGCCCGACCACTTGCTGCCCTGGAAGGACCAACTCGTCTCCGGAGTTCGAACCACGCTCTGGATGCTGATGGGAGCAGTCGCGCTGTTCCTCGCGATCGGATGTGCCAACATCGCCGGACTCTTGATGGTCCGCGCAAGACAGCGAGCACGCGAAACCGCGGTGCGGGTGGCGCTCGGCGCGAGCCAAGGGCGCTTGCTGGCGCAGTTCCTCATCGAGAGCGCATGCATCGCAATCACGGGAGGCGCGCTCGGCATCGCTGGAGCCTACTGGGCCGTGCGCTACGTCGATCGCATTCCGGGGCTCGAGCTGCCGCGGTCCGGCGAGATTCACCTGGACGCAACCGTGCTCCTTTTCGCCGCGCTGCTCTCGATCGCGACTGGGATTGTGTTCGGACTCATGCCCGCGCGCCTCGGATCACGTTCGAGCTTCGTGCATCTGCTCCGCACGGGGGAAGAGATGGCGGCGTCGCGAGGTGGCTTAGGGCTTTCCCGGAATCTCTCGGTGATCGTGCAGGTGGCGCTGTCCACGGTACTGCTGGTCAGCGCTGTTCTTCTGATCGTGAGCGTCGTCCGCCTGCGCACGGTCGACCTCGGCTTCGAACCTCGAAACCTGCTCACGATGCGGCTGACTTTGCCCCGGCAAGCGATCGGAACGGACTTCGACGCACTCACCGAATCCGTGCAATCCGTTCCTGGCGTGCTCGGTGCGGCGGTGACTCTGACGCTGCCCACTACGGGCTTCGCGGGCACGCCGATCTGGCCTGTCAATGCGGCGCAGCAGCCGTTGAACAAGCGTCCCATCGCGGTGTTGCAGACCGTGACGCCTGGATATTTTCTCACGATGGGCATTGCGTTGCGAAGCGGCCGCCAGTTCGACGCGCGCGACTCGAAGCAATCGCCCAAGGTCGCGATCCTCAATGAAGCGGCGGCGAAGAGACTTTGGCCCGCCTATCCTCGTGAAAACCCGATCGGCCGTTCAATCCTCGCGGGCGCGAGCCCGGATGCGATCGAGATCGTAGGAATCGCTGCGGACGTGCGGCAAGCTGGAATCGCCGAGGAAGCGGACCCGGGAGTCTATCGGCCGCGCTCACAAGTCCAACCAATGTCGGCGATGCTGGCGGTCCGCACTGGCGCGAATCCGCTCGCGGTAGCCCACGCAGTTCGCACTCGGGTCGCCGTCGCTGGTCCGGCGATGAGCGTGGTGGCCGTGAAGACGATGGACGATGTGCTCGGACAATCCGAAGCTCGGCGCCATGGCGTCATGCTGCTCTTGACGCTGTTCGCCGCAACCGGACTCCTGCTCGCGGGCCTCGGGATCTATGGCGTGATCGCGTATTCGGTCGCCACCCGAACGCGCGAGTTCGGCGTTCGAACCGCGCTCGGCGCAACGCCCGCCGCCGTGCTGCGTCTTGTGGCCGGACAAGGTATGGCGCTAGCGGCGGTGGGATCAGCGCTCGGTCTGATCGGTGCGGCGGCATTTGCTCGGCTGCTCCGAAGTTTGTTGTTCGAAGTGCAACCGGCCGATCCCGCGATCTTCGCGGGCGTCGCCGCCTTTTCTTTCGTGGTCGCGGCGGTGGCGTGTTACTTGCCCGCGCGGCGAGCGATGCGACTCGATCCGGTGGCTGCCCTCCGGGGTCCTGGAAGCTGAGCGAATCAGCAGTAACCGAGCACGGCAAGGATCGCCTCAGGATCCGCGAGTGGAAACGACGCAGCGGATGCGGCGCGATTGGTCGAGGGATATGACCGGAGCAAATTCGCTCGCTTATGTTCTTATGATGTCCCGGCCAAACTGTTCACTACATGTGCGGTAGACAGCCTGTTACTATACGGATCGTTCCTGATCTCCCTGCGCCAGGGAGCAATCTGCTCGGATTGGCATGAATGAAACCCGTTCTGATCGATCCTTGTATCGTATTGATAACAATATAATTAGAGACGATTAAACTGCTTGTCACAGGGGAACTGTTTCTGCTAGACTCGTTCCACAGTCGAAGGCGAATCCGTACTCGGAGGTTCGCCGTAGCAAGCATCGCCAGTACGTCGATAGAACAAGGCGACGGCGGAATCTAGCGATCCCTACAAAAATTCACAGGCTGTGCAAATCCTGTGGGATCGTTGTGGATTCTCATCGGAAATCGTGAGGGGGGCGCCGTCCCCAAGGAAGGGCTGCACATGGACGCATGGGAGCAGGTAAAAGCCAATCTGAGCGCACGGCTCACTGTGGAGGCTTTTGAGAGCTGGTTTGCCCGCACGGGTTATGTAGGTCATGTCGGTGACTGCCTGCAGGTCGCCGTTCCAAGCGAGGAAGCCAAACACTGGATCGAGAACGAGTTCAGCGATGCGGTGCGAAGCGCGATGCACGATCTCGGCTTGCCCTACCGCGTGGTGCTGTATCAAGTGGAAGCAGTTGCGGTCAACGGATCCAACGGAACGAGCGGAACCAATGGGGACCTGGGCTTCGGTAACGCTTCCGCGCATCTCAACCGCCGCTACACGTTTGACTCATTCGTTGTGGGAGCCTGCAACCAGTTCGCGCATGCCGCTGCGACGGCGGTGGTGGAGCGGCCGGGCATGGCGTACAATCCGCTCTTCATCTATGGCGGTCCGGGAATGGGCAAGACTCATCTGATCCACGCGGTAGCGCATGAGATCGCGCGACGCATGCCAAGCCTGCGGATCGCCTACACGACCGGTGAGAAGTTCCTGAATCAAGTAGTGCAGTCGATCCGTACCGATCGCATGCCCCTGTTCCATCAATACTATCGATCGGCCGACGTGCTGCTGGTGGACGACGTCCACACGGTAGCCGGCAAGGAGCGTACGGAAGAGGAGTTCTTCCACACGTTCAACGAGCTCTACGATCACCAGAAGCAGATCGTGCTGACCAGCGACTGTCTCCCGAAGAACATGCCCCACCTCGTGGAGCGGCTGCGCTCGCGATTCGAGTGGGGGTTGTTGGTAGACGTGCAGGCACCGGATCTCGAGACCAAGCTCGCCATCCTCGACAAGAAAGCCTCAGCCGAGGGCATCCAGCTTCCTGACGAGGTGCGGAACTTCCTCGCGAAGAACGTGAAGTCGAGCGTGCGGGAGCTCGAAGGCGCGCTTGTGAAGATCATCGCGTTCGCTTCGGTGACGCGGGCTCCCATCACGGTCCACATGGCCCAGCAATCGTTGCGCCATCTCGCAGTGGGGGGTGATCGGAAGATCTCGATCGACTCGATCCAGCGGGCGGTGGCCGAGCGGTTCCAACTGCAGCCATCTCAGATCAAACAAAAGAGCAATCAGCACCAGATCGCCTATCCGAGGCAGATCGCGATGTACCTGGCCAAGGAACTGACCACTGCTTCGCTCCCGGAGCTCGGACGCGCATTTGGGGGTAAACATCATACGACAGTACTGCACTCGATCCAGAAGATCGAACGTCTGAGGCAGGACGATGCAGAGTTGAACAGGCTCATCCACAGCCTAATCGACTCATTCAATTAAGGTTATTCTGTTTTCCACAATGGGCCTTGTCGATACCCTCTTAGGAACTGTGGATACCCCCGTACGGTTGGAATTCCCCACCGTGCGTCCTCGAGCTTTCCACAGCCTGGGCAGGACACGAAGCCTCTGGATTTTGTATAATTTAGGAAGAAATCCACACTTCCACAGACGTCATGATGACTGTTCTCTCTCATAGCTTTTATCTATCTAGACACAGAAGAGAGCGGCGGGTGGCGGGAAGCTCCGAAGCAACGAACGTCGGGTAGCGAAGGTCACGTAGGGAAGGTCAGGTAGGGAACCAACACATGGAGTTCACAATCGCGAAGTCAGACCTGGTACGCGAACTGGGTCTTTCTCAGGGAGTGGTGGAGAAGCGAACCACCATCCCGATCCTTTCGAACGTGCTGATCGAAGCATCGCAGGATCGGATCACGCTCACGGCCACCGATCTCGAGCTCGGGATTCGCTGCAGTTGTGCAGCCGGCGTGAAGCGGCAGGGTTCAGGAACGGTTCCGGCGAAGCGGCTTCTGGATTACGTGCGGCTGCTGCCTGACGCGGACCTTCAGATCAAGTTCGGCGACAACCAGTGGGTCTCGATCACGTGCGGACGATCGCGTACGCGCATCGCGGGCATGTCGCGTGAGAGCTATCCGGAACTGCCGCAGATGAACGAGAAGATCGCCGACATCCCCGCGGCGGCTCTGGCATCGATGATCGCGCAGACCGTGTTTTCGATTTCGAACGAAGAGTCGCGGTTCACGCTGAACGGCGCTTTGCTCGTGCTGAAGCCAGAAGCTCTGGTGATGGTGGCGACGGACGGACACCGCCTGGCGATGGTGGAGCGGCCCATGGCGCTCGGTGGTGACACGATGTACCGCGCACTGCTTCCCCGCAAGGCGATGGTGGAGATCCAGAAGCTGGCTGCGGATGCGACCGCGGAAGCGAAGTTCCAGTTCGCCGCCACCGAGAATCATCTATTCTTCCAGTTGGGCGATCGGCTGCTGATCAGCCGCAAGCTGACCGGCAACTTCCCCGACTATGAGCGTGTGTTGCCCAAGGAGCAGCCGAACAGCGTGGCGCTGGGTCGCGAAGAGTTCAAGGGAACCATCGAGCGCGTGGCGCAGTTCTCTGACGAGCGCTCGCATGCGGTGCGGATGAAGGTTGAGGCGGGCGAGGTGAAAGTGCATTCCTCGCTGTCAGAGACCGGCGAATCAGAAGAGAGTCTGGGCGCCGCTTATGAAGGGCCGACGGTTGAGATCGGCTTCAATGCTTTTTACATGCTCGACTTCTTGCGCGCGGTTCCGGAAACCGAAGTCCGGTTCTTGTTCAAGGATGCGGCTAGTGCTGGCGAGATGCGGCCGGTGGGTGGAGAAGTCAACTACCGCTACATCATCATGCCAATGAGAATTTGATCTGAGAGGCTATGGCAGAAAACTACGATTCGTCTAGTATCAAAGTGCTGGAAGGCCTGGAGGCGGTTCGGCTCCGGCCTGCGATGTATATCGGGTCGACGCGAGAGCAGGGATTGCATCACCTGGTGTACGAGGTGGTGGACAATTCGGTCGACGAGGCGTTGGCGGGTTTCTGCGATCGCGTGGATGTGACCA
Organism: Bryobacteraceae bacterium; assembly: GCA_046331625.1. Taxonomy (GTDB): domain Bacteria; phylum Acidobacteriota; class Terriglobia; order Bryobacterales; family Bryobacteraceae; genus JAXLQL01. The sequence goes on from JAXLQL010000021.1 coordinate 94,856, forward strand.
TTCACATCGACAACTCGATCACCGTGCAGGACAACGGTCGCGGCATCCCGGTGGACATCAAGCCGGAGTTCGGCGTATCCGCGGCTGAGATCGTCATGACGAAGCTTCACGCTGGCGGCAAGTTCGACTCGAACACGTACAAGGTGTCGGGTGGGTTGCACGGCGTCGGCGTGAGCTGCGTCAACGCTCTCTCAGATCTGCTGAAGCTCGAAATCTGGCGTGATGGCGCGGTTTGGTATCAAGAGTACGAACGCGGAATGCCGAAGTTCCCGCTCGAGAAGCAGGGAAAGATTCCGAAGGCCAAGACGGGTACGAAAGTGACGTTCCATCCCGACCCCACGGTGATGGAGGCGCACGAGTACAACTACGACACCCTGCAGGCGCGGCTTCGTCAGTTGGCGTTCCTCAACAAGGGTCTGACGATTACGCTCACTGATGAGCGCACCGATCCGGTGAAGACGCACGAGTTCCTCTACAAGGGCGGCATTGCCGAATTCGTGATGCACTTGAATCGGGCGAAGAGCGTGCTCCACGACAAGCCGATCTACTTTGAAGGCGAGCGCGACCTGCCCAATGGCGGCAAGGTGTCCATGGAGATCGCGCTGCAGTACAACAGCGACTACGCCGACATCATCTACTCCTTCGCCAACAACATCCACACGGTGGATGGCGGTACGCACTTGTCGGGATTCCGCTCCGCATTGACGCGGACCATCAATGCCTACGGCCAGAAGGAAAACCTGTTCAAGGACTTCAAAGAAGGCCTGACGGGCGACGACGTGCGCGAAGGTTTGACGGCCGTGGTGAGCGTGAAGATCCCGCAGCCGCAGTTCGAAGGGCAGACCAAGGGCAAGCTCAACTCGGACATCCAGGGACACGTGGTCCAGTTGGTGAATGAGAAGCTCGGCGAGTTCTTCGATAAGAACCCGTCGGTGATGCGGAAGGTGGTTTCGAAGGCTGTCGACGCGGCGAGGGCGCGAGAAGCGGCACGCAAGGCGCGCGATCTGACGCGGCGTAAGGGCGCGCTCGACTCCGGCGGATTGCCCGGGAAGCTGGCCGATTGCCAGGAGAAGGATCCGGAGCGTTGTGAGTTGTTCCTGGTTGAGGGCGAGTCCGCAGGTGGCACCGCGAAGACTGGCCGCGACCGCCGGTATCAGGCGATTCTGCCGCTGAAGGGCAAGATCCTCAACGTGGAGAAGGCTCGCTACGACAAGATGCTGAGCCACGATGAAATCCGGGCGATGATCACGGCGATCGGCACGGGCATCGGTAAGGCCGACTTCGACATTTCGAAGCTCCGTTACGGCAAGATCATCATCATGACCGACGCCGACGTGGACGGATCGCACATCCGCACGCTGCTGCTGACGTTCTTCTTCCGCCACATGCAGGAGCTGATTGACCGCGGACACGTGTTCGTGGCGCAACCGCCGCTGTATCGCATCAAGAAGGGCAAGAGCGAGAAGTACATCAAAGACGACAAGGAATTCACGAAGGAGATCCTGCGCCGGGCCACCGAGAATGTTGTGGTGGAGTACGGGGCGAACGGAACGGGTCCGAAGAAGTTGGAAGGCGCGGCGATGCGGAACTTCCTCGGCTCACTGGACGAACTCGAGACCCTGAGTGCTCGGCTCGATCGGGTGCTGCGCGATTCCCGGGTGGTGGAACTGCTGACGCGTCCGGACATGAAGCTCGACTTCAAGTCAGAGAAGCCGCCTGCCGACCTCGTGGGCCAACTCAAAGAGTGGAAGCTGAATCCCGAGGTGCGTCATGATGAGGCGCACTCGTCGTGGGAGGTGGTGTTCCGCGATCACACGAACGCGGATCGCTTCATCAATCGCGATCTCGGCGCGCGAGCGGAGTTCCGGCGGATGCGTGCGCTGGTGGAGCAGACGAAGGATTACAACAAGCCTCCATTCACGGTGGTGAAGGATGCGAACTCACCCACCGGCCGTCATGGCGAGTCGACGTGGCGGGATCTGCTGGATTACCTGAAGAACGAAGGCAAGAAGGACGCGACGGTTACGCGGTACAAAGGGCTGGGCGAGATGAACGCCGAGCAGCTTTGGGAGACGACAATGAACGCGGAGATCCGGACGCTGTTGCGGGTGGAGCTGAAGGACATGGTGGAGTCCGATGCGATCTTCTCGACGCTGATGGGTGAGGATGTGGAGAACCGGCGGAAGTTCATCGAGGAGAACGCGCTGGATGTCCGGAATTTGGATGTGTAGTTGAGGAGGTCCTATGGCGGCAAGTGTGCTAGAAGCGAAGGCTCACGAGTTGCTGGGCCAATTGAATCCAGGTAAGTTGGCCGCAGTCGTCCATCTGCTCGAGGTCATGGTCGAAGAGACGAGCGAACCCGTCACCAGCGAAGAGAAGCGGCGGTTTCACGAGAGTCAGGCATGGTTCGCGAGCCGAGGTGGGCACGGGATCCCGATGGAAGAAGTGCTGGCTGAGTATGGTTTGAAGCCTGAGGATTTTCCTCTGAGCAAGTAGCCAGTGACGTTGCGAATCGAGTGGGGGGCTGACGCACCAGCGGATATTCGGCGCCTTGATCGTGCTACGGCTCTGCGAGTGTTCGAAGGGGTCCTGCGATACTCGAAGTCCGGGAGTGGCGATGTGGAACCGCAGCATGGCGACATGGCGGGTTCGTTTCGATTGAGGCTTGGGGACTACCGGGTGTCGTTTGCCATCGAGGCCGGAACAATGCGGGTCCTACATGTTTGGCATCGGTCGGAGGCGTTACCGGTGACAGGACGAGATTCAGGCGCGGGCGTCATGGCGAATGAACGTGGCGGGATCTGCTGGACTACTGAAGAACGAAGGCAAGAAGGACGCGACGGTGACGCGCTACAAAGGGCTGGGCGTTGGCATGAAGTGCCCGAATCCTGACTGCGGCCACGCCGTCCGTCCGCATGAATGGCATTGCGTCGTGTGCCTGACCGACTGCGGGTTCCCGAATGTTCGCGCGGCTCGAGTCGAAGAGGAAGTCGCGGCATTGGCGGATCGCGTAGCGGAAGCGGAACGCCAAGCGGCGGGGCAAGGGGCAGTATCGGAGCTTGTACGGCTCAGGGATGTTGCTCGCCAGTCGCGGGCGGTTCGAGTGAGATCCGTGGACGAAGTCTTTGCCTTGGTCAAGAGCGACAACAAATTACTGGGAACATTCTACGACCTGAAGGGAGCAGGCCTCCTGCGTCCAGAGGCGACCGAGATTGAGGCGGCCAGGCAATCCGCCGAACCGCTCGCGTTGCTCAACTACCACGAGCAAATCCAATTTGCGGCTCTGACAGCCGATGATCGGGGACTGTTCTCGTACGGCAATTGCGCAATGGTACTCGACGAGTCCAAGATCGCGCACAGGGCGACGGTGTTTGAAGAGAATTGCGTACTGTTTTGCCAACATCGAGGGGTCAGTCCGGCGAATCCAGTAGTTCCCCCCGGGTTTCGAGCTACGTGGGAAAAGCGGGATGATTTGGTGATAGCCAAGCTAGGTTCGCGATTGGCTGCCGATATGACTGATGAGGATGTCGCCGGGTTGCTGCTATCGACCGATGAGGATTCAGTGAAGGATGATTTCGTCGAGGTTCACATCTACGGCCGTATTCATCGGCACACACTGAGTTGCGTCACTGTAAAGCTCCGGCAGCCGGGCGACCGCGCGCTAGCCGAAGCAATGAGACCGTATGTGTCAGTGGAGATCGCATGATGAGTAGAACTCTGGTTTCCGGTCAGGCCGGTGTCGCCATCTTGTTTGACGAGTGTGGAATTCGCTCGTTCCATCGCCATGGGCCGGCAGGAGTGCTGCGGTCACAGGCGGAGGTACCGGGTCTCGTTGGCGGCTGCAAAGACGTGGTGGTTGTCGAAGGTCTCGATGCGGAGGGGGTTCCGGCGCTCCTCGAGCACGAGTGGATGAAACAGCGAGCGCTGCTGCTGTTTCTGCTGTTGATTGACTCCGAGTCGCGCACGGAGACGCGATTGGTTGCGATTCCTGATCTCGAATTGTTTCTGGCGGAGCCGAGAGTGACTGTGTCGGTTTTGCACCGCATGTTTGCGGCCCCGATTCCCGCGGAAGCTGACCTGCCAGGCGCGATCGATCTGGCCAGTGGCAGGAATGCACTCCAAGTGATGAGGCTGCTCGTTGAGATCCAATCGCATCAGGCGGAGATTGCCGTGGTCAGGTCGTTGTGGGATGCTGTCCCGGCCGGTTTGTTCGGAAGCATCGAGGAGAAGGAACGGGTCGCGTTCCAGCTCGTGACAGATGGAGTGCTGTATCAACTGGCGATCCGCGATGCGAACGTGAAGGATACAGTCTTTGCCGATCTGCTCGAGAACCCGCGGTGGGCGGCGGCTCAGGCGGGGATCGAAGCATGGCGGTCGGCTAGTTGGCATCATTGGCCTCGGCCCCGCTGGCGAGCCGCCAGCATGTAAGGGGGTCGCTGACATCTTCGGTCTGGAGAGCAATGCCGCTGAGATTGCAGATGTTGCTGGCGTCGCTCGATGAGCTCGAGATCCGGGCGCGCGCTTGGTTCGCGTTCCGCGCGACGGCGTGTGGTGTATCTGCTGACGCGCCCGGACATGAAGCTGGACTTCAAGTCGGAGAAGCCTCCTGCTGATCTGGTGGGTCAGTTGAAGGAGTGGAAGCTGAATCCCGAGGTGCGTAACGATGATGCGCATTCATCGTGGGAGGTGTGTTCCGCGACCACACGAACGCGGATCGGTAGATCAACCGCGATCTCGGCGCGCGTGCTGAGTATCGGCGCATGCGGGCGCTGGTGGAACAGACGAAGGACTACAACAAGCGTCCGTGCACGGTAGTGAAGGCCGCGACTTCGGGCACGGGCCGACTTGGCGAGTCCACATGGCGGGATTTGCTCGACTACCGCGATCTTCTCGAGACCGCGCTCGATGTCCGGAATCTGGATGTCTAACGGCCACACGCCTGTCACTGATGAATAGCGGTGGCGGTTTCGCGGGGATCAGGCAGTCCGTTCAAACGACCCCATACACCTTCCGAATTGCCGCCACCACATCGTCTACGTCCTTCCGCGAATACTTCGGATCCATCGGCACGCCCCCATACCGCTGCAGAATATCGATCGTTGCCGGACAAGTCTCCGGCCCATACCGCATTGCCTTCCCGCGCTCGGTCAGAAAGCTCGGCCACTTCGGATGGAGCGTCTTCTTCGCCATGATGTGCGGCAGCGTGGGAAGAATCACTGACCCGCTCGGCTTGCCCGCCGGCACGTTCTCCGCCTTCATCGCGGCCAGGAATCGGTCGCACCGTTCCTTCGTTTTGAAGTCGATGTACACGCCGGACCCGAGCTCTCCCTCCGGATCCGGCACATCGCGAAACCGAATCCCGGGCAGGTCGCGCACGCCCTCGTACACCATCCGCGCATTGGAACGCACGCTGCTCACAATGCGGTCTAGCTTGCGCAACTGCGCCAGCACCACGCCACCCGTGAACTCGCTCATGCGATAGTTGGCGCCGAACAGCCATTCGAGCTGGGCTTTTCCCACCACTTCCTGGTGCGGAGCCCGAAAGCCGCCCAGGTCGTGGAAGCGCGCGGCCCGCTCGAACAGCGCGGGATCGTTCGTCACCACGGCGCCGCCCTCGCCTGCCGTGATGGTCTTGTTGATCTGCAGACTGTAGATGCCGATGTCGCCGAACGAGCCCACTGGCCGGCCTTTGTACGAAGCGCCCACGCTCTGCGCGCAGTCTTCGAGCACGCGCACGCTGTGCTTCTTCGCGATGTCGAGAATGCGATCCATGCGGCACGGAGTGCCCAGCAGATGCACCGCCATGATTGCCTTGGTGTGCGGCGTGATCAATCGCTCGATGCTCTCGGGATCGATATTGAATGAGTGATCGATCTCCGCGCAGACGGGCAAGGCGCCCGCGAGCACAATCGCGTTGAAGCACGAGTGCCAGGTCCACGACGGAAGAATCACCTCATCGCCCGGACCAATTTCGAGCGCCGCCATCGCGCACTGCAGCGCCGCGGTTCCAGACGTGACTCCCAGCGCGAACCGGGATTGCATCCGCGCCGCGAACTCCTTCTCGAAGGTCAGCACTTTGGTGGGCTTGTTCTTCCCATACCATCGGAACGGTGTCTGCGAGTCGAGCACGTCGAGCACCTCGGCGCGTTCTTTCTCGTCATAGAACTGCGGACCCCAATATCCCGCCCGCAGCGGGGTGGCGCGCACAGGAGCGCCTCCTTCGATGGCGGGCTTGGCGGGCGGGGCCGCCTGCGCTGCGGAAGCGGCTGCTGCGGCTGCGACGAACTTGCGGCGTTGCATCATTACACCTCGAAAGCCTTTCGTGGGCTGATCCGTTGTACCACGATTCGTCTTTTCGATGGGCTCCGCGGCCGAGTGTGCGACTATCCTTCAGTTTTCTTCGCCGGCCGCGAGGATTTCAGGCTCCATGTTGGCGCGATCAGCCAGCGCGGGACTCGAGTCCCGCTCTCGATGGGGCCTGCGCTCGTTTCGCGCTCCGATCCGCGAGTGCGGCTCGGTCGCGATGAGCCAGCCGCCGGGATCATTGCTCGGTGTCGGCGGCGTGCGGTTCGATGATTGGAGCTTGGCCCATCCCGAGTTCTGATGCTGATTGCCGTCCAGCGTGCGAAACCTATGCGTCGCTCGCAGTTCAAATCAAAGACAGCCACTACAGCGAAATTCGTATGGGTAGAAATCCAGCCGCGACCCGATTCCCGCGAATGCCGCAGCGAAGGAGCGGGAAACGATCGGGATTGCCTGGTCTGGGGATTTCGGGAAGGCGAATGTCCACCTGATAAACCCCGATGAGCCCAGGTGCCAGACCGGCGTAGAGAACCTCGGCTGCCGGCAACTGGTCCGGGTTGTTGCCGGTTTGGATGTTGCACTCGATCGGTTCGATGACGCGCGAGAGCGGGTTTGCGCGGGCGGGCTCGCCGGCAAGGGGCGCGGAATCCACCGCGCCGAATCCGCCGCCGTACACATGGACGATTTCGCCGGAGAGCGCGGGGTCAAGCGGATTCACGGAACCGTGAAAATCTTCGTGGAGCGCGGCAATCGCGGCGGCCGGGGATGAATTGAGAGCATACCAGAACGGTCCGTAGTTGACGATGGTCGCCGGGTTTGGAAATATGCTGGAAACGAATGGTCCATCTTCGGGCTCGGCCAAAACCAGTTCCGGATAACCCGCAGCGGTAGGCGCATTGAAGGGAATCTGAAAGGTCAACTCGGAGAGCGAGTCATTCAGAGCGCGGACGCCCGCGCCGGGCATACGGATTTCGGCAATTCGGGGACCGGTCTCGCCGCTATAGCGATATAGGGTTCCCTTGACAAGTTCGAGACCGACGCCGGGGATCGGCATTCGAACCGCCGTGACGGAAGGAACGAGTAGGGTTCGGGATGAGGTACCGAGGTCGATTCGGACCAGCGAAGCGGTGTAACCCGGTCCGCGGATGACGGCGAAGACAACTTTGCCATCGCCGGAAAGGACGGCTTCCGCGACATCGCCTTGGTCGACCTGGCGGAGGTCATTGCCGTCGGCGTGAACGAACCAGAGTCCGTCTTGGTCACGAAAGAGGATTTCGTTGCCGGACTCTGAAATTGAGAACCACGAGAGGACTCCGCGAGCTGGAATGACGGCCGAGGCGCGGCCTGCGGCAATGTCGTAAACGGTGAGTTCTGGCGCCGCGGGGCAGTAGGCTTTCGTTGCCGCGGAATCGAGACGGCTGCAGTCATCGAAGGGAAGACGCCGGACTTCGCCGGAGGGGAGGCGGAGTCCGGTGGAAATGATAGCGGTTCCGTTGTTGGCGACGTTGCTGCCAGAGCGGATGGCGAATGGGGCGGTGAGCGTACCGGAAACGAGGTCGGCAATGCGGCCGGAGGGGAAGACGCCCGACTCGCGAAGCAGCGCGAACCGGCCGTTGGCGCTCACGGATGGAGATCCGGGATCGGATCTTGCGGGCGTTCCCGCGATCGAAATCGAGGATCGGTAGCGCGTGTTGGACAGGACGCAGAGGGTGAAATTGATGCATTCGTCCATTGCGGTAAGGGCGATGACGCTTCCGTCGGCCGAGACGCTGGTGGAGATGAGTTCGTGGAAGCTCGAAGACATGACGCCGCTCGGGGGGAAAGTCAGCGCTGCCTCGCGTTGTTCGAAGAGGCGGAAGCCCGTCGCGGCGTCCCACGTATAAACCTTGGAGTGAGGGTTGTGGTCCGTGCCGCGGAGGCGAAGGCGCGTGGAGAACCAGAGTTTCGAGCCATCGCGATTGGTGGCGAGTCCGGAGAAGGCGGGCTGAGCGCTTGCGCTAAGGGCGGCAAGGAACGCGAGGAGGGCAATGCGCGTCATGCTTCGATTATGGCGGACGGGCGGCGCGAAGTTTGTTAGCGAAGCCAGTGCGGTGGCTTTCGGAGACGGCGGGCTTGGGGCGGATCGTACAAGTGATGACCCCGGCCTCAGTTCCCTTACCGGTCTGGCGGCCGGCTTAGCCCGTGGCTAACCGGCGTTGGGACGGAAGTCAGTGAAACGAATTGGACCAGTGGGTCACTACAGATTCACAGGGGGTTGTAGCGTAACTCCCCACTGCCGTCCGATGGCGGGCGGAATGACACCACATGAATCTAGGACTCTCAGAAGCCTGGCATCGCCTTGCCGGGCTGCGCCGGGCACTGTTGTTCGTGCTCGTCACCGCTTCTGTCTACGGTTGGTACGTGGCCGTCCATTGGACCCGGATCAACGAGTTCAACCAGCGCGAGCTGGGTCAGGGGGCGCGGATTCTCGAGGCAGCGGTTGCGAATGCGGTCACCAACGTGGAGAACCTGACGCCGAAGGGGATCCCGGGGTTTCTGGCCGAGCAGCCGTATGTCCGGCAGCGGGGCAATCCGGGCGCGGGCTGCACGAGCATCGGCGAGCCGAAGCTTACTTCGAACGACGGCAAGGGCCTGTTCATCACGGCCGAAAGCGGAAAAGACTGCAAGCTGACGCTCGAGTTCGACACGAGCCGCCTGTTCTCGGAGTTGTCGTTTCAAGACGCCTTCTCGTCGATTTTTCTGGTGGACGGCAAAGGAAAGGTGATCAGCCAGTTTTCCGATCTGCGGCGCAGCAGGCAGCAGGGTTTGCGCTGGATCGAGACCGCGGCGCGTCCAGCGGTGGAATTGGCGGGAACGGTGCGGCTGAGCGATCTGTCGCAGTCGGTGAACTCGACGCAGCAGGAGTTCGCCAAGATCAAGGGCGCGAGCGCGAATCTGCGGGCCGTGATCGGCGGCGAGTATCACGTGATCTATCTGACACCGATTCGATTCAGTGTGGGATCGACGGCGGAGTTCAACGACAGCTGGGTGCTGGGGGCGATCGTGCCCCAGCAGCACTTGCTGCGCAATGCGTTCGCGGTGGACACCTATTTTCTCGGCGCGATTGTCGTGGTGGCGCTGGGGGTGTGCCTGGGGTGGCCCCTGCTCAAGCTCACCACGATGGCCGTGAACGAGAGGCTGCGGAAGTGGGACGTCTACCGGATCTACCTGAGCACGGCCTCTGTGTTGACGCTGGTGAGCGTGTTGATCTTCAGCCTCGAGGCCTACTGGCAATTCAACAGTGCGGCTGCGGCGGGATTGGGCGAGCTGTCGGCGCAACTCGAGTCGAACCTGGCCGCGGAAGTGAAAGCAGCGCTCGACCAACTGCAGCAATGGGACGACATCTATCGTTCGCACCAGGTTCCCGGGATGGTGTGTCTGGATCTACAGGCCCGTACCAGCGAGGAGCCGTGCAGTCTATTCGAGCCTCCTCGAGTGTTCGCGAATGTCCAGCAGGTGACGTGGCTGAAGCCGACAGGAATGCAGGCCGCCAAGGTCACCACCGACAAGTCCGGGGCGGATTTGATCGACGTTTCGCATCGGCCCTACTTCAGTTCGATTGCCGAGGATCTGGTGTGGAATTTGAAAGGTGGCGACAGCAGGCCGTTCTACCTGCATCCTTTGCGATCGATCACGGATGGGCAGTTCTACACGTTTCTTTCGACCGCTTCGAAGGTGCCGCTGAACGGAAAGGCGTCCACCGATAGCGTGGGCCGTCCGTCCGTGGTGGTGATGACGCTGGACCTTTCGTCGCTGGCCGCGCAGCCGCTGCCCGCTGGTTACGGATTCGCACTGGTCAACCGCCAGGGCGACGTTTTGTATCACTCCGATCCGAGACTGTCTTTGCGCCAAAACATCTTCGAAGAAGTGGAGGGCGCCGCCGGCCTCCGTGCGCTTATCGTCTCGGGAGAGCAAGGGGCGATTTCGACGGAGTATCGGTCCCGGCAATACGAATTCCATTCGAGGCCGGTGACCAGGTTGATGCCGCGGCATTTGATCGCGGAGATTCCCGCATGGTATCTGGTGACGTTCCGGGATCTTTCGATACCGCGGGCGGTGGCGATCCGGACGGTGGTGGCTGGGTTGATCGGGTTGTTCTTCCTGTCGCAGGTTTTGCTGGGTATCGCTTTGTTGGCGATGGCGGCGGTGTCGAAGCGGTTTCTGGGGCGGGCGGGAGCATGGTTGTGGCCGCAACAAGGTCAAGAGCGAAGCTATGTTTGGATGTCGATGTTGCTCGGCGTCCTTTGGGTGATGGCTCTGTGGATTCCCTCGTTGCGGGTTCCGGTGACGCTGTTGGTGCCGTGGATCGCTGTCGGCATTCGGAGTTACCAGGTGGCGCATTCAGCCGGGGTGCGCGATCGAGGTGGGTTCGTTGGCGGATGGCACTTGCTGTCGCTGGCGCTATTGGGTGTGCATATCTCGGTGTTTCCCGCGTTCTATATGTTTCAGCTCGGCTGGAACCACGAGTTCTCGAAGCTGTTGCAAATCGAGCGGGAGCGTACGACGGTTTCGCGGGATGATCTGCTCACCGAGGCTCGAGTGAATGCGGTACGGCACGAAGTTCCGCAGAGTCAGGCGGTGTTGATGAAGCGGGAGCGCGACCGGTTCCTCGTGAAGCCGTTCGCACCGTTCGCCAAGGCCGAACGATTCGCGGAGGATAACGTGTTTCTGCTGGGGCCGTACCAGTGGCTGACGCGGAAGATCCCGGTGCAGACGGTGCTCGACGGCAGATTCGGTCACAGCACTGGCCTTCGCGGTAGCCGCGTCTTTACTGCCGGGAACTGGTTCACGGGAATCTCTGTGACGGTGTTGCTCGGACTGTTCGTCGCGTGGGTGCGAACGGTCGGAAATCGGTTGTTCCTTCCGCGGCTTGCTGTGGAGGCGTCGGAGGCGCATACGCCCGAAGGGGGCTGGGAACGGTGTTGGGAGGAGTTGAGCGACGGTGACCGGCTCGTGGTCATGCAGGCTCTCGACGAGGGGGTAGCGAATCCGAAACAGGCGGTGCGCGTTGCCGATCTCGTGAGGAGAGGAATTCTGACGTTCGAGCCGGATTTGCAGCCGGTTTCCGGTCTTCGCAGCTACGTTGCCAACCACAGGCCCACCGCCGAGGCGGTACGGCAGTGGGAGAGCATCGGGGGCGAGACCGGTTGGAAGCAGACGCGGTGGGTGTTGATTGCCGGCGTCGCGGTGGTCTCGATATTCCTGTTCGTTACGCAGCCGGCGCTGCCCGGGGAGATTTCTGGCTTCATCGCGTTCATGACGACGATCGCGACGGGAGTGATCAAGGTCCGGGAACACCTCGGAGGGTGGCTGAAACCGGAAGACGCCTCGGCGGCGAAGAAGGCGGCTTCGGCGGGGAGCTAGTCTAGCAGCCCGTGGCTAAAGTCGGGTGGGCCGCAACCCTCGGAGCGGCCGGGGTGTGTGCCCGCATGCTTCGTTGCTCGTCGCACGAGATGGGCAGGCATCGCTTCCTTCTGGCGCCTCGGCTTCGGGCACAGATCCCGCGCCGCGCGACCCACGGGACTCGAGCCACGGGCGGCGCTGTGGGTTCAGTTCAGGTGCGCCGCAGGTGTTCGGCCGCAGGGGTGATCTGAGTGGCGGCGGTAACGAGGTAGTTCCAGCGGCCGGCGGTTTGATGGGCGAGGTCGCGGAGGATTTCGGCGGTGTCTGCCCGGTCGGCGGTGATGCTGAGTGTAACGCTCGCGTGCCGCGCGATCTCGGCTCCGGTTGGAGGCGCGGCGAGAAGCTGCACGGGCCTTCCCGAGGACTTCATCTGTGCAAGCCAGTCCGCTGGATCTGCCGGGTTCACCAGTTCGTAGTCGAACGCGCGAGGGAGAGCGAGCTCGGCGCGGCGGGCGCGGATCGCGTCATAGATTGCGATGTGTGCTTCGAGGGTCGGGGCATCGACAACGTAGCGTGAGTATCCCTGAGAGATCGCGGCGTCTTGTGTAGAAGCGATACGTGTCGCGGCTCCGTAGCCGAGTCGCCAGCCTGCTCGAACGGCGCCCTGGATGCAAGCGGAGAGCGGGGCTTCGAAGCTCGCGAGATTGGCGCCCGTGTTCTTGTGGATGGCGCGGAAGGCGTCGAAAGCTGCTGCGATTTGGGCCGGGTCGGACGTGGCGATGGTGATCGCCGACTGGGGTCCGTGCGCGCGCGGCTGGAACGCGGTGTCGACCTTGGTGGCAAACGTCGCGATGGCCGTTGCGTCTTCGGGAGAAAAGGGAATGGCGTTCACCACCACTTCGCGACCGCCGCCGGGCCGCATTCGCCCGATCAGGATCGCCTTTGGGAATAGCGCACTGGCGGGGGCGGAAGCGAGGGCCACGCGGAGCAATAAGGGCTGGGGGCCCGAGGGTTCGGAAATCGGGTTTGTTCCGTCAACGGCCAGGTAGTAGGTGCTGGCGTGAATCGGGTCCTGTTGGAGGGAGCCCCAAAAGGGACGAATGCTCACGAGTTCGAGCGCGGCTGCTCGGGCGGCCAAGCGGTTGCGCTGGTCGTCTGTGATCGCTCGACCGTCGAGTTGTTGGATGATCAGGTCAGCAAGCGCGGCCGCTTCGCTGGCCTTGACCGGCAATGCAAGCGGTATCGCCGTCAAATCGGTAAACCCTGGATGCGGTGTCTAACCTTCCAGCTTAAGCCCTTTGAGGTAATTGCGAAAGGGCCCACCGAGATCTTTTCGCTGGAGCGCGAATTCCACGGTGGCCTGGAGGAAGCCCTGCTTGTCGCCTGCATCGAAACGGCGCCCCTCGAATTTGTATCCGTAGATGGGGCGGCTCCGAAGCAGGTGCTTGAGGGCGTCAGTGAGTTGGATCTCACCGCCTGCCCCTGGGGGGATGCTTTCGATGGAGTCGAAGATTTCCGGGACGAGGATGTAGCGGCCGATGATTGCCAGGTTCGACGGCGCTTCCGAGGCCTTGGGCTTCTCCACGAGATTTCGGATCCGGTAGAGGCGATCTTTGGCGCCGTTGTGGTCGACAGGGTCAGCATCGACGACGCCGTAGGCGGAAATCTGCTCCCTTGGCACTTCCATGAGGGCGACGACGGCGGCTCCGAAGAACTCGTAGATGTCGAGCAACTGGCGGAGGCACGGGACTTCCGAGGCGATCACGTCATCGGACAGCACCACCGCGAAAGGCTCGTGGCCGACCAATTCTTTGGAGCGGAGCACTGCGTGTCCAAGCCCGAGCGCTTCTTTCTGGCGGACGTAGCTCACGTCCATCATATCCGAGACGTCTCGAACCTGTTGGAGCAATTCAGCCTTCTTCTTCGTTTCGAGCAAGTGTTCGAGCTCGAAGCTCTTGTCGAAATGATCTTCGATGGCGGACTTTCCGCGGCCGGTAACGATGACGATGTTCGACAGGCCGCTTTGGATGGCTTCCTCGACTCCATATTGGATCAGCGGCTTGTCCACCAGCGGAAGCATCTCTTTGGGCATCGCCTTGGTGGCGGGGAGGAAACGTGTTCCCAGGCCGGCGGCCGGGAAGACGGCTTTTCTGACACGGGATGTTTTCACGGTCATTTGGTTGATGAATCGGCAGAGAGCGGACGCTGCGTTACAGGCCGAGACTGGCGCGTATGGCACGGACGAGGCGGGCGAGCCAGGAATCCGAATCGTCCGGGGTGGCTCTGCGGGTTTCCGTTTGGCCGTAGCGAGGGTCCACCGGAGCTCCGACGAGCCCTTGGGCGTGGGCCAGCGTTGACAGCGTGGCCGCCAGTAGGAGACAGCGAACGAATCGCATGGTACTACTGTAACCGGAGTCCAGGCCTCTGTCTAGGTGGCTGTTGGGGCCCAAGGGGTGGTAGCGAAAAAAAGGCGAATATCCTCTTGCTACTGTAGCCCGGTTCCCCTATAGTGGTTCGTATGGACGAAAAGGAACGCGGACGTGCGCTGACTGCGGCGCTGGGTCAGATCGAGAAGCAGTTCGGCAAGGGATCGATCGTGCGGTTGGGATCGAAAGACGCGGTGATTCCCGTGTCGGCTGTTTCCACCGGGTCGATTTCAGTGGATTGGGCGCTCGGTATCGGCGGCTTGCCGCGAGGGCGCATCAGCGAGATTTTCGGTCCGGAGTCCTCGGGCAAGACGACCGTGGCGTTGCAAGTGGTGGCGGAAGCGCAGAAGCTAGGCGGCGTCGCGGCCTTCATCGATGTGGAGCACGCGCTCGATCCGAGTTACGCGAAGATGCTCGGCGTGGACGTGGATAACTTGCTCGTCTCGCAGCCCGACTATGCGGAGCAGGCGCTCGAGATCACGAACTCGCTCATCTCGACCGGCGCGGTGGACGTGCTGGTAGTGGACTCGGTGGCGGCGCTGGTTCCCAAGGCTGAACTGGACGGCGAAATGGGCGACAGTTTCATGGGCGTGCAGGCGCGGCTGATGTCGCAGGCGATGCGGAAGTTGACGGGCATCGTGTCGAAATCGAAGACGTGCCTCATCTTCATCAACCAGATCCGCGAGAAGATCGGGGTGATGTTCGGGAGTCCGGAAACCACCACGGGCGGCCGCGCGCTGAAGTTCTACTCGTCTGTGCGATTGGATATCCGCCGCATTTCGCAGATCAAAGATGGCGAGACGGTAATTGGCAACCGCACGAAGATCAAAGTGGTGAAGAACAAACTCGCGCCGCCGTTCCGCGAAGCTGAGTTCGACATTCTGTATGGCTTCGGCGTGTCGCGCGAAGGCGACCTCATCGACCTGGCGACCACGAACAACATCATCGAGAAGAGCGGGTCGTGGTACAGCTACGCGGGCGAGCGGATCGGCCAGGGGCGCGAGAATGCGCGGCAGTTCCTCAAGGACAATCCGGATATCTACGCCAAGCTCGATCGCGAGGTGCGCAAGACGCTCGGCATGGGAGCCACGGAAGCGGCTCCCACGAACCATGTTCCGGAGCCTGTGATCGCGGAACCGCCGGTGAAGGCAGCCGGTCCGGCGGCTCGGGCGGCGAAGACTTCGTAGGCTGGGCGTAAGACGAACGTATATCCCAACCGCAGTGAAGAGGGACCTTACCGGGTCCCTCGATTTTTTTTGTGAGAGTTCTTGGCTGGTGCCGCCACTCAGTAAGTAGGCGGTGCCATGAATACCAGAGAACGTGAACAGGCCGTATCGGCCGCTTTGTCTCAGATCGAGAAGCAGTTCGGCAAGGGGTCGATCCTTCGCCTGGGCTCGGGCGAGGTGCAGCCGGTGGCTTGCATTTCGACGGGTTCGCTGTCGCTCGACATTGCGCTCGGCGTGGGCGGATTGCCGCGGGGGCGGGTGGTCGAGATCTATGGTCCGGAGTCTTCGGGCAAGACGACGCTGGCGCTGCAGGTGATCGCGCAGGCGCAGAAGGCGGGCGGCGCGGCGGGGTTCATCGACGCGGAGCATGCGCTGGATCCGGGATACGCGAAGCGGCTTGGCGTCGACCTGGATAACTTGCTCGTCTCGCAGCCGGACTATGGCGAACAGGCGCTCGAGATCACGTCATCGTTGGTGGCGAGCGGTGCGGTGGATCTGGTGGTGGTGGATTCGGTGGCGGCTCTGGTTCCGAAAGCGGAGCTCGAAGGTGAGATGGGCGACAGCTTCATGGGCTTGCATGCGCGGTTGATGTCGCAGGCGCTGCGGAAGCTGACGGGCGCGGTTTCGCGGACGAACTCGACGCTGCTGTTCATCAACCAGGTGCGCGAGAAGATCGGGGTGGTATTCGGTAATCCGGAGACGACCACGGGTGGTCGGGCGCTGAAGTTCTATGCGTCGGTGCGTTTGGATGTGCGGCGCGGCACAGCGATCAAAGACGGCGAGACGGTGGTCGGGAGCCGAATGAAGGTGAAGGTGGTGAAGAACAAGGTGGCGCCGCCGTTCCGCGAGGTGGAGGTCGATTTGCTACACGGCGAGGGCGTAAGTCTCGAGAACGAGCTGCTGGATCTGGGCGCAACGAACCAAGTGCTGGAAAAGAGCGGATCATGGTTCAGCTATGGCGGGGAGCGGATTGGGCAGGGGCGCGAGGCGGCGCGGCAGTTCCTGATCGAGCACAAGGATGTGCGGGATCGGCTGGAGGCACAGATTCGGGAGAAGGTCGGAATCGGCGGACGCAAGGCGGCGGCTGCTGCTCAGGGAAGCGGTAGCGGACGCCTTCAGCAATCGGCTTGAGGCTGCGGCAGTGGGGATGTCTAGTACATTGACCGGGATTGGGGAAATTTGCGCTACAATGAATCCTTCACCCGGGTCGCTTCATCCCCTTAACTGTCCATGGCTCTCGCTGTTCCGCGTCTCTATCCCTACGCGGACACTTCCGTTCTTTCGCACATTGGCAACACTCCGCTGCTGCATTTGCGGAAGCTCTCGGCTGACCTGCCAGGCATAGAGATTTACGGCAAGGCGGAGTATTTCAATCCGGGCGGGTCCGTGAAGGACCGGCCGGCGTTGAACATGATTCTCGACGGGGAGAAGACGGGCCGTTTGCATTCGGGGCGCGTGATCCTGGATGCCACCAGCGGGAACACCGGGATCGCGTATGCGATGATCGGCGCCGCGCGCGGGTACAAAGTGAAGCTGTGCTTGCCGCAGAACGCATCGCATGAGCGGAAGCAGATCCTGCGTGCGTATGGCGCCGAGATCGTGTTCACGGATCCGGGGCAAGGCTCTGACGGCGCGATTCTGCGCTGCCGCGAGATCTACGAGTCGGATCCGGATCGCTACTTCTATCCCGATCAGTACAACAACTCGGCGAACTGGAAGGCGCACTTCGAGACCACTGCGGTCGAGATCATGGAGCAGACCGGAGAGCGGCTGACGCATTTCCTCGCGGGGATGGGCACCAGCGGGACGTTCATGGGTGTGACGCGGCGATTGCGCCGCGATCTGCCGCATGTCTCCTGCATTTCGATGCAGCCAGCGACCGCGTTCCATGGCCTGGAAGGCTTGAAGCACATGCCGGCCGCGATCATTCCCGGAATCTACGACGAAACGCTGGCGGACGAAAATGTTTGGGTTGAAACCGAAGACGCGCACGCGATGGTGAAGCGATGCGCTCGCGAAGAAGGCGTGCTGGTGGGGATTTCCTCGGGCGCAAATCTCGCAGCGGCACATGGGTTGGGTCGGCGGCTGAGCGATGCGGGTGAGCGCGCTGCGATCGTGACGGTGCTGTGCGATGGCGCCGACAAGTACCTGAGCGACCATTTCTGGAACGACTGATCGGATGCTGCGGATCGACTCTGAAGCCTGGCGAGTGATGGTGGAGCATGGGCGTGCATGCTTTCCGAAGGAGTGCTGCGGCATCATGCTCGGCACCGAAGAGGATGGCGTACGGCGATGCACGATCGCGATTGCGTGCCGAAACGCCTATGAGGGCGAGCAGAAAGACCGGTTCCAGCTCGATCCGAAGGATCAACTGGCGGCCGATCGCAAGGCGCGCGAGCTCGGCATTTCGGTGCTCGGCTTTTTCCACTCGCATCCCGACGAAGACGCGTACTTCTCGGCGACCGACCTGAAGAATTCGTGGCCGTGGTATTCGAACGTGGTGATGTCGATCCGCAGCGGCGAATTCGCCGGTGCGAAGTGCTTCATCGCGAATGACGATCAGACGGCCGCTGATCCCGAAGATCTACACTATTAGCGAGACCACCGGAGTTTTCCCAATGGCAAAGATTCTCATCCCGACCCCTCTGCGTCAATACACCGAAAAGAAGGATTCCGTCGAGATTCCCGGAGCAACCATCGGCGAGGTGCTGGGCGCGTTGACCACGCAATACCCGGACCTGCGCAACAATCTCTACAACGCCGAAGGCAAGCTGCGCAGCTTTGTAAACGTGTACCTGAACGACGAGGATATTCGCTACTTGAGCAAGGACTCGACTGCGGTTGCTGCAGGCGACACGATCTCGATCGTGCCGAGCATTGCGGGAGGGCGGTAATGGCGGAGCTGTCGAAAGAGGAGATCCAGCGGTATTCGCGTCACCTCATCATGCCCGAGGTTGGCATGGAGGGGCAGCTCAAGCTGAAGCAAGCGAGAGTGCTGCTGGTGGGCACCGGTGGACTCGGTTCGCCGATGGCGCTGTACTTGACGGCGGCTGGTGTGGGGACGATCGGTCTGGTCGACTTCGACGTGGTGGATTTCTCGAACCTGCAGCGGCAGGTGATCCACGGCACGAAGGATGTGGGGAAGAAGAAGATCGACTCGGCGATTGAGTCGATGAACGACATCAATCCGTTCGTGAAGGTGCTGCGGCATGAAGCGCCGCTGACGAGTGAGAACGCGCTCGAGATCCTGAAGGACTACGACATCGTCGCCGACGGAACAGATAACTTTCCGACGCGGTATCTGGTGAACGACGCGTGCGTGCTGTTGGGCAAGCCGAACGTGTACGGGTCGATCTTCCGGTTCGAAGGGCAGTCGACTGTATTCGCGTACCCGGGTGGGCCGTGCTACCGGTGCTTGTATCCGGAGCCGCCACCTCCAGGCTTGGTTCCTTCGTGCGCCGAGGGTGGGGTGCTCGGGATTTTGCCGGGCGTAGTGGGACTGATCCAGGCCACGGAAGTGGTGAAGCTGATCTTGGGTGCGGGCGATCCACTGGTGGGCCGGCTGATGCTGTATGACGCACTGGGGATGAAGTTCCGCGAGCTGAAGCTGCGGCGGAATCCCGAGTGCCCGATTTGCGGCGACCATCGGACGATCGACAAGCTGATCGACTATCACCAGTTCTGCGGTGTCCCGCAGCAGCCTGCAGCGCCGGAACCGGTGGCGGTTGCGAGCGGCGAGATCGATGTGGTGGGGCTGAAGGCGCGGATGGATCGCGGGGACCGGTTCGTGCTGGTGGATGTGCGCGAGCCGCACGAGTTCCAGATTTGCCGGATACCGGGATCGACGCTGATTCCGCTGGGTGAGCTGCCTAGGCGGACGGGTGAGTTGGATCCAGAGGCGGATATCGTGGTCCACTGCAAGATGGGTGGGCGGAGCGCGAAGGCTTGCGATTTCCTGCGGCAGGCGGGGTTCAAGCGGGTGACGAACGTGAAGGGCGGGATTCTCGCCTGGGCCGACAAGGTGGACCCGAGCGTCGCGAAGTATTGAGGCTGCGGCCGGACCGCAGCCTCGTCAGAAGAAGCTACTTGCGGCGGCGGAGAAGCAGAGCCGCGAGTCCGCTGGCGAAGAGCGCGTAGGTGGACGGTTCGGGGACCGGGCCGAGGGCACCGAGATCGGTGCGGAAGTTGAGGTCGAAGGCATCGGTGTCGGCACCAGCGGTGTTGACGACATCCCAGTTCGTGGCGCCGAATGTGGTGTCGAAGCGACCGATGGCCAGCCAGTAAGTGCCGGCCGGGAGGGTGCCGTGCGCGCCGTTGCCGCCCGTGGGTAGGGCGGGGATTCCGCCACCCACGTTGTAGGTTCTGACCGGCGAAGTGGTCCCGAAGGTGAGCAAGGAATATACGTCTTGCCCGCCATCATCGTCGTTTGCGATGAGGTTCCCGGCGTTATCGTAGAGACCAAGTTCGGTGTCGACAGAGGAGGCAGTCGCCGGCGTCATGTTGGGAGTGGTGGTGTCGATGTCGAGGTAGAACGAAGTTCCTGAGGTGCCGGCGAAGGTGAACGTGAACCAGACCACTTGGTTGGCCGAGAGTCCGGACGAGAAGGCCACTGTGCGGTCGGGTGTGGCGTAAGGAACGGTTGTGTTGGTGATCGCGCCGAGATCGGTGGCAATCGGGGCGGCGGCGACGGGTATCGTCAGTATCAAGGCGGCTGACGCCGCCGAAAGCAGCAGGTTACGCAAGGGTACTCTCCTCTTGGCAGATGTTCCTCGACATAGGGTTGGTCTATGGAGGAAGTTGTAAGTAGTTTAGAGGACGATCGCTTGCCGTTCAATGCACCATCATGAGTGATAGGTTCTAGGGTATTCGCCTGACCAATGTAGGGAAGGGGTTGTACTGCTGGGGGTATTCTCGGACGAGCGTGCGATTGGGTGGGTGAGAAGAGTGGTTCGGCTGGTATGACGTGGCTACGACTGTTTGGTGGCGAGACCGGGCATCAGGGTGTCGCAAAGGGCGTCGACATAGTCTGGCGTGATTGCGCCTGGTTTGAGAAGCAGGCTCAGCAGAAGGGGACTGCAAAGGAGATCGAGGGCTATCTCGACGAAGAGGTTGGAGCGGAGGTCGCCACGGCGGAGTCCCCGGAGGAGGACTTGGCGGGCCTCGTCGCGCCACGGGGCTAGGAAGCGTTCCTGGAAAGCCTTGAGGAGCTCGGGATCTTCCTGGCCGTGGCCGACGAAGATCTTGAGCAGCGCGCCGGTGGGTGAGGAGAGGAGTTGGGCGAGGAGTTGGAGATGGCGGCGGAAATCCTCTTGCGTGGACCCGGTATCGGGAAACGGTACGGTTAGATCTGTATTGGCGAGGAAGGCTTCCGAAACGAGGGCAGCTTTGGATGGCCACCAGCGATAGATGGTTGCTTTGCCGGACTTTGCGCGGGCTGCGACGGCCTCGATCGTCAAGTTCGCGTACCCGGCCTCGGTGGTGAGCTCGCGCGTGGCGGTCAAGATCGCCTGCGTCGCGGACTTGCTCCTCGGCCTACCGATGGGCTTGGCAGTCACGGCAACAGGAGCAGCAGCCATGGTGCAAGTATAACGGATCGTCTTGTTTTTCGGCGACCGAGAGGGCCAGAAAAGGTTGGAGAGAGACCCGCTAGGTGCCGGTTGACAGAAGCGGCGGGAAAAGCATACCTTGGAAGAAGAGCCGGTGTAGCTCAGGTGGTTAGAGCGGCGGTCTCATAATCCGCAGGTCGTAGGTTCGAGTCCTACCGCCGGCACCAAGTCTTTCAGTCACCCTTGTCCCCGACGATCAGGGAGTAGATGCGGTCCAGATCGTCCGGGGAGAAGTAGTCGATCTCAATCCTTCCGCGTTCGGTTGATTTCTCCACGATACGTACTCGGGTTCCGAGGACTTTTTCGAGTGTTTCGACTGCGGCTTTGACATTGGGGTCAACCTTCGGTTTCTCGGGCGTCTCTTCGACGGCGTCATCCCCCCGGGGCTCGTTGTGTTTCTGAACGATCCGTTCTACTTGGCGGACTGACTGGCCTTCCGCAGCAGCTTGGTCTGCGACCGAGCGTTGGAGTGCGGGGTCGTTGAGTCCGAGAATGGCGCGTGCGTGCCCCATCGACAGGCGGTGTTCCGCAAGGAGAAGCTGCACCTCAGGGGGCAACTTGAGGAGCCGGATCATGTTGGTGATGGTGGCGCGGTCCTTGCCAGTGCGGCGCCCGATCTCTTCATGGCTAAGCTTATGTTCGCGAGCCAGCCGGTCATAGGCGATCGCGACTTCGATGGGGTTGAGGTCCTCTCGCTGGATGTTCTCAATGAGGGAGACTTCGAGGAGCTTGTCATCGGCTAGCTCCTGGACCACCACGGGTACTTCGGTGAGGCCCGCCAACCGGGCAGCACGCCAGCGGCGTTCGCCGGCGATGAGCTCGAAGCGGTCGAGCTTACGCCGAACGATGAGCGGCTGAATGATCCCGTTGGCCCGAATCGAGTCGGCTAGCTCGCGGAGACGGTCCTGTTGGAAGACCGTGCGGGGCTGGATTGGGTTTGCGTCAATGAGGTCGATGGAGAGGTGACGCGTAGCCGGAGCGGGCTGAGGGAGCGGAGGGGGCTCTTCCTGTTGCAGTGTGGGCGGGGCAGCGGGCTTTGTCGGAAGGAGCGTGGAGAGGCCGCGGCCGAGTGCTCTGCGTGGGGGCTCGTTCTTGTTCATTCTGCGGCGGCCTCCGTGGCGGAGGATGCCTTCTGCTCGTTCGCCAGAATCTCCTTGGCGAGCTTGATGTAGGCTTCTGCACCCTTCGAGCGAACGTCATAGAGTAGGATCGGTTTTCCGTAGCTGGGTGCCTCAGCGAGGCGAACGCTCCGGGGTATGACGGTCTGGAAGACGTCCTCCTTGAAGAATGCGCGTAGGTCGTCGGCCACCGACTTCGTGAGGTTGGTGCGGTCGTCGAACATCGTGAGGAGGATCCCTTCGATTGCGAGAGGGTGATGGAAGGCGTCATTCACGCGCTCGATGGTGTCCATGAGCTGGGAGATGCCTTCCAGGGCGAAGAACTCGCACTGGATGGGGATCAGAACCGACTGTGCGGCCATCAGGGCGTTGAGGGTGAGGAGATCCAGGGCTGGGGGGCAGTCGATCAGTATGAAGCGATAAGCGGATACGAGCGGGGCGAGGCGGGAGGCGAGAAGGCGCTCACGGTCCGGGAGGTCGATCAGTTCGATATTGGCACCGACCAGGTTTTTGTCACCGGGCACGAGGTCGAGGCCATCCATCTGGGTGTGAACCACAGCTTGTTGAGGCTCGATTTCGCCGGAGAGGACGTGGTAGAGGGTGTACTGGAGGTCGGCCTTATTGACTCCGAGGCCGGTGGTGGAGTTTCCCTGGGGGTCAACGTCAACCAGGAGAACTTTCACATCATTCGCGGCAAGGGAAGCTGCCAGGTTGATGGCGGTCGTGGTTTTCCCCACCCCGCCTTTCTGATTGGCGATTGCGATGGTCTTGGCCATGGTTTCGAAGCCATGGTAGCATGACGATTGTTGGGTGGGAGAGGCCGGGACGTGTTCCACGTGGAACCCGTTACTAACCCACAACCTGTTCCACGTGGAACACAACTGCCACAATGAATAGGGTCCTAAACGCAACGAGATGCGCGACTATCTGAAAGATCTGGATCTCACGTCGGCACAACTGGCCGCCGTTGAAGCGCATTACCGATCCTTGGTAGCCTGGAGCCCACGAACGAACCTTACCGCGATCAAAGACCCCAAAGAAATCGCCCGAACCCTCTACGCCGAATCGATCCTGCTAGCCAGAACCATTCCCGAAGAAACCCAACGAGTGATCGATGTGGGCTCCGGGGCTGGCTTCCCTGGCGTGTTGGTGGCCATTTGCCGACCCCGCACTGCAGTCATCCTCGTAGAGGCAGACCTCAAGAAGTCCATCTTCCTTCAAGAATCGACTTCCCACCTTCCCAACATTAGGGTTCTCCGGAATCGATTTGAACAAGTCACCGGAACCTGGGACTATCTCACCTCGCGAGCCGTAGCCTGGTCACAAATATCGAAACACGCCAACACTCTGGCCGACCGGGTGACGCTCCTCACAAGCCGGAACCAACTACCAAGCCTCTTGGCGGATGAACGCTGGGTGTGGGCCGAACCCACGCCCATCCCCTGGAACGGAGATCACGTCGTTATCGAGGCGCGCCGAATCACGAACCCGGTGCGCTGAGGCCATCCGCCTCCACCAAGGCGGTCGCTTCATTTCGCCCCGGCCGATGGTCCGCGAGCGGGAACTCAGAACCCTTATCGCACCGCCGCCAGGATCACCCGCGTAGCCAGACTCTTATTCAGTGTATAAACATGCAGCCCCGGTGCCCCGCCCGCCAGCAGTGCCCTGCACTGCTGAATCGCATGCTCCATCCCGACCGCCATCACCGCACCAGAGTCTTCGCGGTACCGGCTCAGCCGGGCATGCAGCTCCGCTGGAATGGAAGCACCGCACATCTTGGTGATCCGCTCGATCGATGCCACGTTCGTGACCGGCATGATTCCAGGAATGATCGGCGCTGTAATCCCGACCGCCCGGGCGCGCTCCACATACCGGAAATAGTCAGCATCCGAAAAGAACACCTGAGTGACCAGAAACCGGGCCCCTAGTTGCGTCTTCCGCAAAGCCCACCCCAGATCCTCGTCACTATTCACCGCTTCCGGGTGCGTCTCAGGATAACAGGCCGCGCCGATGTCCACCGCGAAATTCGCTTTCAGGAACCGGATCAGATCCGTGGCATGCCGCAACCCATTCGGCACTTCCCGCGGACGATCCTTCGGTGGATCCCCCCGCAACGCGAGAACGTTCTCGATCCCATTGCTCACCAACCGGCCAACCACCTCATGCAACTCGGCCTCGGTATGCCCCATGCACGCCAGGTGCGCCATCGCCGGAATCCCCAGCTCCGTCTGCACACGCCGAACGCAATCCAGCGTTCGACTACGCGTGGACCCGCCTGCGCCATACGTCACGGAAACCCAATCCGGGTTGCTCACTTCTTTCAGCTCCCGCACGGTCCGCAGGAGTTCCTCCACCGACTCATCGGTCTTGGGTGGAAAGAATTCGAAACTGAACACGGGACGCCCGTGCTCGTACAGGTCACCTATTCGCACTCGATACGCCTCTCTTGATGGTAACCTTATCGGCCGGTAGACCCGAAACCGCCAGAGCCGCGCACCGAATCCGCGAGCTCGCCTTCCACCCACTCCACCCCTTCGTACCGCGCTATCACCAACTGCGCGATGCGATCGCCCTTGCGGATCTGATAGGGCGCGGGGCCCAGGTTCAATAGGATGACCCGCAGCTCACCCCGATACCCCGGATCGACCGTGCCCGGAGCATTCGGAATCGTCACTGAATAGTTCAGCGCCAATCCACTCCGCGGCCGCACTTGGCCTTCGTATCCCGCGGGGAGCTCGATTGCCCAACCGGTCGGAACGGCCAAGGGAACGCGCGGAGCCAAGAGCACGTCTTCCACCGAGCGAAGATCCAAACCAGCGTCTTCTTCCGGGCCATGTGCGTACGATGGCAAAATCGCATCCGGGTGCAAACGCCGGATCCCAACTTTCATGGAAGCTCCTTCAAGTCTGGAGGAATCCAGCTCCTTCGCGCCTCGACGGACTTCACGACATCGAATGAGTAATACTGGCGGAAGACGTCACGCTGCGCTGCAAAGTACTCCGTGACATCGCGTACTCTTTCAAGCAGCACTCCGCGAGCCTGCGCGGCGAGATGCGCGTTCACCAGCCGAATCCAAAGGATCGTCAAAGTTTCGTGGTAGCCGCCTGTGTCCGTATTCTGTCCGCCCACGGAAACATTGAATCGCGGAATGGCCTCGCGAATCCGCTGTGTGGCTTCGTCCAACGGATACGTCAGCAAGTGCCACGCCGCCATCGCCACATGCGCGCGATGCGTGAACACTTCCTTGGGCAGAGTCCCCGCCAGAAACCGCTCGATGAACTCCGCCAGTGACGCTTCGCTGTCGAGAATGTCGCTCAAACGATTTGCCCGATCACTTTGCCCTGCACCTCCGTCAACCGCTCCTTGCGGCCGAGATGCATGAAGCTCAGCGAGTCCTGATTGAGCCCGAGCTGGTGCAACACAGTGGTGTGGACATCGCGGAAGTGCACGGGATTCTCCACCGCGCGCAGCCCGATGCCATCGGTCGCGCCCACCACTTGCCCGCCCTTGATGCCGCCGCCGGCCATCCACATCGAGAAACCGTAGTTGTGATGATCGCGACCCCTGCCGCCCTGCGCTTCCGGCGACCGTCCGAACTCGCCGCCCCACAACACTAGCGTCTCGTCGAGCATGCCGCGCATGTCGAGATCGCGAATCAGCGCGGCCACCGGTTGATCGGTTTGCGCGGCCATGCGCAGATGGTTCTCCTCGATGTTCTCGTGCGCGTCCCACTGCATGTTTCCTGGGCCGCCGCCCGACACCACGCACACGAACCGCACGCCCTTCTCCACCATACGGCGCGCCAGCAAACAGCGCCGTCCGTAGTCGTCGGTCGGCTCTTTACCCACACCGTACATCTCGAGCGTCTTCTGGCTTTCGCGGTTCAGGTCGAACAACCCCGGCGCCTCTGACTGCATCTTGAACGCGAGATCGTACGCGTTCACCCGCGCGGCGAACTCATCGTCATCGGGCGCCATGTTCGCTTCATTCAATCCCCGGACCAGGTTGAACGTCTCGCGGCGCTGCCCTTTCGAAACGCCCTGCGGCAGGTCGAGATTCAGGATCGGCTTGTTGCCCGCCCGCAGCATCGTTGGCTGGTACACCGCCGGCAGGAATCCGTGCATGTACATCGGCTGGCCCGCTTCGAGCGCGCCATCGGGATCGGGACTCACCACGTACGACGGCATCGAGTTCGTCTCGGCGCCGAGTCCATAGAGGATCCACGAACCCATGCTCGGGAAACCCGGAATCACGCGGCCTGTGAACAACTGATACTGCGCCGCGGAGTGAACCACCATGTCCGCATGGCATGAGCGGATGATCGCGAGCTTGTCCACCACTTGCGCCGTGTTCGGCAATAGATCGGATACTTCGATCCCGCTCTGCCCATGCTTTTGGAACGTGCGCTTGGTCCCGAGGATCTTCGCCTCTTTGCTCACGAACTGATACTTCGCCTCGCCGAACTCTGCCGGGCGTTTCTGCCCGTCGAGCTTGTTGAGCAGCGGCTTGGGATCAAACGTCTCTAGATGCGACGGTCCGCCAGCCATGAAGAGGAAGATCACTGACTTCGCCTTGGCCGAGAAGTGCGACGGCTTCGGCGCAAGTGGATTTCCGCGCGCGGCGCGCAATTTCTCCTCGAACAGCATCTGCGTCATTGCGAGCGTTCCGAAGCCGCAGAAGGCGTCGGTGATGAACTCGCGGCGATTGCGTGTGGGCCGGCTATGTTCGCTCATGTCAGTTCACATATAGGAAAGCGTTGAGGTTCAGGATCGCAAGTGCGAACTCGCTCAACGGTTGCTTGGCCAGAAACTCGAGGGCGAGCTTCTTCTCTTTGGCCGAGGGCGCGCGGCCCGCAGCCAGTTTGTAGGCGAGATCCACTTGCTCGGCGGCGCCGTGCGCTTCGCGGTCGAGCCGGGCGGCGAACGCCTTCGCCATGTCGTTGGCGAACATCCCGTTCATCAACTCCAGCGCTTGCGGTGCGTGCGTTGAAGTTTCGCGGCGCGGACACGACGTCTGGAAATCCGGCGCGTCGAACACTTCCATCATCGGCAGCCGGAGATTCCGCTTGTGGATCAGGTACACGCTCCGGCGATCATGCTCGGTTACGTCTTTGGCAATGGCCCACTGCGACGGCTTGTAGAGCAGATCCACCAATTCCTTTTCCACCGGTACAATCACGCTCGGTCCGCCGGTCTTCGCGTTCAAGCGGCCGGAGACCGCGAGCATGCCGTCGCGAATCTCTTCCGCTTCCAAGCGCCGCCGCGAGTACTTCCACAAGAGCGCGTTCTCGGGATCCTTTTCATTAGCGAGCTTCGCGATCGGCGAATCAGACGACTGGCGATACGTCTCGCTCGTCAGGATCAGCTTGTGCAGCGGCTTCAGCTTCCACCCGCCCGCCACGAACTGGTTGCCGAGCCAATCGAGCAGCGCCGTATTCGAAGGCTTGCCGCCCATGCGCCCAAAATCATTGGGCGTGGCGACGATACCACGTCCGAAATGATATTGCCACACGCGGTTCGCGATCACGCGCGCGGTGAGCGGATTATCGGGCGAGGCGATCCAGTTGGCAAGCTCGATGCGCGGTGTCTTGGTATCGGCGGGCAACTCGGGAGCGCCGTCGGGCAGAAGGACGCCGAGCGTCCGCATTCCGACGCGCTGGCCTTTGTTCTGGTAATCGCCGCGGGCGAGCACGTGAACGGGCATGGCCTTGGAGAAGTCGTCCGTCACCGAGTAGACCGAAGGCGGCGAGTCCGGAGGCGTCTCCTCGAGCGCCCGGATCTTGGCAAGCATGCGGCCCTTTTCCTCGCCGTCTTTCAGATCCTTAATTTGCACCCGCATGTCCTTGAGCTTCGCGTCGTGCTCCTTTTTGGCGGCCGTGAAGGCGGCGCGCTGCTCCGGCGTGGCCAAGTCCATGTCTTTGTCGAACACGGGCGCGAAGAACGCCTGCATGCGGTAGTAGTCGGTATGGCGAATGGGATCGAACTTGTGGTCGTGGCAGCGCGCGCATCCGAGCGTCACGCCCAGGAACGCCGCGCCCACAATGTTCGTCATCTCCGTGAGCACTTCATTGCGGCTGCTCGCGACTTCCTGATTGCCCGCGTTCTTGCGCAGCGAGCCCAACCGCTGGAAGCCGCTGGCTACGCGCAGTTCCTGGTTGTTCGGATCCATCTCGTCGCCGGCCAGTTGCTCGCGAATGAACTGGTCATACGGCTTGTCCTTTTGGAACGACTCAATCACGTAGTCCCGGAACCGCCAGGCGTCGGGCCGATGCGTGTCGTACTCGAAGCCATCGGTCTCGGCGAAGCGGACCACATCGAGCCAGTGCATGCCCCAGCGCTCGGCGTAGGCGCGCGTGTCGAGCAGGCGATCGATCAGCTTCTCGTACGCGGCCGGATCGCGATCATTCACGAATGCCGCGACTTCTTGCGGCGCCGGCGGGAGTCCGGTGAGATCGAAGTACACGCGGCGGATCAACACCGCTTTCGACGCCGCCGGCGCCGGCCGCAGACCTTCTTTCGCCAAGCGCTCACGCACGAACGCATCGATCGCTTGCGTGGCTCCGGGGACGCTTGGAGGCGTCACCTCCGCGCGTGGCCGGAAGGCCCAATGGCGGCGCTCCACGGGCGTGTACTTTTCAGACGGTGACACTTCGGCGCCAAGCGCCAGGGACACCGATAGCGCGAGCAGGACTCCGGACTTCATAAATCGGCTGCTTCGAGTATATAACGATGCAACTCGAACTGCGGAGCCTTGGCTCAGCCCCAGACAACCGGCACACCGTAGCGACCCAGTGAGTCGTCCTTTGTGATCAGCGTCAAACTCTCAGCCATCGCTTGGGCGACCAGCATTCGATCAAAGGGATCCCGGTGCCACTCGGGCATTTCGTCAAGCAAGTTCACATGTTCCACCCGAACCGGAATGACGCTTATCGATTGTCGCGTTACGTACCGCTGCCACCAGTCCAGCGGCTGGATGACCAAGGCGCTTTGCCGACCCTTCTTCAGCATCAGCTCCCAATAGGAGACAACGCTCGCATGTACCTCTTCCCTCACCAGGATTTCGCGTACGGTCGCTGGGAGCCGATCCGGCTCACTGATCCCCCAAACGAGCGCGTGAGTATCGAGGAGAAACATTCAATCCCTGCTACCAAGGAACGCTTCATATTCTTCATCTGTCATCGGACGCCACCATTCATCTCCGTCCAAAGCCGCCTGATTGATTGCTGGGTCATTCCGGCCCGCACCCAAAGGAAACGGCCGCCGCCGCGCCGGAATCAATTCCGCCACAGGCACGCCGTTGCGCGTGATAAGGACGCTCTCGCCCTGCATCACAGTGTCGAGAAGGCGGGAGAATTGCGTCTTCGCCTGATGGACGTTGAACGACGCCATACCCTCATCTTAGTCCATCACTCGGACTAACCCTCGCAAGGCACCGACATCAAATTTGACAACAGCTTCCGCCTCCCCCATACTCTTCAATAGACAGTCTATGGGAAAGAAGCTCGACCTCCTCCCCGGCACCCTCCACCTCCTCATCCTTAAAACCCTCTCCCACAACGAAGCCATGCACGGATATGGCATCGCCCAAGCCCTCGCCTCAACCACCGAAGGCGTCCTCGACGTGGACGAAGGATCCCTCTACCCCGCGCTCCAACGACTGCTACTCGAAGGCTGGGTCGAGGCCGAGTGGGGCAAGTCCGATAACAACCGCCGCGCCCGCTACTATCGGCTCACCCCGTCCGGACGCCGCCAGCTCGAGAAAGAACAAACCCAATTCCGATCCCTGATGGAGGCGATGCTCCGTGTTCTCGGCCCTGCGTAAACTCGTCCGGCGTGTCTCCTTCTGGCTCCGCCGCCACCAACACGAACGCGACCTCGCCGAAGAGATCGCTGAACACCGCCGTCAACGCGGCGCCGCATCGGTCGCCTCGCCCGCGCTCCACATCGAATCTGCCCGCGCCGTCTGGATTCCGCCGCGCATCACCTCTTTCATCCAGGACCTCCGCTATGGCACTCGCCAGCTTCGCCACAACCGGATGTTCACCTTTGTCGCGCTCTCCGGGCTCGCCATCGCTATCGGACTCAACACCGCCGTCTTCTCGATCGTCGACGCCGTCTTCTGGCGGCCCATGCCCGTGAAAGACGGCGACCGCGTGGTTCACCTGCTCCGCATCGGGCGCGACGACCGCCGGGGACCGCCCTTCTCCCAAGCCGAACTTCGCCACTATCAGGAGTCGGGCGCACTCGAGAGCGTGACTGGCGTCGCTCTCGATGACCGCTTGGGTGCCGAGTGGAGCAGCGGCGCCGCGCCTCGCGTCGTTGCGGCATTCGTCGCTCCGAACTTCTTTGACATGCTCGGCGCCGCCGCCATCGCAGGCCGGCTACTCGACGCGAATGAGAAGGACGCAGTTGCCCTTGTCACCGAAACGGCCTGGAAGCGGCGTCTCCAGAAGATGCCTGACGTCATCGGCGCGAGAATCGTTCTCAACGAGTTTCCCTTCACGATCGTGGGAGTCGTGGCCGACAAGTCGGTGGCCATAGTCGACACTTCCGTCGAAATCGTGTTACCGCTGGGCGCGCAGGAACTCGTGCGGCTGGCGGACCTGAAAGACCGCCTGCGTCTCATCGGAAAGCTGCACCCATCCGGAGACCTCGATCAGGCACAGACGGCGCTCGGCGTGGTTGCGCAACGCTGGTTTGCGGCCCATCCTGACGACACGCAGGCCTATCGTCCTTTGGCCGTTCCAGCCCGTCTGGCCACGCTTCCGCAAGCAGGCGGAACGCGGAACATCGACCTGCTGCTGGCCACCGCCGTTGTCCTCGTCCTCGTAATCGCGTGCGCCAATCTCACCAACCTTCTATTGGCGAGAGCCGAGGCTCGCCGGCGCGAGATGGCGGTCCGCCTTTCTCTTGGAGCGGGAAGATTACGTCTGGTCCGGCAGTTACTCACCGAGTGTTTCCTACTTACGGGTCTGGCGGCGCTGCTTGGCCTGCTTTCCGCGAACGGGCTTCTGCGCGCCGCCTTGGCTCTCCTCCCCCGGATCGTACCCGTGGATCTCCCCGTTCCCTGGCTCGACCTCGGCATCAACGCGACGATCTTCGCCTTCACGCTCGGCCTTTGCGCCTTCACAACCGTCATCTTCGGTCTCGCACCGGCCATCCAGGCCACGCGTCCGGATGTTTCGAGCACGATGAAAGACACCGCTCCGGCCGGCCGCGTCTCCGGGTCGCGAATCCGCGGATTCCTCATTGCCGTGCAGATGGGCGCCTGTGTGGTGCTGCTCGTGGTCACCGCGAGCCTGAACAGTGCGATGTCGGTACTCGACGAATTCCTCTCGACTCTCGAGTCGCAGCCTGTGGTTCAAGCGCAGATCCAACCCGGCGCTTATGGATATTCGCCGGCAGCCTCCCGTGACCTGCTCGAGAAAGTGCGCGATCGGGCGATGGCTTTACCAGAAGTGGAAGCGGTGGCGATGACTCAGTGGCCCATGGTCCGTGCCCTCATCGGCACAAAGGGCCGAGAGCTGGAGGTGGAAGGGCAGCCCGGCAAGACCCCTGCGCCGGTGATGGAAGGCGCTATCTCAGATGGATGCCTCCGCGTCTTCGGCCTTCGGCTCACGAGCGGCCGCGACTTCACCTCCACCGAATCCCGTAACGGAGCCGCAGTCGTGCTCATCAACGAACCACTCGCTCGCAGCCTATTCGCGGGCGCAGCTGTGGGACAACGCATCCGCTACTGGACGAACGGCAAACCCGAAGCATGGCAGGAGATCGTCGGCATAGTAGCTGAGAAGCCGATCGCCGGAGAAACACCGGGAAGCTACGCGACGCTTCGTCCCCTCGGTCTCGCACAGGGAGGCTTCGTCCAACTCCGTACACGGGGAGATCAAGCCGCCGTCATGCTTTCGTTGCGAAAACTGATCCGCGATCTCGACCCGCGCATGTCAGCTACGGTGAACTCGCTTCGCGCATTCGTCGAGTATGGCCGCTGGGTGCCCCGCGCCGTCGCCTTCGCATCGCTCTTCATTTCCTTCGCCTCGCTCTGGATGGCCGCGGTGGGACTCTACGGCGTCACTTCGTACATCGCCGTCCGCCGCACCAAGGAGATTGGCATTCGCATGGCGCTCGGCGCCCGCCCCGGAAACGTGCTGCGAATGATGGTGAGCCAAGGCAGCGCGCTCGTGGCCTTCGGGACCCTGGCCGGATCGCTTTGCGCCGTGGGCGCCGAGCGCGTACTCTCGTCAGCACTGCATCTGCTCCCGCCGCAGCCGATCCAGACCTACCTCGCCATCGGCGCATTTCTCGGCGCGGTCGCGTTCCTGGCGATGCTGATCCCATCGCTTCGCGCGGCCCGGCTGAATCCGGTCCTGGCGCTACGCCACGATGGCTGATCCATTTGATTCGTCCACGTCTCCCGTCTCCGGCTATCGCCGCTGGACGTCGTAGTCATAACTGAATCTCAGGGCTCTGATCGACTCGGCCAGTGTTCCTCCTTCGGAGATCCCCAGCGATGAGCGGTAGTGATCCAGAATCCACTGCCGAAGGCATTCCGGCTCGTACACGGTGGATTTTGGTGGCCCTTGGCGCATTGAACTCGTCTACGCTTAGGTCAAGCACGAAGCCGGCAGAATCGTATGCGAGATATTCCTTGTTTCTTACATCCACCGCCTCGATGGCGGACTCGAGTGACATTAGTTCGTGGAACAACAGAACCTCGCCCGAATCCAGCAAACACAAGACGACTGGTGGCATTGGTCAGCCGCCGGCGCTGCCGAAGCAAGAGGCCCGAAGACTCGAACGCCTCGAAGCATATTCGGCCGCGCTCGCTCACCAACATCTTAGCCGGACCCACCGGCCCGACTCCAGTCTCAGAATGCCGTCTCAGAATGCCGCAGGGCTTCGAACTGCCCTCCGAGGCGCACCACTGGCGAGCGACGCCCCAATCAACCGCCTGCGCCAAGTGATGCGATCGATCACTCAGCGCCTCGCGGTTTGACTGCCGCTCGCCAATCTGCTACAACCCTGTATATCGCAAGGTAGCCTGGACCTCGCCGTCCTGGGCTCTGTGGGAAAGGGTGTGCCACCATGTCTCTCCGTCTGGGGATTCTCTTCTCTTTGGCTGCTTCGTCAGTTTACGGGCAAGCCGTTACCTCTCTCAACGGCACGGTTGTGGACCCGACTGGCGCCGCGATTCCAGCCGCCGCGCTCACGCTGACCAACATCGAAAACAACGCCTCGCGGGAAACGGCGAGCGATGGCCTGGGGCGCTATGCCTTCCCTGGCCTCGCGCCGGGCACCTATCGCCTCAAGGCCACCAAGCAGGGCTTCGCTGATGTATCTATTCAGAATCTCCGCCTGCTTGTCAACACGCCGGCCACCGTCAACGTCACCTTCGAGAAGGTCGGATCCGTCTCGCAGACCATTGAAGTCGCGGCCGAGTCGATCCAACTCAACACGGTTGACGCAACGCTCGGCAATTCGTTCGGAACCAAGCAAGTGACTCAGTTGCCGCTCGAAGGCCGCCGCGTCGATCGCCTGCTTTCGCTTCAAGGCGGCGTCTCCTACATCGGTGACCCCGATACGGTCAATGGTGGATCCTCCGCGGCAGTCGATCGCAACGGCGTCGTCAATGGCGGACGCAGTGACCAGTCGAATATCATGCTCGACGGAGTCGACATCAACAACCAGCAGACCCGCGATCCGTTCCAGGGCGCGCTGCGTGTCACGCTCGATTCGGTGCAGGAGTTCCGCGTCACTACGTCGAACGCCAATGCCGACGCCTCCCGCGGATCGGGAGCGCAGATCTCGCTGGTCACCCGCTCGGGGACCAACCGCATGCACGGCGCGCTCTACGAGTATCTCCGTAACAAGGCTGCCAACGCCAACACCTTTTTCAACAACCTCACGCTCGACGCCAACGGTAAGGCGCTTCCCACGCCCAAGCTCAACCGCAACATTTTCGGGGGGCGTATCGGTGGCCCCATCAGGAAAGACAAGCTGTTCTACTTTTTCAACTTCGAAGGCCAACAGGACCGGCTCGAGCAGAGCGTCATCCGCACCGTGCCACGCGAGCATTTGAAGCAAGGCAATGTGCGCTACCTCAACGTCAACCGGCAAACCGTGGAGCTGACGCCGCAGCAGCTACTGGGCGTGGTTGCCGATGCCGGATCCCTCAGCCAGAATGCGCTCAACGTGCTGCGCTCGTTCCCGGCCGCCAACGATTTCACCGCCGGCGACGGCATCAACACGGCTGGATTCCGCTTCAACGCCCCCTTGGCTCGCCGCTATTACACCTACGTGGGCAAGATCGATTACTCGATCAACGACAAGCACAAGGTCTTCGTCCGCGGCCAGTTACAGAACGACGTCGAGAATTTTCCTCCCCAGTTCCCTGGTCTCGCTCCCAACGAGAAGGATCTGAACAACAGCAAAGGACTCGGCTTGGGTTGGGACGCCGTTTTGACTCCGTCGTTCTTCTCCACAACGCGCTACGGCTTTACGCGCCAGGGAATCGAGACCTCCGGCACCCAGACGTATCCGCTCGTCACGTTCCGCGGCATGTCATCGCCCATCAGCGACGTCACATCGTTCCGCAGGATCTCGCCCGTCCATCACCTTGCCCAGGACTTCACGAACATCCGCGGGTCGCACACGTTCCAGTTCGGCGGAAGCTACCGCATGTACACCAATGACCGGCTCAACTTCGCGAGCTCGTATTTTGCCGGCGGCATCAATTCCTCGTGGCTGCTCCAGAGCGGCAACATCCTCAGCGCCTCGCTGGCGGCTGCTACGGTTCCCGACGACCAGCGCATCCTGGCCCAAGCCCGCACGTCGTTCCATGACGCCACCGCCGCCGTGCTCGGCCTGGTGACGCAAGTGACTTCGCGCTACAACTACCTGCCGAACCCAGACGGAACTGCGCGCGCGCAGGCGCCCGGCGAAGGCGTCCCGCGTAAGTTTCGCGGTGAAGAGAGCGAGATCTATTTCCAGGACACTTGGAAGATCCGGCGCAACCTGACGATCACGCCGGGAGTCCGCTTCATGTACTGGCCCGCGATCTACGAGGTGAACGGAGTGCAGACCAGTCCGAGCATTCCGCTCAGCGAGTGGTTCGACCGGCGCGTGGCCGCAGCCGGCGCCGGCCAAAGCGGATCCGCGGCCATTCCGCGCGTACTCTTCAATCTCGCCAACGCGACCGGCGGGCGTCCGCTCTACGACAACCTGCACAACTGGTCGCCGCGCATGGCGTTGGCGTTCACGCCCGACGGCAAGGGCGGACTCAGTAAGCTCCTCTTTGGCGAAGGCAAGACCGTGATCCGCGCCGGATTCGGCATGTACTATGACGTCTTCGGCGCTGGATTGATTCGCTCCTACGACGCCAGCTCGCTCGGCCTTTCCACCAGCGCGAATAACTCGTCCGGCCGGCTCACGGTGGCCCAGACACCGCGCTATGTGAGCCCCACCTCGATCCCCCAAAGCCTGGTGACGCCGCCTCCGCCCGCACAGTTCCCCGTGGAACAACCTGACATATTCCAGATCACCAACAGCCTCGATGATCGGCTGCGTGCCCCGTACGTGATGCGCTGGAACCTTTCGTTCAGCCGTGACTTTCATAACGGCTGGATCGTGAGCGCCGCCTACGTGGCGAGCGAGGGCCGCCGTACGCTGACGAGCGAAGACCTGGCCACGCCGCTCAACATCCGGGATCCACAATCGGGTGTCGACTACTTCGCCGCCGCGAAGCAGTTCGCCTCGCTCATCCGGGCGAACACGGCTGTCCGGAACGTGCAGCCGATCCCGTATTGGGAGAACATGTTCCCGCAATTGGCCAAGGGCGGACAAACGGCCACGCAGGTGGCGTACTCGGTCTATCAGGACAACTACCCCGATGGCACCGCCGCGCTCGAATCGCTCGACCGCTTCGGCTCTCCTGGCACGAGTAAGCTCGGGAAATTCGCCTTCTTCAGTCCGCAGTATTCGTTCCTGCGGGCACTGCGCTCGGTGGGCTTTTCGAGTTATCACTCGATGCAGTGGGGCTTGCGCAAACGCTTCGGCAACGGCGATCAGATCGACTTCAACTGGACTTGGGCGCACTCGATCGACATGGGCTCGGTGACCGAGAACAACGCGAGCACCACCGACGGCCTCCGCGGGATCATCATCAATCCCTACAACCGGCGCGAGATGCGCGGCTCATCTGACTTCGACCAGCGCCACCTCTTCAACGCGGCTTACGTCTACAATCTGCCAATCGGCAAGGGGCACAAGTTCGGCTCGGGCATGTCACGCCTGGCCGACATGGTGGTGGGCGGATGGCAGCTCGGCGGCATCTATCGCCAGTCGAGCGGACTTCCCACGAGCGTGGGCCACGGCCGCACTTGGCCCACCAACTACAACATCACCGGCTGGGCCACCCAGACCGCTGCATTCGCCGATGGCACTAATAAGAACGCGCCGGCTCCGAGCGGCGGCCGCTCCGGACCCAACGTGTTCCAGGATCCCGCCACTGCCTTCAAAGCCTTCGGCTTCACCGATCCGGGCGAGATCGGCAACCGCAACAACGTCCGCGGCGACGGCATCTTCTCGATTGACATGAACCTCGCCAAGAGCTTCTCTCTGCCGTGGGAAGATCACAAGATCCAGTTTCGCTGGGAAGTGTTCAACGTGACCAACAGCGTTCGCTTCGATCCGCTCAACATCAACCTGACCCTGGGCAGCCCGTCCGCGTTCGGCAAGTACTTGGGTACGCTCGGCGGTCCGCGCGTGATGCAGTTCAGCTTACGCTACGACTTCTAGAGAAGGCGTTCGCCCGGCGTGCCCCAAGTCGACACCCACTCGACGACGCGCTCGTGGTCTATTCCACCGCTTTCGTCGAGTTCCCGGATGGCAGCGGCGACCTCCGCCAGTTGCCACTCCTCGAGCGTCAGATCATCGGGAAAGCGTTGGTAGTCGCTCAATGGACGGTCTCTCGTCAGAATCATAGCGCACAGGCGTCAGGCCGCTGACTCGATTCGATGGTACGATTGGGTCCGTGGAGACAACGAACACTGAGCCGCCTCTGCCTGACTCGATCTGCGCGGCGTAGGCGGGCAAGGCTCGGTTGACCTTGCGGAGGCTGGCCGAGGTGATTCTGTCAATCTGGCCGGATGGAGACTGCGGATTTGCATGCCGGCCACCGGCCCGGGTAACGCGTTCTTCTCGCCGGACTCGGAGTTTGGTTTGTAGATCCATCGCTCCGGGTGCTGAAGCCGGACAGCCTATCCTATTCCCATGCGACTCCTGACACTTCTCCTGATGGCGGCCGCGCTCGCGTATCCGCAGCAGACGCCTCCCCGGCCCCGGCGCGGACCCGCAGTGCCTCCCGTGAAGTCGCCGGAAGTCGCCGCGGACGGGCGGGTCACGTTCCGCGTCCGGGCGGCCGGCGCGCAGAGCGTATCGGTCGCCGGAGCCGAAGTTGCCGGAGCGATGACGAAAGACGCCGAAGGCGTCTGGAGTTACACTACGGCGCCGCTTGCTCCGGACGTTTACAGTTACTCCTTCAATATAGACGGAGCAGTCGTTCCGGATACGGCCAACGCGGCTCCGCGCTTCACGCACTATGGAGAGGGCGTCGGCGTCAGCACGGTCGAGGTCCCCGGGAACAACCCGTGGGACGCGCGCGACGTGCCGCACGGGGCGATCACGCATGTCCGGTTCGCATCGAAAGTCCTGGGGGACGAGCGTGAATACTATGTCTACACGCCGCCCGGCTACGACGCCCGCCGCAAGGAGGCCTATCCGGTGATCTACCTGTTGCACGGGCTCACCGACGAAGCCACGGCCTGGTTCACGGTCGGCCGGGCCAACGTCATCGCCGACAACTTCATCGCCCAGGGCAAGATGAAACCCACCATCATCGTAACTCCGCTCGGCTACGGGATTACTGGCGATATCTTCCGTCTCTACGGCGACAAAGCGCTGCAAGCCGAGCATCTCACCCGCTACACCCAGATGCTGCTGACCGAAGTCATGCCGCGCGCCGAAAAGGACTTCCACATCAGCCGCCACGTGCGCGACCACGCCATCGCCGGACTCTCCATGGGCGGCGCGCAGGCGCTCTCTATCGGGCTCGGCCACCCGGATCGTTTCGCCTGGGTGGGTGGCTTCTCGCCCGCGCTCGTCATGCTCGATTCCGATCCGGCGAAGGCGTATCCGGCTCTCGATGCCAAGCGCGCCGGCCAATACAAGTGGATCTACTTCACGTGCGGCACAGAGGACGGCCTCATCAAAGGATCGGAAGCGCTCGACGTGTACTTGAAAGGAAAGAACATCAAGGGCGAGTTCGTCAAGACTCCCGGTGCGCACACATGGCCTGTGTTCCGGCGCGCCTTCGTCGAATTCGCAGGCCGCGTGTTTGCCCACTGACCCCTCCTGAACTGCGCCCCGGTCCATTTGACGGGCCCTCGGCGCGGATGCTATAAATAGAAGTTAACCAGCGATCGTCTGCCGATCTTCCCGGTTAAGCCGTCCGTCCACAATCAGAAATGGAATCTTTGTTAGCGTCGCTAGGCGGCCTCCTGCTCCGAGCCCTGCCTACCTTCATTACCCTTCTGATCCTGCACGTCTATTTGAAGACGGCGTTCTACAAGCCTCTCGAAAAGGCCCTGAAAGAACGTAAGGCCGCCACCACCGGTACCCGCAAACTAGCCGAGGAAAGCCTGCGCAAAGCCGAGGCGAAAGCGGCCGAGTACGAAGAGAAGCTCCGCGCTGCCCGCGGCGAGATCTACCGGGAGCAGGAAGAGATCCGCAAGCGCTGGCGCGATGAGCAATCGTCGGCGATCGCGGCGGCCAAGAAGAACGTGGATGCCGACATCGAGGCTGCCAGGCAGTCGATCGGCTTCGAGCGCGATGCGGCCCTGGCCACGCTGAACTCCGAGAGCGAGAAACTGGCCGAGCAAATCGCGGCCGGCGTACTGGCTGGAGGCTCGCGATGAAGCGGCTTCTGTTGATCGCCACGCTCGCAATTCCTTTGGCTCTGGCGCAGGAGCACGGCAAGTCCGAAGGCGGACACGAAGAAGACCAATCGATGTGGAAGTGGGCGAACTTCGGGATCCTCGTGGTGCTGATGGGCTGGGTCATCAACAAGCACGCTCCGGCGTTCTTCAAGGCCCGCACCGACGAGATCCAGAAGTCGATCAAGGAAGCGCAGCAGACTCGCGAGGAAGCCGAAAAGCGCGCCTCCGCCATCGAAGCCAAGATCGCCAACCTCGGCGCCGAACTCGAAACCATGCGCACCACGTCCAAGCAGGAAATGGAAGCCGAAGGTACGCGCATCCAGCAGGAGACTGCGCGCATGCTCGCCAAGGCGCAGGACAACGCCAAGAGCGAGATCGCCTCGATAGCCAAGCAGGCCGAAGTGGAACTCAAAGCTCACGCATCCAAGCTGGCGCTCGAACTCGCCGAGAAGAAGCTACGCGACCGGTTGACGCCAATGGCGCAGTCGTCTCTGGTTTCCCGATTCGTGCAGGGCTTGAACGGTCCGGAAGGCTCGGTGAACTGACATGGCACTGGCCATCGCCAACCGATACGCTCGCGCTCTCGCCGACATCGTTCTGACTCCCAGTGCCGGGCTCGAGCCGGCCGTGGCTCTCTCGCAAGTGCGCGATTTCGCCGGCGCGATGAAAGACTCGGCCGAGCTGCGAAACGTGCTGCTTTCGCCCGCCGTCTCCACGCCGCGCAAGCACTCCGTGGTGGCCAAGCTGGGCGACTCGATCGGGCTGCACAAGCTGGTTCGAAACTTTCTCTGGGTGGTGATCGACCACCGCCGCATCGGCTCGATCGACGAGATCGCCGGCGCGTTGGAAACCGAATTGGACGCTCGTCTCGGCCGGGTGCGAGCGCAAGTGAAATCGGCGTTCGAGCTGGCGCAGTCTGACCGCGACGCGCTCGCCGCCGAACTCGGCCGCAAAACGGGGAAACAGGTTCGTTGCGAATTCGAAGTGGATCCCACGCTGGTGGGAGGAGTCCTCGTCCGCATTGGATCCACGATTTGGGACGGCAGTGTTCGCGGGCAGCTCGATGCCCTGCGCGGCCGTCTTGCCGGATAGTCCACTACTACGGGTGATGCGGATCTTCGATCCGCAAACGAAGGAAACAGAATGGCTCAGGTTAGGGCAGATGAAATTGCGCGCGTACTGCGCCAGGAGATCGAGAACTACGAAGCGGCGGTAAACGTCGCCGAGATCGGTTCGGTGATCTCGGTGGGCGATGGTATCGCCCGCATCCACGGCCTCGAAAAGGTGATGGCCGGCGAACTGATCGAATTCACCGGCGGTGTCTCGGGCATCGCCATGAACCTCGAAGAGGATCAAGTCGGCGCTGTGTTGATGGGCGAGTACGGCAACATCAAGGAAGGCGACGAAGTGCGCCGCACCGGCCGCATCATGTCGATCCCGGTGGGCGATGCGCTCATCGGCCGCGTGGTGAACGCGCTCGGCGAACCGATCGACGGCAAGGGACCCATCGCTGCTACCGCATTCAATGCGATCGAACGCCTCGCGCCCGGCGTCGTCGACCGGCAGCCCGTGAAAGAGCCGCTGCAAACCGGCCTCAAGGCGATCGACGCAATGATTCCGATCGGCCGCGGCCAGCGCGAGCTCATCATCGGTGACCGCCAGACGGGCAAGACCGCCGTCGCGCTCGACACGATCATCAACCAGAAGGGCGGCGACGTGATCTGCATCTACGTCGCCATCGGACAAAAGCGTTCCACCGTGGCGCACCTCGTCAAGACGCTCGAGGAACAAGGGGCGATGGAGTACTCGATCATCGTCGCCGCCACTGCTTCGGACCCCGCTCCCATGCAGTACATCGCGCCGTACACTGGCTGCGCGATCGGCGAGTAC
The DNA here is from genome assembly GCA_046331625.1 of Bryobacteraceae bacterium. Classification (GTDB taxonomy): domain Bacteria; phylum Acidobacteriota; class Terriglobia; order Bryobacterales; family Bryobacteraceae; genus JAXLQL01. The sequence continues at coordinate 135,800 of JAXLQL010000021.1, forward strand.
TTCCGCGACAAAGACAAGCACGCCCTCTGCATCTACGACGATCTTTCGAAGCACGCCGCTGCGTATCGCGAGATCTCGCTGCTGCTGCGCCGTCCGCCAGGACGCGAAGCGTTCCCGGGCGACGTGTTCTATCTCCACAGCCGGCTTCTGGAGCGCGCCGCGAAGCTCAAGAGCGGCGGATCGCTCACCGCTCTGCCGTTCATCGAAACGCAGGCCGGCGACGTTTCGGCGTACATTCCGACCAACGTGATTTCGATCACCGACGGCCAGATCTTCCTCGAAGCCGACCTCTTCAACTCGAACATTCGCCCCGCCATCAACGTAGGCATCTCGGTGAGCCGCGTGGGCGGCAACGCGCAAACGAAAGCGATGCGCCAAGTGGCCGGCTCGCTGCGACTCGAGCTCGCGCAGTATCGCGCACTGGCCGCGTTCGCGCAGTTCGGTTCCGATCTCGACAAGGCTTCGCAACAGCAGCTCAATCGCGGCCGCCGGTTGACCGAAGTGCTGAAGCAAGGCTTGCACCAGCCGCTCCCATTCGAGAAGCAGGTGCTCATCATCTTCGCCGGCACCAACGCTTATCTCGATGACCTGCCGGTGGAAGACTGCCGCCGCTTCGAGAGCGAGCTCTATCGCTTCACCGAGAACGCGCATCCGGGAATCCTGAACGAAATCCGCGAGAAGAAGGCGATCTCCGACGACCTGAAGGCGCGCATGCACGACATGATGAAGGAGTTCAAGCAGCGCTTCACGGCGGGGAAGTAAACCATGCCGAGCCTTATCGACATCCGGCGGCGCATCCGCTCGGTCAAGAACACGCAGCAGATCACCAAGGCCATGAAGATGGTGGCGGCGGCCAAGCTGCGCAAAGCTCAGGACCGCGTGATCGCCGCGCGCCCCTACGCCGCGATGCTCGAGAAGATCCTGGCCAACGCCGCTTCCGCAGCGCAGGCCGGAGGCGCCGAGTTGTCGCATCCGCTGCTGGCGCGCCGCGACGAGAAGCGCGTGCAGTTGGTGCTGCTGACTTCGGATCGCGGTTTGGCCGGCGCGTTCAATTCCAACCTGATCAAGGCCGCGCAGAAGTTCGTGCAGGAGCGTCCGGGTTGCCAGTTGGCGCTCGAGGCCGTGGGCCGCAAGGGCCGCGACTTCTTCCGCCGCCGCAGCGCCGACATCACGGGCGAGTACGTGGGCGTGTTCAACAACGTCCAGGTATCGGATGCGCAGAAGGTGGCCAAGGCAGTCTCCGAGCGTTATTCGAACGGCGATGTGGACGCGGTCTACCTCATCTACAACGAGTTCAAAAGCGTGATCTCGCAGAAGATCACGGTGAAGCGAATTCTCCCCGTGGCGCTTCCCGAGGAGATCGTTCACATCGACTACATCTACGAAGAGCCGCCGGCTGAATTGCTCGAGAGCCTGCTTCCGCGCTACGTGGAGAACGCGCTGTTCACGGCGATGCTCGAATCGGCATCGAGCGAGCACGCCGCCCGCATGACCGCGATGGACTCGGCCTCTTCGAACGCGGCCGATGTCATCGACAAGCTGACGCTCTACATGAATCGCGTCCGCCAGGCCAGCATTACCAAGGAAATCATCGAAGTCGTCAGCGGCGCCGCCGCATTGGAGTAAGCCACTATGTCTATGCAGCTCGAGGGGAAAGTCATCCAGATCGCAGGTCCCGCGGTGGACGTGCAGTTCGCCGAAGGCCAGATCCCGATCATCTACACCGCGGTCCGCATCACGAGTGAGGGCTTCAATGTGCCCGATCCGGTGGACATCGTGTGCGAAGTGGCGCAGCACCTGGGCGAAGGCCGCGTGCGCACCATCGCGCTGAAGCCGACCGAAGGTCTGGTGCGCGGCATGAAGGCTGTGAGCCTGGGCGGTCCGGTGAGCGTGCCGGTGGGTCCGCAAACGCTCGGCCGCGTGCTCAACGTGCTCGGCGAGCCCGTCGATCGCATGGGTTCGGTGGACGCGCCGAAGCGCTATCCGATTCATCGCGCCGCGCCCGCGTTCGATCAGCAGTCGACTTCGCTCCAGATGCTCGAAACGGGCATCAAGGTCATTGACCTCATCGAGCCCTATCTCAAGGGCGGCAAGATCGGCCTGTTCGGCGGCGCCGGAGTCGGCAAGACCGTCGTCATCATGGAGTTGATCAACAACATTGCCAAGGCGCACGGCGGGGTGTCGGTGTTCTCGGGCGTGGGCGAGCGGACTCGCGAAGGCAATGACCTCTGGCTCGAAATGCAAGAGTCGGGCATCGTGGATCCGAAGGACTGGCAGAAGTCCAAGGTGGCGCTGATCTACGGCCAGATGACGGAGCCGCCAGGAGCGCGGTTGCGCGTGGGCCTCACGGGCCTGACGGTGGCCGAGTACTTCCGCGACGAAGAAGGCCAGGACGTGCTGCTGTTCATCGACAACATTTTCCGCTTCACGCAGGCGGGCTCGGAAGTATCGGCGCTCTTGGGCCGCATGCCTTCCGCGGTGGGTTATCAGCCGAACCTCGCGAGCGAAATGGGCGCGCTGCAGGAGCGCATCACGTCGACCAAGAAGGGTTCGATCACGTCTGTGCAGGCGATCTACGTGCCCGCCGACGACTACACCGATCCCGCACCGGCCACCACGTTCGCGCACTTGGACGCGACCACGAACCTTTCGCGCGACATCGCGGCGTTGGGTATCTATCCGGCAGTGGATCCGCTGGCTTCGACGTCGCGCATCCTGTCGCCGGAAATTCTCGGGCAGGATCATTACAACGTGGCGCAGCAGGTGAAGGGAACCTTGCAGCGGTACAAGGACCTGCAGGACATCATCGCGATTCTCGGCATCGACGAACTGAGCGAAGACGACCGGCAGACCGTATCGCGCGCGCGCAAGATCCAGAACTTCCTCTCGCAGCCGTTCCACGTGGCCGAGCAGTTCACGGGCTTCAAGGGCAAGTACGTGAAGCTGAGCGAGACGATCAAGGGCTTCCAGGAGATCGTCAGCGGCAAGCATGACGAGATTCCGGAGCAGGCGTTCTACATGAAGGGCGGGATCGAGGAAGTGCTCGAGCACGCCGAGAAGATGAAGAAGGCCTAAAAACAAATGGCAGCGGAAACGTTTCGACTCGAAGTGGCGTCGCCGGAGCGGATGCTGGTGAACGAAGCCGTGACGGAGGCGACGATTCCGGGCGAGCAGGGGTACATGGGGATCCTGCCGGGTCACGCGCCGTTGCTGAGCGAGCTCGGGATCGGGGAGCTGACGTACAAGCTGCTCAATGGTCAGATGCACGTGCTGGCTGTGGCCGGCGGGTACCTGGAGATTAGCGGGAACCATGTGCGGGTGCTGGCGCATGGAGCGGAGAAGGCAGCCGAGATCGACGTGAAGCGCGCGACGGAAGCGCTGAAGCGGGCGACGGAGCGGATCGCGAATCCGCTGCCGGGGGTCGACGTGGCGAAGGCGTTGAACGCGGCGAAGCGGGCGCAGGCGCGGCTGGATGCGGCGAAGTATGCCGGGGGCGTGGCCGATTATCGCGGGGTGGCTGGTCCCGGGTTGGAGCAGTAGGGGCGACGGTTTCCGAAAAACGCGTAGAGTGTCGGATTCTGTCGGAAAGTGTCGGATTTACCACCGCAAATTGGGGTAATTTGAGGCCCCCCAGGAGTTGTTGAAGATGGGACAAGGAGCTCCGGCAGCGGACCGAAAGTCCAGTCTGCAGCACAAGGCCGAGCCCCAGCGGGGGAAGTTATTCGATTGTCGAAGAGCGAGTAGAGCATGGCTCCACGCTCCCAGGTTAGAAGACTGCGCAATCCTCCGTGCAAAATCGATCCCGGGATATCCTTGACCGGAAAGGGAGATACGATTTTTGCAAGACACGTACCGGTCTACCGGCTCGCGTCGGCTTCGAGCTGCGCGACCGCCTGCGCCAGTTGCGAAGGCGTGACCGAATCGTCGCCGCCGAGCACCGCCGCGAGCATCCGTTCGACTTGCTTGGCGTTCTCGACGCCGTGGGCTGCGCTCGATTGCCAGTTCGCCTGCGCGACGCCCGAAACCGCGGTTTCGGCTGCGCCCGCCGCCACCAGCACGGGCTTCAGCAAGTTGCGGAGCTCCGAGGCCTGGCGGGCCAGAGCCCCCGCGTGCTCCTGACGGAGCGAGGCGAGCAAGGCGCGATCGCCGTCGGCGAGTGCGGACTCGGTGGAAACCGGGAACCGCTCGGCCAGCCGGCGCAACGCATGCGCGCGAGAGAGCACCGACTCGGTGCTCGCAAAGGCGCGGTCACTGAACTGATCGAGCAGTGCGCGTCCGCCGAAATGTTGTTCGAGCTTTTGTTGCACCGGGTTTGACGCGGCGAACGGAGCTACGCGGGTCTGCGAAGCCGCGGCGCGTCCACGCCCACACCGCTCACCACCAGTTCCTTGCCCGTGAGTGGAGGGTGCTCCAGCGCAGGCGTTCGGGACCTCGAATGGAGCCCCCGGAGGCGGGACTCCCCATCAAAGGCTAAAGGCAATCCCCCCTTGCTGCCGATGGTTCCAGTGGAAACCCAGTGCCCCGGCGTGTCCTGATCCGATCCAGTCGCGATCCGTACGATCTCGGAGTCGTTGACCGCCTTGTCAAGCAGTTTGCGCCATCCATAGCCATTCGGCGGGTCGCACTCTGGCACGAAGAGATGCTGGTCCCCGGAGACGTGCGGAGTAGCGAAATTGATCGCGCGATCGACCGCGCGGAAATCGCGATTCTTCTCATTTCCTCGGATTTCCTCGCCGACAACTGGGACGAACTTCGCCGCATCGAAGATCGTATGAATCAGGGGCGCCTTCGTGTTCTGCCGCTTGTCGTGCGCAGTTGCCTGCTGGAGGAGACTGCCTGGCTTCAGGCTCGGGCGTGGCAGTCGGGCCGTCCCCTTCCTCGCGAACTGACCGAACAAGAGGCATGCCTCAAAGACTTGGTCCACGATCTACTTTGGCGCGCGCCGATCAGCGAGAGTGCGCGGCAGGGCGATCGAGCAGGGCTGGCGCCTCGCGCTGGCGAGAGCGATTTGAAGCGCATCCTGAGGGAGATGGCCAATCGATGCCGCCCTCCGGACTTCCGCATTCTTCACGGCCAAGACAGTCGCGACGTGGCGGTTTGGGTGAGAGATCGTATCCGCGAGGCCGGAGAACGCGCCAGCATCGGCGAGGACTGGCCGGAACCCGGTAAGTGCGAAATCGTCATAGCGCCAGACTTCGCATCCCTCGAAGAGATCCAGCCGCATCTCCGGCAAGGCACGCAACCGCTCCTGGCCCTGTGCAGCGCAGGCCTCGAGGAACGATTACTCGTGGAGTATCTTGCGCTTCTCGGATCTCCGAGGCGTTTGGTCCGGCACCTTCGATTCGATCCCACCACGGCACACGATCAGGAGCGGCTCTTACTCCGGGCCATAGGAGCGCGGGCCCTGAACGAACCACCGGACTTCCTTCTCTGTTACGCCGGCGAGGATAGGGAGCAGGCGCTGGAGTTGGATCAGGCGATTTGGGAGGCCAGCCGGAAACGCTGCCTGCTCCACCATGTCGACTTTCTCATGGAGCAGCCGGAGTCAGGCAGCTTCGATTCGGCCGCGAGAGCGGCTCGTGCGGTCGTCGTCCTCCAATCGCGCCACCTGCCGCCTGCGCTTCGGGCAAATGCCATTGCCGATGCCGAGGCGGAGGGCAAACGGGTCTTTGTAGCCGAACTGAACCAGCCAAGGCGGGAAACGATGGCCGCCGTCGCGGCGCGTGTCCTAAGTGAGGGGCCCCTGGCTCCGGTCGTCCCGGCCAAGACCGCCGGTTTCGGGTACCGGATCCTGGAACGCGTATTGCAGTGGCCCCAATGGAAAGTGGGAGTGGCGGCGGGCGCGGTAGTGCTGGTCCTTGTGGCTATCGGGTACTCGGGATTTCACGGAGACGGGAGTTCGGATGCCCGGGCCAAGGCAGATCGCCAAGACCCGGCGCGGAAATCCACACCCGGGCAATCAGCCGCCGGAACCCACAACAATCCACCCATGCCTCCTCTCTCCGCCCCAGCTCCCATTACCAAGGACGCCCTCGAGTTTCGACTGGCGCAAAGGGAAGCCTTTCGCGGGTTTGAGGACGCCTCCGGACGGAGAGTGGTCCAGGTCCCGACGGCAAGCGGAGCGATCCCGATCACGCAACCAATGATCCTGAGCCAGACTCTCGCTAGACACGATGGAAGATTCGAGGTCAAGGCGTCTTTTACTGGCGGCGTCGCACTCTTGTTCCGGACGGAGCGGACGATGAAGTCTTACTATCAGGCTCATCTTAGCAAGACCGGCCCCAGGGAGGTGTCGATCTCGGTAACAGTGAATCAGCAGGGCGAACCGAGTAAGCAAGTCCTGTCTTCAAAAAAGGGACTCCAGCACGACTACTACCCCGCGCTTGAGAATATCTACGTTCTCAACCAAGATGACGCGACTTTCGGCGTGTGGATCAACCGCGAACCGGTTGCCAAGTGGACTGACACGACGTTAACCGCTGGAGGCGTCGGAATCAACGGAACGGCCGCAGACGGAGTCCACTTTTATGGCGCGACCTACGGTCCCAAGATCGCGCCAGGAGAATCCGTCCGCGGGATGCCTGGGGGCTTGCCAGTGCCGCTGGCTTTGCTTCTGCGCTGACGATCTGCCGGGACGCTACCGGCTCGCGTCGGCTTCGAGTTGCGCGACCGCCTGCGCCAGTTGCGAAGGCGTGACCGAATCGTCGCCGCCGAGCACCGCCGCGAGCATCCGTTCGACTTGCTTGGCGTTCTCGACGCCGTGGGCTGCGCTCGATTGCCAGTTCGCCTGCGCGACGCCCGAAACCGCGGTTTCGGCTGCGCCCGCCGCCACCAGCACGGGCTTCAGCAAGTTGCGGAGCTCCGAGGCCTGGCGGGCCAGAGCCCCCGCGTGCTCCTGACGGAGCGAGGCGAGCAAGGCGCGATCGCCGTCGGCGAGTGCGGACTCGGTGGAAACCGGGAACCGCTCGGCCAGCCGGCGCAACGCATGCGCGCGAGAGAGCACCGACTCGGTGCTCGCAAAGGCGCGGTCACTGAACTGATCGAGCAGTGCGCGTCCGCCGAAATGTTGTTCGAGCTTTTGTTGCACCGGGTTTGACGCGGCGAACGGAGCTACGCGGGTCTGCGATGCCGCGGCTGCTGGAGCCGTTCCGGGTTCGTCGAACCTTACGGCTACGCGTGGCTGCGAAGCGAGAGCATCGCGGATCTGCTGTTGCCGCTGCGCGTCCACGCCCACACCGCTCACCACCAATTCCTTGCCCGTGTTGCGGACTTCCACCGGATCGCCGAGGTCGGCGCCGAGCTTCTGCAGGGCGGCGAGCACCCGCAGTTCCTCGGCCGGTGTGACCGGCGTCACGGGAGTTTCGATAGCGGGAGCAGCGGCAGGCTCGGTGATCGCTACTGCGGGAACGCCGGGGGCAGACTGGGAGACAGAAGGCTCCACGGCAGGGCCGAGGTCGCGAATTTCCACTTGTTCGGACTGGAAGCGGAAGTTGCCAGCCACTGGTTCCAGACTCTCTACGCGAAGCTGCAGCGCGGCCTCGCGGAGCGAGCTCACTTCGGTGTAGGTGCGAACTTCGTAATTCGCGCCCGCGCGGACCACTTCATCGCGCTTGGAAGCCAGATGATCGCGCCATGCCGAGTAAGAGCGAGCGCTGATCGGCTCGGACCAATCGTAACCGGCTTGGCGGAAGAGGCCGCCCACGCGGTCCATTTCAGCGGCCGGAATCACGGATCCGCGTGCGCGGACTTCGAGACGCCGCGCGACGGGCTTGCGAGCCTCGTTCGCGGTGACGGCATCCCGCAGCAACACCGCCGCGCTCACCGTCGGCGTGTCATTCAAACGATAGATCAACACTCCCACCAACAGCAGCGCCAGCGCGGCCGGAGCCCAGCGCAAAGGCGAAGCGAGCGGCGCACGAAGCGCCGAAACAAAACGGGCCCATAGAGAAGGATGCGCGATCTCGGCGTCCACGTGATCGAACATCGGGCGCAGGTCGCGCCAAGGGGCTGGGGGCGGAGGCAGAATCGCGGCCAAGGTGTTGCGGTAACGGACGCAATCCTTGACGCTCGATTCCAATTGTTCGAGCTCGGTGCGGCACGGCCAGCAAGCTTCGAGATGCGCGCGCACATCGCGGCTCTCGGCTGCGGCCAGTTCGCCGTCGGCGTATCGCAGCAGGTCATCCGGCTCGGGATGGCCCGCGTTACCGATGAATGGACGCTTATTCATCGTTTGCCTTTCTCAATCTCACCATCGCGCGGCGGAGGAACTCGCCCACCGTGGATGCGCTGATTCCCAACAGCTCCCCGATCTCGGGATACCGCAGCCCTTCCATGCGCAGGAACAGGCAGCGGCGTTGTTGCTCCGACAACCCCTGAATGGCGCCGTGCACCCGGCGCATTCTTTCCCGTTCCAATAAGTCGCGCTCCGGACTGACGGCTGGATCCGCCAGCCGTGCCTCGAATTCGGGATCGAAGGTCATTTGCGAGCTTTCCCTCGCCCTGACCTTCAGCCCATGGTTGTGCGCCACCCGGAAAACCCACCCGCGCCAGTTTTGGATCTCGTCGCCCTTGCGTAACGCAGTGTAGAGCCGCAGGAAAACTTCCTGAGTGGCTTCCTGCGCTTGGGGCGGATGCAACCCGAGCGTCATCAGATAACGGTAGACGTCGTCGCGCGCTTCTTCGAACCATTGCGCTACCTGATCTTGTAGCGTCATGGAAGCGCGTCCTGCGCCCGCCAGTGTACCGAGATGTGCCCGGAGAGAATTTTCCATCGGGGGAGGTCATGACATCCCACAGACCGATCCTAAGACCCGGCGAGCGTGAAGCCAACTACACACCCCCAGAAAAAATTGTAAAGGTTCGACTTTTTTTTCGGAGGGGTGTAGTTGGCGGGAGTAGGGGCGGGTCTTAGGGACGTCAGCGGAATGAGCACGCATCCCATGACGAGGCCTCGCGTATCGGTCACGATCGTGACCTGGAATAGCGGCCGTCATATCGGAAAGTGCCTACAAGCCGTTCTGGATCAATCAGTTAAGCCGTTTGAAGTAGTGGTTGTGGACAACGCTTCAAACGACTCCACCCTAGCTGTGTTGGCCGCATTCGGCGACCGGATCCGGGTATACCGCAATTCGTCGAACCTCGGCTTCGCGGTAGGCCAGAACCAGGCGATCGAGCGCACCACCGGCGAGTGGGTGCTCACATTGAACCCTGACGTGCTTTTGGAACCCGGCTTCATCGAGGCTGCTCTCGAGGCGGCGCGGGTTCATCCTCGGATCGGAACCGTGTGCGGAAAGCTGCGGTCGATCCACTCCGATTTCTCCTTGCCAGCCAAGCCCGTACTCGATTCCACGGGCATCTACTTCACTCCCGCTCAACGACACTTCGACCGCGGCTGGCGCGAGCCCGATGACGGCCGGTACGTGCAGCCGGAATATGTCTTCGGGGCTTGCGCAGCCGCGGCGTTTTTTCGTAGAGAGATGATTGAGGACGTTTCGCTGGCAGACGGTTTTTTCGACCCCGATTTCTTTTCCTACCGGGAAGATGCCGATGTGGCGTGGCGAGCGCAGCTACTGGGGTGGCGGTGCTTGTACACGCCCGCGGCGTCGGGGTATCACGTGCGGCGAGTGACTCCGGAAAATCGGCATCAGGTTCCTTCCTTCATCAATATGCACTCGGTGAAGAACCGGTTTCTGATGCGGATCAAGAACATGGGCGCGCCTTTGTTTTGGCGGCATGCGGGGTCGATCTTGGGTCGGGATTTGATGGTGCTGGGTGGGTGCGTGTTGCGGGAGCCGCGGTCGCTGGCGGCGTTCTGGCATGTGGCGCGGTTGTTGCCGAGGGCGCTGGCGAAGCGGCATGACATCATGCGGCGGCGACAGGTGAGCGATACCGAGCTGCTGGGATGGTTCGGGGATTCGCCGGTGTCGCGGCCGGTGAAGGCGGCAGTGGAGTTTTCGGTTCCGGCGTCTGTTTCGGCTGCCTGAATCACGCATTCTGCGACAATAGGCTCCTCAGGCCTATGCGTGGATTCCTGCTTATTCTGAGTTGCTTCGCTCTTCCGCTGGCTGGACGGGTTCTGGAAGATCCGATGCCTGGTCACTTGACGCCCGAGGATTGGCGTCAAATCCGTGCCGAATACGAGCGTCATCGCCACGGCGTGTTCCCCGAGGCAGATGGATATCACGCGCGGAATTTCCGGCAGCAGTGGCTGGCCCGATTCGATGGCCGCGGAGTTACTGTCGAACCCGACGGCGCGGCGTGGCGATGGGGGCTCGAACTCGAAGGCACATCCGGCAAAGCCCATGTGAGCGCGGATGTGAACCGGGTGAGCTATCGATGGTCCGATGGGCTGGAAGAGTGGTTCGTCAACAGCGAACGCGGGCTCGAGCACGGATTCACGCTGGCTTCGCCGCGCAAGATTCGGCTTGCGGTACGCGGAGGCTTGCGTGCGCGCGAGACTGCTGCGGGTGTCGAGTTCGTAGAACCGGACGGCCTCGCGCGGGTGACGTACACCGAGTTGGTGGTCCGCGATGCGGGTGGCAAGCCTGTCCTGGCGCGAATGCGAGTAGAGCGCGGAGGCGTCGTGTTCACGGTCGATGACCGCAGGGCTCGCTATCCGGTGACCATCGATCCCATTGCGCAGCAGGCCTACATCAAGGCATCCAACACCGATGCCGGAGACAGATTCGGAGGCTCGGTTGCTTTGTCCGGAGACACACTCGTAGTGGGGGCGACCGGCGAAGCCAGTTCGGCAAGAGGTGTCAATGGAGATCAAAGTAACAACTTCGCTCCCGGGAGCGGCGCTGCTTACGTGTTCGTGCGCAACGGCACAACGTGGACTCAGCAAGCTTACCTGAAGGCATCGAACGCCGATCCGAACGATGGGTTTGGCTCAGTGGCGATCGATGGCGACACCATCGTCATCGGAGCTGCGGGAGAGGACAGTGACGCAAAAGGTGTCAACGGGGATCAGAACAACGACAACGCGTTTCTCGCTGGCGCAGCCTATGTTTTCGTGCGAACTGCGGGCGTGTGGACCCAACAGGCGTATCTGAAGGCATCGAACACGGACCCGATAGATCAGTTCGGCAGCAGCGTTGCGATTTCGGGTAATACGGTGATAGTGGCCACGCCGTGGGAGTCGGGCGGCTCCGCCGGTGTCAATGGAGACCAGAGCGACAATAGCGTCCCCTACTCGGGAGCAGCCTACGTGTTCGTTCGCACAGTCACCGCATGGAACCAACAAGCCTATCTGAAGGCGTCGAACCCAGGCCTTTCGGACTTCTTCGGCCGCAGTGTTTCTCTCTCTGGCGACACACTCGTGGTCGGCGCGGTCGACGAAGACAGCAACGCCAAGGGCGTCAATGGCAATCAGAGCGACAACGGCGCGATCAACAGCGGCGCTGCCTATGTGTTCGTGCGCTCCAGCGGTGCCTGGGCCCAGCAGGCATATCTGAAGGCCTCCAACACCGACACAAACGATTTCTTCGGGATCGCGGTTTCGATCTCTGGAGATACCCTGGTGGTCGGCGCTGCGCAGGAGAGCAGCAACGCAACCGGCGTGAACGGAGACCAACTCGATAACAGTGCTTTCGGCCGCGGCGCTGCGTATGTCTTCGTCCGCACCGGCACGTTTTGGGCCCAGCAGGCTTATCTCAAAGCGCCGGCCACGAGCCTGTTCGGAATCTCCGTAGCGGTTTCCGGCAACACGATCGTCACTGGTGGGGAAGGCGGCGGCGCCTTTGTCTTTGTGCGGACCGGCGGTTCGTGGGCTCAGCGAGGGCCGCTCCTGGCTTCGAATTTCCAAGCTGGCGATGGATTTGGGGTGCCGGTGGCGCTGTCCGCGAACACGGCCGTGGCTGGAGCGACTGGCGAGGACAGCAACGCCACTGGTGTGAATGGCGACCAAGCGAACAACAGCGCAGCCGATAGCGGCGCGGCTTACGCGTTCGTGATCACGCCGGACACGCCGCCCATCATATTTGCTCCCACGCCCAATCAGACCATCGCAGTTTCTGGCGTAACGTTTCAGTGGGCTCCCGTCGCGGGCGCATCCGGCTACGACCTACGCATAACGCAAGGCGCGGCCACGCTGTTCCAAGGGAACGTCGCCGCCACCGGCGCTACATCCACGCTCGTCAGTCTTGCGGACGGGTCTTACATGTTTCAGCTTCGCGCCTGCATGGGTGGATTCGCCGATCTCCAGTGCGGTGGATTCACGAACGTGGACTTCGTGGTCGCACAAGCGCGGCCATCGGTGCGGCCTTCGATCACGGTGCCGTCCGCGGGCCAGGAGTTCACTTCGTCGACGCAAACATTTTCCTGGAGTTCCGTGGCTGGAGCCAGCAGCTACGAAATCCGCCTCATCGACGTCGCGGCCGGCGGCACCACGGAACTCGCCATGGCGATCGGCGGCAATCCACCACCCACGAGCACCGTGTTCTCCATGCGTGGGTCCACGAACTATCAACTCCAGGCGCGCGCTTGCACCGGCGGTTGCGGACCGTGGTCTGATCCGGTGAGCTTCAAAGTGACGATCCCGGCGGTCCCCACGATTGCTCCGGGTGCTCCGAACTGCACCTTGGCCGCACTCACTGCGTCGTGTTCATGGAACACGGTGGCGAATGCCGACTACTACACGATCCAAGCTGTGCAACCAACCGCGGGACCCGGAGGTGGCGCACTCACGGTCGCAGGGCTGCGCACCACCCAAACCAACGGCTCTGTCACGCTTCCGCCGGGGCCGGTAAGCATGTTTGTCGCCGGATGCAACGGCAACGGCTGCGGACCCTACAGCACGCCCACACCGCTCAATCCCGTGGGAGCGAATCCGAACGCACCGCAGATCGGCAACCCCGTGAGCGGATCGACGATCGATGGTCCGGATGTGTTCTTCTCGTGGAATCGCGTGTCTGGAGACAACGGATCGAACACTGTGTATCGGCTCTACGTGCAGGATTTCTCGCGCCAGGCTCCCGCGCTGGATGTGCTGACGAAGAGCAATTTCTGGTCGGCGAAATTCCGGGGCGACGGCAGCCGGTACGATGCCGTGGTGGTGGCGAATGGCGTGACGGGTCCGGCGGCGCCGTTCCTGGTGCGAGGTGCGAGCCCCGCGTCGCCGACGATGGCGCAGCCGCGGCACCAGTCGCAGGACGTCACGCTTACGGTGGCGGCGGGCAATGTGCAGCTTGGGTGGACACCGGTCCCGAACGCAACATTGTACGAGTATCTTGTTTCGGTGCAGGGGCAGGCGCAGCCCACCGCTCGCGGAGTGACGCCGGGGTTGCTGGTGCAGGTGCCGCTGCCCGCGAACGCGACCTTCTATAGCGGAATCGTTCGAGCCTGTCCGGCGGCGCAAACGTGCGCGTTCGGGTTGGACGCGGGCTGGGGTCCGTGGTCCTCGGCGCCGGGGCAGGGTGGGGTGACGAATTTCCTGACGCAGTAGAACGCGGGGGGTGGGATCAGCGCCCCACCGTAACCATTCCAGTTCCAGGACTAAGGTTCTGCGGTAGTTCCGCCGATCAGAACTACGTCAGAATTCCCTGGGGAGGAAGAAATGGAACAGTTCGCTCTGGCGATACTCGTCGGCATCGGCGTGGTATTCGGCTACCTCGTTGCCCTGAGATCTAATCGCACCAGAACGATTAGCCCCGGACAAGCCTCCCTCGACGCAGAGCGCTTCATGGTCCAGGATCTTCAACTGCAAGAAGAGGTTATCCGGCTCAAAGACGACATCGCGATGCTCCGGGTGACGAAGTCGACCATGGAGGGTGAGCTGGCGGAGACCAAGAAGCGCAGTGACGATTCCGCCGCCGAGCGCGAGATGCGCATGGCGGTGCTGCGCGGTGAGACCGAGCAGTTGCGGCGGGAGCGGGAACATCTGAAAACCGAACATGCGCGGCTCGAGACGGAAAACCAGAGCCAGTCCGGCCGCATCGGCGAACTGATTCGCGACCTTACCGATAGCCACGCCGAGTCCGCCCGGCTGCGCGGACTGGTGACAGAAGCCGAGGCCAAGCTTGAAGAAGGCCGGCGCGTGATTCGGGAGGAGATTCGCGAATTGCTGGGGGAGCGGCCGGCTCCGCAGGTCGATCCGAATCTGCGGATGGAGTACGAGTTGGCCCAGGAGGAAGTCTCGCGGCTTCGGGCGCTGCTCGCCGAGTCTGACCTCGAACGCGAGCGGCTTACGGCTTTCACGGCCAAGCTCGAAGAGGAGCGCGACACCTCGCGTGCGGAAGCCTCGCAGTTGAAGCGGGCGCTGGTGGAGGCCGAGGAAGCCCGCGCCAGCGACGCCGAGTTGCTCGCCCGGTTGGACGCCGAGCGCGCCGAGACCGCCCGGCTGCGGGGACTGATCGAGGAAGCCGCGCAGGCCGAGCGCAACGCCGCCACGCTCACCGTCGAATTGGAAAAGGCGCGTGTGGAGCGCGACAGCTACCGCCAGGAGGCCAGTCGCCTGCGCGCGCTGCTCGCGATCGCCAACGCGGGGCAGAATCGGCAAAACGCGATGCATGGAGAAGTGGACCGGCTACGAGCGGACCTTGCCGCCGCCACGGCTCGCGCCGAAGAGGCCGTGCACGACCGGAAACGCCTGGCCGAGGCGAAGCTCGAGCTGGCGAAGCTGCGCGAGGAAGTGGAGATGCTGGAAGACCAGAACAGCCAGTTGCACTCGTCGATGGCCGAGGCGGCGGCTCGGGTCGCCGAGGCTCGGCGCGCGGCGAACGCTCGCATGGCGGATCTGGCTGCGCTGCAGCATCAGATCGATGAGTTGCGGCAGTCGAATCAGGGGGTCGCTGCGGCCGCGAACGCGGCGTGAGGTCGAGCGCAAGGTGGCTCGGAGTAGCGCGGGACTGAAAGTCCCGCCGCAGGCTGAAAGCCTGCCCTACATACTGGGCCTGAAATCTTCGCGGCAGGCGAAGATACGGAAGGATAGTAGTACATGACGGCGGAGCCGCAATCGCGGATCGGAGCAGCGATACGAGCGCAGGCGCCCGCATCGGAAGCGGGAAAGTCCCGCGCAGGCTGAACGCCCGGCAGGCGAAGAAGTTGAAGGATAGCAGTACACAGAGAGCCTATGCCTACTTGCCGATGCAGAAGGTGGAGAAGATTCGGTTCAGGATGTCGTCGGCCGTGGTTGCACCCGTGATCGCATCGATCGGCGCAAGGGCGGCGTACAGATCGAGCAGTAACATTTCGTGCGGGAGCCCGTGTCCGAGCGCGGTCCGGGCGTGACCCACTGCTTCGAGGCTCTCGCGCAGCAGTCGCTCATGGCGGATCGACGTAATGAAGCCGCCCTCCTGCGCTGCTGCGCCACCCACGGCTTCGATGATTCGATGACGCAGTTCGGCGATGCCGAGTCCGGTGAGCGCTGAGACTGGGATCGCGCCTTCCATCACCGCATGCGCGAGATCTGCTTTGTTGCCCACGAGCAGATACCGCCCCTGTCCTCGTGCGCGCTCCAAGAGCGCGATATCTTCCGCGCCGATTCCCGCCGCGAGGTCCACCACCACGAGCGTCAAGTCCGCGTCAGCCATCGCGCGATAGCGTGCTCGATGCCGAGCCGTTCCACCGGATCCTCGCTCTCGGATGCTCCGTATCGACGAACTGCACCGGGATTCCTCGATCGCCGCGGTTTCGGAGACGAGGTCGCGCGTGGTGCCGGGGATCTCGGTGACGATGGCGCGGTCCTGCTCGAGGAGGCGGTTGAAGAGGCTGCGTTTGCCCACGTTCGACGGGTCAACGATAGCGAGCGTCAGCCCGGAGTGCACGAGCTTCCCGTAGCCGTAGCTCACCAGTACTCGAGTTCGCTTTCGATGGGCGCGAGCCGTTGTGCGTGATCTCGCTGTCGCCAGCGACGTCGACGTCGTCTTCGGCGAAGTCGATGCCTGCTTCGAGCAGCGCGATCAACTCGAGGAGTTGGAATCCTTCGACGCTGCAGACTCCGCGACACGGAGCCCTCGGTTGGCAAGCGGCCACACGCGCCTGGTAGAGCGTGGTGGTTTCGATGAGGTCGGCACGGCTTCGGCTTGCGGAAGATCGATGCGTTGACGTAGGCGCGGAGGGTGAACTCGCCGGGCGGCTTGGCGAGCCGCGCACCGGCTTGGCAGGCGCGTTCGACGCAGTGGCGCAACACCACGGGCGCGCCGTGGCAGGAGATCTCCACCACGTCTTCGGCCGTATAAGAGCGCGGCGCGGCGAAGTAAGTGACTACAACCTGGTCGACCGTTGCTCCCGAGGCGTCGGGCAACTCCGCGATCCGCACTCGCCACGGTTCCCAATCTCCGCCATGCGGGAAGCGGACCGTGTTCGTGGCCACTTGGCAAGCATGCTTGCCGGAAATGCGAACCACACCGAGCCCGCCACGCCCAGCCGGCGTCGACAGGGCAACTATGGTTTCGGCGAGACGCGTATCGGCGAGAGACACGAGACCGGACTAACGGTCGCGCCGCGGACCACGCCCGCGCCCACCGCGATCCCGGTCACCGCCGCGTCCAGGAGGTCCGCCACGATCGCGTCCACCGCCTCCACCGGGGCCGCCACGGCCGCCCCTCGGCATCGGGGGTGGCACCGGCTGAGGTCGCGATGGCATGTCGGCAGGATAGATCACTACGTAGCGCCGCGGTTCGAAACCTTCGCTCTCGCTGCGCAGTGACGTTTCCTCGCGCAGAGCCAAGTGGAGCACCCGCCGTTCGCGGCTGTTCATGGGATTGAACGTGAACGGCTGATGCGTCTGCTTGACGCGCTCGGCCGCCTGGCGTGCGCTGGCCCGGAGCTCTTCGATGCGCAGCAGCCGGTGGTCATTGCAGTCAAAGACCAGCTTGCTGTGATCCTCGAGCGGCATCCGGAGATTCTCTTGCGCCAAGTGCTCGAGCGCCAACAGAACTTCCATCTTATTGGCCGTAAGCATGTCGGCGTCTTCGCCGGTGAACTGCACGCGGATGTCGGGATTTTCGAAATCAGGGTGCGGACTCGTTTCGTCCGCCATGGTGAAGCTCACGTCCAGGTGGACGAGCGGAAGCATCTTCTGAAGAAACGCTTCGATGCGCGCTCCGTGTTCGGCGACGCTATATTTCTTCTCGCTCACGCGGCTTCACTTCCCCTTTTTCTTCGGTGACGCGGGGCTGGCGGAGGCGGTCGCTGGAGCCGGGGTGAACTTGTTGAAAACCCACTGCTGGAGGATCCCCACCAGATTTGTAGTGACCCAGTATAACATCACGCCGCTCGGCGATGCCCAAAACATCACGATAAAGATCAGGGAGGACATCATCATGATGCGCTGCTGTTGCGCCGCGTCAGGACCGGCGGCTGGCATCATCTTCGTGGTGATCACCTGCGTGCCCACCATCAGCAGGGGGAGAATGCGAATCGGATCGAAGGCGTTGTCGGGCCGGGAGAGGTCCTTCACCCAGAGCCAACTGGCGCCGCGCAGCTCGATGGCGCTCGTCAGCACGTTGTAGAAGGCCACCAGGAACGGAAGCTGGATGATCAGCGGCAGGCATCCGCTCGGGTTGAGCAGGCTAACGCCATGCTTCTCATAGAGAGCCATCGTTTCCTGCTGTTCCTGTTGCCGCTTCGGGTCAGTCAAGGGGAGGTTTTTGTACTTGGCCTTGATCAAAGCCAACTCCGGCTGCAGCGCCGCCATCTTCTTGCTGCTCTTGTAGCCGAACAGGCGCAGCGGCAGCAGGACGATGTTGATGACGATGGTGATGACCACGATCGTCCATCCCCAATGTCCCACCACGCGCTCGTAGAACCAATGGAGCGCCTGGAACAGCGGCGCCGCCGCGAAGGACCACATGCCGTAGTCGATCACCTTGGGCAGGTTCGGCGCCGTCGACGTCAACAGATCGGTCTCTTTCGGGCCGACGAAGAAAGGGAAGCGGTTCTGCGCATCGCCGCCAATGGCGACGCCGACGAACGGATCCACTTTGCCGTCGGTTTGGTTTTCGAGGTCGTGGGCTAGGGACTGGATTTCGAAGTCGCGATTGGTATCGGGCAGCGCGAGCGCTGCAAAAAACGAGTCCGTGATTCCGGCGAACGCGAACCGGCCTTTGTGCGCTTGGTAGGCGTCGGGACCGACGCGCGCCTCTTTCGCGGCGAGCGCCATCCGCTTATTGGCGGAAAGGTCATAGCGCACGCTGAACTGCGATGCGGTGGCTCCGATCACGGTACCGTCGCCGAATCCGCCAAGCCAGTAGAGCAGGTGCGGTTTTCCCACGCCCGAGTTACGGACTTCAGAGCTCACCTCGCTGACGTAGCTATCCTGCTTGAAGGCGAACTGCTTCTTGCCGTACCAGGGTCCGCTGGACCATTCGAAGGTGACCGTGAGCTTGTCGGGCGAGACGGTGGCGGCCCAGAGGGCGTTGTTCAGGTCGTCGGAAGGCTGCTCGGCGTGGAACCGGATCGCGAACGGCGGCACCACTTTGCCCACGGCCTTGGGATTGGTGAGTTCGAGTTCCTTGCCCTTGCTGTCTTGGTACTTGCGAAGGACCCAGCTCCGCACGGTGGCGCCGCGGTTGGAGAACACCACGCGATAGAGGTTGGTCTCCACCGCGTAGGTCTCTTCTTTCGAGGCCTCGACACGGTTCACGGGCTTGGGCGCCGCAGCGGACTTGGCTTGCCCCGTGGCAGGCGCTGCGCTCGACTGCGTCTGAGTCGCGGTCTGCTTTTGCTCGGCTGTCTTGGCCGCTTCGCCTTGTTTCTTCTGGGGAACCGGCGCCGGTTGCGGAGTCAAGTAAGTGGAGACCGTCAGCACCACGGCCATGAGGCCGAACGCCAGCATGAGGCGCTGTTCCTGCGTCAGTTTTTCTGTACCCTTGGGATCGCTCATCGTACCGGATCAAAACCGCCTTGGCAGAAAGGTTGACAGCGCGCCAATCGCTTCAAACCCATCCATACACCGCGTGTAACGCCGTAGCGCTCCACGGCCTCCATCATGTATTCCGAACAGGTGGGGTGGAACCGGCACGCGGTGGGAAGCATCGGCGAAACCCACTGCTTGTAGATACGAAGCGAGGAGACAATCAGTGCCCGCATTTTGCCAGCACCCTCCTGACTTCCCGCCTGAGATCTTCGAAACCGGCTTCGAGCGCGGTGCGCTTGGGATTGAACACGATGTCCACCGGCGCGGTGACGCTCGGGATCTCGAGCCGAAGCGCTTCGCGTACGCGGCGGCGGATCCGGTTGCGGACGACGGCCTTACCGAGCGCGCGTGGCGTGGTGAAGCCGGTTCGTGGACCCTGGATCACTGAACTGGGGATCACCGAACTGGAGATTGCCGCGTTGGCGGGCGTGTCGTCGCGGCGGAGAAAAAACATGGAGAAATAAGGACCGGTGAATCGCGATCCGTGCTCGTACACGCGCTGATAATCCGATCGCTTCAGCAGCCGTTTCGCCTTGGGGAAGGCGGACGGCCGCGCGGCGTCGTCGCTACTTGGCGTAACGGACTGCGCGCTCATCGCTGACGGTGAGCTTCCACCGGCCCTTGGCACGGCGGCGGCTGAGCACTTCGCGTCCATCGACACTCTTCATGCGGGCACGGAAGCCATGCACCTTGGCACGGCGGCGGTTGTTCGGCTGAAATGTACGTTTCGGCATTCGTTACCTCTGCGCCGGAAGGCAAACCGCACGACGGGCGCAATACGAGCGGGGGGAACCGGAGGTCCCAGAGATTTATTATGGCGTACTGGGGTCCCGGTTCGCAACTGCCAATGTCATGAGGGGTGTTCTCTTCCTGGACATGATGTTCGAGCTGTACAATCGCTTGGACTCGCCGCGAAAGCGCGTGATCAAGAATCGCCAAATCGCGATCTTGAAGACCCTGTTGGAGGTGGAGAAAATGGATTGGCGGGCTCTCCGGGCCAGAATCAAGCCGTACTACGCAAAGTCGAAG
>JAXLQL010000022.1:0-150362 GCA_046331625.1 Bryobacteraceae bacterium
CTTGAAGAGCGAGCTCCGCGCCTTTCTCCGCGACTATGAGACGCTCATTGCCACCTCGATGACCGACGACTCGGGCACAGCCAACCCGGAAACGCTAAAGTGGCTGAGGAGCGAACTGGACATCAGTTGACATGGCGAGAATCCCCACCGATCAACGCGCGCAAGCCTCGATCATTGATCGTCTCCTCGACGACGAACCCAAGCGCAGTCAGGACCCTGCCATCACCCAAGCCCAGACGGTCCGCAACTACAGGGCCGCGGTCCGCCGCGATCTCGACTGGCTCTTGAACACGCGCTGCAGCATCGTTGAAGCGCCGGAAGAGATGACCGAAGCCGAGCGCTCACTCTACGCCTACGGCCTGCGCGACTACACGCACCTCTCCTTCAGTTCGCTGCCGCACCGCCAGCAGGTCTCGCGCAACATCCTGCGCGCCATCGAAAATTTCGAACCCCGGCTCTCGCACGTCACCATCGTCCTCGGCGACCAGAATGTCAATGATCGCCGCACCGTGCATTTCCAAATCAGCGCGATGCTGCACCTCGATCCCGCGCCCGAGCCCATCACTTTCGACGCTACTTTCGACGTCGCCCGCGGCGAGTACCGCGTGAAAGAGGACTGACGTGTTTCTCTCAGGGCGCCATCATGCAGAGCAGCACCGATTGTGGGGCAGGTTGTGGGGCAGGCTTCAGCCTGCGCGGGACTTCAGTCCCGCTGCCCGTGAAAACACGCCGGCTCCGATACCAGCACTTGCCCTTCCGTGTAGGGCGGGCTTTAGCCAGCGCGGGACTTCAGTCCCGCTGCCGGCGCTCGCGTCGAGGCCCGCGAAAACATGCGGGTTCCGGCATCGGCAGTTGCCTGCCCCACGCCCCACCCCGGAGAACTAACCCGTGCTCGAAGATCCACTCCTCCGCTATTACGAGCACGAACTCACCTACCTCCGCCGCATGGGCGCCGAGTTCGCCGACAAGTACCCCAAAATCGCCTCCCGCCTCATGCTCGAAACCGGCGAAGGCCGCGATCCCCACGTCGAACGCCTCCTCGAAGGCGCCGCCTTCCTCGCCGCGCGCATCCACCGCAAGCTCGATGACGACTTCCCGGAAATCACCAACGCCCTGCTCAACGTCGTCTATCCGCACTATCTCCGCCCCATCCCGTCGATGAGCGTCGTCCAGTTCGAGCTCGACCCCGAACAAGGCAAGCTCACCACCGGACTCAAAATCCCCCGCGATTCCCCGCTCGCCGCCCGCCCCGTCGACGGCATTCGCTACAAATTCCGCACCTGCTTTGACACCACGCTCTGGCCGCTCGATGTCCACTCGGCGCAGTGGCTCGCGCCCAGCAAGCTTGACCCGCCCGTGCGCGGAATCGGCGCAGTCGCCGTAGTGCGGCTCGAGATCCGCTGCCACCCCGAGATTGCCTTCGACAAGCTCGGCCTCGATTCGCTCCGCTTCTTCCTCCACGGCGAGGACAATCAGGGCGGCGCGGCTTCGCTCTACGAAGTCCTCGTCAATAACTGCGTCCAGATCCTCATCCGCGACCCCCGTGATCGCCGCAAGGCCCCCGTCCGTCTTCCCGTCTCTTGCCTGGAAGCAGCCGGCTTCGCCGAAAACGAAGCCATGCTCCCCTATCCGCGCCTGTCGTTCGACGGATACCGCCTCCTGCAGGAATACTTTTCTTTCCCCGACAAGTTCCAGTTCCTCGACCTCAACGGACTCGGCCGCCTCGCCTCCGAAGGCTTCCGCGATCGCGCCGAGATCCTCTTCTTCCTCTCCCCATTCGAGCGAGAAGAACGTTGGCAGATGCTCGAGTCCATCACTACGCCGAAGATGTTTCGACTCGGCTGCTCGCCCATCGTCAACCTCTTCTCTATCACGCCGGAACCCATTCGCCTCAAGCAGACCGAAGTCGAATACGTCATCGTTCCCGATGCACGACACCACCGCACCATGGAAGTCTTCTCCGTCGATAGCGTGGTGTCATTCTCGCCCGGGACCGCCGAAACCGTGGCCTACGAGCCCTTCTACTCCTTCCGCCACGACGATCATCGCGACAAGAAGCAAACCTTCTGGCACTCCACGCGCCGCCCCACGCCCTGGAGCAAAGACAAGCACTCCGAACTCTACCTTACCCTCGTCGATCTCTCCGGACGTCCTCGCATCCCCGACGCCGACGCCGTCACCGTGCGCGTCACCTGCACCAATCGCGACCTTCCGCAGCGCCTTCCCGTCGGCCACGCGCTCGGTGACTTCGAGCTCGAAGGCGGATCGTCCATCAAGCGCGTCAACGCGTTGCTCAAGCTCACTCCCAGCTTCCCCCCCCCGCCCGAAGCCGCCGCCTTCTGGCGGCTCATTTCGCATCTCTCGCTCAACTATCTCTCGCTCGTCGCCGAAGGCCGCGAAGCCCTGCAGGAGATTCTCCGCCTCTACAAGTTCACTGAAGCCGTCCACTCCGAGCGCCAGATCCAAGCCATTCGCAGCGTCTCGTCGAAGCCGCACTTCTCGCGCGTCGTCTCGGAAAATGGCGTCACCTTCGCTCGCGGAACGCTCGTCGAAATGGAGATCGACGAAGAGCACTTCTCGGGCGCGGGCGTGTTTCTCTTCGCCAACGTGCTTGACCGCTTCCTGGCCATGTACACTTCTCTCAACAGCTTCACGCAACTCGAAGTGCGCACCAGCCAGAGAAAGGAGGCGCTCAAGCGATGGCCGGCTCGAGCGGGTCGAAAAATTCTCCTGTAACCGGTGCTTACCGGGTCCCGCTGCCCATGCGGCATGACCCCTGGTTCGAAGTCATCTCGCTGCTCACCCGAGAGCCCTACTCGTTCCGGTTCTTCCGCGCCATGTGGCTACTCGAACGCATGGAGTATGACGCCAAGCGCAAGGAGTACGAAAGGAAGCCCGTAGGCGAATTCGCCGAACCCAAGGACGAAGTCGCCAGGATCCGCGCCAACGTCACGCTCGAGTTCCCCGCCAGCGAAATCCAAGCGCTCGACGCTTCCGGTGATCGCACCGAAATCACCGTCAACTTCATGGGCCTCGTCGGACCCATGGGCGTGCTCCCCCACCACTACACCACCCTCATCGAAGAACGCCGCCGCGTGCAGGATCACGCCCTCGGCGATTTCCTCGATATCTTCAATCACCGCTACGTGTCGCTGTTCTATCGCGCCTGGCTCAAGTACCGTTTCCCGGTTCGATACGGCAGCGAAGGCCGCGACAAATTCGCCGGATATCTCATGTCGATGATCGGGCTCGGCACCCGCCAGCTCGACCGCCGCCAATCGGTGGATGACGAGTCGCTCATCTACTACACGGGGCTCCTCGCGCCCATCCCGCGTTCCGCCGAAGCCCTCGGCCGCGTGCTAGGCGACTACTTCCGTGTCCCCGTGGAAGTGGTCCAGTTCGTCGGAGCCTGGCACGCCCTTGACCTCGACTATCAATGCGACTTCGACGAAGAAGAAACCCCCTCCATCTGCCTCGGCATGGGAGCCGTTGTAGGCGACGCCATCTGGGACCACCAATCGCGGGTGCGCCTTCGCCTGGGTCCTTTGTCGCGTAAGCAATATGAGGAATTCCTGCCCGGACGAAAAGGCCACCGCCGCCTCCGCGACCTCACCCGCTTTTTCTCCGGCGACCAGTTCGATTACGAGGCGCAGCTCATCCTGCGCCGTGACGATGTTCCGGGCTGCCCGCTCGGCGATGGGTCGGTCCAACTCGGCTGGACCACCTGGATCAAGACCAAGCCGGTCTTCCCCCGGCATGCCGAAGACACGGTTCTGCTATTCGAATGAAGAGGAGAGTGATCAGTCATGGGCGTGAATCTCCAGTCCCTGATCGGAAAATTGAACGACGAGACGCGTAACGCGCTCGAACAAGCGGCCGGACTTTGCCGGTCGCGCACCCACTACGAGGTCGAGATCGAGCACTTCCTGCTCAGGCTGCTCGATGCGCAGTCGTCCGATCTGCTCCACATCATCCAGTACTTCGAAATCGACAAGTCGCGCTTCGTGGGCGACCTCAATCGCTCGCTTGATCGCATGAAGCGCGGCAACGGACGCACTCCCGCCTTCGGCCAGGCGTTGATCGATATGTTCACCGAATCCTGGACGCTCGGCTCGCTCAACTACGGCGCGGGCCAGATCCGCTCGGGCTTCACCGTGCTCGCCTTGGCCACGCGCACTGACCTCGCGCGCCTCATGCGCGAAGTCACCAAGGAATTCCAGAAGGTCAATCCGGAATCGCTCAAGAAGGATTTCGCGCAGATCGTCGCCAACTCGAGCGAAACCGCGCTCGACGCGGCAACCGCCGAGCCCGGCGACGCGGCCGATGCTGGCAGCGCTGCTGCTCCCGGCACGCCCGGAGCTCGACCCGGCGGCAAGACCCCGTTCCTCGATCAGTACACCGTCAATCTCACCGCCAACGCCAAAGCCGGCAAGATCGATCCCGTCCTCGCGCGCGATCTCGAGATCCGCCAGTGCGTCGACATCCTCACTCGCCGCCGCCAGAACAACCCCATCCTCGTCGGCGAAGCGGGCGTCGGCAAAACCGCCGTCGTCGAAGGCTTCGCGCTCCGCGTCGCCCAAGGCGATGTGCCGCCCGCGCTGCGAAATGTCGCGGTCCACACGCTCGACCTCGCGCTGCTCCAAGCCGGCGCCGGCGTCAAAGGCGAATTCGAGAGCCGCCTCAAAGGCCTCATCGAAGAGGTGAAGCGCTCCGAGATTCCAATCATCCTCTTCATCGACGAAGCGCACACCATGATCGGCGCCGGTGGCCAAGCCGGACAGAATGACGCCGCGAACCTTTTGAAACCCGCGCTCGCTCGCGGCGAACTTCGCACCATCGCCGCCACCACGTGGTCCGAGTACAAGAAGTACTTCGAAAAGGACGCCGCCCTCTCCCGCCGCTTCCAACCCGTGAAGGTGGAAGAGCCCACCGAACCGCAATGCATGCTGATGCTGCGCGGCATCGTCGGAGCGCTCGAGAAGCATCACAAGGTCCGCATCCTCGACGAAGGCATCGCGGCTGCGGTGCGCCTCTCGCATCGCTACATTGCCGACCGCCAACTGCCCGACAAAGCCGTCAGCGTGCTCGACACCGCTTGCGCCCGCCTCGCCCTCGGCCAGAACGCCACGCCGCCCGCGATCGAAGATGCGCTCCGCACTCTCGACGATCTCGCCGTGCAGAAGCGCGTGCTCGAGCGCGAAGCCGCCGTTGGCACGGACCACGCCGACCGCCTCACCGGCATCGAGCAGAAACGCGTCAGCGTCGAAGCGGAGCTCGCCGCGTTGCGCACCCGCTTCGACACCGAGCGCGAGCTCGTTTTCCAGATCCGCGACATGCGCGGCAAGATCGAGGAGACTCCCACTGGCGCCGAAGCCGACGCCATGCGCGAGCAACTCGCGTCGCTCAACTCCAAGCTCGAAGCCGCCCAGGGCGAGAATCCGCTCATCCGCGTGTGCGTCGACGCGCAAGTGGTCGGCGAGGTGATCTCCGCCTGGACCGGCATCCCCGTCGGCAAGATGCTCAAAGAGGAAATCGGCACCATCCTCAGTCTCGAGGACTATCTCAACCAACGCGTCATCGGCCAGTCCCACGCGCTCTACGCGATCAGTCAGCGCGTGCGCACCTCACGCGCGAATCTCGACGATCCCGGCAAGCCCGTCGGCGTGTTCCTGCTTGTGGGCCCCAGCGGCGTCGGCAAAACCGAGACCGCACTCGCCCTATCTGACTTGCTCTACGGTGGCGAGCAGAACCTGATTTCGATCAACATGTCGGAGTTCCAGGAAGCGCACACGGTCTCCACGCTGAAGGGCTCGCCTCCGGGATACGTCGGCTACGGCGAAGGCGGCGTGCTCACCGAAGCCGTGCGCCGCAGGCCGTACTCCGTGGTGCTGCTCGACGAAGTGGAGAAGGCCCACCCCGACGTGCTCGAGCTGTTCTTCCAAGTCTTCGACAAAGGCCAGATGGAAGACGGCGAAGGCCGCCAGATCGACTTCAAGAACTGCATCATCATCTTGACCTCGAACGCCGCCACCGAAACGGTGATGAAGCTCACCGCCGATCCCGAGACGATGCCGAGCAGCGAAGGCTTGTCAAAGGCGATGAAGCCCGAGCTCGACAAGGTCTTCAAACCCGCGTTTCTCGGCCGCTTGGTGATCATTCCCTACTATCCCGTGCGCGACGAGAACCTGAAGAAGATCGTGCGCCTCAAACTCGGCAAGATCAAACGCCGGTTGGCCGAGAACCATGGCATCGATTTTTCTTGGAGCGACTCGCTCGTCGATGAGGTCGCCAAGCGCTGCACTGAGGTCGAAAGCGGCGCGCGCAACGTCGACAACATCCTCACGAATACGCTACTGCCGGAAATCTCCAAGAACTTACTCGGCAAGATGGCCGAAGGCGCCAAACCCGGCGGCATCCAGTGCTCGGTCGGCGATACCGGCGCATTCCAATACGACTTCGCCGAAAGCGAAGTCGCCACCGCCGCCGGCTGAGTTGCAGTTGCAGGTTTTTCAGGTTCTTCGCCGGCCGTGAAGAGTTCGGCTCCGATGAGGGCACATGCGCTCGTAGTGCGCGCCCCTCGTTCACACGCCTGTCACGCAATGACGATCTGCGATTGCGGCTCCGCCGCGATGCGGGTAGGCTTCAGCCCACGGTGTCAGACCAAACGTGACCAGGGGCTTCCGGGCATCGCCACCCCAAGTCGTCTCAGTCGTCTAACTCGCTTCGAGCCATCCTCGTCATTCCAGCGGCTTTGCCTCCGGGTAAACTATCAGATTCAGCCCAGCCCCATGAAGCTGCTCGTCTTCTCCGACATCCATAGCGACCTCCGCGCACTCGATCGCCTCCTCGACATCGAAGCCGATCTCTACGTCGCCGCCGGGGACCTCGTGAGTTGGTCCCGCGGACTCGACAAGGCCGGCGAAGCGCTAAAACGTAAAGCGGACAAAATGTTCGTGCTCCCCGGCAACCACGAATCCCCCCGCGAGATTGCCGAGTTCTGCGCCAAGTTCGGATTCACCGATTTCCACGGCAAGTCGATCGAGCGCGATGGGGTCCACGTCGCTGGGCTCGGATGCTCGTCACCCACGCCGTTCAACACGCCGGGCGAGTACTCCGAGACTGAGTTCGCCGCGCGCCTCACGCCCTTTGCCCAGCTCGAGCCGCTGGTGCTGATCTGCCACTGCCCGCCGAAGGACACACTGCTCGATCAGGCCGGACCCACCCACCATTTCGGCAGCACCGCCATCCGCGATTTCATCGAGCGCCGCCAACCCCTCTGGTTCTTTTGCGGCCACATCCACGAGGCCGAAGGAGTGAAGCAGCGCATCGGCGTCACCACCGGCGTCAACGTGGGCAAGAAGGGCTACCTGCTCGACCTTGATAAGCTAAAAGAGATCCCCCCGAAATCATGACCCTCGAAGAACTGGAAAGAGAGTACGTTGAGCTCCGGCAGCAAGCCAATGCTGTGCGGAGCTATCTTTGACGCCCCCGCGAAAAAGGCTCAGCTCGACAAGCTGGAAGAGCAGATAGCCGCTCCTGAATTCTGGAATGCTCCCGAGAAAAGCCAGAAGGTGCTGCAAGAGCGCAAGCGGCTCGAGCAGACTGTGAATCAGGACAAGGCCGTCTCGAGCTCCGCAAGCGACATCGAGACGCTGTTCGATCTGGCGCGCGAAGGCGAGAATGTCACCGCCGACATCGCCGCCGAGATGAAGCGCTTCCGGAAAAGCCTGCAGGAGATGGAAGACGCCATGCTCCTCTCGGGTGAGAATGACGCGCGCGCGGCGATCATCACCATCCACCCCGGCGCAGGCGGCACAGAAAGCCAAGACTGGGCCGAGATGCTCGAACGCATGTACCTGCGCTGGTGCGAACGAAAAGGCTTCGGCACTATCATTACGGACCGGCTCGATGGCGAAACCGCGGGCATCAAATCCGTCACGTTCGAAGTCAACGGCGAGAACGCGTTCGGGTTGCTGCAATCGGAGGTGGGCGTGCACCGGCTCGTGCGTATCTCGCCTTTCGATTCGAACGCGCGCCGCCACACCTCATTTGCTTCGGTGTTCGTCTATCCGCAGATCGACGACGATATCGAGATCGAGATCAAGCCCGAAGACCTGCGCGTGGACGTGTTCCGCGCTTCAGGCGCGGGCGGACAGCACGTGAACCGTACCGAGTCTGCTGTGCGTATGACGCACGTGCCCACGGGCATCGTGGTGCAGTGCCAGAACGAGCGCTCGCAGATCAAGAACCGCGCCAGCGCAATCAAACAACTCCGCGCCAAGCTCTACGAGTTCGAGATGGACAAGCGCCGCGCCGAGGAGAAGAAGCTCGAAGAATCGAAGGCCGACATCAACTTCGGCAGCCAGATTCGCAGCTACGTGCTCGCTCCGTATCGTCTGATCAAAGATCATCGCACCAAGCTCGCCATCGGCGACGTGGACCGCGTGCTCGACGGGGACATGGACGAGGTAATGCACGCCTGGCTCGTCTACAAGAAGACCGGCAAGACCGCCGCGGCGGGCGACGGCAAGGATGACCTTCCCGAGTAGCGAAGCGATCAAGCGCGCGGCCAAGCTCATCGGAGACGGTGAACTGGTCGTGTTCCCCACCGAGACCGTTTATGGACTCGGCGCGAACGCGCTCGACGCGGATGCGGTCCGCAAGATCTACGACGTGAAAGGGCGGCCGTTGACGAGTCCGCTCATCGTGCATGTCGGTTCATCCATAGCGGCGAAAGTGCTCGCCGAGCCGTGGTCCAAGACGGCGCAGAAGCTCGCAGATCGTTGGTGGCCAGGGCCGCTAACGCTGGTTGTCCCCAAGAGCAAGTTCGTACCCGACATCGTTACTGCAGGCTTGCCCACAGTGGGACTGCGCGTCCCCGCGCATCCTGTCGCTCTCGCGTTACTCCACGAAACGCAGTTTCCGCTGGCTGCGCCGAGCGCGAATCGCTTCACCGAGCTCAGTCCGACGACGGCAGAGCACGTGCGCCGCAGTCTGGGAGATCGCGTGGCCATGATCCTCGATGGCGGCCCGTGCACCGTGGGAATCGAGTCGACCGTGGTGTCGCTCGCTGGTCCCGAGCCCGTGTTGCTGCGGCCAGGCATGATCTCGCGGCGCGAAATCGAAGAGGAGCTCGATATGCCCCTGCGCGCGCATGTGCAGGAGGGCGAGGCGCATCCTTCGCCCGGCTTGCATCCGCGGCACTACAGTCCGCGGACTCCGCTGTATCTGCTTCCATGCAAGCTGCCGCCCGGACGCGGTGTCACGGTGGAGGATCTGCCGCGCGATCCCGCAGGATATGCAGCCCATCTCTATGAGCGGCTGCACGCCCTAGACCAGCAAGGCTGGGATTGGATCGCCATCGAAGCTCCGCCCGACACACCCGAGTGGGCCGCTGTGCTCGACCGCCTTCGCCGCGCCGCCAATCCTGCCGCATAGGGCGCACTCCAAGCTGTGCGGCCCGGGCTCCGCCGCCGATGGTACTACTGTCCCTCGGTGCTCGGTTCGACCGCGAAGATCCTCAGGGCCTCCGTGTAGGCGGTCAGCGAGGCATTAGCCGGAGGGCCCGTGTCCAAAGTGAAAGGCGCTGGACTTCAGCCGGCTTCAGCCCTGTGCGGGATTCGAGTCCCGCCGCCCGGGCGCGGCTCCCAGTCTCGTCCGGTGAGATCGGCGTCTCGTGCCAGCCCGGCTACCCCGCTCGAGTTGCGGCTACAATGACGGTTGCCGTTCATGCCGGACTTACGCAATCACGGTGATCGTCTCCTGCGCGAGATCGAGCAGGCTGACTCATGGGCTCCCACTCTCTGGTGGCTGGGCCATGCGGGCTTCGCGCTCAAGTACCACGCGATGACGTTCTATCTCGATCCGCATCTCTCGGTGGGCGATGGCCGCATGATGGAGCCGCCGCTCGACCCGTCGCGGATCACGCATGCGCACATGGTGCTGACCTCGCACGCGCACTCGGGCCACATGGATCCGGGGACGCTTACGGCGCTACTGGCCGCGTCGGCACGCGCCAAGGTCGTGTTACCGAAGAGCGCGGCCGAGCACGCGCGTTCGATCGGGATCGGCTATGACCGCATGAGCTCCACTGATAACGGGCTCCGCATCGAGTACTTCTTCAACGGCGACTACATCCGCATCTACGCCGTTCCTTCGGCGCACCCGGACTTGAAATACACGCCGATCGGAGGCTACCCATATCTCGGATATCTCATCCGCTGCGGAGGATGCACGATCTATCACGCGGGCGATTGCGTTCCCTATGAAGGTCTGGCCGAGCGGCTGAAACCTTACAGCGTGAACGTAGCGCTGCTGCCAATCAACGGTAACTCGGGCGGCAATGGGGGGGGCAACTTCTCGATCGAAGAAGCGGCGCAATTGGCCGAGGACATCGGAGCGCAGTGGTTGGTTCCCATGCACTACGGAACGTTCGCGCGCTCGAACACCGATGTCAACCGCTTCCTCGATCACATGCTGTTCTATCGCCCGGCCCAGCGTTTCAAGATCTTCGAGTGCGGCGAGGGCTGGACGATTCCGGAAGAGTGAGGGCTCCGATGGACCAGACGCTGACAGCGCACGAACCGCTGCTGGTCAACACGATCGGGCACTCGTTCGGCGTGCTGCTGTTCGCGCTGTTCCTCTACTTTCTGCTGCAGGGCCGAGCCAGCCGGTTGTCGATCGCCGCGGCATCGCTCGCACTCGTCTGGAACCTCTCTTCTTTGGCGCTGCTCGCGGCCACCGAGCGCGAACTGCTGGTCGCGGTGAGCACTTCGGCCTTGAGCCTGTTGCCGGCCGTGCTATTGCACGCCTCACTGGGTCACCGCTTCGCGTGGGTCGTGCGCGCGGGTTATGCGCTGGGCGGCGCGTCCGTGCTCCTACATGGAGCCGAGGGCTTTGTGGCCGGGTCGATCACGCATACGCGCGTACTGACACTGACCACGAGCGGATTCGCCGCGCTCACCGTTGTGGCAGCGGCTGCATTGCTCGGTTCGCGCGAACCCGATCGCGCGCTGACATCGCGCCTGGTGGCCGCGATGGCGCTATTCCTGCTCGCGCTCTCGCTGCTCCACTTCGGTCACGGCGAAGCGCACTCGCCGTGGACGATCGAATTACTCGCGCACCACGCGAGCGTCCCGCTAGCGCTGATCGTGCTGTTGCAGGACTACCGCTTCGTGCTGCTTGACGCGTTCCTGCGCGTGGCCGCCAGCCTTGCCCTTGCGGCGGCGTTCGTGTTCGCGGCGCTGAAATGGTTTGCTCCGGAACCTGCCGGCGGCGTATTGGTAGTGGTGGCGTGTCTCGCGTTGGTGTTCTATGCGGTGCTGCGATCGCGACTGCAGGATGCCCTGACGCACGTAGTATTCGGGCGGCTCGACATCGAGCGAACCGGGCAGCGCCTCATGGAGTTGGCGGCGGAGAAGCACGACGAGCCGGTCTACATCGAAACGGCCTACGGGATGATCGCCGCGTTCCTGCGAGCTGAGTTTCGTCCCGCCGCCCTCGATCCCGCGCAGTTCCGCGATCTCATCGGCCCGGCCACAGCCTCATCCTTGCAGGCGCCATTGCGCGAGCGGCTCGACACAGCAGGCGTGGAAGCCGTGATCCCCGTGCGTGTTTCCGGGGGGGGCGTGAGTCCGCTGTTGCTCGGACACCGAAGCGGAGGCCGGCGATACTTGAGCGAAGACCTGCAAGCGGCGGGGCGCTTCGCGCAGATGGTAGCGAGCCACATCGAGGATCTCCGCGCTGACGAGATGCGGCGGCTGGTGGCGCAGGCCGAGTTGCGCGCGCTCGAATCGCAGATCCACCCGCACTTCCTCTTCAACGCGCTCAACACGCTCTACGGCGTGATTCCGCGCGATGCCACGGGAGCGCGCCGCACAGTGCTGAACCTCGCCGACATCCTGCGCTATTGCCTGCAACCCGACCGGCAATTCATCCCGCTCGAAGAGGAACTGCGGATCGTGGAGGCGTATCTCGAGATCGAGAAGCTGCGATTGGGCGAACGGCTGCGCACATCGATCGAAGTGGACGCCGGCGCGCGCGCCGTTCCGATCCCCGTGCTTTCCCTGCAGCCACTGGTGGAGAACGCAGTGAAGCACGCCATCTCGACGAGCGCCGAAGGCGGTGAGGTGCGCGTGCGGGTGCGGAGTTCCGAAACAGGAATCGGGATTCGCGTGGAAGACACGGGTCCGGGATTCGCTGCCGATGTGGCTCGCAGCCCGGCCCGCGGGCAGGGGATGGGCCTCGCCAACGTGCGGCGCCGGCTGGAGCTCTGCTACGGCGCGCGCTCGGAGTTGAAGATCGAGTCAACGGAGCGGGGCGCGGCGGTGGAGTTCCTCGTACCGGTGGAAACGGCGGCGCTGGCATGAAGGTGCTGATCGTCGATGACGAGCCGATCGCACGGCAAATCCTGCGCGAGCATCTCGAAGAGATCCCGGGAGCGGTGGTTGCGGGCGAGGCATCGGATGGGTTGGATGCGGCGGACAAGATCGTGCGGCTCAAGCCTGACGTAGTGCTACTCGATATCCAGATGCCGAACTTGGATGGCATCGCGTTGGCGCGTTCTCTGCGCGCGGGTCCGCCGGTGATCTTCACGACAGCGTTCTCGACGCACGCCGTGGATGCGTTCCACGTGGGCGCGCTCGACTACTTGCTCAAGCCCGTGCGGCGCGACCGGTTGGAGCAAGCGCTGCGCAAGGTGACGCCGGTCGCGGTACACGAGGCTCCGCGCAAAATCGTGGGCAAACGCGGCTCGGACTTGCACATGCTTCCGCCGTCTGATGTGGTGGCGTTCGAAGCCGAAGGCGAGCTCGTGTGGATCCACGCGGCGCAAGGCAAGTTCGAGGCGAACCAATCGCTGCGTGCTCTCGAGGAGCGGCTGCCGTGTCCACCGTTTCGGCGGATCCACCGCAAGACCATCATCAACACAGACCACATCCGCAAGATCTCGCCGCTGTCGAGCAGGCGGTGGATGCTCACGCTCTCGAACGGGATGCAGGCGATCGTGAGCAAGCGCATGGCCGGGGTGATCCGCGGCGAGACCGAGTGGTGAGAGCGCGCGGTCTCGGCTGATTTCCCGGACATTTACAACTCTTTTACTCCTTCCTCACGACTTCCTGGCGCGATCCCCGTAGAGTCGTAAAAGATCGCTTTTGCCAAAGAGAATACATGCAAATCAGAACTTCCGCTCAACTCGCGCTGATGGGTGTCGCGCTGGCCGGCCGCCTTGCCGCTACCAGCCAGATGGTCTATTTGAAGGACACCGCCACGGGACTGACGACGTTCCAGGCCGTGGCCGCCGACACGCAAGGGAACATGTTCGTGGCAGGAACCGTCAGCACCGGCGCCACTGGCACCAACTTGATCGGTCCGCGCGGCGGGCCTTCGGATGTGAAGGTGATGAAGCTGAACGGCGCAGGGCAGGTGGTGTGGAGCACCATCATCGGGGGCACGGGCACAGACATCGCCCGCGGAATCGCGGTGCAGAATTTCCAAATCTTCGTGGCGGTGGAGACCTTCAGCACCGACTTCCCGCAGGCCGCTTCCAATAGCGGCAAGGGGATGGTGATCCGGCTTTCTCCGAACGGCGCGACGCTGAGCTTTGCGGCGAAGCTGCCGGGCGCGGGCGCTCCGCTCAACGTGTTTGCGGACGCCAATCTCAACACCTACATCATGGGAGAGACAATCGACAATACGTTCCCGCAGGTGAACCAGATCGCGCCGCCCACGCAGGAAGCTCCGGACGTGTATTTCGCCAAGCTCGACGCGAATGGGGCGATCGCGCTGTCGGGGGTCTACGCGGACTTGGGGACGTCACCGCTGATTCGCGACTTCGCGGCGAGTGCGCAAGGGTTCTGGATGATCGATCAGTCCCTCAGTCTAAGAAGAATCGATGCGTTCGGTGTTCGCGATACCTTCGGCGTAAGTATCAGTGCCTCAGCGGTTGCCACTGACGGTTTCGGCGACGCCTATGTGGCGTCCGGCGGCCGTGTAGTCAAGATCTCCCGGGCGACGACGGCACCGGCGTACGACGTCAACACAGGCGTCCTGGGCCCGCAAAGCATCGCCGTCAACGCCAATGGCGAGGCCGTAGTGGCGTACAAGACCTTTCAGAGCCTCTCCATCGTGAACGGTATTTCGGGAACCGGACCAGGCACCTCCGACAACTACGTCTTGCGCCTGAACGCACTCGGTAGCGTGGTGGGTTTCGCAAGCTACGTTAACCTTCCGCTCGGTTCCACCACTCCGCGAGCGGTCGCGAACAGCCAAGGGATCTTCTTCGCGGTGAACGGATCGCACGTGGCCCGAGTGGTGGAGCAGGCCGCCGACGTGAAGGTGGAGGGGCTCAACCGGTTCAAGGTGGGCAACGAGAGCCACATCGTGGTTCGCGTGACCAATAGCGGTCCGGACACCACGACGTCGGGTTTTCAGGCATCGCTTCCGGGCCAGCCCGTAAGCGTCACCACGACTTCAGGGCTGTGTTCGATCGGCGCGACTGGAGTAGTGAGTTGCAATGCAGTGTTCCTGGGTTCGGGCGCCGTCCGCACGATCGAGATGGCGGTCATTCCGCCCGCGAGTGGCAATCTCGATCCGACGCCGATGGCGAATTCCTCGACGCTCGATCCGAACCTGTCGAACAACGTGATTAGCTTCCCGTTCCTGCCGTAACTTTGCGGTAGAACGCTTCGTAGCGAGGGATGACTAAGTCAGTGGAGAATCGCGTACGAGCGGTTTGGCGGGCGGCCATGGACATACCCATGCGCCGTCCGCTGTCTCGAATGAGATCGAGCACGCGCGCGGCTTGGGCTTCGATGTCGCCCACAGGTTCCAGGAAGCCGTCGGTTCCGTGGGTGACGAGTTCAGCCACGCCGCCGGTGGCCGTGGCGACAGGGATGACGCCGCAAGCCATGGCTTCGAGTGCGGCGAGTCCGAAGGCCTCGTGTTCGCTCGGCAGGAGCAGAATGTCGGACTGCTGGAGGAGGCGCTCGATCTGGTCCTGCTTGCCGAGGAAGCGGACGCGGTCATCGATGCCGAGCTCTTCGGCGAGGCGTTCAGCGGGTCCGCGCTCGGGGCCATCGCCCACCATCCAGAGCTCGGCTTTCGTTTCGGCGAAGACGCGCGCGGCGACGCGGATGCAATCGACGGGTCGCTTGACGGGCCGGAAGTTCGAGATATGGATGAGGCGCGGAGTGGCGAGGCGGAGTTTGTCGGAGGGTTTGTAAAGGTCGCAATTGACGAAGTTGGGAATGACCTCGATCTGGCTCTTTACATGGAAGACCTGCTCGGTGCGCTCCTTGAGATAGTTACTGACCGTGGTGACTCCGTCCGACGCGTCAATGGAAAACGTGGTGATGTCGAAGTAAGATGGCTCGACGCCGACGAGGGTGATATCGGTGCCGTGGAGCGTGGTGACGAAGGGGAGACGGCGCTTGGCGGTCATCTGGCGGGCGAGCATCGCGGAGATGGAGTGCGGGATGGCGTAGTGGACATGCAGGAGGTCGAGGTGGTAGCGCTCGGCGACCTGCGCCATGCGTGCGGCAAGCGCGAGGCAGTAGGGCGGGTAGACGAAGAGCGGGTAGTTGGTGACTTCGACTTCGTGGTAGTGGACGCGGTCGAGATCGGTGACGAGGCGGACCGGTGGGGCGTAGGAGATGAAGTGGACGTCATGGCCGCGGGCGGCAAGTTCCATGCCGAGTTCGGTGGCGACGATGCCGCTGCCGCCGTAAGTGGGGTAGCCGGTGATGCCTATTTTCATGTGGATTTGATGGCGGGACTGAAGTCCCGCGCTGGCTAAAGCCCGCCCTACACCAATACCTTTCGGACGAGTTGGCCGTGGACGTCGGTTAGCCGGAACCAGCGGCCTTGATATTTGTAAGTGAGGCGGGTGTGATCGATGCCGAGGCAGTGGAGCAGAGTGGTGTGGAAGTCGTGGACGTGCACGGGATCCTCGGTGATGTTGTAGCCGTAGTCGTCGGTGGCGCCGAGCGAGAGGCCGGGCTTGAATCCGCCGCCGGCGACCCAGGCTGTGAAGCAGCGCGGGTGATGGTCGCGGCCGTAGTCGTCTTTGGTGAGGCGGCCTTGGCAGTAGACGGTGCGCCCGAACTCGCCGCCCCAGATGACGAGGGTGTCGTCGAGCATGCCGCGCTCTTCGAGGTCGCGGACGAGAGCGGCGGCGGGCTGATCAGTCTCCTTGCAGCGCTTGGGAAGGCCAGCGGGAAGGCCGCCGTGGTGATCCCAATCGCGATGGAAGAGCTGAATGAAGCGGACGCCGCGTTCGGCGAGACGGCGGGCGAGCAGGCAATTGGCGGCGAAGGTTCCGGGCTTGCGTGAGTCCTCACCGTAGAGCTCGAATGTGCGGGCGGGCTCTTTCGAGAGATCGGTGAGCTCGGGCACGGAGGCTTGCATGCGGAACGCCATCTCGTATTGCGAGATTCGGGTCTGGATTTCGGGGTCGCCCATGTCCGCAAGGGAAGCTTGATTGATTTCGTTGAGCGCGTCCAGATATTGGCGGCGTGTATCTCGGCTGAAGCCGGGAGGGTCGGATAGATAGAGGACGGGGTCGCCGATGGAGCGGAACTTCACGCCCTGATAGCGAGTGGGGAGGAAGCCGCTGCCCCAGAGGCGGTCGTAGAGCGGCTGCCCGGTACCGCCTTGGCCGGGCGAGATCATGACGACGAAGGCGGGGAGGTCTTGGGTTTCGGCGCCGAGTCCGTAGGAGAGCCACGAGCCCATGCTGGGCCTGCCCGCTATTTGGGAGCCGGTCATGAAAAACGTAACCGCGGGATCGTGATTTATGGCTTCGGTGTGGAGCGACTTGATGAAGCAGAGCTTGTCGGCGATCTTGGCGGTTTCGGGAAGGAGTTCGCTGACCCATGCTCCCGAGTTTCCGCACTGGGCGAAGCCGAATTTCGAAGGGACCACAGGGAAGCTCGACTGGGTGGCGGACATGCCGGTGAGGCGCTGGCCGCGGCGCACGGAATCGGGAAGATTTGTTCCGGCGAACTCCGTGAGCCGGGGCTTGTAGTCGAAGAGCTCCATCTGCGAGGGTCCGCCGGATTGGAACAGATAAATGACTCGTTTGGCTTTGGGGGGGTGATGGGGGAGTCCGGGGAGAGGTTTGTTGTCGGCGTTGAGGAGCGAGGAGAGCGCGGCGACGCCGAGGCCGGTGGAGGAGCGATGAAAGAAGGCGCGGCGGGTGATGGTCATGGGAGGGTCACCGTTTGGACTCGAGGGACTGAAGTCCCGCGCAGGCTGAAGCCGCCCTACACGGAAGGGCAAGTGCTGAGGTCGGGGCCGGGGATGCTTTTACGGGCTTCGACGCGAGGGCCGGCGGCGGGACTGAAGTCCCGCGCAGGCTGAAGCCTGCCCCACAATTTGAGCCTGCACCTGCTCCAAGTTTTTGGGTCGTCATTGGAGGGTCACCGTTTCGTCGAGGTTGAGGAGGAGGCTGGCGATACCGGCGTAGGCGGCGAGTTCGGGCTTGGGAGCAGCGCTGGCGATGGGGGACTTGCCTTGGGCGAGAAACTCGCCGGCGGATTTCGGATTCTTGGCGTAACCGGTTAGTAACTGATCGAAGAGACGGAGGCTGATTTCGGACTCACGCGGCTTGGGGGCGCGGCCGAGCGTGACGGAATATCCGAAGCGAATGCGCTCGGCGGGCGTGGCGCCTCCTTCGGCGAGCATGCGCTCGGCGAGCTTGCGGGCGGCCTCGACGTACGTGACTTCGTTCATCAGGGCGAGCGCCTGGAGCGGCGTATTGGTGCGATTCTCGCGCACGGCGCAGGTCTCGCGGGTGGGAGAATCGAAGATGATCATCGAAGGCGGCTGAATCGTGCGGCGCCAGTAAGTGTAGAGGCTGCGGCGATAGAGTCCGGGACCATCGTCGGCCACGTACTCCTTGCCGCCGGCGAGTTCGTTCCAGAGTCCCGGTGGCTGGTATGGGCGGACAGGTGGGCCACCGACGGCCGGCTGCAGGAGGCCCGAGACGGCGAGCGCCTGGTCGCGAATCATTTCCGGAGCAAGGCGGAAGCGCGGTCCACGGGCGAGAAGACGGTTCTCGGGATCGCGCTGGAGAAGCTCCGGCGTGACGCGGGAGGCTTGCCGGTAGGTGTCGCTGGTGACGATGGTTTCGATGAGGCGCTTGACGTCCCAACCGGATTCGATGAATTCCACGGCGAGCCAGTCGAGCAGTTCGGGCTGGACGGGCCACTCGCCTTGGGAGCCGAAGTCCTCAACAGTCTTGACCAATCCTGTTCCAAACAACATCTGCCAGAAACGGTTTACGATGACGCGCGCGGTGAGCGGGTTTTCGCGGCTGACGAGCCAACGGGCGAGCGCGAGGCGGTTCGGAGTTTCGCCGGGTTTCAGTTGGGGAAGGAAAGCGGGGACAGCGGCGTCGACGGGGTCGCCATGGGCGTCATAGGCGCCGCGCTTCAACACGAACGCTTGGCGTTTGGGACCTTCCTCCATCACCATCACGGTGGGGAGCTTTGCGTAGAAGGCATCGCGATCGCGCTTGGTTTGACGGGCGGCGTCGCGGAGCTTGGCGAGTTCCGGCGGAAGGAATTTGTCGCGGAACGCGAACCAGAGCTTGTTGCGCTGGGCTTCGGAACGCTTGGCCGCTGGCAGGGCAGCGATCTGCGAGAGCGAGTCGCGCAGGGGGAGCGTGCTCACTTCGGCGGGCGGGAGCGCACGATCGTAGATGCGGGCGTCATCGATTTCGCCCTTGAAGAGCATCTCGTCGCCGCCTCCCGCGCCGAGCCGCAGCGGGACCTTGTGCTCGAGCGGCCACAGATTCTGATCGAACAAAATGTTCAACTCTTGTTCTACGCCATCGAGGTAGAGATGAACGCCCGAGCGCGCCTTCATGCTGCCGTCATAGGTGACGGCCACGTGATGCCACTCGTTCAGCGGGATGGGGTTCTTGGTTTCGACGCGGAGGCCGAGATCGGTCCAGCGAAAGATGTAGTGGAAGCGAAGCTTGCCATCGATGAGGAAGATGCCGTAGCCCGAGCCCTCGAAGTAGTCGTCCATTCGCGTGAGGATGGCGCCCTTGGGAGCGGCGGCGTTGAAGCGCACGGCGAGCGTGAACGGATCGCGGTGGTTGAACTTGGCGACGTCCTTCGAGAAGTGCATCTCGCGAGCGCCGTCAAAGCGGCGGTCGAGCGGGGTGTGTTCGAAGACTTGGCCTTCGCCAGGATGCCAATCGAGACGCTGCTTGGCGATCGACTTCTCCCACTGGCGCTGGGCCTTGTCTACTTTGGGCTCGGCCTGCTTCCAAGCGTCGCGGGCAGCGGCGGCTTTGCGGTCGAACTCGGCGAGTTCCGTGCGCTGCTTGGCGTTCGGAGCAGCGATGTAGGGTTCTTCGTTTCCGAAGTTATAGACGAAGCCTTTTTCGGGGACGTTATTGAAAAAGGCGAACAGGGAATAGAAGTCGCGCTGTTTCATCGGATCATACTTATGATCGTGACAGCGGGAGCAACCCATGGTGAGCCCGAGCCAGACGGCGGCGGTGGTCTCGACGCGGTCGGCGACATACTCGACGCGCCACTCTTCGTCGATGATTCCGCCCTCAGCAGTGGTGCGGTGATTGCGGTGGAAGGCGGTGGCGATGCGCTGGTCGAGGGTTGCGCCGGGGAGGAGGTCGCCCGCGAGTTGCTCGATGGTGAAGCGGTCAAAGGGCATGTTTTTCGCGAAGGCGTCGATCACCCAGTCGCGCCAGGGCCACATGGTGCGGACGCCGTCTGTCTGGTAGCCGTTGGTGTCGGCGTAGCGGGCAGCTTCGAGCCAGCGGATGGCCATGCGCTCGGCGTAGCGGGGCGAGTCGAGCAGGCGGCGGACGAGCTTGCGGTAGGCATCGGCCGATTGGTCACTCACGAATTCGTCGATTTCGGCGGGAGTGGGTGGGAGCCCAGTAAGATCGAGAGTAACTCGGCGGATGAGCGTACGGCGATCGGCTTCGGGCGAGGGTTTCAGGCCTTCGCGTTCGAGGCGGGCGCGGACGATTTTGTCGAGGGAATTACCGGACTCGCGTTTCGGGGGGATGAAGGACCAATGGTCCTGCCACTTGGCTCCTTCGCGGATCCACTGCTCGATGAGGGCGATTCGCTCCGGGGAGAGCTTGTCGTGGCCGGCGTAGGCGGGCGGCATGCGGAGGGTCTTGTTATCCGACGCAACGCGAATGAAGAGCTTGGACTTGGCGGGGTCGCCGGGCGCGATGATGGCTTTGGCGGACGACTCGAGGTCAAGGCGGAGATTGGCCTTGCGATTGGTGTTATCGGGGCCGTGGCAGAAGAAGCAACGGTCCGAGAGGATGGGGCGGATATCGCGATTGAACTCGATGGGCGCGGCGGCAAGCGAGGTGGCGAGGATGAGCGCGCGGAGGAGCATGGTTTCCGGGTCACCTTGATTGTACTTCGCGGCGGAGGGTGTGGAGGTGTGCGGGAATGGGATTAGGGTCGTTCGTCAAAACGCGCATTTTTTCGCGAGCTCCTCTTCTCGCTGGGTCTCTCGGGGGCGGCGAGGTCTGCTGCCTCCGGTGTCAGAGTAGCGTGGAGGGCGAGGGCTGTTGCAGAATCGATCCGGGGAAGTGGGTGAGGGGGTTGGCTTTACGAAATTTGCGATACACGAACTGGCGAGGTCAAGGCAGCGTTGTCATTCCGACGATAACACCTTCTTGATGGTCTCGGAGACCGCCGAAGAGCCGATTACTGCCAGAAGAATGGTCTTGAGTTCCGAGCGTTGCGCCTCAGAAAGGAAGTGCTGTGTTGCCGGTGTCACCATGTGCCAGAACAGGACCAGCGCGATGGCTATCAGCGATGCCAATACGCCCCAAAAGACGATCAGCGCACCCCAGTGAAGGTGCTTCTGCACGCGCTCGCTGCGCTTGAACTTGTTTGTCAAGCGTTGCTGCGCGATTGCATTCGCTTCCGCGTTCGCGATTTCATCGACCTGCGGCACCGCCTCAGGAATGATCTGGCGATCATTTGGCGGTTCGGGCATCGATCCTCACTTCGCTGCGGCCAACTGCTTGTAGTGCTGCTCGATCAAGTCGTTGGAGATGACGCAGCCAGGGCCGCGCATGCTCCACGTAATGTCCCAGGGCGTGCGCTTCTGATGGGTCAATGAAGACAGTTGCAGCCCACTCATCTTGCCATAGTGCTTCCACACTTGCTGCATGATGCTCTCCTCAGCGCTGTCGAAACCAGTGGGCTTCTCTGGCGATTCGGAGATGTAGCTACCACCATAGGCCTTGTATTGGCGATACACGCCTGGGATCACGGGTCCATATTGCCAGGCCTCGATTTGATCCTTGATCAACGGGCGGCTGTAGAGCCCGACCATCCATCCGTGGCAGATGTAGACGAGCTTCAGCAGTTGCATGGGCGTAACTGGGTTGTTCGACTGGCCTGCCAGCCAAAGGATATACTCGGCGACCCTTGTGGAGTCCTTGCCTAGTGCTCCCATTGTGCGCTCCTTCTGCTCAGGATGATGCGTCCTCTTTGAGCGTAACATGTAGCCGTGTCACGGTAAGCACCACGAATTGGATTCGGCCCCAGGCAACGGGGCGAATAGATGGGCGAATGTCGCGAATGAACTCGACGGGCGCGGCGGCAAGCGAGGTGGCGAGGATGAGCGCGCGGAGGAGAATGGTTTCCGGGTCACCTTGATTGTGCAGCGGGCGCCTGGGACGCTAGGTGTCCGAAAATGGGATTGGCTTCGTTCGGCAAAACGCATCTTTGTTGCGAGCTCCTCTTCTCGCCTCGTGGCCGCCGACCGGCGGGTGTCTCCGGTGTTCAGAGTAGCGTGGAGGGCGAGGGCTGTTGCAGAATCGATCCGGGGAAGTGGGTGAGGGGGATGGGTTTACGAAATTTGCGACACACGAACTGGGGCGGTTCACCGGTAGGCATCGCGCCGATTCCGCACTCTCGGAGTCCTCACCGAAGACTCGCCGACGAGGTCGAGAAACAGCCGGTAGTCGCCGCACCGAAGACGATAGCCAGTGAGCGGCGACCGCAGATGCTTGACATCTCCGGCGCGTGCGGCGAGATATCGGTCCAGGCAGTGGCGGATAGCGGCTGCGGTTTCGCGGTCAATCGCAGTCGCTCCTCGCCCGGATTCACGGTCGAAGGCCGAACTCCGCCAGGACTTCCTCATGCGGGATTCCCTCGCCCCTGCGAAATGCCGCCCGCGCACGGTCGATCGCTTCGACAGTATCTGGATTCAGATCCTCGTCCTCAACAGGCGCCAGGGCGAGTGAGCGGCTGAGAGGCTCCACCATTACCTCGAGCAGCGCATGCACTGCCGACAGGCGTTCGGGAGAAAGCATATCGAGGAGGGCGTGGGCCTGCTGGCGTTGCTCAGTGAAGTCGAGGGACATTGGCACTCCTCTTCCAGTATCCAACACTCGGCGTCATGCGATCATCCGGCTCAGCCCCTTGGCGCGGCGCTGTTGGCCGCGTGCTCTTTGGCGAGGCGCTCGCCTTCGGCCTCTTCGTTGGCGATGTCATCGTCAACTTCCTGCTTGTTCGTAGGTGGCGATCCGCATCACGGAAACACCGGTGCCGGCAATTCTCGGCCGATTGCCGCGGATCTCAGGGGACCGGGTGATCATGGTTCCGATGTCGGCCAGGGTCGCCATGCATTGCCTTCGTTGCCATTATATCGGCTGAACGCCTTTGTCCCCTAGTTCTTTGCGGCATCTTTGCCATGGAAGCGGAGCCAGTGATTCGCGTCCGGGTACCTGCAGATGCGCGCGTGGCCGGTGGCGATTTACTGATAGCGCTGCCTGACTTTGCGCCAGCGTTCGGGTTCGGTGACTCTGACTTGGCGTGTGGTGAAGTCGTATTCGGTGGCCGTAACGGCTTGGAGCCAGAGTTGGATGTGTTCGGCGGGCAAAGTCGAAGGTCGGCATCGA
Source organism: Bryobacteraceae bacterium (assembly GCA_046331625.1). Lineage (GTDB taxonomy): Bacteria > Acidobacteriota > Terriglobia > Bryobacterales > Bryobacteraceae > JAXLQL01. The sequence continues at coordinate 22,916 of JAXLQL010000022.1, forward strand.
GGTGCCAGATGCGGTCTAAGGGACGCGAGTAGTAACTTGGGAAAAGGATTTCGCCCGCCTGTGGGATCACAGTGTGGCCCTGGGGCTGATCCCGATGGGCTTCGCGTTTGTCGGCTTCGCTCGGGGGGGGCGCAGGGGCACGATAGGGACCACTCGGATATTCGGGGCCTGCTGACCGCCGGCGGATGGGCAGGTGAGCTAATGATGCAGCGGCAGTTCGGTGCGCCGCTGCGCTTCTGCAACATCCGATGCGGCTACCAGGCGCGCCGGGATCGGCCGGCGATCCAGAACCTCTCGCTGACGCAGTAGCGCTTCCGTGTTCCGCGGTCCCCCGATGGGACGATCGCAGGACGGGCTTCTGTATTCGGTTGCGGCGCGACTGCACCAAGGCATCATGCCGGGGGCCGAGCCGTGACCGGCATTCGAGTTACCGAATCACTTCAGCCTGTGGACCGCGTCCCGATACTGGGGCAGATCGCGGTCCGCGTCTTTCCAGATCTCGAGAAACCTACGAAGCTCCGCCTTCGATCCGCCGCCATCGCCTCTCTTGGCCAAGGCGACCCCAAGTCCGTATCTCGCTACCGCGAGGTTCGGATGCAGGCCGAGCACGCGGCGATACTCCGCAATCGCCTCGTCGATCCGGCCGAGGAACAGATACGCATCGGCGAGGCATTCCTCTGACTCGGTCTGCAAATAGTATTCGGGTACCTGCTCCAAGGCGTCTTTCATGAGCGCCAGCGCCCGCCCGGATTCACCGGATCTCAGCGCGGCGTGGCCGAGCAGTGCTGTTTCGAATCGCCTGCTCAGCCTGACTCCCCGCCCTTTATTCACCCATGAAGTATCTGCCGCGTATTTCAGAGGAACAGCGTCCCCTTTCGGTAAGTCCGACTGAATGGCGAGGCGCAAGGCCGGAGGGCCAGGCGACTCTCGCAGTGCGCCGTTTGCGTCGCCGCTCTTCCAGAGCACCCATGAGGCGGAATCGGACCCCCGTCCCCGTTGCGCTTCCGATTTGGTTGCAGCTTCGAAGCGGCGGTACTCGGCGATCGCCTCACGATACCGGCCCAGGTGGACGAGCGTGTTGCCAAGGTGAATCATCGGGATGTCGAACCCAGGCTTCAACGCAAGAGCCTGACGGAAGCTCTCGATCGCCTCGCGGTAGCGCCCCATGCGGTGATACACCACACCCAAGCTGTCGTGGGCGTTCGCTTCATTCGGTTTCAAATCCGCGTAGCGAGTGACGCTGGCGAGGGCCTGATCTTTTTGGCCCAGCGCGAACTGGATCCCGCCGAGGAGATTGTGTGCGTCCGCGAACTCGGGATCGATCGCCACGGCCTGGAGCAGGATATCCCGGGCCTCGGGAAGGCGTTTCTCACCCCGCAGCAAACGCGCCAGGGCAGCGTAGGCCGGCACTTCCTCCGGATACTCTTTCACGATGCTTCGATAGATCCCGATGGCGCCGGCGAAATCCTGAGCTGCGAATGCGTGCCAGGCTTCGACGAACAAGCGATCGCGCGGGTTCATGGCGGCGGATCGCTGCAAGGCCTTTTTCAAGTAGGGCAGTCCAGCGGCGCCGTGGCCCTCGCTGAAGGCGTGCGCGTATCCGATCCGGGCATGGGCCATATGGAAATTCGGGTCGAGCTCCAAGGCTCGCTGGAACAGCGCAATGGCTTCCGTGTGATGAAAATTTTGAGCCTGCTCGACGCCGAGTACGTAGAGCCGGTAAGCGTCGACATTCGCAGTCCGCGCCTCGGCGGCCGCGCCCGAGTGGCTGGAAGGCAGGGGAACCTGCAACGCTTCAGCGGTCCGGACCGCCAATCCGTCGAACCGGATGAGGACCTCGTCCGGCTTGTCCACGGTGAGGATCTCGCTGCCGATCAAGCGCGGGTCCTCGAGGTCGTGGATTCGCACCTCGATGCGAATCGCTTCGCCGAGCGCCGCATAGGCGCCCGAAATCTGAAACCGCGCCCGCGCCTGTGACGCCCGCTCGCGCGGGATCAGCGAGAGCCGCGGAGACTTGGCGAGACTGCCCATCAGCATGTCGGGCAGGCCTTCCCGCATCCAGTCGAGGTCGGAACGTCCGGTGCGGTTATCGAAGGATGCGAACGCAACCGGAATCCGGCTGTCGGCAGGTACGGGCCTTCGGTTGGTCCAGGCCCATGCCAATGCGGCGGTGGCGGCCAGGCACGCGAACACGAGCGCAGCGACCCAGGAACGGGAACGCGCTTCAGGGAGCGCCGGGGCGGCGGAGTGCACTGGCGCGGTGGCGGAGGCCTGCGCCTCCCGGACCTCTTCGATTGGCGCGACGAACAGAAATCCCTGCTTGGGGACAGTGCGGATGAAGCGCGGATTCCTGGGGTCATCTCCCAGGAGCTTCCGCAGATCGCTGACGCACTGGGTGAGAGTGTCTTCGGTGACTGCCGCACCCTGCCAGATGTCGCGCAGCAACTCGTCCTTGGGGACCACGCGGTGAGCGTTTTCCACAAGATGCCGCAAGACCGCGAGCGCCTTCGGACGCAGGTGATGGACCTGTCCGCCGACGTGGAGAGACGCCCGCGCGGCGTCAAAGGCGACGCTCCCGGCGATGCGGTAGTGGCGTGGCTCGAGCGGGGACATGGGCCGCGGCAATTGCATGTTATCACGGCGAGCCGGCGTTCACCGATACATTCCAGGGCGCTTTTGTTTCAACGAGATGGAGGGATGTTCGGAACAATTTCGGACTTCTTTCAGGACTTTCCATTCCTCGACCGCGCATGATGGCAATCATGTGGGGATTGCCGTGCCATCGCGGCCGGCGTGGAGCGCGTGGACTCCGGTGGCAGCCGCCTTGAATCGCCGGAGAGGGCGGACGAAGCCTACCGGAAGTTCGTTGATTGACGATTCATTGAGGTCCCAGGAGACCCCACGTTCCATGCGGAGATCGACAAGAGACGGTGAACGTTCGCATTGGGAGGGTTCGATGCCAAGAGGGAGTTTCCGGAGAAACGCAACCGTGGAAACGGAGACGAATGAGGCGAGGGCGTTCTCCGTTGGATGCGCGGCGGTACGGTTCGTGGCGGCAGTGACTTTGGGCTTGGCGGCTATCTCCTACGGGCAGGCCCAGCCGTTGACGGTCACGCTGACAGCCGAATCGCCTGTTTTCAATCCGAGCCGGCTCAGCGCGGCGGAGACCACGGTGACTTCGACATCTCCGGGCAGAATCGCCCTTACTTCGCGCCTGAACGGGGAGACCATCGCGGGAACCATCGAAATCGCAGCCCCGGCGGCCGGCCTGAGCGGCAGCGTGCGTCGCGACGCGCTCAACACTTTCGACCTTCTTCGATTCGATACCCCGGCGGCGTTTGTGGTCCGGCAAAACTGGAGCGGCGGCAGGGTGGAGGCGGAGTTCGGAGTCAAGGCGGACGCCGGGAGCAATGATCCGGCCTGCAAGCCATCCGGCGCGGCCTTCACTTGCCAAGTGGAGTCGTTGGCTTTGCAGCCGGCCACTCCATCGCGGACCAACTTTCGGTTGCAAAGCCGATTCAGCTTTCAGCTCTTCTTTGCCGGCAGCCCGGGGCGCCTGGTCACCTACTCGATCGACTTCGGGTGGCAGGCACAAGCCGGCGCTGCGGCCTCAAACGCAATCCGGATCATAAGCGCCGTTCCGCAGACCGGTAAGAAGCTGGTGTGGGGCACGAAACAGACTTTCCGGGCCAGGGTCCGGTACACGCTCCAATCTACGGGCCGGGCATCCATCGCTCTCCGCATCTTCGACAAAGAAGCGGATGGAAACCTGTTGGCGTCGTCCGATTTCACCAGGCTGAATAGCCGCACTTCTCCGGGCGGAGAGGAACTGCCGGGGATCCTGGAGATCAAGGACTTCGAGGTGCCCCGGACACTGCGCGAAGTCTTCCTGCAAGCGGTCTTGATCGATGACGGCGAGGCTCGGGTTCTCGCCAGGGGCTCCGAGCGGTATCCGGTGCCGGAAGTGAAGTTGAGTATCTCGAGCGTCGAAGTGGTGCAAGTGACGCAGACGGAGGACAACCGGGTTCCGCTGATTGCAGAAAAGCCAGGCGCGGTACGCGCTTTCGTGAAACAGGAGCCAGCGGATCCAAAGATCACTGGCGTGGCCGGCCAGGCGACTTTCAATGGGGCAAATCTCCGGCGGATTGGCGGGCTTCCCTCCGGACAGGCGTCTCCGGATCGCTCGAACATAGCGCACTCCCTGAACTTCGAGTTCTCGGAGGGCGACGCGCTGGAGGATCGGGACATTTCGCTTCGAGTGTGGCTCGAAGACAGCAAGTCCGAAGAGTTCGCGGTGGAGACCGGCACCGACAGCCCCAAGGAGTTCGTGCTCCGCTTCCTCCGTACCCGGCCTCCGCTTCGGATCGGTTTTGGGAACGTCGAAGAGAATCCAGCCTCGGACGAAGTCATCCTCACAACGCCCAGACCACCTATTGCCAGTGCCGGGGATCTGCGCCGCCCGATCGACCTCATGTACCCAGTGCCGGCAGGACAAATCAAAATTTCGGACAGCCCGCGTCAGGTGTACGGCGCTCGAGTGGGAAAAACCGGGAATGACTATGCGCGGCTTTTCGGTTGGATGCGGCGGATCCGGCTGACGCTCGGAGAAAATCCCCCTTCCATGTACGTGGCTGTGCTTCCGCGGTCAACCGACACCGGCGACCTGCTGGGTCTTTCCGACCCTCCATGGCTAGGCGGAGGCGGGCGCGGTCACGTGGCGTTCGTCAAGGAAGACTCGAACATCGCCATGACGTTCGCGCACGAAGTGGCTCACAACCTGGGCCTGTACCATCCGACAGCCAGGGCGTGCACCGCGGATGATCCTTCGTCCAACTGGTCGGTTTTCTACAAGGATCGAAACGGCGATGTTCACGATCCCGGATTCAACCTCGCAAAAGGGAAGGTGGTGAGCCCAGCCGCTCCGGACCTGATGACTTACTGTGAGGCGGATCAGAAATGGCTTTCGCCGTTTCACTATTTCCAGCTCTTCCGTCAACTCGTGAACTTCAATGGTGACTTCTTGCGGTTGAGCAGCCTTGACCAACTTCCCCCTGGCACGTCGTTCAAACCGGCTGACCGAGCGCCGGAAAAGCAGGCTCTCCGAGATGCGTCCCCGGCGAATTCGCTGGTGGTGAGCGGGTGGGTGGATCGGGGAGGAGCCGCCGGTGGATTCGACCCGGTGCTGCGCGTGCGGTCGACCGAGCCTCCAGCCGTACATGAGCCAGAGGCTCCGCATTGTGTCGAGTTTCATTCAGTTTCGGCACAGCTCTCTCAGGTATGTTTCCCGCTGTCATTCGTCTACCCCGAACGAAACGAGCAATTAGACCGTGACTACTTCACGCTGCTTGTGCCCGAAATTCCCGATCTCGCCCGGATCGTCCTTCGGTCCGGCGCGAATCCTCTGGCGGAGATCTCGGCGGGCGCCAATCCGTCGTTGCGAATCGAACGTCCGGTCCCAGGCGAGCGCTTCGAAGGGGATATGACGCTGGCGTGGACCGCCACGCACCCGCAGGGTAAGCCCCTGGTCTATCGGGTCGACTATTCATTGGATGCAAGTGACTGGAAGGGGTTGGCGCTCGACTTGGCGGCGTCGAGTTACGCGCTGAATACGTCGAGCTTTCCCGAACCGGGTGACTACTACTTCCGCGTAACCGCGATGAGCGGTCTCGATAGCACGAGCACGACGGTGGGTCCCATCAGCGTTACGCAGTTGCGCAAGCTCGATGTCCCGGCGCGAAGCATTGCCTTCGGCGACATTCCCGCCGGAGAAATCGCGGCGCGGCGGCTGCGCCTTGGCTCCAATGGGACAGGTCCGGTCACCATTCGCGAGGCCCGTTTCTCGAATCCTCAGTTCTCGCTGGCGGACGTCCTGCCGGTAGTCATTCCAGCCGGAACGGAGGCGAACCTGGAGATCACTTTCGACGGGAGATCGGCCGGATCGCAAACCGGTACTCTGCGGTTACTGACCGACGCGGCAGAGGGGACCTTCGAAATCGCGCTCACGGGGACCGTCGCCAGTGGGGCGGGAGGCGGAACGGGCGGCGGTGGTACTGGCGGAGGCAGTGGCGCAGGAGGCAGCGGTGGAACTGGCGGAACGGCCGCGTCAGCGCGGATCGCAATCTCCGCTGTCGCGGGATGGCCCAACGAACGCAACTTCGACAACCCGCCTCGCAACGCGATCGACGGCGACACCAACACCTTCACTTGGACCACCAACCCCAATAACACCGTGCTGCCTTCTTACTTCGGCGCCGACTTCGGCTCTTCGAACCCGGTCAGCCGCATTCGCCTCTTCAAGGACAACGACGGTGGCGGCGGCACGCTGAGCGACCACTTCAAGAACCTCACCATCGAATACACCACGACGCCGGCAAGTATTGCCCTGGCCAATCGCACATGGACTCGCGTGACCGCTCTCACCAACGGATTCAACGGCACGGAACTGCTGACTGCCGTGGCCGTGAACGCGGATGGAACCGTGACGCGCGATTCGCACAACAGCTCCACCAGTGGCTGGGCATCGCTGACGTTCGCTGCGGTGGAGGCGACGGGGATCCGCATCGGGTTCTCCAATGTGACCAATCCGAACTTCTTCAACCACTACAAGGTGCATGAGTTCGAGGCGTATGGTCCAGCGGGAGGCACGGGTGGCGGAGGTGGCGTAGCAGGCGGGAGTTGCCCGTCCACTACCAACATCGCTCTCTCCAAGACCGCGAGCCAGAGCTCCACGGCATTTGGCGGACCCGCGGCGAACGGCGTCAACGGGGTATTGGAGCCGGACTACGGTTTTCACACCGACGAACAAGTCAACCCCTGGTGGCAGGTGGACCTGGGACAGTCATCCACCGTGTGCCAAGTGCGGCTGTTCAACCGTGTGGACCCGCAGTTCCTGGATCGGGCCCGGTCGATCAGCATCAATGCGTCGGACGATGGCGTCACGTTCCGCACGGTGTATCGGCACGACAATTCCGTGTGGGGCGCGGGGGGCGCTCCGCTGGTTCCTACGATCCCGGCTTTCACGGCGAGATTCGTGCGGCTGCGGCTCGAGGCGAACCAACCGCTGTACTTCAACATGCGCGAAGTGGAGATCTACGGATTCGCGGGTGGAACGGCCGGCGGTGGAGGTGGCGCATCCGGTACGCCGCAACTCAGTTTCCAAGTGAACGGCTTGGATGCAGGCGGACGGATCAACTTCCTGAGCGTGCCTGTGAACACGAGTTCCACGGTCAACGTGACGGTGCGCAACACGGGGACCGCCGTGGCGAACATCACATCGATCGTCAGCTCCAATGCGGCGTTCTCAGCGACGCCGCAGCAGATGACCATCGCGGCCGGAGGAACGGGCGCCATGGCGGTTCGCTTCGCGCCCACGGCGGCGCGAGATGAGTCCGGAGCGCTCACGGTGAATGTGGCGGGTGCGGCGGCGAGCACGATCAGTCTCACTGGAACCGGCACCGGCGGCGCTGGGGGCGGTACCGGCGGCGGAGGAGGCCCGATCGCCGGATTCGGCAACATCGTGGGCCTGATCCTCAACGGCGGGTCGTTCAATGGCTCGGCATTCGTGGGGAACGCCCAGATCTGGGACACCACCACTCGAACCGAGACCTTCGTGCTGGGTGTTTCGGCTCCGGGCGTCACGTCGCCGCTGCTGAACCGGTCCAACAAGACGATCGATATTCCGCAGGGGACTTACTACACTTACAACGAGCCGACGTCAGCCGGACTCGGAACCGCGGCGCAACTGATCGTCACGTTCGCCAACGGTACTCGCGAGGAGGCTGTGTTTGCGGTGGGCTCGCTCACGCAGGCATCACCGTGGACCCGGCTCACGGGGTCCGCCAACATCGCTCTGGCGAGCACCGGGATCACGAATGCCAACCGGATCAGCAGCACGCTGAACCCGGGAGGCAGTTCCGACATCGTGCTGCAGTTGTCCGTGCCGCCGGGCAGCGGAACCGGAGGCAGCGGCGGCGGAAGCGGGACGGGAGGCAGCACTGCGCTCAGCCGGATCACTCCGCTCGTGGCGCGAGGCTGGCCCAACGAGCGAAACTTCGACAATCCGCCGCCCAACGCGGTGGACGGCAACACCAGCACATTCACGTGGACCACCAATCCCTTCAACACCGTGCTGCCTTCGTATTTCGGGGTGGATTTCGGCGCGTCGAAGCCGGTAAGCCGCATCCGCATTTTCAAAGACAACGATGGGGGAGGCGGCACGCTGAGCGACCACTTCAAGAACCTGGTCATCGAGTACACAACCACGCCCGCCTCCACGCAGTTGCCCGATCGAACCTGGACCCGGGTCACCGGTCTCGTCAACGGGTTCAACGGCGCCGAGCTGCTGCAGGCGGTGGCCGTGAATTCCGACGGCACGATAACGCGTGATTCGCATAACAGTAGCAACAGCGGCTGGGCCTCACTGACGTTCAACGCGGTGAACGCGACCGGAATCCGGATCGCGTTCTCCAACGTGACCAGCCCCACGTTCTTCAATCACTACAAGGTGCACGAGTTCGAGGCTTACGGTCCGGGGAGCGGCGGTACGGCTCCTGAACCGGTGGTGCTGCGGGCCGATGATGGCACTCTCGAAGAGTCGGCTGGATTCGTGGACGGCAATGTTCAAGCGTACTTCGTCACGAGACTGACACCGAATTCGTATCCGGCGACCTTGCGGCAGGTGCTGATCCAATTCCCGCCGAACGGTTCCCCGCTGAACGGAGTTCCTCCCGGCACAGCGATGCAAGTGGTGACCGGGACCACCGCGAGTTCCGGCCCCGAATTGAGCGGGGTAACGCTGCAACGCACACCGGCCAACATCGGTCCAGCCGGCGCCTTCGTGGCCTATGACGTGGCTCCGTTGACGATCCGCAGCGGATCGTTCCTGGTGGGGTTCACCATCGTCAACGGCGTGGGCCAGTTTCCCGTTGCGGTGGACATCGGTCCTCCGCTGAACCAACGATCGTACGCCGGGGTGGAGGGTTCGTCATTGTTTCTGTACGACTCGCTGCCTGGTGTGCGGCCGGGAAATTTCCTGATCCGGGCGCGGCTGGAGTGAGCCCGGTGCTGGCTATGGGAGCGCGATGAAGTTCGTCACCCCGCGTGCAAGTCCCGTGGTGGCATGTGGAGGTGGTTGCTGGTGCCGCGACCGTGAATGCGAAGGCGCCGTCAGTGGAGACAAGCACATCAGCCAAACGAACGGATGGGCGCCGCTGAGATTCTGGCCGGTGACAGGGGCGGGCATCCGCGCTGCGTTCTCGAACACGACTACGGCGCTGCGGCAGAATCACTATCGCACGTGCGAGGTCGAAGTGCCTCGGGGTTGACTGAAGGCGCCGAGGCGGCGTGAAGTTGGTGCGTGTTCAAGCCGCCTGCAACGTCACGGCGACCTCCAGCCCACGAGGAACGCGATTCCGGCATACCACCGTTCCTCCGCTCGCCTCGACACACGCTTTCACGATCGCGAGTCCCAAGCCCGTCCCTCCGGTTCTTCGCGAGCGCGAACTCTCGAGCCGATAGAACGGCGTGAGGACTCGCTCGAGCAGATCCTCGGGAATTCCGGGCCCCTCATCGGCGACGACGATCTCGACGAGATCGCCACGCCGTCTCGCGCTGATTGTCACCGGACCCGCATCACCCGCGTAGCGAAGCGCGTTGCGCACCAGGTTCGAAAGCGCCCGGGAGAGTCCGTTGGGTTGCGCCAGCACCATGAGGTCGCCGCCGACGGCCATGACGACGCGGGACTCAGCCGACTCGCGCCGCGTGATGGTCTCCACTACTTCGCCCACGCGCTGCGGAACCGGTGGAGCGGGGTCGGGACGAAGCCCATCCCGCGAAAACTGGAGCAACTCGTTCACGAGCGCGGACATCTGTTCGATTTCCTCGCCGACGCGCTCGACATACGGGAGCGTTCCGCGCGTGGAGCGCTGTTCGAGCACACCGACCGCGGCGTGCGTGCGCGCGATGGGCGCAGTAAGCTCATGCGCGATATCGCCGAGAAAGCGCTTCTGTCCGGCGACGAAGCCCTCTAGCTGTCCGGACACACGGTTGAGTGCGGCGGACAATTGCGCGATCTCGTCACCCTGGCCGCCGGCTTCGAGCTTCGAATCGAAACGGCCCTCGGCGAGGCGTTCGGCGCCCTTCATCACTTCGCGGAAGGACCGGCTCAAGTAGAGGATCAGCGGCACCCAGCACAACAGCGTGCTCACGGTCATGATAAGCAGTCCGGTGATCCACGGCCGGAGGTCGAAGAGAGCCGGATTGGTGAATAGGAACGGGCTCGAAATGATGAGTGTACCTGGCCGGGGTTCGGACCCGCGTGTTCCCACGGGCACATGCACGCCGAACCAGAACAGTTCCGGCTCCCCGGCCCGGATGAGAAAGACGCTCGGCACTGCAGCGCCGGCCGGCTGCGTTTGATCGGCCGGCTCTCGAAGCGGTGCGTCCTGATGCTCGGCGCTCTCCGAATCGCGCGCGAGCTCGGATGCCGGAATTCCGTGGCCGAGCTCCCGCAGTACGGGCTCGGGAAGCATGGTAGCCGACCCGGCAAGCTTGGCTCCGGTCTCGCGGTAGACGCCGAGAGAAAGGCCCGTGCGGCGCTCGGTGGCGGCTACGATGCGGCTGGCTTCGGAAGCGGGTTGTTCCTGCAGTTCGCGCGATAGCCCCTCGGCCAACAACCGCAGCCTCGCGTAGGTGGGAGCGAGCACATTGGACTCGACGCCCGCGTTCATTTCCAGCCGCACCACCGCGTAGGTGGAAATGCAGAGCAGAAGTGAGTTGAGCAGAACGCAGAGGAGGATTTTTCCGGTCAGCGAGATCCGGGGCTTCATCCCGCGGGCTCCGAAGCCGCGCTGACGTGCGCGCCGAATCGATCAAAGGCGATGTATTCGCGGCGGCGCGATGACGATAAGGGCAGGATCGGCGAGAACCGCGGCTTCATCCCGCGGGCTCCGAAGCCGAAGGCATCATGTATCCGGCCGCCCGGACCGTTTGAATGAAGCGGGGCTTGCTGACGTCTTCGCGGAGCTTCCGGCGTAGTGAGCTGACGTGCACGTCGATCGAGCGATCGAACGCGTCATACTCGCGGGTTGAGGCGTCACGCATGAGCTGCTCGCGGTTGCGCACTCGGCCACGGGCGCGGGCGAGCGACACCAAGAGATCGAACTCGACCGGTGTCAGGTCCAGCAGGTCGCCCGCGAGCGTGGCGCGGCGTGACGCGGGATCGAGCAAGAGGTCATCTACCACGATGGGCGGCTCGATCGTCTCCCCGCGAGTCTCAGATGCGCTCGTGCGGCGAAGAACGGCTCGGAGTCGCGCCAGTAACTCCCGCATGGAGAATGTCTTAGGCAGGTAATCGTCGGCGCCGAGCTCCAGGCCAACAATACGATCCGTCTCGGACCCCATCCCAGTGAGCATGAGCACGGGGATCGAAGAAGCAGCCCGCAGACGCCGCAATGTTTCGAATCCGTCGAACCCCGGCAAGAGCACATCGAGGATGATCGCGTTCCACCCACCTGACTGCGCCATCCGGAGCCCGTCCGGACCAGAATGCGCGAAGCTGAGATCAAAGCCCAAGGGCTGGAGATAATCCCGCGTCAACTGGCAAAGCGTCACGTCGTCTTCCACCATGAGAATCTTTGCACGCACGGGGTCGCCAACGGGATGCATTGGCGTAGTATCGGCAGCTATTCCCCGGCTTTGTAGATTCGGGGATGTGGCGTGCCGCGGAGGAACCCTTCCATGCCGCCGTTCGGCTTGCAGTACGCATCGCCGACCCGGATTCCGCCGTAGCAGAGCTTGCGCAGGACTGTGCCCGAACGCAGGTACCAACTCGCCCACGAAAGCGGCGTATCGCCGTTGGCATCGCGGGCGTCGACCTTGGCTCCGGCGGCGAGCAGCAGGTCGATAGCCTCCTCGCTCGCGAAAGCGGCGGCGCGGTGCAGGGGGAACTCGCCTTTTGTGCGGCAATCGCGCATGAAGCCGCCGGTTTCGGCTCCAGCTTTGGCGGCGGCGTTCGGGTTGGCGCCAAAGTCGAGGAGTACGCGCAGCACTAGGTCATGCTGCGGGCTTTGCGCTTTGCACAGAGCGGCGTGGAGCGGGGTCTCGCCAGTTTCTGGGTCTGGGAGGTTGGGGTCGGCGCCATGGTCGAGGAGGAAACGGCAAAGACGCCAGTGGCCGAAGAAGGCGCCGCTGGCGAGTTCGAAATTGGGTCCGAGAGCGGCGAGCGATTCGCCGTTGGCGATGAGGAATTTCATCGCGCTGACGTCGCCGTAGTAGGCGCAATGGCGGATCAGGGAGACACCGTCAGGGCAGGTGGACGTCGCTGGGTGGCCTTGGCCCAAGTACTCGAATACCAAGTCAGTGCGGCCGTCGGCGATTTCAGCGAGAAGTGACATGCGCTCAATCTAGCAGACTCCAACCTGGCGGAAAGGCGTACCGGTCCGGGTGGGGCAGGCGGGAAAGCGCGGACTTCAGGTAACATAACCGGAGACCGCGAACGTCTTTCTCAAAGGGATCAATGAGTCTCGCACACGCCAGATCCGTGTCTTTTGCGCTCGCCGCAGCGATGCTGCTCGCCGCCTCGTGCGCCCCCAAGAACGCCGCCGAAGAAAAAAAAGGCAAGAAGGGCGGCGAAGCCGTGCCCGTCGCCATCACGAAAGTGATGGCACGCGACGTACCCGTAGAAATCGAAGTGATTGGCAACGTGGAAGCGTTCTCGACGGTTCAAGTGAAGTGCCGTGTGACGGGCCCGATCGAGAAGGTCCATTTCACGGATGGCACCTACATCAAGAAGGGCGATACGCTTTTCAGCATCGATCCGGCGCCGTTCCAGAGCGCCGTCAATCAAGCCGAAGCGAATCTGGCGCGGGACCGGGCGCAACTGCAGCAAGTGAAAGCGACGCTCGAGCGCGATACGGCGCAGTACAAGTTTCTGGCCGGGCAAGCGACTCGATTCGCGAATCTGCAAAAAGAAGGCGTGATCTCCAAAGACATTGCCGAGCAACACCAAGCCAACGCAGACGTAGCGGCGCAAGCAGTGGCTGCCGACAAAGCGGCCATCTCGAGCTCGGAAGCTTCCATCCAGGCGAGTGAGGCGGCGCTCAAGACGGCGAGGATTCAGTTGGGGTACACCACGGTCTTGTCGCCGATCGATGGGCGAACCGGAACGATCATGGCCAAGGAAGGCAATCTCGGCACCGCGAACGTGACGGAGTTGGTGACGATCAGCCAGGTGCAACCGATTTATGTGGCGTTCTCGGTGCCCGAGTCGCAACTGGGAATGGTGAAAGACGCGATGAGCCGCGGGAAGCTGCCGGTAACGGCCGCTCCGCCGGACGATCCCATGAATCCCGAGACAGGAACGCTGACGTTCATCGACAGCGGTGTCGATCCGAGCACGGGAACGATCCGGTTGAAGGGCCAATTCGCCAATTCGCAGCGGCGGCTGTGGCCGGGGCAGTTCGTGCGCGTGCGGCTGCGGCTGGGCGTGCGCGGGGGGGCGCTGCTGGTTCCGAATCAGGTGGTGCAAACGGGGCAAGATGGTCCTTTCGTGTACCGCGTGAAAGAGGACAACACGGTAGAGGTGGCCAAGGTCAAGACGGCCGGCCGCGTAAATGACGACATCGTCATCGGCGAAGGACTCGAAGCCGGCGAGACGGTTGTGACTGAAGGCCAGTTGCGACTGGCGCCGGGATCGCGAGTTCGGCTGCGTGGCGCGGGCGGCGAAGGGAAGAAGGGCGGCAAGGGCAAAGGCAAAGGTTTCGAAGGCGGCGAGGCTCCGAAAGGGGAGGGCGCCAAGGCGGAAGCGAAGTCGAAGTCGGAGTAGGAAAAGGAGGCCGGTGTGAATTTCTCGGCGATTTTCATTCGCCGCCCGGTGGCCACCAGCTTGTTGATGCTGGCTGTGGCGGTTTTCGGGGCGCTGTCGTACACGCTCCTGCCCGTGGCGGATCTACCGAACATCGACTTTCCGACGCTGATGGTGTCGGCGAGCCTGCCGGGCGCGAATCCGGACATCATGGCGTCGGCGGTGGCGACGCCGCTCGAGAGGCAGTTCAGCACCATCGCCGGTGTGGATAGCATCACGTCGTCGAGTTCGACCGGCAGCACCCAGGTGACGTTGACGTTCACGCTTGACAGAGACCTGGACGGAGCGGCTGTGGACGTGCAGACGGCGATTGCCGAAGCGATGCCGCTGCTTCCTCCCGGGATGCCGAGCCCGCCCTCGTTCCGCAAGCACAATCCGGCCGACTCGCCGATCATGTTTCTCGGGCTGGCGTCGACGACGATGCCCCTCTACGAGCTGCAGGAGTTCACCGAAACGCAAATTGCGCAACGGCTATCGACCGTGAACGGCGTGGCTCAGGTGAACACGTTCGGAGCGCAGAAATACGCGGTGCGGGTGCAGGTGGATCCGGAGAAGCTGGCCTCCTACAAGATCGGAATCGACGAAGTGGGGCGGGCGCTGCGGCAGTGGAACGTGAATCTGCCGACGGGAACACTGTGGGGCGACAAGCAGGCGCTGAACATCCGCGCCAATGGCCAGCTTCGAAATGCCGCAGCGTTTCGGGAACTGACCGTGGCATCGCGCCGGGGCCGCCCGGTGCGGCTCACCGATGTGGCCAACGTAACCGATAGCGTGGAAGACGACAAGACGGCGTCGTGGCTGTTCCAGGACGGCAAGGGCACGATGGGGTTGAATGTGGCGATCATGCGGCAGCCCAACAGCAACGTGATTCAGGTGAACGACGAAATCCGGAAGCTGATTCCGGAGATTCGGAAGAAGCTGCCGCCTGCGGTGGAGCTCTCCATCCGCGGCGACCGGTCGCGCACGATCCGCGAAGCGTTCGACGACATCCGCTTCACCATGTTCTCGGCGATGATGCTGGTGATCCTGGTGATCTTCCTTTTCCTGCGCAATGGCCGCGCCACGTTCATTCCTGCCATGGCGCTGCCGCTCTCGGTATTGGGCACGTTCGCGGCGATGCTGGCTTTCGGCTTCAGCCTGAACAATCTCTCGATGATGGCGTTGATTCTCTCGGTGGGCTTCGTGGTGGACGACGCCATCGTGATGCTCGAGAACATCGTACGGCACATGGAGAAGGGCATGCCGGTGACGGAGGCAGCCTACAAGGGATCGAAGGAGATCAGCTTCACGATCGTCAGCATGACGGTGTCGCTCGCGGCAGTGTTCATACCGATCTTGTTCATGAGCGGGTTGATCGGGAGACTGTTCCGGGAGTTCGCGGTAACGATCGTGGTGTCGATCGTGCTCTCGGGGTTCATTTCGATCTCGCTGACGCCGATGCTTTGCAGCCGGCTTCTCAAGACCGCGCACGAGACGCACACGGGCATCTTGTTCCGGATGACGGAATGGTTTTTCAATATCATGCTGCGCTGGTATGACTGGACGCTGCGGCTGGTGCTGCGGTTCCGCCCGGTGATGCTCGGCGTGTTCGTGGGAACCATCTGGTTGACCTCCCACCTGTTCAGCATCGTTCCGAAAGGCTTCATCCCCGATCAGGACAGCGATTCGATGTACGCCAATTCCGAAGCCATTCAGGGAATCTCGTTCTACAAGATGGCCGAGTATCAGAAGACGATCGGCGAAGTGATCAGCAAAGACGAGAATGTCGAGTCGGCGATGGTGAGCGCCGGCGGTTCATTCAACCAGAGCGCAAATTCGGCGCGGGCGTTCATCACGCTGAAGCCGCGCAAGGAGCGTCCACTCGGCGTGGTGCAGGTGATCGAGAAGCTGCGGCCGCAATTCGCGGGCTTCGTGGGCGCGCGAGTGTTCCTCACCGCGCCTCCGGCGATCCGAATCGGCGGCAGAATGTCGAAGAGCCAATACGAGTTCACGATGCAGGGCCCCGACATCGACGAGTTGTACCGGGAGGCGCCGCGGTTGCAGCGCGCCATCGCGGCGGTACCCGGGCTCACCGACGTGACGAGCGACCTGCAGATCCGTAATCCGAGGCTGAATATCCGGCTCGACCGCGACAAGGTAGCCGCGATGGGATTGAACATGCGCGATGTTTCGAATGCGATGTACGATGCATTCGGTCCGCGCTGGTCGTCGACGATCTATGCGCCGACGGCGCAGTACAAGGTGCTGCTCGAGCT
This sequence comes from Bryobacteraceae bacterium, assembly GCA_046331625.1. Classification (GTDB taxonomy): domain Bacteria; phylum Acidobacteriota; class Terriglobia; order Bryobacterales; family Bryobacteraceae; genus JAXLQL01. The sequence continues at coordinate 39,032 of JAXLQL010000022.1, forward strand.
GCTGCCGCAATATCAGATGCATCCGGATCTGTTGTCGAAGATTTACTTCCGGTCGCAACAGGGCGTGCTGGTTCCGATGGACTCGGTAGCGAGCACGTACATGGACGCGGGTCCGCAGACGATCGCCCACTCGGGCAAGCTGCCGTCGGTCACGATTTCCTACGGGCTGCGTCCGGGCACCGCGCTCGGAGACGTGGTGGAAGGAATCGAAGAAGCGGCGTCGAAGCTGCCGGATACGATCCAGACGAGCTTCCAGGGAACGGCGAAGGCGTTCCAGGACTCGATGAAGAACATGACGCTGCTGCTGATCATCGCGGTGGCGGTGGTTTACATTTGCCTGGGAATCCTCTACGAGAGTTATGTGCATCCGCTGACGATCCTTTCGGGGTTGCCCTCGGCGGGGTTGGGAGCGCTACTGACGCTAGTGGTGTTCAAACAGGAACTCAACATCTACTCGTTCGTGGGCTTGTTCATGCTGATCGGAATCGTGAAGAAGAACGCGATCATGCAGATCGACTTCGCGCTCGAAGCAGAGCGGAAAGACGGAATGAGTCCGCGGGACGCGATCTACCAGGGGTGCCTCATTCGTTTCCGGCCGATTCTGATGACGACGATGGCGGCGCTACTCGGCGTGTTGCCGATCGCCATCGGCTTCGGATCCGGTGGTGAGACGCGGCGTCCGCTGGGCATGGCGGTGGCGGGCGGCTTGGTGGTATCGCAATTCGTGACGCTGTACCTGACCCCGGTGGTCTATACGTACCTCGACGGGATCGTACACAAGTGGAAGCAGGTATTCGGTAGCGGGCCCCGGCCGGTGCCGTCTCCGGCGGCTTCGGGCGACTGAACAGACATGAACGTATCGGCTCCATTCATACAGAGACCCATTGCGACCAGCCTGCTAATGGCGGGCATCGCGCTGTTCGGCTCGGTGGCGTATTCGAGCCTGCCGGTGAGCGACCTGCCGAACGTGGATTTGCCCACGCTGCTGGTGACGGCGAGCTTGCCGGGCGCGAGTCCGGAGACGATGGCGGCGGCGGTGGCGACGCCGCTCGAAAACCAGTTCACGATGATCGCGGGGTTGAGCGGGATGAGTTCGGTGAACTCGCTCGGCAACACGCGGATCACGCTCGAGTTCGACCTGAGCCGGCAGCTCGACGGCGCGGCGGTGGACGTGCAAGCCGCCATCACGCAGGCAGCGCGGCTTTTGCCGCAGGGCATGCCGACGCCCCCGACGTTCACGAAGGTGAATCCGGCTGACCAGCCGATTCTCTACCTTGTGCTGACGTCAGATAGCATGCCGTTGTGGACGCTCAATGAATACGCCGAGACGCGCGTGGCGCAGCGGCTTTCGATGATCAACGGCGTGGCGCAAGTGCAGGTACTCGGCGCGCAGCGTTATGCCGTGCACGTACAGATGGATCCGCGGGCGCTGGCGGCGCGGCAGGTGGGCATCAATGAAGTGGAGACGGCCCTGCGCAACTGGAACGTGAATCTGCCGATCGGGACGATCATCGGGCCACAGCGTTCGTTCACGCTGCAGGCGACAGGGCAGTTGATGAACGCGGCGGCATACCGGCCGGTGATCGTGGCGCACCGCCAGGGGTCGCCGATCCGGCTGGAAGAGCTCGGCAAGGTGGAAGACGGGATCGAAGATGACAAGGCGGCATCGTGGTTGTACAAGAATGGCGATGCGCGGCGGGCGGTGGTGCTGGCGATCCAGCGGCAACCGGGCACGAACACGATGGCGGTGACCGAGGAGATCAAGAAGCTGCTGCCAGCGTTCCAGAACGAACTGCCGCCGTCAGTGAAGATGGGCGTGCTCTATGACCGGTCAGACACGATCCGGGAATCGTTCGAGGACGTGAAGTTCACGATGTTGCTCACGTTGGGACTGGTGATCATGGTGATCTTCCTGTTCCTACGGAACTTCTCGGCGACGATCATCCCGAGTCTGGCGCTGCCGTTCTCGATCGTGGGCACGTTCGCGGTGATGTACCTGCTCGACTACTCGCTCGACAACCTTTCGATGATGGCGCTGATCCTCTCGGTGGGCTTCGTGGTGGACGACGCGATCGTGATGCTCGAAAACATCGTGCGGCACATCGAGATGGGAAAGCAGCCGATGGTGGCGGCGTTCGAGGGGTCGCGCGAGATCGGGTTTACGATCGTCTCGATGACGCTGTCGCTTGCCGCGGTGTTCATCCCGGTGCTCTTCATGGGAGGAGTGCTGGGGCGGTTGTTCCGCGAGTTCGCGGTGACGATCTGCACGGCGGTGCTGATCTCGGGAGTCGTGTCGGTGACGCTGACACCGATGCTGTGCAGCCGTTTTCTGGGCTCGATGCACGGGGGCAAGCGCGGCTGGTTCTACCGCTCGACCGAGGCGGTTTTCGAAGGCCTACTGCGCATCTACGACCGGACGCTGGTACAAGTGCTCCGATTCCGCGCGTTGACCGTCGTGTCGTTCCTGGCGCTGCTCGCGGCCACTGGTTGGATTTTCGTGACGATCCCGAAAGGGTTCATCCCGGACCAGGACACCGATCAGATTCTGGGGTTCACCGAAGGAACGCAGGGCACTTCGTATCACCAGATGGTGCGCTACCAGGAAAGCGTAGCGGACGCGATCTCTCGGCATCCAGCAGTGGATGCGCTGGTATCGAGCATCGGCGGCACGACGTCATCGACGCTCGGTGGTTCGAATTTCGGGCAGCTCATCGTGCACTTGAAGCCCATGCATGAGCGGAAGAAGGGCGTGGACAAGGTGATCGAGGAGATCCGCGCGAATCTGGCCGAAGATACCGGGCTGCGCACGTACCTGCAGAATCCGCCGACGGTGCAGATCGGCGGGCAGGTGACCAAGAGCCCCTACCAGTTTTCGCTCGCGTCGCCGGATCAGGCGGAGCTGTTCGCCTCGGCCGATGAGTTCACCAAGGAATTGGCCAAGGTGGAGGGCTTGCAGGACGTGACGAGCAACCTGCAGATCCACGCGCCGCAGTTGAACGTGAAAATCGACCGCGACAAGGCGGCGGCAATGCAGGTGAACGCCGAGCAGATCGAGAACGCGCTCTATGACGCATTCGGTCCGCGGTGGGTGTCGACGATCTACAGTTCGGTGAACGAATACAAGGTACTGCTCGAGCTGCTGCCGGAAGATCAGGCATCGCCGAAAGCGCTCTCGATGCTGTACTTCAAGGGCCAGGGCCAGCAATTGATTCCGCTCGACACGGTGGCCAAGGTGGACGAGGACACGGGTCCGCAGACGGTGAATCACGCCGGGCAGCTTCCGGCGGTGACGGTTTCGTTCAACACCAAACCCGGCTATCCGCTGGGCAACGCCGCGCGGGAAGTGGCCGAGCTGACCAAGGCGCTTCCCGATACGATCACCACGTCGTTCCAGGGATCGCTCGAGGCGTTCGAAGGATCTCAGACGAATCTCACGCTGCTGCTCGTGGTGGCGGTCCTGGTGGTGTACATCGTGCTGGGCATCCTCTACGAGAGCTACATTCATCCACTCACGATTCTGTCGGGCCTGCCTTCGGCCGGGTTTGGCGCGTTGTTGACTTTGACGCTATTCAAGCTCGACCTCAATATCTATGGCTTCGTGGGCTTGATCATGCTGATCGGCATCGTGATGAAGAACGCGATCATGCAGATCGACTTCGCGCTCGAAGCCGAGCGCACCGAGGGAATGGCCGCGAAGGAAGCGATCTATCAGGGTTGCTTGACGCGCTTCCGGCCGATCATGATGACGACGATGGCGGCGCTGCTCGGCGCGGTTCCGATCGCGGCAGGGTACGGCGCGGGCGGCGATGCGCGCCAGTCGCTCGGCCTGGTGGTGGTGGGCGGACTGATCTTCTCGCAGATGGTGACGCTCTATTTGACGCCGGTGGTCTACACATACATGGCCGCTCTGCAGAACTGGCTGCAAGGCAGCAAGCCGAAGCCGGCGCCGCGCGCTCCGGAACCGGCGCGGGTGTGACGTGCTGGCGCTCGCACTGGCTATCGCCACGGTCGACCTGTTCACACAGGGCACAGGCGGAGTTCATACATATCGCATCCCTGCTTTGGTGGAGACCAAGAAGGGCACGCTGATCGCGGTTGCCGACGCGCGGTTCGACAACTCGCGCGATCTGCCGGGCCGCATTGCATTGGTGATGCGGCGCAGCTTCGATCGCGGGCGCACGTGGAGCGAGTCGCGCTACATCCGGCAGGTGAGCGAAGGCGGTGTGGGTGACGCGTCGCTCCTGCTCGATCGCGATACGGGGCGGGTGTGGTGCTTCCATGCTTATGGTCCGCCGGGGATCGGATTCCCGACGGCGCAACCGGGCGAACGGACAGGCGCGAGGACGCTGCAGCTCCATGCGATGTGGAGCGCGGATGATGGAGCGACGTGGTCCGAGCCCGTGGACCTGACGCCGCAGATCAAGGATCCCGAGTGGCGGGCGTTCTTCGCGACTTCGGGCACGGCGATCCAGACGAGCAAAGGGCGGTTCTTGGTTCCGTTGGTGGTCCGCGAGGCGGATGGGAAGGTATCGGCGCGGAATGCGTACAGCGACGATCATGGGAAGACTTGGAGGGCGGGTGCGGCGATCGGCGCGGGCACGGACGAGAGCCATACGGTGGAGTTGGCGGACGGTACGGTGGTGCAGAACATGCGCGCTCTGAGGGCAGGCGATACGCCGCCACGGCGGGCGATCGCGGTGTCACGCGATGGCGGCGTGACGTTCGGTGCGGTGGGGCGCGATGAGGCGCTCGTGGATCCGAGCTGTAATGCGGGGATCGTGCGGTTGCGGCGGAAGGGGCGCGACGTGCTGGTGTTCACGAACGCGGCGAGCGCGAAGCGCGAGAACCTGACGGCGAAGGTGAGCTCCGATGGCGGGAAGACGTGGTCCGCGGGGCGGACGATCCATGCTGGTCCGGCAGCGTATTCGACGGTGATCGAACTGCGGGATGGGTCGATCGGGGTGTTGTACGAGCGCGGGGAGCAGTACGCGGCGGAGCGGATTACGTTTGCGCGGTTCGGGTTGGAGTGGGTGGGGAAGTAGCGCCAGGATCGCGATGAGCGGGATTGTCCATGCGCCAGCGGATTTGGCGGAGCATGCCCATCCAGATGGCGGCGTCGGCGGCGTCGAGCTCGAGGCGGTGGACGAGCCGGCGCAGCTTGAGCGCGCCCGAGCCGGATGTGCGAGCTTCGAAGTAGCCGGAGTCCTGCAACATTTCCTGTAGGAATTGTTCCAAACGTTCCAGATCGGCCATGTTGGCCGGCTCCTTCTTCTGCGCGGCTCGCTTGGCCTCGGCGGGATCGCGCGCGAGTTCCCAGAGACAGAGAGCCACCGCCTGGCCGAGGTTCATCGACTCGTGCCCGGCGCGAGTGGGGATCCGCAGCAGCCAGTGACAGTAGCTCATGTCGTCATTCGAGAGCCCGTACTTTTCGGATCCGAAGACGAGCGCCACGCGCCCCCGCGCCCGGCGGATGAGCTTGCCTCCCGCCTCGAGCCTGCGTACGGTGTGGCGGAGTTCGCGTTTGCTGACCCCGGCGGTTCCGACCACGAGCGAGCAATCGGCCACGGCTTCGGCGAGCGAGCCGAACACGCGCGTGTCTTTCAGCACGGCCTTGGCGCCGACAGCCGACTTGGCCTCTTTCCAGGCGACGTCGTAAGGATCCACGAGGCGCAGATCGAAGAATCCGAAGTTCGACATGGCGCGAGCAGCGGCGCCGATATTGAGCGGGTTCCGTGTGGAGATCAGAACGACGCTGAGCGCGGGTGTCAGCGGACGTGCGCCTCTTCGAGGTACGTGTAGCCATAGAGCCCGTCTTCGTAGAAGCGCAGGAGGCGACCCGACTCTTCGTAGCCGATGCGGCCCTCGCGCACGGCGCGCTCGACGTCGGTGCGGAACTGGTCGAGCAGGTCACGCGCGTTGAACTGCACGTAGTCGAGCACTTCCTTGACGGTGTCTCCGCGGATGAAGTTGTCGAGCACGACTTCGCCGGTCTCGCCGAGGCTGATGTGGACCGCGTTGGTGTCGCCGAACAGGTTGTGAAGATCGCCGAGGATTTCCTGATATGCGCCCACGAGGAACGAGCCGAGAAAGTAGGGTTCCCCGTTGAACGAGTGGAGCGCGAGTGTACGCTTGACGTCGCGGCGATCGATGAATTGATCCACCTTGCCGTCGGAGTCGCAGGAGATGTCGCCGAGTACCGCGTTGCGGATAGGCTCTTCCGTGAGCCTGTGGATCGGCATCACGGGGAACAACTGCTTGATGGCCCAGCTATCGGGCATGCTCTGGAACAACGAGAAGTTGCAGAAGTAGGTGTCTGAGAGTAGGGCGTCGAGGTTCTCGAGTTCCTCGGGCTTCTCGTCGACGTTCTTGAGCAGATGCTGGATCCGGCGGCAGATCGCCCAAAACAGATTCTCGGCGATGCTGCGCTGTTCGAGCGGAAGGTAGCCGAGGCTAAACAGATTCAGGGAGGCATCGAGCGCCTGCTGCGCGTCGTGATAGCTCTCGAGCAGGTTCTTCTTGCTGAGGCTCTTGTGGGTTTCGAGCAGGTCAGTGAGTGGCTGCTCCACGTCGGCGGGGAGATCGGATGGGGTGTCCTGATCGCCAAGGTCGGCCACGCCGAGCACGTTGAAGACGAGCAGGCTGTGGTAGGCGGCCACGGCGCGCCCGCTCTCGGTGATGATGTTCGGGTGGGGCGTGGAGGTTTCGTCGCAGACGCTCTGGATGTGATAGACGACGTCGTTCGCGTACTCCTGCAGCGTGTAGTTGACGCTCGATTCGAAGTCAGTCTGCGAGCCGTCATAGTCGATGCCGAGTCCGCCGCCGACGTCGAGATACTGGAGTCCGGCGCCGAGACGGCGGAGCTCCACGTAGATGCGCGCGGCTTCGGTGACGGCGTTCTTCACCTGGCGGATGTTGGTGATCTGGCTGCCGAGGTGGAAGTGCAGGAGCTCCATCGAATCGCCCATGCCGCGCGCCTTGAGCTGTTCGAGCGCGCGCAAGGCTTCGCTTACGGTGAGCCCGAACTTGGAGCGATAGCCGCCGGAGGACTTCCAGCGTCCGGAGCCGCGGGTGGCGAGCTTGAGCCGGATGCCGATGGAGGGGCGGACGCCGATTTGTTCGGCGTACTTGAGGATGAGGTCGAGCTCGGTGTACTTTTCGACCACCGGAATGATCTGGCGGCCGATCTTCTTGGCGAGCATGACCATCTCGATGTACTCGTCGTCTTTGAAGCCGTTGCAGATGATGGGCGTGTCGTTGTCGGCGACGGCGAGCACGGCGAGGAGCTCGGGCTTGGAGCCGGCTTCGAGTCCGAAGCGGTAAGGCCGGCCATGCTTGAAGACCTCTTCAACGACGTGGCGCTGCTGGTTGACCTTGATCGGATAGACGAGCGAGTAGCGGCCGCCATAGTTGTGTTCGCGAATGGCGTTCTGGAAGGCCTGATGCATCTCGCCGAGGCGATGCTTGAGAATTTCGCTGAAGCGGATGAGGATGGGCGGATTGATGCCGCGGAGGACGAGCGTGTCGACGAGGTCTTTGAGGTCGATGCCGCGCTGGGGTTCCTTGCTGGGGTGAACCCAGACATGCCCGTTGGCGCCGATGGTGAAATAGCCTTTGCCCCAACGTTCGATGTCGTACAGTTCCGCGGCGTCGGTGATGGTGAAGCGTTCAGCCGCGTCCCAACTGGCGGCGGTTTCCGGTGCCTTGATCGTAGTCAGCAATTCCTGCGTGATCCTCCCTGGCTTTGACGAACAACAGAGTCTACCTGTATTAAACCTCAGTGTGGTCCGAAATGATACGGGGCGCAAGGAAAAAGTTGTGACGGTGAGGTGACGGGTGTGCGGGGTGGAACGAGAGCGCGCGTGGCGAAAAGAAGGGACAGCCGGGTTCGTTTCTCGGAACCTGCATTGCGCAAAAGCCCGGGGGCTGTCGGGACCGGTCGCTGTCGCGGCGGTCTCCACCAAGGCGCTTGGAACAGGAGGCTCCGTCCTCGGAAAGTCCGCATTGCGCGCGGGGCCTCCGCTTGGGCGGGCGGCCTCCGTGATGACGGGGGGCCGCCGTTATTGAGCGCAACGGTGGACGCGCTTCGTGGGAAAAATGCATATAGAAAGTTTAGGCCTGAGAGGAGGTTCGCTGACTCGGGTGCTTTACCATGTGGAGGCGATTGCAGCAGCGCTGGAGGATGCGGCTCCTGGCAGCATGAAACGAAATCGACTGGTGGAACCTTCATCCCTGGAGTAAGACGCGGGCCTTAACCTCGCGCCCCAACTGGGATCTTTCCCACATCCCAAGCCCCCACCCCCCACTCCAGTAACTCCCGCGGACCCGCCCCCTTCATCTCCACCGGTGGACCCTGCCCAAGAAACTCGAGAGCCTGCCACACCGACTCCCCTGGGGACTCCCCCGACTCCTCCACTGCCGGCGCCAGGGTCTGCTTGCTCAGCTTCTGCCCATCCGGACCCAGCACCAGCGGCAGATGCAGATACTCGGGCGTGGCCACGCCGAGTGACTTTGCGAGCGCGATCTGGCGCGGCGTCGAGTCCAACAGGTCCGCGCCGCGGACCACATCGGTGATCCCTTGCTCGGCGTCGTCGACCACCACGGCAAGCTGGTACGCGAAAATGCCATCCGCGCGGAGCAGAACAAAATCGCCGACTCCTGTTTCGAGGCTTTGCTCGAACCGGCCTTGGACGCGGTCCGTGAACGCGACCGGCTCGTTCCCCACCCGGAACCGCCATGACCGCGCTTCGCCCTTCGCGCCCGCCCGGCAGGTCCCTGGATACACGTCGCCCGCGTCGCGCCGCGAGCAAGAGCACGCGAACGCCGCGCCCGCGCGCACCAAGCGTTCGAGCGCCTCGCGATAGGCATCGGTACGGTAGCTTTGATACATCACCGCGCCGTCCCATTCGAAGCCCATACGCTCGAGGCAGCGCAGGATCGCATCGGCGGCGCCCGGCGCCTCGCGCGGCTTGTCGAGGTCTTCCATGCGCACCAGCCATTCACCGCCGTGGCTCTTGGCGTCGAGGTAACTGCCCACCGCCGCCACCAGGGAACCGAAATGGAGCGGCCCGGTAGGCGACGGCGCGAATCTTCCTCGATAGCGTGGCCCCACGGGATTCATCGTAGCGCCAAGCCGTCGTACTCTCAATAGATGCGCACGTGGAAGGTCACGCTCGAGTATGACGGCTCCAAGTACAGCGGTTGGCAGGAGCAGACCAACGCCCGCACCGTCCAGGGCGCGTTACGGAAAGTGGTCGAGGAGTACTTCGGCGCGCCCACCGCGATCCAAGGCGCGGGGCGAACCGACGCCGGGGTCCACGCGCTGGCGCAGGTGGCGCACATCAAGCTCAAGTCCGCGCCAGCACGGCCTCGAGCCGCACAGGACATGCTGCGCCACTGGAATAACGAGTTACCCGCCGATATCGCCATCCTCGCGATCGAAGACGCGCCGCCCGCTTTCCACGCCCGGCATGACGCCAAGTCGCGAAGTTACTTGTATCAGATATCCGGCCGTAAGTCAGCCTTCGCGAAACGCCAGATCTGGTGGGTGAAAGAGGGCCTCGACTTGCGCGCCATGGCCTCCGCCGCGGCTTTGCTCCCCGGCCGCCACGACTTCTCGTGCTTCGCGCAGAAGGATCCCACCAAGCCAGGCGAATCGACCATCGTCGTGGTGGACCACGCCACCATCTCCGCCGAGGACCACCTCATCCTCTTCCGCATCGAGGCCTCGCACTTCCTGTGGAAGATGGTCCGGCGGATCGTGGGGACGCTGGTCAAGGCCGGCACACGGGAAATCACGCTCGAGCAGTTCGGCTTGCTGGTCGCCGCTCGGCCGTCGCCGGAGCTCGATGTGGCCGCGTGGACTGCGCCTGCCTCTGGCCTGTTCCTCGAGCGCGTGCGATACTGAGGCACAATGTCGCCTGGCTGGAAGCCACACCGCGAGCCCATCGCGACCGTGATCTTGCGCACCTTCACCTTGGCTGCGTTCCTTGGCGCAGGAGCGGCAGCGATCTCGGGTCGATGGACGCGCTGGCCGTTAGCGGCGTTGCTCGCACTGTGGCCTTCGTTCGGCGGACACTGGCTCGAGATGCTGTTCCTGAACTGGCTGCGGCCGAATCTGCCGGCAGCGCGGCCGATTCAAGTAGTGGCGCGAGTGGCCCTTTGGTTCGTGGGCGGAGTGGCGTTCCTCGCCGCGATGCGAGCCACCGCGACTGCGTTCACGGGATTCCCCGCGTTGGGTTCGCTGCCATGGTGGGCGGGTGGGCTCGGGTTCATCGGGGTGGAACTAGCCGCGCATGCCGGCTTGGCTCTGCGGGGCCGGCCTAGTTTCTACGACGGACTTGGGTAGTGGAAAGAAATGGATGCGGTTGGCGCCTGGCTGAAACTTTCGGGCGCGCGAGTGGCGGGGCTGAAGTCCCGCGCTGGCCGCCCTACACGAAAATCGCCGCTCTTAGCGTTCCGGGATCTCGTAGATCTCCGCGTAAACGTCTCCGTTGCGCTGGCGCACGGCGAAGCGCTTCGCCTTCACGCCCAACGCGCCGAGCGCCTTCAAGAACGCTTCCGATGCCGCGGGGAATTGCCGGTTCGCCGGACCATTCATCAGGAAGACGCCCCCCCCGCTTACGATGGGCGGCCAGTCGCCTACCGCTCCGTAGATCTCGCGCGTGCGCAGGCGGCCGCGCGTGATCAGGAACAAGTTGTTCTCGAGACCCCAGTCGAGAATGCGGATCTCGCGGCCCGCATAGTGCTGCTCGAGATGCTCGGCAAGCGGATAAATCGCATCGGACCATTGCCCCACTCCGCCGGTCTCGCCGATCCCGCGAATGGCGGCGACTTGCCACCCGATGGCGCAGACCGCATAGATCGCCGCAGTGGTGATCGCGACCCAGCGAGTTCGGTCCCAGAACGCGGCGCATGCCACCGCCACCACGGTCACCGCGAGCGGAATCAGCACCACGAGATGATGCTCGGCCACGGGAAGCTTCGATTGAAAAAGCAGCGCCGCGAGCGTCAGCAGCGTCACGGGGAACGCCCGCGCCCAGGCGCGTCGAGCGAGCGCAAGGCAGACCACACATGCGCCAGCAAGGACTGCGAGGAAGAGCCATCGCTGCCAGTCAGGCATCGCTGGACCCGCCCAGATCGCGCGATGCTCGCGATCGGAAAGCAGCGTCTCGCCGAACATGACCAGGCGGATCCAGAGCCGATGTCCCCAGCTCTCTTCGGTCGAAAACATGCCTACCGCTTCGAGCGTCCCGAAGTGCGACTTGACGTTATAGGCCAGGAACGCCGCTCCGCCGGCGAACGCGCCCGCCGCGAGCGGAATCGCGCGCCGAAACATTTTCGCCAGCTCGCGTGGCGCTGCCACAAGCGCTCCCACGGCGCAGGCGATCAGCATCCAGGCGAAGTTGGCGCGACCCCAAACGCCGAAAGCCATCGCTGCTCCGAGCAATGCAGCGGAGAGCGCGGTCGCGTTGCCCGCGTAGCGATCCACCGCGAGCGCGAGCAGGCCGATCGAGAGCATCCAGATGGCGACCGTACCATTGTCGAAGATGGTGAGGTCCACGTAGGCTGGATGAATCGCCAGCGCCAAAGCCGCACCGGCAGCGACGCCCGCCGAAACACGATTGCGAAGGAGCGTGGCGAGCCCGAAAATGCCGACCGCGCCCATCGCCATGTTGACGAGGCGCAGCACTTCCGCGCGCGATCCGAACAGGGCGAACAACGGAAGGCAAACCCATTCCTTGAACGCTCCCACGTAGCGCACAGTCATCAACGGGAAGCAACGCCCGAGGCAGGCCCACGTGTCCGGATCATGAGGCAGCGTGAGCTCACCGGACGAGTTCAACATGTGCACCGAACCCAGCGCGAGCAGCGCTTCGTCGTACTGCAGTCCGGGGTCCTGGGCGATCAGCGCCATCGAGATTGCACAGTAGACAGCAACCGCGATCCCAATCGACCATCGCTGCCACTGCGCCATTCGCACGTATGAGAATAGCGCAGCGGCAATCGGAAACCGGGATCAGTTGGGTGACGATGCGTTCCAGGCCGTGCCGGCTTGTTCGATCTGGATGCGGCCGTCTTTCGCGATCTGCGCGAGCAACGCGTCGAGGGCGGGCGCGGGTCCGTGCAGACTCAGCGAGAGTCCGTTGGCTTGATTGTTGACATCGTAGCGCTGGCCGTTGGCAGTGAATGGGATCGACCGTTCGAGCGTGATCCCAGACGTGGCCACATAGGAGCCCGGGTAGACGACCACGGCCGCATTGCGCGACTGAAAACGCGCGACGAGCGTGCCCTGGTTGAACGTCTCCGGATCGTTCCAATCGCGGTTGGCCGGATTCTCGATGTAGTAAACCGAGAGGGCGGTGGAGTTGCCGGCGAGCGGACGCTCGAGGCCCTGCAGCAAGCCTCCGTTTACGAAGGCGCGGGCGCCGACCCGGTCGGCACGATAGGTGAGCGTGGCGGTCTTCTCGCTGGGAGTTCCGTTGAACAACGGGAAATTGAAACCTTCGGCGACGGTGTAGTAGCCGAAGAGGTCCACCGTGAGGTCCGAGTTGATCTGGACGCGGCCCACCGTCTGCGCCACCGGCATCGAGTTGGGCTGACGCAACGGCTGCGGCCCTTGGGACCAGGCCTTGGGCGCATGGGTGATCATCAAAACTGCGCCGCCGATGAGCGCGCACACCACTCCCAAGTACCACTGGCGCAACGGAGCTGGGGCGGTGCGTGCTTTCACTGCCTCGAGGGCGCCCCGCCCTGTGCCGGCTACGGAAGCGATCTTCTTCATTTGAGTTCTCCTGGGAATTTGTTGGGGTTCGAACAGTAGTACGAGGGTCGCCGTGAATCGGATTTGCGCCCGATGCTATCGTGACTGAATGCTGCTTCGCTTGTTGTTGGCGTCCGGCGCGCTGTTCGCCGCCGATATCGGCGCGCGGCATGTGAAGATCTACGAAGAACAGGGCCGCTTCGGCGGCTGGCCCGCCAATCACGGCATCTGGTCTTGGGGCGACGAAATCCTGGTGGGCTTTAGCGGCGCGTACTTTCAGAGCAAGGGCAGTGACCGGCATCAAATGGACTCCACCAAGCCCGAGGTTCCGTATCAGGCGCGTTCGCTCGATGGCGGCGAGACGTGGTCCGTGGAGCGGCCGGCCTCATTGCTTCCGCCCGAGCAAGGCGGCGCGGCAGCGCGTCCGCTGCAACAGGCGATCGATTTCGCCGCGCCCGGTTTTGCGATGACGATCCGGTTCGCGGACAATCATGTGGGTCCTTCGCGGCTGTGGTATTCGACCGATCGCGGCAAGAGTTGGCACGGCGGGTTCGAATTTCCCACGTTCGGTTTTCCCGGGATCGCGGCGCGCACCGACTACCTCGTAAACGGCAAACGCGATGCGCTGGTGGCGGTGACGGCGGCGAAAGCGAATCGAAAAGAGGGCCGGCCGATCCTGGCGCGGACCACCGATGGAGGCGTGAATTGGAAGCTGGTCTCGCGGGTGGGGGAAGAGCCGGCGGGATTCTCTATCATGCCTTCGACGATTCGTTTGGGTGCACGCGATCTACTGATGAGCGTGCGCGTCAAGAAGACGGAGACGGAGAACTGGATCGAGCAATATCGCTCGCTCGATGACGGCGTCACGTGGAAATCGGAAGGCTCGATTGCGGATACGGGAGCGCACGCGGGAATCCGCCGCATTTGATGATGCTGCGCGACGGGCGGCTGTGCCTCACCTACGGCTTCCGCTCGGAGCCGTATTCGATCCGCGCGAAGATCTCGGCGAACAAGGGGCAGTCATGGTCGCCCGCGATCACCGTGCGCGGAGAAGGCGCGGCGTGGGATCTCGGCTACGTGCGCAGTGTGCAACGCTCCGATGGCAAAGTGGTGAGCGTCTACTACTTCAACGATGCGCCGCATCGCGAACGCTTTATCGCGGCGACGATCTGGGACCCGAAATGATTCTCAGCGGCATTCATCCGGTGGTGGAAGCGCTACGTGGCGGGCGCGCGATCGAGCGCGTGACGATCGCCAAGGGAGCGGGGGGGGCGCGGATTCAAGAGATCGTGGATCTGTGCCGGCGCGCTTCGGTCCCGGTGCGATTCGAGGACCGCGCGGCGCTCGATCGGCTGGCGAGAAACGCGGTGCACCAGGGTGTGGTGGCGCATGCGGCCGAGGTGAAATACGGCGCGGTGGAAGATATCGCGGACAGCGTGCGATTGGTGGTTGCGCTCGATGGTGTAGAGGATCCGCACAATCTCGGCGCGATCCTGCGGACGGCGCATGCGGCGGGCGCGGGTGCGGTGTTGATTCCGGAGCGGCGCGCCGCGAGCGTGACCGGTGTGGTGGCGAAGGCCGCAGCGGGAGCGCTGGAACATGTGCCGCTGGTGAGGGTGACGAATCTGAATCGCGCACTCGAGTCGCTCAAGAAGCGCGGATATTGGATCTACGGGCTCGACGAGCGCGGGGCCGAGGACTACGACAAGATCGAATACAACGTACCGACAGTGATCGTCGCGGGCGGGGAAGGCAAAGGCCTGCATCAGCTCACACGCGAGCATTGCGATGGCGTGGTGCGGATTCCGATGGCGGGTGCGATCGCGTCGCTGAACGTGTCGGTGGCGGTGGGAGTGGCGCTGTTCGAGTGGCGCCGGCGGTTCGGGCGCTGAGTTGGCGCGAATCTTGTATAGTGGCAGTTATTATGCCCAACTCGAGCGCAGAAGAAAATCTCCGCCTGTGGTTTGAACGGGTTTGGAACCAGAATGACGAGTCGGCGATCGACGAGTTGTTCGCTCCAGACGGAATGGTGCACGGCTTGCCGAATGAAGGCGGCGGTCCGATTCGCGGGCGCGAGGAATTCAAGAGCTATGCGCGCTCTTTGCGCGCTGCCATTCCGGATGTTCGGGTGGAAATCCTTCGCTTCGTCGCGAACGGCGATCTCGCTTCGGCGCACTGCGTGGTCACGGGTACGCACACCGGCGATGGGTTGGGACTCCGGGCTTCGGGCCGTCCGGTACGCTTCGAAGGGATCGTGATGGGGCGCGTCGCCGATGGTCATTTGCAGGAGTCGTGGAACTCGTTCGACTTCATGACGTTTTTTCAGCAGGTGGGCGCCACTCCGCCGGTGTAGGTGGGTGGGCAGCCAGCGGGACTAAAGCCCCGCGCAGGCTGAAGACTCAAGACAGACTACGAGAACAGCTCGCGGATCGGTTGTCCCCGGTCCGTCACGGGGACCGGCCGATCGCCCGCGTACATGTTCTTCCCGGGATCGACTCCCAGCGCGCAGTGAATCGTGGCGTGGAAATCGGGAATGCTCACGGGGCGATCCACCACTTCCTTGCCGATCTCGTCGGTGCGGCCGATCACTTGTCCGGTACGCAGGCCGCCGCCGGCGAGCACCATGCTGAAGCCGAGCGACTGATGTCCGCGGCCGCCGCCGGAATCGAACTCCGGAGGCCGGCCGAACTCGGTGGCGATCACCACGAGCGTCGTGTCGAGCATCTTGTTCTTTTCGAGGTCGCTCACGAGCGATGAGAAGGCCTTGTCGAGTTCCTCAATGAGCAAGTGCTGCTTGAGCTGGCCTTCGTTGTGCGTGTCCCAGCCCGATCCGTTGAGGAAGTTCAGGTTGTGCGACACCTCGACGAAACGCACGCCCGATTGCACCAGGCGCCGCGCGAGCAGGCAGCGCTGTCCGAACTCGGCGCCGTAGGATTCGCGCAAGGTGGATGACTCGCGCTGCAGATCGAACACGTTCATGAAGCGCGGACCCGCAATCTTGTAGCCCTGGCGCGTGATGGCGTCCTGCTGTTGCACGGTCTGGTCTTTCGTGTTGCGCTTGGCGTAGCCTTCGCGCATCTTGGCAAGCAGCGTCTCGCGACGATCCTGGCGGGCGAGGTCCACGTCAGGAGGCCGCACGAGTCCATTCGGTCCCGTCTCGATCTGCGTCAGGTAGATGTAGCCGTACTTGGCGCCGAGGAAGCCGGGGTCGCGCGTGATGTTCGGATAGCCCATCACCACGTAGGCTGGGACCTCTTCGGTCTTGGGTCCCAACTGGTGCGAGACGATCGATCCGATGGAAGGATAGAGAATCGTGCCGCTCGGTTTGCGCCCGGTGTGGACGAGGTTCGCCGCGGCGGCGTGTTCGCCCGAGATGTCGTGCGTGCAGGAGCGCACCAGCGCGGCGCGATCGAGCAGCGGCGCCGAGCGTTTCAGGTGTTCGGTGACCTTTTCGCCTTTGATCGCCGTGTCGATCGCGTCGTAGTAAGAGCCGGCTTTCTTCTTGCCGTCGCCCTTCACCTTGGGGTCGAATGTATCGACGTGCGCGGCGCCGCCGCCGAGCCAGAGGAAGATGCAGGCGTCGGCTTTGCCTTTGGGGATGCGGTCCACGGTAGCGGCGCTGGCGGCTGCTGCCATCGATGTCGCGAGGAAATCTCTTCTTTGCATGGGTGGCTCCTTTACGGCATCACGTTACGGCATCAGGACGAACTCGGGCGAGTTGACCATCGCCCACAAGACGTCTTCGAAGCGTTCGCGGAACTCGGGCTTCAATCGCTTGGTGGGCTCGGCGCCCATGCGGAGCTTGCGCTCCTCTTCCATGCGGATCAGAGTCGCTTCGGCGCTCAGGTGGTTCGACCACGAGACGCGATTGTCCGAGGTCGCTTCCTTATACTCGGCCTTGGCGCCGGGAACGACGCGCGCGCCCCAATACGGCTTCAGCAGCGTTGCGAAGGTGCGCGTCTCTTCGGCATCGGGCGGCCGCGAGAGGATCCGCAGGAACGCCTCTTCGATGAGCTTCTCAACTGGGAGATTCTTCAACGCGAGTTCGGTGAAGATGCTGTCGTCAGAGAGGCGCACGAGGCGCGTGCCCAGGATGCCATTGGCGAGGATCAGCGTCTGCATCGGAGACGACGCGTCATCGCGTGAGCTGGCTGGGCTCTGGCGCGATTGCCGCCATCCGTAGGCCGACATCACGTCGACGAGCGATTGCGCGATGGGAAGGGCGAGCGCCGGACGGTCGCGTTCGTTCGAGAGCGCGGTGAGCTGCCAGGCACGTTGGGGCTTGCCCATGTTGAGGAACTGCGAAGGAGCGCGGTCGCCCGCGGGGTTGAGGTTGAGCTCTTCGCATTCGAACTTCTTGCCTACGCTCAGGTGGAGCGAGTCGACCAGTTGCTCGGCGGACATCTTGCGGCGAAGGGGTCCGGCGAAGTTGCGGTTCTTGGCGGCAACCTGCGTGTCGGCGAGTTCTTCGATCGCCTTGCGCTGATAGGCGTGCGATTCGAAGATCGACTGCGCGAGCGCCTTGAGGTCATAGCCGCTGAGGACGAACTCGCGAGCCAGATACTTCATGAGCTCCGGATGCGAGGGTTTCGAGCGCGACCAATCGTCCACGGGCTCGACGAAGCCGACGCCCATGTACCGCTTCCATACGCGATTCACTACCACTTCGGCGAAGCGCTGATTTTCGGGGGCGACGATGAGGGCCGCGAGTTGGCGGCGCGTGTCCACCTTGCCGAGCGTGGGGAGCGCACCGGTTTGGTTGTGCTCGATGAGGCTGGCGAAAGGCCACTCGGGATCGATGGATGCGCCGGCCTTCAGCGTGATGTTGACAGCGGGTTTGCGGCGGCCTTCGGCGAGCGGAACCGTGCTGGTGACGGGCAGCTTCATGGGCTTGCCGGCGAGCATGGCGCCGAGACTGAAGAGGTCCTTTTGTTTGAACGGATGGAAAGGTGCGTCATGGCAACGCGCGCATCCGAGCTTTTGACCGAGGAACGCCTGGGCGACGATGTCGGCTTTCGCGGCCATGGGTGCGTCATTGAGAGTGGCTTGCGAGAACGCCGCCGGCGCGCCCTGGTGGATACTGCCTTCCATCTGGACGAGCTCGGTGACGAAGCGATCGAACGGGACGCCGTCAGTGAACGACTGGTGGATCCAGTAACGGAATGGTCCGGTATTGTTTAAATCAGGCTTGAGGATTCCCGGGTTTTCGGCGAGCACATCCTGCCAGTAGGCGACCCAGTTGTCGGCCCAGCCTTCGTGCGAGAGCAGCCTTTTGATGGCGTTGGCGCGGCGTTTGGCGGCGGGTTCCTTCAGATAGGCGGCGATTTCAGCGGGCGTGGGCACCAAGCCGATGGTGTCGAGCGAAAGTCGGCGCAGGAATTCGAGATCGCTCGTGAGCGGGCGTGGCGAGACCGATGCTTCCTTCATGTGCGCATTCAGGAAATGATCGATCGCGTTGTAGGCGGGCATGCCGGCTTCGGCGGCGGGAACGGCGACGGCGCGTTCTTCGTAGAACTTGCGGACCTGCTCATGCCGCTCGCGCCAACGGGCGGCGATTTCCTTGCTGGCATCACGGCGGCGGTTGCGATCGGCGGCGAAGTGGCGCTGCTGTTGAGCGGCGACGAACTGCTCCCAGTCAGAGTCGATGAGGCGGGGCGAGCCATCGGGTCCCAGGAGGCGCTCGATTTCGCCGGGTTTGCCGAAGGAAACGGCGAGCTCACCGGGCGTCGGCATGAGTCCTTTGCCGCCGACGACGGCTTTCAGTTCGAACTCGTGCGGCTTGCCGTCAGCGGTGAAGTCGGCGAAAGCATCCTGATGCGGATGCGGCGGCGGGCGATGACCGCTCTTGTCGATGACGCCCGGCTCGGGCACGGGATCGTCGCCCGAGGTGTTCGGCTTCTGCGCCTTGGTGCGCGCGACCTCGGCGCCATCGATGAAGAGCGCGGCGGCTCCACGGGCGCGGAGACGAAAGCGATACTGACCCGGAGCAATGGCGCGCCGATAAGTTGCGCGCAGCACGAACGGGGAAGAGCGGTCGAGCGCGAGGGCTTCGCCGGAGTATTTGGTGGGGATGCGCACGAAGGCGAAGGCGGGCTCGGTATAGTCAGTGGTTCGCGCCGATTCGCTGACCGTGAACTCCTGACCTTTGGCGAGGTCTTCGAAGATTTCCACGCGTACGGCGTGGGGATCGGCTGCGGCGGCAGACAAGGCTGCGGCAAGGAAAAGACTCGGGCGCATTCCACTCTCCTGAGGACTGATCGGGGACTGACTCATTCTACATCGGCGGAACAGCGCACCGGGTACCATGGAAGGTCGTGAATGGTTGCACAGTGGCGGGATTGTTCGCGGGCATTGGGGGGCTCGAGTGCGGGCTCGAGCGCGCGGGACATCGCACGGCGCTGATGGTGGAAGTGGACACGGCGGCGAACGCGGTGCTGGCAGCGCGATTTCCCGGGATCGCGAAGACCAACGACGTGCGCGAGCTCGATGCATTGCCTCGTGGTGTGGATATGCTGGCGGCGGGATTTCCGTGCCAGGATTTGTCGCAGGCCGGCCGGACGACGGGGATTCGCGGGAGCCGGTCCGGATTGGTGGATGAGGTATTCCGGTTGGCGCGGCGAGCGCGAGTGGATTGGATCCTGCTCGAGAATGTTCCGTTCATGCTCCAACTGCATCGCGGCGAAGCGATGCGGCATATCGTGGGCGAGCTCGAGACGATGGGTTACGCGTGGGCTTATCGCAAGATCGACACGCGGGCCTTCGGGTTACCGCAGCGTCGCGAACGGGTGTTCTTGTTGGCGTCGCGCGTGGAGGATCCGGCGGGGATGCTGTTCGCCGAGGAAGCCGATGCACCGGTTGCAGAGCGGCGCGGCGCGGCGTGCGGCTTCTATTGGACCGAGGGCACGCGCGGACTCGGCTGGGCGGTGGATGCGGTGCCGACGTTGAAGGGCGGCTCCGCGATCGGGATTCCGTCTCCGCCGGCGATCTGGATGCCGGATGGGCGTATCTGCACTCCGGACTTGCGTGACGCCGAGCGACTGCAAGGGTTCGATGCGGGGTGGACCGAGCCGGCCGCGGAAGTGGTGCGGGCGAGTTACCGGTGGAAGCTGGTGGGGAACGCGGTTTCGGTTCCGGCGGCGGAATGGATGGGACAAGTGCTGCGGCGAGCTCCGGGACGGTCACCTCGCGGGGCCGGCGAACTCGCTCCGGGGCGATGGCCCGATGCGGCGTACGGCGGCAAGGGTGTGCGGCGGTCGGTTGAGTGCTCGGCTTGGCCCGTGGCGCGGCAGCGGGTGGGGCTGGCGGAGTTTCTCGAGTATCCCGTGAAGCCGCTATCGGAGCGGGCAACGCGAGGATTTTATGAGAGACTGACGCGGGGTCCGCTGCGGTATGAGCCGGAGTTCCGGCGGGCGCTCGAGCGGCATCTCGAAGAGGTTCAGCAGCCGGTGATGAAGAACTGACCGGCTTCGCCGGCGATCTCGCCGGGCTTGGCGGCGGTGGAGAGGAACAGGCGATAACTGGTCCAGTCGTCGCCTGAATCTTCGAAGAGGAAGTCGGGCTTCGAGTCACCGTCAAGGTCGCCGCACCACAAGAGGTGAACTCCGTTGTAGTCAGTGACCACCAGTGGGAGCGGGGTGGTTTTGTCCCCCTGCTTGATGTTGACCTGAAGGATTTCGACCTTCGTACCCGGCGGATACTCGTCTGACCGCCCTGTCGGCAGCGCCAGTAACTCGATCTTACGCGCCTGAAAGAAGAAGTGGACGGGATTGCTCCGAGTGATGGCGGCTTCTCCGTCGAACGCAGTGGGAACGGCGCGGCCGGCGCGGTGGCGGAAGCCTTTCGTCAAGAACACTGGGTCGCCACTTTCGGCGACTGCGACGCTTTTGCCTGTGAGCTGATTCCCGGCATCCAGGACCCCATCGTGGGCGGGTTTGATTCGCAGCGTTACGACCGAGGTGCGATATCCGGCTGGCGTCCGAGTGAGTGCGAGCCAACGGTCGCCATCGCGGGCGAAGACTTCGGATCCGTGATAGGCGTCCCCCGGAATGAGCAGCATGCGGCGGATCGGAGAATCGGGTGGGAGATGCATCGGCTCAGCGGAGTAGCCGCTGCCCAGCGCCGCGCGTGTCGCGATGAAGAGCACGAAGAGCCGCACGTTACCGCCCATATCCGAATTGTCGTCCGCTGGGGCGCACGGGCGCAAGGGTGCGCGGCGGGTGGGGTTGGCGGAGTTTCTCGAGTATCCTCTGAAGCAGTTATCGGAGCGGGCAACGCGAGG
Organism: Bryobacteraceae bacterium; assembly: GCA_046331625.1. GTDB lineage: Bacteria > Acidobacteriota > Terriglobia > Bryobacterales > Bryobacteraceae > JAXLQL01. The sequence goes on from JAXLQL010000022.1 coordinate 60,070, forward strand.
ATTTTACGCGAGACTGACGCGGGGCCGCTGCGGTATGAGCCGGAGTTCCGGCGCGCGTTCGAGCGGCATCTCGAAGAGGTTCAGCAGCCGGTGATGAAGAATTGACCCACTTCACCGGCAGCCTCACCGGGCTTGGCGGCGGTGGAGAGAAACAGGCGGTAGCTTGTCCACAGGCCGCCCGAGTCTTCGAAGAGGAAGTCGGGCTTCGAGTCACCGTCGATGTCGCCGCACCAGAGGAGGCGGACCTGGTTATAGGTGCTCACCACCAGAGGGAGTGGCGTGGTCTTGTCCGCCTGTTTGACGTGGACTTGGAAAATCTCGAACTTGGTTCCTGGCGGATACTCGTCTGAGCGGCCCGTGGGAAGCGCCTCGAGCTCGATCTTACGCGCTTGGAAGAAGAGGCGAGTGGGATTGCGAGGAGTGAGCGCGGTACCGCCGTCGAACGCCGTGGACACGCTTCGACCGGCGAGATGGCGGAAGCCTTTCAGTAGGAACACGGGGTCGCCAGGCTCTGCGATCGCGACGCTCTTGCCCGTATGTTCATTGGCAGTGTCGGCAATCACATCGTGGACGGGTCTGATTCGCAGGGTTGCGATTGCCGTGCGATATCCACCTGGAGTACGGGTGAGCGCGAGCCACCGCTCGCCGTCAGCGGCGGAGACATCGGATCCATGATAGGCGTCGCCGGGAATGAGCAGCGTGCGGCGGATCGGCGAGTCGGGCGCCGCGTGCATCGGGTTCGCGAAGTAGTCTTCCGCGGTGACCCACGAAATGGCGAGCAACCAGACGCAGCAGGCTTTCATGCTCATGTCCGTAATATCGGCGGATGGTGAGCGACTCAGCATGCCTCAACCGGCAAGTGCGCTGAGACTTCGCAGCACTCCGTCGTGTTCTGGGCCGACGAGCCCGACCGTTGGATGGTATCGGAATCCAGAATGCTCGCGCGATGCGATTTCGAGGGCCAGTTTGGCGCGTGTCTGCGCCGTGCCTGGATCAGTGCCGGCCGCAAGGAAGGCCATGGCGGCCTGCCAACGAAAGTGGTCGACGGTAAAGATCAGACGCTGGCGATGATCCCACAGCAGCTTCAGGGCGACCGGAAACAGGCGTTCGATGGAACGTGTGGCGATCAGGTAGGGAAGCTCGATGTAGGCTTGAGTTTTGAGGCTTGCGTATTCGGACTCCCGTGCGAGTGCGGCCTGATAGGAACGGATGGCGTCATCGACTTGATCGAGGGACAAACATGCTTTCGCGCGATCGACAAATGCCTGAGCCATGTCGAAGTGTGCGCCGAGCGCGAAATATTCATCGAGCAGAGCCAAGGCGACTTCCGGTTGCGACTCGGTAAGCGTCCAGGCTTGAATGCGGAGATATTGCTGCTTTTCTCGTGCCCGCCGCAACTTGGTCCTGAACTGGCGCTCGATCTCGTCGTTCCAAGTGGAGTTGCGATACCAGTCGGACCTTGCCACGATCGCAGACTATCACGCCGGAGCCCAATCCCTCACGCCCCGCCTTCACCACCCAACCGCCCCGCCAGTTCATTGATAAACAGAACCGCCCGGAAATACGCTCCGATCAATTCGAAAGCCTGACCTCGGTCCGCCTCCGTCATCCCCGTCTCCGCCATCGCGGACTGTTCGCGAATCGTTCGCCACACCTGGCTCCGATTGGCCGTGAGTTTCAACAGCACGCTCACGTCTCCGGGCGCGCGCGTGCGGAATGCTGCTCCGAGCGTCTGCAGCAAGAACTCGAGGCCCTGCGTCACCGTGTCGCGAAGGGCGTCGTTTCCCGCGATTTCGGAGGCCGCCACACCGACCTGGCGAACACACTCCTCGAGATCCCGCAGATGCACAGCGATCTCGTTCCAGCGGGTGGCGCGGGCTCCGATCGCTCCTGACTGACGGCGAGCGCAAAACTCGGTGATGCGCGCCATCAGGGCATCCAGCCGCTGCCGGAAACGCGTGCCCATCTCGTGGGCCTGCTCGGAGCCGAATGCAGCCGGGTATTCCGCCACCGCACTCACCAACGACGAGGCCTCATCCGTCATCCGGTCAAGCACGCGATTCGTTTCTTCAACGCGGCCATCTTCGAGCGTGAGAATGCGGTCGGCGATATCGAGGATCCGGTTGTCGTGCGTCACCAGCAGGACGGCGCAGCCCATGTCGATCGCCAGGCGTTGCAGCAACTCGACCACTTCGCGTCCCGTTTCACGGTCGAGCGCGGCGGTGGGTTCATCGGCCATGATGATGCGTGGCGACCGCACCAATGCACGCGCGATGGCGACGCGCTGCTTCTGCCCGCCCGACAACTGCCGCGGCCTTTTCTCCGCGTGGGCCGAGAGCTTCACGCGTTCGAGCATCTCGAGCGCACGCGCGCGCGCCTGCCGGGGAGAGAAGCCTCCACTCGTACCCAGAGCCAGTTGCACGTTCTCACGGCATGTGATCGCCTCCACGAGGTTATGCGCCTGGAACACGAATCCGATCCGTTGGCGAACGCCGATGAGCGCGTCCGGCCGAGCGCCGCGCAGTTCCACGCCGCACACGCGAACACTGCCCGATTGCACTGTGCGCAGCGCACCGGCGAGCGAGAGCAGTGTGGTTTTTCCGGAGCCGGAAGGCCCCATGACGATCGCGATCTCGCCCGGATAGAACTCGACGCTCACCTGGCGCAGCACTTCTTTCCGCAATGCGCCTTCGCCGTAGGCATGCGTGACGCCGTCGAAGGTAATCAGCGCATCCATGATTCAGAGGTGTCAGAACACGTCCGCCGGATCGGCCGAGCGCAGCTTGCGCGTCGCCAGCATCCCGCCCACCAGGCACGTTGTCGTCGCCGAGCCGAACACGCGCAGGATGTCGCTCTGGGCAACCGATACCGGGATGTTGGCCGCCTCGCGCGCCCAGTGATTCAGCGCAAGCGTGAACAAGAGCGCGGGGATGAAGGCGAGCAAAACGAGGATGAGAGCCTCTTGCAGCACGAGCCGGGCAAAGAAGCCATCGCGGTAGCCGATGGCTTTGAGAGTCGCATATTCCTTCAAGTGGTCATTCACGTCGGCGTAGAGGATCTGATAGACGACGATAGCCCCCACCAGCATCCCCACCAGCATGCCGGCGCTCGCGACGAAGCCCACCGGAGTCCGCTTGGCCCAGTAGATCTGCTCGTTGCTCATGAACTCCTCGCGCGTGTAGATCTGCACGTCGTCTGGCAGGATGGCGCGCAGTTTCCGCTGCACGTCCCCGGCGCTCGAGCCGGGGGCAAGCTTGATCATGGCCACGTTCGGCATGTTGCGAGGCTTGTCTGGACGCAAGCGAAAGTAGGCCTCGTCACTCATCACCACGTTCGCCGACGCCGCCAAGGTGTGTCCGAGGGTGAAGAGCCCCTTGACCTTGATCCGCTTGGCCTCGGCATGCGTTTCGACGATCTCGCCACGGGCGACGCGGAGCGCGACCGGCCCGTAATCCTTTTGCGAAGTGCGATCGAAGAGCACGCTCTCGGGATCGCGAATGAGCTGGATCTGATCGCGAATATCGCGGATGGCGAAGGGATTCTCGTCGGGGTTGATGCCCATCGCGAACATCATCTTGATCCGCCCGGTCTCGGGATTCCACCAGCGAACGAAGCCGAGATAGAGGGGCGCCGCCGCTTCCACCTCTGGCAGCGATCGCGCCTGATAAAGGCGCCGCCGGGAAAACTCGAGGTTGGAACCGAAGTATTCGAAATTGGGGCTGGCCATCACCAACTCCCCGCGCAGAGCCTCGTGCGGCGACACGACCATCGCCAGGATGCCGTTGTAGAGCCCGAGTTGAAACAGCATGAGCATCAGCCCGAACGTGACTCCCATTACAGCGGCCGCGAGGCGCTTCTTGTCGGCCGCCAGTTGCCGCCACGCGAGGGGAATTCCGGTGGGCGCGAACCAGTCGATGAGCCTGCTCATGGTTCGATCCGAACCGAGACTTGGCTGTTGCTCAACTGCTGCACGGCGCGGGAATCGGCCAGGCGAATCCGCACGCGGAGTACCCGCTTGTCGGCTGCGGTCAGCGCGCTCGGCGGGAACAGCGTACTGTCTCCGGCCTCGCGCAGAATCTCGGCCACCTGGCCCGAGATCGGTGCGCGCAACGCCTCGCCGCTGACCGTAGCCGGCGCGCCGAGCCGGACCCGTGGGATGTCACTCATGTAGACTTCCGCGTCCACGAACATGTTCGACGTATCGCCGAGGTCGAGAATGCCTTTCGCCGAGACTGCCTCGCCTGGATACGCGTTCACTTCGAGCACGGTTCCGGATGCGGGGGCAGTAATGATCTGTTGATCGAGTCTCTTTTGCGCGCGCTCTTTTCTAGCGGCGGCGAGCGCGAGACGCTTCTCGGCGGCGGCGACGTCCACATCGCGAACCTGCACCAGGCTCTCGCGCAGTTGGCGCTCCCGCCGCAATGCTTCGCGTGCCGTGTCGACAGCGAGGCGGGCGCGGTCGATCTCGGTGCTGGGAATGTCTCCGTTGGCGGCGAGCTTGTTTTTGCGGTTGAGTTCCTTCTCGGCGTCGGCGAGGATGATTTCCTGCCGTGCGATCGCGGCGTCCTGCGCGGCAAGGGCGGCGGGGCGCTCGCCCGCTTTCGTCTGTTCGACGATGCTCTGCGCCACGGCGGCCTCGCCTTCGGCCTCTCGCAGCGCTGCCTGGGCCTCGTCGTGATCGCGGAGCCGTGCAATGGTGTCGCCGCGTTGCACCGTGGAGCCGCGCTGCACCAGGAGTTCCTGCACGATGGACTGCGGCGGTGCGGAGACGACGAGAATCCTCTGGCCGGGTACGATGCGGCCGAGGCAAGTGATCGCAACCGGTTTGGCAGGCTCCGGCAGAGACGCCGCTGCAGCGCCTTGCTGCCGTTGACTGCAAGCTGCAAGGAGGCAAAGCAGGAAGCACAAACCTGCATGCAGCGGAAAGCGAATCGATTTCCGCATTCGGATCATCATGATACCAAGTGCGCGCGATAGCCGTACGAATGGCGAATCGCCCGGCGATGGCTCGGGACGCGTTGTTTGTGCTACAAGGGATCGATGGCGATGACCGTGGAGGCTACGCAGGCGAGCGTGGCGATCGTGTTGGAAGTGCGCGGGCGCGTGGATGGCGAGACCGCCGAGCGGTTCGAGCAGGAGTGCCACAACTGGATCCAATCGGGTCCAATGCGGGTGATTCTCGATCTGAGCAAGATGGAGTACATCAGCAGCGCCGGCCTCGGCAGCGTGTTGAATACGGGCAAAAAGCTCGACCAGCGCGGCGGCGAACTCGTCATCTCCGGCTTGTCCGGTCAGACCGAGCGCGTGTTCCGCTTCACCGGGTTCGACAATCTGTTCAAAATGTTCGCCACGGCTGGCGAGGCGATGCGCTACTGCGAGACGCAGACAGGTGATCCTGACGCTCCCTCGCGATTCCGAAGCGGGATCTGAATGCGCAGCGTCCTGATTGCGGCGCACGGCCTACGCGTTTTGTTCAGTGGACTGCGGCGCATGGGCGTGACGCCAGCAGCGGCGATGACACCCGGCGTGGTGCGCTCGAGCGCCTACGGGCTCGGCTATGGGATCATGGCGATGCTTTGGCTCAAGCGCAAGCAGGCGCCTTCGTGGGGCGATATCGACGCGGCATGGGAGCAGCGGTTGCCGCCGGCAGGGACGGTGGAGGAAGCATTGTACGGCCGCCTGGATCCGGCCGATCGCATCGAATTGCTCACGTCGAATCGCCATGCCTTCGAGATCCGCGATCGATTGTTTGCGGACGCCCGGCAGTCCATCGACATCGCCACCTACTACGTCCAGACAGACGTCACCAGTTGGCAGGTGACGCGGCAGTTGATCGAGTGCGCCAAACGCGGGGTGCAGGTGCGGGTGTTGGCCGATGGCGTTGCCACGGCCCAAAAGACGTTCGAGCGCTTCGAGGTGGGGCACGTGGCATCGGTGCTGCGAGACGCGGGCGTCACCTTCTCTACCTTTCGCGATGGGGCTCGCCCGTTCGACGCGAACCATCGCAAGATGATCGTCGTCGACAGGGACACCTTCATCACCGGCGGCCGTAACTTCGCCGACCACTACAGTGGCGACGAATGGCGGGACTCCGACATCCTGATGACCGGGCCTTCGGTTGCCGAGGCGCAGGCTGTGTTCGACGAAACCTTTCGCAATGCCGAAGGACATCCGGAAGACAAGCACGATCGCGGACCTTCGATCTACCAGTCCACAACGCCAGCAGGAATCCAGAACAACCACTTCTTCCGCTACTTGGTGCAATGCATCCGAGCTGCCCGAAACACCATCGATATCGAGAACGCCTATTACTTTCACCACCCGATTCTCGACCGGCATCTGGCAGCAGCCCGCGAGCGCGGAGTCCGCGTGCGCATCTTCACGAATTCGGAGGAGAGCAACGACCTCGACTTCGCCAACTATCGCATCTACTCGGGGTTCCCGAGGCTGCTGGACCTCGGCGTGGAGCTCTACTTGCGCCGCGGCAAGCACTGTACGCTGCATTGCAAGTATTGGGTGGTGGACGGTGAATGGGTGAGCTACGGGAGCAGCAATCTCGACTACTACTCGCCTCGATTCTGTTCCGAGCTTGGCTTGCACATCCGTGACGCCGGGTTCGGTGCGGAACTGACGCGCTGGTTCGAGCAGGGGATCGCCGAAGCGGACCGGGTGACGAACCGCGAAGCAGTGGAAGAGGTGATCCGGAAGCAGACGGTCGGCCGGGTTTTTGACCGGTGGCTCACGGATATTCAGTGATGGCGGGGCGGCGAGACTAAATTCCGCCCCACATCGCGGCAGAGCCGCAATCGCGGATCGCCATTGAATAACCGGCGTGTGAGCGAAGGCGCGTTCCATGAGCGCATGCGCCCGCATCGGATACGGGACTGAAGTCCCGCGCGGTCGGCGAAGAACCTAAAGGATAGCCGGACACTACACCCGATACGCCGGTACGTTGCGGCGGAAATCCTTCGTGAAGAGCACCTGGAACAGCGCACTGACCGGAGCCGCGCAGCCAGCGATATAGATACACAGTAAGTACTCGTACATGCGCGTGAAGCGAACATCGTATTTGCTGCGATCGATCCGATGCACATTGTTCCGATAGTTGGCCAGCCAATACTTCGCGGTGGGTAAATAGTGTCGCGCGATATTTTCCACATCGAGCGTTCCGAGCGCGTTTTGCTCGAGCTGGCGGATGATCGAACTGAGATGCGGATGTGTCGAACCCGGGAAAATGTGCTTCTGCACGAACGGATCCGGCTCGTTTGTGGGATCCACGCAGCTCATGAAGTGGACGAGCCCCCAGCCATCACTCGCAAGCAGCTTGCGCACGTGTTTGAAATAGGCCGGGTGCTCGTGCTGGTAGAGATGTTCCAGCATTCCGACGGACACAACTTTGTCGTACACGCCAGTTGCATCCTTGTAGTCGCCATAGTCGACGGTGACGCGATCCGCCAGGCCCAACTGGCGCGCTCGGTCATTGGCGTATGAGGCCTGATTCTTGCAGATCGTGATGCCGCGGCCCTTGGCCCCATACTTCCGCGCGGCGTGAATCAGGAGCCCTCCCCACCCGCAGCCAATGTCCAGGATCGTATCACCCGGTTGCAGGCGAATCTTCTGGCAGATCCGGTCAAACTTGTTCTCCTGAAGCTGCTCGAGGGTGTCCTGCGGCGTCTTCTGGTATCCGCACGTGTAGGCCATCGTCTCGCCCAGAAACAACTCGTACACGTCATTGCCGATATCGTAATGACGCTGGACATTCTTGTGGGCGCCCGTAAGCGTGTGCAAGAGGCGGTAGCCCGCCACGCGCAGCATCACCTTCAGATTGCGCCGCAGTTTTTCGTCCATCCGGGCACAAGCGAAGACAGTCAGTAGGTCTTCGAGTGTTCCGCTTTCGAAACGCCAGCCGCCCTCCATGTAGCTCTCCGCCAAGCCGAGGTTACCGGCGCCGAGCACCCGCGTGGCGAAGTTCGGATCATCCACGCGGATTTCGAAGCGCGACGACGGCGGGGCTGACGCCGGGTCGCCCACTTCGGCCACCCGGTCCCCGAAATGGAACCGGATCCACACCGAGTCGAGCGATTGTTCGAGTAACTCACACAGCGTCGCCTCCGCGCGCGAGAGCTTTGACCTGGTTGTGACGGCGAAACCATGCGCGCCGGTTGTTGCGGAAGGGGCTTCAGGGGCGTTGTTCATGAGGATGCGCCTTTCAATTGAGACTCTGCGCGGCTTCTGGCCGTGCCGCGGCGGCTTTCCAGAGAAGGATCAATCCGAGCGCGGGCAGCGTTGCGATAAGAGAGAGCGTCCACGCATGGATGCCCTCGGGATACTGGCTTCGCGCGGCAGCCAGTGCGGCCATCAGGGCGAACGCGGCCAATGCGCTGATGTTGCCGAGGTTGTTGAACCAAGTCAGCAGCTTCGACGTTTTCCCTTCGCTGGCCTTGCGCGACGCATAGTTGCGGATCTCGAGAAGAAACGCTCCGTAGCCCGCTCCCACAACCGCCCCGCCCATCATCAGCTCACGGAAGCCGCACTGGACGCCCGCCAGCAGCGCCGCGGCTGCAGCCACCAGCAATATCGGGGCCGGAGCGAGGCGGCCGAAGAGTAGGCTCTTGTCCTTGCGCTTGACGAGTCCAAGCAGGCCGTTCACCACGAGCGCTGAAAGGAACGCCCCGACGATCACTCCGCCACCCCGGGCTTCGGCGTTGGGCAGTCGCAGCACGTCGCGCGCCAGATAGATCATGTTGGCCGCAAACAAGTACAGAGATGCGTAGACGGAAACGGCGAACCCGAAGAGGAGCTTGTCGGCCGCGCTGGCGGGCTCCGCGGCTTCCGTTCGATCGGCGTTTCGGCCGCCGCCACCGTGAAACCCGGCCAGGATCGTCAGCGTGCCTGCAAAGGCCAGCGCGCCGAACCCGGCGATCACAATGCGGAGCTTCTCCAGGCTGCCATATAGCGACGTATACACAACCGGCGCCGAGAGCATCCCGAGCAGGCGCGCGCCATTGCCCATCGCGTCATTCATGCGGCGCGACGCTCCCGCGCGCTCCGCGGCCAAGTGGTCCAAGCTATTGAGCAGGAAGTTGTCGCCGAACTGAATCGCGGTCAGGAGCGACACATAGAGGATCTTGCCTTCCACCGACGTCAGCGCGATCGCCGCGAGCACCGTCCCCGCCAACATGGCGAGCAATATCGCCACAGGCGGCCGTCTCGAGCGCGAAGTAATTACTCCCGCCGTTCCGGCGATCGTCGCCACTAACAGCGCCGACGAGAGAAGTAATACTTTCTGGCCGGGAAAGTATCTTTGAAAGAATAGCTGTGGGCCGGCGTTCGCGTTCGCCGACATCAGGAAGCTGAGGAAAAACAGCGACGCCGACTGGAGTGCGATCCGCGCGGGCGATAGCGGACCGCCTGGCCCAGGATCTACTCGAGGGCGGCTTGCCATGGGTACTACCGGCCAGCCATTCGCGGCGCCGGCGGCGAATTCGTTGAATCGGCCAGCCTCGAGAGGGCGCAATCGCGGCTGCTGGCGATCCCGCCGGCGGTTTCCGCCGCGGCGCCCGGCAACTCGCGCAGGTCCCGTGTCATGGCAGGAGGCCATTGTAGCACCAGCGATTCGCGGTCAAGCGCCTACTTCAAGCTATACTGGTCACTTCTATGGAGGGTCTCTCGTCCGAAGTGCAATCCGCCCTGCAGACCTTGCGGGAGGAGATGAAGGTGAGCGGGATGCAGTCGCGTCCGCTCCGTCCGGTTCTGATCGCCTTGGCTGGCCATCTCCTGCTGGGGCTCGGCGGCTTGGCCCTGTTCATCTTCCTGGATGGACCGGCTTGGCGGGTCGCAGCACTGCTCGCGTCCACGTTCGGGTTCATCGGTCTGGGTACGCTTGGCCACACCGCCTCTCACGGAGGAGTTTCCCCTTCGTCATTCTGGAACCGGCTGATTTTCCACGTCTGTTATCCGATGTTACTGCAATTCTCGGCGTCATACTGGCGCCATAGTCATGTCCAAGTACATCACCCGGCGCCGAACGTCGTGGGCGTGGACGACGATTGCGACTTACTCCCGGTTTTCGCCCTGAACGAGGAACAACTCGGGTCGGTCAACGGCTTGTTTCGCCGCTGGCCTGTATTGCAGGGAATGTTCCTGCTGGCGGTGCTTCCGTTCAACGGACTCAACATGATGCGCCAGAGTTGGGCCTTCCTGCTGCGCGCTTTGTGGAGCGGCTCGCGAAGAGAGCATTGGCTCGATCTGGGCTGTCTGACGGTGAACGTGTTGGCGTTTCTGGTGATTCCGATGCTGTTCTTCAGCCCCGCCACCGTGCTCCTGTTGTTCTCCGTGCGGGTGATGCTCATCGGGGTCGGGCTTTTCGCGGTACTCGCTCCGGGCCACTACCCCGCCCAGGCGGCCTGCCTGTCGGCTGACCAGCGATCGGCCGGCGACTACTATCTGCGACAGACTGCCACGACCGTGAATTTCAAGACTGGGCCCATAGGACGCTTTCTATGCTCTGGGCTCGAGTACCAGATCGAGCACCATTTGTTCCCGTCGATCAGCCACATTCACTATCCGGCACTGGCCCCGTTGGTTCGCAAGTTCTGCCGCGATGCCGGCCTGCCCTACCGGGACATGAGCTGGGGTCGTGCGATTTGGGAGAGCTGGCGGGTTTTCGTACGGCCGAAGGCGGTTGTTCATGCCGTGGAGTCGCTCAGGGTCCCGCCGGTGGCTACCGAACCAGTTGAAGCGGCCCGAAGATGAATTGGCCCAGTACGTAGTGCGCCACCGTGATCCCGGCAATAGTCCGGTGCCGCGCGTACAGGAAGCCGAACAGAGCCGCTCCGATGAAACTCATCATCCCGAGGCGGAATGAATAGTGGAGATGCACAACGCCGAACTGGGCCGCGCATAGGAGCACGGCAACGGTTTGCTGCTTGCCCGCCAGCAGCCGCTCTACGCATGTCTGCTGGAATCCGCGGCAACTGAGTTCTTGAAAGAACGTCACGAAGATGTAGAGCAGGAAGAACGGCCAAGACTCCCACGTGCCCCACTCGATGATCTTCATTCCCGCGTAGGCTGGATCGGTGTTGACGAGATAGACCTTGAATAGCGCAAGCAATCCGAGCGCGGGAATGCACACGAGAAGAGACTCACCCACGGCGCGCTTCCAGTTGGCGAGCGTGAATCCGAACGTGGACGAAGGATAGTGATGCGCCCGCAGGAAAGTCACCATCATCACGGTCAGCGCTACGCAGAGACCGAGATTCATGAACATGGTCGACATCGACTTGGGCTGCAATGCGACGTGAGCCACGTTCTGAATGTAGGCGAGCACCATCGCATACAGGCTCAGCCAGATGACGGTACCCGAGAAGACCATGCTGAATTCGGACCGAAGTTTCGCCGCTACCTCGAGGGCGGCGTTCTTTCGATTCACTTCATTGAGGGCTTTTTCGAGACCCTGCTCCCGAGCGGCGACCTTGACGGTCATCAGCCCGAGCACTTCGGCGAGCTCGCTCACTTCCTCGGGACACTGGCCCTGCTTGGTGAGATCGAAGATGCGGGCCGCGGCTTGGTAGTTTCCCTGAACAACTTCCTGCCCGGCGGCATTCAGTTGCGAGAAGTATGAGATGCTCGGTTCCATACGATTCCCTGCGGTGTAGACACACGCGCGAGGTCAGTGTACCACTTCACCTCCGGCCGGCAGAGAACGGCAGAGAACGGTGTTGATGAGCGCCCCACGGCCCACGGGACTTCCGCCGCCGGCCGCTCTATCCCAGGCGCTCGTGGCGGATCTCGAGTTCACCGATCGCGAGCCCGGCAGCGCACGAGCCAGTTGGTTTCCACTGGCTCGGCCAGCCGTTCGTGAACCCGAAACGCGCGACTTCTTGGCGAGTTCCATCGAGCACCACTACGCTGCCGTGCCGGAACGGCGCCTGCCCGGTCACCGTATCTTCCACCCAGTGCCACAGATCCATGCTTTGCGCGAGGCCTGAGCGCAGCCGGATGGTTTCGCTCTTCGCCTCCAGGCCGTCTACTTCCGCGAAGCCGGCGGCAACGACGCCGTCGACTTCGACCAGGAAATTGCAGTCATCCCACGTGCGTTCCATAATCCCCCCTCACTTGCCCCGAATCTTACTCACCCCAGACCACGTTGTCGCCCCACACGACGTTGTCACCCCAAACCACGTTGTCGCCCCAAACCACGTTGAATCCCTGCGTGCCGCTGCTCCACACTACGCCGGTTCCCCAGGCTTGATTGGACGCGTTGATCACCGCCGAGCCCCACACCAGTTGCGGAGCCCACGTGGAAGTGGTCCATGCGGAACCGGCCGGATACTGCACGGTCACCGTGGATCCATTCGCCGCGACCGAAGGCGACCGGGCAGGCGTGGTGCCCGCGCGCCCCGTGTTGGCAAGCGCCGCCATCACGTCGAGATAGCCGGCGCCGATGGTGAAGATATCGTACTGGCTCGTGAAGCTCTGGTTGGTGACGGGATCCACCCAGGTGCTGTACTGCGGGAAGTTCTTCGTCGCGGTCCGCATCAGGCGGACCTTCACGTCATCGGGCGTCAGCGTGGGATCCTGTTGCAGCATGAGCGCCACGGCGCCGCTCACAACCGGCGTCGCCATGCTGGTTCCGCTCAGTTTGAAATAGTCATTGGAGTAACCGGAACCGCTGGTGTAATAACTGAGCGGAACGCGATTCTCGGGATACTGGCCGAGCATTGTGGAGTTCGCCGAGAGCAGCGAGGCCACCTTGTTTCCCGGAGCCACGATGTCAGGCTTCACGATGCGGTCCACCGCGCTCGGTCCCTTGGAACTGTAGGTGGCGATGAGGTCGTCACTGCGAACCGCGGTTCCGTTGGTGCGCATCGCGCCCACGGTGATCACGTAGGGGCTGTTGCCCGGCGAGTGGATCGTGCCGTAGCCGTTGGTGTTGTAGGTGTTGTTGCGCCCGGCATTGCCCGCCGCGGCCACCACGACGATTCCGGCGTCCCAAGCGGCCTGCACGGCCTGGCACAGCGGATCGTTGGCGTAAGTATCCATCACAGCGCGGCCGAGCGACAGGTTGATCACGCGGATGTTGTAAGTGGCCTTCAGGTCAATGGCGCGCTGAATGGCCTGCACCACGGAAGCGTCGTCACCGGAGCCATTCTGGTCGAGCACCCGGAGATTGACGATCTGCGCGCCCGGCGCGGCTCCGCGGAAGGTGCGCGTGTAGCCCGCACCCGTGGATTGTGCGGCGTTGCCGGCGGCGATTCCGGCCACGTGCGTGCCGTGTCCCCACAGATCATTGGTGGTGGTGGAGCCAGCGACGAAGTTCTCGGAGTAAACGATGCGCGAGGCGCCATTTTGCTTCAGATCGTTGACCGGAGCGATGCCGCTATCGATGACCGCGATACCGACTCCCGCGCCCGTCAGTCCCGAGTTGAAGGCGATATCGGCGCCGACTGCAGACTCAGAGTAGTCGAGAGCGCCCTTGAGTTTGCGGTTCGGCGAGAGGTAGCGGACTTGGGAGTCAGCCGCCATGGTGGGGATGGATGAGACCGGAACCGAGTAGAGGGCGCCGAGTTTGCCGAAAGACTGCTTGAGCGTTCCACCGGCCGGGACCTTCGACGCCGCGCTTCCGTTGAATCCTTTGACGAACTGGACGAACACGTCGATCGAGGGCGTGGTCTTGGAGCCCGATAGCGATGCAGTCGCGGTCGCCTTCGACGCCGATGACACGAGATCGGGGGCAACTTTGCCCGTGGTGTCAGTCGATACCGCTACCGCCGTGGAATCGACGGAGTCAACGGCGATCTGCGCGAAGAGAGAGGTGGCCGTGAACAGGATGCTGAATGGGAGGAATCGTCGCGTCATGCGCTTCTTCAAAGCACATCGCGTGCCACTCCTTCTTTGGCTCTAAGTCCAAGTAACTAGGGCATGGCCCTTTCGGACCACTCCCCTACGCCTGACAATTTGTCCGGCTACTTGGCGCCTTCGATGATGCCTTTGACCGTTGCCGCGGAGATGGGATGGTAGCCGGGCGCGGCTTCGGCGAAGATGCCGCGGGCACGCTCACGGCCGGCGGGAGTTTTCACCATCTCTTCATAGATGGGCTTGAGGAACTTGCGGCGACCCACGTTGACGAGGAACTCTTCGAGCCTGGTACTGGCGGGCCCATAGTCATTGCGAACGGCCATCTTCAGCCACTGCGCGGCGATCTCTGAGTTGCCCGAGGCTGAGAAATGGTACGCGCGATCCAGAGCGGCCATCTTCGCGGATCCCACATCAGCGGGAAAGGCGCGCAGAAAATGCAGCCACTGTTGCGTGTTCCAGCCAGCAGTGGAGACGCCGGGCGCATCGCTCTTCTTCCACGCGGCCACCACGCTGTCCACCGGCTTGAACGCGTTCGATACGGGCACGAGGTGTCCCGCGGGAAGGCCCGGCTTCGTCAACCAATCTTCAATGGGTACTTTGGCGGCGGCTTCGGGATCGGTATCGAGGAGCGTTTGTTTCAGGTACGCACGGAACGCATCGGTGGTGATGCTTTGGAACTGGAAGTGAGCAAAGTACGAGCGCAGGAAGGCGTCGAACTTCGGCCGGCCAAAGGCAGCCTCGAGCGTGCGCAGGAAGAGAGCGCCTTTCTCGTAGGGGATCGCGGTGACGTTGTCATCGGGGTCGCGGCCGGCGAGATCGATGTGGAGGATCTGGTCCTTCTCGGGGAGCTTCTTCAAGTCGTCTTCGAGCTCCTGATAACCGAGTACGGCCTCCATATGCGCGCGCTCTTCGCCATATAGCGCTTCGATAACGCGATTCTCCACGTAGACGGTGAAGCCTTCGTTCAACCAAAAATCACTCCACGTTGCGTTGGTGACCAGGTTGCCGGACCACGAGTGGGCGAGCTCGTGCGCCACCAGCGCAACCAGGCTCTTGTCGCCCGCGATCACCGTGGGCGTGGCGAAGGTGAGCAACGGATTCTCCATGCCTCCGAACGGGAAGCTGGGTGGGAGCACGAGGATGTCGTAGCGGAGCCACTGATAAGGTCCGTAGAGCTTTTCCACCGCCTGGATCATGCGTTCGGTGTCTTCGAACTCCTTCGCTGCCTTCTCGACAACGGAGGGCTCGGCCCAGACGTCGGCGCGCGAGCTCGAATAGCGCGAGTCGAGTTCCCCCACCGCGAGCGCGATCAAGTATGACGGGATCGCGTGCGGCATGCGGAACGTGTAGTCGCCGGTGGGAGCTTCCTTGGGATTGCCGAGCCGAAAGTCGCGGCGCGCGCTCATCAGCGCGATCAGGTTTTGCGGCGTGCGAATGCGGGCGCGATAGGTGGTGCGGACTCCGGGCGAGTCCTGCAGTGGGATCCAACTGCGCGCGTGGATCGCTTGCGATTGCGAGAACAGGAACGGCTGCTTCTTGCCGGCCGTCTGCGGCGCGTCGAGCCACTGGAGCCCTGAGGCCGCCGGCGCAGTCGAGTAGGAGATGCGGACACGCGTAGCTTCGCTCGGGAGCGTGATGGTGAGCGGCGCGCCGTAGATGGCATGGCGGTCGCCGAGCTGAAATTTCGTGGGTACGAACTCGCCCTGCGGCGGCGCGGCTTCGACTTTGTGGATGGTGAGGTCGCGCGTGTCGACCACGAGGGGCGCGTCAGCGTCGCGGCGGTGTACGGTGAGAGTGGCCGCGCCGTCGAGGATCTTCTTGTCGAAGTGGACGGTGAGGTCGAGATCGACGTGCGTGGCGCGAACCTGCTGCGAGTTCGCGAACGAATGGGGATCGGGCGGAGCTTGGACCATGGTCTTCTTCGGCGAAGTACACGCGGAGAGCGCGAGGAGCGCCGGAAACAGGATCCGCGCTCCGCGTTTCATTTGGCCTTGCCCTTTTCAGAGGCCTCCTCAGGACCTTCCTCGAGCATCTTGCCTTCGAACGTTTGCGGCGCGATGAGTCCGGCGTGTGCGTAGACGAAGAGCTTGTCGCGGCTGTCGGTGATGTCGAGATTGCGCATGGTGAGTTGGCCGATCCGGTCCAGCGGGGTGAAGGCGCCGGCGTGCTTCTCCATGGTGAGGCGCTCGGGCTTGTAGGTGAGATTGGGGCTCTTGGTGTCGAGGATCGAATAATCGTTGCCCCGGCGGAGTTCGAGCGTGACTTCGCCGGTGACGGCTTTGGCCACCCAGCGCTGCAGGGTTTCGCGCAGCATCATCGATTGGGGATCGAACCAGCGGCCTTCATAGAGCAGGCGGCCGAGACGGCGTCCCATATTGTGATACTGCTCGATGGTGCCTTCGTTGTGGATGCCTGTGATGAGGCGCTCGTAGGCGATGAAGAGCAGCGCCATGCCGGGAGCTTCATAGACGCCGCGGCTCTTTGCTTCGATGATCCGGTTCTCGATCTGGTCGCTCATGCCGAGCCCGTGGCGCCCGCCGGTGGCGTTGGCTTCCATCACCAAGTCCACGGCATCGGCGAAAGATTTACCGTTGATCGCGACCGGCAGGCCTTCCTCGAAGGCGACGGTCACGGTCTCGGGCTTGACCGGCACTTCTTCCCTCCAGAAGGCGACTCCCATGATGGGGTCGACGATCTTGATGCCCTTGTCGAGAAACTCGAGATCCTTGGCTTCGTGGGTAGCGCCCCAGATATTCGAGTCCGTAGAGTAAGCCTTCTCCTTACTCATTTTGTACTTCAGGCCGGCTTTTTCGAGTAACTCGGACATTTCCTTGCGGCCGCCGAGTTCGTCGATAAAGGTTTGGTCGAGCCAGGGCTTGTAGATTCGGAGCTTGGGGTTGACCATCAGGCCGTAGCGGTAGAATCGCTCGATGTCGTTGCCCTTGTAAGTGGATCCGTCGCCCCAGATGTGGACTGCGTCCTCTTTCATGGCGCTGACGAGCATGGTGCCGGTGACGGCGCGGCCGATCGGAGTGGTGTTGAAGTACGGGACTCCGGCCGTGGTGATGTGGAAGGCTCCGCACTGGAGCGCGGCGAGACCTTCGCGGACGAGCTGCGGGCGGCACTCGATGAGGCGGGCTTTCTCTGCGCCGTACTCGATCGCGCGGCGCGGAATGTCGTCATAGTCGGTCTCGTCAGGCTGGCCAAGATGCGCGGTGTAGCAGTACGGAATGGCGCTCTTTTGGCGCATCCAATAGATGGCGGCGCTGGTGTCGAGTCCGCCGGAGAAGGCGATGCCGACGCGTTCGCCGATCGGGAGCGATTGCAGGATGTTGCCCATGGGATAAGGTGGAAAGAATCATTGTAGCGGTACTATGGTGGGTTGCAGGGAGCGATGGAGGGGGTGTAGCATGAAAGAAGTGGCCCCGGTGGTGCTTACACCGGACCCACGGTGGTTTTGTGCTTACCGTTTACCACCCGAAGGTGGAGGCGGCTCGTACTCGACCACGATTGAGCCGCCCTTTCGGATGTGGACCCGCTTGACACGGGATCTGATCGGAAGGCCGACGACGATGGTGGTGATGGAAATCACCCCCTATCTGCTCGATAGATTCGGAAGCCGGGCCTCCAGCCCGGCTTTTCCTTTCAAGCCCCTATTGCCCTACTGGGAACCAGCGGTTTCCGAACCTGCCATCATCGGCATTCCATCGTACAGCACTTGGTCGTTTGTCCGCGTTCCCCCATGGGGATAGGGCGGAACTCAGTGCGATGCCTGCTTGCGGGCTGGAGGGTGGCGGTGTAGCATAAAGAAAGTGGCCCCGATGATGCGACACCGGAGCCACTGTGGTTTGGAACTTACCGTTTACCACCCGAAGGTGGAGGCGGCTCGTACTCGACCACGATTGAGCCGTCCTTCCGGATGTAGACCCGTTTGATACGGGATCCGGTCGGAAGACCGACTCGATACTAGAAGTGATAGGGATCACCTCCCTACTGCTCGATAGATTCGGAAGCCGGGCCGCCAGCCCGGCTTTTCCTTTCGAGCCCCTACAGCTCTGCGGGAAACTCGCATTTCCGAACCCAACGTCATCGGCATCTCCATCGTACAGTAACTTCCCCTCCGGCCGCGTATCCCCAGGGGGATAGGGTGGCTTTCCGAACCTACTCCCCTCGCGACCGCAGCACCGTAGCCGTCTCCGCCGGCGCATCTGCAATGTCCGCCGTGTGATCGAGCGGCGTGAGTCCGAACCGGTCTTTGTGCTTGCCATCCGCGCCCAGTTCGAGCAGCGCCCTCACTGTCGCCGCGCGTTGGCTCAATGCCGCCCACGAAAGGGCAGTCATGCCATCGGCATCAGCGGCGTCTACCTTGACCCCCGCCCTCGCCAGTAGGCGCACGATTTCCACGTTGTCGAAATTCGCCGCCATCAGCATCGGGGAGTTGGGCATGCCGCCAAGCAGCCGCATCCCCCGCGACGGATCGGCGCCCCGCGCGAGCAGCAGCCGCACCATCTCCGGATCGTTCGACATCACCGCATGCGCAAGCGCCGAAGCGTCAAACCGCACCTTGCCCGCCGGCTGCGCCGGGACTCCGGCTGCGAGCAGCATCTCGACCGCCTTCGCGTTCCTGCGATACAGCGACGCGATCATCAGCGCATCGTACCCGGACCGCGCCGCAACCTTCGCCCTCGCTCCGCGCCGCAGTAGGGTCTCCACCTTCGCCCCATCATGCGCCGCTATCATCAATGCCGTGGTTCCGGCCGGGGTGGCGTCACTCGGATTGATCTTCGCTACCTCGTTCACGGTCCCGAGCAGAGCGATCCGCGCCCACTCGAGCTTCGATGCGTCGAAGTCCGGCAGGGGCCGCGGCTTGGGCGCGCTCTCCACCGTCGGAAGGGCCTCCGCGAGCGCGCGCACCGCCCAGGAGGTGGCGGCGGCCGAAAGAAACTGGTCATGGCCATACGGAAAGCCCGACTCGAAATACGGCGGGCTCACCGGCGCTTTCGAATGAATGCGGCTCTTTACGTGCCATGAACCATCGGTGGCCTGATGGTCGAGCAGCCATTGGATGCCACTCTTGAACCGGGTATCGTCGGCCGTCCACATCTTCGACTCGCGCAGGGCAGCCAAGCTCTCAGCCGTCGAATAAGGGTCGCTCTCCGCTGACCTCGCCGTCTGCGACCAACCGCCGTCCTTTCGTTGCAGACCCGCCAGCCGTTCCACCGCGGGCTGCATCTCGGATGCAGATGCACCGGTCCACGCAAGCCCCAACAGGCGAAAGGCCACGCCTTCGGTATCCGCTGGCTGGGCGGCGAGCAACCACCGCCGCGCGCGATCGACGTACGACCGCGGACTCGGATGATAAAGTCCGACCGCCCGCGAGGCGATCGCAGTAGCCGTGATCTCCGAGTGACTCTGTGGGGGCCGGGCATCGAACAATGCCCAATGGCCATCGCCGAGTTGGTTGCCGGCGATATGCAGCGCGTAGGCTGCGGTTACCAGACTCGGCTTCACGCCCGACGCGTGCGCTCCCATCAACATCGAGCCTTCCGACATCGCCGGATCGATCAGAGCTTCCACGCGAATGGCCGCATCGAGATCAAGCAGGATCCGGTAGTCTCGCGCTGACGCTAGCTGGGCGGCGGCCTCATCCACCGCGAGACCATGCGCCCGGGCCGATTCCAGCGCAAGCGCGGGGAGCGTTTGATGGTGGCAGGAGATGCACGGTGTCTTCCACTGCGCGCTCACGCGCTCGAGCAGCGCCACGCTTCTCTGGGCTGCTCCTTTGATCCGTGCGGAATCGCTCCCCGCAGCCGCAAACGTCAGCAGGAACACAGTGAGAAGCTTCATGCCTCAGATTGGTACGATCCGGCCTGTTCTGATGGATTTACCAAACATTTACAAGTCCTACACGACTTCCCTGAGGCCGCCCCGTAAACTCGACCTATACCCAGTCAGTGATAAGAAGCCTCGGGTGCCTGCCTGACGCGGGCGCTCGCAACAGACGCTAGCCTCGATCCGCAACGCGCCCGGCCAATGCCCAATGCCGGACGCCGCAGTCGATGTGTGTGCAAACTCAAACCAATGAAAAGGAGCAACGAAACAATGACGAAGTCGAATCGAATCAGCAGACGATTCGTCGTGGCAAGCGCTGCCGCTGCGCTCGCATGGAGGGCCTACCTCGGATTGCCTTCCACGCAGGCGCAGGGCATCACGCGCTTTCCCGGCGCAATCTCTTCGCAGCCGCTGGCGCTGAGCGCAGACGGCGGAACGCTCGTGTCGGTGAATCCCGACAACGACACCATCAGCGTGTTCAACGTGGAAGGCGATCGCAACACTCGTATCGGCGAGATCTCCGTCGGCCAGGAGCCCAATGGCGTGGCCGTGTCGCCGGACGGTAAGTGGGCTTACGTTGCCAATACCGTAACCGGATCGGTGAGCGTGGTCTCGATCCACCGCGACGGTCCGCATGCCGGACGTGTGGTGGCCAACATTCCCGTAGGCACCGAGCCTTATGCGCTCGCGCTCACGCCGAACGGGTCAAAGCTCTACTGCGCCAACGCCCGCTCGAACAGCATCTCCGTGATCGAGCCCAGCCAATGGCGCGTGGTGCGGACCATCGAGAACGTGGGCCTCGAGCCGCGCGGACTCGCCATCACCAATGACGGCGACGAAGACGACACCGACGAGACGCTGCTGGTGACGCAGTTCCTCGCGCTGCCGGTTGCCGTGGGCAAGTTCGACGGCGAAGACGACAGCAAGGTGGCGCTGGTCACCTCCGTTTCCACCGACAATGACTCGGTGAACGGGACCATCGTGCTCCGTCCGCTGGCTGACTCGGGCTTCCTCGCCGCCGGCGACTCGATCGCCAAGCAAGCGCCTCCGGCCACGCCCACGCCCGATGACTTCAAGTTCAAGACCGGAGCCTATCCGAACCAGTTGAACAGCATCGTGATCAAAGACCGCTTCGCATTCGTGCCGAGCACGGGCGCATCTCCGAACGGGCCCACGCGGTTCGACGTGAACACGCAGAGCCTGCTCAGCGCGATCAACATCGGCAGCCGCGCCGACGCGAACCAGACCATCAACATGCACAAGTTCGTGGCCAACCAGACCGGAACTCCGAAGCTGTTCATCACGCAGCCTTGGGCGATCGCGGCCAAGTATCGCGCCAACGAAGCGTTCGTGGTGAGCGCGGCCAGCAACATCGTGGTCAAGCTCCAGATCAACCCGGCGAACGGCGCGGCCACGGTCGCGAACAATCCGGTGGACGCCACGCGCACGCTGCAGATCCCGGTGGGGCGCAATCCGCGCGGCATCGTCATCAACGCCTCCGACACGCGCGCTTACGTGATGAACTACGTCGGCCGCGACGTCTCGATCATCGACCTACGCTCGTCACCGGAGCGCGTGATCGGAGCCATGGTCTCGGCGGACCTGCCCGAGCGCGGCACCAAGGAAGACATGATCCACGTCGGCAAGGAGCTCTACAACACTTCGGTGGGCACGTTCGATCCGGCGGCCGCGGGCGGCGCACAGATCACCGGCCGCATGTCGAACAACGGCTGGGGCGCTTGCTCGGCGTGCCATCCGAACGGGCTCAGCGACAACGTGGTGTGGATCTTCGCGTCGGGTCCGCGGCGCACCATTCCGCAGCACACCGACTTCGACATCACCGATCCCGGCAACCAGAAGGCTCTCAACTGGTCTGGCATCTTCGATGAAGAAGAAGACTTCGAGCTCAACATCCGCAACGTCTCTGGCGGCCTCGGCCTGATCGTGGGCGCCGATGGCGTGACGCCCGATCCAAACGTTGCGGCATTCGCTCCGTCGAACGCTGGGCGGAAGCAGTTGAAGGTCCACGGCGTGAACGCCTGGGATGCCATCAAGGCTTACATCCAATGCGGTATTCGCAGCCCGATCTCGCCGCTGCCGAAGAACGATCCGGACGTGCTCGCGGGCGAGCAGTTGTTCCGCCAGGCGAATTGCCAGAGCTGCCACGGCGGTCCGCTGTGGACGAGCGGGCGGATCGACTTCACGCCTCCGCCGGCCGGGAGCGCGATCTCGAACACGCAGTTGATCGGGACACTGAAGAAGGTAGGCACGTTCGATCCGAGCGCGAAGAACGAGGTGCGTGCCAATGCCGCGGCTCCGCTCGGCGCCGACGGATTCGTTCCGCCGTCGCTGCTCGGGATTTCGGCTTTCCCGCGCACGTTCTTCCACAACGGATCGGCCGACACGCTCGACCAGGTGTTGAACAACACCGAGCATCGCGCGGCGGGCACTGGGGTGGACCTGCTGGATGACGCCGAGAAGCGGCGGCAGTTGATCAAGTTCGTGTTGTCGATCGACAGCGCTACGCCGCCGATCTTCTAACGGTTCCCGGGACTGAAGCTGTGACTGGCGCTTGCCTTGCCGCGTAGAGCGGGCTTCAGCCAGCGCGGGACTTCAGTCCCGCTTCCGGAGCGCGGCGATAGCCCCGGCCATCCGTGAGCGATGGTGGCGCCGGAAAAGATCAGCTGAAACATTTCCCTCCGTCGATGTTTTGGGGCTCGGACCTCGGTCCGGGCCCCTTTTTTTTCGTTCACTCGAAGACGGAGCGGAATAGGTGCGAGATCGCAGCGAGTTGGAATGGTGGAGGCTTCGAGGGGTCGCCGTCATATTCGATGGTGACGGCGTCGCCTTCCACTACTTCGCTCCAGAAGTCGCCGTCACCAAGCGGTCCTTTGCCGGTGTAGGGCTTGTAGGCCGCACTACCCGAGCCTCGGAGCGTGATCTTGTGCGATCCGAGATCGGCAGCAGTGAAGTGAAGACGGAGGCCCTTCGCCTCGGCGGACTGGATCCGCAGGCGCCACACTTTGTGGCCGCCCGCATCCTTCATCCACTTGCCCTTCTTGAGCGACCCCGGGGGCAGCGTTCGATGCACGCCGATCGCAGCAACGCCCGGTTTGGCGGGCTTCGAACGCTCGGCTTCAGTGAGCGGCCCAAGGTGGATGGTGGGCGGTTCGCCGGCGAACAGCGAGACCGCCATGAGCGAGAGAAGTGCCGTTCTCATTCGATCCTCTCGAAGATCGGCGCTTTCCCGGCCGCGGGCTTCGCGGCTAGGCGCGAGCGGAAATCGGTCTTCTTCTGGAGATAGCGCGACTGCGTGATACGGCGAGGCTGGTCGGCTTGCGAGAGGTCGGCGGTCAGGGTGCAAGTCACGGGTGTGTTCAGCGTGAATAGGCCGAGCGAGATGTAGTAGGTCCCGGCACGCGTGCTGTTTACCGTTATCGATTCCTCGCCGAAGTCGCCCTGTGACGCGAAATCGCGCACCGGCCGTCCGCCGGAATCGAGCGTGATGGGCTGGCCGTAGCGCACATAGAGATCGACGTCCGCGTTCGACGGCGTTGTGCTCAAGCGCACCTGGAGCCGCTGGCCGGCCGGAACGTCCACTCGGAGCTGGTTCGATTCGATGAGCAGAGATGCCGTGCTCACCGCCGGCAGCCGCACTTCGGTGGGGACCCCGATCTGGATCGCCCGCCCCACTTGCGCCGACGCGGTGGGCGCGCGATCGAAGGTCGCGGTGACGGTTCCGCTCACGTCATGCGTCGTTGGATAAAGAACAAAACCAACGTAATATGTTCCTGGCGTCAAGGGCGGATCGGAGTCCCGCGTGATGACGATGTTCTCGTTGGCGTCGGGGCCCTCGGAGAAGTAGTCGGCGATAATGTCATCGGCGACATCGACGTCGGCGTCTTTGCGAATGTAGAGGTCCACGTCGGCATCGGAGCCGTTGATAGTGGTGAGCCGCACGGTGAGGTTGG
Source organism: Bryobacteraceae bacterium (assembly GCA_046331625.1). Lineage (GTDB taxonomy): Bacteria > Acidobacteriota > Terriglobia > Bryobacterales > Bryobacteraceae > JAXLQL01. The sequence goes on from JAXLQL010000022.1 coordinate 83,733, forward strand.
TAGCGCCTTCGGGGACGGTGATGCGGAAGCCGTAGGACCCGGTGAACAGCGTCGGATCGGACACCGCGGGCAGTGAGTACTTGGCCGGACTGCCCGAGGTCAGGATGGTCGGCTGCGTGGGCTGCGGCGCCGATGCCTCGATGGTTGCGGTGATGGTTCCTTGTACGCGCACGTTCCGCGTGATGAGCGCGGGGGTGATGAAATAGCTGCCCGCGCGCAGCGCCGGACTGCTCGACGCGTCGATAAGGATGGTCTCGTCGCCGGTATCGCCCGTGGATTTTTGATCGGCCACCACGGATCCGTTCGAGACGGACGGTGCCTGGCCGAACCGAACGTACAGGTCCAAGTCTGCGTTCGGCGTCGAGGTGTTCATCTGGATCCGCAGCCGCGTCGCGCCTTGCGGCACTTCGATGCGGAATGGCTGCGCGTTCATCAGAGTCGGTCCGGTCACTGGGTCATAGGAGAATGACTGCGCCCTGCCCGAGTTGAGCGTGATCGTGTTGTCGGCGGGGCTCGGACCTCCGCCCGATGGAGGCCCGGGCGTGCCGCCCACGGAACTGGCGGTGATGCGTCCGGTGATGGCCACGTTGAGCGTGTTCACCGCGAGCGCGATGTAATAGGTGCCTCCGGTCAACGCGGGCGACGATGACGGTGTGAGCGTCAATGTCGGGACGCCGTCGAAGAGTGTCGACTTGTAGTCCGCTACCACTCGATTGCTCGCGTCGAGTGTGGGCACGCTTCCGCGGCGCACGTAGAACTCGACATCGGCGCGCGCGGGCAACTCGAGGCTGACCTCGAAGCGCGTGGCGCCTTGCGGCACGTTGAAGTAGTAGACTTGGTCCCCGCCGTTGAGCAGCTTGGGCGCCGAGACGGGCTGGATCGTGAACACCGTCGGATTCCCGCTGAGCAGCGGGATTCCCGAGGCCGCGGGTCCGCCTCCTTGCGAGACGGTGGCCGTAAGGGTCGCGTTCACGCGTATGTTGGTGGTGAAGATCCCGATAGCCACATAGTAAGTTCCGGGGCTGAGAGCCGGGCTCGACCCGGTGGTGATGGTCACCACTTCGTTACTCAATGGCGTGGTGGACCCGTAGTCGTAGATCGGCCGGCCACCCGAGATCTCAATGGGATTCCCGCGGCGAACATAGAGGTCGAGGTCGACATTGGCTGTGGCGCTCTCGAGGCGAAATTCGACGCGGCCCGCTCCCTGCGGAATATCGATTCGGTATTGCTGGGCAACGAGTTGCGGACTGAGCACGGGATCGATGGTAAACGCGCGTGGCTGTCCGGAGACGAGCGCGATCGCGCCCGAGGGCGGCGCCGGAGCCGCTGTCGAAACGGTGGCCGTGAGGTTGAGGTTAACGGGCTTCCCGGTGGTGAAAAGCGCGACCGCGATAAAGTAAGTTCCTGCCTGCAAAGGAGGATTCGATCCGGTGGTGATGACGATATTCTCGTTACCCGTGGGCCCGCTGGATTTGTAATCGGCCACGATGGTTCCGTTCGAAACCGAAGGCGGCGTGTCGCGGCTGACGAACAGATCCACGTCGACCACCGAAGGATCCGCGCCGAGGTTGATCTCGAGCCGCGTGGCATTTTGCGGCACTACGATGCGGAAGCCGTTGGCGCCTGAATAGAGCGTGGGCTGCGAAACCTCCACCAAGCTGAATTGCGTAGGCAGTCCCGAAGTGAGCAGTGTGCCGCTGGTGTTGGCTGGCGGAGGAGTGGTTCCGCCGCCGCCTGTGCCGCCGCCGGTGCGGTCTTCGAGATACTGGCGCACGAGCGGAAACGCCTGCGAGAACTTCCCGTACCAATCCATGGACGGAACCACATCGCACAGCGTCTTGCCGGGCGGCTCCTTCGGACCGCAGCAGAGCGTCCCCACGAGTTGGCCATTCGGGTTGAAGATCCCCGAACCCGACGAGCCGCCTTCGGTGATCCCGCGGTCCCATTGGATCGAGTAGAACCCGTTCGGCGCCGCGCCGCGCAGCGCTACGTCGTCAATGCGTGCGCCGAACGAAACGCGGCGGAAATCTCCGCGCGGATGATGCATGCCGGTGACGCTCGTGCCGACTCCGACCTCGTCGGCAACCCATCCGGCGAACGTGACGCCTGAGGGAACGTTGGTGAGGCGGATCAACGTGAAGTCGGGGCCCTGGCTGCGCGCGGCCGTCGCAAGCAGCGTGGCTCCGAGGGAAGTCTGCAGGCTGTTGAGCGATGGCACGGGTCCATTGCAGCGCGAGGATTGATAGCCCCAGTAAGCCACCACGGAGCGCGCCTCGGCTGTGGTGCTGATGCAATGGTTGGCCGTGGCGAAATACGGAATGCGGCTCTGCGCGGCGGTGTTGAGCAGTGTGCCCGAGCAAAGATAGGATCCGCCATCGGACTCATACGCGATGCGCGCAACCGAGGTCGCACGCGCCGCCCATTCCGGACTGCAACTGATGTCGAGTTCGCACGGCAGCGCGTTCGCTGTGCGCGGGCTGGCTTCGACCACGGAATCCCACATGTGGGCGATTTCGGCGATCTCGAAGGGCAACTCGGCGGGCGCATCCGCGGCCGGCACGTACTCGAGCACGACTCGCTGGCCATGCACGGGAGCGGACCAGAACTCGCCATCGTCGAAGATTCCGGCGCCCGAGTAGGGTCCAACGACGTGAGGATCGGCGGGATCGTCGTTGTGGAGCCAGACCTGGCCATCGCCGACCGAGAACTTCGCGAAGTGCACTCGGACCGCTGTGGCCGCGGGCGAAACCAACGCAAGGCGCCAAGAGCGCTCGCCCGAACGGGACCACTCCCCATTTGCGAGCGCGGCCGGGTCCACGGCGCGATGGATTCCAGAGGCGGTGAAGCCCTCTTTCGGTTTCAGGCCCGCGCGCTCATCGAGCGACAGCGGGCGGAGCCAATGTTCGCGGGGCAGATCGAGGCGAGCCCTACGGCTCGGCAGCATTGCGGCACGCATCGACGGCGTGACGGCGCTTTTCTCGATGACTGGCGGTGTATAGGAAGGTACGCTTTGCGCGACGGCGGCAACGGTGAATGAAAAGAGCAGGATCGTTTTGGTCACGATGTTCTGGGCCTCAGTATGGCAGTTCCTCGCGGGGGTATTCAATTCCCCAAACGGGTCGGCTAGATGGAGTTATCGGCTCCCTGGGCCACGGAGTTGCGCCTCAGAGATCACGCCGGTTCAATAGACTGGGCCTCCGTGCTGTTGCTTGAAGAGCCCGAATGCCTCGGACATGGCCGCGCGGGCATCGGCGAACGGACGCAGCGCGTCAAAGATGATCGGGAGCGGCCGCTGGTTTGGCGTTGTCATGGGGCTCTCCTGCGTGCCGTTGCGCGGCCTGGCGGCGCGGGCCTGCTCGCGCCCGGAACCGTGCGGAATGTCATAGAAGATGGTGCGGCCACGCCTTTCGGACTCGGGCATGTAATCGACGGTGAGTGTGCGTGGAATACGGATTAGTCGTGTACTTCATTTGTGGGTTGTTGGGGAGTTTGAGATCTCGAGTTAGGTTCGTTTGCGAGAATGTGCAGTTTTGCGCTTCGCCTGCGGCCGGGGGAAGGGTAGGGTGACGGGTGAGCCATTGGGGCGGCCGCTGGGTTGAAACGAAACTTGATTTCGAGGGCGGCTCCAAGGGCCTGGTAGAGATCGTCGAAGAACTCGGGGAATTCATTGTTTACGGTGGTGGTTTGGTGCAGAGGCTGTGAGTTGCGGCGTTTTGCGACGGTCCGAGAGAGACGGCGGCTGTCGTTGCGGCCGACCCGGAAGTATGGGAGCGACGACATGTTTTCTCCTTTCTGAGCGGCGGTCCACGCGGCTCGTGGCGGGTACGGGAGCGTTCGCGCGGCGGCGTGCTCCTGACTCGATGTTTGCGGGAAGCAATTGAGGAGGAATGGAGTTGCGACTACGCGGAAATATTTTCCTGACACGTGATCGGGGGGGCAACGCGACGGAGCCGGACGCTGGGATAACCGGGCGCGCGCAGACCCGTGTGGGCGGACGTTTCGCTGCCGAAACCGTCGTCGACGAACGAAAGGCAGTGGCAGACACCTCTGACTCTCGCGGTTTGGTCGTGAATGGATCGAGGCATTGCGGACTCGAGTCCGAGTGGCCTGCGGCACACGATGGTTGCCTCCTCTGACGGACTCGGAGCCGGCGGTCGTGATCCAGAAGAGCGAATCTGGCAGACCTCTTTTTCGCCGTCCGGCACTGCAGCCTCGGCGGCCCAGTCCCGAGCCGGATCTCAGCCAATCACGCGTGAATAGACCGCCCGCGTCGCCTCCACCGCTTTCTCCCAAGTAAACCCTGCCGCCCGCGCCCGGCCTTTCGCCGAGAGGCTCGTCCGCAGCCCCTCATCCTCCGCGAGCGTGCGCAGCGCCGCCGCGATCTGCGCCGCGTCGGTGGGATCTACCAGCCACGCCGCATCCCCCGCCACCTCGGGCATCGCCGAGACATTCGACGTCACCACCGGCAGCCCATGCGCCATCGCCTCGAGAATCGGGATCCCGAACCCCTCGTCGAGCGACGGGAAGGCGAAGATCGAGGCTCGCGAATAGAACGAAGCCAATTCCCTGTCGCCGATCCAGCCCGGAAGTTCGATGTCGCTCGCGCGCCGGCTACGCGCGGCCTTTTCGAGGATCTCGGCTGCGCCAAACCCCTGTGAGCCCGCCAACACGAGCCTCCACCCGGGCGGGGTGCTCTCGAAAGCCTCGATCAGCCGCGCGGTATTCTTGCGATGCTGCAGCGCGCCCACTGAGAGGATGATCCGCTCGCGGCACGTCTCCGACGCGGGCGGAAATCGGACCCCGTGATGGATCACGTCGAGCCGCGACTCCTCCACTCTTAGCAAATCGCGCACCTGATTCGCCGTGAAGCGCGACACGCAGATGATGCGTTCGGCGCGCGCGGCGGCGTGGCGAGCCTGCTCTTCGAACCGGCGGCGAAACTCAGGTGTCGAGTACTCGGCGGTGATCACGAACAGGTCGTGAAAGGTGACCACCGCGGGCGAACGAAGGCGCTGCGGCAACCGCTGGTTGAGCCCGTGAAAGAGATCCGCCCGCGGAGCGAACGCATCGAGCAGCGGCCGCCGCTTTACGCCGGTTGGGATCGCTTCACCCAACGATGCTCGCAGACGGTGCGGGCGATAGCACCACAGCCATCGATCACCCGGATACTGGCGCGCCAGCCCCAGCAGGATCTCGCGCGAATAAACTCCGACCCCGGATAGGTGGTCGCCAAGACTGTAAGTGGCGTCGAGTGCAAAGGCGGGCAGAGCGGCTCCGTCAGCGCTCGCTGGCCTAGAAGACTCCCGCGCTACGAGCGCTTTCCTGCCTATTCTGGCATAGCGCCTGCTCGGCTGCGGCGAGTGCGCCGCTCAGATCGAACTCGGCGCCTGGCGCGATGGTCACCGTGGCCCGGCGCACGGGCACCGCGTCCCCGAAGGAAGCGGCGGCCAAGTGATCGCGCACCGGACACAAAGCAGCAAACCGGCGATCATCCCAGCGCGCGAGGATGTCGGTCTCCTCCGCGAGTTCCCGCAGCCTCCCCGCCACGTGGAGCGCCGCCATCATCGTTCCCTCGCCGTCATCGATGGGGGTTTCGCACTCCACCATGCTGACCGCGACGGCGACGCCGCTGCGCGAAGCGAGCAGGCCTTGCCGCCCCGCGATCTCGAGAAATCCACGCTGGTTGTAGAGGCCTGTGACTTCGTCAGTCAGCGCCGCGTGGCGATTGGCCGAGCCGAAGCGGAAGCGCTCCACCGCACCCCGCAGAGCGCGGGCAAGCGGTACGCAATCGAGCTCGGCGGCCACCAGGAAATCCTGCGCTCCGCGGCGCAGCAGGCGGAACCCTTCCTCCTCTGACGCAGTGAGTGCAAGCAGCGGAGCGTCCACCGAGGCGGCTCGGACCCGGTCCCAATCCGGAGCGTTGAGGCAGAACGGCGAGGCAGCGTCGGCGAGGACTGCATCCACGCGAGCGGCCTCCAGCGTCTCGACCGCCTCGCCCGCGTCGAGCGCGTGAATGCGTTCGAAATCCGGGTGCCCTGCGTGACGCCAGCGCGTCTCGCTCCACTCGAGAAAAGCCTCTTCCAGCAACTGAATCAGATCGGGATCGGAAGACACGACCAGTACACGCAGCGGTGATCTGCTCATCGGCACACTCCTAGTAAGGTAGTGCCGGCAAGGGAGGATTCCTCTCACCCGAATTTGGGAAACTTTCGCCCACCGGGTGGGGGGCTATTTCTTCACGGGTGTCACGATCTTCTCGGGATCCAGGTTGGCATCGAACGCGATTTCCGTGAACCCGATGTGCATTTCATCCCAGCTTTGATCGCCCCAAACGATTGATTTTCCAGGGTCTGGATTCCACTTGTTGTTGGCGGAGTTGTCGAACCAAGCAGCGCAGTCGATGCGCCCACCCGGTTGAACGGCAACCTGATGCTTCAGGTCGTAGGTTGTTTGCCAATGGAAATCGTAGTTCGGTACGCGAATCAAAGCCTCTGATTTTCCGTCCGGCTGGACGACTTTCATCTCCATCGATTTTCCGCGAAGGTGCATGTGCGGCTGCACGGAAACCACGCGCACAGGAGCTGAAAACGCGGTGGAAGCATCCGATCGATACGAGGCCTCGCCGGGCGGGATCACGAAGTCGAGATTCTGCACGGTAATGTTGACCAGACGCCGCTCGGGCGGCTGCTGCGAGAAGTAGATGCCGAGTTCGGACTCGTCCACCGCCTCTTTCCCCGCCGAGTTATAGTGCATCTCGAAAACGATGTCCGATCCGGCCTTGATCAACTTGCCCTGCTCCGGTCCCCAGTCAGTGGGAATGTAGCCGGGTTCATAGCCGACCAGCAATTCGCGCCGCGCGAACGTGCCTTCTCCGGGGCGGCCCACACGACGCTGCGGGAGCGTGGGGACGAAGAACTGACGCGGTTCAAAACCCGCGACGTAGCTCGATCCGGGTGGGCGCACGAACGCGTTCATGTGGTGCACCACCTGGCGCTTGTCGATACGCCACTCGGCGGCACGGATCCAGGTATCGCGCTCGAAGCCGGTGGGGAAGGCGACGAAGGTGTAGGGGATGGTCCCTTGCGGGGGAACGCGGAAGCCGGGGACCTTGAGGATGAGGTCGGGCTTGCCGAGCCGCCATCCGGTGACGGCGCGGTGCGGCTGCGGATAGTCGATGTGCGGGCCCTCCGGAGCTCCGGCGTCGACCCACGCAGCGATAGTGCGGACCTGCTCGGGCGCAAGCGAGCGGTCATTGTGGAAGGCGGCGCTCGAGGCGGGGTCGGCGTGCCAGGGGGGCATGGTCCCGCGGAGGACTGCTGTCTTGATCGCCTTGGCCCATGGGCGCGCGTCCTGATAGGTGATGAAAGCCATCGGCGCAACTTCGCCTTTCTGGTGGCAGCCTTGGCAGCGGGAGCGGAGGATCGGGTAGATGTCCTTCGAGAAGGTGGGGACAGAAGCGGCGTAGGCGCACGCGGCCAGGAGCATCGCGGCTGGGAGTTTCATGGCGTGTGTCTTCGATTGTAGAATAGCGACACGCTTCCTATTCGGCCGAGGCGGCCAGCTTTGCAGACGTCCGTGGGTGCCGCTTCGCGAATTCAAACCAACAGGAAGTGTAGCGCTGGCGTTTGCCGGCTCGCGCGTCTTCTACGTCATCGCCGGCGTGTTGAATCATCTCGCGTTCGCGAAATTCAGCGATCACACCGGTGGCCGGCCTGTGCTTCATATTGGAGAGCCTGACGCCGGGCGCAGTCGTCGGCTGATCCCGCTGGGGCAGTGGCCGCACTTGCCGCTCCTACCCGGATTCCAGTTGAGGGGTTTCTGCCTTCGAAGACATTCGCGGCGTGAGCACGAGTTGGAAGGCGGATTTCGTCATGAGCGGCGACCTACACAGGCACGGTTCATCGGATCGCTACGGACCCCGATAGAAACGCCTTCCGCTAGTCTAGTAGCCCGTGGCTAAAGTCCCGTGGGTCGCGCGGCGCGGGATCTGTGCCCGCAGGCGAGGCGCGAGGAGGAAGCAATGCGGATTTATTTCGAGCGAACAGCAACAAAGCATGCGGGCACAAACCCCGGCCGCCCAGAGGGTTGCGGCGGCATGGGGCCATCTGCTTCGTTGTGGCTCCTGAGAGATGGCCCGCATCGCCTGCCTCGCCACGCCTCGCATCTGGCCCCATGGCGCTCGCAACGCGGCCCACGCGGCTTTAGCCACGGGCTGCTAGGTCAAGGTCCACGAAACCTGGACCCCAGACGGGGTTCCGCGAGCCATTGCCGATTGTGAACTGCGGCACCCCGCGGTACGCGCTTCAGTCCCGCCTACCACCTCACACGGTCTCTCCCTTGTACCGGCTCAGCACCATCCACGGATCCTTCGTCCGCGCCCGCCACTCATGCACCTTCTTGCGCAACCCCGCGAGCGTCGCCCCGTGCTCCGCCTTGCCCGCGAGATTGGCCACTTCATCCGGATCCTTCGTGATGTCGTAAAGCTCCTCGCCGCTCCGATGCAGATACTGGCCCACCGGACGCGAACCCACCATCGCCGTCTCGCCCGCCTTCAAGATGCTCTGCCACGTGTGCGACTCCCACAGGTCGCTCGCGTGCGGAAACTCGAGTTCGGGAAACAAATTCCGGATGTACTTGAACTGGCGCGTGCGCACGCCGCGCATCGGATAGTACATGGTGATCTCGTGAAACGTGTGCGAGAAGAATGACTCGTCCCATCCCACGGGATTCTCTTGTTCGAGAATCGGCAGGACGCTGCGCCCGTGCAGTTCGTAGCCAGGTCCTTTCGCGCCCGACCATTCGAGGAACGTCGGTAGCAGGCAGGTCCAGTTGACGACCGCGTTGTTGACGAGTCCGCGTTTGGCTTGGCCCGGCGCTCGGACGATCATCGGCAAATGCAACCCGGCGTCATAACAATTGGTCTTCGCGTTGGCGAACGGCATGCCATTGTCGCTGATGAAGACCACCAGCGTGTTGTCGAGCTGCCCAGTCTCGCGCAACGCGTCCATGATCATGCCAACGCCTTGGTCGAGCCGGTTCGACGCTTCGTAATATTCGGCCACCTCGCCGCGCGTGGCCGCGTTGTCGGGGAGATAACTCGGCACCTTCACCTTCGCTGGATCAAAGCGGTTGCGCTGCACACCGGCATAGTCACGATTCGCAAACCCGCTCCCCGCGCGATGGGGATCGGTGAAGCCCACGTGCAAGTAGAACGGCTTGTCGCGATCGGCCTGGAAGAACTGGCGTGCCAGCGTCGCAACGCGTTTCACATCGCGGCCGCCTTCGCGTTGCGCGTCCAGGTCCCATGCGAACTGGCCCAGCGGGTTCACGTGCAGCTTGGCGATAATGCCCGTGCGATATCCGGCCGCGCGCAGCAACTCGGGCGTCGACTTCACGCTCGGCAAGTAGTGCAAGTTGTGTTCGCCGTGCGCGTGCCCGTAGTGGCCATTCGAGTGGTTCTGCAAACCGCTCAGGATCACGCTGCGGCTGGCGCTGCAAGACGCGGTGGTGCAGAACGCATTGGTGAACCGCACGCCCTCGCCTGCGAGCTTGTCGAGATTCGGTGTACGCGCGGTGGAGTCGCCGTAAGCGCCGGTGTGCAAGCCGAGATCATCGGCGATCAACAGCACGATGTTCTTCGGCCGCGACTGCGCGAATGCTGGTGCAGCCGCAGCAGCAGCGAATTGCCGGCGTGTGAGCATAGGTCGATTCTGTCACACGAGTCGCGCTCGTTGACAAGCTGGCCGCGTATTGAGAAAGTGAGGGAAATGATCCCTTCGTGCGAACTGGCTGACACCGACCCCGTCGTCACGAAGGTTTGGCTCGAAGCTCTCCGCAAGTTGACGCCGGGCGAGAAGCTGGGCCTCGTTTTCGGAATGATGGACTTCCTGCACGACGTGACTGCGCGGCAGATCCGGGCAGAGCACCCCGAGTTCAGCGAGCGCGATGTGCTCAGGGAAATCGCAACGCGCAAGTATGGGAGCGACTTGGCGGATCGGGCTTATCCGAGAGTGAAGGCCGCTGGCCCTTGAACCCCGTAGCGGACGCGTTTCAACAGGTGCTCGCCGCGCTCGACACTCTGGAGATCCGGTACGCCGTCGGTGGCTCGGTAGCCAGTTCGATACGAGGGAACTATCGATACACGAATGACATCGACATCCTTGTCGAGATGGTTGCTGATCAGGTGGGTGATTTTGTCGCTCGACTCGGCCCGGATTTCTACGCGGATGTCGACAGGATGCGCGAGGCCTTCCGCCTCGGCCGCGCATGGAACCTGATCCACACGAAGAGCGCCTGCAAGTTCGACTTGTTTCCGGCCAACACCGAATTCACGAAATCGGAGCTCGCCCGAAGGCGGTTCGAGGTGACCGGTTCGTTCGGTCCAGAGATCGAATTCGCTGTTACCTCGGCCGAGGATATTCTGCTCTACAAGCTGGTCTGGTATCGGCGGGCGGGCGAAACCAGCGAGCAGCAGTGGCGAGACGCTTCCGGCATCGTCGCCGTGCAAGGCGACCGCCTCGATCGCGCTTACCTCCGGGAATGGGCTCCCAAGCTTCGCGTCGAGGATCTTCTCGAGCGGCTGCTTTCCCAACCTCCGGCTCAGATGTCGTAGTAGAGCGCGAACTCGTACGGATGCGGCCTCTGCCGAATCGCGTCCGCCTCGTTCTTCCGCTTGTAAGTAATGAAGGTCTCGAGCAGTTCTTCCGTGAACACATCGCCCTTCAGCAGGAACGAGTGATCGTCTTCGAGCGCACTCAGCGCTTCCTCGAGCGACGCCGGCATCGACGGAACATCCTTCATCTCCTCGGGACTCAGATCGTAGATATCCTTGTCGAGCGGCTCGCCCGGATCCACCTTGTTCAACACGCCGTCGATCCCGGCCATCATCATCGCCGCGAAGGCCAGATACGGATTCGCGCTCGGATCGGGCGGCCGGAACTCCACGCGCTTCGCTTTCGGACTCGCCGAGTACATCGGAATGCGCACCGCAGCCGACCGGTTCCGCCGCGAGTACGCCAGGTTCACCGGAGCCTCGTACCCCGGCACCAACCGCTTGTACGAATTCGTGGTCGGCGCGATGATCGCCGCGAGCGCTCGCGCATGCTTCAGCAGTCCGCCGATGTACCACAGCGCCATCTGGCTCAAGCCCGCGTATCCATCGCCCGCGAACAACGGCTTGCCCGCTTTCCACAACGACTGGTGCGTGTGCATCCCGCTTCCGTTATCGCCGAACAGCGGCTTCGGCATGAACGTGACGCTCTTGCCGTACTGATACGCGACATTTTTGATCACGTACTTGTAGAGCATCATGTTGTCGGCCGACTTCACCAACGTGTCGTACTTCTGGTCGATCTCGCATTGCCCCGCCGTGGCCACTTCATGGTGATGGCACTCGATGTTGAGGCCCGCGCGGATCAGCGTTTCCACCATCTCGGCGCGCAGGTCCTGGTAGTGGTCCATCGGCGGCACCGGAAAGTAGCCTTCCTTGTAGCGCGGCCGGTAGCCGAGGTTGTTCTCGCGGCGGCCCGAGTTCCAGCGTCCTTCGTCGGCGTCGATGTGATAGTAGCCCTCGTGCTGGTTCTGATCGAAGCACACGTTGTCGAAGATGAAGAACTCGGCTTCCGCTCCGAAATAAGCCACGTCCGCGATCTTGGTGGCCTTGAGATAGGTCTCGGCCTTCTTGGCGATGTGCCGCGGATCGCGCTCGTAGCTCTGGCGCGTGATCGGATCGATCACGCCGCACACCATCGTCAGCGTGGGCACTTCGCAAAACGGATCCACCATCGCGGTGTTCGGATCCGGAATCAGCAGCATGTCGCTTTCGTTGATGGCCGCCCAGCCGCGGATGCTCGAACCGTCGATGCCGAAGCCCTCTTCGAACGAGTCGGCGCTCAGTTGCGAGATGGGATACGAGACGTGCTGCCACAGACCGGGCAGGTCAGTGAACCGCAAGTCCAACTGGCGAGCTTGGTTCTTCTTGGCGAGGTCGAGAACTTCTTTCGGGGTCATGAAAACTCCTGTTCGAATCGGCGCGAAGCCTTTGCGGCATCCCGATTCAAAGTGTCAGGATAAGGGGAGCGCCGCATCAGCGTCAAATCGAAATTATTTATGGAACAAACGCGAATCGACTGGAGCCCGGGCCGCCAGATTCGCTCCGTATCGGAGCTTACGGCAGCCATCCGCAGCGTGCTGGCGCGGTCATTCGACGATGTGTGGGTGAGCGGCGAGATCTCCGGACTCAAGGCCGCCCCCAGCGGGCACGTCTACTTCACGCTCAAGGATCGCGCCGCCCAGATCCGCTGCGTCTGCTTCAAGTCATCCCTGCGCTTCATGAAGTTCAAGCCGCAGGAAGGCATCGCCGCCGTGGCGCGCGGCAAGCTCGATGTCTTCGAGCAGCGCGGCGACTATCAACTCCTGGTCGAGTGGCTGGAACCCCAAGGCTTCGGCGCGCTCCAGATGGCCTTCGAGCGGCTCAAGGCCAAGCTCGAAACCGAAGGCCTCTTCGCGCAAGAGCGCAAGCGCGCACTGCCGCGATTTCCGCGCCGCATCGGCATCGTCACGTCGCCCGCCGGAGCCGTGATCCAAGACATGCTCCACATCTTGAAGAGGCGCTGGCCCGGCATCCACGTACGGCTCTATCCGACGCTCGTGCAGGGCGTGGGATCAGTGGAAGGCGTGGTCGACGGACTGGGCTACTTTAGCGAAACTGGCTGGGCGGATGTCGTGATCGTGGGGCGTGGCGGCGGTTCCATCGAGGATCTCTGGACCTTCAACGAGGAGTCGGTCGCGCGCGCCATCGCCGCGTGCCAGGTCCCCGTGATTTCCGCAGTGGGTCATGAAACCGACTTCACCATCGCCGACTTCGTAGCCGACCTTCGCGCGCCCACGCCTTCGGCCGCGGCAGAGCTCGTGGTCCCCAACGCCGCCGATTGGATCGAGCGGGTAGATGCGGCCGAGCGGCGCAGCGATCGCGCCATCCACCTGCGCCTGTCGCGCGCGCAGACGCGCGTTCACCAACTCGGGACCGAACGTGCCGCTGCCGTGCTCGTGCGGCGTTTGAACCGGATCGCACTGCGACTCGACGATTGCGAGAACCGCTCCCGTGACGTGCTCCGCCAGCGTGCGCAGCGATCGCGCCGCCAGCTCGAATCGATCGAAGCGCGACTGCGCCGGCAGGACCTTGCGCTCCGCGTCGTGGACGCCAGGCGCCGGCTCGCCGTGCTCGAACAGCGCTCCACGCAGGCCTCCGAGCGGTGCGTGGCGAATGCGCGCAAGCGCCTCGAACTTGTGGCTGCAAAGCTCGGGCAACTGAGCCCGCTGCGCGTCCTCGACCGCGGCTATGCGCTCGTGCAAGACGATGCGGGGCGCGTAATCACCGACGCGGCAGCCGTTATCGAAGGCGCGAAAATCGCGGTCCGCCTGGCTCGGGGAAGGCTCGACGCCGCGGTGGAGCGAACGTCGAAAGAATAACCGGAACGACATGAAGTAGAATCAAAACGCACTCGCAGAAAGGATTGCGCTTTGGCTGCTCTTTCCGTGCTCATGGAACCTGCCCTGTCCGCCGACGACCAGAGGCAGCTCGAGGACGTTGGTTTCCTCACCGCGATGACGCTGTGCCTTCTCGGCAACTACGCCCAGACCGGCCACTTCGGCGGACCGCTCGCGTACACGCCCTACAACGTATCGCTCCATTTGCTCGGTCCGGACGCCGGCGGCTTGCGCTATGACTATCGCCGCCCGAAGCATCCCTACTCGGACAAGTTCCTGCTCGCAGGCGGACACTGCATACCCACCTGCTACGCGCTCTGGATCATTCTCGGTGAAGCGCTCGCTCGTGCACACGCCGCTACCGGCGACCACCGCTACCACGCCGATCCCAACACCTCCATGCTCGCCGTCGACGCGCTCGGATTCCGCCGCGGCGCGGGCGCGCTCGCAACGCTGCTCGCCAGCAACGGCCTCGCCGATCATCCGCTGTTCGCGCAGGCCAAGATCCGGGGCATTCGCTCGCTCGCCGGACACTCGGAATCGACTGATCTAACCAACGACGTGAATGGCGGACCTTCCGGCGTCGGCGTCGCGATGGCCGCGGGAAAGGCCGCCTTCTGGGACATGGCCGGCGCGCCGATCGACTCGCCGCGCATCTTCGCGCTCGAGGGCGAGTTCGCGATGACAGAAGGCCACGCGCAAGAATTGAAGACCCAAGCGCTCGCGCTCAAAGTCGGCAAGCGCCTGCGCATCCTCTTCTCCGATAACAACGCGGGCATCGATGACTCGCTCATCGGTGGCGTGATCGACAGCAAGTACACCGCCTATCGGCTCATCGATCAGTGGACCTCATACGGTTGGAACGTGCTGCCGCTCGAAAACGGCAATGACTATCGCCAGATCGCGGCCGTGCTGAAGACGATGGACGAGTGGGACCCCACGGATCGCCGGCCCATGATCGTCATCGGCAAAACAACCAAGGGATTTTGGCCCGCCGCCGTGGATGGCGCAATCCCAGGCTTCGGCAAGCAGCTCACCGGTTACCCCAGCCATCCCTACGCGATGAAGATGAACTCCGAGTACTTCGTCGCGCTGGCGCAAACCTTCGAGAAGCGCTTCGGGGTCGAATTCCAAGGGATCCGCGAGGGCGCGGTGGCGAACTGGCGGGATCGCCTCATCCAGTTCAAGACCAACGTCGATGTTGCGCTCTCGATCCTCGACCGCGACGGGCTCGGCCGCTGGATTGCCGATCGGCTGGTCGCCATCGGCGACACCGTGCGCGACCAGTTCCCTCTAAGAATGGAGACCGCGCACGACCCGTTCCTCGACGAGCGCTTGCGTGTCGCGAACCTGCCCGCCGAGCCGCAACAGGTGACGGCCAAGCATCCGCTCACCGGAGCCGAAAAACAAATCAGCATCACGTTGTTCCGTAAGCCCGGCGAGCCGATGGGCGCGCGGCGTGGCATTTCCGAGATCTTCAAGTGGCTGAACTTCGTCACCGGCAACCGCATGGTGACGCTCGCGGCGGACCTCTCTGAGTCAGTCAATCTCGAACACGGCAACCTTTGGGGACACTACGATCCTGAGAAAAACCCTGCTGGAACACGCATCAAAGCGGCGATTCAGGAAGCGGGCAACGTCGCCACTGCCATCGGACTGGTGAGCCAGAGCGTCTCGCTCGATCCCGCCAAGTTCGCCGGCGTCTGGGCTATCAGCGGAACCTACGGCGCATTCACGCCGCTCATGTACCTTCCGGCACGCGTGTGGAGCCAGCAGAATCAGGACAGCCCCTTCAGCACCGGCGTGCTGCATGTGCTGGCGGCGCATTCGGGTCCTGAGACGGCGGCCGATGCGCGCACGCACTTTGGCATCTTCTCGCCGCAAGTGTGGAAGCTCTTCCCGCGCGGGCAGACGATCCACTTGAGCTTCTGGGACTACAACGACGTCGCGCCCGGCTACTTCGCCGCCGCGGAGATCGCCGCGCGCGAGAAGCGCGTCGGCTTGATCACGCTCGAAGTAGCACGGCCGGATTTCCCGGTCGCCGATCGGTCGACGTTCGCCGATTCCGATGTGCGCGCGGCCGCCAAGGGGCTGTACGTGATTCGCGACTTCGCCCCCGGACCACGCCACGGCTACGTGGTAGCGCAAGGGTCGAGTTCCACGGTGAACCTCGTGAGCTTGCTTCCGCGTCTCGAAGCGGCGGGCATCAACGTCAAGATCATCGCGGCCATCAGCGAGGAATTGTTCGATCGCCAGCCGGAACATTATCGCCGTAGCGTGTTGCCGCCCGAAGCCTACTACGACCTGATGTTCGTCTCCACCGGCACGCGGCGCATGTGGCCCGTGCGCGACACGGGTCCGGTGACCGATGCCTACTCGCTCACTTCCGATTGGGACAACCAGTGGCTCACCGGAGGCCTCGAGCCCGACGTGATTCGCGAGGCGCATCTGGATGCGGATTCAATCTTCGCGGGAATCGAGCGCTTTGCGCGCGAGCGTGGCGAGCGGTTGTCGCGGCAGCGCGATGCCTTGGGCGCGCTCGGATAGTTCAGGGGCCGTGCCGCTATTTCGAGATGCGGAATCGCACGATCGTCTGTCCGGCATGCGCCTGGCCGTTCTGCCGCGCAGGTTCGAATTGCCATCTCCGGACAGCCGCGGCAGCCACCGCCGCCATCTGATCCGCGGCCGGATCGCCCACTCGCATCGGCACCGTGTCCACTACGTCGCCGTTGGCGCCGACGTAGACCTTCACCGAGATCGTCACGTCTGACCGTAGCGACTTCTTGAGAGAAGCCGGGATTGTCGGCTCCACCCGCCGCACCGGCCGGGGTCCGCTGGCGGAACCGCTGGCCAACGGAGCTTGCCCTTCGAGGGTGGGCGCAGGGCTCGGGGCCGCGGGCTGTACCTTTGCCGCTTCCACCGGTTGCGGCGGCGCGGGCTGCGGTTGCACCTGCTCCACCCGAGGCAATGCAGCCACCGGCGCGGGAGGATTGGCTTGAGTCATGGCCACCGAGGGCGGGGCCGGAATGGATGGTGCGTCGGCCGCACTGTTTGCGCTGCTGGGCGGGACGAATGGCGCTGGCTTGGCGGCCGGAGCAGGTCGGGGTGCGGCTGCTGGTTCCTTCTGCGCCCGCGCTGCCGCTGGTACGGTGCGCATGGCGGTGTTCGCATCCGGCACAGCAGTCGCCGCTTCGGGCTCCACCGTGGCGGGAATTTCGATCCCCGGCACCGTGGAAGGCGCGACCGCCGGAGTTACTGACGGCCCCGTGGTCCGTTCTCCAGCAGACGGTATCTTGAACCAGGCCACGCCAGCAAAAGCGCAGATCGCCACGCCTGCGGCCACCGCCGCTACCCACCCGCTCTTCTTGCCCGGCGTGCGGACCGCGGCATCGCCACTGCGCACCGCCCCCTCGCCTTCTTCAATATCCGTTGACGGAAGGTCTGTCAACTCCGGAAGTGACCCCGCGCTTTCCGTTACTTCCACGATACCCGGAATATCCGCAAGCAGCGCCCGCGCCTGACCGGCCTGACCGGCTTCTCGCCATTGGAAGGCGATCTGAATGTGGAGGTTTCCGCTGATCTCAGTGGAAACTCGATTGGCCGTAATTGTTCCAAAATCGGCTAATGCACGAAAAACCCGCGAGCGAATACCTGGATTGTTACTGGCGATGATCGAGATGATGGCGCCCATTGGCGATCTGCTTCAGTTGGTCTATCGGGCAGATGGCCCTAGCACTTCAGCCAATGATGGCTACTACGTACTTGTAAACCGCGAGCTAGGTGGAAGTACTGATGTGTTTCGTGCGCCGCGAGGGCCGAACATATTGTTTGGAACTAGAATGGTCAATCTTGGATCTCTGACTGTCCGCTCGTGGTCTTCCACCGATGTCCATGGCCGCAAGCCGCGCGTTCGATGGTCGGCCGAGGCATTGGAGCGGATTCGCGACTCAATGGGCGCTTCGACGGGCGGGTTTCTTCTGGGGACGCTCGACGAACGGCAGCAAGAGCCCTCGGCTTCGGTGGTGCGGGTAACGCCATTTCCGGGTGAGATAAGGCGTGCCACCGCAGTTTCCGTGCGTGACTGGCGTTATCTGAACGAACAAGTGCGGCGCTTGTCAGGCGCGGGGTTGATCGGAATCTACCGGCTGACGACTGCGGCCGAAAACCTGGCCGAAAACGAGACCGATCAGAAGATTCTCGAGAAATACGCTCCAATGGGGGCAAAGGTCGCAATCGTGATCGAGTCTGCCGAGTGCGCGATCTCGACACCGGCCCCGGAATCGAGCTCGGATCCCGAAACCGACGCGGCCGGTGTATCCGCATTTGCAAGTTCGGCCCCCATCGCCCCCGGCATTCCAGGCGCGCTCGTGAATGAGGAGCCAGCATCCAAGGGCCCGGGTATCGGGATTTGGCTCGCCGCCGCTGCCGCGCTCCTACTGGCCGGTGCAGCGGCTTACAACTTGAATTCGAGTGCGGTGCCGTCGCGGCGGCCGCAGGCAGTCACTCCAACGGCTCCGGTCGCTCCGGCCCTCGAGCAACCCGTGGTCCCTGCGACGCCGTCTCCGGCTTCGCAACCCACGCAGGCTCCCGTTCGGCAAGCCGCGGCGCCGCAGCCTGGGAACCGCCAAGCTCCCAAGCCGCGAGCAGCCACGCTCCCCGAACCGAAGGCGGCGGTGGCGCCGAACGTTTCCGCGCCTCCGCAATTGCCTACAGCGGCCCCGGTCGCCGCCGTGCCCTCGCAGGCGACAACCGCGCCGCCGGTGCAGCAGCCCGATCGCCGCGGCGAGGCGTTGAAGGCGCTCGAGCGTGACACCAAGAGGCAGGAAGCGCTGAAGGCGCTCGAAGCAGGGGCGGCCGAGAAGTCCAAGCGCGATGCGGCACTGCGAGCGCTGGGACAGAAGTAGCTTCCCGCCGCCGTACAACCGGGCCTACAATCGAGAATGGCGTTCGATCCCGCTGGCCGATTGCAGCGAAGGTTTTCTGAAAAGGCCATGCTGGATCTCACCAGCCGGCTGATCGCGATTCCGTCGGAGAATCCGCCCGGGAATCACTACCCGGAGTGCATCGCGATCCTCGCCGCCGAGTTACAGCGTCTCGGATTCACCGATGTCCGCCGCGAGAGCGATTGTATCCTGGCCTTTGCGGGTACGGGGTCACGCACGCTCTACTTCTCCGGCCACTATGACGTGGTCCCCGCGCAAAGCCGCGATCAGTTTCAGCCGCGAGTGGAGGGTTCGAATCTGTGGGGCCGCGGTTCCTCGGACATGAAGGGCGGCTTGGCCGCGATGATTCACGCTGCCGCCGCGGTTCGCGACGAAGGCTTGCTCGGCGATGGCCGGATCGGCATCGTGCTTGTGCCTGATGAGGAAACGGCTGGTGCGCGCGGATCGCGCTATCTCGATGTGCGCGGATTGCTCGGCCAGGGCGCAGTCGGGATGCTCACGCCCGAGCCCACTGGCGGTGTGGTTTGGAATGCCAATCGCGGCGCCATTTCCTTGCGGGCGACGATGCGGGGCAAGTCCGCGCATGTCGGGATGCAGTATCAAGGGGTGAACGCGTTCGAACGCTCGCTGCCAGCGCTCGCCCGCCTGGCCGAGATCAAGCGCGAGGTGGAACTGCGCCAGACGGCGCAGAACATTGCTCCCGCTGCCGCGCGCCGGTCGATCCTGCTCATCGGCGGCCGCGTCGAAGCCGGCACGAACTTCAACGTAACCCCGGATTACTGCCAGTTCACGCTGGATCGCCGTTTGAATCCCGAGGAGGACTTCGAACAAGAGAAGCGCCGATTGTCGGACGCGCTCGAGGGGTTCGAAATCGAGTGGCTGCAGGAAGAGCCCGCGGCGGCCACTGACCCGGCGAATCCTCTTGGCGCGATTCTCTCGCGGCAGATCGAGGATGTCACGGGGAAGAGGCCTACGTTTGAGATGTGCCCGGGATTGCTCGAGACCCGTTTCTACGCGGCCCACGGAATTCCGGCTTACGCTTATGGCCCCGGGCTGCTCACGGTGAGTCACGGACCGAACGAGTTCGTGCCGGTCCGCAACATCGGGCAATGTGCGTTGATCTATGCGTTGGTGGCTGCGGAGATGTTTGCATGACGAGTCGGCAAAGGATCTCCTCGTCGTGAGGCAACCGGCCTTCTATCCGGTCGCCGAGGAATACGCGACTGGAATGCGCGCGATGGCGCGTCCGGCTACGTATTGCGGTTCGCGGTCTTGGCCGAATATCTTGCGCGCTATCCGGAGCAGACCGCAGGCACCCGCCGTCACCGGATTCCCGGCGGCGAGATCGAACTCGTAGCGTCGTTCCACTCCGGTGCCTGACTCACTTCTGCTCCCCGCCCGCGATGTACCCCAACCGCGCCCGCACCCGCAGATTCTCCCGCCCCGTTGTCACCTCGATCGGATGAAATCCCGCGCGCTCAGACGACGGCCGGAACCCGATCACGTACTGGTTCCGCAAATCCTCTTCGATCCGCGCGAAGATCTTCGCGTAGCTTTCGGCCGCATCGGACCCCGCTTCCGGCGCCGGAAACCGCAGCCCGCCGGACTCTTCGGCCAGCCGCTGTAACCCGAACGAGGCTCGTGCCCTCGGACCCCGCGGATATTGGATCGCGTACACCACTCCCTGCGCCCGATGCAGCTCCGTGATTGCGTGCTTCAGCGGATGCGAGCTTCCCGTGTCCACGCCGTCCGACAGGATCAACAGCGCCTTGCGACCGGTCGCGGGCAGCAGCCGCAGGCGCACGGCCGACCAGATTCCGTTCCACAGCGCCGTTCCCCCGCACATCGAAACCACCAGCGGCTTCGGATCCGGCGGCACCGGAGCGAAAGCACGTTTTAAACATTGCTCCCCGAAAATGGTTCCGGCGTCCGGGCGCTCCGCATCCCGGAGTCCGCGGATCAGGTCCTCGCGCGAACTCGTCAGATCCGCCAGCATCCGCACTTCGGATCCCACCGACACCACGAACGCCCGGTCGCCCAGCCGCAGTACGCGCGAGACGAAATCGACCAGTGTGCGCTCGTGGGCCGAGATACTCGCGCCTTGGCTATCGCTGACATCGAGCACGATCCCGATGGTCAGTGGCAATTCCGTTTCCAGCCAGAGATTGCGGATCTCCTGGCGCTCGCCCGCGTCGAATAACTGGAAATCCTCGGGTTTCAAATCGCGCACCAGCGACCCATCGGGCGCCGTCACTTGTACCGGAACCGTGACGAGCCCAACGTCGACGCGGAATACGGCGTCCTCCTGCGCCAGACAGGCGAGTGCGGCAACGGCGGCGGCCAACAATCTCATGCGCGTGGTCAAAAGTATAGCTTGCGCCCTACGATCGGCGCGAAAACGCGCTAGCCTCGGGGTATGAGGACCATGGCGCTGATTTGCGCCGGTGTAGCTTTCGGGCAAAGCTACAGCGGCTTGGCGACCGACTCCACCGGAGAGAGACTTGCCCTGATTTCTCCCCTCGCTCGTCCTGGCGATTCGCTCGAACGCCCCCTCGAGCGCCTGTACCGTTTCGAGCACCAGGAATTGCGAACCGTGGCGGATCTGCCCCGGGCTCCACAGGGCTGTTTCATTTCCGCCGTTTCCTTGACAACGCCGGTTTTCGCGGCCGGAAACGGATTCTTGTGGCATGACGTGACCTACTGCGGACCACGGATGCCTCTCGTTCCGATCCCGCGCATCTGGACCGCGCATAATACCGGAATTGCGCAGTTACCGGAAACGATCTCCGGTCAGTTACAGTTCAGCCCGGAAGGGAAGTGGGCCGGAATCCAGCCGAACGTCGAACGGTCGCCGCGCATCGTGGATCTGTCGACTGGCAAGGAAACGGTCGTGCCATCTCCCCCCGATAGCACCCGTAGATTGGCGCTGGCCTCGTCGAGACACGCGATTTCGTCGAACGGCGGCGCCATCTTGCTCGAGCGCGCGTTTCCGCCGTTGCCCGTGGAAGACAACGTACGCGCCTTCTTGTGGCAATCGGGAAAGCTCGGTGCGTTTGGACTACCTGGAGTTCGCGAATGCGTGCTCGATCCGCGCGAACGCTATATGCTGTGTGCGTTGACTGACCGCTTCGTCTCGATCGACCTGACATCCGGGCGAGAGTCGACGCTGGCTACCGGCGAGCGGTTTCAACCGAGCCTCAGCGGCGATGGCGCAACGCTATTGCTGCAGTCCGATGGCGCCCTCCGCCTGTTCGCCATGCCGCGCGGCGAGGAGACGCAGAGCCTGCTCGACGATGCCTTCGACAGCACGATCTCGAGCGATGGCCGCGTGGTCTATGCCGCTTCCGCCGGTGGCAGCTTGTGGCGTTTCGATCTCGACAGGGGAGAGAAGCGCGAATGGCTGGGTCCGGCGCCGAGCTTCTTTTCGCCGCGATCTTCGTTGACTCCCGGATCGCTGTTCACGATGACCGGAAAGCTCGCACTGCCGGCTCCGGTGGAGATGACTGGCGAGGTCGCGCCGGCTTCGCTCGAGGGATTTGAGGTCCGGTTCGACGGTGAACCTTTGCCGATGTTCAAGGTTGGTCCGGCCGAACTCCGCTTTCAGATTCCGTGGGATGCCGCGCTCGACGTTACGCGGCGGGTCGAGATCCGGCACGAGCGAAATCCGCATTTCCTGGCTGCATTGTTCTCCTTCTCACCCGGGCCTGGACCCGCAGTGAGGCTCGAACACATCCCGGATGGAATTGGCTTGCTCGCCGCCGCGCACGATGACTTTCGCGGGCCGGTAACGGTGGACGATCCGGCGCGGCCGGGCGAAACTATCCACGTCTATGCCACCGGTCTTGGACCAACCACTACCGGCTTCTCCGAGACGGGGCGCCGGACTCCGGCCGGTGCTCATCCGGTGCTCGCTACGCCCACTTGCGCGGTCTCGCCGGCCGGCACGAACGCCTTTCGATATTCGCGCGAGCCTGCCACTGTTGTTTACGCTGGCTTGGCGGGTGATTTATTGGGTCTTTACCAGATCGATGTCACGTTGCCCATGACCCTGAGCGGCGGCACTTACGCGGCCGGACCGAAGAAGGTCGGCAATTACGCCTATCTCTTCTGCGGCTACGGGGACGATAACGATCAGGTGGAATTCCCCGTCAGGTAGCCGCTCCTGAGCTTCTTTGCCGACCGTTCGTCTCCGTGTAGGGCGGGCTTCAGCCTGCGCGGGACTTCAGTCCCGCTTTCTCCACCCGCACCGCCGTCACCTTGTACTCCGGCGCGGCCGTCCAACTATCTCGATAGGGACCCGTCACCTCATTCAGAAACACCTTCGTGCAATGAAACGTGGCGAACGCCTGCCCGCGCGCGACCGCCTCGGTAATCCGCGCAGGCAACTCCGCGGACCCGTATCGGCTCGTCACCCGGACCCGTTCTCCGCCGCCGATCCCGAGCGCGCGCGCGTCTTCCGCGCACAGATCGAGCGTATCGCTCGGACGGAACGCCGCGTTCGCTGTCCGCATTGTCATCGTTCCCGCGTTGAACTGGAAGAGCGTGCGACCGGTAGTGAGCAGCAGCGGGAACTCCGCCGAGACCGCTTCGGCCGGTGGCCTCCACGGGATCGAGCGCAATGCTGCCCGAGGTCCGCTGGGGAAGGTGCGCTCGTGCAGGATCGCGGTACCGGGATGATCTTCGCTCGGGCAAGGCCATTGCAGCCCCCCCCGCTCCAGCCGCTCGTAACTCATGCCCGCGCCTGCCTTCCACAGGCTCCGCACTTCGTTCCAGATCTGCTCGGCGCTTCGGAACTCGAAGCCACTCACTCCCATCGCGCGAGCTACCGCGCATACGATCTCCCAATCGGATCGCGAGTCACCTACGGGCGCGATGGATTTGCGCACACGTTGCACACGCCGCTCGGCATTCATGAACGTACCGTCTTTTTCGAATGACGAAGCCGCGGGCAGGAACACCGTGCCGAACTCGCGCGCGGTTTCGTTGAGGAACAGATCCTGCACGATCACCAGCTCGAGCTGCCCGAGCGCATGGCGCGTGGCCGCGGCATCGGCATTGGTGAGCAACACATCGTAGCCGATGGTCCATAGCGCAGCCAAGTCACCGCGGCCCGCTGCGTCCATCATGCTCATCATGTTCTTGCCGCGCGTCGCTGGAACGGGTGCGCCCCAGACACGCTCCGCCACTTCGCGGCCCGCGTCGAGCGTCGCGTATCCGGCCAAGTGCTCCGGCTCGCAGCCCATGTGCGCCGAGCCCTGCACGTTGTTCTGCCCCCGCAGCGGATTCACGCCGGCGCCCGGCTTGCCGAAGTTCCCCGTCAGCAGTGCGAGATTCACCAGGCACATCACGCCCTCGGTGCCTTGCCCGTGCTCGGTGACGCCGAGCCCGTGGATCATCATCGCCGGCTTCGCCGCCGCATATACCCGCGCCGCTTCGCGCACACGATCAGCCGCAATGCCGCACTCGCGCTCCACACGCTCCGGAGTCCATTCGCGGATGAAATCGCGAAACGCGGGCCAATCGCAGACGCGCTCGTCCACGAAAGCAGGGTCGAACAGCCCTTCCTCGACGATCACGTGCGCCATCGCGTTCAGCACCGCCACGTTCGTCCCCGGCCGCACTGGGAGCCACACGTCAGCCATGCCGGCCAGTTCCGTCGCGCGCGGATCACCCACGATCAGCTTCGCGCCTCGCAGTGCCGCTTGCCGGATCCGCGCTCCCACCACCGGATGATTCTCGGTCGGGTTGGCGCCGAAGACGAAGATGCAGGCCGCGCGTTCGATATCGTCGAACGAGTTGGTGGCCGCGCCGGTGCCGAGCATCGCGTTCATCGCCGCGGCTGTGGGAGCATGGCAGACGCGCGCGCAGCAATCCACGTTGTTGGTCCCGAGCGCCACGCGCGCGAACTTCTGCGTCACGTAGTTCTCTTCATTCGTGGCCCGAGCCGAGCCGAGAACCCCGATCGAATCCGCTCCGCGAGACCCGCGAATCCGCGTCAACTCGCGCGCCACGAAGTCGACCGCCTCTTCCCACCCCACCGCTTGCCACTCGCCGCCGTGCCGGATCATCGGATGCGTCACGCGATCCTGGGCATGCACGAAGTCGAACGCATAGCGGCCCTTCACGCACAAGTGGCCCTTGCTCACCGGAGCATCGGGCACGGGTTTCGCCGACACCAGCCGCCCACCGGCGGACCCGGCCAGCATCTCGCATCCCGTGCCGCAGTAAGGGCACGTGGTGCGCGTCCACTCCACCACCAGGGGACGCTCGGCCAGCAGCTTGTCTTCCAGCGCTCCGGTGGGGCACGTGTCCACACAAGCGCCGCAGCTTACGCAGTTGCTCTCGGAGAGCGGTTGGTCGCGCCCCGCCACGATCCGCGTCCGATCGGCGCGGTTTCGCACGTTCCATACGAACTGGCCTTGCAACTCGGCGCAGATCCGCACGCAGCGATAACAGTAGATGCAGCGCGACATGTCCACGGCGATGTAGGGATGCGATGTGTCGGCCTTCGCGTCAGCGCCCTTGGCTTCGATCCCGTAGTGACGCATCCACCGGTGCAGCGGTTTGTCGGGCCACTCCGCCGCCGCATGCGCCGGATAGCGCTCCGCCAGCACGCCCAGCACCGCGCGCCGCTCGGCTTCGATCTCCGGCGCATGCGTGCGGACCTCCATCCCGTCCCGCGCCGCCGTCACGCACGACGCCACCGCGCGTGGATCATCCCCCACTTGCACCAGACACATGCGGCAACTGCCGCAGGGTGACACTCGGTCATCGTGACATAGCGTAGGCATCTCGACGCCCGCAGCCCGAATCGCATCGAGTATCGATGCCGGTTCCGTCATTTCCACCGGCTTGCCATCCACTGAGACACGCATGCACCTATTGTGATTGCAATCGGCGTGCCAGTAAACTAGGCAAGATGAATCGCCGGCTCGCCACGCTCCTCTTTGCCCCGCTCTGCTTCGCCCAAGACTGGGACCTGCTCGTCACCGGCGCACGCATCGCCGACGGCACCGGGAATCCTTCGTACATCGGCGACCTCGCCGTCAAAGGCAATCGCATCGCCGCGATGGGCAAGCTCTCCGGCCGCGCCAAGCGCGTCATCGACGGCAAGGGACTCGTCCTCGCGCCCGGCTTCATCGACATGCATAACCATTCCGACAACTCGATCGTCGTGGATGGCAACGCGCAATCGATGATCCGCCAGGGCGTCACCACGATGATCTTCGGCGAAGGCGGATCGGCCGCGCCATCGAAGGACTACGGGCGGTTCCGCGATTACTGGTCGAAGCTGCTCTCGCAGGGCATCTCCACCAACGTCGGTTCCTACGTGGGCTCCTCGGAGATCTGGACGTGGGTGCGCGGTCCAAAGGCGGGTCCGCCAACGAGCGAAGAGCTGCAGCGCATGCAGCAGGAGGTGATCCGGGCGATGGAAGATGGCGCGCTCGGCGTGGCGAGCTCTCTCTCGGGACCTCCCGGCTCGTGGATCGACACCGGTACGCTCGTCGCCATGTGCCAGGAAGCTTCGCGCTTCGGCGGCATCTACTCGACGCACATGCGCACCGAGGGCTTCGGCGTGTTCGAGTCAGTGGCTGAGGCGATCGAGATCGGGCGCCGCGCGAACGTACCGGTCGACATCATTCACCTGAAGCTCGCCGAGCACAAGCTGTGGGGCAAGATGCCCGAGCTCATCGCCACCATCGCCAACGCCCGCCGCAACGGCCAGCAGGTGGAAGCGCATGTCTATCCGTATCGTGCTGGGCAAAACAATCTCTCGAGCATCATTCCGCCGTGGGCGCACGAGGGCGGGCGTGAGGCGCTGATCAAGCGGCTGCAGGATCCGTCGCTCAAGGCGCGCTTGGTCAGCGAAATCGAGAATGGCATTCCCGGGACTAACTGGTACAACCACTACACGGCCACCGGATCGTGGGAGGGCATGTTACTCGTTTCGTTCTCGAATCCGGCGTACAAGAAGTATGAGGGCAAGCGCATGAACCAGCTCATTGACGGCCTTGGTCTGCCGCCAATTGACGCTCTGTTCAAGACGCTTATCGACAACAACGGATCGACGCCCACGGTCTACTTCCATCATTCGGAAGACGACATGCGATATGCGCTGAAGCAGTCGTTCGTCTCGGTCGGTTCCGATGGAACGGCGGTGGCCACGGAGGGTCCGCTGGCGCGGAATCATCCGCATCCGCGCTATTACGGCACGTTTCCGCGTATTCTCGGACGCTATGTTCGGGACGAGAAAGTGATCACGCTCGAAGAGGCGATCCGCAAGATGACCTCGGCGAACGCAGCCAAGGTCCACGTGTATGACCGCGGATTGCTGCGCCCCGGCATGATGGCAGATCTTACGCTATTCGATCCGGAAACGGTGATTGACAACTCGACTTATGAGAATCCGCACCGTTACGCGAGCGGGATCACTTATGTGGTAGTGAACGGCACGCTGGTGCTCGATCACGAGAAGCATCTCGGCACGCGGCCGGGGATGATCGTATATGGGCAGGGGAAGCGGTGATTCAGAGGACGCCGGCGTAGACATCGGCAAGCCTGAGCTCAATTCCGAGGGAGGTGAGCTCGGCTGTGCTGTCGAGCCCTTCGAAGCTCGAGAGAAGCCACTTGTTATCTGGCGTCCTCCGGAAGATCTCGATAAGCGGCCGGTCCTGCGCCACCAGCACGTACTCCCCGAGCGACTCGAGTCCGCGATAGGCGGCGAATTTCTCGCCATAGTCGTAGTTCGCCGTCGATGGTGACAGGATCTCGATAATCACTTTCGGGTTGGTCACCGTATCGGTGTGATCGTCGGTATAGACAGCTTTCCCGCAGATCACGAGGAGATCCGAGTAGACGTATTTCCTGGCACTGACACGAACCCGCAAAGGGGCCATATACCCGGCGCACGGTCCATCCTCGAGAGCATTGCCCAACTGGCGAGCCAGTCTGAAGCCTATCTGCGCATGCGCGCCGCTCACGGCGACCATCGGGAACATCTCGCCATCGTGGTACTCGCTCTTCAGTTCCGCCGCCCGGTCAATCGCCAGATAGTCCTCTACCGAAAGCCTGGGAATCGCTGCCGCGCTCATACATCTCAGTCTACACCCGATCGGGAGCACGCGAACCGAGGCGCGCGCTACTGTTCGCGTACTAAGATGAGCCCCCGGCCAATCGAGTTCTCCGTCGTCTGCTGCCACAGGAGATACAACTGATTCCCGGGTGTGAACCGCGCCTGGACGCTGGCGAACGCAGAATCGAACGTGTCATCCGGGTTGGCTGGCTTCACCGCGCACGTCGACCAGTTCGACAGATCGCTCGAACGCGAGATCTTCACGCCCACGCAACGATCGTTGTCCTGACCGCAATTGCGCCCGAACGGGACCACGCCGCGACCCTGCGAGTCCACCGCCAGATCGAACGGTACGCCCACGCAGTGGTTGCCGCCATCGGTGGGCAGGAGCGCGGGCGATTGCCAAAACCCGCCGCCGTTGTCGGAGCGCACGACGTGGTCGGCCTCGTAGTCAGTGGTGTCCGCTTGATACAGAATCCGCGGCTGCGCTCCTTGATAGGTGAGTCTGACGTCGACAAAGTCCGCTTGGCGGCCGTTGGTGTCCGTTACCTTGACGGCGTTGGCATCGCCCACACGCCAGAACGCTACGATGCGGTCGTAGTCGGAGTTCGAGTCGGCGAGCCAATAAGCGATGGCCGGCACGCCGTTCGCGTCGAGTGCGAGGGACGTGGAAACGACGGCTGAGCCCACCGCGGATCCCGGCACTGCGGGCACCTTGCGCTCGGTCCACTGGGCCGCATCGCCGGCGTATTTGCCGGTGAGGTAAAGCGTGCCGTCATAGTCGCGATTGAACGAAAGATGCAGCGCTCCGCCGGCCAAGGCGAGCGACGGCGAGGCGATCACTTGCTCGCCGAACTTCACGGCGACCTTCTTATTCCAAGCCACGCCATCGCTCGAAAGGAAGAGCACTAAGTTGCCGCTCGGCATTTCTTCAGCGGCGATGGCCCAAGTTCCGTTCGAGCGGTCTTGCGCGAGCGACATCGGGGTATGAAACGAGTTGAAGATGTCACCGGCCACGGCCACCTTGACGCTCGGATTCCAACTGTACCGCGCGCGGTTCCAGCTCTGGAACCAGAGCTCGCCCTCGTTGGCGGCGCCGGTATTGTGCGGGTCCGCGATGAGCCACGCGACGGCCGGATCGTCATTGGCGTCGAGAATCATCGACGCGTTGCGGCCGAAAGCGGAGGGCCCGATGTTGCTGTTGACGACCTCGTCAGGCGTTCTCGCAAGCAGGCTGAATCCCACTGGCGGCGGACCGGCGGTAACTTCATTCGAAGGGTCCGAGCTACCGGTTGGCGACGTGGCGCGTACGCGGTATTGATAGGTCTCCATCGCGTTGATCGCGGTGTCAGCGGCCGTTGTGGCGGTGGCTGTGACGGCATTCGAGTAAGTGCCGCCGAGGGTGCGGCGTTCCACCACGAAGTTCGAGCCGGAGCCGGTCCATGCAAGTTCCACCCTGCGGCTGGTGGCGGAGCGGACTTCGAGAGCCGAGGGAGCGGGTGGCGTCTGAGCGAAAGCGGCGCCGGCGAGGGCGAGCAAAGCAAGGGATCGAGTTCGAGACAAGGCGTTCCTCCAGTTGCATACGCCGGAAACGGGTGGATTTCGGCTCACCTCGCCCGCATCTGCCGCCACAAGGGGGAGGATTTCCGCCGGTCCGCCCATACTTGGGGGGGGCGTTTTGAAAATCAGCCTTTTTCGAGCGGATTCCCCGTCGGCGGCGGACAGATCCGGAGACTGAAGTTGGCGGCGCGATGAAACTCACGAGTGAGGCGAGCCTCGTGCCGTTCGAGCGCGGCGAGCGAGTGTGAGGTGCGCGATGGGCATGCGCGGCTCGGGTTGCATCGTCAATGGACTCGACGGGTCCGGCGGAACTCAGCTGCGATCGATCGGTGGCGGTCTCCAGGCGCCACTTCCGGAAGCGCGGCATTGTGGAACTGGAGTTGCGATGATTCAGACCGGCGAGCAAATGTTGCAGGCCCAGCAGAGACGTTGTGGTAGCCTGTCCGACTCACCAATCCGCGCGTACGACTGCATGGGCCCGTGGCTAAAGTCCCGTGGGCCGCGCGGCGCGGGATCTGTGCCCGCAGACGAGGCGCGAGGAGGAAGCGATGCCGGTCCAATCTCGAGCGACGAGTAACGAAGTATGCGGGCACAAACCCCGGCTGCCCAAAGGGTTGCGGCGGCATGGGGCCATCTGCCTCGTTGTGGCTCCTGTAAGATGGCCCGCATCGAATGCGTCGCCGACGCCTCGCATCTGGCCCCATGGCGCTCGCAACGCGACCCACGCGACTTTAGCCACGGGCTGCTAGGAGATGGAGCATCGGCGTTGACCGCCTGTCGTCGGATAGCTCCTGAAAACTTAGCATCGGGCGAAAGAGTGGTCCCGAAATCCCCAGAACGCCATGAGTAGCCGCACAGGTCCGCAGTGTCGTCATGCCGTGTATTCAAAAAATCGTATCGCGTTTATTTTCAGCGTCTTGCCGGGAACGATTTTGCTGGAGCCGGCCGCAGGAGGGCTAGAACGGAACTGGAGGTGAATCCATGTTTACGAACGGCAATAGGCCTACATCAGACCCCAGGGGTAAGCGATCCATCCTGCTCCAGCTGGGCCCTTCACTCAAGAATCTTTTCCACATCTTCACCGATATTTCAACAGGCATGTCACAATGGATCTGGAGGGCCAAGCCGGTGGGTCCAGGCGTGCGGAGAGCATACGATATGGCGTACCTACAGAATCAGCAGGTCCACTGGACCTCCGCCATCGGCCCGTTCCCGTGGAAGGCCGCTGTCAGCGGCCAAACCTGGGAAATCGGTCTCACTGCGGAAAAGCCGATCTATCGTTTGATGATCGAAGGCACCGAGGCCGGCCGATTCCAGGAATGGCCAGCAGGGTGGGACTCCACGGTCCACCTAACTCCGGAGCAGGAATGGCTCCGCCGCCATCGCGCCGAACATTGCGGGGAATGGGTGTTCCTCGACGGTGACCGTCTCGTTGCTCATGGCCGTGATTTCCGCACAGTACACGCCCAGGCGCGGGCTGCGGGCCTCGAAACTCCGTTCGTCGAGTTCATCGAAGAGGAATCGCTCCCATCCTGCGGCTTCTGAAGCCGCGCGCCTGTCATCGTAAAGAACGGCATGCACCGGGTTGACTTCGACGTTCAGGCCGAATACGAGCAGAATTCTTCCGGAATCGTGATCCCGGTGCAACTCAAGCTCGATTCCAAACGTTTCGTCAAATTCGCGGCGAAGATCGACACCGGTTCCGAGTACTGCCTTTTCGAGCGCCGCTACGCCGAGATCCTCGGCCTTGACGTGGAAGCGGGCCATCCCATCCGTTGCCGAACCGCCACGGGTTCGATTGAAAACGCCTTCGGCCACGAACTGACCTTGGCCAGCCTCGGATTCGAGTTCTCCGGGACCTACTACTTCTTCGCCGAGCCAGAAGCGCCGCGGAGCCTCCTCGGCCGTCTCGGATGGCTCAACCGGCTTCGCCTCGCCATCGACGACACCGCCAACCCAGGCCTTCTCCTGGCCAGCCGCGCCTGAAAGTTTCCCGGAAGAAACCGGCGGCTTCGAGCGTCCCAGTAGACGAAGTCCTATACTGGAACCAGAGGCCTCATCATGAACACCTACGTCAAGTTCGGCGTGCTTATCGCCATCATCATTGGCACGTTGGCATGGCTTGCTTCGGGCGGAATCAACGACACGGCTACCTACTACAAGACCGTCGCCGAACTGAAGCAGATGGGCGCCGATGCCCAGGTCAAGCGCCTCCGAGTGGGCGGCGACGTCGCCGAAGGCTCGATCGAGCGCAACGGACGCCAAGTGAAGTTCATGCTCAAGCAGGAAGCCGAAATGGTCCCGGTGCTCTATGACAGCATCGATCCCCTGCCCGACACCTTCAAGGGTGGCGCGCAAGCCGTGGCCGATGGCAAGATGGGACCCGACGGCGTCTTCCACGCCACCAAGATCCAGGCCAAGTGCGCTTCCAAATACGAGGCCAAACCCGGCCAGTACGGAAAGCCGGTAGCGCCCGCGAATAAAGCGGCGCTCTAGTTCGTCTAAACTGATCAGAAGTCGATTCGGCCGCCTCGCGCGGCATGGCTTCCGCACGAGGTAGCACATCAATGGAAAATATCGGCGCGCTGGCGATCATTCTCGCCTTCTGCCTTTCGCTCTACAGCATCGTCGCCTCACTGGCTGGACGCTGGCGCAACAATCAGTTCCTCATCGTCAGCGGTGAACGCGCCGTGCTCGCGATCTGGGCGCTGCTCACGCTCGCCTCCGGCTATCTTGTCTACTCGCTGCAGACTGACGACTTCCGCCTCGCCTACGTCGCCGGCCACTCCAACAAGACGATGCCCGCGATCTACAAGTTCACGGCGTGGTGGGGCGGGCAAGAGGGTTCGTTGCTGCTGTGGTCGTGGATCCTTTCCTGTTACGCCGCCATCGTCACCTGGCAAAACCGCAACAAGTTCCGCCCGATGATGCCCTACGTCACCGCCACGCTCATGGTGGTGCAGGCGTTCTTCCTTCTGCTCATTTCCTTCCCGCTCACGCCGTTCGAAGTGATCGCCATCGGCAAGGAAATCACGCCGGTGCAAGACGGCCGCGGACTCAACCCACTTCTCCAATACTGGACCATGGCCATCCACCCGCCCACGCTCTATCTCGGTTATGTGGGCTTCGTGGTGCCCTTCGCTTTCGCGCTCGGATCGCTGATCACCAAGGCGCCCGGCGATGCCTGGATCCACACCACGCGCCGCTGGACGCTCGTAACGTGGCTGTTCCAAAGCTGCGGGATCCTGCTCGGCGCGGGTTGGGCTTACGCCGTGCTCGGGTGGGGCGGCTATTGGGGCTGGGATCCGGTGGAGAACGCTTCGCTCCTGCCCTGGATCACCGGCACCGCGTTTCTGCACTCGGTGATGATGCAGGAGAAGAAAGGAATGATGAAGGTCTGGAACATCGTCCTCGTTTCGGCTACCTTCTTCCTCTGCATTCTCGGAACCGCGCTCACCCGTAGCGGCATCGTGCAATCAGTTCACGCCTTCGCGCAGTCGCCGATATCGCGGTACTTCTCCACGTTCCTGCTGGTGGGCATCGCGGTGGTGACGTACCTGATCCTCGACCGGCTCGACTACCTCAAGAGCGAGTCGCACCTCGAGAGCGTGCTGTCGCGCGAATCGAGCTTCCTGTTCAACAACCTGATCCTGCTGGCGAGCTGCTTCTCCATTCTCTGGGGCACTCTCTTCCCGGTTATCTCGGAAGCGGTTACCGGAGAGAAGATCTCGGTGGACGCGCCGTTTTTCAACCGGGTGAACATCCCGATCGGCTTGTTCCTGCTGCTGCTCACCGGCGTGGGTCCGCTCATTGCATGGCGCCGCAGCTCCGTCGAATCGCTGAAGAAGGCGTTCCTCGTACCTGCGCTCGGCGGCGTGGCCGTAGCGGCGCTGATCGCCGTGGCGGGTGGCGTGCACCACGTCTACGCACTGATGTCGTTCGCGTTGTGCATGTTTGTTCTGCTGACCGTGCTCATCGAGTTCTGGAAAGGCGCTTCGGCGATCGCGGCCAAGACCGGGCAGAATCTGCTCGCCGCGATGGTGGAGCTCACGCACCGCAACACGCGGCGTTACGGCGGATACATCGTACACGTCGGCATCGTGATCATGTTCATCGGATTCACCGGCGCGGCGTTCAACAAAGACGCAACGGTGGAAGTGGCGCGCGACGGCAGGTTCAACATCGGCCGTTACGAGTTGAAAGTCAAAGACCTCCAGAATGGCGAGAACCCGCATTACCGCTGGTGGCATGCGCCCATCGAGGTTTCGAGCGGCGGCCAGTTGCTCTCCACCATGACGCCCGAGCAGCGCGAGTATCTCGGCCTCGAGCGCCAGGGCGCATCGATCGTGTCGATCCGCCGCCGGCTGCACGAGGATCTTTATCTCAACTTCGCCGGCATGACCGCGGATGGCCAGAAGGCCGTGATCCAGGCCTACGTCTTCCCGCTCGTTTCCTGGATCTGGGTTGGATTCTTCGCCCTGATCGTTGGTACCCTGATCTGTCTGGTGCCGAGCAAGGTGAAGTATCAGTTCCCCAAGACCCAGGTGGTGGGCATCGTGTCGAAGGAGCAGTCCGTTGCCAAGAACGCTTAGCCGCTTTCTCGCCACTGCCGCTCTGGCCACGCTTTGCCTGGCCCAGGTCTCGAGCGAGCTCATCACGCCCGACATTCGGCGCGTGGGTTCGCGGCTGGCCTGCCTGTGCGGATCGTGCAAGAACTCGGTGGGCGATTGCGCCATGCTCGGCTGCCACTACTCGAAGCCTGCTCGCGAGAAGATCCGCGATATGCAAGCGAAGGGCATGTCCGATGACGCGATCATTGCCGAGTTCGTCAAAACGGAGGGCAAGCGCGCGCTGGCCGTTCCGCCCTCGGAAGGATTCTTCAACCTCGCCTGGTGGATGCCGCCATTCTTCGTCGGTCTCGGTTTGGTGGCGATCTACTTCTGGATGCGGAAAATGAAGCCGCCGCTGGTGGCCGCCGATACGCCCATCGACTCGCGAGACCTCGACAGGTTTCGCGAAACCATCGAAAAGGAAACGGCGAACCTCGAGTAGCCCCGGAACGACATGGAGCTTGCCATCGCTATCGCCCTGGTCGCGGGCGTCATTTTGTATCTCTTCGCCGTGCGGCCCAAAGACCTCCCGGCTACGGAGCCGCTCGCGCCCGGCTTCCATCTCGAAGAGAAGAAGGCGCGCATCTATGAAGGGCTGCGCGATCTACAGTTCGAATATCGCGTGGGTAAGCTTTCCGACGAAGACTATCAGCGGACCAAGACCGGTCTGCAAACCGAGCTCGCGGGCGTGATGGCGGAACTCGAGACGATCGCTGGAAAACCCAAGCCTGAGGCTCCGGCGGCCAAAGCCGCGCCCAAACCCGGAACCCTCTGCCCGCATTGCGGCGCAAGCTTCGAAAACCCGATGAAGTTCTGCGGACAGTGCGGCAAGTCGATGGAGGCCGGCGCATGATTCTCCCCGCGTTGCTCGCTTTCATCGTCAACGGAACGGTCATCAATCAGACCACTGGCAAACCCACCGTAGCCACGGTGACGCTTTACAAACTCGGAGGCGCGGGACCGGAAGCCATCGAGTCCGTGAAGTCCGGCGCCGACGGCAAGTTCAGCATCAACCAGACTCCGGCGGCGGGCCCGCATCTGGTGCAAGCGGCGTTTGACGGCGTGCTGTACAACCACATGCTGTTCCCCGGCCGGCCCACCACAGACCTCAACCTCGCCGTCTACAACGCATCGAAGGCGCGTGGCTCGGCCAAGCTATCCACGCACATGCTGCTGCTCGAATCGAACGGCTCCGAGCTTTCGGTGAGCGAGAGCTACGTGTGGCAGAACGACGGCAACACGGCGTTCTACGATCCCGCTGCGGGGGCCTTCCGATTCAGCATCCCCGAGGGCGCGGGCAAGGTCCGTGTGATGTGCACGCACCCGACGCGCATGGGTGTGCCGATCGAGCGCGCGGCCGAGAAGGTCGGTGGCGGACTCTACAAAGTCGATTTCCCGGTGAAGCCGGGCGAGACCCGCTTTGACCTCGACTACAAAATGCCCGGCGGAACGTTCGCCGCGAAGAACCCATATCCAGAAGCGCCCGTGAATATCGTGGCGCCGGTGGGGATCATGATCACGGGCGACGGCGTCAAAAACGTGGGTACGCATCCCGAGACACAGGCCTCCATCTATCGCGTGGAGAAGCCGGATTTCAAGTTCGAAATCAAAGGCGAGGGTTCGTTGCGCGCACCCGAAGAAGAATCGGGCGGAGACGAGGGCGAGGGCTTGAAACAAATTCGCCCCCGCGTGTACGATCGCTTTTACCCCATCTTGGCGTTGACCGCTGTGATCCTGGTGAGCGGCTTGCTGCTGCTCGCCCGCAAGCAGACGCCCGAGCCGGTCGCGGCCGGCGAAGCCGTCAAGTCGAAGCGCAAGTCATGAGCGAGGCCGTTCGCGCCGCTGGACTGTGGAAGTTCTTCGGCGACTATCCCGCTCTGCGCGACGTGAACTGGACGCTCGATCGCGGCTCGTGCCTGGCTTTGCTTGGGCGCAACGGAGCAGGCAAGACGACGCTGCTGCGGATCCTGGCCGGACTTTCCACGCCATCGAAAGGCGACGTGCGGATTCTCGGCGAACCACCCCGGAGCAGCCACGCGCGGGCGCGGATCGGGCTGATCGGGCACGGCATCGGGATCTACGACGAACTCACCGCTGCCGAGAATCTCTCGTTGTTTGCGCAGTTGTTCGAGGTCCGCGATGCGAACGCGGCGGTGACGCGATGGCTCGAGCGGACCTATCTCGACCGCGTGCGCGACTCTCCGGTGCGCGAGTTCTCGCGCGGCATGCGGCAGCGGCTCGCTGTGGCGCGCGCGTTCCTCGCTGAGCCCGATCTGCTGCTGCTCGACGAGCCGTTCACGTCGCTCGATGACCGCGCGATTGCGCTGCTGCAGAGCCTGCTCAAGGAAGCGCTGGGGCGCGGGGCGACCGTGATCATGTCCACGCATCAGTTGCGCGAGGCGATGGAGCTGGCGACGCATGTGGCGCTGCTCGGCCGCGGACGCCAAGTGCACTTCGGCCCGCGTCCTCAGGAGATGTTGGCCGATCCCGGCTGGTTGTATCGCACCTACGGAGACGCGGCATGACGACGCGACGGGCATGTGGGGCAGGCTTCAGCCTGCGCGGGACTTCAGTCCCGCTGCCGGCACTCGCGTCGCGGCCCGCGAAAACATGCCGGTTCCGGCATCAGCAGTTCCCTTGCCGTGTAGGGCGGGCTTTAGCCAGCGCGGGACTTCAGTCCCGCTCGGCGTGGCGGACTGAAGTCCGCCGCAGGCTAAAGCCTGCCCCACATGTCGGCGAAGCCGCAATCTACATGGTGATGGCACAACCGGCGTGTGGCCGAGAGGCGCGCTCCACGAGCGCATGCGCCGGTATCGGAAGCGGGACTGAAGTCCCGCGCAGGCTGAAAGCCTGCCCCACACAACGGGTCCAAAATCTTCGCGGCCGGCGAAGCAACGGAAGGATAGTAGTACATGCCGGCGGAGCCGCAAACGCAGATCGAAGCGTTCTAGGAGAGCACGTGCGCACGTCCCCCAGCGGGACTGAAGTCCCGCGCTGGCTAAAGCCCGCCCTACACGGAGGTGCCCAGTGAGATTCCTCCGCCTCTCCTCGACCATCGCCGCCAAGGACCTGCGCTCGGAAATCCGCACCAAAGAAGCGCTCAACGCCGCCGTCGCTTTCGCGATCGTCATCCTGGTGCTCTTCAGCTTCGCCATGGACCCCAGCTCCGAGCAGATCCGCGAGATGTCGGGCGGCTTGCTTTGGCTCGTCTTCGCCTTCGCCGGAGCACTCATCCTCAACCGCAGCTTCGCACGAGAGCTCCCCAACGATTGCCTCGACGCATTGCTCGCCTCACCCGCATCCGGCGCGGCTCTCTTCCTCGGCAAGGCCGTCGCGAACTTCCTACTGCTCCTCGTCGTGGAGCTCGTGTGCCTGCCCGCCTTCGGCATCCTCTATAACATTGACTGGACCAAACGCATCGCCTGGCTCGCGCTCGTCTGCGTGCTCGCCACCTGGGGGGTCACCGTCATCGGCACCGTCTTCAGCGCGCTCACCGTGAACCTGCGCCTGCGCGAGCTCATGCTCCCGATGATGGTCTACCCGATGATGATTCCCGCGCTCATGGCCGCCATGCGCCTCACCACGGTCCTCGTCGCGGGCGACCCCATCGGCGGCGACGATTGGGTCTGGATCCGTCTGCTCATCGGCTTTGATATCATCTTCACCGCCCTGGCTCTTGGCTTGGTGGAAATCGTGCTCGTGGGGTAAACCATGCGTGAAAAACTCCTCTACCTGTTCGGCGCAGTAGGCCTTCTGTGGCTCGCGCGCAACCTGTATGTGATCTGCCTCGTGCTACCTGACGAAGCGGCGCAAGGCGCCATCTATCGCAACCTGTTTTTCCACGTGCCCGCGTGGGCCGTCTGCTTCACCGCGTATCTCATCGCGGGGGGCGCGAGCCTCTGGTATCTCATCAAGCGCAATCCCGCCGCAGACACGCTCGCGGTCAGTTGCGTGGAAGTCGGGCTCGCCTTCACATGCATGGGTCTTGCCACCGGATCCATCTGGGCGCGCATCATCTGGGGCATCTGGTGGACCTGGGATGCTCGCCTCACCTGGGCGCTCATCACCGCGATCATCTACGCCGCATACCTGATGCTGCGCCGCGCCATTGACGATCCCTCGGCACGCGCGCGCATCGCCAGCGTGATGTGCGTCTTCGCCTACGTCAGCGTGATGATCACCTACAAGTCGATCGAATGGTGGCGCACGCAGCATCCCGGACCCGTGCTCAGCTTCCGCACTGGCGGCGGCTCGATCGACCCCGCCATGGAATCGGCGGTCTTCCAGAACATCGGCGCGCTCATGCTCATCGCGACGGTCATGATCGCCGTGCGCATGCGCCAGGAAGCCTCGCTCCGCGAAGTGGACTCGCTCCGCCGCCAAGTACACGCCATCTGAAGAGGCAATCATGGACCAACGTAACTTCACCTTTTTGTTTTATGGCTTCGCCGCCGCCTGGGCCATCATCGTCGTCTACGTGTTGACGCTGGTGGGCCGCGAGCGCAAGATCCGCAGCCAGATTGATAACCTCAAT
This sequence comes from Bryobacteraceae bacterium, assembly GCA_046331625.1. Classification (GTDB taxonomy): domain Bacteria; phylum Acidobacteriota; class Terriglobia; order Bryobacterales; family Bryobacteraceae; genus JAXLQL01. The sequence continues at coordinate 121,941 of JAXLQL010000022.1, forward strand.
AGGATGCTCGAAGACAAGGAGAGGAAATGAACCGCCGAAATCTGTTGAAGCTCGCCGCCACGGGCGCAGCCGCCGGGTCGCTCGCGCAAAGGGACGCCGCCGCGCAAGAGCGCATCGCGCGCGCCACCAAGGCTCTGCCGTCTCCCAAGATCAAAGACGTGCAGGTGATCGCCGTGCAGCCCGCGGGCGTGCGCCTGATCGTGGTGAAAGTCATCACCGATCAGGACGGGCTCTACGGCTACGGCTGCGCGACCTTCACGCAGCGCGCGGATCTCGTAGTCCCCGCTGTCGAGAAGTATCTGAAGCCACTGCTCATCGGCCGCCCCGCCGATCGCATCGACGATCTCTGGCAGGCGATGTACAACAGCTCGTATTGGCGGAATGGTCCGGTGCTGAACAACGCCATCAGCGGCGTGGATCAGGCACTGTGGGACATCAAAGGCCGCCAATGCGGACTGCCCGTGTACCAACTGCTCGGCGGTAAGTGCCGCGAAGCCGCGGACTGCTATGGACACGCGAGCGGCGCCGAGATTCCAGAAGTGATCGACAGTGCGCGCAAGTACATGGCGCAGGGATTCCGGCATGTGCGCGTACAGGTGGGCGTTCCCGGTCAAGCGGGATACGGCGGCATGGGTCGCGGCGACGTGAAGGTGGAAGCGCTCCACAGCGAGCCCGTATTCGAACCCGCCGCCTACATTCGCCGCGCGCTCAAAATGTTCGAAGAATGCCGTAAGCAGTTGGGCGAAGAGGTCGAGTTGTGCCATGACGTGCACGAGCGCGTCACGCCCACGCAGGCCGTGCAGTTCGCAAAAGACGTAGAGAAGTTCAAGCTCTTCTTCTTCGAGGATCCGCTGTCACCCGAAGACATCGCCTGGTTCCGGCTGATGCGGCAGCAGTGCGCTACGCCAATCGCGATGGGCGAGCTGTTCAACTCGCCGCACGAATGGAGTCCGCTGATCACCGAGCGGCTGATCGACTACATCCGCGTTCACGTCTCGCAGGCCGGCGGATTGACGCCATGTCGCAAGATGGCCATCATGGCCGAGCCGTTCGGTGTGCGGACGGCGTGGCATGGTCCCGGGGACGTGTCTCCGATCGGGCATGCGGCCAACGTGACGCTCGATCTGGTGAGCTGGAATTTCGGAATCCAGGAATACTCGCCATTCAACGAAGCGACACAGGAGATCTTCCAGGGATGTCCGGTGATGAAGAACGGATATCTCTACGCGAACGAAGCTCCGGGTTGGGGCATCGAGGTCAACGACGCCGCGGCGAAGAAGTATCCGTTCGGGCACAGCGATCGCGGCGAACGCGGGAAGTACAACGGCGGGTGGGGAGTGATCCGGCGGCGGGATGGTACGGTGATCAAGCAATAGGTGCACAGCACAACCAGACTTGCTGAGTCACAATGAAAGTGCATGACGGCTCAGGATTGGTTGTGTGTGGCGAACGAAAGGTCGATGGATGCGGAGACTGTCGCGTCTAACCGCAAGAATTCCGCTGGCGGAGTGTATCTCGCTGGCTACGCCGTCGAGTGCAGTCTCAAAGCCTATCTACAGGCACGCGGGAAGGAAGTCCCGTCGTCCGGCAGGGCTGGGCACGATCTCCGCGCACTCTGGCTGGCCTGCGGGTTTCGCCTTTGCGATCTCGGCGATAACGATGGCACGAGAACTTTTTACATCAAAGATTGGAAAACTTCTCTGCGTTACGATCTCGCACATAAACCTGATCTCTCGGTCGACTCTCTGCTGGGTGGAGCGAAAAGCCTCACCGGGTGGATCCAGACTCGCGTGAGGAGAGGTCGGAGGCCGTAAGGAATGAATCCATGACCCACGCGGAAATCCGTCTCACGATCGAGACCAATCTGGGCACAGCGCCTTCCGATATCCGGCTCCAACCGGACCCATTCCAAGGCTGGCGCCTTGCTGTCGTTTCCCCAGCCTTTGAAGGAAAGTCTCAGCTTCAGCGCCGTGATCTGGCTCTGCGATCGCTTGATTCGCAACACTTCGAGTGGGTTGACCTCCTGACACCGGCTGAGCAGGAATGGGCAGGCGTGTTGCCGGTGGACTCCAGCCTCGAAGACATCCCCACATGGAGTGAGGCTTTGGGCCGTGCCAACTCCAAGCAGACATTCGATACCGTGTTTCCTTCGAGTCTCGAAGTGGACCTACCCCTGCCCATCGTGACCACGTTCTACTCGCTCCGGGGCGGCGTCGGCAGATCCAGTGCCCTCGCGTACACTGCTCGCGTTTTGGCTTCGAGGGGTCGCAGGGTGGTGTGCGTCGATCTCGATTTGGAGGCGCCTGGCCTTGCGTCTTTGTTCGGAGTGGAGGAACAGATCACGCCAGAGCAAGGAGTCGTATATCTTCTCACAGCGCTGGACCGTCAACAGACACCAGATTTCAGCAAACACCTGATTCGGGTAGTCGAAAGCGAAGAATTATACTGCGTTCCGGCGGGGCGTCCGTCCGCCGATTACGCCCGCCTTCTTGCGATGATTGACCCGTCTGCGTGGTATCGCGAAGAACGAAATCCCTTGCACGGTCTGATCGACGGAATCTCCCACAACCTACCGTTCGTACCCGATGCGGTGCTGTTGGACGCCCGTACGGGGATTAACCCGCTGAGTGGCCCTCCACTGTTCGACTTGGCTGATCTCGCAGTAATTGTTTTCTTTCCTCATCCTCAATCCCGAGCGGGCACCGGCGAGTTGGTTCGAGCTCTGCGTGCAGCGCATACTCGAAGGGTCCTCGATTCGAAGCGATTGGCACCCGAGCCTCGATTCCTCGTCTCCCCGGTTCCAGCAAGCCGGGCCGCTGAAGTCACGAGACGATACCGGGACCGCTCGCTCGAATGGATTCATGGTTGGATGAATGGGCGCGTCGAAGAGGAGGCTTCGAATGGCGGCGCGCTCGAGTCGGAAGTTGTGCACTTCGTTCCGTACAGAGAATCTCTCGCGACCTCGGACCATATTCTCAGCGATCAGGCGGCCTGGGATGACTACCGCCCGATAGCTGACTGGATAGAGCGGTTTGTTCCGGCCAAGTCTGAGCGCGAGTTGCAGTCTCTGAGCGCAAGCAAACAGGAGATTCTCCGGGAGCTACGGTTCTCGCAAGGCACCGCGGAAAAACAGGACGACTTGGTCCAATCGTTTGTCGAGACTGATCGGGTCCGGATGGCGCTCGATCTGGAAGTGCCGCTCGTCAGGGGACGCAAGGGCACTGGGAAGACGGCTGTTTTTCGGTATCTCACCGAGGCGCCAGAGGCACATCCGGTGGTCGTCGTGACCGCTCCGCCTGATCTGCGCAAGGACATGTCGTGGATGTTGACGAATGAAGGCTTCCGGGACGTCGAACAACAGGTCAAGCAACAAGGAGGATGGCCACAGTTCTGGCGGTTCTACATATGTCTGGCTTGTCAGCGTCAAGGTGTTACCGCCGGCTCGTCCGGCGAGATCACTGAGATCTTGGGTTCCCAGTCTGGGTCGCAGCGCGACACAATCGAACGCTTGGACCGTCTCTTTACGTTGCCTCGTGGCTGGTTGCTCGCACACGAATGGCTCTTGGCCGCAGACGCGAGTTTGGCCAAGCATACGATCTTGCTGTTCGACGGTCTCGATACGGGATTCGGCTCCGGCGAGGAAGATCGCGTCCGAAGGCGCTCCGCTGTCGAGGGCCTGTTCGACTTCTTCACGGGTCTCGGCAAGGCGATTACAAAGCTGAAATTCAAGATACTGTTGCGCGAGGACATTTGGAGACAGCTTCGCTTCGAGAACAAGAGCCATCTCCATGGGAGAGACGTGAGTCTCGATTGGAAGGACCAGTCCAGTTTCATGAGAGTGGTGGTGAAGCAGGCAGCGATCTCGGGCTCGTTTCGGGCACAGCTTGGTTTCGCGGGACTTGCCCAGCCAGCCAGTTTCGATGACTGGAGTGATCAACAAGTTCGAAACGGCTGGAATCTGCTCGTGGGGGAGCGGATGAAGGGGGGTAAGACCAGCTTTACCAGCAATTGGGTCTGGAATCGTCTGGCCGACGCAAACGGAGACCATAGTCCCCGTCACTTGCTCCAGTTGTTCGGCGCTGCATTGACTTGGGAGCAGAAAGAGGAAGTTCGCAACTCATACGACAAGAGCGCAATCCGGCCGCGGGCGCTGATCGAAGTGCTTCCCCAACTCTCCGAGAGAGCCCTAGAGGCGCTCAAAGAGGAGTACCCGGAGTTGGAGCCGCTCTTTGCGGAGTTACAAGGCGGCCGGACTCCGGTTCCGAGCGAGTCGATCAAGGCCAAACAAACACTTCCCTTGGGACGCGAAGTTGGTCTGATCGGCATCCACGAAGGGACGGAAGAAGAAGTTGAGCGTTATCGGGTACCAGACCTGTATCGCGACGCATTGGGAATGACCCGCAAAGGTCCGGCGTAGACCGCAGTGTCCGTGCGCTCGGATCGGCGGCTCGACCTGCGAGCGATTGGATTGTAGCGCCGCAGGCTTACACCGCAGGTGGAGCCTTCAGCCGCGCCAAGACTACCTCCCGCGTGATCCCGTGCTCCCGCAACAACTGCCCGGCCGGACCGTCCTCGTCCGCCAAGATGGCCAGGACCAAATGCAGCAATTGAGGCTCCTGGTTCATCTTGCGCGCCAGAGCCGCGGCCATCGCGGCGACCGTCGCCAGTTCCTGAATCTGCACTTGATGAGCCACGAACGACGGGTCCGCCGAAGGCTCCATCGCCTTCGCCCGAATCGCTTCGAGCGTTATTCCTCTCTCCGCAAGCAGCGCGTGCGCGAGCCCGTCCGTCTCGCGGAACAACCCCAAGAGCAAATGCGGCGCTCCGATATGACGATGCCCCAGCCGCTCGGCCTCTTCGGCGCCGTAGGCCAGCACCCGCTTTGACGCAGCCGACAACGGGAGATCCACCGACGTAGCAATCTTGGCGCCCTTCGCCGCTCGCGACTCGATCATCTTCCGGATATAGCCGGCATCAGCTTCCACCAACCCGGGACACTCTCGCATGACCGCGAGCAGCAGATGCTCCGTTTCGATGTACGGACTTCCAAATTGGCTCGACTCATACCGCGCAAAGAAAATCACCCGCCGCGCTTTTTCTGTGTACCGCTCGAACATGCCCCGAGTTTACCGCTTCATGGCGGTAAACGCTCGCCCGCCCTGCTGCGTCAACAGAGTGTGCTTTCTGCGCTGCTATTGGCGGCCGTGATCCAAGGCGTGGTCCTCGAGAACCAGTCCGGCTACCCGATGGCGCGTGCGCAAGTGTCTCTCGACATCGTCAACGATACGGGCGTCAGTCAAGCGGCCACGCAACTCAGCGGGCGCGGAGGCCAGTTCTCGTTCACAGCCATCACGCCCGGAACGTACATCCTGACGGCCGTTCGCGACGGCTATTTTCCCGCCTCCTACGGACAACGCAAACCCTACGGCCGCGGCACGCCGATCGTCATCGAGAAGGACTCGAACTTCTTCACCGAGCTCCGCCTGTTGCGCATGGGCGCCATCACCGGCCGCATCCTGGACGCGAATCGAGTCGGCCTCATGAACGTGAGCGTGGTCGCTTATCCGGCGACGGCGCCCCTTCGTCCCGATCGCACGGTGAAAAGCGACGACCGCGGTGTCTATCGCATCTGGGGCCTGCGGCCCGGAAAATATTGGGTGCGATCCATCACCGCGCAGCCCGCCGGCATGAGCCTGCTGCCCACCTTTCCACCCGAGGCGATCGAACTCCGCGACACGAAGATCCTCGATGTGCGGCTTGACTCCGAAGTCCCGGACGTCAACATCACGCCGCTCGAAGGCCGCCTGCTCACGTTGAACGGATCGGTGACGTGCCCCTCGCAGCTTCCCATGCCCGTCCACGTGACCATCGCCTCCGACACCGGGCGCCAGGATGCGAACACCGTCTGCAATGGCGGCTATCAATTCACCGGACTCGCGCCCGGATACTACGAAATCTACGCCGAGGCTGGAATCTCCAGAACAGGATCGGAGTATTCCGTGTACACGGACATCCTCGTCGACTCCGATCGCGCCAACGGAACTCTCGAGCTCAAGCGCACGCCCGAGGTTTCCGCCGAAGTGCGGCTACCCGGCTCGGAGGGCTTGTTGCGGAACGTTCCGGTCGAGTTGGTGCTCCGCCGCGCGGACCTCGCCGGCGTCCTCGGCTCCAAAACGCTGAACGTCAATCGCGGCTACCTCGACTTCCGCCTCGACCCCGGCAACTACGAGCTCCACGCCAATCCGCCCGGTGATTACTGGGTGGTGGATGTGCGCAATGCCTTCGGTCGCTCCCGGCGCCGGCAGCAGCAATTCGTGCGGCATCCAGACTGGTTCGACGCATTCGTCGAAGCCGCGCAAGCCGTCCATTTCCAAGTAACGCTACAAAAAGGCGCGGCGAAACTGCGCGGAGTGGTGACGCAAGAAGGCAAGCCGGTAGGCGGCGTTCCGGTGTTCTTATGGCCTGAAAAAGACGAGACCCGCCGCTCAGCCCGTGGTCCGCGAGAAACTCGCACAAACGCCAAGGGCGAGTATCGTTTCGAGAGCCTTCCGCCGGGACCCTACCGCGTGCTCGCGAGCTTCGACTTCGACGAAGTGGACCAGGAGACCATGGACTCCGCTCGCGCCCCGTCCGTCACGCTGAAGCAGTCGGATACGTCCGAGCTCAACCTCGCTCCCTACATCGCGCCGTGACGGAGCCTCACGCCCCCGGCAACCGCAGCGCCACCATCTCCTCGCCGTTCCGTACCAGCAACACATTGCCCGCCATCGCCGGATGATTCCACGTCTTCCCATTCATCGCCCGGAACCGCGCGATCTCCGTGAACTGCCCCGTCGCCGCGCCCACCAGCGCCACTTCGCCTTCTTCCGACAGCACCAACAGCAAGTCCTGATCGGCGAGCAGCAGCATCTGCCCATGCCCGTAGCGCCCGCCTTTCCACTTGCGCGCACCGTCCTTCAGATCAATGCACGAAAGGATGCTGCCATCGAACCCGAATGCATGCCCCTTGTGGACCACCAGATCGTTGAAATACGGCTTGAGCCCTTGCGATGTCCAGCGCGCTTCCGCAGTCCAGCTGTTCCCGCTCTGCGATACCGCCAAACGCCGCGTGCCTTCGCCACCGCCCTGGCTCCCCGTCGCGATCAGGACCCCGCCGTCATCCGTGAACGCGGGCTGCAGGATCGCCGCTCCTTCCCACGCGTGCTTCCACAAGACCGAGCCATCGGCCGGCGCTACGCCGACCGCACCCTCGCCGCTCATGAGCATCACTTGCGTCATGCCGCCGATCGTCGCCACATGCGGCGAGCCGTAGCTTCCTCCGCCGGCAGCGAGCTTCCAACGCAATTCGCCGCGCGCGATGTCGTAAGCCGCCAGATGCCCCGATGCCGCCACGATCACCGTGCCTTCCACCACCACAGGCGAGCTCGAAAAGCCCCACCCAGGCAGCTTTGCACCTGTATCGGAAGCGACGTTGCGAGTCCACACCAGCGCGCCGCTCTTCGCGTCGAGCGCGTTCAGAATCCCGGTAGCACCGAATGCATACACGCGACCGCCCGACACGGTAGGCGTGCCTCGCGGACCCGCCCCTCCATTCGACTCCCAGAATCGAGCCGCGTCGCGATGCGCCCACACCGGCTCGCCGTTCGAGAGCCGATAACAAGTGACCATCTCGGACTCGCCGCGCTGCTCCTGCGTGTAGACGAGTCCGCCATGCACCGCGAACGAAGACCAGCCGGGCCCCACCGCGCGCCGCCAGACTTCCACCGGCGGCGACGCCGCCCAATCGGTGGAGATCCGAACGCCGCGCACCACGCTATCCCGGTGTGCTCCGCGAAAACCCGGCCACTCCGGACCCTGTTCCACCGGAGCGGCGCTCACGGGCTCCGGCGTCTTCACGCGAACCACTGGCGCGGCTTCGGCGACCGGTTTGGGCTCTGCCACAAGGGGCGCAGGTTTTGTTTCGGGCGCAGGCAGTTCGGTCTTGGCCGCCAGCAGTTGCTCCTCGTGGCTCTTGGTCCAGCGCCAAGCCATTTGCGATCCCGTCTGGCCGTAGATGCCGTCCGTCCGGATCGAGGTGAAAATCGCGCATGCCGCTAGAATTACGGCCGCCAAAGCAGGCTTTCGCGCACCCGAAGGCAGCCGCCCGCTCACCAGCGCCCATGAAACCAGCGCCAGGCAAATCGCCGGAACGGCGTACACGGGAAACATCATCCCCATCATTCCGCCCGCGATCGATTCATGCAGGATCGGCCGCATGGCCACGATGCCCACCGCGATCATCGCAAGCCCGAACAATCGGTCACCGAGAGAAATGCGGCTGAAGAAGATCCACCAAACCAGCACCACCAGCGCCATGGCCGCGGATCCGAGTAACCCGTAAGCCCACGCGTCCGGCGAGATCAGAGGGACTCCGAACCGAACTACCCACAGCAAGGCAACCGCAGCCACTCCAGGCCACAGCCGAATGCGATCGCTGGCGTTACCATCCATGACGACTCATACGTACCTCTCGTGCCAATTGTTCCCGATCACGGCCGTTTCGGAACTCCCACCAGCGAATACGCCACAGCCGCGAACCCCACGAGCGATAGCCATCCGCCCCACGCTGGGAAGAACCCGAACTCCGCCGAGCCCGTCAGCAACTGCGTGAATGACGGCACTCCCGCGATGAACGTCACCGCCAGCAGGATCCCCACGATCGCCTCTCCGGCCACCAAGCCGCTCGCGATCAGCGTGCCCTGCTCCGCGTCGCATTGCCGCTTCCGCGCGATCCACTCGAGCACCCCGCCCAAACAAATTGCCGCACTCGTGTCGAACGGCAGATACATCCCCACGGCCACCAGCATCGGTGCCCGTGCGCCGATCATCAACAGCGCGATGCCGAACGCCGCGCCGATCCCGAGCAGTCCCCAAGCCATCTGCCCGCTCATGATCCCATTGGCCAACTGCGCCATCAGCCCTGCTTGCGGCGCGGGGAGCGCCCGGCCGCCGATCCCGCCCGTATCGAGGTTCGCTTCATGCAACGCCAGAATCGGCGCCATCAGGAAGAACGCGAGCAGCACCACCGCAGCGATCTCCACCACCTGCATTTTCCACGGTGTTCCGCCCAACAGATGCCCGGCCTTCAGATCCTGGATCAACGATCCCGCCACGGAACAAGCGCAGCACACGATCGCCGCCACACCCAGCACGGCAGCCACGCCGGCCTTGCCGCGAACGCCCGTCGCAAGCAGCACCAGCGCCGCGATCACCAATGCCGCCAGCGTGAGTCCCGAGAGCGGCTGATTCGAGGAGCCCACCAGCCCCACCAGGTATCCGCCCACCGCCGACAAAACAAACCCAACCGCGATCATGATGCCGGCCGCGACAATCGCGGGCGTCCAGCCGCCAGTGAAGTAGTAGTAGATCGCCACCACCGGCGCCAACAGCGCCGCGATCGCAAGCAGGGTCCACTTGGCCGGAATGTCTTGCTCCACCGGATCCGCCGAAGCATCGCCGTGCCCGCTCCGCGACGCCGACCATGCGCCGCGAATCGAAGCCACCAGCGAATCGCGCATGCCCACCAGCGTACTGGCTGCGGCCACCAACATCGCGCCCACCGCGATCGGCCGCACAATGTTCATCCACAGCGTGAACGCCGCCACGTCCGGAGCGGCATTCGCACCACCGCCGAGCCGCCGCGGCAGGTCGGGATCGAAGAACAGCAACAGCGGGATCAGCACCCACCACGCCAGGATCCCGCCGGCCAGATTCACCGATGCGTAGCGCGCGCCGATCAGATAGCCAACGCCGATGAGCGCAGGCGAAAGGGCAGGCGTGGACCACGGGATGCCGCCGCGATGCGTCACCGCGCCGGTGACGGCACGGTCAAAGTTGAGATGCTGGATCACCGATTCCGGAAAGGCCCGGAATCCTTCGATATACTCGCGGAAGATCTGTAGTCCGCGGTTGCTCTTCAAGATTTGGATCAGCCCTCCGAACGCCATCGCCCCGAAGATGTATCGGGGCGCGGACGTGGAATCGGCGCCGGCCTTCACGATCTCGAAGCTGGCTACGCTTTCGGGCCATGGGAGCTGTGCGTCCACGCACAGAGGCTTTCGCAAGAGGATGATGAAGAGCACGCCCGCGAGCCCGCCCACCAGCAGGATCACTGTGGCTTCCCAATAGTGCGAGCGCAGGTCGCCCCACAGCCGCACGCCATCCACTTCGGCAAGCACGAATGCGGGGATCGTGAAGATCGCGCCAGCCACCAGCGCCTCGCCCACTGACGCGGCGGTGCGCGTGATGTTCTGTTCGAGGATGGTGCCTTTCATCCACGGCAGGCGGAACAGGGCGAGTGCAATAACTGCGGCGGGAATGGTGGCGGCCACGGTCTGCCCGGCGCGCATGCCGAGATAGGCATTGGCGGCGCCGAACACGAAGGAAAGGAACAATCCCAGGGCCACGGCCTTGGCGGTAAGCTCCGCCGGGCGTTGCGACATGAAGCTGATGGTACGACAAGCGCCCGGCGTTCCGCTCGGAAGACTCGTTCCGCCAGGGAAGAGTTCCGCAGCCGACTTGTGGGGCAGGCTTTCAGCCTGCGCGGGACTTCAGTCCCGCCAATTCTATCGCCGCTCGCTCGACGGAGGCACCAATCCGCGAATGCGCATGTAGGTGACCATGTTGCCGTAGTGCTCGTTGTTGTGGCTCACGTTCATGAACAGCACGCCCGCCTTGTTCCGGTCGCTGCCGAAGAACTTTGCGGTCTGCATCGACTGTTCGTCGCTGATCGCGTATGCTTTGTCACAGTATTCGAACGCCGACTTGAGCGCCGCCACCAGGTCGGCTTTCGAGGTCTTCGACTTCTCGATGCCCGGCGGCTGCATGCCGTCGCCGATCACCGCCGAACAGAACAGGTACTGCGCGTCGGCTACGTGGCCCACCAGTTGCCCGAACGACCGAATGTCGTGCGAAGGCTTGAACGCATAGCTCTCTTCCGGCATCTTCTCGGCGGCCTTCATGAGGTTGTTGCTCACACCCTTCTGGAGCGCGCGCGCACTACCGACCAGAGACTTGAAGTCTGGTGCCTGCGCGAACCCGAGAGCGCAAAGGGAAAGGGAAAGGAGGATTGATCGCATACAGAATATTGGAGCGTACTTTGCACCCGCCAATCAAGCGGCCAATCAGGCAGGTTGTTCGGGCGAGGGCGGCGCCGCCTCGGCTTCCTGCACCTCTTTCTTGCGTCCAAACAACTTGGCCAGGAACGATCCGATGCCAGCCAGCGCCAAGACGACGAATTTCTTGCCCGCCACCAACGCCAGCAGGATCCCTTTCAAGAACCCTACCTTCGCCGCCACCTTACCCGCTACCAATGCCGCGATTCCGTAAGTAGCTACTTTGTCCGCTCCCGGCATATAGTCGCTGTAGCGGTGACCTTGTTGGAAATCGACGAACTGCATTACGCTCGACATGTCTTTCTCCACCTGCGCCAGTTGGCTCCGTGCCGACACTGCGTTGAGCACCAGCACCCCGCGCCGCCCGAGCACGCGAATGTTGTAGTTGAGCGTATTCTCCTTGGAACCCTCGAAGGAAAGTTCCTTGGCCCAGTAAAGCTTGTGAGCCGCTTTGTCGTAGTGCGGCGGCGCCGCCCAGCCCACCAGCTTCACCGCCTCGTAGCCGGCCTTCTTCCGCTCTTCGTTATCCGACTCGGTGCCCTGCTGCATTTCTTTCAAAAGCGCCGTGTAGTCGATCTTTTCGGCGTCATCGTCTTTGACGTACCCGTCTTCGTCGTAGGTGATCACCACGGCCCATCCTTCACGAGAGAACGGACTGATCTTCGCCGGCACCAGCATTCCAAGCGTCGCCGCGCCCGGCGGATTGCCCCATCCCTCGGTCAGCAGCAGTTGCGAATCGTTCGGGTCGAGATAGCGGAAAGTAGAGTCGAGCCCAATCTTCGCGACGCCGCCCGGCAGGTCGATCGTGCCGGTCTTGTAGTGGAAGCGCTTTTCGAGCGCGGCGCGCGAATCTTCCTCTTTGGCCTGCGCCAGCAGGATGCCGACACACGCGGCGGCGAGCAGCAGTAATTTCATCCGATTTTCCTCCGGTCCCGACATCATATCATGCAAGGCGACAAAGTGTCCGGTCACTTTTTCCGGTACGAATTGGCAAAGCACTGATTCCAATGATTCGCCGATTGGCCGCAGGCGTGCATCCTATGGAGGCGTACTGTTCGTGAGAAGACAGCACGCCTCGGAGGCATCGCCAAGAATGAAGCGCACGCAGGGGCAAACCGCCCTTCCGAATTCCCGGAAATCCGCCGACCAATCGGCATCGGCTATCGAGTGGGCCCTGCTGCGCTTCTTTGGCGGGCAACTGCTGCCTCACAACTTGACCCAGGCTCCCGCGGGGTTCCAACTGTTTCGGACGATGAACGCCGTCGCAAACTCGACGCCGGGTCGCCCTGGAACTGCGCGCGTAACGCCCAGGCGCGTCCCAAAATCCCGCCAATACTGAGTCGCGTCCTTCGGGCTTCGATCCCGCACGGGACTCGATCCCTGCCAACCCCCTGAACCTCGAGCTAAGATTGGACCGAAGAACCGAGAGAGTTCTAGGTGCGTCCAGTCGCCTGGCTGTCATTGTTCGGCGTTCTGTGCCGCGCGGGCGATCTCCCGCGTGAAGCGCTCGGAATTCTGCGTGCCCGTTGCCAGACTTGCCACGCCGGTGAAAATCCCGCTTCCCGGCTCGACCTCACCACCCGCAAGGGCCTGATGGCAGGGGGCGAACGCGGAGCCGCGATTGTCCCTACGGCTCCTGCCGATAGCCTGCTACTCCAACTCATCACCCACGAACAAGCTCCGCAAATGCCACCGGCCGCCAAGCTGAGCGCCGATGAGGTGCAGACTGTCGAGCGCTGGATTCTCGCCGGAGCTCCGTGGCCAACGCATGTTCGCGAAGCCGAGGAAGCGCCGCTGCAGCCGGCCAAACACTGGTCCTTGAAACCGCCGGTTCGCGGACCGTTCCGTTCCATTGACGCGTATCTGGCAGCCGAGCGAAACCGCCGGGGACTGACGCCATCGCCGCGAGCCGATCCGCGCACGCTCGTGCGCCGAGCTTATCTCACGGTACTCGGGCTGCCGCCGTCTCCAGAACAGATTCGCGACTTCTTGTCGGATGATCGTCCCGGCGCATGGGAACGCTTGGTCGATCGCCTTCTCGCCTCGCCCCACTTCGGCGAGCGTATGGCCCGCCGCTGGCTCGATTTGGTCCGCTACGCCGACTCCGGCGGATACGAGTTCGACTTCGATCGTCCCGATGCCTGGCGCTATCGCGACTGGGTGGTGGGCGCGTTCAACTCCGGCATGCCGTATGACCGCTTCGTGCGGCTGCAAATCGCTGGCGACGAGATCGAACCCGAGTCCGCTGCCGCGCACATCGCCACCGGGTTTCTCTGCCTCGGACCCGAGGCAAATCTCAAGAACGAGTCCACGCGAATGCAGGAACTCGACGACATCGTCTCCACCACGTCACTCGTGTTCCAGGGGCTCACTGCTGGGTGCGCGCGCTGTCACGACCACAAGTACGATCCGATTCCACAGCGCGACTATTACTCCATGCAAGCCGTGTTCTTTTCCACGCGCACCGTGGAGCATCCATTGGCGCCGCCCGCCGAGGTGGAGCGCGTTCGCCGCGAGAACGAGCGCATCGATGCGCGGGCGCGGCCGTTGCTCGAGCGGAAAGCAGCGCTCGAGAAGCCGTATCGCGACCAACTCTTCGAAGAGAGCATCGGCCGCCTCGCGCCCCATCTGCAACTCGCTTGGCGCACGCCTCCCGCGGACCGCACGGAAGGGCAGCGTCTCAACGCGCGCCAGATCGAGAAGACCATGGTGATCGGCGAGCCGCAGGTGGTGGAGCGCATGAGCGAGCACTGCCGCCGCGAGCACACGCGAATCAATGCCTCGCTCGCCGAGCTCGAGAAACAGCGGCCGCCTCGTTTGCCCTCGGCTATGGTGATCGGCGAAGCGGGCCGGGAGCCCCTTCCCTCGTACCATCTCTATCGCGGCAACCCCGACGACAAGCGTGCGTTGGGCGCGCCCCGGTGCATTATCCTCCATCGGCGAGTTGCACGTGGATGCGCCGCCCGCGGAAGCGAAGTCGAGTTATCGCCGCCGGGCCTTCGCCCATTGGCTTACTTCACCTGGAAATCCGCTCACCGCGCGCGTGATGGTAAACCGGCTGTGGCAATGGACTTTCGGAGATGGCCTCGTCGCCACGCCGAACGACTTCGGACGAAAAGGACAAGCGCCCACGCATCCCGAGTTGCTCGACTGGCTCGCGGCCGAGTTCGTGGAGAGAGGATGGTCCGTCAAGCGCATCTTGCGTGCCATGCTCGTGTCCGAGGCATTTCAACTCGCGGCCGAGGACGATGCGGGCAACCGCGAGCGCGATCCCGAGAACCACTTCCTGTGGCGAGCGCGAACTCCGCGGCTCGATGCGGAGACGCTCCGAGATTCGATGCTCGCTGCTTCGGGCGACGTGGACTTGCGCGTAGGCGGACCAGCCGTGCATCCGCACATTGACTCAGCGCTGCTCCAACGCAGCTCGCTTCGCACGTGGCCGGGCTTGACTGACGACGATCCAGCAACGTGGCGGCGAAGTCTGTACGTGTTCTCCAAGCGCAGCATCCGGTACCCAATGTTCGATGCGTTCGATGCGCCCGACATGGTTTCCTCCTGCGCCCGGCGCACCGTTTCCGTTACCGCTCCACAGGCGCTGCTCTCGATGAACAACCGGGCTGTGCGACTGCAAGCGGAACGTTTCGCCGGACGGCTGCGGCGCGAGTGCGGACCGGACCTGCGTACGCAGGTGCAGCGCGGATTCGAGATCGCGCTGGCCCGCCTTCCGAATGAACGCGAGTTCTCGTCGTCAGTGGAGTTCGCCGGAACAGGAGCGGACGGGCTCGCCGACTTCTGCCTCGCCCTTTTCAATGCGAACGAGTTCGTGTTCGCCCCGTGAACCTGTTGGCCGAGATCGCGCTGGTCTGGATCTAACCCGAACCGGCGTATGCTTCAATATGAGTACTCAGGCTCGGCAATCCTTCGGCAGAATGCACAAATGGCGAGTTGTAGGGCTGAGGGCGGCGCTGGAGAGCCCAGCGACTTTTCAGACGCTGGAGCCGGCGCCGCACCCTGAAATCCGATCGGCGCTGGCCTCCGTAGATCTCGGTATGATGACGCGGCGTCTCTTCGTCTGCCTACTGGCCGGACCATTGGCCGGACAGACGATCGACCGCCGCATTGCGATGCTCGAGAAGATGTCGGCGGCGCAGCCCCATAACGCGAAGCTGCGCGTGCAACTGGGGCTCGATTATCTGCAGAAGCTGAGGGAAACGGGCGATGGGCGCTACTTGGACCTCGCCAACAAGGCGGTGGCGGCGGTGCTCGAGCGCGAGCCCGAACACCTCGATGCCCGCCGTGCGCGCAACGAGATCCACTTACACCGGCATCTGTTCCGGCTGGTGGCGAAAGAGTCCGAAATACTATTGGCGCGCTCGCCGAATGACCCGGGCTTATGGGCGAACCTCGGTGACGCGCTGATGGAGCTCGGGCAGTACCCTCGGGCCGGAAAAGCGTACCAGAGGATGACGGAGTTGCGCCCGGACTTGTCGAGCCACAGCCGGATGGCTTGGTACGCGTTCGTCATCGGTAACGCCGAAGCGGCGATGGGCTTGATGAGAAAAGCGATCGAAGCTGGGAGTCCCTTGCCCGAGCAAGTGGCGTGGTGTTGGAGCGAGCTCGGCGACATACAATTCAAAGTCGGGAGGCCCGCCGAAGCACGCTCGAGTTTCCAGCGAGCACTGGCGCTGTATCCCGCGCTGCACGCGGCGCATGCGGGAATCGCGCGCCTGCTCGCCGCGGAGGGCAAGCGGACCGAAGCAATCGCCAGCCTCGAGCGCGCACGAGCCATTCGGCCGCAGGTGCAGTATTGCGCCGAGTTGGAAGAACTCTACCGGGCGGCCAAGATGGAAAAACAGGCAGCGGCGTCGCGCCAGATGCTCGATGCGTTGGCCAAGCTCGCCGGCGCGCGCGGCGAAAAAGCCGACCGCACGCTCGCCATCATCTACGCCGACCAGGGCCGCGAACTCGACCGCGCGCTCGCGCTGGCAAAGGCGGAGTTCGAGAATCGCGACGACGTCTACAGCCATGACGCGCTCGGCTGGGTGCTCCACAAGATGGGCAAGAAGAACGAGGCGAAGGTGGAAATGGACAGGGCGGTGACGTACGGAACTCCGGAGCCAATGTTCCGCAAGCACGTTGATGCGATCGCAGCGAGCCTGGCGCGAGAATAGTCGTATGCTCCGCTTCGCGGCTCTGGCCGTGGTCGCGATGTCGTTCGCGAGTGAGCCAGGCCCCCGTATTTTCGTGTACGCGCAAAGGGACACTCCGGCGCGGCGTTGGACTCCGGTCACTTGCGACGGTAGCGCGGCAGCGGAGATCCGGCAAGGTGTCTACTTCGCGGTGAACGTGTCCGCGGGCCGGCACACCTTGGCTATCGCCGGTGGAGTCCCGCTGACTGTGGAAGCGCGCGCGGGCGCGGATTCCTTCGTCCGCCTCGATTGGCATCACGAGGTGGGCCGGGCGCCGGTCGCGACGCTGTCGGGCGTGGATGCGCGGCGAGCACGCAAGGAGATGATGTTCCTGAGTTACGCGGAGGCGAAGCGGATCCACTCGGCCGCGGTGCCGAAGACGGATCCGAGGCCGCCCGAGGATCTGCGGTTCGGGACACGAGAAGATCGCCAGTAGCCGCCGTCAGAACAATAGAACTTGAAGTTGAGTTCGGTCTCCGGCCGGTCGTCGTGCCAATCCTGGAACGGCTTCAGCTCACGGCGACCCAACGGTTGCTTTGCGATTGCCGTCCGTCTCACCACGATGCTGACGTGCGGAGTTTGCCTGAGAACATCGCGCTTCAACGGGATCGCCTTGGGCTGAGCTGACCACGCCGCAGGCGACAAGGCATATTCCGACCCTCGTGATCACTTGCGAAGATGAAAATCGTGTCGCCAACGGCGATCTTCTTGCCGCCGTGCATCGTTTTCTGAGAGCGAAAGGCGAACGCTGGCGCCCTCGAGTCTTTGACCTAGGCCTTGATCACGAACAGCAAAACCGTTGGACTTCGCTTGCCAAAGTCAGCGTTACGACGGCACTGAAGGACGTCTCGGGCGCGACTACGGCGTAGGGTTCGAATATCGCAGATGCGCGCGCCGATTGCGCTGCCAACAGGCTTCGGTCGAATCGGTGCACTCGGGCCTGTCTTCACCGTAGCTGACCGTATCGATCCGCGAAGCGGGCAACCCTACGTCACCCAGAAACTCGCGGACCTTTTGCGCCCGCGCGTCGCCGAGCGCCAGGTTATAGGGGCTCGAACCGCGCTCATCGCAGTGGCCTTCCACCAGCAGTCGCGCCCCAGGCTGCGTTTCGAGTGCTTTGGCGAGGAGCCGGGCCGCTTCGCGCAGCGCGTCGACCGCGTCGGCGCGAAGGCGGTACTGGTCATAGTCGAAGTATGCATCGCCGAGCATGCCGTCGATGATTTCGACTTGTTGGCGAATCACGCGGTCGGCGCCAGTATTGCCAGTAGCAGTGGCAACGGCCGCCGGTTCGATTGGCGGCGTAGCCTCGCGAGACTCCCTTGAGGGCGGCTTTGCGAAATCCGAGTCGGTAGGGGCGGGCGGACCGGCGACGATCGGGGTTGGCACCCGCAGGAAGCGGTCGCCGTGGCGGCCTCCGCAAGAACAAATCGTCAAGCAGGCAAGCAGGATTGTGAATTTCATAGATCCAGAAAACCCCGGATCCGCAACTCGCGCCATCCCGCCGGGACGGTATTCCTCGCTCCGCCGCTTTCGCGTATCCTGGGAAACGATGAACGGGCGTCGTCTGCTCTTCGGCTTTGGGGGACTCCTGCTTTTGATCGCCTTGACCGGCGGTTTCGCGGTCCTCGACATGCGGCGTTATCATCTCGGCAACCAACAACTTCGCCGCGAGACGGCCGAGCGCACCACCGCTCTGCAGCAAATCCGCGAAGCCGTGCTGCTCTCGGCTGCGCTCGCTTCCGACGCCCTGCTCACTCCGGAGAGCGCACCGGAACTGCGCCGCCGGATCGAAGCGCTGTCGCGCCGCTCGAGCGCCGACATGCAGTTCCTCACCCGCGCCGGCGAAACCACGGAAATCGCCGGGCTCCGCGCCGACCTCAAGAATTACTGGAGCGTGGTGGAGTTGATGGCGGAAGTCACCACCCGCGAGCGCCGCCGGGGCGTGGACGATTACTTCCGCACCGAGCTGGCCAAACGGCGCGAATCGATGTTGGCGGTTTCGCAGCGAGCGGCGAAGCTGCTAGCCGCCGAGTCTCGCATTCAAGAACAAAAACTCGAACAAATGTTCCAGGCCGCGCTCGGGCGCGTGATCGCCGGCCTGCTAGCCGCCTTGGCAGCCGGTACCGTGGTCGCCGTGCTCACCGGACGCCGCCTGATCCAAGCCGAAGAAGCGGCCGAGCGCCATCGCCGCAACCTCGAAGCGCTGAGCGCCCGAGTGGTTTCGCTACAGGAAGACGAGCGCCGAGCAGTGGCGCGCGAGCTGCATGACGGCATCGCGCAAGTGCTCTCCGCCCAGTTGATCGATATCGGCGGAGCCATCGGCCGCGCCCAGGACCCGGACGTGCGCTCGCGCCTCGAATCGGCGCGCAGCCTCGGTCAGCAGTGCCTCCAAGCGGTACGCGAGATGGCGATGAACCTGCGCCCCTCGATTCTCGACGACCTCGGCCTGGTGCCCGCCATCGAGTGGTTCGCCCGCGAGATCGGCCGCCGGTTCAGCGTGGAAGTGAAGGTCTCCGCCGGCCAGCGCGATCTGCGCGATCTGCCCGACGAGATCAAGACGTGCATCTTCCGCGTGACCCAGGAAGCCGTTACCAATTCCGCACGGCACTCGGGCGCCTCTTCGGTTCAGGTGTCGCTCCACGAAGCCAACGGCCACGTAACGCTCGCCGTGGAAGACAACGGCCGCGGCTTCGATCCTGAGAAAACGCGCGGACTCGGATTGATGGGAATGTACGAGCGCGTGCAGCGCGTGGGCGGCGAGTTCCAGCCGATGTCGCATCCCGGTGGCGGCACCCGCATTGACGTGCGCATCCCCGTTCCCATGGCCGCGTTGGCGGTGGCTTGATGGCGATCCGTGTATTGCTCGCCGACGATCATGGGATCCTGCGAGCCGGCTTGCGTGCGCTGATCGAACGCGAACCCGGAATCGAAGTGGTCGGCGAAGCCGAAGACGGACGCCGCGCTGTGGAGTTGGCGGCGGGCGCCACGCCCGACGTGGTGATTCTCGATATCGGCATGCCCGTGCTCAATGGCGTGGACGCGGCGGGCCAAATCAGTGAAGCGCATCCGGGAATCGCGATCGTGATGTTGAGCATGCATGCCGACGAGAGCTACGTGCTGCGCAGCCTCAAAGCCGGAGCGCGCGGATACCTTCTCAAAGACAAGGCCGAGACAGAGTTGCTCGAGGCGATCCGCACCGTGCGCGGAGGCCGCCCGTTCTTCAGCCCCCGGATCCGTGAAATGCTGCGCGATGACCATGTCATCCGGCTCCGCCGCCAGGGCGTGGAAGACCGCTTTGACCTGCTCTCGGCGCGCGAGCGCGAGATCCTGCAACTGATCGGCGAGGGGCGCGCCAACAAGGAGATCGCCGCGCTACTGCACCTCAGTCCGTACACGGTGGAGACGCATCGCGGCCACATCCTGCACAGCTCGACCTCCTCCACGGTAGGAATTGGTGCTCTACGCGGTGCGCAAAGGATTGGTGACTTTTTGATCGTTGCCGCCCGCGCCGAGTGCTACCTTGGAAAGGTTGACGATGCAGAAGGCAGGGATCCGCGCCAGGTGGGTAGCGCTCGGGTACTTCATGTTGCTGGCGCTGGTCGCGGTCGTGCGGCCCGTGCCCATCGCGCTCCGCGGGTTTCTCTTCGCCGCGCCGCTCGCGATCGGAACGGCGTTGCGCCTTGAACCCGCTTCCTCGCGGCCGTGGTCGCGAGTGACGCGCGACTGGGCGTCGCTCGCGCTCATTCTCGTGGGCTACTGGAGCCTGCAGTCGTTTTCGAGCCCGCCTTCGGAGAAATGGCAGACGCTTTGGGTGGGTTGGGATCGCCAGGTGCTGACTGGCCTCCGCGCTGCGCTCGAATTCGCCGGACCGGTGGTCCCGTTTGTCCTCGAGAGCCTGTATCTGCTGCTCTATGCCATTCCGCCGATCGCGCTCGGCGTGCTCTACGCCTGCGGAGCCCGAAAGCAGGCAGAACATTACTTGTTGGTTTTGTTCCTGGGAACTTTCTCCGCCTACGCCTTGCTGCTGGTGATTCCCGTGGAGTCGCCGCGGGTGGCTTTTCCCGGAGCGGACCTGCCCGGCTTCCACGGCTTCCCCCGCACCGTGAACACGTGGCTGCTCGATCGCTTCGACATTTCCACCAGCGTTTTCCCCAGCGGACACGTCGCGGTGGCGTTTTCCTCCGCGTTCGGTTTGTGGACCGTGCTTCGTCACCGGCCGCGCATTCCGGCGATGGCGTTCCTCGTGGCTCTGCTCGTCTACACGGCGACGGTGTACGGCCGGTATCACTACGCAGTAGATGGCCTAACCAGCATCTTGGTAACGTTCGTGGCGTGGCGCGCTGCGGTTTGGCTCAAGCCCTCCATGGCATCCGCGGAGAGTCGCCCGATTGCTCGTGAAACGCAGAGTGCTGGGGCATCGCTATCGGTTGGAGGAAACGATGCCGCCGCAAAGGCCCAGCATGGGCTCGAACGAGCCCGATGCCAGAACGCTACAAGAGAAACTGAACGCCCGGCTCACTCCTAGCCCCTGGCCAAAGTCCCGTGGGCCTCGCGGCGCTGGCACAAACCCTGGGCCGCCCCCAACGCGGCCCGCGCTGCTCAGCACGGGCTGCGAGCCCGCACTCGGTGGTGGATGGCGTATTCACGCGAATGGCCGTAGTCCGATTTCAGCAGTCGATGTGAGCACCAGCGCCTACATGCGATCCCGTTCCATCCGCAGCCGGCGCAAACGACCCGCTGGGCGGCCGGTACGGCCATGGCCAGCGTGATCGCACGAACGTCACTTGCCACGCTCGCGCCGTTTCGCCTGGGCCAAGGGAAGGGTGGTGGCTCTGGTGCCGTGGACACCGGGGGGCTGTGGGGCTGATCTCGGCCGGTCCAGCGATTTTTGGCAGGCTTCAGGACACCAGCGGATACGCCCTCGGAACTACCCGGATCACCCGGATCACAATCTATCGCATGCGATGGCCGACACCGCTGGTGGAAAGTCTGGTAGCATTCCCCGAATGAAGACCTCGCTGTTCTTCGGGCTCGTGGTCCTGTTCCTGATCAACATCCTCAACTTCTATGACCGCAACATAGCGGGAGCCTTGGCCGAGCCGATGAAGCACGAGTTCCATCTCTCTGACTCGCAAATCGGACTGCTGAGTAGCGCGTTCATCTGGCTCTACGCGGTCGTCGGAGTCGGCCTCGGTTGGCTTGCCGACCGCCTGGCGCGCAAGTGGATCCTCGCCATCGGAGTCGCAGTCTGGGCTGCGCTCACGGGCCTGAACGCCCTGGCGCAGACCTTCACGCACTTGATCATCGCCAGGCTCGGCGTGGCCGTGGGCGAGGCTGTAGTGGCGCCCACCGCCACCAGTTGGATCGGCGATCTCTTCCCGCAGGAAAAGCGCGCTCGCGCCCTCTCGGTCTTCATGCTCGGTGTGCCAATCGGCGGCGCCCTGAGTTATCTCTTCAGTGGACCCGCCGCGCAAGCCTTCGGTTGGCGCACGGCCATGGTGTTGGCGGCAGTTCCTGCGCTGGTGCTCGTCCCGCTGCTGCTGTTCCTCGACGAGCCGCCGCGCGGAGCCACCGAGCCGCATCTGCGCGAGGCCTCGGGATCGATGTGGAGCGTGCTCCGCATTCCCACGCTCTGGTGGATCATCGCGTCCGGCGCGCTGCTCAACTTCAACATGTACGCCTACGGCACGTTCATGGTGTCGTTCTTCATCCGCATTCACTCGCAGACGCTCGCGAACGCCGGCGTTCTCACCGGCGTCATGTACGCGATCGGCGGGCTTGCGGGCGCGATGCTCGGAGGCAATCTCGCGGACCGCTTCGTCAAGCAGCGCCGCGATGCGAGGATGCTGGTAGCCGCGGCCATCGCGTTGCTCGGAGCACCCACCGCGTATCTCGGCATCGTGCAACCGAAGGGCTCCCTGCCGATCGCGCTCGCGATGTTCACGCTCGCGTACGGCGCGTGCAACGCCTACTACGGTCCGGTGTATTCGTCGATCCAAGACATCGTGCCGCCGTCGATGCGGGCGCGCGCCATGTCGATCTACTTCATGCTCATGTACATGATGGGCGCGTCGATGGGTCCGCTGCTCACCGGCCGCTTGTCCGACTGGCGTGCCGCCGAAGCAGCCAAGGCCGCGGGCTCGGTGACGATCGAAGCAGCGCATCGCGCAACGGGGCTGCAGGAAGCCGTGCTCATCATTCCCGTGCTGTCGTTCTTTCTGGCGATCGCGCTTTGGGCGGGGTCGCGCACGATCGGTCGCGATATGGACTCGTGCCGCAACTTGGCTACGTCAGCCGCAGCCTGAGTCTACTTCTTCGGGGTCCGCTCGCCCAGGTTGATCCGGATCAGCGTATGCACCGGAAACTCCACCTCGGCGCCGCGAGCAATCAACGTCGAGTAGATACCCATCCCGGCTCCGGCGATTGCAATTCCGGACGCGAGCTTCCGCGATGCCTGCCCTACCGCCATTCCTACCAAGCCCATCCCCGCCGCACCTGATTGTGCCCGGCCCCAGTAGTCCTGATCGGGGACGCCTTGCGCGTTGTAGTCCTGGTGGAACGAGAGCCCTGCGGCCGCGGTGGCGAGCGCCGGCACAATGAATCGCGACTTCGGCCGGCTCACGAGTGCAGTTCCTTCCGAATCGAGCGCGAGGTGAGCGCTCGCCTCGAAATCGATGCCCTCGAGGTATCCCTGGATCGGCCGTGGCGCGCCAATCGGCGGCTCTATCTGGCGAAAGATAAAATGTAACTTCCCGCTGCGCTGGAAGAAGCGCGCCTTCCGGGCGGCGGTTACTTCGCCGTGCAACCGGCTGCCTTCGGGGACCAGTAGCGCTCCATCGGCGCCGAACACAGGCCGCGTCACCGCCGCTTCCACTCTGTCTCCGACTCGCGCGGTCGCCGAGCTCACCTTGGTAAGCAAGCGCGCCTCCAACTCTCCACTTCCTGGCTCGGCGGGAAGGCTCGGCGCCATCACTGGATTCCGCAGCACGGAAACGAACGCTGTGCCCGCCGGCCAGGACTGCCTGCGGTACGGCAACATCGCGAGTAGCCGTGCTTGCGCCTGCTTCAGCTTTCCTGGTTCTCGAAACGAGAGCAGCGCTTTCGGATGCATGCCACGAAAGCGGTCCGCCACCGCGGACTTTCCACGCGGGGCCACGCGGGCCAAGCGTTCGGCTCCACGCGCCGGTTCGGTCGAGAGCGTCAGCCGCGTTCCGTCGTTCAGCACTGCCGTGTCAAACTGCGCTCGCGCCACTCGCGCCGGCGTGAGGTCTCCGCCCAACGCGGCCAGGACCCGCCGCGCCGCCGGCACGCGTTCGATCTCGGCCAGGCGACCCTCCACGATGGCGCCCGCCGGGAGCACCATGCGGTCAAACGCATACACGGGTTCGATCAACCTGCCTCGCAGCGGCGATCCCACGGAACCGATCCGCACGCGTTCTTCGAGGGCGATCCGAAGCACTTCGCCGGCTTTGACTTCCACGCGCGCCGCTTGTTCTTGGCTCCAAGCGGAGAGGGTTGCGAGCAAGATCAGGACCGGTGTGCGCATCGATTAGGTAGTCGCTTCGGCGAAGGTCCAGTGTATCAGCGCACTGTTACCACTACGTGTCGAACCGCACCGAGTCCCCGCTCCACGTCGGCGACTCCGGGCACTTCTCCGCCAAGGCCGCGAACGCACAGTACTCCACCGTCACCTTTTGCCGCGCGGGCAGCCAGCGATACCCGGGCACGCCGAAGAGCGACCCGCGCTCGATCATCTGCTTGCGCGACTCGGGCATCGGCGAAACGCCGAACTCCATCCCACAGGTGATCTCGCGCCCATCCCACGGAGCGAGTTCGCGCAGCCGGTTCTCTTCCCAGCGGCCGATCCACGGGAAATCCGTCTGCTTCCACGCGTACCCGAAGGCGAGCTTCCACTTCGGATGCCACCCGATGAAGTGCGCCTGCTCGCGTGCCGGATCCATCAGAGTGGCCGTGTATCCGGCCGATCTCGCATCGCCCGGATAGAGCCGGAGATCCGTCACGCCGCCATCGGCGCGCGGGCACATGGGCCAATCGAATTCGGCGCCGATCTTCTGGTAGCCTTTCCCTCCAGCGAAGTCGGCTTCAAGCACTTTCGAGCGCGTACCCGGGAGCCGGAACTGCGTCACACCGGGCTCGACGAACGGTGCGCCCAAGGAGACGTGCTGGGTCCAAGCCGAGGGCCGGTCGCACGCCGAAACATTTTCCACGGCTTCCGTGATACGGAGCACCGAGCTTCCGGGGTTCAGCGCCAGCCGCCGTTCGAAGCGCAAGCCGGCCTCGCGAAAGAACGACCGCGCCACCAGCGCACCCGGCGACTCTTCCACTTCGTACAGCGCGATCGATGACTCGCCGTGTACTGTCATGCCGGCCGCGGCTTCGGCTTCACTGGGTCCACCGAAGAGGTCGAGGCACAGGTTGTGCCCGAAGATACCGGCCAGGAGCTTGGCTTCGGCATCTCCGCCGTAGGCGCCGCCGTGGCGCGCGGCATCGTACGCCGAGGGCTCCATGCTCGGCCACTGCGGAGTCCAGAGCGGATTGACGTCCGCGCCGGCATGCAGGATCGATGCGATGTGCCCGCCCTCCACGGTGATGGTCACCGTCAACACTCCGTTCGAAAGCCGGTGGGCCCGGCGCCCGCGATATTCGATTTCCGCCATGATGACTGAGAACTGTTAGCGTACACTGAAGGCGTACCGCGATGCACAAGCCGGCTTGCTTTGCCATGCTCGCCGCCACGTTGCTGGCCGCTTCGTTCTGGGATTCGAAGGAACCCAAGGATTGGAGCGAAGACGAACTCAACAGACTTCTCACCGATTCTCCCTGGGCGCGCTCCGATGCGTACCTCGCGTCGTCTGAGGCGATGAGGCTCGCCGAGCAGGAGTGGCGCCGCCGCCATGAAGCGAAGCAGCTCGATGCTCCCGACCCAGGCGAAGACGACTACTTCGAATTCATCCGCAACGATCGCGGCAAGCATGTGGTGCTGGCCGTGCGCGTGACGGACTTCAACCAGATGGCCGACGCCAAGGAGATCCGCGAGATGGAGAAGAACTGCTGGCTTCGCTCGGGCAAGCAGAAGATCCGCGCGAGCGGCCACTTTCCGCCCACGTCGCGCGACGCGTTCCTTCGCCTGGTGTTTCCCAGGCCCGAGGCTGCCGTCAAGAATCTCAAGTTCGATCTGTATCTCCCCGGCGTTGCAGGCACGTTTCGGCAGTTGGAGTTCGAGCTCAAGGAGATGAGTTACAAGGGTCGCACCGACTACTAGCTGGTGCAGTCCGTGTGGCGGACGATGCGTGCGGCGCGGCTTCAGAATGCCTTCTGCTCGCCACAATTTCCGGGACCGGCTACTCGTGCGCGCCCTATCCTGAAGTCATGAAAACCCTCGCTTGGATGACGCTCGCCGCCGGTTGTGGTTACCTTCTGGGCGCCCGAAAGGACTTCCGCCAGGACATCATGGCTGCCGACCGCGCCTTCGACGCACGCACGGCAGAACAACGCATCGACGGTTGGGTCTGGTGGTTCGCGCCGGATGGAAAGATGGTCCGGCGCAATGGAGAAGTGGTGGAAGGCCACGAAGCCATCCGCAAGTACATGGGTCCCGGGCTGGCTGAGAAAGGTGCGTCGTTGCGATGGGCGCCGGAGTTCGCCGAAGCTTCGAAGTCGGGCGATCTCGGATACACCTGCGGACGGAGCAAGTATCGTGGGCTGGATGAAAGCGGGGCGGTGGTGGAAAGCGACGGACGCTATGTCACCATCTGGCGGCGGGGCCCGGACGGATCGTGGAAAGTAGCGCTCGACATCGGGGTGAGCAATCCTCCGAAGAAGGTTCCCTAGTAACACTCGGTGCTGACTCGGGCGAGACCCAGGCTGAAGCGCGCGCGCTACGCGGAGGTCTTGAAGTTCTCATAGACGGCCGTGATGGCGGAACCGACTTGCTGGTGCGCTTCTGGGAACGGAAGCAGAGCGTTGAAGATGGCGTCACGGAGGGCCGTCCAGAGCTGGGAGTCTTCGACCTTCTGCTGCGCGGTCTTCTGGATGGTCGAGCGGACTGAAGCTCGAATGGCTGCGAGCAGAGCGCGGAAAGACCATCCGGGCTGGAGCGTGAGAGAGTCAAACACTGGCTCGATGGCGTCGTCGAGATAGATGTTCATCGTGGTGGTTCCTCGTTTTGCAAAATCGCTTTTGGTGGGTGCATTTGCGGGGTTTTGCCCGCGCTCGAGGTCAGGGCTTCGAGCAGGCGGCGGCGGTCCTGGAGCTTGATGAGTTGACGCAGGGCGCGTTCGTACTCGCGGGCGAGTCGCGTCTCCTGGCGGCCGATGTTGTCGAGGGCCGTGGTCTCGTCATTGAGATTGCGGAAGGCGACGGCGGCGCGTGCGGTGTGCGTGATGGCGGACGCGCCTCGGGCAAGCGGAGAGGCTTGATCCATCATTTCGAACTGCATCGTTTGCGACTCGATGGACCACGCGCGGCGGATGCGCCACTGAGCGGCGGCCATTTGTTCGACGAGCAGTGCTTCATTGTGGTTGGCCGGTTGGAAGGAATCGACGAGGGATTCGAGCAGGGCCTGCCAAGCGGCGGGATTCTCGGAAGGAAGAAGCACGGTTGTGGCGGTGAGTCCGTGTTTGACGGCATTGAGAGCCGGGTTGTTCATGAGAGCCTCCTCGACCACGAGAGTAGAACGAGGGGAGTTGGCGCTTGCAAAATCGAAACCGGTGAGTAGCTGAAAACAAGGGAGAAAAGAAATATCCAATACACGAACTGCATAGGTTTCGACGGCCGCGCGAGCACGAAAGCCGCGGACAAGCCACCCATGTATCGGCGCGCGGGTGTTGAAACCGCGCGGTGAACGAAACCGCGGCCCAAATCGGATGCCTAGCTACTTTCCGGCGCAAAATTCGAGAGGTTCTCGCCGGCCATCACTGGCCAAGCGCGGAAACCGAAGTGGAAGCCGCCCAAGCACCATTCGGTAGAGGTTAAAGTTCGCTGCTAGGGCCTGGGCGCTTGGCATCGACAGCGGGACTGAAGTCCCGCGCAGGCTGAAAGCCTGCCCCACAATCTGAGCCATGGAATTTTGCGCCAGAAAGTAGCTAAGCTAGCGAAGCGGCAAGTGGGCCTCGAGAGATGGCATGGCTGTTTGCCCGAGCCCCGCCTCCGGAGCGGTGCGAAAGGACAGCGATGGGGCCACCCAGGGCGATGCACTCTCCGAGGCGGTGTTGGCGAGCGATGGAAGAGGCTCGGCGGTGGATTCGAGTTCCGCTTGTTGGGCTGTGGACAGCGCGCTGAGGAAGTCGAGCCCGGTGCGGCGTTCCACTTCGGCAATCGAGCATGCGTAGTGGGCGAGTGGTTCGGCCGGATTGTAGCCGTTGGGAAGAATCGCGGCGAAGGTGTGGAATGCCCGTCCGCGACCGGCGACCACCACCTTGAAGAGATGGCAAGGCACGGCGACCTGATTGGCTCCGATGCGGGCGTCGTCAGGGCAGAAAACGGGTCCGGTGAAGACGAGGACGAAGTCCGCCGTGGAAGCAAGCTTGCGGACGGCGCCTTCGAGCACGCGCCATTTTCCCGAGTTGAGCGCGGCGTTTTGTGGGACGGCGTTCGACAGGAGGAATGATTCGCGGAGAGCGTCTTCGCTCCAGGCGACATCGGCCGCCGGCACGAGATGACCGCGAACCCATCCCGAGTTGCGGTAGTCGGAGTCTGACGCGCCTGGTTGCGCGAGGGCGAGGTCGCGGCGGAAGTGGCGCGGGCGCTGCGCATGGCCGTCGAGGCGCTCGGGAGTGATCTCGTAGGCGGTCCACACGGGGACGCGGAGCGAGGCGCTGTGGCACAGGACGAACGCTGCGCGGATGGCGAGTTCCTGGCCGGGGAGTTCGCAAGCGGGGAGACCAAAGCGGTCCGGCTGAGCGAGGAGGGCGTGAGCGGCGAGGAGGAGGAGGAGGAGCAATTGCGTGCGCACATTCATCTATCGGAATGTTTAGAACATTTCTTTAGATATCTGTTTGAATTTGGCGGAGCGGAAATCCTGAGGTCTGCTCAGGTGAGAGGCGTTCCGGCAGGCGGCG